>NZ_CP010836.1:0-1200000 GCF_000935025.1 Sphingomonas hengshuiensis
TTTAATTCGAAGCAACGCGCAGAACCTTACCAGCGTTTGACATGTCCGGACGACTTCGAGAGATCGATTTCTTCCCTTCGGGGACTGGAACACAGGTGCTGCATGGCTGTCGTCAGCTCGTGTCGTGAGATGTTGGGTTAAGTCCCGCAACGAGCGCAACCCTCGACTTTAGTTACCATCATTTAGTTGGGTACTCTAAAGTAACCGCCGGTGATAAGCCGGAGGAAGGTGGGGATGACGTCAAGTCCTCATGGCCCTTACGCGCTGGGCTACACACGTGCTACAATGGCGACTACAGTGGGCTGCAAACTCGCGAGGGTGAGCTAATCTCCAAAAGTCGTCTCAGTTCGGATTGCACTCTGCAACTCGAGTGCATGAAGGCGGAATCGCTAGTAATCGTGGATCAGCATGCCACGGTGAATACGTTCCCAGGCCTTGTACACACCGCCCGTCACACCATGGGAGTTGGATTCACCCGAAGGCGTTGCGCTAACTCGCAAGAGAGGCAGGCGACCACGGTGGGTTTAGCGACTGGGGTGAAGTCGTAACAAGGTAGCCGTAGGGGAACCTGCGGGCTGGATCACCTCCTTTCTAAGGAACAAGGCGGAAAGCGCCATCGTCCCCATGCTTCGGCATCGCGGCGGTGGAAGAGCTTCCTCCATGTCCTATGAACATTTCGCCGCCGTCCTCATGTCCCTTCATCACTGGATACCAACTTTGGTTGGCCAGATCGCACCGCCGCGCAAGCGCGGCTGTGGTCCAGCTATCAAGATTGGTTAGCCTGAGCTGGCTCACGCCGCCTGCGGCCGCGCTTTTCTCTTTTTTGGAGAATTGGGGCCAGCCGGGCATGGCAAATGGGCCGGTAGCTCAGGTGGTTAGAGCGCACGCCTGATAAGCGTGAGGTCGTAGGTTCAACTCCTACTCGGCCCACCATTTGCGAATTGGTAGGGGGCCTTAGCTCAGCTGGGAGAGCGGTTGCTTTGCAAGCATCAGGTCATCGGTTCGATCCCGATAGGCTCCACCAACCCGCGGTTTGCGAGAGAATTTAGCGACGCTAAATTCCACGCAAACAAGGGCGGACAGCGCTGCAAAGCGCGCCACAAGGCGAGGCCCGTATCAAGTACGGGGCGCGACTGACGGCGCAGCGTGCGCACTCCCTAGCCAAGATATCCAGTTGATGAAGAAACGAGTTCCGTTGCTACGGCAACGGCAAGGCTCGCCCCAAGGGGTGAGCGAGCGGTCTTTGACATTGTGAATGGGTTTTTCAAATCGATGCCGTGAGGGCGTTGGTTTCGGATCTGGTCTTCTGACCGGCAACGAGGCTTTCGCCCGAACAAGTAAAGGCTGAGATTATTATCCACATCATACAGGCAGCGTTTGCCGAGTGGTCGCCGATCTGTTGATCGGTGTTCCCAGCGCTGTCGTTGGTGGTGTGGACTCTCAAGCGTGAGGTAAGGGCAATTCGTGGATGCCTTGGCGCATACAGGCGATGAAGGACGTGGCACGCTGCGATAAGCGTCGGTGAGCTGTGAGCAAGCTTTGACCCGACGATTTCCGAATGGGGAAACCCACCTTCACCAATTAATTCAGGTGCTGCAGCAATGCATCATCCGAGTTAATTGAGGGAGGTATCACTAAGCTGAATAAAATAGGCTTTGGTGAAGCGAACCCGGCGAACTGAAACATCTCAGTAGCTGGAGGAAAAGACATCAACCGAGATTCCGTTAGTAGTGGCGAGCGAACGCGGACCAGGCCAGTGCCTGACATTCAACTAGCAGAACAGTTTGGAAAAGCTGACCATAGGGTGACAGTCCCGTATGCGAAAGTGATGTGTCAGGACTTGAGTAGGGCGGGACACGTGTAATCCTGTCTGAACATAGGGGGACCACCCTCTAAGCCTAAATACTCGTATGCGACCGATAGTGAACTAGTACCGTGAGGGAAAGGTGAAAAGCACCCCGATGAGGGGAGTGAAACAGTACCTGAAACGGATTGCCTACAAGCAGTGGGAGCCTCTTTATGGGGTGACCGCGTACCTCTTGCATAATGGGTCTGTGACTTAATGTTTCAAGCAAGCTTAAGCCGATAGGTGTAGGCGCAGCGAAAGCGAGTCTGAATAGGGCGACTTAGTTTGAAGTATTAGACCCGAAACCCGGCGATCTAGGCATGACCAGGATGAAGGTGCGGTAACACGCACTGGAGGTCCGAACCGATTAACGTTGAAAAGTTACCGGATGAGTTGTGTTTAGGGGTGAAAGGCCAATCAAGCCGGGAAATAGCTGGTTCTCCGCGAAAACTATTGAGGTAGTGCCTCGAGCGAATACCGTAGGGGGTAGAGCACTGGATGGGCTAGGGGGTCGCGAGATCTACCAAACCTAACCAAACTCCGAATACCTATGAGTACTACTCGGGAGACAGACGGCGGGTGCTAAGGTCCGTCGTCAAAAGGGAAACAGCCTGACCTACAGCTAAGGTCCCCAAGTCGTGTCTAAGTGGGAAAGCATGTGGGAATCCCAAAACAACCAGGAGGTTGGCTTAGAAGCAGCCATCCTTTAAAGAAAGCGTAACAGCTCACTGGTCTAATTAAGGGTTCCTGCGGCGAAGATGTAACGGGGCTCAAGACACGCACCGAAGCTTAGGGTGTGATCGTTTACGATCACGCGGTAGCGGAGCGTTCCGTAAGCCTGTGAAGCGGTCTGGTAATGGCCCGTGGAGGTATCGGAAGTGCGAATGCAGACATGAGTAGCGATAAAAAGGTGAGATGCCCTTTCGCCGAAAGACCAAGGGTTCCTGCGCAAGGCTAATCCGCGCAGGGTGAGCCGGCCCCTAAGACGAGCCCGAAGGGGTAGTCGATGGAAACCACGTTAATATTCGTGGGCCTGGTGGTGTGTGACGGATCCGTGTGTGTACGTCCTTATTGGATGGACGTGCTTCAGAAGGGGTCCCAGGAAATAGCCCCACCGTATAGACCGTACCCGAAACCGACACAGGTGGTCAGGTAGAGTATAACCAAGGCGCTTGAGAGAAGTGTCCTGAAGGAACTCGGCAAATTGCCTCCGTACCTTCGGAAGAAGGAGGCCCTCACTGGAGCGCAAGCTTTTTGAGGGGGCACAGGCCAGGGGGTAGCGACTGTTTAGCAAAAACACAGGGCTCTGCTAAGTCGGCTTCAAGACGACGTATAGGGCCTGACGCCTGCCCGGTGCCTGAAGGTTAAGTGGAGGGGTGCAAGCCTCCGAAATGAAGCCCAGGTAAACGGCGGCCGTAACTATAACGGTCCTAAGGTAGCGAAATTCCTTGTCGGTAAGTTCCGACCTGCACGCAATGGCGTAACGACTTCCCCACTGTCTCCAGGACATGCTCAGCGAAATTGAATTCTCCGTGAAGATGCGGAGTACCCGCGGTTAGACGGAAAGACCCCGTGCACCTTTACTGCAGCTCAGAGTGGCATTAGGAAAGAACTGTGTAGAATAGGTGGGAGGCTTTGAAGCATGGGCGCCAGCCCGTGTGGAGCCACAATGTGAAATACCACCCTGTTGTTTTCTGATGTCTAACCACGCACCGTTATCCGGTGCTGGACCCTCTGTGGCGGGTAGTTTTGACTGGGGCGGTCGCCTCCTAAAGAGTAACGGAGGCGCGCGAAGGTTGGCTCAGGCGGTTGGAAACCGGCTGTTAGAGTGCAATGGCATAAGCCAGCCTGACTGCGAGACTGACAAGTCGAGCAGAGACGAAAGTCGGTCATAGTGATCCGGTGGTCCCTCGTGGAAAGGGCCATCGCTCAACGGATAAAAGGTACGCCGGGATAACAGGCTGATAACCCCCAAGAGCTCATATCGACGGGGTTGTTTGGCACCTCGATGTCGGCTCATCACATCCTGGGGCTGGAGCAGGTCCCAAGGGTTTGGCTGTTCGCCAATTAAAGTGGTACGTGAGCTGGGTTCAGAAACGTCGCGAGACAGTTTGGTCCCTATCTGCCGGTGGCGTCGAAATTTGAGAGGAGTTGACCCTAGTACGAGAGGACCGGGTTGAACATACCTCTGGTGTACCTGTCGTTCCGCCAGGAGCGCAGCAGGGTAGCTATGTATGGACGGGATAACCGCTGAAAGCATCTAAGCGGGAAGCCTCCCTCGAGATAAGATTTCATAGGACGGTCGGAGACCACGACCTTGATAGATCGGATGTGGAAGTGCAGTAATGCATGGAGCTAACCGATACTAATTGTCCTATTCGCGCTTGATGAGTCCCACCATCAACGACAGCCCTGGGCTGATCGTTGTGGATGATGATCCTCACCTTCGCTTGTTACACACCGTGCACGGTATCGATTTGAAACCCCCCCTTTGCGCCTCACCCGCTTCATTGCTTGGTGACCATAGCGTCTGTGCCCCACCCGATCCCATCCCGAACTCGGCCGTGAAACCAGTCTGCGCCGATGGTACTATCGCTTAAGCGATGGAAGAGTAGGTCGTCGCCAGGCATTGAAGCCGGTGAAGCGCAAAGCAGGAGGTCCTGGTACCCACCAAGAACCCATTCACAACGCCAAAACCCAACGCTCCCGACGGCGCAACACGCTCCCCGGAAGCACCAAGGCAGGCACAAAACCTGCCGTGTCGCGGGTGGAGCAGCCCGGTAGCTCGTCAGGCTCATAACCTGAAGGTCACAGGTTCAAATCCTGTCCCCGCAACCAACACCAAATATGCCAAACCGCTTCAGGACATCCTGGGGCGGTTTTTTTGTACCTGTTTTCCGTGGTTTACACCCGAGTCGCGTCGTCCCAGATGGCCCCTTTTGGCGCCACTGACCGCCAGGACGTCGATTTGCTTTTGGGGTATTTTCTGGGGTACTCTCCGCAACCCCATCGGAGTACCCCCAGATGCCCCTCAAGGAACTCGAAGCCCGCTACGCCACCAAGCGCGCGCAAGACTATAAGCTCGCCGATGGCGCGGGCCTGTATCTGCTCGTTCGGCCCAATGGCTCCAAACTCTGGAGGATGAAGTACCGGTTCGACGGCAAGGAGAAGCTGCTGTCGCTCGGCCGCTATCCCGATCTCAGCCTTGCAGAGGCGCGGCTCCGCCGCGCCGAGGCCAAGGTCGCGCTTGGCCAGGGAAGGGACCCAGGCGCCAGTAACAAGACGCCCGCCGGCAAGACCTTTGAGGAAGCGGCACGTGCCTGGCATGAAAACCGCCTGTCTAACCTCGACGACGGCCACGCTGCCCGGCTGATGACTCGGCTCGAACGCGATGCGTTTCCGGTGCTCGGCAGTCGCCCTCTTCGCGCCATCACCAGCGCCGATGTGCTCGCGATGGTGCGGACCGTCGAAGCGCGCGGCGCGCTGGATGTCAGCCGGCGGATCAAGCAGCACGTCAGCCAGATCTACCGCTTTGCGATCCCGCAAGGCTGGCCGATCAGGACCCGGCTGCTTACCTCTCAGACCTGCTAAAGCCCAAGCCGCGGTACGGCATATGGCGCGCGTGGGTTTGCAGGAGCTGCCCGCGCTGGTCCGAGCGATAGACAGCTACGATGGTGACGAAAACCCGCGGCGGCGCGCCGTTACCCGTGCCGCGCTGCTCTTTACGCTGCTCACCTGGGCACGGACCAACGAAACGCGCCTTGCCCGATGGGACGAGTTCGAGGGACTCGATGGGTTGGAGCCGCTTTGGCGCGTGCCGGCAGATCGCATGAAGATGGAGCGCGAACACCTCGTGCCGCTCTCTCGCCAGGTCGTTTCGCTGCTCGAAGGCGTCCGCACCTATTCGACAGGCGCGTACGTCTTTGGCGGTGACAAGCTCGGCCAGCCCATTTCCCAGAACACCATGATCTATGGTTGCTACCGCATGGGCTATCGCGGTCGGCAGACTGTCCACGGCTTCCGTGGTCTGGCCTCGACCTGGGCCAACGAAGCCGAGTGCTATCAGGCCGACTGGATCGAGATGGCGCTCGCCCATGTCGATCGCGACGACGTCCGCAGCGCGTATAACAGCGCGCTGTACCTTTCGCCGCGCCGACGCATGCTGCAGGACTGGGCGGATTGTGTTTCGGGCTCTCTTCAAGCGCGATAGGAGGGATGCTCTCGACCAGCTGAAGTCATTCCTGCCACCAGGTAGGAACGGCCGCTCCTGCCGAAAGCAGCCATAGGCGGCTCTAGTCGCTCCATCAGCGGTAGCGCCTGAAATCTATATTCCGTACCGGCAGCTCCCGCCCCACTTGTTGCCGTTCCCGGCGTAGCAACATTCACCCGGTTGCGGACACTCACCGGGCCGTGCCACCATCGGGAATGAACAGCACGTTGGTCTTGGAATATGAGTTCAGCCGCGACGGCGATGATTTTGGGTGGCTGATCGCGAAGGTGCAGACCCCGCATTTCAGTGGGCGTAACGGCATGTGGGTTCAATGGCAGGATGTGGGGGATTTCGCCGCCTCGCTTTCCACCTATCCTATCAACGCTGATAACCCGGTGCTCGGCGAGTGGGGCTTTGGCGAGCAAGGGCAATATACGGAAATCACGAAGGTCGGTATCGGCCCAAAAGGTGCGACCGGAGCACTCGTCGCGAATGTCTCGCTCGCAAATTACTATGAGCCAGAGAACCGATGCAGCACCTGCTTCGAAACAGACTATCCATCTCTCAGCGACTTCCGGGAAGAGATTGAGCGCATGCTGCACGATCGGACCGGGAGCGCTGTTCTAAATGGTTCGGTGGAGATCCGATAACCCACCAGTTCGAGCCGTTTGCTGCCGCCCATGTGTGGACGGCTCTCCGTTGGCAAGGGTTTGCGAGCGGATGCACTTGGTGGTCGGTGCGGCCATGTGTCCGGCCTTTGATGCGGCTGTCGTTGCCGCTGGCCATAATGCCTTCCGCGGACCGGATCCCTGATCAATTGCTCGCACTCGGGGTGCGGGGGCGTAGTAGGGTGGTCTGATCCGGCGGTGTCGACCGGCTTTCGTGCAATAGCTCCTTTGCCCTTTCCAACCTCGCAGCGCAGCCTTCAGCCGCGCAGTCTCATGCGGCGACGGCCATCGGCTCGCGATAGCGTTCTCCGTGCATCATCATGGCCCATGCAATCCGGGCGTTCTTGTTCGCCAGTGCGATAGCAGCAACCTTTGGCTTGCGGCGCTCGATCAGGCGGACGAGCCAGGTCCGGCGCGTGCTCTGCATTGCGCGTCGGATCACGGCCATGGCGCCTGCGAACAGCATCTGCCGCAGATAGCGATTGCCGGCCTTGGTGATGGACCCCAGCCGCTCCTTGCCGCCGGATGAGTTTTGCCGTGGCACCAAGCCCATCCACGCTGCCATGTTGCGGCCGCACCGGAAGACCGACGGGTCGGGCACGCATGCTATCAGTGCTGACGCCACCAGCGGCCCGATGCCGGGTACTTCCATGAGACGACGACCAAGCTCCGTCGAACGGGCCAGGCCGAGGACCTGGCGATCATTCTCGAGGATCTGCTGCTTCACCAGCTTCCATTGGGCAACGAGCATCTGCAGACACTGACGCGCTGCTGCAGGGAGACGCGCATCGGCCGCATCGTCGATGACCTCGAGCAGCCGGTCGACGCCACGGCGCCCAACCGGTGCGACGATCCCGAACTCCGCCATGTGCGCACGAATGGCATTGGTGAGCATCACCAGCTGACGGTTGAGCATCAGGCGCACCTTGTGCAGCATCATCGCGCTTTGCTCCTCGGGCGCTTTCGGCGCAACGAAACGCATGGTGGGGCGAGTCACTGCCTCTGCGATCGCCTCGGCATCGGCCATGTCGTTCTTCTGGCGCTTCACATAGGGCTTCACATATTGGGCAGGCATCAGCCGCACCTCATGGCCAAATTTGGCGATCTCGCGAGCCCAATAATGTGACGTCGCGCAGGCCTCGATCCCGACCAGACAGGGCGGCAGCTTTTCGAAGAACGGCAGCAACCGCGCCCGCGTCAGCCGCTTCTGCAGAATGGTTGTGCCGGCTTCATCCAGCCCATGCAGCTGGAAGACCGACTTCGCGATGTCCAATCCGATCACATGTACGTTCGCCATGGCACTTCTCCTCCATTCGACCGGAGCAGATTAGATCGACTCCGCGGTGATGGAGAGCCGTCCACGGCATCAATTGCGGAAGTTCACATTGTCAGGGACGGTAACGCTCATGACGGCTGCCGACCACGAATGGGAACTATGCAATCCGGGGCCGGACGTGCTTCTCGTTTGGCTTGAGCCGTGGTGTGACGAGTTCGAGGTTCCGGTCCGATCTACCATTACCCTAAAAACGTCAGGCGCTGCGGAGCGCGGACTGGGCGAGATAGAATGGAGCCCGGACAATCTTATCGTTTGGGCAGCTGGGCCGACGGTGACCGTATACATCGATGACATGCTTCAGGAGTCAGGTTCGGCAAATATCCCAATTCCTGACGGCCTGACCAAGGGTATGCTCAACGTGATTTTTGCCGATCAACCCACTGCACGCCTCGGCGGCAGGCTGTCAAATGCAGTAGGTCCAACCTCTTGGCGACAGCGATTAATGGGATTGTTCCGTCGGTGATGCACAATCGGCGGAGGGGTAGATCTGTCTCAGCAGATAGTCGCTATCTCCGTTTCCGACCCATTCCCGGTCGTTCACTGTGCCGAGCGCAGTGCCCGATAGCGGATATGGTGCCAAATTGATATGTGATCGGGATGCTTCCTGCTGGCTACCTTCTAAAGCGCGTTGTGCCACCGGCCGGATGGCTCGTCGAAGCCCCGAACCAAGTCAAAGACGTTTGTAGCGTTGCAAATTGCGTCAACGACAATGTGGTCGATGTGCAGGAAGCGTGGAAACACAACACCTTCGGCGTCGCGAACAGTCCCGCGGTGCTTTGGGCACTGGCGGAGGAAGTGGGCGTCGACTCGAGCGGCGCCCAGCTATTTTATTACGCCGCCTACGAACGTGAACTTGAGTCAGATGGTTGGAAGTTTGACGCGACTTCCTGGCGTCCGAGATCGCCTGTCCGTTCGGCGGGAGTGGAAGATGCTGTCGAATCCCCAGCAGACGAGGGTGCTCTTTCGCTGGTCGGATATGACGTAGTGGTATTCGGAGACTACCTCGAACACTCTCCGCTTTCCTGCAACTCCGCAGCCAGCGAGGCGCAGGTCAACGAGCACTGCCTGTTTCCCAGCCTAGAAAGGGCAGTCGAGGCGATCAACTCTGGCACGTTTGGGGGCGGCTGCGAGGAAGGCGCCTATACTGTCTTTGCGGTGTACATGGTGAACTGATTTCTCGAATGGCAGCAGCGCGTTTGCTTCGCCCAAGAACTGCCGTTCCGCTTCCCACCCAGCATGCGAAATTCGGCACCGATGGCTGCCGACCATAATACGCCGCTGAGCGAGAGGGCACGGAGTGCCGGCGTGTTCCAAAACGCGCCGTTCGCCAGACACATGCTCCTCTCGACAGCAAGGTTTCTTTCAAGGGCTACTCCGATGAGCCGGCCTTTGCCCGGATTATCCAGCACGCAGCGTTAAAAGCCGCCTGGCCTTCAACGATAAAGTCGGCAAACGCCGCATCGAGCTTCGCGATAACGTCTTCACGGAGCGCATCTTCGAGGTCGGGCAGGATCGCGCCAACGCGTCCCGTGCGCCGACTGTAGGTAATGAGATCGCCTTCCGTGAGACTGCATGCCACATCCGTGGGCGTGATATCGACATCGCGCCACCCCGCGGCGGCCAGGATTCGTGAGACGTGGGTGGCATTGGCGAAGGCAAACTGACCAGGTGCTTCGGAGTTGGCCTCGGGCTCATCCTTCCACCCGAGCAGCGGCCCCGCCGCGCGTTCCGCCGCCGTCATGAAGGGGTTTTCCTCCCGGCTCCGCCATACCACGCAGGTCATCGTGCCGCCGGTGCGCATTGCGGCGCCGATATTCGCGAAGGCGGCAATAGGATCATCAAAGAACATGACCCCGAAGCGCGACACCACGGCGTCGAAGGTACCGGGTGAGAACCGATGGCGCTGCGCATCTCCAGCGATAAAGCGCACGTTATGCGCACCTGTCGCAAGGGCTCGCTGGCGTGCGCGGTCCAGCATCGCCTCTGACACATCGACGCCAGTGCAATACGCCGACGGCCCCAGCGTGTCAGCCAGCGAAAGCGTAATGGCTCCGGTGCCGCAGCCGATATCGAGCACCGCCTGTGCAGGCCCGGCCCTTACGTTATCGACCAGCATCCGCGCGAACGGCAGGAACAACCGATCGAGCATCGGCTGAAGGTCCACCCAGACGTTTCCACGCTGCTTGTTCCAGCCAAGCCCGCCGCTGTCCTGATCGTGATCGTGGTTCAATGGCTTATCCTTGATACGGTTGATGATTCGCTGCACGGTGCCATCTCAAGTCAGCTTGAGGTCAAGGATGGGATTGATCGATATTGCCGAGGTCGCGCGCCGTTCCGGCCTCCCGGCCTCGACCTTGCGCTATTACGAACAACGGGGACTGATTGAGTCACTTGGCCGCCGGGGCCTGCGGCGTACGTTCGCAGCCGATGTGATCGACCGGCTTTCGCTGATCGCGTTGGGCCGGTCCGCCGGCTTGTCGCTTAGCGAGATTGGCGGGATGCTGAGCCCCGATGGCGAAATTCGGATCGATCGTGGGCTACTCGCCGCGAAGGCGGATGAGATCGATCGCACTATCAGGAAGTTGGAGACGGTTCGCGACGGTCTTCGAAGTGCAGCGCGTTGCCCAGCGCCGAGCCATGCCGAATGTCCTACCTTTCGCAGCCTGCAAGGAGCCGCCCTGCGTAGCCGCCGCGGTCACAGACAATAGCTCGGCAGGATCAAAGTGGCGCACGCCTTCGCGAACTTCCGCCGGAAGCCGTCATTCGAACACTCTGCCTCTGATGACCACCTCGTCCACGATCCGGCATTAGTCGACCAGAATGCGCCGTTCGTCGGCTGCGCCTCCAGCGGCAACTTTCGCCAGAACCTGCCTCTTCGTCGGTGTGAAACCGCTTGGCAGTTGCGCGCCCAATTTTGTGCTCTCAGCTCAACATCTTAATCGGTCGAAATCTGCCATTCTCATCGGTGCTGCAACCGAAGCCTTGGTAAGGCTGAGGTCGTGCGTTCAATACTCACCGGCAGCACCAGCGTTTCAATGACTTGGCGACATTTCCCCGGCAGGAGGCCGTCCGGGGTAGCACCGGGGCAGCACGCGCGGCGATGTGATGCCCAAGGTCGCCCGGTTAGATAGACGTAGCGATCGTAGCGTCGTAAGATGCGGCATGAGCCCGCAAGACGCTGTGACATGGTGGACCGCATTCGGCGCGATTGCGCAGGCAATTGGCGCGTTCGCGACATTCGCCGCAGTTGCCATGTCTTTATGGGTTGTTATGTCCGAACGGGCGATGAAGGCGCAGGGCAGCGCGGGTATTCGAGTGAGGTTCATCGGCGATGGGACACCCGGCACTTACTTAGTTGGCATCGAAGTTCTGAACATCGGCGTGCGGCCATTCCATGTCGGCAGCGTAGGATGGCGCACCGGATGGATATCGCGCGGCCCGCAGGCTTTTGCATTTCGCTACGCAATCCAGAACACCGCGATCATGCTGAACCCTCAACCGGGGCCGACGATCGTAGAGCCGGGCCGCAACCAAGGCTTCTACACGCCGATCGCAGACATGAAGGCGGCAAACCGTGAAGCCTCACGTGTCGAGATGTTCGGCCGCAAGTTCCCGATCATCGGCAGGGCGCCAATTCGCGCGATGATCCATATCACGGGCCGCAACCCGCTCATGGTGAAGGTGTCAAAAGAATTGGCCGAATTCCTCAGAACCGGCGATCACATATCAACGACAGCGGAATTGCCTCAACAGGACGATGCATGACAGGCCGGTCTATCACCTTGCATACGCTCCAATACTCGAAAGCCGACCTAGACGCGGTTCCCGAAGACGATCGCTACTTCTTCCTAATGAGTACCGGGCTCGCAAACGAGTTGCAGATGCTGAACAAGATGGTCGCTGTCATCATTGATAGCGCCCCCCCTAACGCGCCGCGGATCGTCAATCAGGGCAATTCGGCTTACGCCATGCTCGTTATGCGGATGCTCGCCGGTCGCATGTGCGAGGGGTGGAAGGTGCTATCGGGCTTCTCGAAGAAGCTGAAGGCCGACTATGAGCCCCATATGAGCGAGGACGGGCGCGTCGCTCTTCGCAACCTGCGCGCCTACTTCAATCCGGGCAAAGGGAAGCAATCGCTCATAACTGACGTGCGCAACAATGTCGCATTTCATAGCCTGCGAGAAATCGTCGCAGCCGCCTACGACGCTCTTCCGCCTATGGACGACCTAGGCGACTATCTTCATCGCCATATCGGCAACACGCTCTATTACACGACGGAAATCCTGCAATATGAAGCGCTCAAGCAACTAGCAGGCGTAGGCGACGGGGCCGAAGCTCTCCGGCTTATGCAGCGCGATGCACACGCGCAGACGAATAACTTCAACACCGCGATATATTCCTTCGTCGTCGCATTCTGCGAACGCTATCTAAAGGGCGCACTTGCGACGCTACCGGACGAAACCGAGACGTTTGAAGTCCGATCGTTTGATGACATGCGCCTTAGTTTCTTCAGCGAATTGCCCACGCCGCAGGCGGCGTCCTAGGCAATTCGCCGAAAAGCGAGGAATTTATGCCGGTCTATTTCATATCCCAAGTTGAGCGCGATTGGATTGTCACGAAGATAGGTAAGGCGAAGGATGCCAGCCTGCTCACTGCTCATTTGCGGGCGCACTCCGATGATCGGTCGGGGAAGTGCCGGACGTCGGCTCTTGGCGAGAGCTGCCGTTAGACACGTCACGCGGGAACGGCAGGAAAGTCCCAATGCTCGTCATTCATAGCATCCGGCGCCCCGGCGAGCTCCGGTGGGCCGGAGCAACTCAATCGTCATTTTCGGGAGTGCTCGTCGTCGGAATAGAATAGCCGGTTGTGCAGCCAGGTGTTGACCGCCGCCTCGCGCCAGCCTGCGCATCGCAGGCTGATCCGGACACTCTTGGGGAAACTGCCGTCCTGCATCTTTCGGTATAGCGTCGAGCGGCTGAGTCCGGTGCGTTCGAGCACCGTTTTGATCCGGATGATGCGTTCTTGGGTTTCTGTAGTCATCGGATGTGCCTGCATTTCCTGCGTTGGTTTGTGCTCCCTTGGAGCAGACGAGACCCGCTTGTTATGCTGGGATCAAGGGGGCTGGCGCGCTCTGCTTACTGTGGGCGAGAAATAGAAAGCGTAGCGTAGGCTGAGAATTGGAGAGCCGTTCCCAAGGCGTCTCACGCCTGCAGCGTGACCGCGCTTCTCACGCCGCTGCGCGTCGCCGAGTCGCTCTTCGGCGTCTCGGTCCATTCGGATGATGATCGCATGACGCAGTTTGCCGGACTGTGCCGGTAATCGGAACGCGGTTCAGATGAGCGTGCACTTGCGCCTCTGACGAGGCTGCCAGAGACCGCATGTCCTGGTTCGCGGCGTGGCACGCTCGATCCGACCGGAGGGCGCGGCAGCGGCTGACGCACGGGCGCGCGCGCACGCCGCCGCGACGGCCGGCCGGATTTCGAGAGTGCTTGTCTGATGGGCTCTGGTGGAGCCGCGCAACGCTTTGCGCTGCGAGAGATCTGCGGTCACCGCGCATCGCGCGGCGGCGTTGCGCCTCCGGCGACGATCTGGCGGGTGGGCGTCGCTACCCTATGGTCCCGCCGCGGCGTGCCGCAACCCGGGCGATGCCCGGGTCCTCCATTTCATTTCGGCCCTGCGGGTGCAGCCCGCCTCTGCCGGCGGGACCGTCGGTTCGCTCCTGCCGCCCACCCGCCCACATGGAGAGGGGGTTGTGGTCAAGTCGATATTGCCATGCGTGCTCCTTCTTCGATCAGATCCAGGTTGAGCCCCGTTCTCAGGCCAGACGAGATTCTCGCCAGTCCAGGCTCACATGCGGTCGCTGCGCGGTAGGCAGCTGCACCAAGTCCCCGTATTCGTCGGGCGGGCTCAGGCGGACGAGACCATTCTATTCCACGGCATTTGAGGCCAGGCGGGTGGTGCGGTTCGTCCACCTGGATCTGCCGGGGTTGATCAGCCCCGGCGGACAGGTGTTGCGTTGCTCAGATGCGTTTCATTACCGCTCCTTCGATGACGACGCCGTGGTGGACGAACTTCCACAGGGCGATAAGCAGCTTGCGAGCCATGGCGATGATCGTCGATTTGCTTCGGCCGCCCGCCTTGGTGCGTTCGCGGAACCAGCGCGTCAGCGCCGAGTCAGGCTGGTGCAGTAGTCAGAACCACGAGAGCTGGACCATGATCGTTCGAAGGCGGGGATTCCCCGATTGCGACACGCCTTGCTCTCGACTGACATTGCCGCTTTGCCAGGGTGTCGGGGCCAGGCCGGCATAGGCGGCGAGCTGGCGCCGGTTGTCGAAGTGCCG
This sequence comes from Sphingomonas hengshuiensis, assembly GCF_000935025.1. Lineage (NCBI taxonomy): Bacteria > Pseudomonadati > Pseudomonadota > Alphaproteobacteria > Sphingomonadales > Sphingomonadaceae > Sphingomonas > Sphingomonas hengshuiensis. The sequence goes on from NZ_CP010836.1 coordinate 14,402, forward strand.
ATAGAGCCCCTCCGACCACAAGATCTGCGCGAAGTCGGGGCCGACGCCCTTCAGCACCATCAGGTTGGCCGCACCCCCAGCCGGTGCGGGCGGACATGGCGCAGCGGCGATCATCGCATCGCGCGTCGCTTCGTTCGCCTTCATCTGCTCGAGAAGCAGTTCGACCCGGTCGAGCATGCGTTCCAGCTCGGCGCTCAGATGGCAAGGCAGCGGCAGATCATCGGCCGTCCGCAAGGCATCGAAGCGCTCGCGCCGATCCTTATGCAGCGGCTGGAAGTCAACGATGCCGTGACAGAACAGCAGCCCCTTGATCCGGTTGACGAGCCGGACCCGCTCTCCGATCAGCACACGCCGCTCGCGACAGTTGCGGCGGCGGTCCTCTTCTTCGGGGCTCGGCGGGCGCACCATCGCGCAGATCCGCGGGTCGCCGCGCTTATAGGCCAGCAGGGTGCGAAGCAGCGTCTCGCCATCGAGCTTGTCGGTCTTCGCACGCCGGCGCCGCCGCGACGTCGTGACCGACGCCGGGTCGACGACATGACTGTCGATGCCTTCGCGCTCGAGCATGCGATGGATCCAGAAGCCGTCGAGCCCGGCCTCCTGGATCGAGACGAACGGGTAGCTTTCGCCGGTTCGCAACCGGGCCTTCTCCTTGATCTGGCCAAGCAGCGCCATCAGACCCGCCATGTCGCCAGCCGGCAGGGCGCGCTTCGACATCTTCTCGCCGCCACCGGGCGACAGCGAGGTGACGAGCCAGCTCGATTTGCTCAGCTCCATCGAGAAGAAGATCGCTGCAAGCGTCGTTTGAACAGGCGCTGCAGGCGCCGCGTCACGATCGTCGATGTTCATGGTCTACCTCCTCACTATGTTCGAAAGGCGCGCTGCCGCGGCGCGACTTTGATTCAATGGGATCGGACAAAGGCCATCGCTGGTCGCGATGGCGTTGTTTTGCCTGACCCAGGTCGAGGGTGAGCGGCGCTCCTTTCTAGGCCCGCTGCGGCATGCCGCAACGCGCGCTGCGCGCACGTCCTGCACTTCGTTACGGCCCTTCGGGTGCGCCCTGCCTCCTTCAGCGCGCCTCTTCACTCGCTCTTCGCCGCCCACCCCCGGCCTGGGTCACGCTGGTGTGATTCAGGTGCGGGGACGGCCCGGTCGGTGCCCTCACCATGGGGTCTATTCCGGCGCCGGTTGCGGTGTTTGAAGGAGTGAGGAAGATGGAACTCAAGCACATCGATTTGGCCAGTCTCTGCATCTCGGCTGCGAACATGCGCGCCAGGGGCAAGCCGGATACTTCGAACATTCTGCCTTCGATCCGGGCGCGCGGTGTTCTCGTGCCGCTGATCGTGCGGCCTGCGGAGGGCGAGGGCCGGTTCGAGATCGTGGCGGGCAAGCGGCGCTACCATGCGGCGCTGACGGTTGCCGATGAGAGCGGTGACCGGGAAGCGTTGCCGTGCGCAGTGATCGCGGCGGGTGACGACGCGGCGGCGCTGGAGGCATCGCTGATCGAGAATGTCGCGCGGCTGGACCCCGACGAGGTCACAAGGTGGGAGAGCTTTACGCGGCTGGTGCGCGAGGGGCGCTCGCCCGAGGATATCGCACTCACCTTCGGGCTTACGAACGTGCAGGTGAAACGAACGCTGGCGCTGGGAAATCTGCTGCCGCGCATCCGGGGACTCTATCGCAAGGGTGAAATCGACGTCGCGACCGTGCGGCACCTGACCCTCGCGTCCAAGGCAAGGCAACGGGATTGGCTGGCGTTGCTGGACGACCCCGAGGTCTATTGCCCGACCGGTTATCAGTTGAAGGCATGGCTGTTCGGCGGCGCATCGATCCCGGTCAGCGCGGCGCTGTTCGAGCTGGCCAGCTACCAAGGCGAGATCGTCTCCGACCTGTTCGGCGAGGAACGCTGGTTCGGTGACACCGCGAGCTTCTGGACTGCGCAGGCCGCTGCCGTCGAGGCCAAGGCCGAGAGCTTCCGCAAGGCAGGATGGCGCGAGGTTGTCGTGCTGCCGACCGGTGAGCCATTCCACGGCTGGGAGCATGAGCGTTGCCCCAAGCGCAAGGGCGGAAAGGTGTTCATCAGCGTCGGCGCTGGCGGCGACGTCGCGGTCCATGAGGGCTATGTTTCGCTCAGGGAAGCACGCGGTGCTCGGAGGGGTGCGCTAGGCGAGGCAGTCGAGAAGCCTGTCCGGCCCGAAGTCAGTTCGCCGATCCATAACTACATCGACCTGCATCGGCACGCCGCCGTGCGAGCGGATATTGCCAACCGTCCTTCGCTGGCGCTGCGGTTGATGGTGGCACATGTCATCGTCGGCTCGTCGCTATGGAATGTGCGAATCGAGGCGCAGCGTGCCGCTAGCGACGCGATTGCCGAGAGCGTCGAGAACAGCGCATCCGAAGCTGCGTTTGACGAGAAGCGGCGGGCGGTGCTGGCGCTGCTAGGGCTCGATCCCGAGACGCCCACGGTGACCTGCGGCTATGACGGCGAGCATGGCGTGGCGGGGCTGTTGGTCCGGCTGATTGAGCTTCCCGATCCGGCGGTGCTCGACGTGGCGGCGATCGTCATGGGCGAGACGCTCGACGCGGGAAGCGCGCTGATCGAAGTACTGGGGACGATGCTCGGCATCGACATGGCCAAGGTGTGGCAGGGCGACGACGCGCTGCTCGACATGATCCGCGACCGTGCAGTGCTGCACCATGTGCTGGCGGACGTGGCGGGCGAAAGCGTCGCCGATGCCAACGAGGGGGCAACCGGCAAGGTAAAGCGCAAGATCGTGCGCGATTGCCTGACCGGCGAGAACGGACGCGATAGGCATGAGGGCTGGTTGCCCAAGTGGATGGCGTTCCCACCGGCCGCCTACACCGAGCGCGGCGGCGTCGCGACCGTCAACCGGGCGGCCATCGTCGCCGAACTGGGAGCCTCGCCCGACCTAGAGCCGCTGCGTCACGCAGCCTGATCCAGTCTGGCGGCCACCGCGCCGCCAGATTTCCCCTCTCCTATGTCGGAGGACATCATGACCGACGAACCTGATCCCGCGACCTTGAAGCGGCTCGATCGCGCGGTGGGCAAGCTGCCCCGGTTGCAGCGCGAAATCTTCCTCGCCGCCCGGCTCGACGACATGGACTATGTCGAGATCGCCGAGCGCACCGGCCTCAGTGTCCGCGAGGTGGAGCGACAGATTGCAAGAGCGCTGCTGAGCATCGTGCGCCGCATGGACAAGCAACCCCGGCGCTGGTGGCGTCGATGACCGCGACCTCGCCGGGCTTTGGCCCGGCGAGGTTTGCGCTTGCCCCGCCAAGGGCTAGGAGTGCGAGGATGAAGACCGACCTCGACCATCTGCCGAGCCAGAAGCAGCGCGAATTGCAGCATGTGGTGCGCGTGTTGTTCGAGGAGTTCGAGCGAGAGATCGGCCTCGCGACCCAGCCGTGGAAGAAGCGCGGGCGCATTCTCAAGGTCATTCTCTACGGCAGCTATGCGCGCGGTGACTGGGTCGATGACGCGGTCGGCGGCTACAAATCCGACTATGACATTCTCGTCGTCGTCAACGACGCCAAACTCACCGATCCGGTCGAATATTGGGGCAAGGCGGACGACCGGTTGATGCGCGATGCGACGATCAACGAGGCACTGAGCGCGCCGGTCAATTTCATCGTCCACGACTTGGCCGATGTGAACGACCAGCTCACGCACGGGCGACCGTTTTTCGTAGATATTGCCGAACAAGGGATCGCCATTTACGAGGCCGAGGGGTTCGAACTGGCGACGCCACGTGTGCTGCCGCCCGAGGAAGCGCTTGCCGAGGCGCAGAAGCATTTCGACTATTGGTTTCCGTTTGCTGTTCATGCTCGGCGGTTGGCGGTTACCAGCTGTGAAGACGGCGTTCTTCGCGATGCAGCTTTCATGCTCCACCAATCAGTTGAACGCTTATATCACTGCGCTTTGCTGGCACTCACGCTTTACAGCCCCTTATGCCGCGCGCGGCATAACGGGCTTTATGCCGAGCGGAGAACTATGCCGATGGCGCTGGATTTTGCTCTGCGGGACGGACGTTTAGGCAGATTCCGCGCGGCATAGTTTCCTGCTTCTCGCGCGCGGGATTTGCCAGGTGGTGCGGCAGTGATTCCGTCGCGGAACGGCGCGCAGGTTGACGGCGCGCGCCGTTGCCAAGCCGTCAATCGGCAGAAGGAAAGTGACGACAAGACTCGCGCTCCGCTTCTCGCGTTCCTCGGCGCTCTACGACGCCGACTTGGCCTGCTCGAGCAGTTCGTCCAGCCACTCGAGCGATACCGCCTCGACTTTGTCGCGAAGCGAGCGAACGGACCGAGTGATCGCCGCGACATCGTCGCTGCCGATTTCATAGTTGGTCGAGTAGCGTGCCTCGACATAGGCACGCTTCGCGAGCTCGAAGCGGCGTCGATCCTGTTTCGTTTCACGTGGCCAGCAGTCGACCAGACGCGGTTCCTTGTCCTCGGCAAGCGAGCGCAGGAACTTGAGGTTGTGGCTGCGCGGAACATACTGGGATCGGACAAGCAGAAAGCAGGCATATGCCGTCTCTGCGGCTTGATGTAGGTTGAACGCCGCGAACTTGCGGGACCCCTCATCTGATGTGGATTGGGCCAGGTGGTATTCGACAGCGCCGAGCCAGCGATCGATGTCCATCTTCCGCGATCTGAAGTAGCGAGCTGACATCTCATACGCATCGGCGACCGTCAGCGGCCTGGGCGTCACGAACTCGGCGCCCGCCAGCTCGTAGAGCGCGATGCCATCGCGCACGATGTCGACCCAGAAATATTCGCCGCGCGTCAGTCCTTGATTCACCTCGTCCAGCGTGTGGACGATGATGTTCACGGGCCGCGCGACCGATGCGTCGTGCTCGATCTTGTCTTCGGCGACGTACCAGTATTCGGCAATGTCGGTGAGGTCCTTGTGGCTCACGATCACGAGGATGTCGTAATCTGACTGGTAGCCGTTCTCAGGCTCATCGACCCAGTCGTCGCGGGCATAGCTGCCGAAGAGCACGACCTTCTGGATCTTGCCATTTTTCTTCCACGGCTGCGTTGCGCGCGAGATCGCGACCGCGAACTCGTCCATCAGCGTCTGACGGACGCGCGCCAGCTCTTCCTGTTGCATCGACGGCAGGTGGTCGGTGTCCGTTCGCATCTCCGGATTCTCGCGGTCTCCGCAGCAAGTAGCAAGCCCCCCGGTGCTCGCCGCGACACAAATCGCCGTCCCAGTCATCGGCAAAACCGCTGGAAACTATGCCGCGCCTATCGCCGCCAAGGCCTTGGGAAGGCGTGCAAAGCCGAACCCAGTCGGCATAGTCCGCCGCGCGGCATAAAGCCCCAAATCGCACCGGTTGAACTTTCTTCGGTCTCACGCCGAGGAGGTGGCGCCGGAGTTGGTCGCTGCTTGGCCACGCGCCGACAAGGTGAGCCGACGCCGTTTCGAACTCTTGCGACAAGCCTATGTGAACGCGCGCTACTCGCCGCATTACGAGATCAACAACGAGGAACTGAACTGGCTCGGCGAGCGCGTAGCCGACCTTCAGGCGCTGGTGAAAACGGTGTGCGAACGGCGGCTCGCGCCGCGCGACTGAGCCGCGCGGCGCTCGCATCTTCAGACCGATTTTGCCGCGCGCGGAGCGCGCTTCGGCTTCTCCGCAGGAGCGGGCGCCGCAGCCGCTTTGGCCTGGCGCCCCTTCGACCCAAGGCCGATCTTGTGCGCCATCTCGCGGCGCGCCGCCGAATAATTCTCAGCGACCATCGGATAGTCGGATTTGAGATTGTAGCGGGCGCGATACTCTTCCGGCGTCAGGCCGTGCGTCGACAGGTGCCGGCGCAGCGTTTTGTACGGCTTGCCGTCGATCAGCGAAATGATGTGATCCTTCGAGGCCAGCGACTTTCGCACGGTAACCGCGGGCGTGAATTCCTGCTGGGGAGCGAGGTCTTGCGCATCGCCGTCGGAAGTTACCGGACCGCTGGCCAATTCCGTGACCGTTGCGTGCATGGTGCGCAGGAAGGCCGGAACGTCTTCGGCGGAGACGCGATTGTTCTGATTACCGAGCCAGGCTATCGTAAGTTCGGTCGCGAGCTCGACCGCGTTCAAAGAGTTTTCATCGGACATCAGGGTTCCTATTCAATTGTGTGGCGACCAGATTGGCGCCCTCGCGAACCGTCTCCCCCGGTTGCATTGCTCCATGTCGAACGCGCGTTTCAAATTCAACTGCCGAGATGCTTAATCGTCGGAAGAGTGTTCAAATGCTCGCCGGCCGCGACGCCGCCATAAGGTTAGTGCTTGCTGGCGATGTTCGCCGCGCAATGTAGCGGCACCTTCGACCATCAGGCCGAAGATCACGGCGCGATCGTCGTCGGTCAGTTCGGGCAGCCCGGCCTTGGCAACAAGCCCGCCAAGCTCGATCAACTGGCGGGTGCGCTCGCGCCGCTTCACGACCCAGTCCCGCGTGTCGTCACGCGCGATCCTGGCTTGCAACCGATGACGTCCTGCCATCGCCCGCCGGATCGCTGCGCGCGTCACCGCGAGCGACGCCGCCAGATTTGTGCGCGCCTTGAAAGAACGCAGCGCCCCGCTTGCGCCAGCCCTCCTTCGCGGCGGCATCGTTGCAGTCGACGGCACTCAACAATGCGCCGGCAAGCAGCTCAATTGGCAGCGCGTCGGCGCCGGTTGCGGCGACAACCTCGCCGAGCTGCTGAACCTTGCGTTCCTTGAGCAGCTTCGCCTTGTCGTTGAGCGCGTGCAGTTCCGAATCGTAATCGCGGGGTTTGCGCATCGTGCCGTCCTCAATTGCTGTTGAAGGACGCTTCAGTTAGTAACTGCATCGATCAGCGTAAATAGCCTGAAACATTGTGGGATGAAACGATCCCGAGAAAGATGAAATATTTCGAGGGCGCGCTTATACGTCGTGCCGACGTCGCTTGTGTAGTGTAGATGGATTGCCGTCATGGCGATCTATCACTTCTCGGCCAAAGTCATCTCGCGCGCTGCTGGTTCGAGCGCGCTTGCGTCGGCTGCGTATCGCTCGGCTTCGCGGCTGCACGACCAGCGGCTCAATCGGCATCATGATTTCTCCAACAAGGCGGGCGTCGTCCACTCCGAGGTGCTGCTGCCGAAGGGTGCACCGGAGAACCTGTCAGACCGCGAGCATTTGTGGAATGAGGTCGAAGCGACCGAGAAGCGGATCGACGCGCAGCTGGCGCGCGAGATCGAGTTCGCGATTCCCCGAGAGATGACGAAAGAACAGGGGATCGCGCTGGCGCGGGACTTCGCGCGCGACGAGTTCGTCGACCGCGGGATGATCGCCGATCTCAATGTCCATTGGGATATCGGCGCCGATGGCGAGGCCAAGCCGCACGCGCATGTAATGCTGACGATGCGCGAGCTGAACGAGGACGGGTTTGGCAAGAAGAACCGCGACTGGAACCGCACCGACCTGCTGGAGAAGTGGCGTGAGCGCTGGAGCGAGCATGTCAACGAGCGGCTCGCCCAGTTGGATATCGATGCGCGGATCGATCACCGCTCTTTGGAAGCGCAAGGGATCGACCTCGAGCCCCAGCACAAGATCGGCCCGGCTGCATCGCGCATGGCGGCACAGGGTCTGGATTCCGAGCGTGCCGCCGAGCATCTCGAGATCGCGCGCTCGAACGGCGAGAAGATCATCGCCAGTCCGGGGCTCGCGCTCGATGCGATCACGCGCACCCAGGCGACCTTCACCACGCGCGACCTCGCCCGGTTTGCGCACCGGCATAGCGACGGCAAGGACCAGTTCGATCAGGTGATGGCGGCGGTGCGGGGGGCGCCTGAGCTGGTCGCGCTCGGCAGTGACGGGCGGGGCGAGGAGCGGTTCACCAGCCGGGAGATGATCGAGGCCGAGCAGCGGCTTGTACGCGAGACGGAAGTGCTCGCCGAGCGCGAACGGCACGGCGTCGGCGACCGCGAACGCGAGCGCGCGCTCGGGGCTGCCGAGCGGCGCGGGATGGTATTGTCGGGAGAGCAACGCGCGGCGTTCGAGCATGTCACCGATGCGAAGGACCTCGGCGTCGTGATCGGCTATGCCGGTACCGGCAAGTCCGCGATGTTCGGCGTGGCGCGCGAAGCATGGGAGAGTGCGGGCTATCAGGTGCAGGGGCTCGCGTTATCGGGTATCGCTGCCGATAATCTCGAGAGCGGCTCGGGTATCGCCTCGCGCACCATCGCCAGCCTCGAGCATCAATGGGGGCAGGGGCGCGAACTGCTGACCGACAAGTCGGTCCTCGTCATCGACGAAGCAGGCATGATCGGCTCGCGTCAGATGGAGCGCGTGATCGGTGAAGCCGAGAAGCGCGGCGCGAAGGTCGTGTTGATCGGCGATCCCGAACAGCTCCAGGCAATCGAGGCGGGTGCGGCGTTCCGCGCCACCGCCGAGCGGCACGGCGGCGTCGAGATCACCGAGGTGCGCCGCCAGCGCGAGGACTGGCAGCGCGATGCAACCCGGCAGCTGGCGACAGGACGCACCGCCGAGGCGCTGGGTGCCTATACCGCGCAGGGGCATGTCCATGCCGCTGTGACGCGCGAGGCTGCACGGGGTGCGCTGATCGAGGGCTGGGACCGCGGTCGCATGGGCACACCCTCTGCCTCCCAGATCATCCTTACCCATACGAGGGACGAAGTAGAGGCACTCAATGTGGCCGCGCGGCAGCGACTGCGCGCCGCCGGACAGCTTGGTCACGAGGTGACCCTCAGCGTTGATCGCGGACAGCGCGCGTTCGCGTCCGGCGACCGCGTGATGTTCCTAAAGAACGAGCGCAGCCTGGGGGTGAAGAACGGGACGCTAGGCGTGCTCCAGGCGGTCACCGCACAGCGCATGGCAGTACTGCTCGATGAAGGTCGTGCGGTCGCGTTCGACCTCAAGGACTATGCGCAGATCGATCATGGGTACGCTGCGACGATCCACAAGGCGCAGGGGATGACGGTCGACCGCGTCCACGTCCTGGCAACACCGGGCATGGACAGCCACGCCGCCTATGTCGCATTGTCCCGGCACCGGGATCAGGTCGCTCTCCATTATGGCCAGGAGGACTTTGTGCGAGCTGGCGCCCCGCTCGACAGTGCGGAGGGCGGACTGGCCCGCGCGCTATCGCGGAACCGTGCGAAAGACATGGCGAGCGACTATGGCCAGACGCCCGAGCGAACTTTCGCAGAGCATCGCGGGCTCACCTTCAAGGAGCGCATCGCAGAACTCGTGCGCTCGGTGCCCGAGCGCGTGCGGGGCAGGTTCGATGGGCTGCGGCTGCGGGTTGCACCTTCACCGGAATCAGGACTTTCGCCCAGACAGGCACTTCTCGACGCGCGTCGGTGCGCGATCGAGCGCCACGCCGGCGCGGTTATCAGTATCTACGAGACATTCGACACGGGCCACGTCGCCGATCCTGACCAGCTGCGCGAGCTGTCGGAGGCGCGTAAAGAGCTGAATGGGATACGTGAGCACGGCGCTCGCGATATCGAGACCGCCTATCGCAGCGACCGAACGCTGGCGAATGAGGCTTCCCGTGGCGAACTCCGCGCGCGGTGGACGCGATGCTTCATGAGGCCAACGTCCGTACTGATCCTGCACTTCGGGCCGACAGCTTCGTCCATGACTGGAACCAGCTCAAGGCGGAATCCAATAGCGCCTATGCGGCAGGCGACTATCTTCGGAAGAATGCCATTCGCGACGAAATGAAGGAAATGGTCCAGCAGCTGAAGCGCGACCCGCAGATCGAGTCGATTCTGGCTACGCGCAAGAAGGAGCTCGGCATTACCCTGGAGACGAACCGTCGGCTCGGCGATGCGCTCGCGTTTCACCATGGGATTGAGCTGGGTAGAGGACGGGGACTGGGGATCTGACAGCGAAGGCCAGCTGGACTGCGCCACGCGAGTTGGGACGCAAACCGTCGTATCGTGGCTGCCTCCGCGGGTCCCAGTGCGGTTGCCTTGACGTCTCGTCTGCCCAAGTTCGAGCAATGAGGCGGGCGGCGGCGCTGATGAATGAATTGCGGCACGACGCACAGCCAACGATCCACGCGCGGGGGCCCGTCACCAGGTCATGTTGCAGCGCGCGAAGGGCGCACGGAAGGCAGAACGGGCCCGTCGCAGAACGCGGGGCGGGCGAAGGCGGACCGGGTTAGCACGATATGCATACTCAGCTACCCAGCCCCAGGGTGAGCGCCTGACCGGTAGGCGGTCCAATGTCGGTTATGGCTACGCTAGCACTACTTTGGCAGAAGTATGTGGTGCGCGGGTGAAAGACTTCTCCCACAATGCGGGCAATTGCGTGGCGGCGGTCGCGACATTCGGTCAATGATGGCCTGGCGGACAGCTGGAAGGCTCGGTTGTGGCGGTGGGCCTGAGACGCTTTTTTTCCGGCCCGTCTGAGCGAGCCTTCTGGTCTGCAGGAAGGCATAGGCGATCATTGTCATGAGTGCATGGCGATGCAGTCCCGTCCATGAGCGTCCCTCGAAATGATCGAGGCCCAACTCTTCCTTGAGTTGCTGATGCGCCTGTTCGCAGATCCAGCGCGCCTTGATGGCACCGGCAACATCCTTGATCGCAGTGTCGGCGGGGAGATTGGAGAGATAGTATTTCCGCTCGCCATTCGAGCGATGCTCGCCCACCCGCCACGCTTCTTCGCCCGGCATATGCTGCGCGCCAGCAGCACCGATGCGCTGTGGCGCGCCATCGGCGATGCGCACGCGCAGAGCGGCGAAACGTGCTGTCAGGCGCCCCTTTGTTCCCTTGCGCCAACTGACCTGCCGCCACTTCACCTCTTCGAGCATGGCATGGGCGGCCCGGGATTTGACATCGGGCACATGCCGAACCCGAGGTCGTCCACGCCCCGCCACCGGGAAGGTCAACTGCACGTCGGCGGGCCGACGGCCCAACACAGGTCTCGCGCGCTGAGCGCCTGCCGGAACGGCGCCGACAGGCCATAGCCGGCGTCGGCCAACACGCATCCAAAGCGCACGCCAGCAGCGATGATGCGGTCGATCTCCTCGATGGCGATGTCGGGCTTGGTTCGATACGTCTGGAAAGGCTCGGGTACGCCTGCCCTTGCCATCCGGAGCGGGTCGCTGGTCCAGCTTTCCGGCAGGAACAGTCGCAGGCCCAGCATGATTGGGACTTCTCCCGAGGCCAGCGTCACCGACACCAAAGTCTGGCAGTTCGCGTTCTTGCCCAGTACCGTGGCATATTGCGGCGCGACACCGACCGAGGCCTTGCCCTTCTTGGGAAGCGCCGTGTCGTCGATGATAAGCCAGGCCTTGTCACCGCCGACCAGGGCATCCGCCTGTCGCCACAACGTCGCCTCCAACGGTGCGCTGTCCCAAAGCCCCGCACCGATGAAATGATGGAGACGATCATAGCTGAGCGCTTTGGCGCGTGCCGCCATCGGCTGGATGCTCTTGCGATCGCCCGGGCCGATCAAACCCGCGATATAGGCCGGGCACATCCGCCGCCGCGTCTTGTTGCCCAGATCCCGCAGATACGGCTCAAGCCAGTGTTCGAGATCGCGCTGCCAATCCTCTTCCATCGCCAGCCTCCATCAAAGCTGGCTCCCTATGAATCACGCATCTTCCCCACAGGGAATCCCAAAAATCACCCTTCTGCCAAAGTAGTGCTAGGCCGTAGACTCATAAGAGCGGAGCCAGAGGCGCATTGAGGCGAGCTGGACCATGGCGAGGAAGTTTTCGGCGAGCTTGTCGTAGCGGGTTGCGATGCGGCGGAAGTGCTTGAGTTTGCTGAAGAAGCGCTCGATCAGGTTGCGTTCGCGGTAGAGCACCTTGATGAAGCAGGGTTTCCATTTGCGGTTGGACTTGGCCGGGATGTTGGGCACCGCGCCTTGCGCCTCGATCAGATTGCGGATGCCATCGGCGTCATAAGCCTTGTCGGCCAGAACGATGGAGCGTGGATCGAGGCGATCAAGCAACCCGAGCGCAGCGGGTCCGTCGTGCGCCTGTCCCGGTGTCAGGCCGAGCCTGACCGGGAGACCTTTGGCATCGACGACCGCGTGGATCTTGGTCGTGAGGCCGCCCCGGGAGCGACCGAGACAATGATCTCGATCCCCCTTTTTGCCGTCGCAGCCTGTTGGTGCGCCCGGATGGAAGTGCTGTCGATCATCTGGATATCGCCGTCGTACGCCGCGGTGATCGCATCCATCAGCCGGTCCCAGACACCGGCTTTGCGCCATCGGATGAAGCGATTGCAGCATGTCGTGCGCGGACCATAGCGCTCAGGCAAATCGCGCCATGGTGCACCCGACCGCAGCACCCAGAAGATACCGTTCAGCACCCGGCGATCGTCGACACGCGGCACGCCTCTGGGCTTGTTGGGCAACAACGGCTCGATCACGCGCCACTCGAAATCGGTCAGGTCGTATCGGCTCATGCCGATCCTGATGATGTGGACGCCCCCGCACCGACCGACAGTTGCTATGCTGCCGGTCGGTCAACCGAGAGGAAGAGGAGCGTTTGCATGACGATCACGACGATTGGGCTCGATCTGGCGAAGAGCGTATTCCAGGCACACGGCATCGACGAGAGCGGTGCCACGGTGCTGGTGAAGAAACTGCACCGCAAGCAGATGCTGCCTTTCTTCTCGAAGCTGCCGCCTTGCCTGATCGCGGTGGAGGCCTGCGGAACCGCGCATCACTGGGCTCGCACGCTTGCAGCGATGGGCCACGAAGTCCGCCTGATACCGCCATCGTACGTCAAGGCTTACGTGAAGCGGGGCAAGAGCGATGCGCTAGACGCCGAAGCGATCTGCGAAGCCGTGCAGCGGCCGACAATGCGGTTCGTACCCGTCAAGACGATCGAGCAGCAGGGCATTCTTATGACCCATCGCGCCCGATCCCTTCTCGTACGGCAACGGACGATGCTCGCCAACGCTCTGCGTGCGCATCTTGCCGAGCTGGGCCACGTTGCCAACCCCGGCATTGGCAACCTCGCCAAGCTGGCCGAGCAGGTGATGGCTGACAGGAATGCCTTGCCATCCTACGCCCGTACGGCATTGGAGATATTGATCCGACAGATCATGGCCGTCAGCGCCGAGATTGCGGAACTGGATCAGCAGCTTGCCGCTTGGCATACCGAGAGCGAGGCCAGTCGCCGACTTGCCGCGATCCCCGGCCTCGGCATCATCACGGCAACAGCAATAGCTGCAACCGTTACGGATGCCGAGCAGTTCTCTTCAGGCAGGCAGTTCGCCGCCTGGCTCGGTCTGACACCGCAACAACACTCAACCGGGGGAAAAACCAGACTTGGCGGCATCTCCAAACAGGGCGACCGATACCTGCGCCGATTGCTCGTCGTCGGAGCCACCGCAGTCATGCGCCACGTCAAGGATAAGCCAACGCCGATGGCGGACTGGATCAGGAAGCTCTCCGAGAAAAAGCCCTTCCGGCTCGTCTCGGTGGCCCTGGCTAACAAACTCGCTCGGATCGCTTGGGTCGTGCTGACCCGCAAGGAGGCCTATCACCCTTACGCCAATTTGACCTGATCAGCCCAGGTCACCCGAAATGGTAATGGCAGTCGATGATGAGTAACGATCGAGCCAATGGTGAGACCAACCCGTCTGATTCAATGCGCTTCAACGCGCGGCAGCCTGTTTAGGGACCTCACCGGCGGATTTCCATCAGGGCCAGCGGCAACACGTATGCCGCACAAACAGGCCGGACATATGAAAGCAACCGATCAAACCCATCCCGACAAAATGCCCTTGCCAAGGGGGCGTCCACATATGAATCAGAAATGCGCGGCCTTGGGAATCCCGTTTATGGGTTCACGACCTAATCCGACATCGAACGTTCAAAGTCGATAATATTCCCTTGAAATAACCCGAATAATAAGGATGATGCGACCGAGCGCACCGCAATGAACGATTCTGTGCGCGCTGATAGTTCCTGCGTTACTACTTGAAAACCCGGCGTCCGCCTTCGTTGGCGATACGCAAGGTTAAACAAGGGCTGGCGTACCGTAACAAATTTGACGCAGTCGAATGGGTAATATGATCAAGGGGAGGGGATAGTGTGGTATAGGTTATTGTCGCTATCCGCGTTAGCCGCGGCATCCCCTGCTTTCGCGCAGGAAACCGCCACCTATGGCTATGATGGGCTCGGTCGGTTGGTCTCGGTGGCAAATACGGGCGGGCCCAACAACGGTACAACCTCAAGCTATACCTACGACGCGGCTGGGAATCGGACGAACGTAACGATTGCGACGCCGCCTAGCGGTGGCGGGAGTTCTCAGAATTGCGCGGTGTCTCCCTCTGGTGGCACTTATTTGCCGTCAGGTTGGGACAATAGTGATTTTCAGGTCGGCTTGTCCCGGTCAGGAAGCTGCGGCGCTGCAACGATGGTTTCCTACACGACAAGGAACGGCAGCGCTACGGCGGGTATGAGCTACGTCGCCAAGTCGGGCACGTTGACGCTCAATTCGGATAGCGGCATCGTCTCGATCACAAAGCTGCCATGGTGGGGATCTTCTGGTCAAGATATATTCTATGTCGACTTCGTTGTTGTCAGCGGGGGCTATTTAACGTCGACTTACGCCGAGCTCAGCAGGGAGAGCCCCTGATGTGATCGGTTGGACAGTCTCTTTCGGCTTCTAGATCGTCTGCGGTGAGATTGCGGCTACAAGAGGGGCGGTATGATTTCGTTATTACTGTTTTTCCAGGACGTAGCGGCGACGGCCGGAGGTGACCTCGGTCCAAATAGCGAGGTCTGCCAAGTGTTGGATATGGGCACTCAGGAGAGCGGCCCACTCCTTCAGGCGCGCTGCGGACAGCACAAAACTATGCTGGGTGCCGCCGACCGATTTCAGGCAGTGCAGAACCGGCGCACGGGTGCAGTGGTCGTGAAGATGGTCCTGCGCGGGGAACAGCGCACTATTCTCGTGTTCACTGATGATGCGGGCTCTCCCGTTATTCAAGATCTGAATAGAGAACCGCTGCAAGTAAGTTCAGACGCCAGACGCTCGGCTCTCGGACCATCCGATGTGGACCTATCTGATTTTGCTGAGAAGGGTGTGTTGAGGTTCGCGGCTCTGGGGCAGTCAGATGGCTCTAGCTCGAGGCTTGTGCAGCTAAGCCTGTCGCAGCTTCGCGCGGCTAGGCTGGTGGGAAGGCCTGCCGCTCCTGGTATAAAGTAAAGCCGATGTACAGCGAGAAGGGGGAGGGGTTATGAGGGCATGGTTCTTGGCGGTGCTGGGCATTCTTGCCCTTGCGTGGTCCGCGCCTGCAATGGCGCAGGCGGGCGTACCTCCCATCCGAAGCGCTGTCGATGAGAACGGTGTCGATATCCTCAGGCGCCAATATATGGCGACTGGCACGGACCTGTCGATAGGGCCGTCTGACCACAGGGGCCTGCGGCACAAACGGCAGTGGATAGGCGGATGGCGGAATTCGCTTGTGCCGCGAATATTGCCGTCTGGTAATACAATTACTGTAACGTTTAACGGTTCTTCTGTGGGATTTAATTATAACTATTCTACAGGACAGTATGAATCGCTAGAATCCAACGGAGCGACACTCAGTAGTAATCGGGCTTCGTTTAAATCGGCTGACGGAACCGTGGTCAACTTTTATTCCGTAGGCGCATTGTTTGATCGAGGATATCCATCTGAGCTGGGGCAGAGTGTCATATATCCAGATGGCACTAAGTGGACATTTGAATACGAGAGCTTCGACTCGTGCTATAATTGCACCTATTATAGCGAAGCGATAAGGCTTTCATCAATAACGTCCAGCGCTGGATACAGATTAAACTACACATATCAGCAAACACCTCTGCATCTCTATGGATATCCGCAGCCTCGGGACGATATCCGTTGGCTGACACTGGTGCGTGTCGACGCGGTGAATCTGGCGTGTGGTGCCAACTGTATCCCCAATTACGTTACATATACGTGGGGTGACACTCAATATGACGTGCCCCAGAAGCTGACGAGCGTTACGGACGCAGCGTCTAATGTCACCACATATGGATACTCAGGTGTGCTGTCTTCTATCAGATTGCCAGGATCCACTACCGATAACCTGTCCATAACCTACGAGCCGTCCAGCACGGTGGTGTCATCCGTCAGTCGCGGGCCTGTCGCATGGACCTACAGCAACACGAGTACGACGGCTTCGGTCACGGACCCAGCGGGCAGCACGCGTACACTGACTTTTGATGCGTCGTACCGCGTGAGCAAAGATGAGAAGCGCGATAGCGCTGCGAATGTGCTTGAAGTCACTAATCTCGAATATTGCACCTCGGGTGAGTCCAGTTGTCCCGCTGGATTGCTTAAGAAGGTATCCTCGGCGGAGGGCAATGGCGCCGTCTTTAAGTATGACGCGCGTGGCAACACAATCGAGACTCGAGTGACCGGTAAAACGGGGACCAACTGGAGCGATATCGTCTCGTCCGCCACGTACCCGGCGGCTTGCGACCAGACTAACGCCAAGACGTGCAACAAGCCCGTTTCGACGACCGATCCTCGACAGGCGGTCACATTGTATGATTGGAACACTGCCAATGGGCAGTTGAATAGTGTCACCTACCCGGCGGTTAATGGAGTTTCACCGCAGATCCGGTACGGCTACTCCAACCAGCAAGCTTATGACGCCGCGGCGCAACCGATCGACCTGCCAATCTCGGTTTTAACGACCGTTTCGGGTTGTCGCACGCTTTCCAGCTGCGCCAATACGGCGGATGAAGCGCGATCTACGATCTCATATGCCTCGCCAGGTACGCCAAACAACGTCCTTCCAGTAAGCGTCATTCGCGCTGGGGGAGATGGCTCTGGGTCTGCCACGAAGTACTTCACCTACGATTCGAACGGTAATGTTGCGTCCGAAGACGGGCCGTTGCCGGGCAGCGTAGATGTCTCGCGCATGGCTTACGACGTTAACCGGAGGCTGATCGCAACCATGGGTGCCGACCCCGATGGCAGCGGACCACGCAAGCCAGTCGCTCAACGGTTCACTTATGCTGGTGATGGCCAGGTTGCGCTCGCGGAGACGGGGAACCTTCCTAGCGAGGCAACGGATTGGTCAAGCTTCAGTTCGCTGCAATCAGTTCAGACCACCTATGATCCCTATCGGCGCAAGATTGGTGATACGGTCATCGCCGGTGGCACTGCCCAATCCGTGACCCAGTACAAATATGACGCCGTCGGCCGGCCTCTTTGCGCGGCGGTGCGCATGGACCCGAACCAATGGGCCGGCCAATCGGATGCTTGTGTGGCCCAGACCAGCGGCGGCAACGGGCCTGATCGCGTGACATTGATCGCGTATGACGGCGCCGGTCGTTTGGTAAGCGCAATATCGGGTTATGGGACCACTGCAGCCGCGACCGAGTCGATGAGTTACACCTCGAACGGGCAGATCGCGACCGTCACGGACGCAAAAGGCAATGTAACGGCCTACTCGTACGACCCCTTCGATCGTCTGAATCGGCAGTGCTTCCAAACCACGTCAAGTGCGGCGTGCGCGGCCTCGACGGCAGACTTCGAAGAGGTCGGCCATGACCCGAACGGGAACGTGACTTGGCGCCGCCTCCGGGATGGGACCACTATCCTGACCGGTTACGATCTCCTGAACCGTCTGATTTCAAAGGACACCCCCAATACAGCACCTTATGAATATGATGTTTCCTATGCGTACGATCTGCAGGGGAATCTCACACAGGCCCTCGACACCAACGGGCACGTCGCAAATTTCACTTACGACGCTCTCGGACGGAAGACCGTGGAATCAAGCAATTGGACGACGCGATCTTGGCAGTATGACGTGGCGGGCCGCCGCTCGCGCCTGACTTGGAACGACGGCTTTTACGTAACCTATGATTACGACAATGCCGGTCTGCTGAGCGCTATTAGGGAGAATGGTGGCACCACGTTAGCCGGTTTCGGTTATAACGACCTGGGACTCAGGAGTTCGCTGACGCGCTCCAACGGAACGAGCACGTCCTATGTCTACGATCCTGCTTCCAGACTGCATTCGCTAACGAACGATCTCTCCGGTAGCAGCTTCGATCAGAGCTATGGGTTTGAATATAATCCAGCAGGGCAGATCACAAGTAGGACCAGTTCGAACCCGGTTTACGCGTTCAACGATTATTTGAACGTGAATCGTGGGTACGCCAGCAATGGCCTCAACCAATACACCAACGCGGGGGCCACTTCTCTCGGCTATGATGCTCGTGGCAACCTGACGCAATCAGGAAGTAGCGCTTTCGGTTACACGAGCGAGAACCATCTCGCGACAGCGCCAGGCGGCTACGTGGTGACTCACGATCCGCTTGGACGCTTTCATTGGGTGTCAAACACGGGCACCGGTTTGCTTACCTGGATGCAGTACGATGGAGATCACATAATCGAAGAACGCAATGGCGCTGGTGTGGTACGGCGATATGTATTCGGACCCGGCGACGATGAGCCGATAGTGTGGTACGAAGGCCCAGGCACCAGCGATCGTCGCTTCCTCTACGCAGACGAGCGTGGATCAATCGTCGCCGTTGCCGACAATAGCGGTAACAAGATCGCCACTAATAGCTACGATGAATTCGGAATCCCGCAAGCCGGAGGCAACACCGGGCGTTTTCAATATACGGGCCAGGTCTGGTTACCGGAACTAGGCATGTACCATTACAAGGCTAGGACTTATTCGCCAACTTTGGGCCGATTCCTTCAAGCTGATCCAATTGGATATGGTGATGGATTAAACAAGTACGCTTATGTCGGGAATGATGCAATTAACCGAATTGATCCGTCTGGAACCTGCTCATTCTTTCAGGCTCTAGTGATCAGGCCGCATTCCACGCAGGACGCTGTAGAAACTTCTGAAGGGATCGTCGTTACCGCCCCCGCATACGACTGTCTCGATATGAATTTTCTGCTTACAAATGCTTTCCGTTCTCTCTTGCAGGGCGGGAGCGGAAGCAATGGTGACCCAAATCACAAGCCAGCTACAGTATGGTTGCCGCAGGCGATTGAGTCTCTTTATTGCCGCGCGACTGGCTTGCTTGGCTCGAATGGTAGGTTGCGTCTAGGGGCTGACTTTGGACTTGGTTGGGAACTATTTGAGAAGGGAGGGGTGGGCCTGTCGATCAGAGGAGACGGTAGCCTAGAATTTGATTCCTACGTGGGGGTTGGTTTCGGATATGGTGCCTACGGCGGCGCAGGTCTATCGTTGGACAACCAGGGGGCCGCCAACGCACCAGGCTGGTCTGGCACAGCTGGCATAGAACTTTCAGGGGCGGTCGCTGTGCCAAGCGGCTTGGCGGGTCTTGGATTGGGAGGATACGGGTCTGTTCCGATTAACCAAAATGGCCCGGGATTCGGCGCCCCTTCAGGAGGGGGAGGCGTAGGAGTTGGTCCTCGTTACGGCGCTTACCTGGCAGAAACGGGAACAGGAACATTGTATCATCGGTCCGAAAGCCCCTGTAAATGAAAAATAAAAATAAATTCGCGATCCTATTGCGCATGCGTATTTATGCTCTTGCGATAGTTATACTTTCAGCTCTTGCGATGATGGGTGTGATCTCTTGGGTGATGCCGGTAATCGCGTATCCGTTCATCGGATTTCTATTTTTCAGTGAGTCATGCTGGAAATGTGGGGCCTCCCTAGCGTTGCAAGAGGGAAATGGATTCTTGCGAGTTAATCCGAAATGCATGAGATGTGGGGCTGATCTGAGCTGAGCAATGTTCTTCATTCTTCGACGCTCGGGCGGTTCATGCAGATTGATCCGATTGGCTACGATGACGGTCTAAACATGTATGCCTACGTTCACAACGATCCGATGAATTCTCGGGACCCGGCTGGGCTGGATGATCCGGCAACGGATATTGTTGTCACCGAACGCTGATCTGCCCCTGACCTGCTGCCCGTTTCCTGGACCGTTTTTAGCTGGAAAATTCCAGTTTAGGATTGAGGGTCAGGCGATGGAGTGAGCGATGAAGAGATTGAAGTTCAGCGAGGCGCAGATCGCGTGCGCGTTGAAGCGGGCCGAGGAGAGATGGCTCGGTTCATTTGAACAGCTCGGCGCGATTGCTAATGAGACCTGTGCGCGGGAGGGTGTAGATCACTGAAAAGCGTTGTTTATTGCCTGTCGGTGGCGATGGAGCGACCTCGCCACGCTCTGGTCAGAGCGGTGGCGCCTTTTATGCCTGGGCCGCGAGAATGTTCATGGTGCGCTTGAGGTTGTAGGCGATGGCGGTGAGGTAAACTTGGACGGCGGCTTTGGCGAGACCTCGCCATCGCATTCGGCGCAGGCCGTAGCACCGCTTCCATGTCCCGAAGATCTTTTCGATCCGGCCGCGTACGCGATGGATTGGTTGGTTCCATGCCTTGAGCTTGCGTAGCGTTTCCTGTTCGTCGCGGCCCCACATGCCGGTGGCGACGATCCGCGGTACGCCGCCTTTGGCCCGCACGGCATCGCGAAAGTGATTGCCGCGATAGGCGCTGTCCGCAAATACCTCGCCGGGATTGTCGGGCAGCGCTTCGGGGCCTGCTCTGCCGTCATTGATATTGGCAGATGTGATCGACACTTGCTCGACCAGCGCCGTATCGGCATCTGCCCGACAGGCAGTGTCAGGAATTTCGTGTGCGGGCGGGCATAGTGGGTAAGAAGGAGACCCGATATGGCCCGACGCAAAGAACCAACGATACCAGATGAAGTGCTGGACCAATTGCTGGCCGGCGGGGATGCGGCAGCGGCGCTGCAACACGGCGGCTTGCTGGATGCGCTGAAGAAGGCGCTGGCCGAGCGCGCGTTGAACGCGGAGATGGATCACCACCTCGCCGGCGAGGACGGTGCCGGCAACACGCGCAACGGCTATGGCCGCAAGACCGTGATAACCGACACCGGCAGCCTTTCGATTGCGGTGCCGCGCGACCGTCAGTCGAGCTTCGATCCGCAGTTGATCGCCAAGTACCAGCGCCGGTTTCCCGGCTTCGATGAGAAGATCGTGTCGATGTATGCGCGGGGCATGAGCACGCGGGAAATCGCCGGCCATCTCCAGGAGTTGTACGGCATCGACGCTTCGCCGGACCTGATCAGCACGGTGACCGACGCGGTGCTCGACGAGGTCGCCAGCTGGCAGCAGCGGCCGCTGGATCCGGTCTATCCGCTTGTCTTTTTCGACGCGATCCGGGTGAAGATCCGCGATGAAGGCATGGTGCGCAACAAGGCGATCCACATCGCGCTGGGCGTCCGCGCCGATGGCGCGAAGGAAGTGCTCGGCCTGTGGCTGGAGCAGAATGAAGGTGCCAAATTCTGGCTGCGGGTGATGAACGAGCTCAGGAACCGCGGCACCGAAGATATCCTGCTGGCCGTGGTCGATGGGCTGAAAGGCTTTCCCGAGGCGATCACCGCCGTATTCCCCGACGCGGTCGTGCAGACGTGCATCGTCCATCTGCTGCGAAACTCGATGGATTTCGTCTCCTGGAAGGACCGCAAGGGCCTGGCGACGGCGCTCAAGGAAATCTACCGCGCCCCCAGCGCCGAGGCCGCCGAACAGGCGCTGACGGCGTTCGAGGCAGGGCCTTGGGGCACCCGCTATCCCGCCATCGGCCAAAGCTGGCGGCGCGCATGGGCCGAGGTGATCCCATTCTTCGCCTTCCCCGACGAGGTCCGCCGGATCGTCTATACGACCAATGCGATCGAGGCCTTGAACTCGAAGCTGAGACGGGCCGTCCGCGCCAGGGGGCACTTCCCCAGCGACGAGGCCGCCACCAAGCTGCTCTACCTGATCTTGAACCGGTCGGAAAAAGAGTGGAAAATGCCACCACGGGAATGGTCCATGGCCAAGGCACAGTTCGCCGTTATCTTCGGTGAGCGGTTCATCAGAGCCATGGCGGCATAATGTTCAATCCGCCCACCCGCACACGAAATTCCTGACACTGCCCCCCGACATGGGCCTTGAACCCGTGAACGGCTCGCTTTCCCTTGTGCTTGACCCAGCGCGCATCTCCATCGCCCTCGCTGGCAGAGGTAATGATGGTCGCATCGACCAGCGTGCCTGCCTTGACCGTTACTGCCTTGGATGTGAGCTGCGCTGTCACAGTCGTGAACAGCAGTCGATCCAGCTTATGGGAGACCAACTCCTTGCGAAAGCGCACGAATGCCGTCCGCTCGGGTGTCGCCTCTGATCCTGAGAATCCACAGAAGCGACGGAAGGAGGCTCGATCATCGAGCGCTTCGGCCAGCTTTACGTCGGACAGGTCGTACCAGATCGAGAGAAGTAGCGCCTTGAGCATCGCCAGCGGCGGCCAGGCCTGCTCGCCTTTGCCAGCCGAATAAAGCGAAGCAAGAACGGCCGATACCGGCTCCCAATCGATCAGCTTGCCAAGCTCGTCAAGCGATGATGTGGACCGTGCGCGCCCAGCAAAACCGAACCCCTCCTGACCAATTGAACGATGCGCCATGTCCGGCTCTCCCCTTCGGAAAACCCATAGAATCAGCGATAAAAGCAGCTGTCTACACCCTCCCGCGCACAGGTCTCATTAGATCCCGAACGATATGAAATGAAATGCGGCAATTATTCGCCAGCACTACTTTGGCAGAATGCCATTCGCGACGAAATGAAGGGAATGGTCCAGCAGCTTGAGCGCGACCCGCAGATCGAATCGATCCTCGCTGCGCGCAGGAAGGAGCTCGGCATGACTCTCGAAACGAGCCGGCCGCTTGGCGACGCGTTCGCGCTTCACCATGGGATCGAGCTGGGCAGGGGGCGGGGGCTTGGGATCTGACGCGAAACGCCACATGAACTGTGCAACGTTAGCTACGGCACAAATGCTTCTAGTTGCTGCTGCAGGTGGTTGCCCCTCAATGCTTTATTAATATAGGGTGATACGATTTATTCTATGATGATATAGTCAACCGTTTCCGTGTCTCCCCACGCCGAGCATGTACCCGTGCCCAAAACCACAATCTTCTTGTTCAACGCATAAGCGCTCAACAACATGGATGCCTGCAATTTACCCCCGTCGGTCGTAGCGTTTATCGCCCAGCGAGTAGCGGTTGCTCCAGTGGCACAGGAAGGAGTCGCAGTTCTGGCTCCATCATGCGTGAATATCATTGCGCCATTCGGCATACCATGAATAAGGCTTATGCTACCAAATTGCGAGTAGGAGGCGCTGGCAGGCGTAAAGGTTGTAAGAATAATGCTCATCGCACTCAAGGTCAGAGTCTTCGTCGAGCGCTCCTAAATATGTTGCGCCATTTATAAGCCGGGAGGGGCTAGGGCCGCTCGAGCCTGATATACTCCACTCGAGGCTCCGAACCACAACCCGTGGTGACCCCGCTAGTGTAAATAAGTCTCACGTTAAATCCAGTTGCGACAGCAGTCAGTGCCACGGCTTCAATGCTGTTATCCGCGCCCGTGTCGGGCACGCGAAAGTAGAGGAGCGACGCACCGCTGTCGGGCTTGATCGCGATTTGGCGGCAGGCGGGATTGATGTGCCCTTCGACGAACATCACTTTCCCATAGGCCTCTTCGCCGTGCGCGAGCGTTGGCGCGACACAGGTGGTGAGATAGGTGACCAAATGCCTAATCTTCATGACCTTCCCCCATCACTATAACGAGTGCCAATTTCGGCAATTCTTCAAATCAGTTTTGATCCCACATTGGCCACGGCCCACGTTTACACGCTTCACCCCCGGGGCAGATATGTCAATCAACAACCTCGATCATGCCAGCCTGCGGAATCGAGGGATACCAATTACTTGGTACACAACCAACAAGCCAAAAATGTACTTCCGACTTGGTTGCAAATGCCGTCAATGCGATGCTCAGCATCCGATCAAGCTCTTCGGGTGACGCCGGCGCAAGGCGGATAACCGACGCATTCGCGCAACCATCAGGGTTTGCTATCGAGTTTGCCCGAAGGAATATATAACCATTCTCGGCGTGCACAGCTGACAAGACGACTGTGCCGCTGGAGCCAGGCCGCGCAAACGCAGTTGGGCACGTAAAGGATAATATCGAGCCCAAAAGAAATAGAAATGTCTTACGTATCGTATTGCTCATAATTCTCTCCTTCGCACGTCAAATCCGAGGCGCTACGTTCGACTAAATGCGGCTCTCCGCACGGGCAATGCGCTATTTCATCCATATACCGATCATGTCATTGCGCAGTGCATTACAACTTACACCATCTGCGGCAAACCGGATCAACACTTCGCGTCCCGTCGAAAGGGCGCTCAGCGCAATGGCGACAGATGCCTGGATGTAGTTAGCGCCTGGGGGGACGAAGCCGCCGCTTCCCGAATCCAGAAATATGAAGAAATTGCCAGGCTCTCCGGAGTAGACGCTTACAACGCGACCTGGACATTCTGTTACTGCAAGAGCAGGAGCGGATAAATTGAGCGCGAAACCCAACGCCGCGATTGCAGGTAAAATTCGTGTCTTCTTTATGGCTCGCATCGGGGGATCCTTTGTCTGAGGGATATTCACACGTTAAGGCATGGTTTCCGCACGTAGGGCGATCGATCCTCAATGTTCCAGCCTATGGCGTTTGCGATGCCTTGACATGCGTTCTGGGCCTATAAATGCTTGAGAACGAGGTCGGAGGGCGGCCCAAAGCTATTAAATGCGCCTCGACTTCTTACGAAAGCTCCTCAGGGGTGGAAAATAAAAGCCTCGGGATTCGAGTACATTGCCACCTGGGCGCATGGCGTGCTCGCGTTCGTCCAGAACATTGTGATTGGCTTGTTCTGCGAAATGGCGGTGATGAGGGTGGAGTAGGCCCTGTCGATCTGCGGTTGTGCCCAGGCGGGGCTGATCGCGCACCAGGCTAGACAGGACTTTTCCGACATAAAGTAAACCGTCCCATCCTGATGCACGATGGCGGCGGTGACCTTCTCGTCACACCAGTATCCAGCGTTGGCGGACTGGGCGCTCAGTAAGCAGAGCGCTCCCGCGATACAGCCCATAAAACGCATAGACATTCCTCCCGCCTGTGAACCTCAATTGAGTGCCACCCGTAAATTCCGCGGCAACTCACCGCTAAAGTTTGCACCGCCAGAGCTGCGATCGCCTCCAACCACAACGTACCGCATTGAACAGCGACGGCGCGTGCGCTTTGCAATCCGGCGGCCGCGCAGGCGCAGATCGGACTAACGCGCCGCCCAGGGGTTACGAATGGGGATAACGGTGAACCCGTTCAGCGGCACAACCACCACTTTCAAGGCGTTCGATGGGGATCCTGTCGCGCCGGTGACTTGATAGTTCGTGCGATTACCCGCATTGTCGAACGCAATCGTCGTTTCGGTGTTGTGGTTTGGTCCATCCTGCGTCTTGCTGGTAACAAGGCGACCGAGTGCATCATAGGTGTAGGTCGTGGTTTCCTGTGCGCACGCTTCCGAAGTTGTCAGGAGAGCGCAAAGGCCAATCAGCATCTTCATAAAAATTCTCCTGCTGGCAGTGCGGCGATCTTATAGGCCAGGATACAAGAAGGTGGAGGGCTGCGAATATACGGGAAGTGCTTCGCAACCGGTTGCACTATCAAAATAGATAGTGACCTTCCTGCAATTGCTTGCGGACGTCAGAAGCATCGAGTACATTCGGTCCTGCTGGGCCTGCGATATGTCTGGATTGATCTGGCACCAATTGAGACAGGATTTGTCCGTCGTGAAGTAAATACCACCTGCGTTGTTGACGATCGCGAGCTTGATCGTTTGCTCGCAATAGGCGCCGGCCTGCGCGCCACTGGTTGTCAGGAGGAGGGCGATGGTAGTCGCGACAAGACCGCGCATTATGGCACCTTCGGTATGGTGTTGGTACGCGGGAGCACAGAAGTTCAGTACTTTCGACAAACAATGAACGACGATTGCCACGGACTCAACCCCTATCGTGGTGGCACCGCAGCACCCGCATAGGGATCGTATCGCGGGGGTTGCATGGGGGGCGGCGGCGGCGCGAGCGCTTCGAGCGGCGGCGGGGGCTCCGCTACGATCCGTTCGGCGATTGATGGCTTCGGCGCGCTCTCGATCTGGAAGCCGGCTAGAATGCCTTGCGCGATGGTGCTGGATCCAAACAGGATGAAGCAGCCGCAAAGGATCGTGACCCCGCGTTTGACGCTCAGGCGGCCCGTCAGCAGCAAGAACCCAAGGCCGGCGACCGCCAGAACCGCAACTGCGGTCGCGAGCGGCCCGAGCAGGGCGCCCTCCACCCAGGCGCTCGCGGCAACGAGAGGGTTTTGGATTGCACTCGCGGAGGCGTACCCGCTCGCTGCATCGACTGGCGGAAGCCGATTCATGCGAGTAGCACCTCGGCCACATGTCGCCGGCCACCGGTCCGTGCAAGTTGGACGAAGACGTCGATGGTATTCCGCACATAGTGGCGGACGTCCTCGCGGCTCAGCTGGGTTCCAGCTTGCAGCACAAGCAACGCGATCTGTTCTATCGCGCGCTCAGGCGAGTCGGCGTGAACCGATGTCATCGAGCCGGGATGCCCGGTGTTGATCGCGCGCAGAAAGGTGTAGGCTTCCTCACCGCGAAGCTCACCCAGGATGATGCGATCGGGGCGCATGCGGAGCGATGCGGCGAGCAAGTCGGTCGCTCCCACCCGTGCCTCGCCCAAGGAGCCTCTCACGGCGAGCAATCCGATGAGATTGTCGTGATGCTGGCGCAGCTCGGGGGTGTCCTCGATCAGGATGAGCCGTTCCTCATCCGATATCTCGCGGATCAGCGCGTTCAGGAAGGTCGTCTTCCCGGTTGAAGTACCGCCCGAGACAAGGATGTTCTTTCGGGTCCGTACTGCTGCCGACAGGAAGCGAGGCAGGTCTCCGGAGTCGAGTAGCGCGCGGAGTTTAGCGTCTTCCTCTCTCGCGCCGGGTTCCCCCCGCCTGGTCTCGCGAAAAGCGCCTGCGGCGTCATAGTCCGTGAGGGTGAGGTCGGACGAGACATGTTTACGAATGGCGATCGCCATCGGCCCACGGGTGGCCGGGGGCGCAATCACCTGGACCCGCGAGCCGTCAGGCAGGCTTGCCGAGAGCAGGGGGTGCTCCCGGCTGATTCCTTGATGGGAGAGCGACGCGATCTGCCGCGCCAGCCGATCGAGGGTCGAGGCGTCGAGGTTCGGCGCCGCATGGCGCTCGACCTTGCCGCCCAGCGTTTCGGCCCAGATCTCGAAGGGTCGGTTCACATAGACATCGGTGACATCTTCGCGGGCCAGCATTGGTGCCAAGGGAGCAAGATACGCCTGAAGGAAGGTCGCACCCGCCGCGTCGGCTGGGGCAGCCGTCACCGGTTCTCGACTCCGCTGAAATCGAGGTCGCGTGCGACGAACACCGAGATGCTGGTGGCGGGATTGACCTTCAACGTCGGACGGACATCGTTCGGCGTCACGGTCTGCCGGATCGCGCCGGTGGTCCCAGGCAAGGCTACAATAACGGGTGAGTTCGACGAACGCGACGCGAAATTGACTCCGATGTCGAGTGCGGACTGCAGGATGGCGCCCGAGAAACGCTCCAGAAAATGGGTGTTCACGCGCGCGCGGATACCGCCGCGCCCCATCGTGTCGGCGGATGGCGAGCCGATCGCGATTGTTGCGCCGTCCGGGCGGATCAGGCGGATCCAGTTGACCAGCATTCGATTCTGGCCATTGTCGGCGTTCGCCGAATATTCGCCGATCAGCCGGCTTCCCCGCGGAATGAGTATCTTGGTTCCGTCGAACCCTCTGATGTCGCTCGATACGACCGCGCGTGCGAGACCCGCCAGGGTGGAGTCCAAGCCGGTTTCCAGCACGGCGGGGATCAGCGTGCCCTGCGGCACCGTCAGGCTGCGACTGGCCAGCATGCCGGCGCCCACCCGGCCGCCTGCGATTTTCCCGCCAGGAGCATCCTCTTCTCGCCGGGCGCTCCCCGCCTGCGTGGCTGCATTGGCGGGGCTACCGGCGGGCGTGCTGGTATCGACCATCAGGGCAGGGCCGCTGGTCACCCGCGCTGGCTGTGTCGGCGCTTGCGGCTGGGGAGCGGGGGCTGGCCGCTGTACCGGCGCCGGCCTCACCACCGCGACCGAAGGCGCAGGTGTTGGGGTCGGCGGCGCCGGAGCAGCGAGGAGGACAGGCTGCAGCGCCGGAGCTATCGGTTGTGGCTCGGGGGGAATGTAGAGCATGGGCGCTGGCGCCATTCCGGCAACGGCATCCACGCTCCGCGCGCGAACCGATGGCGCGATTGTCGCGCGGCGCCTCGCATCGAGGACGATAAACAGGATCAGGCCCAGTCCCGCCGCGACCATGGCCATTGCCCAGACCGGAACGCTAGCGCCCGCCTTGGCGACCACGGGCCGGACCGACGGTGCCTCTTCGGCCAAGGATTGTGGATCGGACGGCGGGGTCATGGCTGCTCCGGAGGCAGTCGCGTCGCGACGGCCTTGCGCCGGTCCACGCGGAAGATCAGCGCGGTTTGCACGCTGTCGATCACGATCCGCCCGTCGCGCATCATGCCGTTGACCAGCGTCTCCCGCCCATGCGGATCGAGTGCGTAGATCGCCGGCAGGGGTACCTCGACCGGCCATTCGACATAGGTCTTGACGCCGTCGTCATGGATACCGGTGGGTCGCAGGCCCCGGTCGCCCCGGATCTTGTACCGCCCGACGGTCGGAAGTTCCGCCCCAGGAGTCGGCAGCGCGCCGGGAAGTGCCGTCAACAGCGCAGGCGGCGGATAGCGGAACCGCACCGTATAGGGGGTGTCGCCTTGTGGCTCGCCAACGGTGGTCAAGTCGAAAAGGTAGATGCGGGTATCGCTGACCACCGTCATGTTGGTATTTGCGGCTGCCTGGAGCGGCTTCAGGAACATGCGGTTGCCAGCATGATTGACGCTCACCTGCCAGGCGGTGCTATCGCCGAGCGCGACATTCTCGACGCGTTCGTCGGGCGCGAGTTCGACCATCAATTGATAGCCGGGTGCGGATTCCAGGACCACGACCTGTCCTGCCGCGAAATCGACCGTCTGGACGTGTGGGTTTGGGCCGTCCGGTCGAGGCCGCACCTGCGCCTGTGCGTTCGATGCGACCAGCGCGAGGGCGAACATTGCGTGTCTCACGGGCGTGCGGCATCCGGTGTCGCCGAGGGCGAAGGGCTCGGCGCGGGCAGGCTTGGCAATGCGCTGGCACTAGGTGGTACCGTGGCCGGGTCCGGCTGCGGGAACGCCTCAGGATTGCGCTGGTAGCCGGTAACCTCAAAGCCCAACGGGTTGAGAAACCGGTCTTCCAGCCGCATCGGCTCTCCCGAGTAGCGGTAGCGGATCACCGCGACCCAGGGCTGTCCTGGATATTGCCGGTTGCCCGCGTCGCGACGGACGGTGTCGAACCGCACCATCGCGCGGTTGCCGCCGAGCGGCGACACGCTCTTCACGCGCGCTTCGATCACCGTGCTGCGGGGCAGGCGCGCAAGTGGGCTGTCAGGGTTGGTCGCCTGGATCGCCCCGACATAGGTGCTGCGGGCTTCCCCTTGCGTCCATAGCGATACCTTGCGGTAGTTCGCTTGCAGCGCGTTGATATCGAAGCCTTCGCGCGCGATCACATATTGCACGAGGAACGACTGGGTCAGCGCGCTGTCCGGCGCGATCTTCTGCGCATTGACCGGCTGCAGGGCTTGTACGAACCCGGTCTGCTTGTCGACGAGCAGCGTATACGGCTCAACCGTCTTGAGCGGAGTCAGCAGCACCAGAGCGAGTGCCTCGGCGACTGCGACCACGCATGCGCCTGTGGCGATGATCCATGCGGTACGCCGGGATTTTTCAAGCCCCGCGCGCTGGTCCTGCGCCCAGCTACCGGCCTCGCGATAATAGGCGTCTAGCGCTTCGCGCGCATCCTTCTTCATGGTTGGTTATCCCGGCGGCCCGCGCTCGCCGATATGCGATTGCGCACTCCACGGCGCTGATGCAGGCCGGAAGCCTGAGGTCCGGAGGAGGCGCGGTCGCGCGGCGCAGTGGCGCCATATCCGCCCGTCGCTTGTGTCTGCATCTCGCGTTCCCTCGCTTCCCGGCGTTCGATTTGCGCAACCGTATCGCCGAGCCGCGCCGCGCGCGACGGCGGCTCCAGGCCTGAGGTTAAGGGCGCGCGGAGCGGCAATGTGACACGTCCGCTTTCGTCCGCCAATGCCGACGCCCAGCGTCCCGGGAGGGCGCGGAGCGTCGCCGGCAGCCGAAACGCCATCGCGAAGCGCGCCGCCATGCCTAAGCCCGCAATCAGCGTCAGGGCGAACGCGAACGCGACCACCAGCAGCTCGGTTGCGGCCCCGCTCAGGAACGGATCGGTGCTGCGTCTGAGGATCAGAGTGGCCAGCCACGGCTCCAGCAGGGCAAGCTCGACTGACAGCAGGAGGGTAACCGCGATAGCGCCAATCGCGGTACCCAGCAGGCCGCGCACCCAGCCTTCGAAGATCGACCTTGTACCTTCGAACAAGAGGAACCCGATGAACAGCGGCCCCAGTGCGAGCAGCAGACCCGCGACAAGGCGAACCGAGGCAAAGGAGGCGATGGTGGCGGTCAGGAACGTCAACCGCGCGGTGCCCAGCGAATAGGGGCTGAAGATGCTGGGCGGATCGCTGACCGGAGGCCGAAGAGCTTGGGGCGCCTGCGCATCGTTGGCTTGCGTCGTCTGAGGCTGCGCCGCTTGCGGCAGCGCGGAGCCAATATTGGGGCGTCCCAGTTCCTGGAGTGCACGATCGACTTGCCCTAGCCGTGCGGGAAGATCGCCGCTCGTTCCAGGTAGCGCGGAAGGAGCGGCAACGTCGGCGACGAGCGATGCCGGTCCTTGCATGACAACGTCATAGACCAGCGGGCGATAGGCCGCCCAGCTCAGCGCGAGGGCAAATACAATCCCGATCTTGACGAACGCGACGATCCCGCTGCGCATGTCGGGCGCCTCGCCGAGGAGCAGCCGGTACCCGAACAGCGCGATGAAGATCGTGAGCATCCCGCTCAACAGCACCGACAGCGAGCCGCCCGGCGCGACCAGCGCCTGATAGCCCTCAGCGCCCAGGCTCTGCGCCTGGCAGTCGATGAACGCCAGCGTGCTTTCCAGAAAGCGACCATCGACGATGCCGGGGCAGGGGGTCATACGCGCTCCAGCAATTGCGGCAGCCACAAAGCGGGATCGTCGCCCACCTCGGCACGGATCTCGTCGAGCAGCCGCACCGTGCGTTCGCGCCCCGACAGCACCGTCAGCACGTCGCGCTCCCCCGACAGGTTGAGCCGCGCGACCACGCTTTCGTTGCCGTGCTTGACGAGGAAGCAGTGCGCCGTGTCTGGCAGGGTGCGCACCAGCGCCAGCTCGTGCTGGGTCAGTCCGAAACCCTCGACATAATCGGCTTCACGCGCCTTGGGATTGACCATGAAGATCTGCGTCGCCGCCTGTTCGATGATCGCGCTGGCGATGCGGCTCTCGAGCGCATCCTGGGCGCTTTGGGTCGCGAACCCCACCACGCCGTTGCGCTTGCGGATGGTTTTTTCCCAGTCCTTGATCCGCCTCACGAAGATATCGTCGTCGAGGGCCTTCCAGCCTTCGTCGACGACGATGATCGCGGGAGTCCCATCGAGCCGCTCTTCTACCCGGTGGAACAGATACATCATTGCCGGTGTGCGCAGCGCCGGATCGTCGAGGATCTGGGTCATGTCGAACCCGACGGTCTCGGCGGACAGATCGGTCTCGTCGAGCGGATTGTCGAACAGCCAGCCGCGCTCGCCGTTGCCCCACCATGCGCGTAGCCGTGCCCACAGATCATTGGCATGCGGCCTGTGTCCACCCCGGAACAGCTCGACCAGATAGCGCAGCCGGCGGCGTTCGGCAGGCTGGCCGAAGCTCGCATCGACTGCATCCTTGATCTGGGCGGTCTCTTCATTGTCGGCGCCGCCTGCGAGGAGCGCGATCCAGTCGATCAGGAACTGGCGGTTGGCCGGGCTATCTTCGATCTGGAGCGGATTAAGCCCCGAGGGCGATCCCGGCCGCAGCACGTCATAACGCCCGCCGATCGCGCGCAGGAACAGCTCAGCGCCGCGATCTTTGTCGAAGAACACGATGCGCGGGCGGAACTTGCGCGCCTGGGCGAGCAGGAAGTTCAGCACGACGGTCTTGCCCGACCCCGAAGGCCCGATGATCGTGAAGTTGCCGAGATCGCCCTGGTGGAAATTGAAGTGGTATGGCCCCGCCGCCGTGGTCTCGAGCAGCGTGACCGCCTGCCCCCAATGGTTGCCCTCCTGCCTGCCCTGGGGCAGATTGTGGTTCGACGCGAAGCTGGCGAAGTTGCTCGTCGAGATCAGACCGCGCCGCGCGATATAGTTGAAGTTGCCCGGAAACTGCGCCCAGAAGGCGGGTTCCAGCGCGATATCCTCGCGCACCGCGATAATGCCCATGTCCGCCATCGCCGCATGGACTTCCGCGATGCCCTCATCGACTTGCGCAAGCGTATCGCCGCGCACCGCGACCGTCATGTGATGCTCACCAAAGCCCGCGCGGCCAGCCGCGACATCGTCCTTCGCGCGCGCCAGCTCGGCGCGCAGGCTTAGCGCCTCGTCCTCGGCCGAGCGCATCCGCCGCAGCGCCAGGTTCATCCGCGACAGCGAAGCCTGGCGCTCGACGAACGCGAAGCTTTGCGAGACGGTGAGCTCGAAGGGCAGCCGCATCAGCTCGTCGAGCATGCCAGCGCTGGTCTGGCCGGGATAATCCTTGATCGACAGGATGCCCAGAAAACTGCGCGGGAGCATGCCCACCGGGGCAAGCTCGATCGCCTGCTCCCCGAAGCTGACGCGGCGATATGGCAGATAGGCGCCGATGTCCTGATGCGGGAGCAGCACCGGGCGGCGCTCGCCATTGTACAGCCATGACAGAAACTCGAGCGGCTCGGAGCACGGGCCATGACCCTGATCGTACACTCCGAGCAGCCGGGGCTCGTAGCTGCCGAGCGCGGCCATCAGCGCCTCGCGCGCCGCGTCGAGTTGGCGTCGCTCCGCGCCTCCGTCCGCACCGCGCGGAGCGCCGCGCAGCCGGTCGAGCATACCCATGCGGCCTTGCAGCGGGCGGCGGATCAGCGTCAGGAACAGGTCATTGACGTAGAGCCGCTTGCGCGCGAGCCGTGCTTGCCACGTGGCGTCGAGTTGCTGCGAGAACGCGTCGGGAAACGCGGCACTGAGCTCGGGCTCGACGCGCCGCCGCACCAGATGATGGTAGAGCGCGAACTGTGACGAGCCGATCGTCTGGAGCATCGCATCGCGCAGGCGCTTGCGATAGTTGATCTCGTCGGTCTCCGCGGTCTCGAACAGCAGCCCGCGCAACTGGATGCATTGCAGGAGAACGCCGTCGCGCGTCTCGATCGTATGATCGTCCACCTGCGCGGCATAAGGGAGGTGGCGACCGGCAGGCGCTTCGCGCGCCACCACCTTCGGGTCGCGGGTCAGGGCCGGTAGGAGTTGCATTGCCAGATCGCATAGTTGCGCACGCGCGGGCAGCGCCCCACCCGCGTCAGCCACAGGTCGAGGAAGCGCGGTTCGCGCAGGCACAGGACAACGCCGAGCAGGTGGATCGCCAGCGCGATGACGAGTGCCCAGACCGATTTGAAGATCAGGAACAACTCGGTCGCCACCACCGCATTGGCGATGAAATAGCTGTAGGTCACCCCGGCAAACATCTGCGGGCGGGTGAGTGCCACGAAAAGCGGATCCTGGTCCACGTCGCTGGCCCTATTGCGCGATCTGGGCCGTCGACTGTATCCCCGCCACGATCGTCGCCGCGCCAAACAGGATGAAGCAGCCTAGGATCACGGTGGCACCATAGCGCCAGTTGATGCGCCCGGTGAGCATCAGGAAGCCCACCATCGCCACCGCGATCACGGCGACGACGGTCGCGACCGTTCCGAGCAAGGTTCCCTGCAGCCAGTTTACTGCCGAGACGATGACGCCCGAGCCCGCCGGATCGGTGAGGCCGCCCTGCGCCAGCGCTGGAGGCGTGCCGAGGAATGCTAGGACAGGAAACGCGATCACCTTGTTGTAAATCGTGCGCATTCTACCCCCAAGCACCTGTCCGCGTTCGACTTTGCCTCGTGCGGGGCGCGAAGCCAAGGGCCAACCGATCGCATAGTCCGATTATCTTCTGCGAAGCAGTAGAGGTCCTTCGCGCGATCCAGCAATCCCTTTTGCGGCTGATCATCTTGCGGCGTTATCGCTTCAGCACCAACATGGAAGTTACCAGAAAAGTCATACACAAAAGGACTAGTGTATCTCGGCTGATCGTAGCTGAAACCGTAGGCACTAAGTACCATGCCGTCGACAGGACCACACTACTGCAAATCAAAATGACACCCAGTAGGTTTCTTATCGAAGTTGTTATGATTTTCATCACTGCCTCTCACACATGCTGAGGTCGGCCTTAGGAACAACGGGTATGCCGAAAGGCTTCCATCCTTGTCCCGTTGTTGTTTGAGCGACTAATCCCGCGAACCATGTATAGAGTCCAACTGCTGCCCCAGCTCGCGCCCCTCGGGCCGCAGTGCCTGCAGCCGATGCAGCAGCTTCGGTTGCTGGAAACCCCAGAGTGTCATTGATTGTGCCAGCAGTAGCCTGCGCCTTGCTCGCACTTGCACAAATATTTATCACGTACTCGGAATCGAGCTCCAACGTACCGTCGTCCTTCCTACGGTATTGACACCGACCATTAGAGCCTCGCTTCGCGCAGTTATCGGCGGGTTTTACACTTTGCGGCCTTTGATAATCGTAAAACGTTACCGATCCGAACGTTCTTTCGTAGGTAACTTGCAACGGGACAAGGGCCTTTTCGTCGTAAGGCTTCCCTCCCTGCCCGCCGCGAGATACAATTTCCGCATCATCAGTACAGTTTTGGATGTCTTCGTTAGTTACACAAGTGACCTGCATCCCCGTCGGGTCCCTGCCATTGACCGGATCGTTTGCGACATACGCGTACAAATTGATCTGGTCATCATACCCGATCGGGTCGGTCTGCAAAAACCGCCCGAGGGTGGGGGAGTATATCCGGGCCTTGTAGTAATACATGCCGAGCTCGGGGATCCAAGCCTGGCCGGTGTACTGGAACCGCCCGGTGTTGCCGCCGCCGGGAACGCCATATTCGTCATAGCTGTTGACTTCGGTTACGTTGCCCGAACCATCCGCAATCGCGACAATCGATCCCTGGTGGTTGGCAAACAGATATTTGCGAGAGCCTGCGGTCGTGCCGGAGCCTTCGAACCAGACCTGCGGATCGTCCTCGCCCGGCCCATGCGCATAGCGCCGGAGCATTGTGCCCACGCCGTCATATTCGGCAACCAACTGGTCGCCGTCATAGAGGAACCGGGTGGTGCCGGTTGTTGGCTTCGAAACCTCATAGAGTCGACCGAGCGGATCATAGACCAGAACGGCGTTGGCAGAAGTCGATATCAGCCGGTTCTCAGCATCATAGCTAAAGCCGAGGTGAAGCTCCGGATCCAGCTGGCCGTTGGCATCGACGACATCGTTGGAGGTCAGGTTGCCGTTGGCATCATAGCCGAAGCGATGCGCGTCGGCGCTCGCATACTGATTGAGCCCGTTGGCTGCATAATTGATATTTGTGTTTCTACGGTTCGAGTAGGCATAGGCATCGTTCGAAAGGGTTTGGCTGACCATCTGGCTCGACGGGTTGTAACCGAACGTCTGTATTACGTTACTGGCGCTGCTCGTGAACGCATGCGTCTGGCTCGCGAGCCGTGAAATCCCGTCATAGCCATAGCTGGTGCTGGGCCCCCAATTGCCCGGCACCGCGCGATATACGGTCGCTGTGCGGCCCGCTGCGTCATATTGCGGGTGGATCAGCCCATCCGCGCCGACGATCTGGTTATAGTGGAGGCGATCGAGCCCGTCGTAGAAGGACTGGATGCCTACACCGTCCGGATAGAGGATCAGCGTCCGGTTGCCGTTTGCATCATATTGATAACTCAGCGTCCGGCTGACCCCGCCCATGCTCGTGGTGCTCGCCGTCTGGCGTCCGAACCCGTCATAGGCGCTGGTTACCGCATCGGCGCCGGTCGAAGAATCGAACCGCGCCGCGGTCTGCAACCCGCGCAGATCATAGCTGTAATAGACGTCGCGCGTCGCATTGTTGCAGGCATAGCTCGGCGCGCAGGCATCGGGCACGATCTTCGCCGACACCCGGTTGAGCGCGTCATAGGTATAGCTGAACGTCCGCCCGTCGCGCTTCCTCAACGACGTGCGGTTGCCGTTCGCGTCATAGCCATATTCCTCGCGGTCGTTGGTATTGACGGCGCCTGCCGTCGCCAGCGCGGTCGCCTGCGTGGCCGGGTTGAACGCGCCCGGGGCGCTCGTCGACGGGAACTGCCACTGCTCGAGCCGGTCGAACCCGTCATATACCATCCGCGCGCGATTGCCGTTGGCATCGACGACATATTCCTGCTTGCCGTTGGGCGTGTAGCTGTAGGTGGCATAGGCCTGTTCGATCGCCGTGCCGACCGCCTTGCGCACCTGGATCAGCTGGCCGGCGGCATCATACACATTCCTGGTGATCCGATCGGGACCCTGCGTCCCCTCGGCGCCTAGCGCGCACGCACTGCTGGGTAGTGCCCCATATGCTGCTGGGTTCATTCGATCCGCCGTGCATTCCAGCCGACCGACCGCGTCGTAGCTGTACTGGGCGAGCCGCCCTATCGGCCCCGCCGTACCCTCGCGCACTTTGTCGACAACCTTGCGATCCATCGCATCGTACGACGTCTCCACCGTCTGGTGGATAGTGAAAATTGTGTAATTCTGCCAATCAGCTGGAGCCACATTGTGCGACTGCCATTCTGCAAGTTCCCCCTTCTCGACCTTCACCAGCCGCCCAGCGGGATCGTAGGTGTTACGCACCGCCAGATGATGCAGCGGCCCCGCGCCATCGGGATCCGGCGCGATCGTCCCCGTTACCCGATGTTCAAGGTCGTACCGCGTGGCGCTCGTGAAATCAGAGGGCAAAGCTTGTGCGCACGCAGGCGCAATTCGAAGCAAGCCTACAATCAAAATCGCAGCCCACCCGAAGAATGGTCGAATCATTGCCCACTCCTGATCGAGTTATAAGAGAATATCGCCCGGATCTTCGTGCAAACAGCAACCACTTTAATCGTTAAATTAACGTCAGAATATTCGGCGCGACTATTTAAACGATCAGACGAGGATCCATTACTAACCGTTACGTGCGCGCCGAACGCAACACCAATTTCGGGAAGCCTGTAATTCACGGGCAAACCGATACTTGGGCGCCCGGCTTAGTTTCGGAGATTTTTCGCCCAAATCTGTCGTACCCATAGCAAGTTGTTAGGGTGGTACCAGCCGACGTTACGGATACGCCACGAAGAGAAAGGTTGTTAGGGCCTGACTGCGGGCCATAATAATAATCTGTGATCACTTCGTCGGAGGCCCCGCCGACGCAGCCGCCTTCAACGGTGGCAGTCCTCTCACAGGTTCGCATTTGGGAAAGCATCCAAATCGGAGGGCCTGCCTGCTGGTACCCTCCGTTTCCGTTGGAGACCCAAGCATACAATTGCGAGTAGCTGAAGCGCTTTACCGCGCTGATCCCCTCGGAATCAGGGGGCGCTGTTTCGGTGAGCACGCTTCCGGAATTCGGGTCCCAACTGTAGGTTGTGACATTCCCACGCGAATCCGTTTTGGAAATCGGACGATTACAAATTTTCCAGTTCTCGCAACTAGTTGGATAAGTATATCTGGTCACGATGTTACCAAGCGGCGAACCTGGATCCGGAACTTCTGTAATGCTGGTAACATTTCCTCTGGCATCGTAGGTGAATGAAGTCCTGTTTCCCTTGGGGTAGGTGATTGAGTTGATGCGACCTTCATTGGGATCGAAAAGAGGCTGGACGTCGATCGTTGTTACGCGGTTCAGCTCATCCCTCACGCTGGTTACTTGCCCAGATGGAAGTGCGGTGACTAAGCGCATTCCGCCCTTCGGATCGGTCCTGGTAGACGTAACGCCAGCTACGTAGTAGTTTCCGGGCGACGCAGGTATCGGAGCAAACGTAAAATCTAAATTGTACGTCCAAGTCGAGGTCCCGTCTTGGATAGAAGTTACTGGTGCATAAGGACATGGGAATGTCCATAGAGCAGTCCAACCTGGAGAACCTGTCGATATTTGTCCTGGCGCCTGTGGGCAGTTCACGATTGTCGGGCCGCTAAGAACCGGAAGAAACTTTGCATAATCGTAGGTGTACGTCGTCACTCGGCCACCAGGACGATTCAGGGCAGCATTCAAAAGGATAGGACCCGTGCTCGGAAAATTCGGTCGTGTAACCAATACCTGCGTCGTATGGTCGGATACGTCTACATAATCCTGCGGAGCAGTATAATAATTTGAAGGGTAGTTCACATTTCCTGAGGCATCGACCATCCGACCGCCCGTGATCATTGGCCAAATATTATTGAAGTTGCAGGAATTTGACCGAGGAGGGCACGATTCTACTGCAAGATTGAGCGCCACAACCGAGTTAGCGCCGGTTTTATAGCCCTCTGGGGAGTTCATTACAAAAGAGCCTGACTGAAATTTTATCATATATCCACGATTCGTGCGAATAGAGGAAAGACGAAAATCCGGTATAGAGCTCACTACAACAGTGTTATAAGCAAAAACGATTTCATCTCCATTCGGCTTCACGATCCTATTAACAGGAAACGATACCGTAGATCCGTTAAACGCACTGGAATTGTAGAAAAATATGTAAACGGTTCCATCTTTATCTTGGAACGTCATTCTCTCGCCTGTATCTAGCTGTGTCTCAACTGCAGCACCGGTGCTGTAAGCTAGCGGGCGACCAAATTGAGGCGAGAGTTCTACTATTCCTGCGGTTCTAGAATTTGCCCAGAATCTCGCCGCACCTTTTTCTGTTCTAACCGTCAGCCATACCTTTCCAACCGGAGCATTCTCCCAGCGGTTGCCACCGCGGAGTAAACTCGGCGCTAAGTTGGTCGACGTGTCCGTGAAGCCATCCGACGTGCAGTTTAACGCAGATTGAGCGCCACAGACCATAATTGGGAGCGCGTCGGGTCCCACGATTGTTGGCTGGATCATGAGTCCTCCATTGTTCGGGTCGCCTATAGCAACGGAGGGTCCAGGAATATTGAGCGTATTTGACGAAAGATTGACGCCCAATTCATCAGTAACGGGATATATTGGATCGGGAATTACGACAGTGCTCGAGTTGACAGCTTGTGCGGCAGAAGCGGTGGGCAAAGCTAAGGCGCTCAGAGAAATTATTAGCGCAGATAATGCTGGTTGCGGTCGATGTGCCAAGGAGAATGACGCAAAGGAGTGATTATAGCTCTTGCTAAATGCCTTTCGTGAGCAGTGGCAATTGGCAGACCCGTGCGTATTATATTTCATACTTCACCCCTAACCATCTTACTGGGCGATTGCTCGATCCCCGTCTCAAGCGATCCGGTACGGCAACTGAAAAGCGCATCGTCTTCCGCGCTACCCTGAATCAAGAGTCTGCCGAGAAGACGAACGGTGCGTTTGCGTGCTTTACCACATCGTTAGCATAACGCTCTCACCGTGCCCGTTTCGACTCCATACTTTGATCGTGCTGGCCCAAGAGGCACCCCAGCTGTCCGCGACGGAACTCGTCCTAATTCTAGCGTTAGGGAGCCGTTTGCAAGCCGCGGTTGCGGACCTCGGATGGACGAGAACGACGACCCGCTTATTAAGACGCGCGCCGCGCTGTCTTGGCTTGTAAGGGATAGGGCGTGGGCGCTTCGACCCAATAGATAGGGGCCGATCTGCGACAACCTGGCGCGCGACATTCGATAGATTGAACAGCATGTTGCAACCCGATTCGGAAGTTTTTAGTTGAGCCCTCTTGGTAGCGTTAGCGCGCCCGCATTAGCTGTTGCTCCCGAACTCCCCCCTATTCTCCGGGCAGTGATACGACGCCATCGTGCCTTGCGCACGGAGCGTCTCCGGTCCGCACAAGCAACGACGAGCGATGAAAATTTCTAGCATGAGCCCCCCAAGCGCCTTATCCGAAACAAGTTGCCTCAAGTCCGGCATTGAGCAAAGCGCAAATTTCGAACGTTGTTCCGATTCCTTGCCATCACCCGCCCCCAATTCCTGATAGCGTTACATCGTTCAGGTATAAGTCCTGCCTATTGGAGTGCGTTCCACTCGGCTTGAGAATGGCGCAATCTGCCGATGAAGCTTATGGGTGGGGTACTATCGGGGGCATTCGTATCGAGCTTCCCGATAAAGGTCATTATAAACAAGAGGTTAACGGATAGATCGTGTGGCCTGCTGCCCGTGGCCTAGTGCTGGAGGATCTTGACCTATGCTATGCCGACTCCAGCTTCACCGGCGACTGTCCCGACAATTTCGGTTCACCCGGGCATGACGCTCAATCGCATGCATATAGGAAGCCGCGGGATTGCAGGCGGCACACGGCTTCAAACGGCCCGGTCGCGCCTGCGTTCAACTTACGACGAGTTCATTCACTGCATCGACACGACGTTCGATGGTTCAGTGGACGGCTGGTGGTCGGGCATTTCACGCGTTGGAAACAACGAGAAGGGACCGATCGAATTTGGCGGCTCGCAGACGTGCCTGTCTGGCAGCAGCTCCGCGAGCACGACTGGATCTAGCCAAATCAAGCTCGGCCACCGCACGCGGACACCTACGCGACGCTACCGTGCCCCGTTTCGACTAGGCTCAATCCGAAGGCGTTCTATCGTGTCTTTGCCTTGGTGGGGGTATAAAGCGGGGTATCGAAAGGGCTAATCACTAAGAAACCATTTAATATCAATTATATAATACCTAGGCGGAGCCGAGAAAGATCCTGTCCCCGCAACCAAACACAACAGCCCCCTCGGTACCACCCGCTGGGGGCTTTTTTGCGTCCGCGCTTACCCAGCCTCACCGCATCGGACGCTTCTCCAGCTTCCGCGCCAGCGTTCGCCGATGCATCCCGAGCCGCCGCGCGGCTTCGGAGATGTTGAAGTCGGTCTCGACCAACGTCTGGTGGATATGCTCCCATTCCAGCGTCTTGATCGACGATTGCCGCCCGTCCAGCGGCGCGTCGGGATTGCCCTCGGCGCGGTGGAATGCCGCTTCGATATCGTCCGTGTTCGACGGCTTGGCGAGGTAATAGCTCGCCCCCAACTTGATTGCCTCGACTGCGGTGGCGATGCTCGCAAAGCCGGTGAGCACGACGATCCGCATCGCCGGCGCGCGCGCATGAAGCAGCGCGACGCAGGCGAGGCCCGAGGCGCCGCCCAGCTTCAGGTCGACGACCGCATAGTCCGGCAGCCCGGTCTCGAGCAGCGCCTCCAGCGCCTCCTGGCTTGGCGCGACGCGCACCGCATAGCCGCGCCGCTCGAACGAGCGCCGCAGCGTGCGGGCAAAGGAATCGTCGTCCTCGACGAGGATCAGGTCGCGGGTCTCGGTCATGGCGTCGCTTCCGATCGGGCGATTGCGGCAAGCGGCAGGTTGATCTGCACCAGCGCGCCGCCACCGGGGCGGTTCGAGGCCGCGGCGCGCCCCCCGAACTTGCGAAGGACGTTGACCAGCAGGAACAGCCCGAGCCCGCCGCCGGGCCGCCCCTTGGTCGAGCGATAGGGCTGGCCGAAGGTCGCCAGCATCTCGGGCGCGAAGCCGGGACCGCGATCGGCGACTTCGATCACCAGCTCGTCGCGCTCGCGGCGGCAGGTGACCCCGACCCAGTCGGGCGATACGTCGGCGGCATTGTCGATCACCGTGCCGATGACCTGGCGCAGCGCGAGGTCGGAGACGATCGGCACATCGGCGCCGAAGCCATCGACATAGTCGAGCGTGCCGGGCAGCCGGCTTGCGCGCCATTCGGCGACGATCGCATCGACGAAGCGCCGGACGGTGGTGAATTCGGGCGCAATCCCGCGCGCTTCGCCGGCGGACAACAGGATACCGCCGACGATCGCCTTGCACCGTGCGACGGCGGCCTGCATCTCGGCAATGTCCTCGGCCAGATCGGGGTCCCGCGCCAGCGCGGGCATACGCTGCCAGTCGCCCAGGATCACCGAAAGCGACGAGAGCGGGGTGCCGAGCTCGTGCGCGGCGCCCGAGGCGAGCAGCCCCATGCGGACGATATGGTCTTCCTCCGCTGCGCGCTGGCGGGCGCTGGCGAGGGCGGCGTCGCGGTCGCTGAGGTTGCGGCTGATCCGCGTGACGAACAGCACCAGCAGGATCGCGATCAGCGCGAAGCAGATCAGGCTGCCGATCAGATAGAGCTTGAACGGATGGTCGAAGCGTGGCGGCAGCGCCAGCGGGACGGGGGCGATCGCGATCAGCGCCAGCGCAACCCCCGCCGCCCCCGCAATTGCCCAGCTCGACCAGGGGCGCAGCAGCATTGCGCCGATCACGATCTGGAGCACGAACAGCGATGCGAACGGATTGGCGATTCCGCCCGAGAAATGGAGCTGCCACGCCAGCGTCGCGACATCGGCGAGCAGCGCGGCGGTCAGTTCGGTGTTGGTGATCGCCGCGCGACGATGGAGCAGGGGGACGCTCGCGAGGTTGAGTGCCGTGAGCAGCAGCGGCGCGAGCAGCAGCGGCGCGAGCGGCAGCCGCACCCCCATCGCGAAATTGACCACGACGATCGTCATCAACTGGCCACCGACGGCGATCCAGCGCAATTGGATCAGCAGCCACATATTGCAGCGCCCGGCATCGGCATCGGCGACGGGCGGCGGCGCGGACATCCCGGGGATCACGCCTCCGCCCCGCGCGACGGTCGCCGCACGCGCCATGCCGCCCATAGCGCAAGCGCGGCCATCGCGAACCAGGTCAGCGCATAGACGAGGTGATTGTCGGCGAAGCGGATGACAGTCAGCCCGCCGACGGGCTGGCCGGGAGCAGCTGCGCTGGCCTCGGCATCGATGAAATAGGGGGCGGTGTTTTGCAGCCCGCGTGCCGCCGCGATTGCCGCGACGTCGCGCGAATACCAGCGGTCGCCCGCGGGGTCATTGGCGCGCAGGAAGCCGCCGCCGGGTTCGGTGATGCGCAGCAGTCCGGTGATCGTGACCTGCCCCATGGGCGCACCGGTGCCCCGTGCGGCGGCGTCGCGCGACTCCGGCGGCACGAAGCCGCGGTTGACCAGAACCGTGAAGCCGCCGGTGTCCAGCGGCGTGACCACCCAATAGCCCGAACCGAGATCGCTCACCGCGCGGACCAACGTCACGCGGTCGTTCAGAAAGCGCCCGGTAGCGTGGATGCGGCGATAGGAATCGGACTGTGCCGTGATCCCGGGCCATGCCTTCGGCCCCGGCGCCGCAACCGGCGCCGCCTGCGTCCGCTCGGTCACTGCGGCGATCAGCGCGTGCTTCCACGCCCGCCGCTCGACCTGCCACACTCCCAGCGCCGCCAGCCCCGCCGCGACCAGCAGCAGCGCTGCCGCCAGCGCTGCGGACCGGCGGGGCACGCTCGTCACGGCATTTGTCGCGTGTCGTGCGGCATCGGCATCATGTTGGTGTTCAGGTGATGCATCACCCACAGCGAACCGGCGAGCATGATGAACACGACAATCAGCGTGAAGATCAGCGACGTCATCGTCCATCCGCCTTCGGCCTTGGGGCTCATATGGAGGAAGTACACCATATGGACCACGATCTGAACTACGGCGAATCCGATGACCAGCGCGGCGGTGACACCTGCGGACAGCGGGTGGGCCATCACCAGCCAGAATGGAATCGCGGTCAGGATCACCGACAGCACGAAGCCGATTGCATAGTCGCGCATCGATCCGTGCGGCATTTCGATGCCGGCGTGCCCGGCCTCGGCGCTGGCGTGGGGATCAAGGCTCATCGCAGCATTCCCATCAGATAGACGATAGTGAAGACGCCGATCCAGATGACGTCCAGAAAGTGCCAGAACAGGCTGAGGCACATCAGCCGGCGCTGGTTGGCGGGGATCAGCCCGTGGCGGCTCGTCTGCACCAGCAACGTCACCAGCCAGATCGTGCCGAAGGTGACGTGAAGCCCGTGCGTGCCGACCAAGGTGAAGAACGCCGAGAGGAAGGCACTGCGCTGCGGCGTCGCG
Organism: Sphingomonas hengshuiensis; assembly: GCF_000935025.1. Lineage (NCBI taxonomy): Bacteria > Pseudomonadati > Pseudomonadota > Alphaproteobacteria > Sphingomonadales > Sphingomonadaceae > Sphingomonas > Sphingomonas hengshuiensis. The sequence goes on from NZ_CP010836.1 coordinate 58,453, forward strand.
CCTTCGTGGATCAGGTGGGCGAACTCGTACATCTCGATGCTGAGGAACGCGAGGCCGAACAGCGCGGTGACGACCAGCCAGCCCTGCATCGCGCGCAATTTGCCGTGCTGCATCGCCAGCATCGCCATGCCGTAGGTGAGCGACGAGAAGAGCAGCATCGCGGTGTTGAGCGCGACCAGATCGAGGTCGAACAGGTCGCGCGGCCCCGGACCCGCGGCGTAATTGCCGCCGAGCACGGCATAGGTGGCGAACAGGATCGCGAAGATGAGGCAATCGCTCATCAGGTAGATCCAGAAGCCCAGCATCGTGCTGTGCCCCTCGGGATGGGCGTGCTCTTCGAGGTCGTAGAAGCGCACCGGCTCGCCGGCGGCGGGAAGCGTGGTCGTGCTCATCTTATCGGCCTCCTGCCGCTGCGAGCTGGCGGGTGCGCGCTTCCTCGGTCGCCGTCACGGTGGCGGCGGGGATGTGGAAGTCACGCTTGTAGTTGAAGGTGTGCGCGATCGCGGTGCCGAGCAGCGCGACGAATGCGAGCCCCGCCAGCCACCAGATATGCCAGACCAGCGCGAAACCCATCACCAGGCTGATCCCCGCGAGGATCGCGCCCGTGCCGGTGCTGCTCGGCATATGGATGTCGCGATAACCGTCGATCGGACGCGCCGCCTCGCGCTGTTTCATGTCGTACCACGCATCCAGGTCGTGGATGACGGGGGTGAAGGCGAAGTTATATTCGGGCGGCGGCGAGCTGGTCGACCATTCGAGCGTGCGTCCGCCCCAGGGATCGCCGGTGTTGTCGGCCAGCGCCTCGCGCCGCCAGATGCTCACGGCGAACTGGACCAGCATCGCGCCGATACCCGCCGCGATCAGCGCCGCGCCCAGCCCTGCGATCACGAACCAGATCTGGAGCGAGGGATCGTCGAACACGCGCATCCGCCGCGTCACGCCCATCAGCCCGAGGATGTAGAGCGGCATGAACGCCATCCAGAAGCCCACGACCCAGCACCAGAAGCTGACCTTGCCCCAGAACACGTCGAGCTTAAACCCGAATGCCTTGGGCCACCAGAAGTTGATCGCCGCGAACAGCCCGAACAGCACCCCGCCGATGATCACATTGTGGAAATGCGCGATCAGGAACAGCGAATTGTGGAGGACGAAGTCGGCCGGGGGCACCGCGAGCAGCACGCCGGTCATCCCGCCGACCACGAAGGTCAGCATGAACGCGATCGTCCACATCATCGGCAGCTCGAAGCGGATGCGCCCGCGATACATGGTGAACAGCCAGTTGAAGAGCTTGGCACCCGTCGGGATGGAGATCACCATCGTCGTGATGCCGAAGAAGCTGTTGACGCTGGCGCCCGATCCCATCGTGAAGAAATGGTGCAGCCACACGACATAGGACAGCAACGTGATGACCATCGTCGCATAGACCATCGACGTATAGCCGAACAGTTTCTTGCCCGAAAAGGTCGAGGTGACTTCGGAGAACACGCCGAACAGCGGCAGGATCAGGATGTACACTTCCGGGTGGCCCCAGATCCAGATCAGGTTCACGTACATCATCGGGCTGCCGCCGAAATCGTTCGTGAAGAAGTTGGTGCCGACATAGCGATCGAGGCTGAGCAGCGCGAGCACCGCGGTCAGCACCGGGAAGGATGCGACGATCAGGATGTTCGCGCACAGCGAGGTCCAGGTGAAGACCGGCATCTTCATCAGGCCCATGCCCGGCGCGCGCAGCTTCAGGATCGTGACGATCAGGTTGATACCCGACAGGGTTGTGCCGACGCCCGCGATCTGGAGCGACCAGATATAATAATCCACCCCGACATTGGGGCTGTACGCGATCCCCGACAGCGGCGGATAGGCCAGCCAGCCGGTCTGCGCGAATTCGCCGACGAACAGCGACATCATCACCAGCACCGCGCCCGCCGTCGTCATCCAGAAGCTGAAATTGTTCAGGAACGGGAAGGACACGTCGCGCGCGCCGATCTGGAGCGGGACGATATAGTTCATCAGTCCCGTGATGAACGGCATCGCCACGAAGAAGATCATGATCACGCCGTGGGCAGTGAACACCTGGTCATAATGATGCGAGTTGAGATAGCCCTCGGACCCGCCGAACGCCATCGCCTGTTGCAGCCGCATCATGATCGCATCGGCAAAGCCGCGCAGGAACATCACCAGCCCCAGGACCATGTACATGATCCCGATCTTCTTGTGATCGACGCTGGTGAACCACTCCTTCCACAAATAGCCCCAAAGGCGGTATTTGGTCAGCAGCGCCAGCATGGCGATGCCGCCGATCGCGACGACGCCGAAGGTGGCGACGAGGATCGGCTCGTGGAGCGGCAAAGCCTCTAGCGAGAGGCGGCCAAGGAACGGCCCGGCTTCAGGGGCGGGATGCGGAGTCATGGACTGTCTCGGTCGCGGTCAGGAGGTGGGGCGCTGCGGGCCGGCGGTGCCGGTGTCCGCTGCGAGCGTGATCGGGGGGGCGGGCTTGCGCATCGGCGTGAGCCCGGCCCCGCGCAGCGGCGCCATGCTGGGCAGGCCCGGGGAGGCGCGCATCGCCGATTCGGTCGGTGCGGCACAGATCGCCGCGACATAGCGCGAGTCGCCCGTGGAGGCCGGCCCGGTGCCGCGCGCGCCGAACTTGTCATAGGCAAGCTCGCGGACATTCGCGATGCCGCCGCGGCCCATGCCGCCGCGTGCGTCGACCGCCATCATGTCGTGCATGCACATCTTGCCGGGATCGACGCACAGATTGACGACCGCATCGAACAGGTTCGGGTCGACCGCCGCGAAACGGCGCACCGGGTCCTTGGCGCTCGGGCGTTCGAGCGCGAGATAGGTCGCGCGGTCGAGCGTCGCGCCGCTGGCGCGGTTGCCCTGAACCCAGGCAGCGAAGTCGCGGTCGCTCAGGCTGCGCGCCTTGAAGCGCATGTTGGAAAAGCCGGCGCCGCTGTAATTGGCGGAGAAGCCGGTGAAGTCGCCGGTGCGGTCGAACGCGCCGTGCAGCCGCGTCTCCATCCCCGGCATCGCGTAAATCTGTCCGGCAAGCGCGGGGATATAGAAGCTGTTCATCACCGACGACGCCGAGATGCGGAAGCGCACCGGGCGATCGACCGGCACCGCCATCTCGTTGACCGTCGCGATGCCCAGTTCGGGATAGATGAACAGCCATTTCCAATCGAGCGCAACGACCTGGACGTCGAGCGGGCGGACCTCCGCGGTGACGGGCCGCCCCGGCGCGGTGCGCGCGAGCGGGCGATAGGGGTCGAGCAGATGCGTGCCGACCCAGGTCAATGCGCCCAGGCAGATGATGATCAGCAGCGGCGCCGCCCAGATCACCAGCTCGAGCTGCGTCGAATGGTCCCAATCGGGCTTGTAGGTCGCCTCCTGGTTCGCCGCGCGATAGCGCCACGCGAAGAAGATCGTCAGCGCCATCACGGGGACGATGATCACCAGCATCAGCAGCGTCGATGCGATGACCAGGTTGCCCTGTTGCCGTGCGACATCGCCGGCGGGATCGAGCACGACCATCTTGCACCCTGCCATCAGCGGCAGCAGCGCGAGTGCGGCGAGGGGGCGGAGCTTCGACAGGCGAAGCGGTCGGAGGAAATCGGACATAGGGCGCGCCTAGGCCCGCTTTGCTGCACCGCACATAGGACATTTTGTCCAATCCCTTGATGGCGATCAATGCCGCAGGGGGATTTGCGATGCCGCAGCGCGGCATGACGACTCACGCCGTTCGAACGGCCCCCGTTTCAGGAATGCGATCCGATGCCCGCCGATACCGTCCCCACCACCCAGGCCGAAGACGATGCCCGCGCGCTGCACGACGACGGGCACAAAATCGCGCCGGGCGAGATCGCGATCGGCGTGGTGATCGGCCGCACGTCGGAGTTTTTCGACTTCTTCGTCTATGCCATCGCCTCGGTGCTGGTGTTCCCGAAGCTGGTCTTCCCGTATCTCGATCCGCTTACCGGAACGCTGTGGTCGTTCGCGATCTTCGCGCTCGCCTTTGTCGCGCGCCCGGTGGGCACGCTGATCTTCACGGCCGTCGACCAGGCCTATGGACGCGGCGCCAAGCTCACCATTGCGCTGTTCCTGCTCGGCGGGTCGACGGCGGCGATTGCGTTCCTGCCCAGCTATGAGTCGGTCGGCATCGCCTCGGCGCTGCTGCTCGCACTGTTGCGCATGGGGCAGGGCGTGGCGCTGGGCGGATCGTGGGACGGGCTCGCCTCGCTGCTCGCGCTCAACGCGCCCGAGAACAAGCGCGGCTGGTATGCGATGATCCCGCAGCTCGGCGCGCCGTTGGGGCTGATCGTCGCCAGCCTGTTGTTCCTGTTCCTGATCGATTCGCTGCCCGCGGCGGATTTCCTCGCCTGGGGCTGGCGCTATCCGTTCTTCGTGGCGTTCGCGATCAACGTCGTCGCGCTGTTCGCGCGGCTGCGCATCGTCGTGACGCCCGAATATGCACGGCTGTTCGAAAACCGCGCGCTCCAGCCAGCGCCGCTGAACGAGACGGTGCGGTCCGAATGGCGCGTGATCGCAGCCGGGGCGTTCGCACCGCTCGCCAGCTTCGCGATGTTCCACATGGTGACGGTGTTCCCGCTCTCCTGGGTGTTCCTGTTCACCGAGGACAGCCCGACGCGCTTCCTGGTGATCGAGGCCGTGGCGGCAGCGGTGGGCGTTGGGGCGATCATCGTGTCGGGCCTGCTCGCCGATCGGCTGGGCCGACGCACGGTGCTCGGCTTCACCGCGGCGGCGATCGCGGCGTTCAGCGGCTTCGCCCCGCAGTTGCTCGACGCGGGCGAGGTCGGCGAATCGGCATTCATGCTGCTCGGCTTCGTGCTGCTCGGGCTGTCGTTCGGCCAGGCATCGGGGGCGCTCTCGTCGAGCTTCTCGCAGCGGCATCGCTACACCGGCTCGGCGCTGACCTCGGACCTCGCCTGGCTGTTCGGCGCGGGCTTCGCGCCGCTGGCCGCGCTGTGGCTGTCGAGCAACTTCGGACTGCTCGCGGCGGGCGCCTATCTTCTGTCGGGCGCGATCGGCACCCTGGTCGCCCTGTGGCTGAACCGCGAACTGGGCAAGGCGATCGGGTAGCGCGGGGCGAGTCGACGATCAGGGGCCATTGCGACTAGCTGTCTGAGCCTGCGGGAGTTAGAATTATCAGCGCGCGCCTAAGAGCACTGCGATTCTACGAACGGCAGATCAGGAGTCTCCTTTGTCCGATCCAAATGGCAAGCTCGTCGGATGGTTTGGTTCGACAAAGCATGGTATTAGCGGATGGATAGCAAACACAGGAATGCCGGGCCTTCCGATCGAAGTTGAATTATACTTTCAAGGCGAACTGGCGGGCAAGACGATAGCGCGCGAACCGCGTGAAAAGCTGGCCGAGCGGGGACTAGGCTCGGTACATCACGGCTTCTCCTTTCCGCTCCCCATCGGTGCGGCGAAGGTGGAAGAACAAGGTGTCGAACTCGTCGCGACGCAGTTCCCCGAGCTTCGATTCAAGCCTGGCAGCTTCCGGCAGGCGGTCGAAGCTTCAAAGGCGGTGAAACAGGAGCCGCTCGAGGCGGTCAACGATGCCGAGCACGCGCGGGATTCATCCGGGCCAGCGGCGGTGGATACCGCGGCGGTTGCGGAACTGAAGGAGCAAATCGAGAAGCTTGTTTCGCAGAATAAGCGGCTGCGACGCTTTCTCGATGCGCGCAAGGCGGAAGCGGAGGCACAGGAGGCCGGCGACCCACATATGGCCCGGCTGATTTCGAACGGCACGGCCGCGGTGTCCCGCGCCGTGGCAAAGCTGTGGGGCGGGCATTCGGCAACTGGACGCAGCGAGTTGCTGGCTCTGGCCAACGGCAACTGGGTGGCGCCGCAAGTGCGCGCGACGGCTGCCTACGAATTGGCGCGCCTCAGTGCGGATGCGGGAAAACCCCACCATGCCTCCCGGCTGATGGCGCAGGCGCGTCGGGCCGATCGTTCGCTGATGCGGAGGCTTCGGCCCAGGCTTCTGGAAGCCGATCTCCTCTGCCGGATCGGGAATGCGGAAACGGCGCTTGCCCGGTTGGACAAATATGTCGCGGAAGACCCGACGAATCCCAATTTCCTCATCGGTCGCGGCAACGCCCGTTATGCGCTTGGCGACCGTCAGGGGCAATTATCCGACCTGAACCGGATGTTCGCCAATGGTGGACTGACCCCGATAGGGATCGCCGATGCGGACGAACCGTTCCTTTCGCTCCAGGCGACTGCTGCAAGCCCGATCAACGATGGCCCGAAGGTCTCGGTGCTTATTTCGACATATAATGCCGCCGAGTATCTTCGGCTCGCGATCGGGAGCATCCAGAATCAGACGTGGCGCAACCTTGAAATACTGGTCACCGACGATTGCAGTACCGACGATAGCCTGCGCATTCTCGCAGAGATCGCTGCGGAAGACCCCCGTGTTACCGTGTTCGAGAATCCCGCCAACAAGGGCACGTACGCCAATCGCAATGCCATGTTTCAGGCATGTACCGGCGAATTCGTGACGTCACACGATGCGGACGACTGGTCCCATCCGCAGATGATCGAGCACCAGGTTCGACATCTGGTCAACAACGAGTCTATCAAGATCAATACGACCATGGGTTGTCGTGTGACGCGCGATCTTCGCTTCATGCTTCGCCTGCATTCCAATAACAGCGATTTCTGCATGAAGAATTATGCTGGCTTCATGATGCGCAAGCGCGACATCGGCGCGCTCGGCGGATGGGACGCGACGATGGCCGCCGCAGATTCCGAGTTCTTGCGGCGCGTTATCGAATTGTATGGCAAGGAAGCGGAGGGGGTCGTCAATCCAGATACGGTCTATTCTTCCTTCTTGCTTCACGAGAATTCTCTGACGCAGCAGGAAACGACCAACCTCAAGAGCCTCACTTTCGGCTCACGCAAGGAATATCGCCGTCAATCCCAGTTGTGGTCGGAACTCCGGAGGAACGCGGCTGCGGACGAGGATCCGCTGCGCCCGTTTGCGATGCCGCCCCGCACCTCGCGTTCGGACCCCTTCCCGGCGCCGAACAGCCTGTTGCCCCCCGCGCTCAAGTCCGAGGTGCTCGCGTTCGACGTCCTGATAGTGTCCGAACTCAATCTCCCAGGCGGCACCCGGGGGTGCAACCTCAATTACATCAAGGCGCTGCGCAGCATCGGCCTGCGGGTTGCGTTGTTCGACTGGCCGCGCGCAGATCGGCGGCACGCAGCGGATATCGACCGCACGTACCGGCTGCTCAAGCAGCAGGGGGATGTCGAGATCGTCACCTGGGAGGATTCGATCGCCGCCAAGCGCGTGATCGTTCACGATCCGGCTATCGCGGTCCATATGCTGGACCGCTTCCCCAAAGTGCAAGGCGAACGGGTGGCGCTCCTCGTGAACCAGCTTCCTTTCGAAACCATAGAACGAGAGGCATCTCTCTACGATCCCCAGTCGGTCGATCGCTCGCTAAGGAGGCTCTTCAACGTCAGCGAGATCGAGTGGATCGCGACTTCGCCGCTGACCAGGCGCTATCTCGCCGAATATGCCGACGTCGTGAAGCTTTCCCCGGAGATCTGGTTTCCGCCCTATGCCCGCGAGGCGGATTTCGCGCCGCTCCCGACCGCGGCGCGACTGCACCGCATCCGAAGCGGGGCCCCCTCCTTCGCGCGGCACACGCGCGATCACTGGACGAAATGGCCCTCGTTACGCCAGCAGGCGCGCAGTCTTTACATGGCCGATGCGAACCTGAATTTCTCGGTTCTGGGCGGCGACCGCACGATTTCCGGGGTTCTGGGCGAGCTCCCGAGCGCATGGCGCATGTTCGCCAATGACTCGATCCCGACCGACGATCTTCTGCGTTCGGCGGACATTTATCTCAACTTCAATAACGAAGTGTACATCGAAGAGTTCGGCCGCAACATGATGGAGGCCATGGCGCATGGGGTTCCCGTGATCGGCGACGCGGTGTTCACCGAAAACTTCGGCGACGCGATCCTCTTCCCGGAGGATGGGAGTGTGGAGAAGGTTGTCGCGCGCCTTTGCGACGATCGTTCGGTATATGAAGCCCAGGCTGAGCGCGGACTTGCATTTGTGCGAGATCATTGCTCGATGGAGGCGGTTCAAGCAAGGTTGCTGCAGTTCATCGCCTAGCGGCTCGCCTCAATGTGCCCGCTATATTCTCCGCGGACAGCGACCAGGGTTTCTTGAAGGCAGTCAAGGCAGCGGTGAAGGCCGAAAAATCTTCGTACCAGAAATTGGGCTCGCATACGTGACGAGTCCGAATGCGTGCGATGGCCCAAATATGCCACATCGATTGGCAAGTTATTACACCAAGTCCCACTGATGGTCACCCATGCGCCCATGCTCTCGTGCCGATGGACATGATGCGCCATGGCTGCTCGACGAGACGGTTCCATGCGAAGCAGCAGTGGTCGAGGATGTCGGCATAGGACTTGAATATCCGGTTGGAGAGCGAGTTTTCGCGCATGAACTGCCAGATATTCTCAACGGGGCTGAGCTCGGGGCATTTCGACGGCAGCGGCAGCAAGGTGATGTTGGCCGGGGGGTGAGAGCGCCGGAACCATGCCATTCCGCCTGGTCGAGCAGCAGGATGGCGTGCGCGCCCGGCGCGACGGCGGCGGAGATTTCGGCCAGATGCAAGTTCATGCCCTGGGTGTTGCATCGTGGCAGTACGAGCGCAGCGCCCTTACCCTCGGCCGGGCAGATCGCTCCGTAGATATAGGCGGATGCCGTGCGTTGGTCCTTCGGCGCCGAAGGTCGGGTTCCGCGACGCGCCCAGCGACGGGTGATCCCGTCTTGCGGGGGAATGATCCCCCGGATCATTCCCTGTTCCGCGCGATCTGGCCGATCCGCGCCTCGTCTTGCCACCAAAGCTCTATCGGTGTGCCGCGCGGGAGCGTTGCCCGGATCGCTGCCACTTGGGCGGGGAAGTTTTTCAAACGTCGCAATGGCGTCATCCTCCTGCGCATGATGACGCGGGCGTGCCGACAGCTTGCGGTACCCCATGGCGCGCAACTCCCGGCTCAATGTCTGCTTGCTGATGCTGATGGCGAACGCGTCCCACACCCACTGCCAGATCGATCAGCCGCCAGCGTACGACACCGTGCGATGCCGGGATCGGGCCACTCTCGCGATCTGCACCAAGGCGCGACGTTGCGCGTCGTCGAGCAGTGGCACGCCGCCAGGCGGCACCGCGTCGATCAGCCCGTCAGGCCCGGCGGCGTTGAACCGCAATACCCGATCGCGACCCGTCTGAAGCCCACCCCGCCGACGCGCGCCGCCTCGCTCCGTGTCCCGCACTCGTAAATCGACGCCAGCGCCCGCATCTTGGCCGCTGCGAATCCGATCGAAGCGCCACCGCCGATGCCATCGCCAACCTCCCTCAGGCCCGCGATCATTGAATCGGAGGTCTGGCCGTTTGGGAATCTGGAGGGTTCTGTGAGGTTGCGCGGCGCTGCACGCCGGGCTTGGCGCGTGCGCGACCTCATTGAAGCCGGATTGAGCGAACCCGCTGACGCGGCCACGCGCTATGGGATTAGTGTCGCGACGCCGGTTCCTGGCGACTGGCTTCGGGCGACGCGGAGCGCTCGCGTCGGTGGCGGCGACGCCAAACCACCGGTGTTAGCCGGGGAGATCGATGCACGGATCGGCTTTTTGGGTTGGATTGCGAGATCGACGCCGGCTCGGCGGACATGTCGGCAAGATATTGGACACGGGGCATCATTACGTCGGTCGACGCTGATGTCGCGACGCCGTCAGGATCGATGTTCGGATCGAAGCGTGTGCTCACGACGTATCAGGCGGCGGCCGAGGTGGCCGGGTCCGCCATCGCGGCAGCGTGGCGGTGATGCGTAAAATGCCGCGACAGCAGGGACAGACGGTTGGGTCAAAACGTGGGAGCGACCTGGTGACTTCGCTGGCTGCCGCGGTCGAAGGCGACTTCATCGCCGCCAGAAGCTGCCGGATGATCGCCGGGCGCGTTGCGGCGGCGGTAATCGCGCCAGCGGAAGGTCACGCTGGCCTCATCGGCGCTGACCAGGCGGCTGTTGGCGATGGCGACCCGGTGGGTATAGCGGCCGAGATAGGCGAGGACATGTACGGGCGAGCCGAACGGCGGCTTGGCATAGACGACCCAGTTCTTGCGACGAAGCCGCCGGATCGCCGCGGTGAAGCCATCGTCATCCCCAAGCTCGGTCAACGTACCGGAAAAGCGCAGTTGGCCGACCGCGTGGGCCGCGTGAAGCCGCTCGAGGAACAGCCGCCGGAACAGGCGGGAGAGGACATGGATGGGCAGGAAGAAACGGGGCCGGCAGTCGAGCCAGCGCCCATCGGCAGAAAGCGCTCCGCCGGGGACGAGGCAATGGATGTGGGGATGATGGGTTAGCGCCTGGCCCCAGGTGTGAAGAATGGCGAGGAAGCCGATCGCGCCGCCGAGGTGCCTGGGATCGGCGGCAATGATCTTGAGCGTCGCGGCGACCGCGTCGAACAGGATCGCATAGACGACCGCCTTGTTGTGGAAGGCGATCTCGGCGACTTCGGCCGGCACCGTGAACACGACGTGGAAGTAAGGTACCGGCAGCAGATCGGCCTGGCGGTCGGCGAGCCACCGCTCGCGCGTCGCGCTCTGGCACTTGGGGCAATGCCGGTTGCGACAGGAGTTGTAAGCGACACGGGCATGCGCGCAGTCTTCACAAGCCTCGAGATGCCTCCCGAGCGCTGCTGTCCGGCAGAGCTCGATCGCGGACATGACGCGGCGGTCCACGCGGCCGAGATGACCGTCGTGAGCATGACGATAAGCGGGACCATAGCGGCGGAAGATATCCGCCACCTCCAGATCGGAACGCAACGGACCGGCTCAGGCGGGCGGCACCAACTCCAGCGTCAGGCGATCGAAGGGGCTCTGCGTCCCCACGATCGTGCTTGTTGCCGCATGCGTGTAGCGCGCGGTCGTCGACAGACTGTTGTGCCCCAGAGCACCTGGATGATCCGGATATCGACGCGGCCTTCGAGCAGATGGGTCGCAAAACTGTGGCGTAGCGTGTGCACGCTCACCCGCTTGACCAGGCCCGCCGCCTTGGTCGCGGAACGGCAGGCCGAGTGAAGGACCTGCACGTCGATCGGCTTGTCGCCGCGCCCGGGAAACAGCCAGCCCTCCGGGCGGGCCAGTCGCCAATAGGTCCGCAAGATCTCGAGCAGCTGCGGCGACAGCATGATCGTGCGATCCTTGGCGCCCTTGCCATGGCGGACCTGGATCAGCATCCGGTCGCTATCGATATCCGCCACCTTGAGGCTCACCGCCTCCGAGGCGCGCAATCCAGCAGCATAAGCGGTCGTCAGCGCGGTGCGCGCCTTCAGCGACGGCACCGCTTCCAGGAAGCGCACCACCTCGTCGGCGCTCAGGATATCGGGCAACTTGCGCGGCGTGCGCGCATAGACGATCCGCTCCGGGATCTCCGCCCGGTCGAGTGTCACGCCGTAGAAGAAGCGTAGCGCGCAGACTGCCTGGTTCAGCGCCGGCCAGGAAATGCCCTGCGACACCAGATAGACTTGGAAGGCGCGGACATCCTCCAGCCCCAGCCGATCCGGCGACCGGCCGAAATAACGGCTGAACTTCGTTACCGCATGAAGATAGGATCGTTGTGTCGCGGGCGACAGGTTGCGCAAGCTCATGTCGTCGATCATGCGACGACGCAGCGGGCTCGCCGCTGCCGGGGCTTCAGCCATGGGATGGTCTTCTGGTCACGGGTTGGTATCAGCAACCAAACCTTCCCATCAGGAGGCCATGCAGGCCAAACACTCACGCCAATCCCCCGTCAGCGGGTTCGTTCAATCCCCTATGAGTCCAGCCTCACGGGATTTGGTATAAGGCTTCGCTATTAAGTATAGGCAACATCTTTTCCTTCCACCCTCCACTGTCAAACCGAACGTTTCGCGGGGCGTCGCGCGCGCCAAGGGATTTTTGGATGCCCTGAAAGCCATTCTGACGCAAGGCTCACAGCGGATCGTGGTTTTACGGCCCTGCAGTTCGCTCCAACTCGCGCGGGCGCGTGGCGAAATTTGCGCCGCAGCGCATTTCCAAACAGCGTCTTGGCCGCGCAGTCTCTTGCCATTTCGTCCAGAATTCCGGCGCCACCGCATTGCCTACATCCGCCAAAGTGGGTATCAGCGAAGAGGCGCACCATGTTTCAGGCAAGGGCAGCACAAGGAGTCGGGGTCGCCATACGCATGCTGGCGTTCATAGCAGATTGACCGGACTTCGCGGTCCGAGACGTCTTATTGTACCTCCCGGCCATTTTAGTTTGGTTGACAAGGAGATTGCCGCCAACATGAAGGTTGTGTTTTTCCATCCCGCTAAAATGCCCACGACACTGGCAGGAAATACAACGCATAGACGTTCCAATATCGCTAACGCATGCCTCGATCGGGCAGCAGGGTTTCGCGAGATTTTCTCGTGATTGTCTGCGGTCAGGTGTGGCCCGGGATGTCCGTTGCGCGGTACTTGGCCGCAATCGCTCCGGATTTTACAAGGAGGCGCCATCCGCTTCGATTTTCGCAAGCGCTCCTGCGCCCGATGAATTGAAGCAATAGCATGCATCCTCTTTCCGCAGTGCCCGGGCCGTTGACGCGCTCTACCTGCAAACCGTCCATTCGTTGCTAATTTGCTTGCTAGGTCGTGCAACTCCGTCGAGCCAGTCGGCCCGCGTAAGGTCCACGGGTGGCTGCGCTCTCAAGTAATTCTATGTTTGCTATCGACGGGTAAATTTGGGGGGAAGGATTGAATGCTTGTTGAACGACAAGTGCGCAGCAATGGCTTGAGGGTACTGATCGCCGAGCGCGTTGTGCTGCGGCGGTTGCTTTCCCGTTCCTTCCGGGAAGAAAAATTTGGCGCGTTCGATCATATTGTTCGCGTCGTCGCTGCGGATGTTAAGCAAGTGGAGGCCATGCTCCTCGCCGGCGGCCTGGAGCGGGCGGTAGCGCGCTACTTGGATCCGGACATCGACGATCTTGAGTTCGTGCTGGAAGATGCGGAGTCGATAAAGCCGGCCGAAACTGGCCAGGAGGCCCGAAGGCTTGCGATCCGCCTCATCGCCGATTGCGTCGCAATGCTGCGTCTTCTGCGGTTGCAAGCGGATGTTGATACGGCGCCTTTCAAGGCCAAGGAGCCGCTGCATCAGGTAGCGCGCTGGCTGCGCAAGCTTCGTCCCGACATTTCTCAGAACCTCTGGCAGATTGGGCGCGGAGAGGTCTCCGACCTTGCCGAGCTCGAAGCCGACGCGGGCACGCGCGTCGAGTTGTACATGTCTGCGTTGCGGTCGTCCCGCACGGGCCCGATCAATTTGCCAACCCCGGAAGTGGTAGCGCCCCCCCCGGAGGCCAAACGGTCCGGCAAGCCGGCGGCCAAAGCGGAAACGGCGGGTCGTGCATCCAAGGCTGATGCACCTGCCAAACCCGCACCCGAACCCATTGAAAACAGCTTTCCGGTGTATTTGCGAACCGAGGCCTGTTTCAACGACTATCTGCCGACCTTCCGATCGCAGTCGAATGCCCTGGAGCGCGTTGCTCTGCGAGAGCGGTCATGGCGCACGCGCGAATTGCTGGCGCGGACGGCAAGTGAAGGTATAATGGCCTATGACGCGCTGGTAGATTTTTGCCGCACGATCCGAGGCTATTCGAGTGCGCGCGCAGCGGCGACGCTGTTGGGTTTCGACGCACATCGCGCGCGCTGCATGGCCTCTCTTGCGCGCATCGTTGCAAATCAAGGGTTGTCTGAGCGCGATGCTACCGACGCCCTCGAGATATACCAGGCCCTGCACGCGATCGCGCCGCAGGCGCTGCGCGCGATCGACTATATACAGTTCTGTATATTGAAGCTTGCTCGCGGCGAAATAGATGCGGCGTCGGGACTTTTGGAGCAGTCCAAGTTAGAACAGGATAATCCGCTAGAGGCGGCGCTGCTCTTTTCCAATATCTTGCGCGCGTACACTCGGCAGGATGCAATGGGCGGCGCCAATTCTTTTGAGCATCTTCAACCGCTCAACCTGCTTTATCGCAAATATGGAATGGAACCCGTCCGGCGACGGGAGTCGGCCAATCCTTTTTCAGGCCTCCATGCGGGTCCGCTGGATCATTATATCAATGACGGCCCCAAAGTAACCGTTCTAATGACCACCTACAACCCGACCGTTGACATGTCGGTGGCCGTTAATTCCGTGCTGGCACAAAGCTGGCGCAATCTTGAACTCATAATAATCGACGACTGTAGCGCGGACGATCTCTTCACCACCGTCAAGGCGTGGGAAGAACGTGACCCTCGCATCAAGGTTTTGCGGCAATCGGTCAACGGCGGCACTTATGTCGCGAAGAATCAGGGGCTCGCGGTCGCGGACGGCGAGTTTATAACCTGCCACGATTCCGACGACTGGTCGCATCCGCGCAAGATCGAGCATCAGATGGAAACGCTGGCGCGCTCTGATGCGCCGGCTTGCTCGTCGCAATGGGTGCGTGCGTCGCTGGATCTCGAATTTCTTCTGTTTAGCGGAAGCGGGTTCTTATCGTATGAGAATCCGTCCTCACTACTCTATCGGCGTGACGCGATCCGCGACCGGGTCGGCTTCTACGACTCGGTGCGAACCGGCGCCGATTCAGAGATGAAGCACAGGATCGAGACCGTATTCGGCAAGTCCGTTGTCGAGGCGTCTGAAGTGCCGCTGGCATTCGGCCTGGTTCACGACGGGGCGCTTACCGCGAATACCCTCGGTCGCGGCTGGTTTTCACCCGAGCGCCGCTTCTATCGCAGCGCGTGGCGCGCATGGCATGACCGGATTGCAGAGGGTTCGGACGACCCGTATCTGCCGCTGGAGACCTTGCCCCGACGTTTCGAGGTCCCGCCAGGCATCAGGCCGAATCGTCCCGAGCCCAAGCCGGAGGGGCATCGGGAGCAGTTCGATGTCGTAATGATCAGCGATTTTCGCATGGGCGGGGGCAATACCATGTCCACGCTTGAGGAAATTCTTGCGCAGAACAAGGGGGGGCTGCGAACCGCGATCTGCCAGGTAGGGGCGTTTCGTAAAGGCTTCTTTCACAAGGAGTTTATCGATTCCAAGGTTCAGGAGGCCGTGTCTGCGGGCTTGGTGGAATGGATCGATCTGAGCGAGCAGGTGGACACCAAGCTGCTGACGATTCGCTATCCCGGGGTCTTTCAGTTCGCGGATAGGCTGGAGAGCGGTATCCAGCCGGAAACGGTTATGGTCATCCTCAATCAGCCGCCCGCCGAGGCAAACTCGCTGGACCGCCGCTACGATGTCGAGGATTGTCGCGCCAATATCGACCGCATCTTCGGCCGCCAGCAGAAATGGGCGCCGATCGGTCCAGCGGTGAGAGACGCAATAGATCCTGCCAGCGCAATTGGTCTCCTGACCGAAAGCGATTGGGTGAACATCGTTGACGTCAGCGAGTATTCGGGCCCTCGTAGCGGGTTCGTAGGCGATCGCCCGGTGCTCGGGCGTCACGGCCGTGACGATTACTCAAAATGGCCCGAGACGCGGGAAGCTGTCTTTCAGGCGTATCCAGATACCCCCGATTTCGCAGTCAGGATTCTGGGCGGTGCGGCATCGTTGAAGCCGTTGATCGGAGAGCAGGTCCCTGACAACTGGACGGTGCTGGAATTCAATTCTGTAAGAGTACCGAAATATCTTGAAACTATCGACTTTTTTGTGTTCCATCACCATCCAGCACGTATCGAGGCGTTCGGGCGAACTGTGATCGAGGCGATGGCGGCGGGGTGCGTTGCCATCCTGCCCCCAAGCTTTCGGCCGCTGTTCCAGGATAGCGTGATTTACTGTTCGCCGGCAGAAGTTAAAGCTGTCGCAATTAATTTATATAAAGATTTGGAGAGGTTTAAGCACTTAAGCAAAAAGGGCTATGATTTCGTTTGTAAAAATTTCGGATACGAAGCGCATTCTTCGAGACTAAATTTGCTGGGAGTTGGCTCTCGCGTAATAGGCGATTAAATCCCGGCGATATTTCAGATTAGGGGGTTTTTATGAAGCAGATTGTGGTGCCGGAGCTTGACCATTTTCTTCGCGAAAAGGTCGACAAAGAACTGCAAAATTATCCGTCGTTGATGTCTGCAAATGAAAAGATGCTTTTGTATACGCTGGCCGCGAAAGTATATACTGGGGAAGGCTACATCGTCGATGGCGGCGTGTATCTTGGCGGTTCGACGTTCAGCCTGGCCAAGGGTCTTGCCGACAACATACGGGTAAAGCTGCCCGACGGCAAAACGATTCATTCTTATGATCGCTTCCAAGTGCAGGAATCTTTGATCAAGCATCTGCAGCGTAGTTCGACGCTGGCGAAGATTGGTGATGTTGCGCTCGAAAAAGGCGACGACTTTCTTCCTGTGGTGCAGGAACTGACGAAAGAGTATAGCGAGTATATAGAGTTCCATCCGGGCGACATATTGGATGCCGAGGTTCCGGGGCCTATCGAAATAGCATATTGGCATGTGCTGAAGAACGCTGAAATCGACGCGAGTGTCTTCGACAAGTTTGTTCCCCATTTCATCTCAGGCAAAACTATCATTGTATTCCAGGAGTATTTTTTCGAAGGGTTGCCCTTTGTTAAGATCCGGCAGGAGTATTTTGCCGATTATTTCGAGTTTCTGGGTGAATCGGGTGCAGCGGCGGTTTTCCGGTTTAAGAAAGCGCTTCCGAAGCGTGCCTTTTCCGGCGATCCGATCGCCAAGCTTTCGTCGTACGAGCGCTGCGCCCTCATTGATCAGGCCGCAGCACGAACGGTGGTTCCCGATCGGAAGCTCCTCGTGGAACTGTCAAAAATTCCGATTATCACAAAGGAGCAAGGGCAGCGGGAGGCGGTTCGGGCGTTGGAAGACATCGAGACGCGGTACCATCGTCAGATCCTCGATGCGGCGCTTCCCGGCAGCGGCGAAAGCCATTTGCTGCGCGCGTGGCGCAAGATCGCACAAAAGGTGCGCGCTGAAGTAGCGGCGTGAAGTGACGGCTCGGCGGTCGCGGCTTATTGCCGCGACCGCCGGGCCGCACCGGATTCGTTCGGGTGGTGGAGTCTCGTGGTCGTTATTGCCGGCAATCGGCGGTTGACACGCCGCCGCCGAGATAAGCCCTTGCGTCTGTACGCACTCGTCAAATCCTCTTTACTCAGGTCAACGAACAGGGCGGACTCTCTGGTGGTTGATCCGACTGGTTGGTCCAGGACCGGACGGCAGGCCGCAGGCCCTATCGACGCAAGAACGGCGCTGCTCTGCGGCAACAAGCGCGAACGCCTTCTTGACTGGCTAGGTGTTATCTCAGTTTTGAGGACGTCGACCGAAAACGATGATCACCCGAATACAACGAGCGAGCGAACCGCAGTCATACGTGTAGCGCATAGCGCTCTGCGTGACAGACTAATGATCTAACATCTTCCAAGTTTAAATTCAGTGACGGCAAAACAAGATAAATGGCACCGAGAAGGGGACGATTAATGAAAATTGCCACATTCCAAAATGAACTTGGAGTTTTTTCAAAGGCGACGAAGCCTCGGATTGGAATTCTGCTTAGGAGAGAGATTCCCCAGATAAGAATGATATTAGCAACAATCGCTCAGCATAAATCTAATATATTTTTGGATATCGGCGCCAACGTAGGTATATATTCATCAGTCATTCAGAAATTCTCGAATATCGAAGAAGTACATGCGTTCGAGGCCTCCCCCGCGTCCTTTAAAGAAATGCGCACTAACTTTGATCTTCAAGGGTTCAGTGAGATTCGCGCCCACGAGATTGCGCTAACAAACTTCGATGGTGAGGTAAAATTCTCTGACCTAGAGGCGCTTTCCGGAGTTAACGCGATTGTAGAAAGCGACAACGTGGGAGGCGAAATACCCACCGTGACGGTCCCAGCGGCAAAGATCGACTCAATCTTTCAGATGAACGGGCAGCGTATAGCGATTAAGCTCGACGTCGAGGGCCATGAGGTGCAGGTACTGGAAGGTGCGCGGCAGCTTCTCGAAGCAAACGACTGCGTTTTGCAAGTCGAGATTTTGACAAAGCAGAACGATCTAGAATGTACAGATTTCTTGGCGGGGCGCGGGTACGAAAGGGCTCTTCATATATACAATGATCATTATTTTATTCGGAAAGGAAACGAGGCGCTGCGCGAAACTATGCGTGATGAAGCGTTCGTTGCTTTTGATAGCCTAATGCACATGTACCTAGACCTGAGCCGCGTAAGCGGTAAGGTCAGCAGCGACGTAAAAAAATTTCTTACGAGGCATCCGGAGCATGCGCAGCATTTTCCTACTCGCAAGATGCCCGAGCGCCCCATTTTGAAGTAATTTAGACTGGGCGAGGTTTGAGGCGTTTTCGGTGCAGTCTAGCCACCTCAAACCTCGCCCTTTCCTGATCAGCTAGAGCGTTGAAGTGCCTTTCCAGTTTATCAAGCGCGCTGGTTGCTTCTGTCAGCGAGTCGAAGAGGCCGTGCTTCATCCACACTGCGAGAGTTAGCTCTCTATCCTCCGGAGGTAGTGCGATTAGATGTTTGCGGTGGATGCCGAAACACCAAAAGCGGGAATCGCCCTTTAGCCCACGCCTCAGCGCCGCACGACGTTGCTCGGTAGTTCCGATGCGCATAGTAAATAATCCGTTCGGACCATCGACTAAGTGCATGGATTGTGTTTGATTTGCGACCAACCGCGCATAGTAAAGGGTAAATTCGGTACTACGATCGCTCTTCGTGTCGAAAAACTTAACGAGATCCATGCCCTCCCTCGCTGTGATTTCCTGAACCATCTCCCTGACGGTGCATGCATGCATAATAAAAGGCGGGGCGCTAGCGGGAGATCGTTCGGAAGCAGCGGCAGGGTTGGCATCAAAATATCTTAAGCTATCTTCCAGCCACGGAGCCTGATCTGGTCGGGCCTCAACGAATGGCTTGATTGGCCTGCCATGATCATCGAAGAGATCAATAACATCGATCGGCGATACAATATGATGTTTCGCGTCGAGAGTAAGGTAGTACGTCGATTCGACAAAACGTGCAGCTTCTAGCTTACACGCCTGCTGAGAAAGCCATCCAACTGTGGCTTTATATTCGCTGATATCCCTAACGGTCTTGATAATAACCTTGTCGGCCAAGCTGCCATAAAGTGGAACAACGGACTTCAGAATCGAGTTCTCTAGCTGACCCGAATCATACTCATTTATAAATATGACTATGCTTCCGATTAGATCCTTCGGAACGAACCGGGCGATTGACCTAGCTTGAAGGGCCAACAATGGTTCTTCGTCCGTAAATACAACCGTAACTATGTCAAGCCGTGTATCCCTCGAAGCGGTCTCGGGCATTTTTCTTCTCACCTCGCTGTCGATCCCACGGAGCTTTTCTAGCCCGCAGGCGTAGAGTCTGCTTACTGCTGCCCCGGGACGGTGACAAGCAGACCCAGGCGATCTGGCTATCGCCTGAAGGATTCCGGACATCACCTATCCAGCTACGGTTGCGCGTCGCCTCAAATCGGGAGTCCGTTGGCTGGTACCATAAATACATAGGTGGTGAACCCATAAAGTGATGCCGGTGGACGCAGGGTTCTCTCGGGCATAAGCTTCTGCAATGGAGAGCGACGGCGCTGGTGTTCGCAGGCGGATGCGGGAAGGCGTAATTGCCTTGGCACACCCTTGAAGTCAGAGACCTCCGCGCCGGTGAGGGCGACTGCCATGGGCAAGCCGAGCGCATTGATGCGGAGATGGATCTTGGGCGTAAGGCCACCTTTTGAGCGGCCAAGACCCTGACGCGGAGTTTCCCTTTAGCACCGGCTGAACACTGATGTGCCCGGATCACATCCCGCGCGGCTTTACGCTTCCTTTATGCCGGCGCTGACCTTCCCCGTGGAACCTTAACCCGGCTTTGCACCACATCGCGCCTTCGAAACCCGAAGGAGTGCGCGCAATGCCGGCTATCGCAGGCCCTCTCGAACCATCCCGGCGCCTGAGCGCGGTCGACGCTGCGTTGCGCGGTGCCGGGATCGCGCTGCTTGCATTCTGTGCGACGACCAGCCTGTGGCTGTGCCGCGCCGTGCAGCACGCCCCCGCCCATCCGCCGACCGCCCGCGAAGTGGCGGGTGCCGCCAGTGCGGTTCTCGGCTGGTCCTTCGGCTGGGCGCTGCTGGTCGAGGGGCGGGGGCTGTTCGCCCGTGTCCCCGTTCCCCCGCGCCACGCCCGTTTCGTCCCTCACGAACAAAGGAGCCTGACGTGACCGATCTCCTGTGGCTGGCGGTGCTGGCGGGGCTCGCCCTGCTGACCTTCGCCTATATCCGCCTGTGCGACCAGGCATGAGGACCCTCCCATGACTCTGTCCCTCGCGCTCGCCGGGCTGACTGCGCTCGGCCTTCTCGTCTATCTCGTGGCCGTGCTCGTCCGGCCCGAAAATTTCTGATCGGACCCGACCATGACTTTTGCCGGATGGGCGATGATCGCCATGTTCGTCGCGATCCTCGTCGCGCTTGCCAGGCCCGTCGGCGGCTGGCTGTTCGCGCTGTACGAGGGACGCACCACGCCGCTCCACCGCGTTCTCGGCCCCGTCGAGCGCGGCTTTTACCGTCTTGCCGGGATCGACCCGACTGCCGAGCAGGGCTGGCGTCGCTATGCCGTGCACCTGCTGGTGTTCCAGCTCGCGCTGCTGCTGTTCACCTATGCGGTGTTGCGCCTCCAGGGCGTGCTGCCGATGAACCCGCGCGGGCTGGCGGGGCTTGGCGCCGACGGCGCGATGAATGTCGCGATCAGCTTCACCACCAACACCAACTGGCAATGGTATTCGGGCGAAGTCGCGCTGTCGAACTTCAGCCAGATGTTCGGGCTGGTGATCCATAATTTCCTGAGCGCCGCGACTGGCATTGCCGTTGCCTTCGCGCTGTTCCGCGGTTTCGCGCGGCGGCAGGCGAGCGGCGTCGGCAATTTCTGGGCCGATGTCACGCGCGTCACGCTGTACCTGCTGCTGCCGGTCAGCATCGTCTATGCGCTGTACCTGATCTGGAGCGGGGTGCCGCAGACCTTTGCGTGGAGCGCGGACGCGACCACGCTGGAGGGCGCGCGCCAGACGATCGCGCTGGGCCCGGTGGCCAGCCAGGAAGCGATCAAGATGCTGGGCACCAATGGCGGCGGCTTCTTCAACGCCAATTCGGCGCACCCGTTCGAAAACCCGAACGCGATCACGAACTTCGTCCAGATGCTGTCGATCTTCGTGCTCGGCGTCGGGCTGACCAACACCTTCGGCCGGGCGGTGGGCAATCCGCGCCAGGGCTGGGCGATCCTGTCGGCGATGCTGGTGCTGTTCGTCGCCGGCGTGGCCGTGACCTATTGGCAGGAAGCCGCGGGCAACCCGGTGCTCCACCATCTGGGCGTCGCGGGCGGCAATATGGAGGGCAAGGAGGTCCGCTTCGGCATCGCCGGGTCGGCGCTGTTCTCGGTCGTCACCACCGCGGCGTCGTGCGGCGCAGTCAATGCGATGCACGACAGCTTCACCGCCCTGGGCGGGATGATCCCGCTGTTCAACATGCAGCTGGGCGAAGTCGTGGTCGGCGGCGTCGGCGCGGGCATCTATGGCTTCCTGCTGTTCGCGATCCTCGCGGTGTTCGTCGCCGGGCTGATGGTGGGCCGCACCCCCGAATATGTGGGCAAGAAGATCGAGGCGCGCGAGGTCAAGCTCGCAGTGCTCGCCATCGCCGCGCTGCCTTTGTGCATCCTGGGCTTCACCGCGCTGGCATCGGTGCTGCCGCAGGGGCTGGCCGGGCCGCTCAACAAGGGGCCGCATGGGTTTACCGAGATTCTCTATGCCTTCTCGTCGGCGGCGGCGAACAACGGCTCGGCCTTTGCGGGGATCAGTTCGGGTACGCCCTTTTATAACGGGTTGCTGGCGGTCGCGATGTGGATCGGGCGGTTCTTCATCATCGTTCCGGTGCTCGCGGTGGCGGGCAGCCTCGCGGCCAAGACGACTCACCCTGAATCGGCGGGTTCGTTCCCGACCACCGGGCCGCTTTGGATCGGGTTGCTGGTGGGCATCATCCTGATCGTGGGCGGGCTCACCTTCCTCCCCGGCCTCGCGCTTGGACCGATCGCCGATCATGTCGCGATGGTTCGCGGCCAGCTCTTCTGAAGGCATTTGTCATGACAAACGCATCCTCGATGTTTTCCGCCAAGCTCGTCGCGCCGGCGATCGGCGACGCTTTCAGGAAGCTCGCCCCGCGCCAGCTGGTGAAGAACCCCGTGCTCTTCACGACTGCCGTGGTCGCGGCGCTTCTGACCGTGCTGGTGTTCCTCGGCGGCGACGGGCTCTCGATTCCGTTCCAGCTCCAGTTGATCGTGTGGCTATGGCTGACGGTGCTGTTCGGCACCTTTGCCGAGGCGCTGGCCGAGGGGCGGGGGCGCGCACAGGCGGCGTCGCTGCGCGCGGCCAAGAGCGAGCTGAAGGCCACGCTGCCCGACGGTAGCGTCGTCCCCGCGACCCAGCTGCGCAAGGGGCAGGTGGTGATGGTCCGGACCGGCGACCTGATCCCCGCCGACGGCGAAGTGATCGAGGGCGTCGCATCGGTCAACGAAGCCGCGATCACCGGCGAAAGCGCGCCGGTGATCCGCGAAGGCGGCGGGGATCGTTCGGCGGTGACGGCGGGCACGCGCGTCATCTCCGACTGGATCAAGGTGCGCGTGACGCAGGAGCCGGGCGAAGGCTTTCTCGACCGGATGATCGCCTTGGTCGAAGGCGCCGAGCGGCAAAAGACGCCGAACGAGATCGCGCTGACGATCCTGCTGGTCGGGCTTACGATCATCTTCCTGATCGCGGTCGGGACGATCCCCGGCTTTGCCGCCTATGCCGGGGGCGCGATTCCCGTGGCGATCCTCGCGGCGCTGCTCATCACGCTGATCCCGACGACGATCGCCGCGCTCCTCTCTGCGATCGGCATTGCCGGGATGGACCGGCTGGTCCGCTTCAACGTGCTCGCCAAGTCGGGCCGCGCGGTCGAGGCGGCGGGGGATATCGACGTGCTGCTGCTCGACAAGACCGGCACGATCACGATCGGCGACCGCGCCGCGAGCGAGTTCCGCACGCTGTCGGGCGTCAGCGGCGATGACCTTGCCGAGGCGGCGCTGCTGGCGAGCCTCGCCGACGAGACGCCCGAGGGGCGTTCGGTGGTGACGCTGGCGCAGGGCCGCTACGCGGTCGCGACGCGCAGCCTTCCCGCCGATGCCGAGATCATCGCCTTTACCGCGCAGACTCGCATTTCGGGCGTCCGCACCGGCGGCAGCCTGATCCAGAAAGGTGCCGTCGATGCGGTGCTGCGCGCCAATCCGGGCGCAGGGACGAGCGCGGCGGCAACCGAATTGCGCCGGATCACCGACGAGATCGCGCGTTCGGGCCAGACGCCGCTGGCGGTGGCGCAGGATGGCCGGCTGCTGGGCGTCATCGCGCTCAAGGATGTCGTGAAAGCGGGCGTGCGCGAACGTTTCGTCGAACTGCGCCGCATGGGCATCCGCACCGTGATGATCACCGGCGACAATCCGCTGACTGCCGCCGCGATCGCCGCCGAGGCGGGGGTCGACGATTTCCTCGCCGAGGCGACGCCCGAGGACAAGCTGGCGCTGATCCGCAAGGAACAGCAGGGCGGACGGCTGGTCGCGATGTGCGGCGACGGCACTAACGATGCGCCAGCACTGGCCCAGGCCGATGTCGGCGTGGCGATGAACACCGGCACCCAGGCGGCGCGCGAGGCGGGCAACATGGTTGACCTCGACAGCGATCCCACGAAGCTGATCGAGATCGTCGGGCTGGGCAAGCAATTGCTGATGACCCGCGGCGCGCTGACGACCTTCTCGGTTGCCAACGACGTTGCGAAGTATTTCGCGATCATCCCGGCGATGTTCGTCACGCTCTATCCGGGGCTGGGCGTACTCAACGTGATGGGGCTGGCATCGCCGCAGAGCGCGATCCTGTCGGCGATCATCTTTAACGCGCTGATCATCCCATGCCTGGTGCCGTTGGCGCTGAAGGGCGTGGCCTATCGCCCGATGGGCGCGGGCGCGCTGCTGGCGCGCAACCTCGCGGTCTATGGCCTGGGCGGGCTGATCGCGCCGTTCGTCGGAATCAAGGCGATCGACCTGCTCGTCGCCGGCCTCCACCTCGCCTGATCCGAACCAAGGACATATCGACATGCTTCGGGATTTCACCACTGCATTCCGTCCGGCGATCGTGCTGGCCGCGCTGTTCGCCCTGCTGCTCGGGCTTGCCTATCCGGCGGCGCTCACCGGGATCGGCCAGCTTGCCTTTCCGGAACAGGCCAATGGCAGCCTGATCCGAGACGAGGGCCGCGTGGTCGGCTCCGCGCTGATCGGGCAATCCTTTGCCGGTCCCGGCTATTTCCATGGCCGCCCCTCCGCTGCGGGTGCGGGCTATGACGCAATGGCCTCGTCGGGCTCCAACCTCGGCCCGACCAGCCAGGTGCTGGCCGATCGGGTGAAGGCCGATCTCGCCGCCAATACCGCCGCACCAGCCAATCGGGTTCCTGCCGATCTGGTGACTGCCTCCGCCTCGGGGCTCGATCCCCATATCAGCCCCGAGGCGGCCTTGTATCAGGCGGATCGGGTGGCGGCGGCGCGCGGCCTTTCGCGCGATGCGGTGCGCGCGCTGGTCGCGCGACAGACCGAGGCGCCGTTGCTGGGCATGTTCGGCGAGCGCCGCGTGAATGTCCTGCTGCTCAATCGCGCGCTCGACAGAGCGGCACGCGCGGGCGCAAAAGCCGGCGCGTGACCGACGATAGACCCGATCCCGAGGCCCTGCTGCGCGCCACCGCGCAGGAGGGCCGTGGCCGTCTGAAGCTCTTCCTCGGCGCGGCGCCGGGCGTAGGCAAGACCTATGAGATGCTGCGCGAGGGCGTGGCGCGGCTGCGCGCGGGCGTTGATGTGGTGATCGGGATCGTCGAGACGCATGGCCGCGCGGAGACCGAGGCGCAGGTCCAGGGGCTGGAGATCGTGCCCCGCCGCGCCGTCGACTATGAGGGCCGCAGCCTCGACGAGATGGACGTCGATGCGATCCTGGCGCGGGCGCCGCAACTCGTGCTGGTCGACGAGCTGGCGCACACCAACGTACCCGGAAGCCGCCACGACAAGCGCTACCAGGATGTCGAGGAGCTGCTGGCGGCGGGGATCGACGTCTATTCGACGGTCAACATCCAGCATCTGGAGAGCCTGAACGACGTCGTCGCGTCGTTCACCAAGGTCCGCGTGCGCGAGACGTTGCCCGATCGCGTGCTCGAAAACGCCGAGATCGAAGTCGTCGATATCCCCCCGGACGAGCTGATCGAGCGGCTCCGGGAGGGGAAGGTCTATATCCCCGAGGAGGCGACCCGCGCGCTGGGGCATTTCTTCTCGAAGTCGAACCTCTCGGCGCTGCGCGAACTCGCGCTTCGCCGCGCGGCGCAGGCGGTGGATGCACAGATGCTCGACTATCTGCGCGCCCATGCGCTGGCGGGCACCTGGGCCGGTGGCGACCGTGTCGTGGTGGCGGTCCACGAACTGCCCGGCGCCGCCGAGCTGGTGCGCGCCGCAAAGCGTGTCGCCGACGCACTACGCGCGCCCTGGACCGCAGTGCATATCGAGACGCCGCGTGCGGCGCAGTTCAGCGACGCGGAGAACGCCCGACTGGCCGCGACGCTGCATCTGGCCAGCCAGCTTGGCGCGCAAGTGGCGTCGGTGCCCGCCGAATCGGTTCTCGCGGGGCTGAAGCGCTTTACGGTCGAGGCTCGGGCGACGCAGTTGATCGTCGGCAAGTCGGCGCGATCGCGCTGGTTCGAGTTGCGGCACGGATCGGTGGTCGACCGGCTGGTGCGCGAAACCCCCGGAATCGCCGTGCATGTCCTGCCGATGGCGGAAGGCGCACCCGCGCCGCGACAGCGCCCGCGCCGCGGCCCCGGCCATGGCTGGGGCAAGCCCATGGGCTATGCCGTATCGCTGGGGCTGACCGGGCTGGTGACGCTGGTCGGCGCCAGCATGGGCAACGTCACCAATATCGGGCTGCTGTACCTGCTGCCGGTGATGGTCGCGGCGACGCGCTATGGCGTGCGCACCGGCGTCGTCACCGGGCTCGCCTCGTCGCTGGCGTATAATTTCTTCTTCATCCCGCCGACCCACACGTTCACGATCCAGGACCCGCAGAACATCCTGACGGTGCTGACGCTGATGGCGGTGGCGGTGGTGAGCAGCCAACTCGCGGCGCGGGTGCGCGCCCAGGCGGTGCTGGCGCAGCGCAGCGCGGGACAGAATAGCGCGCTCGCAGGCTTTGCGCGGCTGCTGACGGGCACCAGCAAGCGCGACGAGCTGGGCCAGATATTGTGCGCCGAAGTGGGCCGGTTGCTCGATGCCAGCACCGTGCTGCTGCTGCCCGAGCACGGCGAGCTGGCGTTGGTGGCCGCGTTTCCGCCCGAGGACCGGCTGGAGGCGATCGAGCAGGCGGCGGCGCGCTGGGCCTTCGATCATAACCAGCCGACCGGGCGCGGATCGGATACGCTGACCGCATCCGAATGGCTGTTCCACCCGCTGGCCGCGGGCGGGCGCGTGCTCGGCGTGATGGGGCTGGCGCGTCCCGACGCGACGACGGTGCTGCGTTCGGACCAGCTGCCGCTGCTGCTGAGCTTGCTCGACCAGGCGGCGCTCGCGCTCGAGCGGATGGCGCTGGAGGCGGAGATGGCGACGGTGACGCAGCTCAAGGAGCGCGATCGCCTCCGCGCCGCGCTGCTATCGTCCGTCAGCCACGATCTTCGCACTCCGCTGACCACCGTGCTGGGGATGCTGGCGGAGATGGAGCCCGCGTCGCCCGAACAGGCCGGGCAACTCGCCGCCGCACGCAGCGAGGCGGAGCGGCTGCACCGCTTCGTCGCGAACCTGCTCGACATGGTGCGGATCGAATCGGGCGCGCTGCACCAGGCGATCGAGCCGGTCGACCTGGCCGAAGCGGCGGCAAGCGCGGTCCACGACCTTCGCCGCGCGCTGGAAGGGCATGCGATCCGGCTGGACGTGTCGCCCGAACTTCCCTTTGTCTCGGTCGATGCGCAGCTATTCCACCATTGCCTGATCAACTTGCTCGAAAACGCCGCGAAATATGGCGATTCCGGATCGCCCATCACGATTTCGGCGCGGCGCCAGCCCAGCGGCATGACGCTTAGCGTGCTCGACGAGGGGCCGGGGCTGGCGGCGGGGGAAGAGAAGCGCATCTTCGAAACCTTTGCCCGGATCGAGGGGTCCGACCGCAAGGGCGGCACCGGGCTGGGGCTGGCCATCGTCAAGGGCTTTGCCGAAGCGATGGGGCTGCGCGTCGATGCCGCCAATCGCGCCGATGGCGCCGGGGCGTGCTTCACGCTGCGAATCCCCGAAAGCCATTTGCGCAAGGGCGGGGGCGGCGAATGAGTATCCAGCCGAAGATATTGGTCGTCGACGATGAGGCCGCGATCCGCAGGCTGCTGGCGACTGGGCTGGCCCGGGCGGGCTATCGCGTGGTCGAGGCGGCGAATGCGCGCGAAGCGATGGCGGCGATGCAGATCGACAAGCCCGATGCGGTGCTGCTCGACCTGGGGCTGCCCGATCGCGACGGGCTGGAACTGGTCCCGCTGATCAAGGCGGCGGGCGCGGCGGTGGTGATCGTGTCGGCGCGGGACGCGACCGATCAGAAGGTAACCGCGCTCGACCTGGGCGCCGACGACTATGTCACAAAGCCATTCGATACCGAGGAGATATTGGCGCGCATCCGCACTGCGCTGCGCCACCGGCTGTCCGCCGAGGCGGAGGCGGCGGTGGTCCGGATCGGTATGGTGGAGATCGACCTGACCGCCAGGCTGGTGCGCAATGGCGGCGTGGAGGTGCACCTGACTCCGAAGGAGTTCGGCTTTCTCGCCGAACTCGCAAAGCATCCCGGGCGAGTGATCACGCATGTCCAGCTTCTCCGGACAGTGTGGGGGGCCGGGCACGAAAGCGACGTCGAATATCTGCGCGTGGCCGCGCGCGGAGTCCGCAAGAAGCTTGAGAGCGAAGGGGCCCCCGCATCGTTCATTCGCAACGAGCCCGGGATCGGATATCGGCTGATGGCTTGAATCAGTGCAATTCTCCCGCGACTTGACGTAGAATAGCCGGATGCTCGGCTCCAACGACATGACAGGCGATTCGGCGAGGCTTCTGGTTGTCGACGATGATCGCGACATTCGGATGCTGCTCGCCAGCAGCCTGGGCGCGCGCGGATACCAGGTCGAAACCGCCGCCAACGCGCGCGACATGGACGATATATTGGCGCGAAAGCCGATCGACCTGATCATTCTGGACGTGATGATGCCGGGCGAGGACGGGTTGTCGGCCTGTCGGCGCATCGTCGGCAATGGCGGGCCCGAAGTCATCCTGCTGAGCGCGCTGGGCGAGGAGCAGGACCGGATATTGGGGCTGGAAGTCGGCGCCGGCCATTATTTGCCCAAGCCGTGCAGTCCGCGCGAAATCCTGGCGACGGTGCGTGCGGCGCTGCGTCGGCGCGGATCGGCGGCGGTGCCGGTGGGCGAAGCCTATGCCTTCGAAGGCTGGCGGATCGACCTGGGCTCGCACGAGCTGTTCGATCCCGACGGCGTGCTGGTCGGGCTGACCGATGGCGAGTTTGCGGTTCTGCGGGTCTTCGTCGAGCGCCCGCGGCGCGTATTGTCGCGCGAGGCGTTGCTGTCGGCGGCGCGCGGCCCCGATTCGGACGCCTATGACCGCGCGATCGACGTGCAGGTCAGCCGGCTGCGGCGCAAGCTGCGCGCCCGCGGCGAAGAGATCATCCGCACCGTCCGCAACGAAGGCTATCTGTTCGTACCGCGCGCCGTTCGCATATGAATCGATTGCAGGGCAGGGCGCGCACGTCGCTGTTCCTCCGCGTCTTCGCCCTGATGCTGTTGTGCGTCGGCGCGGTGCAATTGTTGAACTTCGCGCTGCTGATCGCGGTGCAGCCGCCCGCGGGCAAGATCTACACCGTGGGCCAGCTTGCCGAGGCGCTGACCGATGCCGATGCCCGCGCGGGTTTCCGCGTGACCAGGCTTACGCATGTCGAACCCGCGCCCTGGCACCCGCGCGCGGAGCGGCTCCAGCTGGCGCTGGCGATGGTGATGGGGGTCGCGCCCGACCGCGTCCAGATCAGCTTCCCGGCGCCGTTTCTCCAGCGGGCGCCGGTCTATGACCGGACCAGCGTGCCGCGCGTCGATGCCGCCACGATCCGCCCGGTGGCGCGCGATCTGGTGTTGATCGACGGTTTCCGCGCCGAGTTCCGGCGGGATGACGGCAGTTGGCTGCGCGTCGAATCGAACCGGGTCGTCGATCCGTGGCGGTGGTTCGTGCTGTTCTGGCTGGTGTTGGCGGTGGTCGCGGTGGCGCCGTTCGCCTGGATGCTGGCGCGGCGGCTGGCGGGTCCGATCGGCGCGTTTGCGGCGGCAGCGGAGCGACTGGGGCGCGATCCACGCGCGGCGCCGCTGACGCTGGCCGGGCCCGCCGAAATTGCGGACGCTGCGGCGGCGTTCAACCGGATGCAGGCGCGGCTCAACCGCTATGTCGATGATCGCACGACGGTGATGGCGGCAATTGCGCACGACCTGCGCACCCCGTTGATGCGGCTGGGGCTGCGGCTGGAGGGCACCCCCGAGCCGGTGCGGGAGGCGTGCGAGCGGGACATTGGCGAGATGCAGGCGATGTTGTCGGCAGCGATGGCCTATGTCCGTGACGCCGGGTCGCTGGCGGGATCGCGGCGACCGCTGGATCTGCGCTCGCTGGCGGAGACCGTGGTGGACGATATGAGCGATCATGGCGACCCGGTGACGATCGCGACGGGCGCGCCGGTCGTCGTCGAGGGCGATTCGGTGGCGCTGAAGACGCTGCTGACCAATTTGGTGAGCAACGCTGTCAAATATGCCGGCGATGCGACGGTCGCGATCTCGCGCGCGCAGGGGCAGGCCGTGGTCGAAATCCGCGACCATGGTCCCGGTATCCCCGCCGAGGAAATCGATCGCGTGTTCGAACCGTTTTTCCGCAGCGAAAAGTCGCGCAGCCGCGATACCGGCGGCACCGGGCTGGGGCTGGCGAGCGCGCGGGCGGTGGCGCGGGCGCATGGCGGCGAAGTGACGCTGGAGAATTGCCCCGAAGGCGGGCTGGTCGCACGGGTGACGCTGCCCGCCTGATCAGGCTATGCCGGGGTAACGAGGAGAGGGAAGTCATGGTTGAGACGACACGCCGGGCATTGATCGCCGCCATCGCGGCGGCGCCGCTGCTGCCCGGACTCGCGCGCGCTCAGGCGACGAGCGGGATCACCCGGCTGGACCCGGCGCTGGACGCGATACTGGACGCCCGTGTCCCGATCGAGAGCATCGCCGATGGCATCCAATGGGCCGAGGGGCCGGTTTGGGTCCGCGAGGGCGGTTATCTGCTCTTTTCCGATCCGCCCGTGAACATCGCCTATCGCTGGAAGCAGGGGGAGGGCAAAAGCGTCTTCCTCCAGCCATCGGGCCTCGCCGGCCCGGTCCCCGCAGCGCTCCGCGAGCCCGGATCGAACGGGATGGTGCTGGATCGCGAGGGCCGGTTGGTGATCGCGGACAGCGGGACGCGCGCGATCGTGCGCGTCGACCTGAAAACCCGCGAGAAGACGATTCTCGCCGATCGGTTCGAGGGCAAGCGGCTGAACAGCTGCAACGATCTGGTGATCGCCGCGGATGGCACGATCTACTTCACCGATCCGCCTTACGGCCTGACCGAGGGCGATACGTCGCCGCTGAAGGAGCAGTCGGTCAATGGCGTCTATCGGCTGGCGGCCGATGGCACCGTCACGCTGGTCGACGGGACGCTTACCCGGCCCAATGGCATCGGCCTCTCGCCCGACGGTCGCGTGCTCTATGTCTCGGTCTCCGATCCGGCGACCGCCTATATTTATGCCTATCCGATCGATCGCGCAGGCCAGCAGGGGACGCGAAGCGTGCTTGCCGACTTCCGCGCCGATGCCGCGAAGGGCCTGCCGGGCCTGCCCGACGGGATGAAGGTCGCCGCGAGCGGGCATTTGTTTGCCAGCGGGCCGGGTGGCATCCATATCCTCGATCACACCGGGCGGCGGCTGGGGCTGATCTCCACCGGCCAGTCGGCGGCGAACTGCGCGTTCGGCGAGGACGGGCGGACGCTGTTCATCACGTCGAGCGACAAGGTGTTTCGCGTGCGGCTGAAGATGTCGGGGTGGTGAGCGCCGCGCCGGCCCCCTAAGTCAGGGACATGGACCAGCCCGAGGCGATACCCGCCGCTACTGTCATCGTGATGCGCGAGGTCGCCGGCGGCCCGCCCGAATTGCTGATGGTCGAACGCGCGCGGGCGATGGCGTTTGCGGGTGGCGCGCTGGTTTTCCCCGGCGGACGGATCGATCCGGGCGATCGGGCATTGGCCGCTCTGATGGCTGGAGATCCCGACGATATGGCCGCGCGCGTGGCGGCGGTGCGCGAGACGCTGGAAGAGGCGGGAGTCGCCGTGGGCGTCGACCTTCCCGGCGATGCGATTCTGGGGCTACGCGAGCGGATTTACGCCGGTGCCCCGATGGGCGCCGAAATCGCCGCAGCGGGCGGCATGTTGCGGCTCGATGCGCTGATCCCCTTTGCCCGCTGGCTGCCGCACGGGGTGCCGCATCGGGTGTTCGACACGCGCTTCTACCTCGCGCAAGCGCCCGCCGATGCGGAACCGGTCGTCGACGGCAACGAGAATGTCCGCGTGTTCTGGAGCAGCGCGCGCGCGGTGCTCGCCGCCGCGGATGCCGGGGCCGCCACGATCATTTTCCCGACGCGGCGCAATCTGGAGCGGATGGCGCTGTTCGGGTCCTTTTCCGACGCCGTCGCCGATGCGCAGGCGCATGCGATCCGCCCGATCACGCCGTGGATAGAAGCGCGCGAGGGCGTCGACCATCTCTGCATTCCCGATGACCTGGGCTATCCGGTGGCCGCGCAGCCGCTCAGCGCGGTGCGGCGGGCGTGAGGGCGGTCCGCCAGGTGCTGACCGCGATTGTAGTCGCCGCGGTGTTGCTGGGCGTGGCCTTCGCGATCTATGCGATGGTGCGCAGCCGTCCGCAGGACCTGCCCTGGACTCGGCTGGACCTCGGGGCGCCGATCGGGGCGTTTACCGGGCGCAAGCTGGCAGGGCTGACCGACGATTATGCCGGGTGCCGGGCGCAGTTGCGCGCCGCGGGGGTGCGCTACACGATGCTGCCGCCGGTCAAGTCCGACGGCAAATGCGGCTATACCGACGCAGTCCGCTTCGCGCCGGGCGGGACGCAGCAGATTGCGTACAGCCCCGCGCGGCTCGGGGTCGCGTGTCCGGTCGCGGCGGCGCTGGCGGTGTGGGAATGGAATGTGCTCCAGCCCGCTGCGCAACGCCATTTCGGCGCGCGGGTCGAGACGATCGAGCATCTCGGGAGCTATTCGTGCCGCCGTCTCTATGGGCGCGGGTCGGGAGATTGGAGCGAGCATGCGACCGCGGACGCGCTCGACGTCGCCGCCTTCCGCCTGTCGGACGGAACGCGGGTCAGCGTGCTGGCCGACTGGGACGAGGGCGGGGAGAAGGCCGCGTTCCTCCATGAGGTACGGACGGGTGGATGCCGGCTGTTCTCGACGGTATTGTCGCCGGATTACAATGAAGCGCACCGCGACCATTTGCACCTCGACCAGGCCGAGCGCGGCGAAATGGGCTGGCGGGCGTGCCGCTGACCCCTCCCGCTGGGGAGGGGTGGGGCGGGTCAGTTGGGCAGGGCGGTGGCGTCGACCTTTTCCACCCATTGCGGGAAGAACGCCGGCTGGCGGTTCGACCAGCCCGACGCGGTCGCTGCGGCTTCGCTGATCGACTGGAGCAGCTTGCGGCGCAGGTCCGGGTGCAGATGCGGCAGAGCCGCCGCCGAGCAGAACGCCGCGGGAAGCCAGGGCCGCACCTCGGCGCCGATCAGCCGCTCGTACAGGAAGCGATAGGCCGAAAAGGTCGTCAGCCGCCCCTGGCTCAGATCGAATGCCGATACGGTGACCAGCGGCGCCATGAACGGCTCGATCGTGTCGAGATCGCTGTCCTCGGGCATCAGCGCGCGGACTTCGGCAAGCCGATCGTACATCCGCGCCTGCGCCCGGATGCTCGCCGCCTCGACGACGTCGCGCGACCAGCGCTCCAGTGCGTCGTCACGTTCGAGCCCGATGTCGAGCGAGCGGCGCACATAGCGTTGCGTCGCCGCGGTGAACCCTGCGAATTCCTTCATCTCGGCCAGCGTCATGGCGCCTTCGGCCGGCTTCATTCTCGATGCCATTCTACCGTCACTCCCACCCAGTCGAAACCCTCCGACCCGGATCATGCGGCTGTTTGGTTAACGCGCCGCTTAATGCCGTGTCGTCCCCCGTTCATTATAGGAACCCGAAAGGTGTTGCGGCGCAACATGCATTGCGGCGAACCGAGCAAATTCGGGCGAAAATTTCGTCGGCGATGATGCGATTGCGCAACATACGGCGAATTTCTGCCATTTCCGCATTGCGGCGAACATCAACGGCTCAGGAATGATCCGGAGGCAAAAAAGGGGTGCGATGAACCGCCCGCCGCAAGTTCCTGCAGCCCATCGGCTCGTCGCAACGGTTCGTCGGATCGGGCGATCCGGGGGGTGTACCGGTCTTCTATGATCTGAGTATGAACCTGCAACGAACAACTTCCTTGACCGGGGGGTCCATGAATTTCCGAGTTTTCGCAGCGCGTTTTGCGCTGGTGGCGGCGTGCGCCCTGATGACGGCGGTCCCGGCCCAGGCCAAGGGGACCTTCTGGCAGTGCGTGACCTATGCCCGCGAAATCTCGGGCGTGCAGATCCGCGGCAATGCCTGGACCTGGTGGGCGCAGGCCGCCGGCCGCTATGAGCGCGGCAATGCGCCGCAGGTCGGCGCGGTGATGTCGTTCCAGCGCACGCGCAAGATGCCGCTCGGCCATGTCGCCACGGTGTCGCAGGTCGTCGGCGAGCGTGAAGTCCTCCTCACCCATGCCAACTGGTCGCGTCCCGGCCGCGTCGAGCGCGACGTTCGCGCGATCGACGTGTCGGCGGCGGGCGATTGGAGCAAGGTCCGCGTCTGGTTCGGACCAATCGGCGGGCTCGGCACCTCGACCTATCCGGTCAACGGCTTCATCTATGCGGCTCCGGCGTCCGATCGCGGCTGGGAAGCCCCGCTCATGGCAGATGCCGGGGTCAAGGCCAGCCCGGTGCTGGTCGCCGCGCTCGATGCCAGCCTTCGCCCCGAGAACCTGCTGGCGGTCGGCGTCAATTGATCGCCGGTCAGGCCCTGGCCCGGAAGGTCATCGCCACACCGTTCATGCAATAGCGAAGCCCGGTCGGCTTCGGGCCATCGTCGAAAACATGCCCCAGATGCCCGCCGCAACGGCGGCACCGCACTTCGGTCCGCGCCATGCCCAGGGTGCGATCGGTCCGGGTCACCACGGCATTGGCGAGCGGCGCGTAAAAGCTGGGCCAGCCGGTGCCGCTGTCGAATTTGGTCGACGACGAGAAGAGCGGCAGCGCGCAGCCCGCGCAGGCGAATACCCCGGCGCGATGCTCGTTGTTGAGCGCGCTCGAATAGGGGCGCTCGGTCCCGTCGTTGCGCAGGACATTGTAGGCGGCGGGTGAGAGGCGCTTCTTCCACTCGGCATCGCTGAGCTGGAACGGGAATTTCTGCGCGGCCTCCGCAGGCTCGGAACTGCACGCGGCGGTGAGCCCGCCGAACGCGGCGACGGTGACGAAGGTTCGGCGATCGACGGTCATGGTTCGGCTCCCGGCTGGTTGGTGCGATATAGGTTCGTATCGCGCCGCCGAAAGGATGCGGCTCGCGCCGATTTCATCGCGCGATCAATAGCGGCTGAGCTCGACCGGCAATTTGCGATAGCCATGCACGAAGCAGGCGGCGACTCGCTCGGGTGCGCCCACCACATTGACCCGCAGCCGGCGACGCGCCATCTCCTCGAGCAATATCCCGATCTGTAGCTCGGCCAGCCGCGCGCCGACGCAGCGATGGATGCCGTGCCCGAACGCCAGGTGGCGGCGGGCATTCTCGCGGTCGAGGCGTATCCGGTCGGCATCGGCGAACACCGATTCGTCGCGATTGGCCGATACATACCACAAAGCGAGCTTGTCCCCGGCGCGGATCGTCTGCCCCTCCAACTCGGTATCCGCCGTCGCGGTGCGGCGCATGTGCGACAAAGGCGTCTGCCACCGGATGATCTCCTGGACGGCATTGGGGATCAGCCCCGGATCGGCCTCGAGCTTTGCCCGCTCGTCTGGGAACAGGTCGAGGCCATAGGCGAAGGCGCTCATCGAATTGCGCGTCGTGTCGTTGCCGCCGACAATGAGCAGGATCAGGTTCCCGAGGAACTCATGCTGGTCCATGTGCGACATCGCATCGGAATGGATCATCATCGAGATCAGGTCGGGGGTCGGCGGCTTGCCCAGCTTGCTCTGCCACAGAGTGCCGAAATAGGCGGCGCATTCGAACAGATGCTGGAGCCGCTCCTGCTTCTTGATCGGGTCCTTGGCGATTTCGATATCGCCCGCCCAGTCGGACCAGAAGGTGAGCTTGCGCCGGTCGGCCCAGGGGAAGTCGAACAGGATCGCCAGCATCTGCGTCGTCAGTTCGATCGAAACCGAATCGACCCAGTCGAACGTCTCGCCGACGGGAAGCGAATCGAGGATTTCGGCGGATCGCGCCCGGATATTCTCGCGCATCCGCGCCATTTCGCTGGGCGTGAAGGCGGGCGCGACGGTGCGGCGCTGGCCGGTGTGTTTGGGCCGGTCCATCGCGATGAACATCGGCATCTTGATATCGCCCTCCTGCAGATCGGCGACGGTGATCCCGCCTGCTTCGGACGAATAGAGCTCAGGCAGCGATTCGACTGCGACGATGCCCTTGTAGCTCGACACCGACCAATAGGGGCCGAAGGCGCTGTCCGGCGTGTAGCGCACCGGCGCCTCGGCGCGGAGCTGGCGAAAGGGTTCGTGCCAGGTGTCGTCGCGGTACAGTTCGGGTCGGGTCACGTCGAGCGGATCGACGCGCGAGCCGGGCGCGGTTTCGGGCGCAAGCGTTGCCATGATGCCTCTCCTGTCTTTTTGGCAGGAGACGCCTAACTGACAATCCTGTCAATAGCAGTCAGCGTGCGAACAGCCGCCGCAGGCGAAGCTTTGGACTCCCCGATTTGAGCACCCCGCGACGGAACCAGCGCGCGCCAAGCCCGACGGTGATCGCGACCCATAGCAACTGCCACGCCAGCGCCGCGCCGTGGCGCCACAATTCGGGGGAATTGCTGGCCCGCGCGATCATCGCGAAGGGCGAGCTGAACGGGAACAGTTCGGCTGCGGTCGCCATCCAGCTATCGGGATTGTTCGCCGCCGAGAGCGAGGCGCCGAACATCAGCATCTGAAAGATCGTGATCGGAAGCGACAGCATCTGCAGTTCGCGCGGAGTCGAGGTCTGCGCGCCGATGCCCAGGAACACTGCCCCCAGCAGCATATAGGCCATCGTGAAATAGGCGACGAACAGCAGCGGATAGGCGATCGGGCCGACCGCCGCGCCGGTGCTGAACAGCCCGTCGGCGATCGCTGGGGGAAGGAACTTCGCGGCATTGGTGAGCAGCGTCGCCCAGAACAGCAGGAACAGCAGCGCCGAGCCGAACATCCCGATGAGCTTGCCCAGGAACACGCTTTCCAGCGGAACCGCGGCGGCGAGGATTTCGATCACCTTGTTCGACCGCTCCTCGGCCATCGTCCCCACGGCCTGGCCGGAGAGGAACAAAGTGAGGAAGAAGATCGCGAACACTCCGATCGCCGCAGTCTGGCCGCGGCCGCCCGTCGACACGCTGCCGCGCTGGACCACCGTCTTGGTCACGGTGCTCAGCGGCGCAGTGCTGCCGAGGCGTTGCGCGCGCAGGGTCTGTTCGGCGACCTGCGCCAGGAACTGCGCCTCGGTCCAGCCGCGGGGGAGGTACAGGATTTCGGGGGCGTTGAGCGGGCCGTACAGCACCGCCGCGACGTCGGTCTCGCTGTCGATCAGCGCGCGTGCCTGCGCCGCGGGATCGCCGGCGGGCGCCGCGATCGTGAGCGGGGGCGGCATCAGGTCGCTTTTCCTCGGAAACAGCGCGCGCAGCTGGCGGTCGGTCTGGCGCAGCGTCGCGGCCTGTTCGGCGGGGGCGATCACGATCATCTGAAGCCGGCTGTCGTCGCCGACGATCGACTGGGCGCCGAGCCCGCCGACCGTGCCGAACCCGATCATCAGCGCCGGCGCGAGCAGGAACAGCAGGAAGGTGGGGGTGAACACCGTGGCGATGAAATCTCGCCGCGCGACGGTCATCGTCTGGCGCAGCATGCGTCGGAACTTGTTCATGCCGCGGCCTCCAGCGCCTGTTCGCCGACGATCCGCACGAAGGCGTCGTGCAGCCCGGGACGCTCGATCGAGAGCCCCGACACGCCGTGGCCGCCATCGATCAGCCGCACGAGCAGCGCCTCGATACCCTCGTCGGGCACGGTGAAGCGCCAGCTGCCATTCTCGCGCTCGGCATCGGCCGGAAGCAGCGCGCCGGCACCGTCGGCATCATAATGCGGGGTGTAATGCGCCTTTAGCGGCAGCGTCGCGCGGGCATCGGCGACAGTGCCCTGGAAACGCACCTTGCCGCCGGCGATGATCGACAGCCGGTCGCACAGCCGTTCGGCATGCGCCATGACATGCGTC
Source organism: Sphingomonas hengshuiensis (assembly GCF_000935025.1). NCBI lineage: Bacteria > Pseudomonadati > Pseudomonadota > Alphaproteobacteria > Sphingomonadales > Sphingomonadaceae > Sphingomonas > Sphingomonas hengshuiensis. Next base: position 96,287 of record NZ_CP010836.1, read on the forward strand.
GAGAACAGGATCGTCGCACCGCGATCGCGCTGGACGCGGATCAGCTTCTCCAGCCGTTCCTGGTTGACCGGGTCGAGCCCCGAAAAGGGTTCGTCGAGCACCAGCAATTCGGGCTCGTGGACCACCGATCCCAGCAACTGGACGAGCTGCGCCATGCCCTTGGACAGTTTGCGGATCTTGTCGTCGACGGCATGGCCGAGCCCGGCAGCCTCCATCAGCGTCACGGCGCGCTTGCGCCCGACCGCCCAGGGCAGCCCCCGCAGCGCACCCATGAACGCGATCGCCTCGCGTGCCTTCATGTTCGGATAGAGGCCGCGTTCCTCGGGCAGATAGCCGACCTGGTCGCTCGCCTCCGAAGGCGCGGAATGGCCGAGCAGCATCCGCTCGCCCGCATCGGGCTCGATAATGCCCAGCAGCATCCGCAGCGTCGTGGTCTTGCCTGCGCCATTCGGGCCGAGCACGCCGTAGACCTCGCCGCGGGTCACGGCGATGTCGACGCCATCGACGACCCGCCGGTCGCCGAAGCGCTTGACGAGCCCCTTGGCGCTTACCGCCAATTCGCTGCTCACTTTGTCGCTCTCCCTGTTCGGATTTCGTGGTAGCGGGTGCGCGTGCGGCAAGACAAGCCATTCGAAGCGCGGATGAAGCTCAAAGCAGCGGAAATCGGGTTTGCCGCGTGCGGCGTCGCGCGTGCCGATGCCGCGCCTGCGGCGGGCCGGCGGCTGCGCGAATGGCTGGCGGACGGCGCGCATGGATCGATGCTGTGGATGGAGGCGCGCGCGCACCACCGCGAAAGCCCTGCCGCCTTGTGGCCCGAGGTCCGCTCGGTGATCGCGCTGGGCATGAGCTATGCCCCCGCCACCGATCCGCTCGCGCTCGCCGATGCAGGCGAGCATGCCCGCATCTCGGTCTATGCGCAGGGCGGGGATTATCATGACGTGATCAAGCGGCGGCTGAAGGAGCTGGCGCGCTGGATCGTGGTGGAGGCGCCGGGGGCCGATGTGAAGGTGTTCGTCGATACCGCCCCGGTGATGGAAAAGCCGCTGGCCGAGGCGGCGGGGCTGGGGTGGCAGGGCAAGCATACCAATCTGGTCAGCCGCAGCCATGGCAGCTGGCTGTTCCTCGGCGCGATCTATACCACGCTCGCGCTCGACCCCGATGCGGCGGGGCAGGGGAGCTGCGGCAGTTGCGATGCGTGCCAGACGGCGTGCCCGACCGATGCATTCCCCGCGCCCTATCGGCTCGATGCCCGGCGGTGCATTTCGTACCTGACGATCGAGCATAAGGGGCCGATCCCGCATGAGTTTCGGGCCGCGATTGGCAATCGCATCTATGGCTGCGACGATTGCCTGGCGGTGTGCCCGTGGAACAAGTTCGCGGCGGCGGCGCAGGCCAATAGGGCGTTTGCGCCGCGTGCCGAACTCACCGCGCCCGAACTGGCCGACCTCCTCGCGCTCGACGATGCGGCGTTTCGCGAGGTGTTTGCCGGATCGCCGATCAAGCGGATCGGGCGCGGTCGCTGGGTGCGCAACTGCCTGATCGCGGCGGGTAACAGCGACAGCGCGGCGCTGGTCGCGCCGGTGGCGGCGCTGCTCGACGATCCGGCGCCTGAGGTGCGCGGGGCGGCGGTGTGGGCGCTGTCGCGGCTCGACCGGCTGCGCTTTGCCGCCGAGCGGGCGGCTCGGCTGGCGGGCGAGGGCGATGCCGGGGTGCGGGCCGAGTGGTCGCTCACCGACCCGGCGGCGACCGCTTGACCAGCGCCGCGACGCAGCTTGCCTGGTCGATCGGGCTGCCGTCGCGCTGACGGGTGTCGAGATAGGCGACCACCGGCTCGCCGCGCCCGTTCTGGGGCGGGTAGAGATAGGCGTCGAGCACGCAGATCGGCCCCGCAAACTGGAGCTTGCGCCCCTGTCCCTCGCTCACGTCGAGCAGCGGCGCGCCTAGCTGGCCGACCAGCCGCTGCGCGCTGAGCCCCTTGAGCGCGCCGACGCTCGCCGGCACCGGCGCGGCACTGGGGACGGGGACATAGCCTGCGGGTCGCGCATCGGGGATCATGCTGCCGCCGCACCCGGCCAGCGCCAGCGCCGCGCCGATTATCCAAAACCTCATTGCCGTCTCCCACGGTGGAATGCATGTGTCGCCATCGCCGCGCCGATAATCGGCGCGACCAGATTGAGCACCGGCACCAGCAACAGCCCGGTGCCGATCGCTCCCAACGCGAAGCGAAGCCAGATGGTCCGTCCGCGCCATCGTGGCACCTCGGCATAGGGCATGTGCCGCGCCGCGACCATGTCGCCCAGATCGCGCCCGAGCAGCCAGGCGTTGACGAGGAAGAACAGGATCGCGGTGCCGACGCCCGTGACGATCAGCAGCAGATACACCGGCGACAAGAGCAGGTTGACTGCGACGATCCGCACCCCGGAGCCGACCCCCATCGCCACCGATCGGGCCAACGGCACGTCGCGGGCGCTGGCCAGCGCCTGTGGATAATGCCGCGCCTCGACCGCCGCGACGACTTCGTCGGCGAAGATGCCGATGACTGCGATCGCGATCGCCCGGAACAACAGCCACCAGGCGAGGAGCAGCAGCACCAGTGTCGCGAGATCGGCAAAGGCGCCGCCGCTTGCCGCGCCGAGCCCCAGCCACGGGCCGACCACGCCGCTAAGCCAGCGCATCGCGAACCACAGCCCGACCCCGGCGCCCGCGAACACCACCAGCGTCACCAGCAGCGATTTGAGGAACACGATCGCGATGCGCCGGTCGAGCAACTGGCCGAGCGAGAGGAAGAACGCCTGGATCATTGCACTATCCCTTGCCTGCCCCTAGGGCTTCGGCGCAACCGAATTGGAGCCACGACTTGACCAGCACCACCTATGACGTGGTCGCGATCGGCAACGCCATCGTCGACATCCTCGCCCAGGCCGAAGACAGCTTCATCGAGGAAATCGGCGTCGCCAAGGGCTCGATGCAGCTCATGTTCTCGCCCGAGGAAGCCGATGCGCTCTATGCCAAGATGGGGCCGGGCCGCGAGGTTTCGGGCGGGTCGGCGAGCAACACCGTCGCCGGCATCGCCGCGCTGGGCGGCAAGACGGCGTTCATCGGCCAGGTCGCCGACGACCAGCTCGGCGCGGTATTCGCGCACGATCTGCGTGCGGCGGGAGTCGATTTCGCGACCGCGGTGCGCCCCGGCCAGCCGACCACCGCGCGCTGCCTGATCTTCGTCACGCCCGATGGCCAGCGCACGATGAACACCTTCCTCGGCGCGTCGCAGTTCCTGCCCGCCGCCGCGCTGGACGAGCAGGTGATCGCCAGCGGCGCGATCCTGTATCTCGAAGGCTATCTGTGGGACCCCGAAGAGCCCCGCGCGGCGATGCGCAAGGCGATCGACATCGCCCGCGCCAATGGTCGCAAGGTCGCGTTCACTCTGTCCGACGTGTTCTGCATCTCGCGCCATGGCGACGACTTCCGCGCGCTGATCGCCGACGGGCTGATCGATATCCTGTTCGCCAACGAGAACGAGCTGCTTGCTTTGTGCGGGCATGAGGCGTTCGAAGCGGCGGTGGCACACATGGCGGACAAGGTGCCGTTGCTCGTCGTCACCCGCAGCGAGAAGGGCGCGATGGCATTGTCCAACGGCGCCCGCGTCGAAGTGCCCGCCGAGCCGATCGAGAAGCTGGTCGACACCACCGGCGCGGGGGACATGTTCGCGGCGGGGTTCCTCCACGGACAGGCCCGCGGCAAGAGCATCGAGGACTCGCTGCGGCTGGGCGCGATCTGCGCCGCGGAGATCATCCAGCATTACGGTGCGCGGGCCGAAGTCGACCTGAAGAAGCACGCCGAGGCCAAGCTGGGCTGAACCCGGCGGGGCTGCGAAGTTTACGAAGTTTAGGCATCTACGCCCCTCGCTCCGCCCTGCGGGGCGGGGGGCGCGTCGTTTGGGAGGGGCGGCGGGCAGCGGCATGGCGCCGGAGATCGCAGCAGTTGAAATCCAACATTGCAAGGGGGCTGACGGCCAGGAGCAGGCGCCCCGCTCAGGCCGGCGGCACGATGCCGTCGATCGCCGCCTGCACCGCCGCGGCGGATGCCTGAAAAGCCGTTTGTTCCCAATGGTTTAGCTCTGGAATCATTGTCCGCTCGATCCCGCCCGCGCCGACCAGGCAGGGCAGGCTGAGATAGAGGTCCTCCAACCCGAACTGCCCCGTCAGCAGCGACGATACCGGCAGCACGACATGCTCGTCGCGGGCGATCGCCTCGCAGATCCGGACCGCGGCGGTCGCCACGCCGAACGAGGTATAGCCCTTGCCCGCCATGATGTCATAGGCGGCACAGCGCACCTGTTCGGCGATGTGCGGCAAGTCGAGCGGCGCGTGCCCGGACTCGAACTGCGCGATCGGCTGGCCGCCGACGCGGATCGACGAGAGGATCGCGACTTCGCTGTCGCCATGTTCGCCGAGCACCATCGCGTCGACCGAAGCCGGGGCGACGTGGAGTCGGGTGGCGATTTCCTGGCGCAGGCGCAGGCTGTCGAGCAAGGTCCCGGTGCCGATGACGCGCGCGGCGGGCATTGCCGAGCAGCGGAAGGCGGTGCGCGCCATCACGTCGACCGGATTCGAGGCTACGACCAATATGCCGTCGAACCCCGCCGCCCTCAGCTCGGTGACGCAGGCGGTGACGATCGCGGCGCTGCGGGCAGTCACCGCGAGGCGACTTTCCGAGCCATGCGTCGCGGCCCCCGCGGTGAGCACGGCGATCCGCGCGCTGGCGGCATCGGCATAGCTGCCGGCGAAAACCCGCGTCGGCCTGGTCAGCGCGCCCGCATCCGAAATGTCGGCAGCCTCCGCCGCAGCGAGTTCGGCATTGGTGTCGATCAGCACAATTTCGGCGAACAGCCCGCGCAGCATCAGCGCATAGGCCGTGGTGGCGCCGACATGGCCGGCGCCGATGATCGCGATACGCGACGTCATCGCGGGACGACTTTCGCGGGCGTTGCGAGGTCGGGCAGCGCGGCGCGGCTGCGCGCGATCCGGCCATAGGCGCGGGCTAGCCCGGCATGTGCGATCCGTGCCTCGATGCTGTGCGCGGTCCGTGACCGGCGCAGGGAAACGGCTTCGCGTTCCAATAGATAGTCGATGTCCATGACAATAATCCCCGCAGGGAGCGAGGGCACGAGGTCCCTCAGTCACGCGATGCTCGGATGGAATCCGGTGATGGCGCATCATAGCATCCGCCGCGCCAGCCCGCCATGGCCTCGCGATTCCGCCCCCGCCGATTTGATGCGTCCCGCGGGCGCCGGGCATGCTAGGTGGTTCCCAGGCAAAAGGCGCAGCCAAAGCGTTCCGACGCTGCCCATCGGGCTTTCGCTTCGAAAGTCCGGGGACCGAAGGGGCCCCTATGCCTTCCACACCGTCAGACATCGGGCTGAATCTGGCCATGGCCGTCGTTGCGTCGTCGCACGCGCCGGTGCTGCTGCTCGACGAGGCGCGCGTCGTCGTGGGCGCGAGCCATGCGTTCTGCATTGCGTTCGACGTCAGCGCCGCCACGATCCGGGGACGCGAGTTCGCGACGCTGGGCAAGGGGGAATGGGCGGTTCCGCAACTCCAGTCGCTGCTCAAGGCCACCGCCTCCGGCCTTGCCGAGGTGCGAAACTATGAGTTCGACCTGAAGCGCGCGGGACAGGCGCCGCGCCGGTTGATCCTCAACGCGCACAAGCTCGACTATGGCGAAGGCGAGGCGATCCGGCTGTTGCTCGCGGTCACCGACGTTACCGACGCGCGCATCGCCGAGAAGCTGAACAGCGACCTGATCCGCGACAAGGGGCTGTTGCAACAGGAACTCCAGCACCGCGTCGCCAACAGCCTCCAGATCATCGCGAGCGTGTTGATGCAGAGCGCCAAGCGCGCGCAATCGGACGAGGCACGCGGGCATCTGCACGATGCGCATAACCGCGTGATGTCGGTCGCGGCGATGCAGAAACAGCTAGCGGTATCGGCGGCGGACCATGTCGACCTGCGCCCGTATCTGACTCAGTTGTGCGAGAGCATCGGCGCGTCGATGATCCACGATCACGACCAGGTAAAGCTCGACGTGCGCAGCGACGACAGCCGCGTCAAGGCCAATGTCTCGATCAGCCTGGGATTGATCGTCACCGAACTGGTGATCAACGCACTCAAACACGCCTTTCCCGGCGAGAGGCAGGGCAAGATCGTCGTCCAATACGGCAGCGCGGGCGATGCGTGGCACCTGTCGATCGCCGATGACGGAGTCGGGATGCCGGCCCAGCCGAGCGCGTCGGCGGGGCTCGGCACCAACATCGTCCAGGCGCTCGCCAAGCAGCTCGACGCGCAGATCACCGTTACCGACACCGCGCCGGGAACCACCGTGACGCTGGACCATCCGGCCAGCGAGGAAGGGCAGCCCGACGCCGAAGTGCCCGTCGCGGTCTGACCGGCGCCGTCAGGCTGCCTGTAGTGCCGGGTCTCCGCCCGCGAACCAGCGTTCGAAATCGCTGGCTTCCATCGGGCGCGCGAAGAAATAGCCCTGTGCCTCGTCACAGCCCATCGCCATGAGGATGCCGACCATCTCGGCGGTCTCCACCCCCTCGGCGACGACGCGATAGCCCAGCCCGTGCGACAGCGCGATCATCGAGCGGACCAGCGTTCGCTCGCGCTCACCGCGGCACAGGTCGCGGACGAAGGACTGGTCGATCTTCACGACGCTGGCCGGCAGCCGCTGGAGATAGGCGAGGCTGCTATAGCCCGTCCCGAAATCGTCGATCGCGAGGCGGATGCCCGCTTCGTCGAGCATTGCGAGCTGGGCGGTGGCGGTGCCGGCATCGTCCATGATCGCGCTTTCGGTGACTTCGAGTTCGAGCAATCGGGGCGCGACGCGGTGCCTGAGCAGATGGAGCTCGACCTGCTGCGCGAAATCGCTCTCGGCCAGATTGGCTGCGGAGACGTTGATCGACAGCTTGATGTCGATTCCCGCCGCCGACCAGGCGCCGAGCTGGGCAAGGCCGATGTCGAGTACGCGCGCGGTGGTCGGGCGGGCCAGCGAGGTCTGTTCGACGATGGGGATGAACTCGGCGGGCGAAATCTCGCCCAGCTCCGGATGCGTCCAGCGCAGCAATGCCTCGGCCCCCACGCAGCGGCGGGTGGCGAGATCGATTCGCGGCTGGAAGACGAGCCGGAGTTGCGACGGCTGTTCCAGCGCCGCGCCGAAATCGGCGAGGAGGCGGAAGCGGCGCTGGTGCAGGCTGTCCTGCGCGGTCGAATAGAGGCTGACCGGGGTTTCGAGCGCGCGCGCGTCGAGCGCGGCGCTGTGCATCGTCCGCAGCACGGTCTCCGGCGGGGTCTCGCCGGTGACGAAGGGGGCGACGCCGACGCTGGTGGTCATCACGAACTGGACGCTCGATCTGGCCCGAAGCCGATGCACCAGCGCGCCGAGCTGTTCGACATAGCGGCCCTCGTCCACGCCATCGGGCGCGAGAAAGGCGAATTGCGTCGCGGCGACGTGATAGGCCGTGCGATCGGGGCCGAGCAGCGTGCGCAGCGCGCGTGCGGCGTCGCGGACCATCGCATCGACATAGGCCGAGCCCATCGCGCGGACGCCGTTGTTGAGCTGCTCGCCGCGGGCAAGGTCGACCAGGACGGCAAGGCGGGGGCGGCCGGGGGTGTCGCGGCCAAGGTCGGCGAGATCGTCGAGAAACTGGGTGCGGTTGGGCAGCCCGCTGAGCGGATCGATGCGGCCAAAGGCGTGCTGAAGCTCGATCTGCGCCATCACCATCTGGGCAAGGTCGTGGAGCGCCGCCATTTCGGCGGGCGTCGCGGTGCGCGGCTCGGTGCCGAGCACGCAGAGCGCGCCGAGGCTGAAGCCGTCGCGCGTGGTGAGCGAGGCGCCGGCGTAGAAGCGGATGCCCTGGCCAGCCAGCACGCTGTCGGCGTAGAAGGTGTCGGCGAGGAGATCGGGGATCAGCACGGTGCTGGCGCTTTCGGCCACCGCGGCGCAGGGCGCCTTGTCGCGCGGAATCGACTGGTGCTCGACGCCGACGCGCGACTTGAACCATTGGCGATCGCGATCGGTGAGCGACACGGCGGCGATCGGCAGCCCGAAAATCTGGCTCGCCATCCGCGTGATGCGGTCGAAGCTTTCGCTGGGCGCGGTGTCCAGCAAGCCGAGCTGATGCAGCGCGTCGAGGCGCGCTTCTTCGTGGTTCTGCATGGCAATCCTTGTCGGACCAGGAAGCAGGCGGAGGTTAACAACGGGAAAAGGGGGGATTAAGGGGCTGTACGTGGGTCCAACGCAAAGGGCCGGAGGATCGATCCCCCGGCCCCTTGATTAAATCGCCCAGAGCAGGCGATCAGGCGTCCTTATACCCCGGCGTATGCGCGTCGCCGATCGGCGGCACCGGCTGGGGCGGGGCGTCGCTGTCGGTTTCGTGGACTTCCACCAGCCCGCGCCCGACATGGCTGTGGCCGCGGCTATAGGCGAAATACACGATCAGCCCGAGCACCGCCCAGCCGACGAACAGCGAGAGCGTGTAGGTCGAGAGGCTGAAGAACAGGTACAGACAGCCGAGCACCGCGACCGGCGCGACCAGCCAGATCGCGGGGGTGCGGAACGGGCGCACGCGGCCCGGATCGGTCCGGCGCAGCACCAGCACCGCGATCGCGACCATCGCGAAGGCGAACAACGTGCCCGAGTTCGAGATGTCGGCCAGCGCACCCACCGGGAACAGCGCGGCGAACATCGCGACGAAGACGCCGGTGATCATCGTGACGACGTGCGGCGTGCCATATTTGGGGTGGATCTTGCTCAGCGATTCGGGGAGCAGCCCGTCGCGGCTCATCACGAAGAAGATGCGGGTCTGGCCGAACATCATCATCAGGATGACCGAGGGAAGCGCGATGCCGGCGGCGAGGCCGATCAGATTGCCGATTTCACGCCAGCCGATTTCGCGCAGCGTCCATGCCAGCGCTTCCTTCGAGCAGACGACCGCCTGGCCGCCGATATTGGCGCAGGCTGCGGCCAGTTCGGTGCTGCCCGGGGCGATGCCCTTGCCCGCGGCATCGACCAGCGGCGATGCCCCGACGGTGCCGATCACGCCCGAGGCGACGAGGATGTAGAAGATCGTGCAGATTGCGAGGCTGCCGATCAGGCCGATCGGCATGTTGCGCTGGGGGTTCTTGGTTTCCTCGGCGGCGGTCGAGACCGCGTCGAAGCCGACATAGGCGAAGAAGATCGATGCGGCGGCAGCGGAGACGCCGCCGATGCCGAGCGGCATGAACGGCTCGAAATTCTGCGACTTCATCACCGGCAGCGCGAGGATGCAGAATACGGTCAGCGCGGTGATCTTGACCATCACGAGGATGGCGTTGACGAACGCGCTCTCCTTGGTGCCGACGACCAGCAGCCAGGTGACGAGCAGCGCGATCAGCATCGCGGGCAGGTTGATATAGCCGCCGGTGGCGATCGCGGTCTGGATCGCTTCGGTCTGGGTCGCGCCGAACGCGACCTGGACATGCGCGATCAGCGCGTCGGCGTTGACGATCGAGGAGGGCAGCGCGACGCCGAGATATTCGCGCAGCAACCCGACGAAATAGCCCGACCAGCCGACCGACACCGCGCCCGCGGCGACGGCATATTCGAGGACGAGCGCCCAGCCGACCATCCAGGCGAGCATTTCGCCCATCACGGCATAGCTATAGGTATAGGCAGAGCCCGAGACCGGCACCATCGACGCCATTTCGGAATAACACAGCGCCGCGACTGCGCAGACAAAGCCCGCGATCACGAAGCTGAGGATCATGCCCGGCCCCGCTTTTTGCGCGGCCTCTGCGGTCAGCACGAAAATCCCGGTGCCGATGATCGCGCCGACGCCCAGCATGGTAAGCTGGAAGGCGCCGAGCGATCGGTGCAGCGATTTTTTCTCCGCTGTCGCCAAAATGGCATCGAGTGGCTTTATGCGCCCGAATATCATCTAGATGGTCCCCTTGCAGCGTCGTTGCGCCGCCCCGTTTGGTGAAGGGCGCGAGCCTAACCGCAAAAGCGGGGCGCGCAATCCCTTAGTGTTCGCGTGTGCGGCAAGGCGCGGGAAAGTGGGCGCGCGCGGGGCGCTTTAGCCCGCCAGCATCGGCCCGAGCGGGCGGCCTGCAAAGACATGGACGTGGAGGTGGGGGACCTCCTGGTGCGCGTCGAGCCCGGTATTGGCGAGCAGCCGATAGCCGGGGGCGACGAACCCGGCGTCGCGCGCGACGATGCCGACCGCGCGGACGAAGCCCGCGATCTCTGCGTCGGATGCCTTTGCCGAGAAATCGTCCCAGCTGACATAGGCACCCTTGGGGATCACCAATAGGTGGTGCGGCGCCTGGGGGTTGATGTCGTGGAAGGCGAGCGCGAAGTCGTCCTCATAGACGCGGCGGCACGGGATTTCACCGCGCAGGATCTTCGCGAAGATATTCTGGTCGTCATAGGGGCTGGTGGCGTCGATCGGCATGGTTTCGGTTCCCTGCGGTGGCGTCGCGGTGCGGATTGCCCATGCCCTCCCCCGACCCCTCCCGCAAGCGGAAGGGGAGGATCAGGCCGGGCGCGCGGCTTTTTCGGCGATTCCCGACACGCCCTCGCGGCGGGCGAGTTCGGCGCGGACATCGTCGAGGCTGAGCCCGGCATCGGCGAGCAGCACGCAGAGGTGGAAGAGCAGGTCGGCTGCTTCGCCGACCATGCCGGGCTTGTCGTCGGTGACGGCGGCGATGACGACTTCGGTGGCTTCCTCGCCCACCTTCTGCGCGATCTTGGCGCGGCCCTTGTGGGTCAGGCGCGCGACATAGCTGGTGTCGGGATCGCCGGTGCGGCGTGCGCGGATTGTCGCTTCGAGCGCGTCGAGGGAGTCGGTCATGCCCGTTGCGCTGCGGGAAGCCGGGGTGGGTGTCAATCCTTTGGCTTGGCCCGAAAGCGTGCGCGCAGGCGGCGGCGGACGAACCACACGCCCCCGGCGGCGCAGGCGAACAGCGCGAGATCGGAGAGTTCGGGCATCGATCGGCTTCCCGCGACGCCGGTGTGCGGCGGCTCTTCAGCGGCCAGCGCGGGGGCGGCGAGGAGGAGCAGGGGCAGAGCGAGGCGCAGCATGGTGGGGGTGTAGCGCGGCGGCGTTGGGGAAGCGTTAAGCGCGGACCGGGATGCCCGCGGCTGCCAGTGCGGCATGCGCCTCGGCAATCGTCGCGTCGCCGAAATGGAAGATCGAGGCGGCGAGCACGGCGGAGGCATGGCCGTCACGGATGCCCGCGACCAGATCGCCAAGCCCCCCGACGCCGCCCGATGCGACCACGGGCACGCTGACCTGATCGGCGATGGTGCGGATCAGCGCGAGGTCATAGCCGTCGCGGGTGCCGTCGCGGTCCATCGAGGTGACGAGCAGTTCGCCCGCGCCCAGATCGGTCAGCCGCAGCGCGTGTTCGACGGCGTCGATGCCGGTCGCGCGGCGTCCGCCATGGGTGAAGACTTCCCAGCGCCCCTCGGCGACGCGGCGCGCGTCGATCGAGGCGACGACGCACTGGCTGCCCATGCGATCGGCGATCTCGGCGACCACTTCGGGGCGGCTGACTGCGGCGGAATTGACCGCGACCTTGTCCGCGCCCGCGAGCAGCAGCGCGCGCGCATCCTCGACGGTGCGCACCCCGCCGCCGACGGTGAGCGGCATGAAGCACACTTCGGCAGTGCGGCGGACGACATCGACCATCGTGCCGCGCGCCTCGTGGGACGCGGTGATGTCGAGGAAGCATAGCTCGTCGGCGCCGGCGGCATCATAGGCGCGCGCCTGCTCGACGGGGTCGCCGGCATCGATCAGGTCGACGAAGTTCACGCCCTTCACCACGCGGCCATTGGCGACGTCGAGGCAGGGGATCACGCGGGCACGGACGGTCATTGTTTAAAACCCTTGGTTCCCCTTCCGCTTGCGGGAGGGGTTAGGGGAGGGGATGGAAGACACAGGGCGGTGAGCGAGGAGCCAGAGCCAGCCCCTCCCCCGACCCCTCCCGCAAGCGGAAGGGGAGCGCTTTTGGCAGCCCTCACCCCCGCGCCACGCCGATCGCCCAGGCGAGGTCGAGCCGCCCGTCATACAGCGCGCGGCCGGTGATCACGCCCTCGATGCCATCCTGAACATGCGCGGCGAGGGCGTGGATGTCCGAAATATCGGTCACGCCGCCGCTGGCGATGACGGGGATCGATACCGCGCGGGCCAGCGCTACGGTCGCCTCGACATTGCAGCCCTTGAGCAGCCCGTCGCGCCCGACATCGGTGAACAGCAGCGCCGCGACGCCCGCATCCTCGAACCGGCGGGCGAGATCGACCACCGCGACGTCGGACACATCGGCCCAGCCGCGCGTCGCGACCAGCCCGTCGCGCGCATCGACCGCGACGACGATGCGCCCCGGATGGTTGCGGGCGGCCTCACGGACCAGATCGGGATTTTCCAGCGCGGCGGTGCCGATCACGACGCGCGCGACGCCGAGGTCGAGCCAGCGATCGATCGACTCGCGAGTGCGGATGCCGCCGCCGAGCTGCACCTTGCCGCCGAAGCGCTGAAGGATGCCCGCGACTGCCGCGCCATTGACCGATTCGCCGGCAAAGGCGCCGTCGAGGTCGACGACGTGGAGCCACTCAGCCCCGGCCTGCGCGAAACTCTCGGCCTGTGCGGCGGGATCGTCGCCATAGACGGTGGCGCGCGCCATATCGCCCTCGGCGAGGCGGACGACCTGCCCGCCCTTGAGGTCGATGGCGGGGAAGACGATCAGGGTCATGCGCCCACTTTTCCTACGCCGTCATGCTGAACTTGTTTCAGCATCCAACCCTCAACCCGCACCGCGTCTGCTTGTGGCGCGATGGATGCTGAAACAAGTTCAGCATGACGGGAAGCGAAGAAAGGGGCGTTCAGCGCTCCATTCGCTGTCCTTTTCGAGGCCCAATTTCCAGTCACGGCTTCCATGCGAGGAACCTTTCCATCAGCGCGATGCCATAGCGCTGGCTCTTTTCGGGGTGGAACTGGACGCCGACCATGTTGTCGCGGCCGATCGCGGCGGTGACGGGGCCGCCATGGTGGGTGGTCGCGAGGATCGAGTCGCCGTCAAACGCATAGCTGTGGAGGAAATAGGCCTCGCCGCGCTCGATCAGCGGGTGCGGGACGGCGGGGATCACGTCGTTCCAGCCCATGTGCGGCACGCGCACGCCCTCGCCGGGCATCAGGTGGCGGACGACGCCGGGAATCCAGCCGAGCCCGGCGTGCGAGCCATGTTCGTCGCCGCGATCGGCCATCAGCTGCATGCCCACGCACACGCCCAGGAACGGCGCGCCCTCTGCTCTCACACGGCGGTCGAGCGCCTCGACCATGCCGGGGATCGCGCGCAGCCCCGCCGCGCACGCCCCGAACGCGCCGACGCCGGGCAGGACGATGCGGTCGGCGGCCAGCACAGCCTGCGGATCGGCGGTGACCGCGATGTCGGTCGCCCCCGCCGCCTTCAGCGCATTATGGACCGAATGGAGATTGCCCGCGCCGTAATCGATCAGCGCGACGCTCATCCGGCCAGTGCTTCCAGTCCGGGCGCCAGGATGCTGGGGGCGACTTCGGTGAAGCTATATTCGGCGGCCCCGGCCAGCGCGAAGGGATCGGTCGCGGCCCAGGCCTGGACCTCCTCGAGCGACCCGCGCGCCAGGAACATGCCCCCGGTCACCGGCACCTTGCGCCCCGCGGCGAGCAGGCGGCCCTCGGCCAGCCCGGCCTTCAGCCAGTCGACATGCGCGGGGCGCAGCGCGTCGATTTCAGCGAGGTCGACGACATAGTTCAGCAGCACGACGATCATGTCAGAGTACACCCTTGGTCGAGGGAATGGCACCGGCCTTGCGCGGATCGATCTCGACCGCCTCGCGCAGCGCGCGGGCCAGCCCCTTGAACGCCGCCTCGGCGATATGGTGGTTGTTCGATCCGTACAGCGTCTCGACATGGAGGGTGATCCCCGCCGTCTGCGCGAAGCTGTGGAACCAGTGTTCGAACATCTCGGTATCCATCTCGCCCAGCCGTTTCTGGCTGAACTCGGTCTTGAATACGAGGAAGGGGCGGCCCGAAATGTCGATCGCGACGCGCGTCAGCGTCTCGTCCATCGGCGAGAGCGCGTCGGCGTAGCGGCGGATGCCCTTCTTGTCGCCCAGCGCCTTCGCCACCGCCTCGCCGATCGCGAGCCCGGTATCCTCGACGGTGTGGTGCTGATCGATATGGAGGTCGCCGACCGTCTTCACGTTCAGGTCGATCAGCGAATGCCGGGCGAGCTGTTCGAGCATATGGTCGAAAAAGCCGATGCCGGTGGAAATGGCATATTGGCCGGTGCCGTCGAGGTTGACGGTGACGTCGATCGACGTTTCGCTGGTCTTGCGACTGATCGTGGCGGTGCGCATTCGCCCCACATAGCGACGTAAGGATTCCATGCAATCTTGACCCGCAGCTTCGAGCCGCTACCCAAGGGCGCATGACCGGCACCGTACCAGACAGCCTGATTCCCTATGACGAGATCGTCCAGGAGGCGCTCCGCGCCGTCGTGGGTCGCGTGCTGGGGTCGGTCGCCGCCACCCAGGCGCTGCCGGGGGCGCATCATTTCTACATCACGTTCAAGACGCACGCGCCGGGAGTCGACATCCCCCAGCGGCTGATCGAGCGATTCCCCGACGAAATGACGATCGTGATGCAGCACCGATTCTGGGACCTGCGCGTCGATGCCGAGAAATTCTCGGTCGGGCTGAGCTTCAGCCAGGTGCCGTCGATGCTGACGATCCCGTTCTCGGCGATCACCGGCTTCCACGATCCCGCGGTCAATTTCGAACTGCGCTTCCAGGCGAACGAGGGCCCCGAGGGTCCCGAGCCGCATGACGAAGCAGAGAATGACGGACAGGCGCCGATCGCGACTCCGGTCGAGGACGGGTCGAACGTCGTGTCGGTGGACTTCAAGCGGAAGAAATAGGGGCGGGGGCGTCCGTTATCTGCTGCTGCTCCCCTGCGCAGGCAGGGCAATCGCATATGGATGCGTATGCTCCCCTATTACCGCCGTCATGCTGAACTTGTTTCAGCATCCATCGCGCAACAAGCGACGGAAATGCGCGCTGAGGGTTGGATGCTGAAACAAGTTCAGCGACTGTCTTTGGCGTCAAGCGGCGAGCCATGGGGATTTGCTCCTCAGGATGGCGTTTGCGAAGGTGAGCAGGCGGCGGGCGAGGGCGATCAGGGCGACCTTTTTGGGTTTTCCGCTGGCGATGAGGCGCTGATAGAGCGCCTGGAGCACGGGATTGTAGCGACTGGCGACGAGTGCGGCCATGAAGAGGGCCGAGCGGACGGTGGGGCGTCCTCCGCCGATCATGGCCTTTCCGCGCCATTGGCCGGACTGGCGGGTCCAGGGCGCGACGCCGGCGAGCGCGCTGATCTGGCGGCGTCCGAGCTGGCCGAGTTCGGGCAGTTCGGCAAGCAGCGTGCGGGCGGTGGTCGGGCCGACGCCTGGGATCGAGGTCAGCAGCGCCTCCTGATCGCGCCACAAGGGCGAGCCCCGCACGGCCTCGTCGATCGTCCGTTCAAGGTCGGACAGTTCCTTTTGCAGCGCAGCCAGCAGGCGCTCGATGCTTTTGCGCAGCGGCAGAAGCGTTGCGCGCCGCAGCCGCTGGCGCTCGCTCACCATCATCGCGATGATCTGCCGGCGCCGCGCCACCAGGTCGGCCAGCGCGCGCGTCTCGGTATCCGCCAGTGCGCGCGGCGGCGGGCGCGTTGCCTCGACAAAGCGCGCAATCACCGCGGCATCGATCGGGTCGGTCTTGGCGCGCTTGCCCAATGCGCGCGCAAAATGGCGGATCTGCGCGGGATTGATCACCGCCACCGGCAAGCCTGCTGCCCCCAGCGCGGCAGCCACCACCGTCTCATAGCCCCCGGTCGCCTCCAGCCCGATGCACAACGGGGCCGATACGCCCAGTCGCGCGACCAGCGCCTCCAGACCCTCGGCATCGCGCCCGACCGTCCAGGCCTCGCCCGCGGGCGAGACATGGACGTCCAGGCGATCCTTCGAAACATCGATACCCACATACGTCATGGTCATCGTCTCCCGGGCTTGCGCAATCGGGCTTGCCTTGCAGAGGCCCAAGCGACTGTTCGGGTTCAATGACCTTACAGCGGGCTGTTCACGCTGAACTACGGGCTCTGCAACCCTTGCATGATTCGAACTTCCCGCCGAAGCCGCACCGCATTCTTCATGCAATGCTGCAGTTGGCAAGTTACAAGCATGACGGGAAGTGGGAAAAGCGCCCCCCGCTCCATATGCGATTGCCCTGCCTGCGCAGGGGAACGGAATCCGCCGGATCAGAAGGACAGCCGCGCCCGTCCGATCAGCCGGTCTCCGGCGTGCCGCGCATCGGCGAAGGGCGATGTCCCCGCGCGATCGTCGATGTCGGTGCCGACATAGTCGATGCCGAGCGTCAGCCCCATCAGCCGGCGCTCCACGCCGATCTGCCAGTCGGTATAGCTGCCCGTGGGGCGCAGCCGCGCCGCGCGGGGATCGCCGCCGCTGTCTCCGGTCGAGCGCCCGATTCGCGCCGACACACTGAATGGCGTGGCGGGAATGCCGGCACGGGCATCGGCATAGACGTAGAGATTGTCGCCGCCGATCGCGTCCTGATCGGGGGCGTAGACCAGCCCGGCGCGCGCCTGCACCGGGCCGAGCGTATAGGCGCCGCTGCCGCCCAGTTCCCAGTAATCCATGCGACCACGGGCATCGACGAAGAAATGGCCGGTCGCATGCCCGCGAAAATCCCAGCCGCCGGTCCGCACGCTATGGCCCAGTTCGATATCGGCCACCGCCTTTGCCCCGCCGTGGCGGACCGACCCGCGCGTGTCCGCAGCGCGGCCCGACAGGTCGAACCCCGCCAGCGTGACGCTCACATCGGCGGACGGGGCGATGCGCCCCTGGCTCCAGCTGATGCCGCGGCGGCTTTCGTCGGTGGCGATCTCGACTCCGCCCGAGGGAAGCGCCTGGCCGTGCGCGGGGGCAGCGGCCAGGAGCAGCAATGCGGTTACGCCGGGGATGCGCAATGCCGTCAACCGCCGGCTCCGCGATGGAGCCGGTCGAGCGCCTGGGTCAGCGCGCCATGGTCTTCCTGTGCGACGTCGACCAAATGGCCGCGCGTCGATTCGACGCGCAGGCTGACTTCCTCCGCGATCGCGTCGCGCTGGCTGGCGCACCAGCCCCGCCGGCTGCCGCTGGCGATGGCGTCGCGGCGCAGCGTCGCCTGGAGCAGCGAGCCCGAGCTGTGGCGCGCCTCGCGATCGACATGCAGATTGGCCTGCCACGCACAGCGCAGCGTCGATGCCGCGCCCGGCGGGGCGACCGCGCCGATCTGACGGTGCTCGATATCGATGCGCGGGCGATACCGGGCGTCGACCGGGCCGGCGGGATGATCGAGCTGGACGCGGTGCTCGATTTCCCCCGGCACCGGCACGGGGGACATGCCGAGCAACAGCCCGGTGGCGATAAGGTGGATCATGGTTCGTCTCCTGCAAAAGCCCCGGCCTTTTGGCGCGGTGGCGCGCCGGCGGACGATGCCGGCACCGTTTGATGTAGTCGCCCGCGCCCCCCGGACAAGTTTCCTAATGTTTCCAAGGCCTGGCCCGGCGCGACGCATCCGGGCTTGGCGAAGGCCGACTTTTCCCCGTAGAGCGCCGGGCAAATGATCCGGAGGCCCTGATGACCGATACCCGTACCGAAACCGACTCGATCGGCGCGATCGAAGTCCCCGCCGACGCCTATTGGGCGGCGCAGACTCAGCGTTCGATCGAGAATTTCCCGTTCGGCGCGCAGGAGCGGATGCCGATCGGCATCGTCCACGCCCAGGCGATCGTGAAGCAGGCGGCGGCGCGGGTGAACGTCAAGCACGGGCTGGACCCCAAGATCGCCGAGATCATCGACCAGGTCGCGCAGGAAGTGATCGACGGCAAGCTCGACGACCAGTTCCCGCTGGTGATCTGGCAGACCGGCAGCGGCACCCAGACCAACATGAACGTCAACGAAGTCATTGCGGGCCGCGCGAACGAGATCCTGACCGGCAAGCGCGGCGGCAAGTCGCCGGTGCATCCGAACGATCATGTCAACATGGCGCAATCGTCGAACGACAGCTTCCCGACCGCGCTGCACATCGCCGCGGCGCGCGGGGTGACGCTGAAGCTGTATCCGGCGCTCGACCGGCTGTTCGCCGCGCTCGACAAGAAGGCGAAGGATTGGGACCACATCGTCAAGATCGGCCGCACCCATCTTCAGGATGCGACGCCGCTGACGCTGGGGCAGGAATTCTCCGGCTATGCGGCGATGCTCGCCTCGGCCAAGGCGCGCTTTGCCAGCGTGCTCGACCTCGACATCTTCAAGCTCGCGCTGGGCGGCACCGCGGTCGGCACCGGGCTCAATTCGCCGCCGCATTATGCCGAGGACGTCGCCGCCGAGATCGCGAAGATCACCGGGCTGCCCTTCGTCACTGCGCCGAACAAGTTCGAATCGCTGGCGACCAAGGATCAGTTGGTGAACCTGTCGGGCACGCTCAACACGCTGGCGGTGTCGCTGACCAAGATCGCCAACGACATCCGCCTGCTGGGCAGCGGCCCGCGCTCGGGGCTGGGTGAACTCGACCTGCCGGCGAACGAGCCGGGCAGCTCGATCATGCCGGGCAAGGTCAACCCGACTCAGTGCGAGATGCTGACGATGGTCGCGGGCCAGGTGATCGGCAACCATGTCGCGGTCACCGTCGGCGGCATGCAGGGGCATATGGAGCTCAACGTGTTCAAGCCGCTGATCGGGTCGAACGTGCTGCGCTCGATCGAGCTGATGGCGATCGGCATGACGAGCTTCGCCGAGCGCACCGTCGACGGGCTGAAGGCGAATGAGGGGCGGATCAAGGAACTGGTCGACCGCTCGCTGATGCTGGTGACCGCGCTGGCGCCCGCGATCGGATATGACAATGCCGCGAAGATCGCCAAGAACGCGCATGAAAAGGGCCTGACGCTCAAGGAATCGGGGCTCGCGCTGGGGCTGGTCGACGAAGCGACGTTCGACAAGTTCGTGCGGGCCGAGGACATGATCGGGCGGTAACGCCGTCCCCCTAACGCCGTCATCCCGGCGAAAGCCGGGATCTCGCGAAGAAGCGCTGCGCCGTCATCGCCCGGCCCCCGCGAGGCCCCGGCTTTCACCGGGGTGACGGGGTGTGCGGTGCCGGGTCTCCTCTCATACCGTCGTCCCGGCGCAGGCCGGGATCTCGTGAAGGAGCGCTGCGCCGTCATCGCCCGGCCCCCGCGAGGCCCCGGCTTTCGCCGGGGTGACGGGGTGTGCGGTGCGGGGTCTCCTCTCATACCGTCGTCCCGGCGTAGACCGGGATCTCGTGAAGGTGCGCTGCACCGTCATCGCCCGGCCCCCGCGAGGCCCCGGCTTTCGCCGGGGTGACGGGGTGTGCGGTGCCCGGTCTCCTCTCATACCGTCGTCCCGGCGAAAGCCGGGATCTCGTGAAGGTGCGCTGCGCCGTTATCGCCCAGCCCCGACGAGGCCCCGGCTTTCGCCGGGGTGACGACCTGAGCGGAACCCCGCCCCGCCTGCGCCGTTTGGCGTCCGGAAGGAGATTCGGATGATCGGCAAGGCAATTGCAGGATGGGTCGGCAGCAAGGTCGACCAGCGGGACGGCGAGGGCGGCACGGTAGGCGCCATTGTCGGCGTCGTGGTGTGGGAAGTCGGCAAGCGCGTCGTGCCCGCGGCGATCGTGCTCGGTGCCGCGGCCTATGGCGTGCGCTATGTCTCGCAGCGGATGGCGCGGGCATGATCCGGGGTATCGTCGGCGCGCTGATCGGCAGCCGGATCAACCGCGGCCAGGGCGGCGGCGGCGCGAAGGGTGCCGTGATGGGCTATGCCGCGCAGCGGGTCATTCGCCGGATGGGAACGCCGGGGCTGGTGCTTGCGGGCGGATATGGGCTGTGGCGCTATGCGTCCGATCGGCGGAAGCAGCGGCGCAACGGTCCTGTGTGACTTGACGCGGGGGGTGGTCGCACGCCAGTAGCGCCCATGCCCCACCGCTCCCACAACGATCCCCATAAATTCCGCCGCCGCGGCGTGTTGTTCGTGCTGTCCTCGCCATCGGGCGCGGGCAAGTCGACGATCGCGCGCAAGCTACTCAAGGCCGACGACCAGCTCGAAATGTCGGTGTCCTACACCACGCGGGCGATACGGCCGGGGGAGGAAGACGGCGTCGATTATCACTTCGTCGACCTCGAGCGGTTTCGCGAAATGGTCGCGAATCACGAGTTTCTCGAATGGGCGCATGTGTTCGACCAGCGCTATGGCACCCCGCGCGAGGGGGTGGAGAAGATCCTCGCCTCGGGCCGCGACGTGCTGTTCGATATCGACTGGCAGGGCGCGCAGCAGCTGTTCCAGCTGGCCGGGGGCGACGTGGTGCGGGTGTTCATCCTGCCGCCGTCATTGCCTGAATTGCGCGAGCGGCTGGTCAACCGGCGCACCGATTCGATGGAGATCATCGATCGCCGGATGGCGCGCGCGACTGCCGAGGTAAGCCATTGGGACGGCTATGACTATGTGCTGGTCAACGACGATGTCGAGCAATGCTATGCGTCGGTCCACACGATCCTGCGCGCCGAGCGGCTCAAGCGATCGCGCCAGACGGGGCTGATCGGCTTTATCCGGGGTTTGAACAAATAGGCGTCCTGCCCGGCCATCGCGCAGGACCAGTAAGGGAGAGCGGCATGGCACGGGTGTTGATGGGCGGGCTGCTGGGCGGCGTGGCGATGTGGATCGTCGGCTTCCTGTTCTGGGGGACGCCGCTGAGCCGGATCGCATTGTCGCGGACCGACGATCCGGCAAGCGCGGCGCTACAGCGCGTGCTGGCCGATAATCTGGGCACGCTGGGCACCGGCGCCTATCCGGTGCCGTGGCCGGGCACGCCGGCGGGGACCCAGCTCCACGGCCAGGGGCCGGTGGTGATGGTCTTCTTCAACGCCAATGGTTTCGCGATCCCCGACAGCAGCGCGCTGATCGGCGGGCTGGTGCTGGCGATTGTCTGTGCGCTGCTGGTCGCGGTGGCGATCCGGACCGTGGCGAACGGGGCGAGCTTTGGCGCGCGGCTCAAGCTGGTGGCGGTGATCGCAGTGGCGGTGACGGCCTATACCGACCTGGGCCAGCCGATCTACAACCACATGCCGCTGGGCTATTTCCTGTTCCTGTGGATCAGCGACGTCGCATCGTGGATCGCGGCGGGCGCGGTCATCGCCTGGGCATTGCCGCGCACGCCGATCCTGCGGGGCTGATTACAGCAGCGTCAGGAACCGCGCGCCCGCGTCGAAATCGGCGCGGTGCGCGGTGCGGGTGGTGACGGCGAGGTCGTCATCGCCCCACATCTCGACCTGCCACGCCTCGTCCACCTGCGCCGCGTGCCAGACGCGATCGGCGTCCGCTGCTCCTTCGAGAAGCGCGAGCGCTGCGACCAGCGACCCGCTGACCGTCACCAGCGGCGACATCGCGGCCAGGCGGAAGGGGTCGAGCGCGGCGACCGCAT
Organism: Sphingomonas hengshuiensis; assembly: GCF_000935025.1. Taxonomy (NCBI): domain Bacteria; kingdom Pseudomonadati; phylum Pseudomonadota; class Alphaproteobacteria; order Sphingomonadales; family Sphingomonadaceae; genus Sphingomonas; species Sphingomonas hengshuiensis. Next base: position 117,893 of record NZ_CP010836.1, read on the forward strand.
CGCCCAGCCTAGCCAGCGTGGCGGGGGGCTGGGCGCGGTGCATCACGCCGGCGACGGTTTCGAAATGGACATCGTAGCGGGTGCGCGCCCAGTCCAGCAGCGGGTCCCAGGCGGCGCGCTGGCGCTCGACCAGGGGCTCGGGCGCTTCGGCGCGGTAATAGAGCAGGTCGCTATCGGCATAGGCCGCGAGCCCGGCGGCGAAGCGCGCCGGATCGGGGGCGACGCGCTCGATCGCGGCATTGGCGAGCCCGGTGAGCGGCATCGCGCGCGGATCGATCGTGTCGGCCACGGCGCGCCATTCGTCGGCCACGGCTTGCGCAAGCTGCGGCGTCGGCAGGACCAGCGGCAGGCGCCCGGGGGTGCGCACCGGCTTGCCGTCGAGCGCGATGCCGCCGTCGACGATCGCGACGTCTTTCCAGAAGCGCCTCATGACGGCTCGGGCGTCTTCCAGCGGCGCGCCAGCGCGCGCGGGACCACCGCCATGACATAGAGCGCCGACAACAGGATCGCCCCGCCCAGCACGCCATGCTGCCAGTCGTTCGCGCGGCCCGCGATCACCAGCCCGAAGACCGCGCCGGCTGTGGCGATCATGTTGACGGCGACGATCGTGTAATAGCGCTTCATCGCCAGAGCGTCGGCGTCGGTCATAGGGCCTCCAGATGCGCCGCGAGCGCGCGTGCATGCGGCACGACATGCGCCGCGCCTGCCGCCGTCAGTTCCTGCGCGCTGTGGTAGCCCCATGCAACACCTACCGCATGCGCGCCGGCATTCAGTGCCATCGCCATGTCGAAGCTGGTATCGCCGATCATCGCCGTCGTGTGCGGCGCGGCGCCTGCCTCGGCCATCGCAAGCTCGACCATCGAGGGATGCGGCTTGGACGGGTGGCGATCGGCGGTCTGGAGCGTGACGAAGCGGTGCTTGAGCCCGTGATGCTCGAGGATCAGGTGGAGCCCGCGATCCGATTTGCCGGTGGCGACGCCCAGCATCCAGCCATTTGCCTCCAGCGTGTCGATCGCTTCGACGATGCCGTCGAACAGCGGCTCGGGATCGAGCGCATTGTCGGCGCGCATCGCCCAGAAGGCGCGCTTATAGCCCTCGGCCAGCGAGTCGTGGAGCGCGGCGTCGGCTTGCGGGAGAAGCTGCGCGATCGCGGGGACGAGGCTGAGCCCGACGATCTGGCGGATCGCGTCGCGCCCGGGCGGATCGAGCCGCTCGGCGACGAAACAGGCCTCCATCGCGCGACAGATATTGGCCTGGCTGTCGACGAGGGTGCCGTCGCAATCGAAAAGCGCGAGGCGGTTCATGACGGTGCCCGCATCAGCGCGGCCAGCGCATCGTTGCCGCGCGCGGCAAGCGCATCCGCTACCGCCAGCCGTGGCGCAACCGGCTTGGTCTGGGCCAGTTTCCGCGTCCCGCGCCACGCGGTGACGGCAAGGCGGAAGCCCGTGACCGCGTCGAGCATCCGGGCGATCCTGACGGGGTCGGCCTTGGCGCGCGTCCATTCGGGCTTGGGGGCGAGGCGCGCCTCCTGCACCTGGCTCAGCGCATCGATCTGGTCGATCAGCGCGTCGCGATCCATTTGCGACACAACACCCTCCAGCTCCGCCGTCACATAGTTCCAGGTGGGGACCTCATCGGGTCCTGTGCCGTACCAGTCGGGGCTGACATAGCCATGCGGTCCCTGCACCGCGAACAGGGCCGTCGCGCCGTCGAGGTCGCGCGCAACGGGATTGTTGCGGGCCAGATGGAAGCCGAGCGTCTGGTCGTCGAGCCAGACGATGGGAATATGCGCCACGCGCGGCCCCTGTTCCGAAGCGACGAACAGCGCCCCGAATCCAATATCCTGCACGAACGCCCGGAGCGCCGCCTGATCCTGCCAACGGAACGCCGGGTGCGCAGACATCAGCCCCGCCGCCGACCGCGCTCGCCGCGACGTTCCTTGCGCACCGACTTGGCGTGAGCGCGGCCCATTGCCTTTTTCTGCTCGCGCGAGGGGGGCGGGCGGCCGTCGAGCAGCTCGATCTCGCCCAGATGCTCTTCGAAGCCCAAAGTCTTCATCGATTCGGCGAAGTGGCTGGGCAGTTCGGCGGTCACGTCGATCTTGCCGCCATCGGGGTGGTCGATGCGGATGCGGCGGGCGTGGAGGTGCATCTTGCGGCTGATCCCGCCGGTCAGGAACGCCTCTTGCAACCCATATTTGCCGTCGCCGACGATCGGATGGCCGATCGCCGCCATATGGACGCGCAACTGGTGGGTGCGCCCGGTAAAGGGATGCAGCTCGACCCAGGCGGCGCGGCTGCCCGCCTGTTCGATCACGCGGTAGCGGGTGCGGCTGGGCGCGCCTTCCTTCATGTCGACATGCATCTTCTCGCCGCCGGTGCCCGGCTGCTTGGCGATCGGCAGTTCGATGAAGCCGTCCTCGATCTCCGGCACGCCCATCACCAGCGCCCAATAGACTTTGCGCGCAGTGCGGCCCGAGAAGGACTTGGCGAAGAAGGCGGCGGCGCGCGAGGTGCGGGCGACGAGCAGCGCGCCCGACGTGTCCTTGTCGAGCCGGTGGACCAGCTTGGGCCGTCCCTCCAGATCGAACTGGAGCCCGTCGAGCAGGCCGTCGACATGCTCGTGCGTCTTGGTCCCGCCCTGTGTCGCGAGGCCCGGGGGCTTGTTGAGGACGATCGCCTGCGCGTCCTGGTGGATCACCATTTCGCGGATGAAGCTGGTCTGGTCGTCGCTCAGCGGGGTGCGCTGGACCTTGGGCTTGCCGGTGTCGGGCTTGGGCGTCTCCGCCGGGGGGACGCGGATCGTCTGGCCCTGCGTCACCCGGTCGCCCGGCGTCGCGCGGGCGCCGTCGATGCGGAGTTGCCCCGTGCGCGCCCAGCGCGAGACGAGGTTGAAGCTGACATCGTCGAGATGCCGCTTGAACCAGCGATCGAGGCGGATGCCGTCGTCGTCGGCCCCGACGATGAACTGGCGGACTTCATTTTCGGCGCTCATGCCACGATTCTCACAAGACTGAGGCCGAGTACCAGCGCGGCAATCGACCCGATGACCGAGGCAAGGATATAGCCGAGCGCAGTCGGCCAGTCGCCGCGCTGGAGCATCGACACGGTGTCGAGCGAAAAACTGGAAAAAGTCGTGAAGCCGCCCAGCACGCCGATCGCGAGGAGCAGCCGCAGGGTCTCGCCCCCGTTGCTGAGTCGCGCAAGCGTGCCGACCAGCACGCCCATCAGCAGCCCGCCGAGCAGGTTGACGATGAGCGTACCCCAGGGGAAGCCCATGCCGAACGCCGAAAAGGCCGCGCGCCCGACCAGATAGCGCGCGCCACTGCCGACGGCGCCGCCGAGCATGACGAGGAAAAGAGAAGGCATAATGCCGCGGTTAGCGCGGAAAGCCGCGCAGGGGAACCGTGCGCTTAAATCCCGTTGTTCGCGACCATGTCGATGTCGGTGCCGCCATCGGCGCGCGCGGTGAGGAATAGGACATAGGCGCCATCGTCCCGGGCGCGGGTGCCGCCGAGGATATGTTCCTTGCCGTCGAGCTGATGCTCGGCGGTGTACCCGGCCTTCACGGCGCGGGTGTAATACCAGTCGAGCAGAATCTGCATCGGCTGGGCGGCGGAGAAGCTGACGACGCGGAGCGCGCATTTGCCCGCTTCGGTGCCCGCAGCCTCGGTCACGCGCGCCTGGGGGAAGAGCGGCAGGTCGGCGGGAAGGCGCTGGGCCCATGCGGCGGAATAAGTGAGCGAGGCGGCGCATTGGCTGCTCTTCGCATTCTTCTGGCGGGCGGCGAGCCCACCCAGCGTCACGCTCTCGCGCGCCGCCGCGCATTCCGTGCAGTCCTTGCCAGCCGCGATCGGAGCCGGCGCCTTCATCAGCCCGTTGGTGTCGAGCGGGTCGGTGTTGGCGGCGACCGCGTCGCTGGGGACTGCGCCCGAATAGGGCTGGGCCGGCGGGCGAATCGAATCGCCATTGGCCTGGCGACCCAATTGCGGGTCGACCATGATCTGGTCCTGCAACGCACCCGCGAGCTGGGGATCGGTGGCGTTGACCGCCATCGTCGCATTGCCGTCGTCCGCGCCCGAGCCGCTGCATCCCGCCAGCGCAAGCGGCAGGAAAACGAACACGAAGAAGGCGATTTTGCGAACCATTACATGCTCCTGGGGGGCGGGCGCATCCTGCCGCAGGAAGGTTAAGGAAGCGTGGCCGCGGCATCATGGTGCGGCAGCGATTAACCTTTGCGGGGAACCGCTACGGGCGCTTCCGCGTTTTTGCGGGCTGTGCTATAGTGCCAACACACCAACAAGGCGACATCCCTGCCATGCTCAACATCGTATCGCTGCTGATCGGATTCGTCGCGTTGCTGATCGCGATGGTCGGCATCCTGCCAATCCCGCTGCTGCCGCTCGTCAACTGGATCGCGTTGCCGATCGCGATCCTGGGCGCTGCGATCGGCGCGGTGTCGAGCAGCAATGCGGGGCGCAACCTGAACCTGCTGGTGATCCTGATCTCCGGGGGGCGTCTCTTCCTGACCTGGGGCTTGATCTGAGGCAGGCTCCGCCCGGCGGCGAACCGCCGGGCTTGAGCGCCGAGGGTCAGATCCGCGCGGTTCCCGGATAGGCGAACAACAGGTCGCTGCCCGCCTCGGCATGGAGTTCGGCGGTCCCCTCCAGCGTCAGGCAATCGCCTGCGCGGAACGGCACCCCGTCGACCACGCCTTCGCCGGTCACGGGAATCAGCCAGCCGGTGACGCCTGCGGGCAGAGTCAGCGCGCGGTGGCCGCCTTCCCAGCGCTCGAGCACGAACTTCGGCCCTTCGACCAGGATCGTGCGGTCGTCGGCGACCTTGCCCGGCATCGGATGCGCGACGAAGGGCACGGCGTTCGAGACCGCGACACCGTCGTCGAGATGGAGTTCGCGCGGGCGGCCATAGTCATACAGGCGATAGGTGGTGTCGCTGTTCTGCTGGACTTCGATCAGCGTGATCCCCGCGCCGATCGCATGGACCGTCCCCGACGGCGCGTAGAAGAAGTCGCCCGCCTTGACCGGCTTCCAGTCGAGCAGTTGCTCGATCGATCCGTCGAGCGCGGCGGCATGGAGCGTGGCGGCGTCGACCGGCGCGTGCGTGCCCAGCGCGATCGTCGAATCGGGCTCCGCCGCGAGGATGATCCAGCATTCGTCCTTGCCGCGCGGCAGGCCGCGGGCGTGCGCCTGTTCGTCGTCGGGATGGACCTGGACCGACAGCTTTTCCGACGTGAACAGATATTTGATCAGCAGGTCGGGCGCGGCATTGCCCGGCGTCTGGAACCAGATTTCGCCGACCGGATCGCCCGTCGGCGAAGGGTCCGCAAAGCCCGGCCACAGCGTGTGGCGGCCCCAGGGTTTTTCGACACGATGCGTGGCCAGAAGCGTGGCGGTCACTCAATTCCCTTCCATCTGAAGCGCTGTGCCTAGCGCAACGCGGGGCCGCTGTCAGCGATCCGATCGCACCCGGCCACAAAGCCGCCGCGAAAAGGATTGTTTGAAGCCATGGCCGTCGTCTAAGACCCTGCCCATGCGTACTCCCATGCCCCGCGTCTTCGCGCTCGCGCTCCTTCCGGTGCTAGCTTTTTCCACTGCCGGTTGCGCCAAGAAGAGCGCGCGTTCGGACCTGCCCTATGTCGCGCGCGACGTCGGCACGCTGTACAGCGCGGGCAAGCAGAAGCTGGACCAGCATCAGTATAAGTTGGCGGCGGCGTTGTTCGACGAAGTCGAGCGGCAGCACCCCTATTCGGTCTGGGCGCGCCGCGCACAGCTGATGGGGGCGTTCAGCTATTATCTCAACCGTGACTATACCGAATCGATCGCCTCGGCGCAGCGCTTCCTGGCGGTCCACCCCGGCAACCGCGATGCCGCCTATGCCTATTACCTTGTCGGGATCAGCTATTATGAGCAGATCCAGGACGTCACCCGCGACCAGAAGATTACGCAGCAGGCACTCGATTCGCTCGGCGAACTGACGCGGCGCTATCCCACCAGCCGCTATGCGTCCGACGCGCGGCTGAAGATGGACCTGGTGCGCGATCACCTGGCCGGCAAGGAAATGGAGATCGGCCGCTTCTACGAGACGCGCGGCCAGTGGCTCGCGGCGGTCACGCGTTTCCGCACCGTCGTCGACCAGTATCAGATGACGACGCACGTCCCCGAGGCGCTGATGCGGCTGACCGAGGCCTATCTGGCGCTGGGCGTGCCGCTGGAGGCGCAGAAGTCCGCCGCGGTGCTGGGCGCCAATTATCCGGGCACGGACTGGTACAAACATGCCTATGAGCTGGTCGAGGACAACAAGGACAAGGTCGCGAAGGCGAATACCTCGGCGGGTTGATCCGTCGAGGGGCTGGACGCCCTTCCGTTCCGTCTCCGTTCCTGCAATAACGCTGCGGGCATGCTGACCGCACTATCCATTCGCGACGTGGTGCTGATCGAGGCGCTGGACCTCGATTTCGGCGCAGGGCTCGGCGTGCTTACCGGCGAGACCGGGGCGGGCAAGTCGATCCTGCTCGATGCGCTGGGCCTGGCGCTGGGCGCGCGCGGCGAGACCGGGCTGGTCCGGCAGGGCGCGGCGCAGGCGATGGTGACCGCCACCTTCGACGCACCGGCACCGGGCAGCGCGGTCGCCAATGCGATGGCGCAGAACGGGCTGGAGATCGAGCCGGGCGAGCCATTGCTGATCCGCCGCATCGTCAAGGCCGATGGCGGCAGCCGCGCCTTTGTCAACGACCAGCCGGCATCGGCGGGGCTGCTCCGCGAACTCGCGCCGTCGCTGGTGGAAATCCATGGCCAGCATGACGATCGCGGATTGCTCAATCCGCGCGGGCATCGTGCGCTGCTCGATGCGTTTGCTCGGCTCGACACCGGCGCCGTCGCGATTGCGCACCGCGCGTGGCGCGGGGCCGAGGATGCGCTGGCGGTGGCGCGCGCCGAACAGGATGCCGCCGAGCGCGACCGCGAATGGCTGGAGCACGCCGTTGCCGAGTTGCAGGCGCTCGATCCGCAGCCGGGCGAAGAGGAAGCACTGGCCGAGCGGCGTGCGACGATGCAGCGCGGCGAGAAGGTCGCGGGCGAATTGCAGGCAATCGCCGAACTGCTCGAGGGATCGGAGGGCGGGCTCAGCCAGTTGCGGCAGGCCGCGCGGATATTGGAGCGCGTGGCGAACCAGCATGACGCGCTGGGCGACGCACTGGCGGCGATCGACCGCGCGCTGACCGAGGGCGGCGAGGCGCAGGACCGGATCGATGCGGCGGCGGAGGCACTGGCGTTCGATCCTGCCGCGCTCGAGGCCGACGAGACGCGGCTGTTCGAACTGCGCGCGGTGGCGCGCAAGCACCGCGTCCAGCCCGAGGAACTGCCCGCGCTGCTGGAGACGCTGGCGACGCGGCTGGCGCGCGTCGAACAGGGCGGGGCGGGGATTGCCGCGCTCACGCTGGCGACGGAGGCGGCGCACGCCGCCTATCGCGACGCCGCCCGCGCGCTGTCGGCGGCGCGGACCGAGGCGGCGACGCGGCTGGACCTTGCGGTCGAGGGCGAGCTCAAGCCGCTCAAGCTGGATGCCGCGCGTTTCCGCACGCTGGTCGAGCCGCTGGACGAGAGCCAGTGGAGCGCGAGCGGAATGGACCGCGTCGAATTCGCGGTGTCGACCAATCCGGGGGCGCCGTTCGCACCGCTGGTCAAGATCGCGTCGGGGGGCGAATTGTCGCGCTTCATCCTGGCGATGAAGGTCGCGCTGGCGGAGGAAGGCGGCGCGGGCACGCTGATCTTCGACGAGATCGATCGCGGCGTCGGCGGCGCGGTGGCCAGCGCGATCGGCGAGCGGCTGGCGCGGCTGGCGCAGGGAGCGCAGCTGCTGGTGGTGACGCACAGCCCGCAGGTCGCGGCGCGGGGCACGGCGCACCTGCTGATCGCCAAGCGCCACGACGGCATCGTGACGCGGACCGGGGTGACGCCGCTGGATGCAGGCCAGCGGCGCGAGGAGATTGCGCGGATGCTGTCGGGCGCCGAGATCACCGACGAGGCGCGGGCACAGGCGGTGCGGTTGCTGGAGCCGGCGTGACGCGGGCACAGGCGGTGCGGTTGCTGGAGCCGGCGTGACGCGGGCGATCAGCGGCCAGTGAGCTGATCGAGCATCGCGCCGCGGATTTCGTTCTGCTTCTCGCGGATCATGCCGGGGATCAGGATGGCGTCGATCAGCACCCAGAAGAACCCGATCAGGACGAAATAGGACAGGATCTGGAGGATCGCGGTGCCGGGCCGACCCAGGTAGAAGCGGTGCGCGCTGACGAACCACAGGAAAAACCATAGCAGATAGGCGACGGCGATATTGGGGCCGTCGTTGGTCACGCGCTGTTCGACCAGCGTCAGTTCGGCGGTAGTCAGTGCCATTCGGTGCAGTCCCCCTGCCAGCGACTATGCGGCGCGCGCGCCCGGCGATCAATCGCGCATTGCGCACGCCGAACCTGAACGAAGCCCGCGCCGGTGCGACAAACCGCGACACAAAAGGGCGAAGCGTGGGACAGGTTCGCGACAGGCGCGTTCCACATAGGTGTCAGGCCGCAGCGACGGCCCAGTATCAAGAGGAGTGACACCATGAAGACCATCACGATCCTGCTCGCCGGCCTCGGTATCGCGGCTGCCGCACTTCCCGCGACGACCGCGACTGCGGCGACGGCGCCGAACCATGGCTATGCGAGCTTCCAGGGGCAGGGTGCCTGGCAGAATATCAACGCCCGCCAGAACCGGCTGGAGCAGCGGATCAACCAGGGCATCCGTTCGGGCGCGCTGTCGCGCGCCGAGGCGACCCGGCTGCGCAACGAGTTCCGCGGGCTGACCCGGCTCGAGGCCCAGTATCGCCGCTCGGGCCGCGGGCTGACGCTTTCCGAGCGCCGCGACCTCGACCGCCGCTTCGACGCGCTGTCGGCGCGCATCCGGATCGAGAAGAACGACCGCAACAACCATCGCCGCTGATCCGCGCGACGGCGAATGACAAAGGGCTCCGCCAGCGATGGCGGGGCCCCTTTCGCTGCAGGGTGATCGCATAGGGCAAAAACCGAGTCATCCTGACGAAAGTCAGGATCCATTCGGTGCTCGGTAAGGGCTTTTGGGTCGAGCGGAGCGGCTGAATGGATCCCAGCCTTCGCTGGGGTGACGGCGTGTATGTTTGCCCGATGCCATATGGGATTGCCCTGCCTTTCGCTGGGGTCAGCGCAGCGGTTTGCCGCTGTCCTTCCACTTGTCGAGAATCTGCGACTCGTCGTTCGCGGGGCGGGCATAGGCGGCGAGCGGGGTGCCGCTGTCTGCATAATCGGGCTGTACCGCGGGGCGCGGCGTGGCGGCTTGCTGGGGCGTCGCCACTGGCGGCTGCGCTTCGGCGAGGACATCGGGCAGCGCGCTCGGGTGCGGGGCGGGGAGCGGCTCGTGCCCGCGATAGGGCTGGCTGAACGCGGCGCGGGTGCCCCACCAGCCCTTCCAGCGGTGGAAGAAATGCGCGCCATAGACGCCGGTCATCACCAGCCCGCGGTTCCACGACGGGGTGACCGCATAGGTGTGATAATGCGTCGCCAGCCCGACCGGCGCGAACACCGCTCCGCCCAGCGCATCGGCGGCGACGCGGCCCGCGCGCAGCCATGCCGCGCGGCCGGGCGCGCCGCGCGCCATCGCGCCGTCGCAGGCGAAGCTGAACTGGCAACCGCTTTTCTCCGACCCCTGAAACACCACGCCGCACACGCTGGCGGGGAAGGCGGGGTGGCGGACGCGGTTGAGCACCACCTGCGCGACTGCGCGCTGGCCGGCATCGGGCTCGTTGGCGGCTTCGTAATAGATCGCGCTGGTCAGGCATTGGAGCGCGCGCGCCTTGTCGGTCGCGCTGCCTGCCAGGCGGAAGGGTGTGGCGGGCTGGATCGAGGTGTCGACCACGGCGTTCTCCGGCACGGGCAGGTCGGGAAGCGCGGTGGTGCCGGTGCTGCCGGCGCTCGCGGCCGTCTGTTCGTCGATCGCGGTATAATAGGCCGCGCCGGGGAAATGATCGTCGGCTTCATAGCCGGTTGCGGCGACCTGCCTGGGCGCGCCGGGCAGGTCGGGGGCGAGCGCCTGCGCCGAGAATCCGGCACCGATCAGCGACGCGAGTACCGCCGCCGCCAGCCCCCGTGCCTGCATCCGAGTGAAACGCCGCCAGAACATGGCCCGGCCCATATCGCCTTTCGGCAAGCCGCGCGCGCCCGGATTTCGCCGCGTCCCACGGCGAAACACTTGATGGTTAAGCTAATTTTTGCCGAACATAGCGCGCGCGGAAATCATCGGCGAACGCGGTGAGGCGTCCGTCCCCGATGGCGCCGCGCAGATCGGCCATCAGCGCCTGGTAGAAATAGAGATTATGCTCGGTCATCAGCATCGCCCCCAAAATCTCGCCTGCGCGGACGAGGTGGTGGAGATAGGCGCGGCTCGACGTCGCGCAGACCGGGCAGGCGCAGGCCGGGTCGAGCGGCCCCTGATCCTCGGCGAACTGCGCGTTGCGGATGTTGATCGGGCCGGAGCGGGTGAAAGCCTGGCCGGTGCGGCCCGAACGGGTGGGGAGGACGCAATCGAACATGTCGATCCCGCGCTCGACCGCGCCGACAATGTCGTCGGGCTTGCCGACGCCCATCAGATAGCGCGGCTTGGCGGCGTCGAGCTGGCCCGGCGCATAGTCGAGCACGCCGAACATCGCCTCCTGCCCCTCGCCGACCGCGAGGCCGCCGACGGCATAGCCGTCGAAGCCGATGTCCTTCAGCGCATCGGCGGAGGACTTGCGCAGATCCTGGTCAAGCGCGCCCTGCTGGATGCCGAACAGCGCGGCGCGCGCGGCATGCGCCTCCCCCGAATCGAAGCCCGCGCGGCTGCGCTTCGCCCAGCGCATCGATCGCTCCATCGCCTTTGCCTGCACGTCGCGGGTGGCGGTGGTGGGGACCAGCTCGTCGAACGCCATGACGATGTCCGAGCCGAGCAGCCGCTGGATCTCCATCGAGCGTTCGGGGCTCATCAGGTGGCGCGAGCCGTCGAGATGCGAGGCGAAGGCGACGCCCTCTTCGCTGCGCTTGGTGAGTTCGGACAGGCTCATCACCTGATAGCCGCCCGAATCGGTGAGGATCGGGCGGTCCCAGCCCATGAACTTGTGCAACCCGCCCAGCCGGTGGACGCGCTCTGCGGTGGGGCGCAGCATCAAATGATAGGTGTTGCCGAGCAGGATGTCGGCGCCCGATGCGCGCACATCCTGCGGCTTCATGGCTTTCACGGTGGCGGCGGTGCCGACGGGCATGAAGGCGGGGGTGCGGATCTCGCCGCGCTGCATGGCAATGCTGCCCAGACGGGCCTTGCCGTCGGTGGCGTGGATCGTGAACTGGAAACGGGTGGACATGGCGGTGCGCCTTGCCCCCATGTGCGCGCGAAGTCGAGGGAGAGACAGGTTGAGCGAACGCGACGACGCACTGCGCGCGATGGCGGCGCATCGCGGGTTGAAGCTGGTCACGTCGCGGCGGCGCAAGCCCGGCGGCGATTTCGGGCTGTATGGGTTGAAGGATGCGGGAGGCGCTGCGGTGTTGGGGATCGGCGAGGATGGCCTGACCGCGGATGCCGATGCGGTCGACGCCTGGCTGCGCGATGCGACGCGGGCGACCTGGGGCGAGTCGGCTGAGACGACGCCGGGTGCGGTGAAGCCCAAGGGGGCGCCGAAGCCGAAACCCCAACCCAAGCCCAAACCGAAACCAAAGCCGCGCTTCAAGGTGCAGGTCGGCAACCTCCTGACCGGGCTCCCCGCCGCCAAGCGTGCCGAGGCTTTCACCGAACTGCTCGCGCGGCCCGGCGTGCGAGCCGAGCGGATCGTGTCGCACGGCCAGTCGACCCCCGAGGATGCGCCGATGGTGCAGGATAGCGACGAGTGGGTGCTGCTGCTGCAGGGTGCTGCCGGGCTGCGGATCGAGGATTCGGACGAAGTGGCGCTACACCCCGGCGACGCGCTGTGGATCGCGCGCGGGCAGAGGCATTGGGTGACCTGGACCGCAAAGGACCGCCCGAGCGTCTGGCTGGCGGTGCATTTCGAGTGAGGGCGCCGCCTCAGCGGTGGCGCGCGACGAAATCCAATATGTCCTGCGGAGTGCGGAACTTGGTATCGGGCTTCATCGCGGTCAGCGCCTCTTCGCTGGCATAGCCCCATAGCACCGATCCGGCGCGCATCCCGACTTCGCGGGCGGCGTCGATGTCGCGGGTCTCGTCGCCGATCGCCAGCGTCTGTGCGGCAGGGATACGCATTCGGCGCAGCACCCGGCGGAATTTGGGCGCCTTGCCGAACAGCGACGAGCCGCAGCAGAAACACTCGATCCGCGCGGCATGCGCCGGCCCCAGGATTTTCCGCGCATTCGCCTCGGAATTGGACGTGACCAGCGCGATTCGCACGCCCATGTCGGCGAGCTGCCCGAGCAGGTCGGGGGTGCCGGGAAACAGCTCGATCTGGTGCGCGTTGCGACCGATCATCCGGCGGAGATAACGCGCGATCAGCGGCAGTTTCCAGCGCGGGATGCCGAGATACTCGATCACTTCGCGCGAGCTGCGATGGCGCAGCGCTGGCACTTCCTCGGGCGTGACGGTGCGGAAACGATAGCGCGCGGCAAGCTCGTCGATCACCGACAGGAACCAGTCGCCGCTGTCCGATAGCGTGCCGTCGAAATCGAAGATCACGAGCCGGATGGGTTCGCCCTGTGCCCCCCCGGGCGACTCAATCATGCGCATGGTCCCCATGCAGACGACATTCGGCGCCCTCGCCGAGTTCGATCTGGACCGTGATATGGTCGATCTCGAAATCATGCGCCAGCCGATGCTGAAGGTCGCGCAGGAATGCGTCGCCGGGGTGGCCCGCGGGCATCACCAGATGCGCGGTCAGCGCGGCTTCGGTCGTGCTCATCGGCCAGATGTGGAGATCATGGACCCGCGCCACGCCGGGCAGCGCGCCCAGCGCACTGCGCACCGAATCGACATCGATCCGCGCGGGCACCGCCTGGAGCACCATCACCAGCGATTCGCGCAGCAGCCCCCAGGTGCTCCACAGCACGACGACCACGATCACCAGGCTGATCGCCGGATCGATCCAGCCCGCCCCGGTGATGAGGATCAGCCCCGCGCCGATCACGACTCCGGCGGAGACCGCTGCATCCGCCGCCATGTGGAGGAACGCGCCGCGAATGTTGATGTCGCCCTTGCGCCCGCGCGCGAACAGCAGCGCGGTGCCGAGATTGACGACGATGCCGACCGCCGCGACCGCCATCACCGGGACGGCGTCGATCGATGGCGGTGCGGCGAAGCGTTGTACCGCTTCCCATGCGATGCCGCCGACCGCCACGAGCAACAGCACCGCGTTCGCCAGCGCGGCGAGGATCGAACTGCCGCGATAGCCATAAGTGAAGCGCTTCGACGCCGGCCGCTTGGCCAGTTCCGCCCCGGCCCAGGCGACGAGCAGCCCGAGCACGTCGGACAGATTATGCCCGGCATCGGCGAGCAGCGCGACCGAATCGGTCCACAGCCCCGCGCCCCCCTCGATCACGACAAAGGCGAGGTTGAGGGCGGTTCCCAGCGCAAAGGCCCTGCCGAAATCGGCGGGGGCATGGCTGTGGTGGTGGTGCGCGTGATCGTGATCGGAAGCCATTGGCAGTGGCTTAGCCGGGCTTGTGTGTCGGACGCTAGGGAATCAATTGCCCGGCGCGCGCCCGCGCTTGCCCTTGCGCGATTCGGGCTGGAACATCTGCGGGCGGATCGTCACCAGTTCGCGGCGGACGAGCACCCCGTCCTTGTCGGTATCGAACCGCGCGAAGAACATCGCGAAACGATCGGACAGCTCGTCGAAGGTGATCCGATTGTCGCCGTCGCGATCGGTTTCGAACGGGCTGGGCAGCGTGTTGCGGTCGCCCAGCCAGCGCTCCGCCCAGTCCGAAAAGGCGATATAGCCGAGCGAACCGGTGCGCCGCGTGTCGATCGAATCGAAGCTGCGGCGCAGCCCCGCGTCGAATTCCCCGCGCGTCACCCGGGCATCGCCATCGGCATCGAACGCCGCGATCATCATCGCCACCGGCTCGACGATGATGTTCGCCGCAGGCTGGGGCCGGGGCGGGGTGGCGACGACCGGCGGGACGGGCACGGTCTGCGCGGCGGCGGGCGTCGCGACGATCGCGGCGAGCAGGGGCAACAGGCGCATGGGAATCCTTCCGGCGAATCGGGGCGAGGGCCGCGGTAGCTCGCACGGTAGGTGAAGCACGATTGCGTGGCCAGTCGCCGACACGCGGCCCGTCGGCGCCGCGCGAGTGGTCAGGCGGTCGGGGCGGCCAGATCAGTGCGCAGCCGGGTCCGTGCATCGTTGCCATGGGCCACCGACACCCGATATTCGGTCGCATCGGTCTCGCGCGCCAGATAGCGGCGCACTTCGCGGGATGGTCCTGCGCCCACCGCCGCGAGCGCAGCGGAGAGCGTCAGCGGCTCGAAATCGAGAAAGGCGTGGCGCCGCTCGATCCCCCTGGTGCTGGCGCCCGCCTGCCCGACGAAATCGGCGAAGAAGGCGATGTCGAACTTGCCGCGCTCCGCCGTCTGGGCGAGCCCGGCCCAATAGCGGAAATCGGGCTTTCCGCTATTGGCCGCGCCGGGTTGGCGCCATGCCCCGGATGGTGGCCGTGGCGGGTCAGGAACACCCCGAGGGCGAGTTGGCGGCGGGCGCTGATCCCGGACGGTCGCTCCCGCTCATTCCGCTGCGGCGGCGGTGGCGTAATGGATGGTGCCGTCGTCGGAGACGCTGGCATCGGGGGGGACGAGCTTGCCCATCTTCCATTGCTGTTCGAGCACGCCCGGCCCGAACGGCTGCGACCCGCCGAGCGCGGCGGCGAGGATCTGGAACTGTGCGCCTTCCTCCAGCAGCACGATATTGTTCACCAGATCGCGCAGACCCTTCCAGCTCCACACCGTCGCGCCGCCATTCGCCTCGACGATGCCGGGGACTTCGCGATCGGCCTCGATCGAATCGACGATGAAATCGACCTCGGGCTGGCGGCGGTTGATATAGACCGGCAGCTCGCTGCTGAAGCGGAAGCGGCGGTTGGGGACGTAGAGCAGCGGCAGCTTGGCGTGCGCCTGCGAATAGGCGCCCAGATGCGGGGTGTGGACGTGGCTGATCGCCTGGACGCCGGCATGCGTGCGGAACAGCTTGGCATAGCGCGCGGCGCCGCCGGGCTTGTTGTGCCAATAGCTGTTGCCCTGGAAATCGATCACCGCGGTCTGCGGCTGATCTGGATCGTCGGCCCACAGGCCGAGGTAATTGAAGGTGATGATCTTGTCTTCGCCGGGGATGCGCACGGCCAGGAACAGCGTCCCGCTGGCCGAGATCGTGCGGGTTTCGCGCAGCAGGCGGAAGGCGCGGCGGGCATCCTGTTCCTGCGCGGCGATGAAGGCGATGGTTTCGGGCGAAAGGCCGGGATGGTCGGACATGGCTGTGTCTCCTGTCAGGCGAGTACAAGGGGGGCGTTGCGACGCGCGTTGAGCGCACGCGCGGCTTCGAGGGGGCGCGGGTCGACCCAGTCGGCGAGCGCGAAATCGGCATCGAGAAAGCCGTGGGTGAAGAGGAATTTCTTCTGCTGCTCGAACAAAGCGAGCCGATCGGCGTCGAGCGTCGGGTGGAGCCCTTCGTGGAGGTGGCGATAGGCCTGGTCGACGGCCTCCGGGCTCGCGTCGGTCTCGAACTCGAGGATCGCGCGGAGCTTGTCGGGCTCGGCCTTCACCCAGTCCGCGGCGCGCAGCGTCACCGCGAGGAAGCGCACGAGCACGTCGAAATGCGCGTCGAGCAGATGCTGGTGGACGGTGATCGGGCGCGGCGTGCCGTTGTTTACGCGGAAGCGCGGATCGGGCAGCGCGTCGAGGTCGACCGCGACGACAAGCCCGGCCTCGCGCGCACCGTCGAGCGCCGAGGCGCCCTTGACGTAGATCGCGTCGACATGGCCCGAGACGAGCGCATCGATCGGCCACAACCGCCCGAGCCCCGAGCGGCGCGGGCCGAGATCGCGCCCGCTGCCGCCGATGTTGCGCAGCCGGTCGGGCACTTCGACCAGATCGACATCGTCGAGGCTGAGTCCGGCAGAGGCAAGGGCGCCCTTATACCCCGCCAGCGACATGCCGCGCGCGATGCTGGTGCCGCGGACATGGCTGGGGATGTCGTTGTGCGACCAGCCCGGCAGCGCGAGGCGGCGGCCCTTGAGGTCGCCGGCGTTGCGGATGCCGGTGTCGGGGCGGGTGAGGATGCGCTGGCTCTCCTCGATCCAGGTCAGCCCGATCAGCCGGGTTGGCTCGCCCTGCGCGCGCGCGGCGATCGAGAGCATGTTGCCCCCTTCGCGGATCAGCGTCGGCAGGCGGTGGTCATAGTGATGGCGGCCCAGCTCCGAGCCCGATTCCTGCAAGGTGCGGACGGTGATGCCATCGGGGGCGAATTCCTCTGTCAGCCAGCCGAGCTTGTACGCGATCCCCGTGGCGGTCGGGACCGGGCAGCGCGTGAACCAGAGTTCGTCGAGGGTCGGATCGGGTGTCGTCATGGTCTTTGCTCCCGTGCGGTGGTGGGGTGCCGAAGCGTTGCGAAACGCCGCCGAGGAAGGAGCAAAGAGCGTGCCAAGACGAAGCTGGGAGGGGAGGCTCGCCCGCGGCCAGGCTGGCGTGCGCGGGATTGCGGGGTATTGATCAGCGCGATTGCTGCGTTTTCACCGCAGCGTCAGATCAGGCCGAAATTCTTGAGGTGCGTGCGCACGACGTTGCGCGTGACGCCCAGCGCGGCCGCGGTCTTGATCTGGTTCGACGCGCAGCGGTTGAACGTCTCGGTGACGACTGCGCCGACCAGCCGATCGAGCATCGCGTCATGTTCGCCCCGGAGCAGCGTATCGACCAGCGGGCGGACGATGTCCTCCAGCACGGCACCCTCCGGATCGAGCGGCGCGAGCGCGGGCGCGCCATAGGCCATGCCCGACAGCCCGAGGTCCGGCACCTGGATCATCCCGTCCTGGCAGACCAGAGTGGCGCGGAAGATCGCGTTCTCCAGTTCGCGGATGTTGCCCGGCCAGTCGTGGCGGTACAGCGCCTCTTCCGCGGCGGGGCCGAGTTCGAGCCGGCGCGGCTGGATCTTGTCGCCATAGACCTGGAGGAAATGGCGCGCGAGCGGCAGGATGTCGGCGCGGCGCTCGCGCAGCGGCAGCAACGGCAGCGTCACGACCTGGAGCCGGTAATAAAGGTCCGGGCGGAACAGCCCGTTGGCGACCGAGCGATGCAAGTCGACATTGGTCGCGGCGATCACCCGCACGTCGAGCGGGATCGGCGTGCGCGAGCCGAGGCGGACGACTTCGCGTTCCTGAAGCACGCGCAGCAGCTTGACCTGGAGCGACAGCGGCATCTCGCCGATCTCGTCGAGGAACAGCGTTCCGCCATTGGCCGCCTCGAACCAGCCGGGGCGGGCCAAATGCGCGCCGGTATAGGCGCCCTTCTCCGTGCCGAACAGCTCGCCCTCGATCAGCGATTCGGAAAAGGCGCCGCAATTCACCGCGATGAACGCGCCCTGCGCGCGGTCGCTGAGCGAGTGGACATAGCGCGCGACCAGCTCCTTGCCGGTGCCGGTCTCGCCGATAACGAGGATATTGGCTTCGCTCGGCGCGGTCTTTTCAATGAGCGGGATGAGCGCGCGCGACTGCGGATCGGAAAAGACGAACGCGCGCGCGCGCGGCCCCACCGAATGATGCTTGTCCGAATCGAATGCAAGCACCGGCCGCCCGCCCGGCTGCTTGTGCGCCGCCAGGCCGATCTCGATACTCTCGGCGTTTTCGGTACGCGACACTGCGACCATCGGATCCCTCCAGACCTGTCGCGCAATGGTAGCAGCAAATCTCCTACCGATTAAGTAGGAAATGAATTGCATGGCCTAGCAGGGCTTTAGACGAGCGCCAGTGTGTCGGTGTCGGCAGCCGCCCGGCAGCGCAAAGCGGCGTCCAGCGGGCGCGCGTCGAAGCGCAGCTCCTTCAGGTACGCGGGCTCCCGCGAACCGGGCGATTTCCGGCGCCAGTGAGTCAGCTAAGCGCATGCCAAGTTGCGCGGCAAGCCCGCGGCCCGCCACCGCACCGAAACCGCTGCATTTCGCGCAGCCCGGGCGGATGCACTGCACCGAATTGCGCAGCGGCACGCGCGCAAGCGGCGCGTTCGGCGACGGCGCGCCTCCCGCAGGGCTTTTGGCACGTGAAGTGCATCGATCCCCGGAAAAGGAGTGACGCGTGGCGATCCCAAGACCCAAATCGATCCTGACCTGGGCCATCGGCGCGGCCGCGCTGATTGCGGTGGTGGCGCTGCTGGCCTTTCCATTCCGCGGGGGCGGGGCGGCGTCCGCGCCGAAGACCGTGACGATCGCGGGCATCGCCTATCCCTTCGAGGGCAAACAGGCGTTTAACGGCCTGACCGGCGTGGTCATCCGCGAGGGCTGGCTCAAGGCCGAACTGGCGAAGCGCGGCGTGGCGCTCGCCTTCACCCCTGTTCCGACTGCCGTCGGCGGCCCGCTGATCAACGAAGGATTTTCGGGAAAGCGTATCGACTTCGCGTCCTATGGCGATTTCCCCGCGATCATCGCGATTTCGGGCGGCGTCCCGCTGCGGCTGGTGACGCCGGTGGGGCAGGGGCAGCACAGCTATCTGGTGGTTCGCAACGGCCTGGCCGCCAACAGTATCGCCGAGCTGAAGGGCAAGCGGATCGCGCTGCATCGCGGGCGGCCCTGGGAACTGCCCTTCTCCAAGCTGCTCGACGCCAGCGGGCTCAAGCAAAGCGACTTCAAGATCGTCAACATCAACCCCGCGGCGACCCCCGCGGCGCTCGCGTCGGGCAGCATCGATGCCGCCTTCCTGCTCTCCGACGGGCTGCTGCTCGAGCAAAAGGGCGCGGGCCGGGTGATCTGGTCGACCAAGCAGGCGCCCGCCGACTGGCGGATGCGCGCCGAATTGTTCGGGCGCGGCGATTTCGTCGATGCCAATCCCGAGCTGACGCAATTGGTGGTCGACGCCTATGTCCGCGCCGCCGCCTGGTCCGCGCAGGACGCCAATCGCGATCGCGTGATCAAGGACTCGTCGCGCGGGTCGATGCCGGTCGAAATCATCGCCCGCGATTATGCCAATGACGGCATCCCGTGGCGCGAGCGCTTCTCGCCGACCTTCACGCGTGACGTGATCGCGCATTATCGCTCGGTCGCCGACTATGCCTTTGCGCGCGGGCTGGTCCGCAACAAGATCGATGTCGACGCGCTGATCGACCAAAGGTTCGTGGCGCCGGCATTGCGCGATGCCCGGCTCGAGGGATTCTGGAGCCCAACCACGCCCGTCCAGGCGCAGGCCAGCGCGGCCAAGGCATCCTGATGGCGAGCATAGCCCTTCGCGCCCCGGCGCCGCTCCCCGCGCGCCGGCAATCGCCGCTGGCGTCGCTGCTCGCGCCGATCGCGCTGCTCGGCCTGTGGCAGCTTGCCAGCGTCAGCGGGGTGTTTCCGCCGCAGGTGCTGGTGCCGCCGAGCGAAGTCGGGGCGACGCTCTGGTCGCTGGCACAGACGGGCGAGTTGCAGCGCCATGTCGCGGACAGCATGACGCGGCTTGCACTAGGCTTTGCGATCGGGGCAGTGGCGGGGCTGGCCTTTGGCGCGGCGATCGCCTTGTCGCGCATCGCCGAGGCGCTGTTCGCGCCGTTCTTCTTCGCGGTGTGGCAGGTTCCGGTGATCGCGTTCGTACCGATGCTGGTGATCTTCCTCGGCATCGACGAGCAGTTCAAGATCGTGATCGTCATCCTCGCGGCGTTCTTCCCGGTGGCGCTCGCCGCGTTCGACGCGATCCGCAGCGTCCCCCGCGCCTGGTTCGAAGTCGCGCGCGTCTATCGCACCCGGCTGCCCGACCTGATCTGGCGGATCCTCGTCCCCGCGACGCTGCCTGCCGTCGTCACCGGGCTGCGGGTGGCGCTGACGCGCGCCTGGGTGGTGCTGATCGCCGCCGAACTGCTCGCGGCGGACAGCGGCATCGGCCAGATGATGGAGATGGGGCGTCAGATGTTTCGCATCGACGTGGTGCTCGCCGGGGTGGTGGTCAGCGGGGTGATCGGGTTCGCGCTCGATCGTGGTGCCAAGGCCATCGAGCGCCGCGCATCGCGCTGGAGGGCGGCATGAAGGCGCTGCTTTCGCGCTGTTGGGGCCGTGCCGCGATCGGGCTGGTCGCACCCGTCCTGTTCCTGGTCTGGTGGCAATCGCAAGCCCTGTCGGGGGGCGCGCACGCGCTGGCCTTTGCCCCGCTCGAATCGATCGGGGCCGGGTTCGTCGAGCTGGCGGTGCAGGGCACTCTGGTCGCCGACATGGCATCGACGCTCTCGCGCAGCCTGAGCGGGCTTGCGATCGGCGGCACGCTGGGGATCGCGCTGGGCGTCGCGATGGCGATCTTCCGCCCGCTCGACCGCGCGCTCAATCCGCTGCTCCAGGCGATCCGGCAGGTGCCGCTGATGGGCTGGCTGCCGCTGCTCGGACTGTGGGTCGGCACCGGACGGGGCACCGAGCTGATCGTGGTGAGCCTGTCGGCCTTCTTCCCGACATTGCTCAACAGCTTCGAAGGCGTCGCGGGCGTCGAGCGGCGCTTCGTCGAGGTGGGGCAAATCTATGGCTTCACCCCCGCGCAACGCTTCCGGCTGATCCTGTTGCCCGCGGCGATGCCGCTGATCCTCACCGGGCTGACCCAGGGGCTGGCCTTTGCGTGGATCGCGTCGATCGCGAGCGAGATCCTGCTGGGGGTCGGCGGCGGGCTGGGGGTGACGATGCAGCTCGCGCAGACCCAGCAGCGGCTCGACATCATCCTTGTCGCGATCCTGGTCACCGCCGCGCTCGGCTTCGCGATCAACCAAGTGTTCCTGCGCCTGCGTCGGCATTTGCTGCGCTGGCAACCGCCGCTGCGCTGACATGACCTGCGCTGAAATGGAGAGTCCGATGATCCACGAAAAACTCCCCCGCCCGGTCGCCAATCCGGTGCCCGCGGCACGCGGCGCGCTAACGATCCGCGACCTGCACAAGAGCTTCACGATCGGCGGCGAGCCGCGCGCGGTGCTGGAGGGGATCAGCCTCGACATCCGCCCCGGCGAGTTCGTCAGCATCGTCGGCGCCTCGGGCTGCGGCAAATCGACGCTGCTGCGGCTGATCGTCGGGCTCGATGACGACTATCGCGGCGAAATCCGGCTCGATGGCGAGCGCGTGTCCACCACCAGCCTCGACCGCGGCATCGTGTTCCAGGATCATCGCCTGTTCCCGTGGATGACGCTGGCGCAGAATATCGAACTGGCGCTGCTCAATACCGATGTGCCCAAGGCGCGGCGCGCGGCGATCGTCGCCGATCATATCGCGCTGGTGAACCTCACCGGCTTCGAATCGGCCTATCCGCACCAGTTGTCGGGCGGCATGGCGCAGCGCGCGGCGATCGCGCGGGCGCTGGTGACCGAACCCAAGCTGCTGCTGCTCGACGAGCCGCTCGGCGCGCTCGACGCCCTCACGCGCGTCCGCGTCCAGAACGAGCTGCAGCGCATCTGGATGGCGCAGCGCTCGACGATGCTGATGGTGACGCATGATGTCGAGGAGGCGCTGTATCTCGGCGACCGCGTGGTCGTGATGGCGCCCGATCCCGGGCGGATCCGGCGGATCGTCGAGGTCGACCTGCCGCACCCGCGCGACCGCTCGGCGCCGCTGCTCCACCGGCTGAAGGATGAGATCCTCGCCGAACTTACCGCCGCGCCGGGAACGCCGTCGAACCTGGTCCGGCTGCCCGGGCGGGAGGTGCGCTGATGGCCCGCACGCCCGATCATCCCATCGCGCCGCTGTTCGCCGATCGCCTCGGCCAACCCGCGTTTGTAACCGAGAGGAATGCAGCATGACGATCCAGACCTATTGGCAACTCGACGTGACCGAGGATGCGGCGCGATCGGAACCCGGCGCGCGGCCGTCCGGGCGGTTCCGCGACGTCCGCACGCCGGCGCTCAATCGCTATGATTATTACGTCCAGGTCGGTCAGGCCGCGGCGCAGACGGCGTTCGACGGGCTGTTCCTGCCGCATCGCCCGCAATCGGACGACAGCAACATCGTCGCCGCCGCGATCGCGCGCGAAGTGCCGCGGCTGGGGCTGATCCCCGAGTTCCCGGCGTCGTCGGGCTCGGCGGTCTATGCCGCCAAACAGGCCGTGAGTTTCCAGCGCCAGACACACGGGCGGCTCGGCTGGGCCATCGCGAAGGATGCGGACGCTGCGTCGCGGGCGCGTGAGGGGGACGAGGTTCCCGACGAGGCGCTCCCTGCGCGCGTCGACGAGTTCCTGACGGTCGCGCGCGGCGTGCATGGCCAGCAGCCCTTCGATTTCGCCGGTACGCATTTCGAAGTGCAGGGCGGCGGGTTCACCGCGCCGCTCAACGGTGTCGCCTTCCCCAGGGTGTTCCTGCAGGGCGAGAGCGAGGAGGCGCTGGCGCTGTCCGCGCGCACTGCGGACGTGCATCTGTTCGCCGCAAACACGCCCGCGGCGCTGCGCGCGCACGTCGAGACGCTCGACGCGCTGGCGGCCCATGCGAGCCGCTCGGTCGGGTTCGGTGTCATCCAGCACGTTCTGGCGCGCGAGGATTCCGCCGATGCGCGGCGCGAGGCGGGCCGCGCCGGACTCCCCGACACCGCGATTGTCGGCACCTATGCCGATGTCGCCCAGCGGCTGGCGGATCTCGCCGCGCTGGGCCTGCGCCATTTCGTGCTCGCCGCGCCCTCCTCGCTCGAGGAGGCCTATCGCATCGGCCAGCACGTCCTTCCCCGCTTCCGCGCGCTGACCGAGCGCGTGGCGGTCGCTGCCTGAGGAGCTGTTGCCATGACCATCGATTTCTACTGGCGCCTGCCCAGCCATGGCTGCCACGGCAGCCTGCGCGATACTGCCTATGACCGGGGCGACTGGTCGCCGATCAGCCCGCGCAACGTCGCGCCGGGGCTCGATCGGAGCGGCGCGGACGACGGCTTCCGCTATGTCGACCATCTCAGCGCGATCGCGCGCGCGGCGGAGAGCGTGGGCTTTATCGGCGGGCTGATCCCGTCCTTCCCCAACACCGACGACCCCTGGGTGATTTCGCCGCTGCTCGCGCGCGAGACCCGGACGTTCCGCTTCATGATCGCGTTCCAGCCGGGTTTCCTGAACCCGGTCCATGCCGCGCGGATGTCGGCAAGCCTCCAGCGCGCGACCGGCGGGCGCACGGTGTTCAACATCATCACCGGCGGCGGCGGCCCTTCGCAGCTCTGGTGGGGCGACCGCTTCAGCCATGACGACCGCTATGGCCGCACCACCGAGTTCCTAGACGTGTTCAAGGGCGTGTGGAGCGGGGAGGGCTTTTCTTATGACGGGCGCTTCTATCAGGTGCAGGACGGGGGCCTTTCGCCGCTGCTCGCGCGCGAGGAAGTGCCGGAGATCTGGTTCTCGGGCTCGTCCGACGCGGCGCTGCAATCCGCTGCCAGGCACGCGGACTATTACCTGTCCTGGCTCGAACCGTTCGACCAGCTCGCCGACAAGTTCGCGCGGGTGAAGGACCGCACCGCGGCGCTGGGCGGCGAGCAGAAATGCGCCGTGCGCGTCGATCTGGTCGCGCGCGCCACCGAGGAAGAGGCCTGGGCCGAGGTGCGCGCAGGCTTTGAGGGGCTGAGCCCCGAGCGGCGCAACCAGGCGCGCGGCGGCCCGACCGATTCGGTGGGCGCCGCGCGGCAACAGGCGCTGCGGCCCAGCGAGGCGACGCGCTATGACGACCTGATCGTCGCGCCGAACCTGTGGGGCGGATTCAGCCTGCTCCGTGGCGGGCCGGCGCTCGGCATCGTCGGGAGCTATGAGCAATGCGCCGCGCGGCTGGACGATCTGATCGCGCGCGGGACCGACGCCTTCATCCTCGCGGGCACGCCGCATCTCGAGGAAGCCTATCGCGTCGGCGAGGAAGTGCTGCCGCTGCTCGGGAGCAAGGCGGAGGTGCTGTTGCACGCCGCGGAGTGACACGCGGCGGAGTTGAGAAAGGGCGCCGGTGGCATGTCACCGGCGCCCTTTTTTGCGCCCGGGAGCGGGAGGGCGGCACCCCCCCCGCCCGGTTCTCAGAAGCGCACGATCAGCGACGCGCCATAGGTGCGGCCATCGGCCCAGGCGACCGTGTCGCCGGTAATCCCCTGCGCCGCGTTGGCGGCGGGGAGGGCGTGGTTCAGATAGTCGGTGTCCAGCAGGTTGTTCACGAACGCGGACAGCGTGACCCGCTCGCCCGCCGGGGTGTAGCTGATCCGGGCATTGGCGATCGTATAGCCCTTCTGCGTCAGCAGGTAACGGTTCACGACATCCTGCGGCGTGATGTAGTAGAATTGCCGCGAGGTGTAGCGGGCATCCGCGACCAGATCGACCGTGCCGCCGCTGCCCAGCCCGACCGTATAAGTCGCGCTGCCGTTGAGCGTCAGCTTCGGCGCCCGCACGAACCGTGCGCCCGCCAGGTTGGCGCCGCCGTTCACCACCTGGAGCGTGTCATATCTGGTGTCGAGGATGCCCACCGCGCTGGTCAGCCGCAGCCCCTGGACCGGAGTCGCGTCGATCTCGAACTCGGCGCCGTTGACGTGCGCCTTTTCGGCGTTCTGCAGATAGGAGACGGTGGCACCGCCGACCGCGCCGGGATTCGGCCCGACCACGTTGATCTGCACATTGTGATAGTCATAATGGAACACCGTGGCGTTGACCGTCAGCCGCCGGTCGAACCATTGCGACTTATACCCCAGCTCGAACGCGTCGAGTTCCTCCGGCGCGACCGTGGCGAGCGCGACCGGCAACGTCGCGGCGGTGTTGAACCCGCCCGATTTCACCCCGTGCGAATATTTGGCGTAGAGCAGATTGTCGGGCGCCACCGTCCAGGACGGGGTCACGTCATATGTGAAGGCGTCCCAGGTCTTGCGCAGACTGCCCGAGAAGGTGCCCGCGCCGCCGAAGCTGCCGGTATAGCTGTTCCACCATTGGGCAGTGTTGCTCCATGCCGTTCCCGCCGCATTGGCCGAGGCGCGACGGTCGAAGTCGAGCGTCTTGGTCTCGCGGGTCCAGCGCGCGCCGATGGTCAGCTTCACGGCATCGGTAAAGTCGAACGTCGCGCTGCCGAACGCGGCGCCGCTTTCGGCGCGGTGATCATAGTGCGTCAACGCATACGCAACCGTCGCGGTGCTGCCCGGGCGGGCCGGGACCGAACCGTCCGGGAGTCTCGCCGAATAGGCATCGGAGTCGATCTTCTCGTTGAAATAATAGAGCCCCAGAATCCAGTTCAGCCGATCCGACTGGGGCGAGGCGAGGCGGAGTTCCTGCGTCCATTGCTGGCTGCGCGCGCGGGTGTAGCTGCGTGAAATCTCCAGCGGGGTATAGTCGCTGTCGCCCGCGCCGCGGGTCTTGAACCGTTCATAGCCGGTGATCGCCGTCAGCGAGAGCCCGCCCAGGTCCCAGTCGAGATGCAGCGACCCGCCGAACTGCGAATTGCGGCTGAACTCGCCGGCATTGGTGCTGATCATGTCCTTGTCGGTCGAGGGCGCATAGCCGTTCCGGACGATCCCGCTCGCCGCATAGCTGCCGGTCGTCCAATAGGTGCCGTCGGTCTGGTAATCGCGATAATGGAGGCTCAGCAGCGCCTCGAAACGGGGCGCGGGGGCGAGCAGAAACTGGCCGCGCACGACATTGTCGCGGATCGCGTTCGACTTCTCGCCGGTGAACGCATTGGTGAAGCGCCCCTCGCGATCGTCGATCCGCGCCGAGATGCGCGTCGCGAGCACGCCGGGGATCAGCGCGGCGCCGATGCCGGCCTCGGCGATCTTGTTGTCGAAGCTGCCATATTCGAGCTTCACATAATTCTGGTCGGCGGCATCGGTGAGCGACGGGCGCTTCGAGATGACGTTGATCGCGCCGCCGGTGGTGTTCTTGCCCCATAATGTGCCCTGCGGCCCGCGCAGCACTTCGACGCGCTCGATGTCGAACAGCGGCAGGCCGGTGGCGCTGGCGTTGCTGATATAGACATCGTCGAGATAGAAGCCGACCGGGTTCGCCAGGTCGAGCTGTTGCTGGCCGGCGCCGACGCCGCGGATCCACCAGCGCGGGCGGCCATGCTGCTGGGTCCCGGCCGAAGCGTTGGGCACCAGATTGAGCACTTCGTTCGCCGAACGCCCGATCCCGCCCTCGCTGAACTGCGTAGAGCTGATCGCGGTGATCGCCGTCGGCACGTCCTGGAGCCGCTGCTCGCGGCGCTGCGCAGTCACGACGATATCGGCCTGGGACTGGGTTGGATCGTCCTCCGGATCGGGCGCGGCGGTTACCGTGGCAACGGCCTTTGCAGCGTCCTCGTCGCGCGGCCCGGCAAGGGCGGGGACCGCGCAGGCCAGCGTCAAGGCGACAAGGCTCGAGCGGGCGAGAAGCGACAGCGCGGCGGGATGAGTCGGTTTTGGCAAAATGAGATTCCCCTGATCATCGGGCGCGACGGCGCCGTGGTCTGGGGAGAGGAAAGCAAGCGATGTGCCATAGCCGTAAACTATTGAGATGCAGTGACATATCGCGAATTATGGCAATATGGTGCGGTTCTGGCTGGTGCGATTACACCAGCGGGGCGCGGCGGGGCTGTTGGGTCTTCAGCAGCCCTGCCCTGAAAGGAGGCGCAGCCGTCAGGCGTGCCCGCCCGTTCGGGCCTAGTCGTCCGACCCCGTCGTCGCGTTCGGGTTGCTCGGACCTTCATAGTCCTTGTGGCTCTGGCCGCCGTCGAAATGGCCGTCGGACTTTTCGCCATGGGGGTTGGGATAGGCGCCGCCCTGACTTTCTTCGCCCGGCGGAGTGGTGACGCCGTCGGGGGCCTTGTCCGTGCCTTCGCCGTTCGCTTGCATCGGCTGACTGTCGCTCATGTCGATCTCCGGTCGCTGGGATGCATCAACGGCCGGGCCGCCGCGCGCGTTCCGGTGCGCTATTCTTCGCGCGCCGGCTGGAGCAGCTGTCGCCGCATCAGGTCACCTCCAGTAAATTGACTTAAGGAAAAATACGACACCTCGGAAAGGGATCAAAAATTCTACGGACACCGAAAGTATGATCGGTAAATTACTGTTAGTATATATTTACCATTGCTTTAATCGCACATCGGTATTTTTGCGAAATAGATGAATATCTTGCGCTTATGCATCAAGCGACCTGATTTACTATGAAAGGCAGGGGTAATGATGCGTAGTGTTCACCTATTCTCGACCATCGCTTCGATGGCACTGATTCTCCCCACTCTCGCGATCGCGGCGCCGGACCGGACGCCCCCTGCGGATACCGGCAAGGACAAGGACGCCGCCCAGAGTGAGGCGAAGGCACCCGAGCCTGCCCGCCAGAAGGCGCTGTTCTCCACGGGCGTGGCCAAGGGCCGCGACCTGCTCGACAGCGCGATTTCGACCAGCGCGATCGGCGAGGCCGAAGTGACTCAGATCGGCGCGCGCTCGCTGGGCGAAGTGCTGCGATCGGTGCCCGGCTTCCGCGTCGAGGCGACCGGCGACACCACGACGGTGGCGTATACCATCCGCGGCCTGCCGCTGACCGGGTTCGGGTCGAAAAACGTGCAGTTTCAGGAAGATGGCCTGCCCGTGCTGGAGTTTGGCGATCTGGCGCTGACGACCCCGGACACCTATCTCCGCCCGGACCTCACGCTGAACCGCATCGAATCGATCCGCGGCGGCTCTGCCTCGACCTTCGCGTCGAATTCTCCCGGCGGCGTGATCAATTTCATCTCGCGCACCGGCGAGGAGGAGGGCGGTTCGGTGATGCTCACCGCCGGGCTGAACTATGGCGAGCATCGCGTCGATTTCGACTATGGCGGTCGGCTGTCGGACAATCTGCGCTTCAACGTCGGCGGCTTTTATCGCCAGGGCTCGGGTCCGCGCGACCCCGGCTATTCGGCCTTCAAGGGCGGTCAGGTAAAGCTGAACATCACGCGCGAATTCGCGAACGGCTATGTGCGCGTCTATGCGAAGCTGCTCGACGATCGCGTGCCCGGGTTCCTGGAGGCACCGATCAAGATCACCGGGACCAATGCGAATCCGACCTATTCGAACTTCCCCAGCTTCAACATTCGCAACCAGGTACTCTATTCGAACAACACGCGCGCCTATGCCACCTTCAACGGTGACGGGAATGTGGAGACCCCGGACAATGCCCAGGGGCTGCACCCGATCTCCAAGTCGATCGGCCTGGAAGCGCGTTTCGAGCTCTCCGGATGGACCTTCACCGAGCGCATGCGCTACAGCAGCAATTCCGCGACGCTCGCCGCAATCCCGGCAGCCTTTGTCGCACCCGCGCCGCTGATGGCGATGATCATGGGGGGGCCGGGCGCGACGCTCAGCTATGGCACCGGCGCGAAGAAGGGGCAGGTGATTGCCGATCCGGCGACGTTGAACGGAAACGGCCTCCTCGTCTATGGCGCGCAACTGTACAATCGTTACCGCGATCAGGGCAATTTCATCAACGACTTCCGCGGCACGCGCGTCTGGAAGCTCGGGGCGGGCGACCTGACCTTCACGGCCGGCGTGTACAAGTCCGTGCAGCAGGTGAACATGGACTCGACGTCCAACGCCGTGCTGATGGAAGTGAACGGCACCGACACCGCCCTGATCGACGTGCGGACGGCGAGCGGCGTTCCCGTGACCGCCAATGGCAAGACGGGCTACACGGTCGCCCCCCTCGGGCACCTCGACTCCTCCCGCCGTGACGTCGAATACGACATCACAGCCCCGTACGGCTCCATCAACTACCATATCGGCAAGCTCGCGATCGGCGGCAGCCTGCGCTACGACAGCGGCAAGGTGCGCGGCCAGCTTTTCGGCGCAGCCCTGGGCGGCGATCGGATTGGGCAAATTGCCTATGACATCAACCGCGATGGCGCGATTTCGGTGCCGGAGACGCGGGTCGGCGTTATCCCGACCGACAGCCCGATGGCGCTCGACTATGATTATAATTATGTGAGCTATTCGGTCGGCGCGAATTATCGGGTCGGGCCGGGGCTGGCCTTTTTCGGTCGCTATAGTCGCGGCGCGCGCGCCGCTGCGGACACATTCTTTTTCACGCCGTCGATCAATGTCCAGACCGGCACGCTGGCCAATCCGGCCGACGCCTATGACGTCGTCCGCCAGTCCGAAATGGGCGTGAAGTATCGCAGCGGCAACCTTGCCCTGAACCTGACCGGGTTCCTGGCCAACGCGCATGACAAGAATTTCCAGATCCTCAACGACGCGAACGGCCAGCTTTATTCCGCGCAGATCGACCGCAACTACCGGGCCTATGGTGCGGAGTTCGAGGGCAGCTATTTCTACGGACCGTGGAATCTGACCGCTGCCGCGACCTATACCCACGCGCGGATCCGTGACGACAAGGACAATCCGGAGTTCGTCGACAAGACGCCACGGCATCAGCCAAAGCTCATCGCCCAGGTGGCGCCTTCCTATGTCGGCAAGATGTTCAGCGCGGGTGGAACCGTAATCTATACCGGCAGCAGCTATGCGCAGGACCTGAACCTGCTGAAGATGCCCGCCTATACGACCGTCAACGCCTTTGTGCAGATCCGCCCGGTCGACCGCGTGGAACTGATGGTTACGGCGAGCAACCTGTTCGACACGCTGGGCCTCGTGAACGTGATCCAGAGCGCGATTCCGGCGAGCGGCATCGGCACCGCGACGGTGATCAACGGCCGCACGGTCGCGGGGTCGATCCGCTTCCGCTTCTGATCGATCGCGCGGAGGCTGCGGCGCCCTCCTCCCGGCAACGGGAGGAGGGCGCCGCACTCAGCGCATCGTCGGGATCACGAAGCTCTGGTCGAGCACCGCGCCGCCGCTCGGCCAGCGCTGCGTGACGGTCTTGGTCCGCGTGTAGAAGCGGATGCCGTCCATGCCATATTGGTTGAGGTCGCCAAAGCCCGAGCGCTTCCACCCGCCAAAGCTGTGATAGGCGACCGGCACGGGGATCGGCACGTTGATGCCGACCATGCCGACTTCGACGCTGCTCATGAATTTGCGCGCGAGGTCGCCGTTGCGCGTGAACAGCGCCACGCCGTTGCCGTATTGATGCCCGGTCGGGTAGGAGACGGCTTCCTCGAAGCTCGACGCGCGCAGCATCTGGAGCACCGGGCCGAAAATCTCCTCATTGTAGCTGCGCATGGTGGGCGTGACGCGGTCGAGCAGCGTCGGCCCCATGAAATAGCCGTCCTCATACCCCTGGAGCGAAAGCCCGCGCCCATCGACGACGAGCTCCGAGCCTTCGTCGATCGCCATCTGGATATAGGCCTCGACACGCGCCTTGTGCGCCGCGCTGACGACCGGGCCGTACTGCGCGTCCGGATCGGTGGGGACGCCGACGCGCAGGTCGGCGATGGCGGCGACCAGCTTTTCGCGCAGGCGGTCGGCGGTCTCTTCGCCCACCGGCACGACCACGGGCAGCGCCATGCAGCGCTCGCCCGCCGAGCCATAGGCGGCGCCGACGATGTCCGCCACGGCCTGGTCGAGATCGGCGTCGGGCATGATGATGCCGTGGTTCTTGGCACCGCCCATGCACTGCATGCGCTTGCCGTTCGCCGCGCCGCGGCCATAGACATATTGGGCGATGTCGGACGATCCGACGAAGCTGACGGCCTTGACGTCGGGATGGTCGAGGATCGCGTCGACCACGACCTTGTCGCCATGCACCACGTTCAGGATGCCCTCGGGCAGCCCGGCTTCGAGCGCCAGTTCGGCAAGCCGCACGGGCACGGAGGGATCGCGCTCCGACGGCTTGATGATGAAGGCGTTGCCGCACGCGATCGCGGGGGCGCACATCCATAGCGGGATCATCGCCGGGAAGTTGAACGGCGTGATACCGGCGGCGATGCCGATCGGCTGGCGCATCGAATAGACGTCGATGCCGGGCCCGGCGCCCTCGGTAAATTCGCCCTTCAGCAGGTGCGGAATGCCGCAGACGAACTCGACGACTTCGAGCCCGCGCTGGATGTCGCCCTTCGAATCCGCGATCACCTTGCCATGCTCGCGTGACAGCATCTCGGCGAGTTCGTCCATATGCTGTTCGATCAGCTCCTTGAAGCGGAACATCACGCGCGCGCGGCGCTGCGGGTTGAGCGCTGCCCAGCCCGGCTGCGCCGCCTTGGCGCTCGCCACCGCACGGGCGACCATAGCGGCATCGCCGAGCGTCACCTGTGCCTGGACCTTGCCAAGGGCCGGGTCGAACACGTCGCCCAGCCGCGCGGCGGCGTCGGTCACCGCGGCGCCGTCGATGAAGTGATGGATCATTCGCATGGGAAATCCTCTCCGTGTTGCCTCCTTATAGCGTTCACAGCGAAGTGCATATATAGCGGCGAAATGCGCAACTGTTGTGCGATTTCCTGAATGCTCGATTGGGACGATCTCCGCCTGTTCCTGTCGGTGGCGCGCGATGGCAGCTTCGTCGCGAGCGGTCGCAGGCTCGGGCTCAACCACACGACGCTGGCCCGGCGGTTGACCGCGCTCGAGCACTCGCTGGGCACGCGGCTGTTCGATCGTTCGCCGCGCGGGGTCCAGCCGACGCGGGCGGGAAGCGAACTGCTCGACCATGCCGAGCGGATCGAGGCCGAAGTGATGGCTGCCGGGCGCAGCCTTGCGGGGCAGGAGCAGCAGGTGTCGGGGACCGTCCGGCTGGCCACGCCCGAGGCATTCGGCACGTTCTTCGTGGCACCGCGGGTCCATCTGTTCGCAGCCCGCCATCCGGGCATCGAGCTCGAACTGGTGCCCGAATCGCGGACCGTGAGCCTGTCGAAGCGCGAAGCCGATGTCGCGATCGGGTTGCATCGTCCCGACCAGGGGCGACTCCGCGCGGCACGGCTCGTCGATTACCGCATCGGGCTGTATGCGTCGCAGGACCTGCTGGCGCGCACCGGTCCGGTTGCCACCGTCGCCGATCTGCGCGACCGGCCCTTCATCTCGTATATCGAGGAGATGATCGACCTGCCCGAACTGCGCAATCTGGACCGATCGCTGGCGCAGCGCTGCGTGTTCCGCTCGAGTTCGGTCGCGGCGCAGATGGCGGCGGTCGTCTCCGGTCTCGGTTTCGGGCTGCTCCATTGTTTCGCGGTGACGCCCGAGATGCGGCTGGTGCGTGTGCTGGCGAGCGAGGTGGAGGTGATCCGCAGCTATTGGATGATCTACCATGCCGATCTGGCGCAGGTGCCCCGGATTCGCGCGGTCGCCGATTTCCTGACCGAGCAGGTGCGCGCGCGTGGCACGCAGTTTTGAGGCGGGTTGCCAGACTGGTCCACGCATCGCGCCCAAAATTTCGCGGCTGTCGCGGCAGTTTTGCCTCGACAGGACGCCCGCTGGTCTGAATGGGCGGATCGCCGGAGAAGGTTGATGCCTGGGGAACACGCATATGCATGAAGACGTGGACGTTCTGATCGTTGGTGCCGGCCATGCCGGTGCCGCCTGTGCGATTGCCCTGCGCCAGGGCAAGTTCGACGGGACCATCCTGGTGATCGGCGCCGAGCCCGAGCTTCCCTATGAGCGGCCGCCGCTCTCGAAGGAGTATCTGGCCGGCGACAAGCCGTTCGAGCGCCTGTTGATCCGCCCGGCGGGCTTCTGGGCAGAGCGCGACGTCGCGTTCCGGCTCGGCACCCGCGTGACCGCGATCGACGGATCGGCGCACAGCGTCACCACCGATGCGGGCGACACTATCGGGTATCGCCATCTCGTCTGGGCCACGGGCGGCGCGCCGCGGCGGCTGACCTGCGATGGGCATGACCTGACCGGCGTCCACACCGTCCGCGACCGCGCCGACGCCGATCGGATGATGGCCGAATTGCCCCGGGTCGAGCATGTCGTCGTGATCGGCGGCGGCTATATCGGGCTCGAGGCGGCGGCGGTGCTCGCCAAATTCGGCAAGAAGGTCGTGCTGCTCGAAGCGCTCGACCGCGTGCTGGCACGCGTCGCCGGCGAGCCGCTGTCGCGCTTCTTCGAAGCCGAGCATCGCGCGCACGGCGTCGAGGTCCGGCTGGGCGCGGCGGTCGACTGCATCCTCGGCGAGGATCGGGTGACCGGCGTGCGGCTGTCCGACGGCGAAGTGCTGCGGGCCGATATGGTGATCGTCGGCATCGGCATCGTTCCCGCAGTCGAACCGCTGCTCGCCGCGGGTGCGGAGGGCGGCAACGGCGTGGCGGTCGATGGCCAGTGCCGGACGAGCCTGCCCGATATCTTCGCGATCGGCGATTGTGCGCTCCACGCCAATCGCTTTGCCGGCGGCGCGTCGATCCGCGTCGAATCGGTGCAGAACGCCAACGACCAGGCGGCGGTGGCCGCCAAGGCGATCCTGGGCCAGCCGGTGGCGTATGAGGCGGTCCCATGGTTCTGGTCGAACCAATATGACATCAAGCTCCAGACGGTCGGGCTGTCGATCGGCTATGACCTCGCCGTGGTGCGCGGCGATACGGCGAGCCGCAGCTTCACCGTCGCCTATCTGAAGCAGGGCAGGGTGATCGCGCTCGATTGCGTCAATGCGGTCAAGGACTATGTCCAGGGCCGCAAGCTCGTGACCGAGGGCAATTCGGTGGACGTCGCCCGGCTCGCCGATCCGGCAGTGCCGCTGAAGGAACTCGCCGGATAGCAGCGCGCGGTCCGGTGCGACTATCCGCCGATAGCGCAGCCGTGCCGGGCCTGGAAGTCACGCACCCACTCGGCGGTCGCGCGGAGGCCGCCAAAGGGGTAGAGATGGAGCAGGACGTCGCCGTGCCGCGCGGGATCGAAGCGCTCGGCCAGTTCCTCGACCAGCCGGTCCGGGCCGGCGTTCGACAGCAACCGCGTTACCGACAGCCCGTATTTCGCCATCACCGACGCCGACGCGGCAACCCCGCAGCGCGCGGCGAAGCCCAGCAGCCGCTTGACGCTGGCGGGGCCCGGAATGCCCAGCCGGATCGTCGCGTCGATGCCCGCATCGCGAACCTGCTCGACCCATGCGAGCATCGGCGCCGCGTTGAACCCGAATTGGGTGACGATCGCGAAATCATGCCCGCCCTGGAGCAGCAGGTCGCGCTTGTCGCGCGTCGCCTGCCAGATCTTGTCGTTGCCGATATCGGCATGGCCCTCGGGATAGCCCGATATGCCGACGCGCTTGATGCCGTGTTCGGCGAGCATCCCCGAACGGATCAGCGACAGCGCGTCGGGATAGGGGCCGAGCGGCTCGGGCGGATCGCCCGCGACGACGAAGCAATGGTCGTTGCCGACCTCGCGCCGGAGCGCCGCCAGGAAATCGCGCAGCTCGGCCTCGGAATGGAGCCGCCGTGCCGAGATGTGCGGGATCGGCACGAAGCCCAGTTCCCTGACGCGGCGCGCCGTCGCCACCCGCGCCTCGAAGGTCTCGCCGGGAAGGAAGGTTACGGGCACCTTCGTCCCCGGCGGGACCAGCGCCGCCGCCTCTTCGAGCCGATCGGCATCCTTGGCCGTGATCTCGACCGACCAGCGGTCGATCAACCCGCAGGTCTTGTTTGTACCGGGCACCGGCGCTTCGATCATGATCACGGCCTTTTCAGGGGAGTATAGGGCTCAGGCGGGCTGCTTGGTGCGCCAGCTCTCGGCATAGGCGTCGCGGGCGACTTCCGAATAGGGAACCGGGCTGACGGTCGCCTTGATCTCGGTCTGGACGTGGCGCTCGACCGTGGGCTTGCGCGTGCCGCTATCGGGCTCGCCCCACAGCAGAGTGACTTCGGTGCCGGGCTCGGCATAGCGCTCGTCGACCATCGCCAGCGTGAGCATGCGGCCCTCGTTCCAGCTATAGCCGATCCAGGTCGACAGGCCGACCGTCTGGCCGTCGACCAGCACGCTGTCATACGGATGCATCGAATAGACCGCCGAGGGGAACTCCATGAACTTGGCGCGGTCGCCCTTGCTGAACATCGAGCTCATCACGCGCAGCACGTCCTCGTTGTCGAGCGCCAGCGTGACCTTTCGGCGGTGCGGCCCCTCGGCCTTTTTCTCCAGCGCCTCGCGACCGATGAAATCATGGTCGAACTTGACGAACGGGCCATAGCCGAGGTCCCAGGGCGTCAGATAATAGTCCTCGATGCTGGCGCCGACGAAGCTGCCGCCGATCGATGCCTTGGCCTCGTAGGAGGTGGCGGGCAGCCACTCGCGATAGGCCTTGAGGCTTTCGCCGGTATAGACCGCGGGCAGCGGCGACGGGATCCAGCCCGATTCGAGCGTGTTCGACGAATAGGTGCGTCCGCCGACCAGCTTCATGCCGACCGGCGCGCCGGCCTCGACCAGCGCGCTGTGGACTGCCTGATAGTCTTCCCACGGCCCGAACAGCTCATAGCCCGGCTGCCCCGCCATGCCGTGG
Source organism: Sphingomonas hengshuiensis (assembly GCF_000935025.1). Lineage (NCBI taxonomy): Bacteria > Pseudomonadati > Pseudomonadota > Alphaproteobacteria > Sphingomonadales > Sphingomonadaceae > Sphingomonas > Sphingomonas hengshuiensis. Next base: position 153,359 of record NZ_CP010836.1, read on the forward strand.
CGCAGCGCGCGCACGTTCTTGCCGGCGATTTGCAGCGTGGTCATGTTGAAGAACTTGAGCTGAGGCACTTCGCCGCCGACGGCGTTGTTCATCACCTTGAACGCGTCCGGGCCCTGGACCTGGAAGCGATAGTTTTTGCGCTTGCCGTCGCTGCGCATCGCAGTGCGCTCGTCGCGATCGAGCGTGACGTCCCACTTGCCGGTGGCGACATGATATTCGATCCACTCGATGCACGGCGCGCGACCGACGAGGCTGAACGCATTCTCGGCGAGATAGAACAGGATGCCGTCGCCGATGACATAGCCTTCGGGCGTCACCGGGACCCACTGCTTCGCCTTGTCGACGGTGAAGCCCTTGAAGCTGTTTACGCCGAGATAGTTGAGCAGCGCGAAGGCGTCCGGTCCCTCGATCGCGAGGTCGACCATGTGGTAGGACTGGTTGAACAGCACCGCGCCGTGCTGCCAGGCCCATTGCTCCTCGCGCCAATTGGAATATTCGGCGGGCACGCCGGGATAGGCATTGGGGCCGGTCTGCTGGTTGCGCAGCAGCGCGACGATGTCGCCGGCCTCGCCGATAACCTGTTCAAGATTGCTCATGTTCGTCCTCTCACTGGATCCTGATCCGATGGTTCGAGCCAGCGGCGCAGCGCCGCAGTGACCGAATCTGCCGCTTCGACGGGGGCCATGTGGCCGCTGTCTTCGAAAATCGTGAAGGTGCTGCCGGGGATGGCGTCGGCGATCTCGCGATGCTGCGCCACCGGGCTCCATGTGTCGTCGCGCCCGACACCGACCAGCGTTGGCACCGCGATCGTCGGCAGCAGGTCGCGCCGGTCGGCACGCGCCAGCAGCGCCTCGATCTGCGCCTCGAACTGCGCCAGCCCGGCGCGGCGGCACATTGCGCGCAGGGGCCCGGCAATCGCCGGCACGTCGCGATGCGCGGGAAGCAGCATCGGCGGCAGCCATGCGTCGATCAGCGCCTCGACTCCGCGCGTCCGCCCCAGGTCGCACAGCGCATGGCGCTTCTCGGCCTCGCCAGCCGCAACCGGGTGCACGCCGGTATCGAGCAGCGCGAGCCGCTCGACGCGCTCGGGCGCCTGATCGACGATCTCCAGCGCGACGCGGGCGCCCATCGAATGCCCCGCGAGCGCGAATCGCGGCGGCGCCGCGGCGAGCGCACGGGCGGCCATTTCTGGGAGCGTGCGGGCATCGCCATAGTCTGCGACGATCGGCGCAAAGTCCGCGAGCGCGACGCATTGCGGCGCCCAGATCGTCGAATCGCACCACAGGCCGGGCAGCAGCAGGAGGGGAGTTATGTTCGCACTCATGAAAAGTTCAGATAGACGAAGCTTTGCCGCGCCGCTAGACGAAATCTAAGCAGACCGCGAGGAGCGAGGATGCGCGAGAGGATCTGGACCATGCCGAGCACCGTCATGCAGCAGCGCACCGCGGGCCGCCGCTGCACCACGCATGCCCGCTGAGCCCGGAGTGATGGACGCGCGCCAGACCCTGCTGAAATCGCCGCTGCACTGGCGCCAGGTCGCCGCGATCGGGCTGTGCATCTTCCTGAATGCGCTCGACGGGTTCGACGTGCTGTCGATCAGCTTCGCGGCGCCGGGCATCGTCGCCGAATGGGGAATCGATCGCGCCGCGCTGGGCATCGTCCTGTCGATGGAGCTGGTCGGCATGGCGCTCGGCTCGGTCCTGCTGGGGCAGCTCGCCGATCGGATCGGGCGGCGTCCGGTCCTGCTCGGCTGTGTCGTGGTGATGGCTGCCGGGATGATGCTCGCCGGGCGTGCGCGCTCGATCGAGGTGTTGTCGCTGTGGCGGTTCCTGACCGGCATCGGGATTGGCGGCATGCTTGCCACGATCAGCGCGACTGTCGCGGAAGTGTCCAATGCGCGCCGCCGCAACCTGGCAGTGGCGCTGATGTCGTGCGGCTATCCGCTCGGCGCGGTGGCGGGCGGATCGATCGTGTCGAGCCTCCTCATCACGCATGACTGGCGCGCAGTGTTCGAATTCGGGGCGCTGGTGACTGCGGCCTGCCTGCCGCTCGCCTGGTGGCTGGTGCCCGAGTCGATCGAGTTCCTGCTCTCGCGCGGACGCCCGGCCGATCTGGCGCAGGCCGGGCGGATCATGGCGCAGTTCGGCCATCGCGACCTCGCTCCGCAGGCGCCCGCGGCGGCGTTCGGCGATTCGCGCGCGCCGCGCGGTGCGCTGTGGAGCGGCGCGCTGGCCCGCACGACCTTCCTCCTGACGCTCGCCTATTTCACGCACATCCTGACCTTCTACTTCCTGGTGAAATGGATTCCGAAAGTGGTGGTCGACATGGGATTCCCGGCATCGTCTGCGGGCGGGGTGCTGGTGTGGACCAATGTCGGCGGCGCGGCGGGCGCGCTGTTGTTCAGTGCGCTGGTCGCCTTTGTCGACGTACGGCGGCTGACCATCGTCTTCCTGCTGCTGTCGAGCGCGGCGGTGGTCCTGTTCGGGCGCAGCCCCGCCGACCTCACCCAATTGTCGCTGTTCGCGGGGCTGGCGGGCTTTTGCACCAACGCCGTGATCATCGGCATCTATGCGCTGACCGCCGCCAGCTTCCCCGCCGAGCAGCGCGCCAGCGGCGTCGGCGCGGTGATCGGCATCGGTCGGGGCGGCGCGGCGCTGGGGCCGATCGCCGCGGGATTCCTGTTCGCCGCGGGCTGGAGCCTGCCGCTCGTCGCCGCCGCGATGGCGCTGGGGTCGCTGGTGGGCGCCGCTGCGCTGGTTCTTCTCGCTCGCCGGCGCCGCAGCTGACGGCGCCGCAATTTTCACTCGTGCAGGGGCATTTCATGTCGTCCGAACATATTCTCACGCTTTCGAGCAGCGATCGTCCCGGCATCGTCGCCGCGATCACCACCGCGCTCGCCGCCAGCGGCGCCAATATCCGTGAGGCGCAGCAATATAATGACGTGCCCACCGGCGGCTTCTTCATGCGCGTGCTGTTCGACATCGACGAGGGCGCCGTGGACGGCCTGCGCCAGCGGCTCGCCGCGCCGATCGCGGAATTCGCGCTCGACCTGACCCTGAGGCCGCGCGACCAGCGCAAGCGGGTGCTGATCCTCGTCTCCAAATTCGATCACTGCCTGGGCGATCTCCTCTACCGCAATCGGCTCGGCGAACTGCCGATGGATATTGTCGGCATCATCGGCAATCACCCGCGCGAGGCGCTGACGATCTCGCTGCTCGGCGACGTGCCGTTCCATCACCTGCCGGTGACCCGCGAGACCAAGGCGGAGCAGGAGGCGCAGATCAAGCAGCTGGTGACGCAGACCGGCGCCGATCTCGTCGTGCTCGCGCGCTACATGCAGATCCTGTCGGACGATCTCGCCGGGTTCCTGTCGGGCCGGTGCATCAACATCCATCACAGCTTCCTGCCCGGCTTCAAGGGCGCCAAGCCCTATCACCAGGCGCATGTGCGCGGCGTGAAGCTGATCGGGGCGACGGCGCATTTCGTCACTGCCGATCTGGATGAAGGCCCGATCATCGAACAGGATGTCGAGCCGATTACCCATGCCGACACGCCCGACGACCTCGTCCGCAAGGGGCGCGATATCGAGCGGCGGGTGCTGGCGCGGGCGGTGCGGCTGTATGTCGAGGACCGCATCCTGCTGAACGGGAGCAAGACGGTGGTGTTCAAGCACTGACGGGGCGCGTGGCCAGGATTCACGGAGAGGGAACGGATAGATGACCATCGAGACGACGCATGTCGGAAGCCTGCCGCGCGGCGACGCGCTCACCCCGCTGCTGCTCGCGCGCGACAAGGGCGAGCCCTATGACGCGGCGCAATTCGATACGCTGGTGCAGGCCGCCGTCGACGAGGGCGTCGCCCGCCAGATCGCCAGCGGCGTCAGCATCGTCAGCGACGGCGAACTCGGCAAGGTCGGCTATTCGACGTATATGATCGAGCGGCTTTCGGGCTTTGGCGGGCATGTCGATCGCAAGCCGGCGGCGGACCTTGCCGCGCATCCCGGTCTGGCGCGCAAGCTGTCGGCGATCATGGGCAGTCAGGAGTTCACCCGCGCATCGTGCATCGGGCCGGTGCGCCTCGTCACGCTGGAGCCGCTTCACGACGATATTCGCCGCTTTCGGCACGCGATCGACACGGCGGGCGGCGCGCGCGGCTTCCTGAATGCGGCGTCGCCGGGGCTCATCACCGCGTTCCAGGTGAACCGCCACTATCCGACGCACGAGGCCTATCTGGCCGATATCGTCGATGCGATGCGCGAGGAGTATGAAACGATCGTCGCCGCCGGCTTCGACCTGCAACTCGATTGCCCCGATCTCGCAATGTCGCGGCATACGGGCTATCAGGACGAGAGCGACGAAGCGTTTCTGCGGATCGCCGCCGCCAATGTCGAGGCGCTGAACGCCGCGACGGCCAATATCCCCGCGGACCGGATGCGGATGCATGTGTGCTGGGGCAATTACGAAGGCCCGCATGATTGCGACATCGCGCTGGAGAAGGTGATCGACATCGTGATCGGCGCGCGGCCCGCGACGATCCTGTTCGAAGCCGCCAACCCGCGCCACGAGCATGAATGGACGATCTGGCGCGACGCGAAGCTGCCCGAGGACAAGATCCTCGCGCCGGGGCTGATCGACACCTGTTCCAACTATGTCGAGCACCCCGAGCTGATCGCGCAGCGGATCGAGCGTTTCGCGGGCATCGTCGGCAAGGACCGCGTCATCGCCAGCACCGATTGCGGCTTCGGCACCTTCGCCGGCTATGGCAAGATCGATCCCGAAGTGACGTGGAAGAAGCTGCGCGCGCTGCGTGCGGGGGCCGACATCGCGGACGCGCGGCTGTGAGCGAGTCCGCGGCGGCGGAACGGCGCGCGATCGAGCAGGACTGCGCGCGGCTGATCGCGCGCTATGCCAATCTGAACGATGCCGGCAAATGGGAGGCGGTGGCGGCGCTCTATGCCCCCGATGGCCGGATGTCGCGCCCGACCGCGCCCGACGACTGGATCGAGGGGCGCGCCGCGATCCTCGCGGCGTTCACCGCCCGCCCGCCGCGGACGACGCGGCACATCTGCTCGAACATCGTCATCGACGTCACCGGCCCCGACCAGGCCGAGGGCGAATCGGCGATGCTGCTGTTCACGGGAGAGGGGCCGCCCAAGGTCGGGAGCTTCCACGATCGCTTCGTCCTGACCGCGGACGGCTGGCGGTTCGCCGAGCGGCGCGGTACGCTGACCTTCTGACCGCCGGGAATATCGTGCCAAATCCAACCCAGCCAACCGTCAAATCGGCGATGCGCACGCTCGACATCATCGAGTTCGTCGTCGCGCATCCACAGGGGGTGGTGGCACAGCAGGTCGCGGCGGCGCTGCAGATCCCGGTCAGCAGCCTGTCCTATCTGCTCGCCACCTTGTGCGAGCGCAGCTATCTGCGCCGCGACGGGCGCCGCTATGTCGCGGGCGACGGCCTCGATCGGCTGCGCCTGCCCCCCGCCGCGCGGACGATCGAGGAGCGCGTCGGGCCGCAGGTGACCGCGCTGCGCCGCGCGCTCAACGAGACCGTCTCGTTCTTCGTGCCGGTCGGCTGGGAGCTGGAGGCGCGCGTGACCGAGGCGGCCGACCAGTTCCTGCGCTATTCGATCAGCGCGGGGGCGCGGGCGCCGCTGCACTGCATGGCAGCGGGCAAGGCGGTGCTCGCGAGTTTCGACGAACCGACGCTGCACCGCTATTTCGCCGAGGCCGAGCGGCGGCTGTTCACGCCGCGGACGATCGTCGACGAAGCCGCCATCCGGCGCGAGATCGACGCGGTGCGCGAAGCGGGCTGGGCGTTCACCGACGAGGAATTCACGCTCGGCGTGTGCGGAATGGCGCGCACGGTGGTGATCGCCGGCGCCCCCGTGGGCGCACTCGCGATTGCCCTCCCCAAGCTGCGCTATACCGAGGCGGTCAAGGTCGACAGCATGGAGCGCCTGCTCCGCGCGTGCACCGCGCTTGCACGCGAGGACTGAGCGGGCGGGGCGGGGGGCGCCGGTGCGCAACGCGCACCGGCTGCAGGAGGAAGGCACCTTGGGGTGCGACGCCGCGAGGTTTAGGCTCGTCGGCTTCTCGACTCTGTCATGCATAGGAGGTCAGCGTGCGCGCCGTGAGACAGCTGATTACCGCATTTGCGGCCCTCGCACTCGGAGCGTCGGGCGCTTCGGCCCAGGCGCCCCTGACGGCCAAGCGCCAAGCAGCCGAAAAGGTCGATGCGCAGGCAAAGCTGGTCCAGGAAATGGTCGATTCGGTGTTCAGCTTCTCGGAGCCGGGCTTCCAGGAATATCGCACCATGGCGTATCTGACCGGCATCCTCGAAAAGAACGGCTTCACGGTGACGCGCGGTATCGCGGGCATCCCCACGGCATGGACTGCGACCTGGGGCGACGGCGGACCATTGATCGCGTTGGGAAGCGACGTCGATTGCCCCACCGGCCTCTCGCAATATCCTGGCGTGCCCACGCTCAAGCCGATGGTCGAAGGTGCCCCGGGGCATGGCGAAGGGCATAATTCAGGCGTGCCGCTGATGATCGCGGCGGCCATCGCCGCACGGCAGGTGATGATCGAGAAGAACATCCCCGGCCGATTGATGCTCTGGCCGGGCGTCGCCGAGGAATTGCTGGGCGCCAAGGCCTATTATGTCCGCGCCGGCGTGTTCAAAGGCGTGGATGCCGTGATCTTCGGGCATGTCGGGAATGAATTCGCGACCGGCTGGGGAGACCCCGGAAGGCCCGGCGTGGTGTCGGTCGAATATACGTTCCACGGCAAGACGGCGCATGCCGGCGCCATGCCCTGGGAGGGGCTGAGTGCGCTGGACGGCGTCGAACTGATGGACGTCGCCTGGAATTTCCGCCGCGAACATCTGCCGCCCGCGCATCGGTCGCATTCGGTGATCACCAACGGTGGGGGCCAGCCCAATGTGGTGCCGGCGGTGGCGTCGGTCTGGTATTATTTCCGCGGCCAATCCTTCGACGGTACCCGCAAGCTGTTCGAGGTCGGCAATGCGATCTCGCAGGGCGCAGCGATGGCCACGGGCACGACGGTGACGCGGCAACTGCTTGGCTATGCCGCGCCCAATTACAACAACAAGGCGCTGGCCGAGACACTCTACGCCAATATGAAAATCGTCGGCATGCCCAAGTGGAGCGCCGACGATCAGGCATTCGCCCGCGCGGTCCAACAGGCGAACGATCGCAATCTGTTGCCGCTACGCAGCGAAATCGGGGCGCTCACGACACCCGACACCGTCGAGTTCGGCGCCAATGGATCGTCCGACGATATCGGCGACGTGATGTGGGCCGTGCCCACGATCCGCTTCACCTATCCGGCCAATATCCCTGGGCTGATCGGCCACAATGCGATCTCGGCAATGGCGATGGCGACACCGATCGCGCACAAGGGCGCGGTCGCGGGTGCGAAGGTGGTCGCGATGACCGTGCTCGATCTGATGACGACGCCCCGGATCGTCGCCGCCGCGCGCGACTTCCAGCAAAGGGTGCAGTTCAAGGATCGCAACTACGATCCCGTACTAACCCCCCAAGACAACCCCGCGCTGCACCTCAATCGCGAACTGATGGAGCAGCTACGGCCGCAGCTGGAGAAATTCTACTACGATCCCGCCCGCTATCCGACCTATCTGGACCAACTCGGCATCAAATATCCCAACCTGGAAACCGACCCCAAGCCGTAAGGTGCTGGGCGCGGAATGCACCATTGCGAACCGCTTCGCACCTTGTGGATCGCACCGGAGGTTGGGAATTTGCCGGGCGGGGGCCGGCATCGGACCGGGCATTCGGGGAACCAATAATGGGTTATGTCGCCAGAAAAGCATGGATTGTCGGTGCGCTTTGCACACAGCTTGCCAGCTCGGCATGGGCGCAGACCCCGGTCACTGCCGACGTGATTTTCGAGCGCGGCAAGATCGTCACCAATGCGCCGGGTCCGGAAACCGTGGAAGCGGTGGCGATCCTGGGCGGGCGGATCATCGCCGCCGGCACCACCGAGCAGGTACACAAGCTTGCCGGCGCCACGACGCGCATCGTCGATCTCAAGGGGCGAACGGTCCTGCCGGGATTTTACGACAACCATATCCATCTGGGCGGCAGCGGTGCCGATCCGCGTCAGCAGGATTGGAGTGCGATCAACTCAAAGGCTGATCTGCTCGCGGCACTTTCGGCGCGCGCGGCTGCGCTGCCCAAGGGGAGCTGGATCCTGGGCACCCTCACCAACGAGAATATGCCGCAGGAAAAACTGCCCACGCGGTGGGAAATGGACCGCGTGACGCCCGATCATCCGGTGGTGCTCGAACGCGGCCATATCACCCTGGGCAATTCGCTGACGATGAAGCTCTCGGGCGTCACCGATGCCACGCCGGCACCCGTGGGCGGCGACATCGATCGCAATGCCAAGGGGCAGGCGATCGGCTGGTTCCGCGAAGGCGCCGGAAAGCGCATGATCACCAGCGCGATGCCGCCCGCGCCACCCAACCCCGACGAGGTCGCGGAGAAGGGCCTGAAGGCGCAGCTCGAGGCGCTGCTGCCGCTCGGCATCACCAGTATCAACGTCGCGGGCATGCGGCCGAACACGCTGCGCTGGATTCAGCAGACCTATGCCAGATGGGGCGAGGCGCTGCCGCGCTCGACGGTCCAGCTCCGTCTCTCGCCGGGCCATGACAGCTATGACGATCCTGCCAAAGGCGTGGCCGCGTCGATCGCCGAGCTCGAGAATCTGTCGTTCATCACCGGGTTCGGTGGCGACCGGCTTCGTCTGGGAGCCGTGAAGATGAGCATCGACGGCGGCTTCAGCGCCGCTGCCTTCTACACGATCGAGCCCTATCCGAACCATGACGATTATCACGGCGTGGTCCGCATCGATCAGGACACGCTGTACAAGGTCGCGAAGCGTGCCGACGCGCTCGGCTGGCAGCTCGGCATCCATGCGATCGGCGACGCTGCGGTCAAGATGGTCGTCGATGTCTATGCCAGGGTGCTCGACGAAGCGCCGCGCGCCGACCATCGCCACTTCGTCCACCATCTCTCGGTGCTGCCGCCCGAGGAGACATTGGCGAAGATGGAGAAATACCACATCCTCACCGCCAGCCAGCCCAATTTCACCTACTCGCTCGGCCCCCATAACGCGGCGCCCGCATTGAGCGCCGAGCGTCTGGCGACCAACAACCCCCAGATGTCGCTGATCCGCCACAATATTGAGGTTTCCTACGGCTCGGACGGCATGCCCACCGATCCCCGCGTCGGCATCTACGCTGCCGTTACGCGCAAGGGCATCGACGGCAAGGTCTATGGTCCCGGCGAGAAAGTGCCCCTCAAGGACGCCATCCGGATGTACACGCTCGCGCCCGCGTATCTCAACTTCCTCGAGAAGGAGCGCGGCTCGATCGAACCGGGCAAGGTCGGCGACCTGGTCGTGCTGGGTCAGGACATTCTCAGCGTCGATCCGGAGCGGATCAAGGAGATTCCGATCGACATGACGATCGTCGCGGGGAAGGTGCTTTACGCACGCGCACAATGATGCGCTGGGACAGCATTTCCTCCATATACTTCGGGAGATACGCACATAAATCTTGCGCTGCGGTATGACATCGGGAATGCTTCGGGCATTGGTTCATGAATTCGCAAACCCCTCCCGATCGCAACGCCGATGCCGCCGCTGCCAAGGGCATTCCGCCGCTCGCCGCGCTTCGCGCTTTCGAGGCTGTGGGCCGACTCGGCGGCATCCGTCGCGCCGCGACCAGCCTGAACCTCGATCATTCGGTCGTCAGCCGTCATCTGCGCCAGCTCGAGGACTGGGTCGGCGCCGCATTGTTCCACCGGGTCGGCGGGCAAGTGAACCTGACCGAGGTGGGAGCCCGCTATCACGGGCGCATATCGGCGGCTCTGGCCGAGATGATCCTCGCCACTGCCGAAATCCGGAACCCGGACGACCAGAAGAAAATTCTCGTCTGGTGCGTGCCGGGCTTCGCCGCACAATGGGTTGCCGATCGGCTCGCGGCGTTCGAACGCGCGCGGCCAGACTATCCGGTCGAACTGCGGCCGACCGATGTCCGCGCCAATCTGCTGACGCACGAGGCGGATGTCGATATCCGCTTCTATCTGGACGATTGGCCGCCGGACCCGGGTGGGCGCGGGATCCAATATGTCGAGTTGGCCCGTCCGCCTATCATGATCGTCGCCAGCCCTGCCGTCGCAGAGCAATTGAAGGGAATCACCGTCGACGAACTGGTCGACGCGCCGCTGCTGCACGAGGAGCATGATCATCAATGGCGCGCCTGGCTCAGCCTGAATAACGCCGGCCCGCTTCCGGAGAAGCTCTCCGGTCCGTTGTTGTGGCACGCCCATCTTGCGATCGCCGCTGCGCGCAACAGCCGCGGACTGGCGCTTGCCAGCACCTATCTGGTCGATGCCGACCTTCGCAGCGGCGGGCTTGTCGAGCTTCAGGTCCGCGACACGCGCCCGGTGGTGATCGGCGCCTATGCCTTCGTCACGCGCGAGGATCGCTGGTCGGCTGACGGCGTGTTGCAATTCCGTCGCTTCCTGCAGAGCGAAGTCGCGCGGTTCAGCGCCGGCGCAACCGGCGCCCGCTGATCCTCCACGCGGTGCGCCCCGCGCACCGGGCCGACGGCAATTGCAACTTGTCGCATACCGCGCCCGCTCGGATGGTCTCGAGGAAATTCAACGAGACGGAGGCGGCACTTGCGGCGGTGGCAACGATGGTCTGGCAGGAACCCGCATCAATGGCCGGCGGGATGAGTAGCGACGATGCCACTTTGGCGGCGGTGCCCGATCTTTCCGCTTTCTGGATGCCCTTTACCGACAACCGCTATTTCAAGGCCAATCCGCGCCTCTTCTCGGCGGCAAGCGGTATGCATTACACCACGCCCGACGGTCGGAGGGTATTGGATGCAACGGCGGGCCTGTGGTGCGTCAATGCCGGGCATGGCCGCGAGCCGATCGTCCGCGCGATTCAGGCGCAGGCGGCCAAGCTCGATTTCGCGCCGACGTTCCAACTCGGCCATCCGGCAGCGTTCGAACTGGCGACGCGACTGGCGGCGCTCATGCCCCGCGGTCTGGATCGCGTATTCTTCACCAATTCGGGGTCCGAGTCGGCCGATACCGCGCTGAAGATGGCGCTCGCCTATCACCACGCGCGCGGCCAGTCGGGGCGCGTTCGGATGATCGGCCGGCAACGCGGCTATCACGGCACCAACATGGGCGGAACGTCGGTGGGGGGGATCGGCGGGAACCGGCGCGCCTTCGGGGCACAGATATGGGGGGTCGATCACCTTGCCCACACCCATGGCCACGCCGCCCCGTTCACGCGCGGCAGACAGGCCAGCAACGGCGACCTTGCCGGCGAGTTGAACGAACTGATCGCGCTGCACGGCGCCGAGAGCATCGCGGCAGTGATCGTCGAGCCGGTGGCGGGATCGACGGGCGTTCTGGTGCCGCCGCGGGGTTATCTCGAACGCCTGCGACAGATCACCGCGCAACACGGAATCCTGTTGATCTTCGACGAAGTGATCACCGGTTTCGGGCGTCTGGGCAAGGCGACGGCGGCCGAGTTCTTCGGCGTCACGCCCGATATATTGACGCTGGCCAAGGGGCTTACCAACGGCGCGGTGCCGATGGGCGCGGTGGTCGCCAGCCGGGCGGTGCATGACGCGATCGTCGAGGGTGCCCCGGCCGGCATCGAATTCCTCCACGGCTACACCTATTCGGGCCATCCCCTGGCCGCCGCCGCGGGGATCGCCACGCTGAAGATATGCGAGAGCGAGGCGCTGTTCGAGCGCGCGGAGGGCCTCGCTTCCTATTGGGAAGACGCCGTGCATCGGCTGGCAGGAACGCGCCACGTCATCGACGTGCGCAATCTCGGGCTGGTCGCGGGCATCGAGCTTGCGCCGCGCGAAGGCGCTCCCGGCGAGCGTGCGACCCGGGCCTTCCGCCGTTGCTTCGACGAGGGGCTGCTGATCCGCGTCACCGGCGACATCATTGCGCTTTCACCGCCGCTGATCGTCGAGCGCGCGCAGATCGACGAGATCGTCGAGCGCATCGCGGCGGTGCTGGAGACGATCGAATGACCGTGACCCACGAGGCGATCGAGACGGCGGTGGCCGGCGCGCCGCGGTCCGCCACGCTCGACAAGAGCCTGCGCCGGCGGCACGTGGAGATGATCGCGATCGGCGGCATCATCGGCGCGGGACTCTTCGTCGGCAGCAGCGCCTCGATCGCGGCGATCGGCCCCGCCGTGGTGCTGAGCTATGCCGGCGCCGGGCTCATCGTCCTGCTGGTGATGCGGATGCTGAGCGAGATGGCCGTGGCCATTCCCGGCGTGCAATCCTTTCCCGATTTCGTGCGGCTGGGCCTTGGTCATTGGGCCGGGTTCATGAGCGGATGGCTCTATTGGTATTTCTGGGTGGTGGTGGTGGCGATCGAGGCGATCGCGGGCGCCAACATCGTCCATCAGTGGCTCCCGATGGTGGATAGCTGGGTGATCGGCGTGGCGCTGATGGCGGTGCTCAGCGCGGTCAACCTGCTCTCGACCCGCTCCTATGGCGAATTCGAGTTCTGGTTCTCTTCGATCAAGGTTGCGGCGATCCTGGTGTTCATCCTGGTCGCCGCGGGCTTCGTGTTCGGGATCACCGCGCCCGCCGGGCCGACCTGGTCCAACCTTGTCGCGCATGGCGGCTTCATGCCCAATGGCGCATTGCCAGTGCTCGGCGGGGTGACCAGCGTCATCTTCTCGCTCGTCGGCGCCGAGATCGCGACGATCGCAGCGGCTGAATCCCCCGAATCCAGTGGCACGCTCGGGAGAATGACGGCAACCGTCGCCGGCCGAATCCTGATCTTCTACATCCTCTCGGTGACGCTCATCGTCGCGGCGATACCCTGGACGACCATCGTACCCGGCGAATCCCCCTTTGCCGCGGCGCTGGCCGCGATGGAGATACCCGGCGCCGCGCTCGCAATGAATATCATCGTGCTGGTGGCGGTGCTCTCGTGCCTCAACTCGGGGCTCTATGTGACGTCGCGGGTGCTGTTTTCGCTCGCCGCGCACGGCGATGCCCCGCAAGCGCTGGTCGCGCTCGACCGACGGAGGGTGCCGGCGCGGGCCATCCTGATCGGCAGCCTGTTTGCCTATGCCGCGCTCGCCGCTTCGATCCTGTCGCCGCAGACGGTGTTCGCGTTCCTCGTCAACGCATCGGGCGCGCTGATGCTTGCGATCTATCTGATGATCGCAGTCGCCCAGATCCGCCTGCGCACCCGGATCGAGAAGGAAGCGCCCGAGCGCCTCGCCGTCCGGATGTGGTTTCATCCCTGGGGTACGATCTTCGCGATAGCGGCGATCGTCACCGTCCTGGCGGCGATGGCGCTTACCCCCAAGCTCTCCCGCGAATTCTTCGCGAGCCTTGTCCCGGTCGTCATCACGGCCCTCGCCTTTCTCGCGCACCGCCGCAACGCGCGCCGCTGAGTTCGCCGAGAGCGTCTTCGCTCGCCGCAGCGCACGCGCCGTGCCGATCTCTTCCCGCGCTTCCGACCGATTAGCCGCATCATGGGGCGCAAATACTGTGCGCCGCACCATGCCTGGGCAACTGGTGCATAGCGCGCACCGCCCTGCGACCTTTCGCACCTTGCGACAGGCTGCGCCAACGGTGAAACACAGCGAAAGGCCTCAAAGGGGGCAACAAGAATGCCGCGTCGCACAAACGGGAATCCGAACATGAGCAGAGCTGCCGCCATCGCCATGCTTGCCTTCACCGTGCTGACGCCGGTCGGTCGGCAGGCCCATGCCCAGACCGCGTCGGCCGCCACGGTCAGCGCACCCGATCTGATTTACGAGAACGCCAGGGTCTATACCGTCAACGCGAAGTTCGAACTGGCGCAGGCCGTCGCGATCCGCGGCGACAAGATCGTCGCAGTGGGGAGCACTGCCGAGATTCGCCGCCTGGCGGGTCCGCAGACGAAGGTCGTCGATCTCGCGGGCAAGCCGTTGCTGCCCGGGTTCGCCGACAATCACGTGCATCTCGGCGGGCCGCTCCAGCCCTGGAAATATGGCGGCATGATCGGCGAGCTGCCCGCATGGATCCGGGGCGCCGACACGATCCCCAAGGTTCTCGAAGCGATCAAGGGCCAGGTGGCAACGCTTCCCAAAGGGAGCTGGATCGTGGGTGAGCTGTCCCGCGAGCAATGGCCGAACGGCACGCTTCCCGGGCGCATCGATTTCGACAAGGTCGCGCCGGACAATCCCGTTGCGATCGCCCGCGGGCCGCACACCTTGCTGGTCAACAGCGCCGCGCTGAAGGCGGCCAGGATCACGCGGGAAACGACTGCCGAGGGCGGCGAGATCGTTCACGGTCCCGATGGTGAGCCCAATGGCAAGATCCTCGAATCCGCGCGGCGGCTGATCTGGGAAGTGATGCCCCCCGAAACCCGCGAAGGCGGCGGCGGTAAGGAAGCCAGTCTCGCCGAATGGCACAAATTGTTCACGCAGCTCGTCGACCTCGGCGTGACCAGCGTCAACATTGCCGGCGTTCGGCCCGCCGACCTCAAGCTCGTCCAGGAGATGTATGATCGCTGGGGAGACGAACTGCCGCGCGCGGTTGTCCAGGTCCGCCTCTGGCCCGGATATGATCATCACGCCGACCCGGAGATCGGCGTCAAGGAGTCGATCGCCGAGGTCGATGCGCTGCCCGATCCCAAGACGATCTTCACGCATCCCAAGCTCAAGGCCGGCGCGATCAAGATGAGCATCGACGGCGGGCTGAGTGCGCCGATCATGTGGACGACCAAGCCCTATGAAAACAGGCCCGGCTTTCACGGCGAGCAGCGCATTCCGGACTCGGTCTTCTACCGCGTCGCCAAACGCGCCCATGAGCGGGGATGGCAGCTCGGCATTCACGTGATGGGTGACGGCGCCGTGGTGATGGTCGTCGATCAGCTCGAGCGGATTTACAAGGAAGTGCCCGGCAAGGACGATACGCGCGACTATCTTCATCATGTCGCGGTGATGCCGCCGGAATCCACGATGAAGAAAATGGGCAAGCTGCACATCAACGTGGCCAGCCAGCCCGGCTTCCTGCTCGCGCTGGGGTCTTATGCGGACGAGGCGCTCTCGCCCTATGACGAAGCGCATCAGGACCCCTCGCGTTCGCTGCTGAACCACGGAGTCCGCGTATCCTATGGCTCCGACGCCGGGCCTTATGGTCCGATCGCGGGCATCTATGCGGCGGTAACCCGGCGCGGGTGGAACGACGTCGTGCATGGCGCGGAGGAGGCGGTGACCGTCCCCGAGGCAATCGAAATGCATACGCTCGAGCCTGCATATTTCAACTTCGAGGAAGCGGTCCGCGGTTCGATCGAGCCCGGAAAGCTCGCGGACCTGGTGGTTCTGGACACCGATCCGATGACGATCGATCCGGTGCGGATCCAAGACATCAAGATCGAACGCACCATCATCGGCGGCAAGGAAATATTCGCCCGCTGATTATCGTAGATAATAACAAGGGATAGATCCGGAAGAGCGCCAACGGGCGAATTCCGAAGCGATCTATTGGGGAGAGGCTGCCCGAATTACATAAAAAGGGGGTGGCAATAATGATTGGGCACTATAACAATCCGGGTAGCAGCGCGCTCTCTCGGGCGCGCGGCACCAGACGATTTGGAATCGCGACCGTCAGTCTTATCGCTCTTTGCATCAGTGCGCAGGCGCATGCGCAAGATGCTGCCTCGACAGAAAGCGCGGAAGAAAACGCACAATCCGAAAGCCCCGGGGTCGCACCTGAAGGCGAGATCACCGTAACCGGCTCGCGCATCGTGCGCGATGGCTATAGCGCACCTACGCCGGTGAGCGTGCTCACCAGCGCGGATATCCAGGCGCAGGCGCCCGCCAACCTCGCCGATTTCGTCAACCAGCTGCCGTCGATCGCGGGCAGCACGACGCCTGCGAGCAGCACCGGTTCGCTGAGCGGCGGCGCCGCCGGCATCAACGCCATCAACCTGCGCGGCCTGGGAGCAGGCCGCACGCTGGTGCTGCTCGACGGGCAACGGTCGGTGGCCTCGACCGCGACGGGCCTGGTCGACGTCAACACCTTCCCCCAGCAACTGGTCGAACGCGTCGAGATCGTCACCGGCGGTGCGTCCGCGGCCTATGGCTCCGACGCGATCGGCGGGGTCGTCAACTTCATCCTCGACAAGTCGTTCAAGGGTCTCAAGATGTCGGCCGAGACCGGCATCACCGACTATGGCGACGGCGAATTCTACAAATTGAGCGCCACCGGCGGCCTTTCGCTGATGGATGACCGGCTGAAGATCATCGCAAGCGCCGAGTATTTCGAGCTTCCCGGGATCCACTATATCGATCGGGACTGGAACCAGCAGGGTTACTTCCACATCACCAATCCGGATTATGTGGCGGGCAACGGAAAGCCCGAGCGCTATGTCGGCTATAATATCGGTCCAAGCAACGCCACGCCGGGGGGCCTCATCACCTCCGGTCCCCTGCGCGGAACGGTTTTCGGGCAGATCGATCCCGCGACCGGACGCGCGACGACGTCCACGCTCAATTTCGGAAAGGTCAGCGGCGCGTGGATGATCGGCGGCGACTGGCAGGCGACTTCGGAAAACTGGGTCGGCGTGAACTCGTTTCAGCCGGGTCAGGAGCGCATCGGGACCTTCGGTCGCGTCAGCTTCGAGCTCACGCCGGACATCGAAGTCTTCGCCCAGGGCTCGTTCAATCGGGACGAGGGCTATTCGGTGTACATCTCGTCGATCAACGCGGGCAATCTCTCCATCCGGCGCGACAATGCGTTTCTGCCGGCATCGGTGCGGGCCGCGATGGTCGCGAACAATCTTCAAACCATCACCGTCGGGACGTCTAACGAAGGCATCCCTCCGGGTACGGCGACCAACATTCGCGAAGTCACGCGCTATGTGGTCGGCGCGAACGGTAATTTCGATGCGCTGGGCAGCAATTGGAAATGGGACGCCTATTACCAGTCGGGCAAGTCCAAGCTCAACGAAAACCTGATCAACACCTGGAACAACACCCGGATCGCCAATGCGACCGACTCGATCTACGCGCCCGCCGGCAATGCCGAAGGGGTGGCGGCGGGGACCGTCACCTGCCGGATCAATGCCGACAGCAACCTGTCGAACAACGATGCGGCATGCGTGCCGCTCAACCGCATCGGCACCGGGGGCGTTACCCAGGCTGCGCTCGATTATGTTCTCGGCACGCCCTATCGCCTGCAGACCATCACCCAGAAGGTGGGGGCGCTGACCTTCAGCGGGAACCCGTTCGCGCTGCCCGCCGGCCCGGTCTCGGTCGCCTTTGGCGGTGAATATCGCGAGGAGAAGGTCGACGGGTTCGTCGAGGAGCGGTACAAGACCGGCTGGCAGTACGGCAATTATCTGCCGAACGTCGGCGGCTACAACGTCAAGGAAGCCTTTCTCGAAGTCGCGGTCCCGATATTCTCGGGCCTGGATCTCAATGCGGCGGGTCGGTACACCAGCTATTCGACCTCTGGCGATGTGCAGACGTGGAAAGTCGGCGCGACCTATGCGCCACTGTCCGACATCAAGTTCCGCGGCACGATCTCGCACGACATCCGTGCGCCCAATCTCGACGAACTGTTCGCCGCCGGCACGGGGCGCAGCAACACGGTCATCATCAACGGCGCCTCCGCCGCCTATCAACAATTGGCCACCGGCAATCGGGACCTGAAGCCCGAAGTCGCCGACAGCTGGAGCGCAGGCCTGGTGTTCACACCGACCTTCCTGCCCGGCTTCGCCTTCTCGGCGGACTATTACAGGGTCGAGATCAGCGAGGCGATCGGTTCGCTCCAGCCGCAAACGGTCGCCGATCTCTGCTACCTTCAGAATGTCGCGGCGCAATGCGCGAACATCACGACGCTATCGAGCGGTCTGCTGCAGATTAAGCTCGCACCGTTCAATTTCTCCAAACAGCTTTCGCGCGGTCTCGATTTCGAGGCGAGCTATCGGATGTCGTTGGGCAGCGGAAACCTGTCGCTGCGCGCGCTGGCCACGCATTATATCGAAAATCTGGTCGATAACGGGCTGGAGGCGGCGCAGGATACCGCCGGAACCAATGATGCGACCAATGGCGGCGGTCCTCCCCACTGGATCTACCGCCTGAATGCCCTGTACGAGATTGATCCCTTCAAGTTCAGCCTGATCGGTCGCGGCGTCAGCGCCGGTGTGATCAACAACTCCTATATCGAATGCACGTCGAACTGCCCGGTCTCGACGGTCGAGCATCGGACGATCAACAACAATCATGTCGATGGCCAATTCTGGCTCGACGCCTCGGTCACCACTGCATTCGATGCACTTGGCGCGCTGGGAGAGTTCCAGATTTCGGTGTCGAACATCTTCAACTCGGATCCGGTACTCGTCGCACGCGGCCCTACCGGGAACAGTGCCCCGTCTTTTCCCGCGACCAACCAGACCCTCTACGACATGTACGGCCGCACCTATCGCGCGACCTTCCGCATAAAGTTCTGAGCCGAACCCCGCCGTTTCGACAGGGCGGCGGGGTACGGCCCGAGTGTCCTTCCTACGACGGTTGCAGCCAACCGAGCCCCAAGGAAAACGCGAATGATCTGGATCGAGAAACTGTCCGCCGGCCTGGCCAGGGTGATCGCCGGGACGATGCTGGCGGCACTGCCGGTTGCAGCGATCGCGCAGACTGCGTCGCCCTCGGCGGATGCGCTGAAGCGCGAGGGCTTTGCGATCGTCGATGCCGGCGCCGATCGGATCGGGCGGATCAACGACGCGATCTATTCCTACGCCGAAATCGGCTTTCAGGAATATAAGACCGTGGCGTTGCTCACCGCTACCCTGGCGGAGGCCGGTTTCAAGGTCGACAAGGGCGTCGCGCGAATGCCCACCGCGTTCGTCGCGACCTATGGCTCGGATGGACCCGTGATCGGCCTTATGGCCGATTTCGACGGCGTGCCCGGCACTTCGCAAAAGCCGACCGTGCTGGCCCATCAACCGCTTGTGCCGGGCGCACCCGGGCATGGCGAAGGCCATAATACCGGACAGCCCACATTGCTCGCCGCCGCATTCGCGATCAAGGCGCTCAAGGACAAGTATAAGCTGCCCGGCACGATCGTGATCTATGGCGGCCCTGCCGAGGAACTCCTCGCCAGCCGCGGCTATATGGTCAATGCCGGCCTCTATAAGGGCGTGGACGCGGTCATCGACGTCCATATCGGCACCGATCTGGCCACGAGCTGGGGCCTCCAGAACCTGGGGATATTGTCGGCGCAATGGACCTTTACCGGGCTCCAGGCGCATGGCGCGCGGGCTTGGGAAGGCCGCAGTGCGCTCGATGCGGTAGAGATCATGAACGTCTCGACCGATTTCATGCGCGAACATATCCCGCCATCGGCGCGGATGCATTACGTCATCCCCGACGGCGGACAGCAGCCCAACGTCGTGCCGGGCGAAGCGACCACTTGGTATTATTTCCGCGATACCAGCGCGAAGGGTGTGTGGGACCTGTTCAAGCGGGTACGCGAGGCCGCCAAGGGCGCTGCGCTTTCCACCTCCACCAGCGTCACCGAACGTATCCTCTCCGCATCCTGGCCGTTCAACGGCAACAAGGAACTCGCGGAAGTCGTGCAGTCAAACATCGAAATCGCCGGCATGCCCCAGTGGAGCGCCGACGATCAGGCGTTCGCACGGGCCTATCAGAAATCGATGGGCGCGCCGGTCGTCGGCATGCCGACACAGGTGGGCAGGCTGCGCAAGGCGAGCCAGGCGTCGGGCTCCACCGATGCCGGGGACGTGAGCTGGCAGACGCCGTTCGTGCGGCTCCGTATTCCCGCCAAGCCCGACGGCGAACTGGCCGGCCATCATTGGTCCGCCGGTATCGCGCCCGCCACCCCGCTCGCGCACAAGGGAATTACGGCGGGCGCGAAAGTGCTGGTCGGCTCGGCGATCGATCTGATGACCAGTCCCGAAGCGCTGGCCCGCGTGAAGGCCGGATTTGCGGCGCAGCTTGCCCAATATCCCAAGTGGAAAAGCATGATCCCGCCGGACGCCGATCCGCCGACCTTCCTCAACGTGGAGGAGATGGGTCGCTACCGCGCGGCACTCAAGCCGTTCGAATATGATCCCAAATCCCGCCAGACCTATCTCGAGTTCATGAAGGTTTCCTACCCACCAGCCGAGCCTGCAACGGCGATCGGCTTGGCATCGAACGATCCCAATGCGGGGGGAGAGTGACCATGTACCGGACTTCTAGCGTTATCCTCGCCATCGCGCTGGCCGCCTCGCCTGCGGCCGCGCAGGAAAAGCCCAGCGCCGAGCAGCTCAAGCAGGAGGCTTTTGCTGTCGTCGATGCCAATGCCGACCTGATGGGCCGGTATAGCGATGCGATCTTCTCCTATTCCGAGATCGGCTTTCAGGAATTCAAGACGATCGCGCTGGTGACCGAAGCGCTGGCCAAGGCGGGTTTCAAGGTCGAGAAGGGGGTGGCGGGGATGCCCACCGCCTATCGGGCGACCTATGGCTCGGGAGGTCCGGTGATCGGGCTGATGTCCGACTTCGATGGCGTTCCTGGCGCTTCGCAAAAGCCTGCCGCGCTGGCGCACGACCCCGTCGTCCCCGGCGCGCCCGGGCATGGCGAGGGTCATAATACCCACCAGCCGACGCTGATCGGCGCTGCGCTCGCGTTCAAGGCGCTCAAGGACAAGTATAATTTCCCCGGAACGCTGGTCGTCTATGGCGGACCGGCAGAGGAATTGCTCGCCAGCCGCGGCTATATGACCAATGCCGGGCTGTTCAAGGGCGTGGACGCGATGATGGACGTCCATATCGGCACTGCATTCGGCGCCAGCTATGGCCTCAACAATTTCGCGAACGTGACCGTGCAGTGGAGCTTCCGCGGTAAACAGGCGCACGGGGCGCGACCGTGGCAGGGTCGCAGCGCGCTGGATGCTGTCGAGCTCATGGATACCGGCGTCAACCTGATGCGCGAACATGGCTATGACCCCGCCGACGCGCGCGTCCATTATGTCATCCCGGACGGCGGCAAGCAGCCCAACGTGGTGCCCTATGAGGCGACCGTCTGGTATTATATCCGCGCGAAGAGTCCTGAGATCGTGAGCGACGTGCTCGATTGGGTCCGCGACATCGCCCAGGGCGCGGCGCTTTCAACCAAGACGCGAGTCAGCGAGCGCGTCCTTTCGGGTTCCTGGCCCGTAAATGGCAATCGTCTGCTCGCGGAACTGGTCGTGAAAAACATCACCCGGATCGGCATGCCGAATTGGTCGAAGGACGATATCGCCTTTGCCCGCGCCGTCCAGAAATCGATGGGCGCTCCGGTCGAGGGCCTGCCGACCAAGGTCGATCCGCTAAGCTCCGATCGCCAGGGGTCCTCGACCTCCGACGCCGGGGACATCTCGTGGAACGTGCCCTATGTTCGCATGTACATCCCGGCCAAGCCCGACGGCGCGCTTGCAGGGCATCACTGGTCGGCGGCTCTCGGCCCGGCCACGCCGATTGCGCACAAGGGCATCGCGGTCGGCTCGAAGGCCCTGATCGCCAGCGTTGTCGATCTGATCACCGAGCCCGCGGCGCTTGCGGCGATCAAGGCCGATTTCCAGAAGCAACTGGCGGCGTATCCGGCATGGAAAACCCTGATCCCGCCCGGCTCCACGCCGCCGATACATCTCAACAAGGAAGACATGGCGCGATACCGTCCGGCGCTCGCCCGATATGAATATGACCCCAGGTCCAAGCAGACCTATCTCCAGTTCATGGGCGCAGCCTATCCGCCGGCCGAACCTGCAACCGCAATCGGCAAGGCATCGAACGAGCCCCAGCCAGCCGCCTCCAAGTCCTCGATAGATTGGGACTGGGAGAAATGAAGGCGGCGCCAGCGAAGGGTTCGACCTTGTACAGCGGGGATTTCCCGCGCCCGGCGCGGGCATAGTCGCGGACTCGCTTTCCGCATTGTCCGCGTCCGTAGCGCCGGGCCCTGTCGGTGGCGACACCAGGATCGTCGAAGAAGATCAGGCGCTTGGCGCTGAGCATCGGCTGCATTGCCCGCCATGCCTCGCGCCGCGCCACCACGTCAGGCCGGAGCTGTTCGGAGGCGTAGACGCTTTTTTTGAAGCTGATCCCGATCCGGCAACGATCATGCCGGCGGGCAGCGTCACCCAATAGTCGAAGTCACCATAGTCGAGATAGAATTCCTGGGCGAGATAGGGGAGCGGATCCCAGCCGCGCAGATCGTCATACACCGCCATGCGCGGATACCATTGCGCGATGTTGTACACCTCGCCGTCGCGGGCCTTGCCCCAGGCCATGCGTCCGCCCCATTCGCCGGGAATGGTGAAGTGATAGCGGATGCGCAGGGAAAGCTTGCCGTGCGATGGCAATGCCGCCGGCAAGGGCACCTGCATGCGCGTGTCCGAAATCACCGGCGTCACCGCGATCGTCTTGCCGCCAGACAGCAGCTCGACCGCCTCGATCACCATGCCGTCGGTGGTACCGCCGGGCGCATGCCCGCTCGCCATGCCGCCGCGCGATCCGGGCCGGTAGAGATTCTGGTCGAGCTGGAGCCAGAGAGTGTCGAGCCGGTCGGGGCTGTTGTTGGTATAGGCGATCGTCGCGGTGCCGCTGATCCGCTTTGCGCCGGGATCGAGCGTCGCCCGGATCTGATAGTCCGCCCGGTTCTGCCAATAGCCAGGCCCCGGCATGCCGTTCGCGCTGCGGATCGTGTTGGCAGCGGTGGGAAGAGTGAGCGGCGCAAAGGTGACAGCCGGGTCGTAGCGCGTTTGGGCACCGGCCGGCGCGGCGCCGGGGGCAAGCAGGGCGACGGCCCCGGCGATAGGGAAGGCCAAGCGTTTCAGGGGACAGCTCCGTTTGTCTCGAGGGTTAGCATAGGAAGATCTGCCGGACCGTCTGCCGGTTGGTGCCGCAGGGCATAGGTTCGTACCACACTTGCCACGCATAAGCACATAGGGGTAGGGGGTATCCCTATGAGTCATGTGAGCGATAGTAAACCCGAGCTGATTGCGCGCGTGCGCCGCATCGCCGGCCAGGTTGCGGCGGTGGAGCGGGAACTCGCCGCAGACGCTTCGTGCACGAAGGTGCTGCACCTTGTCGCTGCGGTGCGAGGCGCGGTGAACGGACTGGTCGACGAGATCATCGCAGGCCATCTTGAAGCGCATGTCGCAGCAGCCGGACTGACCGATGAAGCGCGCGCGCAGGGTGCTGACGAACTGCTGGCGGTGATCCGCCGCTATTCCAAATAGGATCTTTCGATGCCCGAGGCTACGAATGCTATGGCGCTGACCCACGCGCACAATTTCCTCGGTGCGGCGCATGAGGCGAATGCGCGCCGCACGCTGTGGGTGGTCGGCCTCACCGCCGTGATGATGGTGGGCGAGATCGCGGCAGGCTATATTACCGGCTCGATGGCGCTGCTCGCCGACGGGTTTCATATGGCGACTCATGCCGGCGCGCTGGCGATCGCGGCGGCGGCCTATGCCTATGCAAGGCAACATGCCGCCAGCCGGCGATTCAGCTTCGGGACGGGCAAGGTTGGCGACCTCGCCGGTTTCGCCTCGGCGCTGGTTCTGGGCTTGGTCGCGGCCGCGATCGGCGCCGAATCGGTCTGGCGATTGTTCGAACCCACCGACGTCGATTTCGGCGCCGCCACCTGGATTGCAGCGCTCGGCCTCGTGGTGAACCTCGTCAGCGCGATTCTGCTGAGCGGAGGGCATCACCATCACCACCATGATCACGGGGCGCACCATGGCCATGGGGCGCACGGGCACCACCACGACAATAATCTGCGTTCGGCCTATGTGCATGTCATGGCTGACGCGCTGACCTCCGTCCTTGCGATCGCGGCCCTGCTGGCGGGGCGGTATCTTGGCTGGTTGTGGATGGATGCGGCGATGGGGATCGTCGGTGCGGTGGTGATCGCGCGGTGGTCGTGGAGCCTGATGCGCGATACGGCTGCGGTCCTGCTGGACGCCACAGACGATTCTGTTGCGCAGGAAGTGCGCGCGTTGGTGGAAACTGCCGGCGATGCACGGATCACCGATCTCCACGTCTGGCGGGTGGGGCCGGAGGCGCGCGCCGCGATCGTGAGCGTCACCGGGGTTCGCGATGGTGAATTGATTCGAGAGCGTCTCAACGCCGTTCACGAACTCGCGCACCTCACGGTCGAAACGCGGTAACCCCGCCCGCGCGGCGCAGTCGCTGCCAGCCGAGCACCACGCCGGTGATGCTGAACAGGAAGCCCGCCGTCAGGGGCAGCAGCAAGAGTGTACGGCGCAGCACCGGGCGCGTCGTCAGGCCGGGCACATTGCCGGTGTGCAGCGCGTAATAGACCCAGGCATAGGCGGCCCGGCTGCTATCCATCACCGTCAGCAGCCGGCCGGTATCGCCGTCCACAACCAGATCGGGCCGGCCCCGCGCATCCAGCCGAACCCGCCATGCCGAAGCGGGCCAGCCTTCGGCCAGCGCATCGGTTGCGCTGGGATCGATCGGATCGATGCGCACATGCGCTGCGCCCGGCCAGCCGGCGAGCGCCGCGCGCTGTACCAGCCCGCGCATTGCTGCCTCGTCGATGATGTGCCCTGCGCCGTCGACGCGATCGGCGCGGCCATCCCCAGAATAGCGGGTCAGCACTGGCGTGCAGGCAAGCGGCGTGAACCCGATCTCCCGGAGATTTGCCCCGGCCAATATCGTGGGATTCACACGCTGCAGGGCATCCGCCAGCGAACAACCCGCATAACGCCGCGCCTGCACGTCCGTCGCCGTGCCGCGCGAAAACAGACGGCCATGGTCCATCGACAGCCACCCGCTGAAGATCCAGCCTAGCACGAACACCGCGCTGCCCAGCCCAAGCAGGTGGTGCCAGCGCAGCCAGCGCCGCCGATAGAAACTGATACGCGGCGGGCGTAGGCGCCGCGCCGCCAGCATCCGCACCACGCCCAGTACCGTGCCCGCGATCGCCACCAGCATGCAGACCAGCGACAGCCACCAGACGCTGGAATCCCAGGCGCGCCAGTCCTTCCGCAGCGGCGTCATATAGACCCAGTGGAGCACCGCTCCCGGCCAGTTCCACGCCCTCGCGCTCCAGGTCGTGCGCTGGAGCAGTTCACCCGAACGCGCGGACAAATAGAGTTGGGTCCCCGCCGCGTCGTTCGCATCGAGGCGGTAGAAGGGCCGCGCCGGATCGAACCGGTTGTGGACCACCCATTGGTCATAGCCGAACGGCCCGGCGACGGTCGCGGCGGGGCCGAACACGCGCCGGGCTTCGGCAAGCGCCTGTGCGGGCGTCAGCGGCGGGAGCGGCGCGCCCGTCTGCGCATCGATGGTGCTTAGGGCTTCGCCCCCGCCGACCAGATAGGCCGGACGTCCTGCCCGCTGGACCAGCCGCAGCGTCTCCGCGCCGGGCACCGCCGCCGCGGCGCGGCCCGGCGCGACCGTCACGTCGGCAAGCCGCACCGGGGCTTGCAACGTCATCTGCGCGGCATGGGGCAGCGACGGGAAAGGCTGGAACAGCATCACCGCGCCGCTGGCAAACCAGGCAGCGAAGATCAGGCAGGTGGCCACGCCCAGCCAGCGGTGGAACCAGACCAGCGCGCCCAGCACCCGGCGCGCCTTAGAAGCGGGCAAGCAGGCTCACCTCGGCGCGCCGCGGCTCACCCAGCATCACCTGCGCCGGATAATAGATGTCGGCCCATTGCACGAATGTCTTGTTCCACACATTGTTGACCCGCCCGGTCAGCGACAGCCGCGGGTTCACCGCCCAGGTGGCGTAGACGATGCCGGTCGCATAGGGGCGCAGCACCAGCGTGTTGGCGGTGTTGCCATAGCGCTGGCCGACATATTTCACGCCCCCGCCCGCCTCCAGCGGCAGGCCCGCGATCTGCTGGACGCTGGTCCAGACATTGGCCGTCCAGTCCGGCACGTTCGGCGGCCGGTTGCCCGAGGCCGCCACGCCGTAGTTCGGATCGGTGAAGCTGCCATAGGCGGCATCGACATAGGTGCCGCTGGCGGTGACGGCCCAATGCGGCGTCAACCGCGCCTCGCCCGACAGTTCGATCCCGCGCGATCGCTGGCTGCCGATATTGCTGACCGTATCGATCGCCACCTGGGTCAGGATATTGCGCCGTTCGATGTCATAGACCGCCGCTGTCAGCGACGCCCGCCCGTTCAGCAGCGCCGCCTTCACCCCGGCTTCGACTTGCCGCGAGTTCGATAGCGCGAAATTCTGGCCGGCATTGACCAGGAAGATGTTGGAGCCGACCGGATCCTGCCCGGTGCTGAACGACGCATAGGTGGTGATCGCGGGCGTCACATCATAGACGAGGCCGGCGCGCCAGTTGAACGGCTTGTACACGCGGCGGAAGCTGGAGCCGGCGTTGAAGCTGCCATCCAGATTATAGTTTTCGCGCGTCAGGTACAGCCGCTCGGCCCGCAGGCCGGTGACCAGCTTGAGTTTGGCGGTGAGATCGAGCGCATCCTCGGCGAACAGCGCGATCTGGTCCCACCGCGTCGGGCTCACCCGCCGATCGAGCGCGCCGAAACTGCCGCGCGCCGGCCGTAGCAGATCGACGCTGTCGCCGTCCGGGAAGCCCCGGCTGCGCACGAAATCGAGATGGTTATAGTCGAAGCCGATCACCAGCTGGTTCGCCATCCCGGCCAGGCTGTGGCGGAACGTCGCGCTGCCCTGGTCGCCGACAAGATCCTGGTTGTGGAACACGAAGAACCGATCGCGATCTACCCGGCCGGTGGCGGCATTATAGGCATAGCTTTCCGCGTTGATCCAGGCGCGGTCGGCGTGGAAATAATAGGCCGTGTTGGACAGTGTCACCGCGTCCGAAGGCGACCAGGTGACGGCCAGGCGCGGCCAGACCTGCCAGCTGTTCGCGCGGCTATCCCCGACATTGTAATTGACGAAGCGGGTGCGGCGATCGACCACGGCGCCGTTCGCCGATGTGAGAATGCCCGGAATCGGGTCCGTTGCCGCGGCGGCCGGCAATAGCGGCGTGCCGTAATAGGTGGGCAGCCGATCGCGCAGATAATCGACGCTGAGTTCGACGGACAGGTCGCTGCTGGGCCGATAGAGCAATGCACCCGTCGCGTTGAACGAGTGCGGCCCGGTATCGTCGACATAGCCGTTCGAGCGGTGATAGCTCACATCCACGCGGCCCGCGAGCGTATCGCTCAGCACCCGATTGCCGCCCGCGCCCAGGCTGACCGTGTCGAATTCGCCATAGGAAGCGAGCGCCTGGCCGCTATTGCCCTTAAAATCGGGGTGCTTGCTGACGATGTTGACCGCGCCGCCCACTGCGCCCTGGCCATAGAGCACCGACGCCGGCCCCTTCAGCACATCGATGCTGGCGAGGTTGAAGGTGTTGCCCGGCCGGTTGATCATGTTGGCGGGGCCGAGATACAGGCCGTTGTGCAGAATCGTGATCTGCTCGCCGGTGAAGCCGCGCATCGAGAACAGCGTGGGGTTGCCGGGCGATCCGCCGGAAATGATGCCAGGCAGGCTGTCCGTCGCCTCTTCCACCGTGCGAAAGCCGCGCGTCAGCATTTCGTCGGCGGTGATCCGGTCGAGTGTCGCGGGCGTGTCGCGGATGGAGAGATCAAGCCGGCTGCCGGTCGGCGTCACCGTGTCGAGCTGGCGCAGGCGCCACCCGGTGACGGTGATCTCCTGGTCTACGGATGCCGCTTGCCCGGCGGACTGGCCGCTCTGTGCGGCCGCGGGCGCGGCAAAGGCCGCCGCGAACGCAAGAAGAGAGATGCGCGGCAGAAGCCGCAGCTTCGATGTCATGTTGGTGTCCCCCCTCAGGAATATCGTGAAAAGCAGTGCGCGTAGGATCAGACGCTGGTTCCGGCATGCGCGCGCCAGCGGCTGGCGACGAGCAACAGGACGATCGCCGCCGCCGATCCGATGCCGATTGCCGTGAAGGCGCCATCGGACAGCGCGACGTCCAGACCAGACAGTTCGGCAAGTGCATAGCCGGCGGTGCCGAAGCTGAGCGCCACGACAAGCCAGCCGACCGCGCGGCGATAGCGGCGCACGGTCGCCGTCGGCCGATCGGTGGCACGCAGCAGGCGCCCGACGATCTGGCTGTCCAGCGTGTCCGCCAGCATCATCCCGATGGTGAACGCGGCGATGATCGCCAGCGCGGCGGTCGTACCCCCCTTGGCGGTTGCGGCGGCGCCCCAGGCGGCGGCCTGCGTCGCGGTATCGAACACCAGGCCGAAGATCGCACCGATCGCCACCACCGCAAGCGGATGGGTGCTGTTGCGCAGCCGCCGCGGCACCAGCCCGCTTCGCCAACCGACCGGCGTATAGTCCGCCCGGACCAGCAGCGCGTGGAGGTTGAGCGACCCGACGATCAGCAACAGGCCGATCACCGCCGCGTCGACCAGCGGGCCGCTCCAGGCGGGCAGCGCAAAGGCGTCCGCCGCCAGCGACACTCCGATGGCGACGACCGCCACCGACAGGCTGTGCCCCAGCGCGAACAAGGTGCCCACC
Source organism: Sphingomonas hengshuiensis (assembly GCF_000935025.1). Taxonomy (NCBI): domain Bacteria; kingdom Pseudomonadati; phylum Pseudomonadota; class Alphaproteobacteria; order Sphingomonadales; family Sphingomonadaceae; genus Sphingomonas; species Sphingomonas hengshuiensis. The sequence goes on from NZ_CP010836.1 coordinate 181,947, forward strand.
CACAGCGCCAGACGCGGCCGAGGCTGCACGGTGCGGAACACGATATTGTCGATCACCGCGACGTGATCGGGATCGAGCCCGTGGCGCAACCCCAGCACGAACATCAGCCACAGCGCGGAAATCTCGATCATGCTTCTTCCTCGAACACGCGGATGCCGCGGGCGTCGAGCTTGGCGAGCCGCGCCGGCAGTGTCTTGTTGATCGCCAGCAGCCGGGGCCGCGGCGCCTTTTTCCATTCCCGGCACTCCGCCAGCGTCCGCGCGCAGGCGACGCACCAGCCGGTGCGGCCGTCGAACCGGCACACGCTGATGCAGGGGCTTTTCACGCGCGCGCGTCCATGTTCAAAATGCCGACGCGCCCGTCCTCGCATCCCCAGCCCAGCCGGGTGCCCGCATCGTTCCACGCCAGCGTGGCGACCGGGGCGCCGGCGGTGTCGAGCAGCAGCGTGTTCTCATCCGCAAGCCGTGCAAGGGCGACAATGCCGTCGCCATAGCCGACCGCCAGCACCTCGTCCTTCGGATGGAATGCAACCTGCGTGACCAGCGCGCCCTTGCGCTCGGCGCGGAGCAGCGGCGCCTTGCCCATCGGCCCGTCCTTGCCGTCGAACGGCCACAGGATCGCAGCCGCATCGCCGCTGGTGGCGAGCCATTTGCCCTTGCGATCCCAGGAGAAGCTGCGGGTCTTGGCGGTATAGCCGCTCATCCGCATGTCGCGCAGATCGGCCAGCCGCCAGCCGTGCAGGCCGGTTTCCTGCAGCGCAGTGAGCAGAAAGCGGCCCTCTGGGTGCAGCGTGCAGGCGAGATGCGACCCCGTCCAGGCGAGCGCCACGCGGCCGCTGTCCGGGTTGGTGCCGTAGAGCAGCGTCGCGCCATTGTAATGGGCGACGGCCAGCCGCTTGCCCTTCGCATCCAGCGCCAGCCCGCCGATCGTCGAGGCGACAGCGTAGCGATGCGACGGCGCGTCGGCCCCTCTGGTCCAGGCGATCGCCTCCTTGCCGACACCCGCGACGAGAAGACCGGACGCCGGGCTCGCCGCCAGATGCTCCACCCATTTGCGCGGGAAATGGCCGAGCTGGGTCACCGCCCCATCCGGCGAAACCCGGCAGATTTGTCCGTCGTCACCGCCCGTGACGATCGCCGTGCCGTCGGGATGCCGGCATGCCGACAGGATCGCGCCGCCATGCACCGGAACCGGCTGCGCATCTTCCCCGTCTGGAATCCAGCAAAGCCGGCCATCGCCCAGCGTCACGGCAGCATTGGTGCCCAGCCACAACAAAGCGGTGGGCGCCGCCTCCAGTTCTACATGGCGGCCATGGCGCTGGATGAGCGGACTGTCCGCAGCCGTCGTCGCCATCAGGCGGCACGCACCGCGCAAGCCTCGAACCCCTGTTGCAGCGTGGCGGGATCCAGGTTGCGGCCGATGAACACCATGCGGCTGGTGCGTGGCTCCTCCGGCTTCCAGGCGCGCTGGTGATCGCCGTCGAGCAGCATGTGCACGCCCTGCACGACATAGCGCTGTTCTTCGTCCGGAAAGGCCAGCACACCCTTCAGGCGCAGAATATCCTGCCCCTGGTTCGTGGTCAGCATACGCAGCCAGGGCATGAACAGTTCCGGCCGGATCGCGGCCTCTGAGCGCAACGAGACCGAGGTGATCGCATCGTCATGCTCGTGATCGTCTTCGGAGAGGAAGTTGGGCTCGATCTCCAGGATACGGTCGAGATCGAACGCGCCGCGCTCCAGCACTTCCTCCAGCGGGACGACGCAGTTCTGGGTTTCGTGCAGCCTCGCCTGGGCGTTGATCGCGCGGATACGCTGGCGCACCCGCTCCAGTTCCTGCGCATCGACCAGGTCGATCTTGTTGAGCAGGATCACATCGGCAAAGGCAATCTGCTCCTCCGCCTCATGGCTGTCCTCCAGCCGCTGGAGAATGTGGCGTGCATCCACCACCGTGACGATCGCGTCGAGGCTGGCGCGGGCGCGCACGTCGTCGTCGACGAAGAAGGTCTGGGCAACCGGCGCGGGATCGGCGAGGCCGGTCGTCTCGATCACGATGGCGTCGAACGTTCCCTTGCGCTTCATCAGCCCTTCGATGATGCGGATGAGATCGCCGCGCACGGTGCAGCAGATGCAGCCATTGTTCATTTCGAACACTTCCTCATCGGCATCGACGATAAGGTCGTTGTCGATGCCGATCTCGCCGAACTCGTTGACGATCACGGCATAGCGGCGGCCGTGATTCTCGCTGAGAATGCGATTGAGCAGCGTAGTCTTGCCTGCACCGAGATAGCCGGTGAGCACGGTGACGGGGATAGTAGGTTCGGCAGCCATGGTGATTCTCACGAGATGATGTATCATATCCTGATCGGCGATCATGCTGCGGGAATCAACCACTTCGTGTCGAAGAACTGGGCTGCTGCGTGGATATGCCGCCGGTCAGAGCTTCCACTGCACCTCGATACCGCCTTGCCGCCCGCGGCCGATGGGCGCGTACCAATTGCCATCATTGCCGAATGCGAGGTTGCGGAACGCAAGACCGGTCGCGCGCCGCACATCCGTCAAATTCTCGACAAATCCCCGGATCGACCAGCGCGGCCCCGCATAGCCCAGTTGGAGACCGACCATCTGTGTCGCCGGCTGCACCGCGTCGCCCTTGCTTTCCAGCGATTGCTTCCCCGTCAGGGCAAGCTCGGCGCGCGCGAACAGCCCGCCGGGCAACTGGTATCGCGCCGCCAGATAGCCGTCATAGGCCGGGATCAGCTTGACGCGCCGGCCGCGTACATTGGTCGTCGCATCGACCTGAAGGTTGCGGTAGCGGGCGTCGGCATAACCGAGATTGGCCGTCAGCGTGAGGCCGCCCAGCGGCTCCGCCGATGCTTCGACTTCAAAACCCTTGCTGTCGATCGATGCGGACGAACCGATATAGTCGGCGGATAGAATGCGGCCCGAAGCATCCGTCGCCACCTGGATTTCCTGCCAGTTGTTCGACCGGATGTAGAACGCCGCTGCGCCCAGCCGGAGGCGCCCATCCGGCGAGTGCCATTTTGCCCCGCCTTCGTGGCTCCACATGGTTTCCGATTGGTAGCGCAGCACGCTGTCGGGCAAATTGCCTTGTGCTGCCGTCAGGTTGAAGCCGCCGGGGATATAGCCCTTTGAGGCACTGGCATAGACGGTGAGCTGCGGCGACGCGGTATAGCGGGCGGTGAAGCGCGGCAGCACTGCCTCGAAACTACCGGCCAACGACGCATCGCGATAGGTGAACAGGGTACCGTTGCCGAGATCGATCGAGCCCGCATTCTGCTGGGCGGTGCGCCGGGCATGATCGTAGCGCAGGCCCGCTCCCAGGCTCAGCTTCGGTGCGAAGTGCGGCGCCCATTCGGCCGATCCGAACACCCCCCAGTCGCGCGCCTGCGCATATTGATGCGGCGATGGCTGATAGGAATCGAGCGTGCCTGGCCCCACGAAGGTCGTCTGGAAGCGGTCGTCATTCTGCCGATACTGGGTGGCGCCGAGAATATAGGTGAACGGCTTGTCGGACGGCGAGGTGAAGCGCAGTTCGGCGTTCCAGAAATCGCGGTCCTTGAAATCCTGTCCGGCGGCGGTGGGCAGCGCGGTGAAGTCGAAATCGAGCCCCTTCGCGTCACTCTTGTAGTGACGATAGGACAGCGCGGCATCGATCCGCCCATAGCCGAGCTGATAGCTGGCGCTCGCACCCGCCACGCGCTCGCGCTTGTCTGTCCGCTTCGGCGCGTCCTGGATATAGCCGAACCGGGCCGCAGACTTCCCTTCGTTGAAGGCGGCACCATAGGTCTTGTTGTAGAGCGCCAGATCCAGCGGCACATATTCCTGATCGAACACACCGGGCGCGCGCGTGTTCAGGATATAGCCGGTCATGTTGACGGTAAGCCGGTCCGAGGGTTCCCAGCGCAGGCGACCCTGCACGAAATCCTCCTCGATGCGGCCGCCGGGCTGGCCCGGCTGCTGGTTGCGCAGGAAGCTGTCGCCGCGCTGGACCTTGAACGCCACCGATCCCGTCAGCGTACCGCCCGCCAGCGGCCCGCCGACAAAGCCGTCGGCGATGCCGTTCCAGCCATTGCCGAAGCGCATCCCCGTCATGCGCAGTTCCGCCGTCGTGCGATCGGTGGGCGCGCGCGTGTTGATGACGATCAGGCCCGATTCGCTGTTGGCGCCATAGAGCGTCGCCTGTGGCCCACGCAGCACTTCGATCGATTCGACCTGGTTCAGCACCGCGTTCGAAAGCTCACGGAACGGGATGCCGTCGATATAGACGGCGGCGCGATTGACGATGAACGGGTTCGATTCGATGCCGCGGATCGAAATGAACGTGCTGCCGAGTTGGCCGCTCTCGTTGAACTGCACGTTCGGTACGACGGCATCCAGCTGGCGAATGTCGCGGATGCGGGCTTCGTCCAGTGTCTCGCGCGTCAACACCGTCACAGAAGCGGGCGTGTCCTGAAGCCGCGTGTCGCGGCGCGTACCGGTGACCACGATTTCATTCTGGCCGGGCGTCTGCCCAGGATCGCTTGCCGATTGCGCTTGAACGACGGCAGGCGTGGCACAGCCCGCGAGGATGCAGGCGAGACGAACGGACGACATGATGGATAAACGCTCCCCGGACTCTTTTCCGGGGCGTGTAATACTGTATCATCGCGGACATGCCGCTCCATTCCGAGACCGACCGCTCCAATCGGGGAAATAGCAGCTTGGTCGACAGCGATCGGGCAAGGATCGCCGGTGGTGCCCAGGATTCGGGCACGGTGCTGTCGTCGCCCGATGGCAGTGCGACGATCCTGCGTCGGCGCTATCCAGCGTTCGAGGGGCCGATCGCCAACGGCCCGCACCTGCGCATCGGCCTGTCCGTCAGCGGCAGCGCGCGGCTGGTGCAGCATGTCGGCGGCGGGCGGCTGGAGGGCAGCTGGCGGCGCGGTGCGATCGTCGTCACGCCGCCGGGCGGCACCGGGGAGGCCAGCAGTTCCCCCGTCGACATGATCGGGCTGGCGCTACTGCCTTCGCATTGGAATGCCGCCGCCGACATGGATTGGGACGCGGTATCGCACCGCTTCCACGCCGATCCGCTGCTCGCCTCGGTCCTCACCGCGCTCTGCTACGAAGCCGAGGCGCATGGCGCATCGACCGCCTTTTTCGAACATGGCGTGTCGCTGATCGTGAAGCGGCTGGCGGATTCGGCGCCGCCGGCGGCGGACGTCCGATCAGCCCGCCCCTTATCTGCCCAGCGGCTTGCGCGCGTGCGCGCCTATGTCGATGCGCATTTGGGCGACGACCTTTCCGTGACACAGATGGCCGCGATTGCGGGGATGGATCCCAGCGGCTTCACCCGTGCGCTTCGCGCACGCACCGGCCTTGCGCCCTATCGCTGGCTGACGATGCTGCGAATGGAGCGGGCGGCAGCGCTCCTTGCCGCCGGCGCCAGCGTCATGGGGGCGGCAAACGCGGTTGGCTATGCCAATGCCGGCAAGTTCGCGGCCGCGTTTCGCCGGATTACGGGAATGCCGCCCTCCGACTGGCGACCGCGATAGCCCGGGCAGCTGTGCAACCCCGCCCCGCGCACGCCAGATCGCCTTTGTTCGCGTTACTCCCCGCCCAGACCCCTATTGCGCAGCAGTGCCTCCGGCGTCGGCATCCGCCCGCGAAACGCGGTGTAGCTCTCCGCCGGATCGCGGGTGTTGCCGCGTTCCAGCACCTCGCGGCGCAGCTTCGCCGCCAGTGCCGGATCATAGATGTTGCCCGCTTCCTTGAACGCCTGGAACCCGTCGGCGTCCATCACCTCGGCCCAGGTATAGGCGTAATAGCCGGCCGAATAGCCGCCGTCGAAGATGTGGCTGAAATGGGCAAGGCGGTGGCGCATCCCCACTTCCTCGGGCACGCCGAGCGCTTTCAGCTCCGCTGCTTCCCAGGCGCGCGCATCGAAATTGGCGGGCAGGCTGGTCAGCGCATGCAGCCGCATGTCGAGGATTGCGGAAGACAGCTGCTGCACCGTCAGATAGCCCTGGTTGAAGGTCCGCGACGTGAGCAGTGCCTGCAACATCGCTTCCGGCATCGGTTCGCCGGCTGCGTTGCGGGCATAGGTGCGCAGCGTCTCCGGCTCGGTCACCCAATGCTCATAGACCTGGCTCGGGAATTCGACGAAGTCGCGCGATACCGCCGTGCCGGACAGGCTGGGGTAGCGCACCTTGCTGAGCAAGCCGTGCAGGCCATGGCCGAATTCATGGAACAGCGTCCGCGCCTCGTCGACCGAGATCTGCGCCGGCTGGCCCGGCGCGGGCGGAACGATATTCTGGTTGTTCACGACGATCGGCAGTTCGCCGAACAGAGTGTTCTGGTCGCGCAGGCTGTTCATCCACGCGCCCGGCCGCTTGGTTGGCCGCGCGACCCAGTCGGCGTAGAACAGGCCGATCGTGCGCCCGTCCGCCTCGCGCAATTCCCACACCCGCACGCCCTTGGCATAGACGGGCACGTCCTTCCGTTCGTGCGCGGTGATGCCATAAAGTTTGTTGGTGGTATCGAACAGCGCCGCGACCATGTTGTCGAGCAGCAGATACTGCTTCACCGCCCCCTCATCGAGTGCGAAGCGTTGCTTGCGTACCTGCTCGGCATAATAGCGCCAGTCCCAGGGTTCGACCTTGGCGATGCCGTCCTTGGCGGCATATGCGGCGATGTCGCGCAGCTCTTCCTTGGCCCTGACAAGCGCCGGGCGATAGACGCGCATCAGCAGTTCTGTCGCGGCGGCCGGGGTCTTGGCCATCTGATCCTGCAGGACGAACGCGGCATGGCTTTCCGCGCCGAGCAGCTTGGCGCGCTCGATGCGGAGCGCGACCATCCGGGCGATGATCGCATTGGTATCGTTGGCGTTGCCATTGTCGCCGCGCATCACGAACGCACGCCAGATCTTTTCGCGCGCGGCGCGGTTGGGCGCGGCGGTAAGGAACGGCTCGGCGGCAGAGCGCGTCGCCGGGAACAGGAAGCTGCCGGCGTGCCCGGCGGCTTCGGCCGCCATCGCGGCGGCGCTGCGCTGATCTTCAGGCACGCCGGCGACCTCGGCAGCGCCGAGCAACACGCTGCCGGCCTTCTGGTCGGCGAGCAGCTTCTGCCCGAAATCGACGCCCAGCGTCGCAAGCTCTTCGTTGATCGCGGCGACGCGGGTCCGCTGCGCCGGGTTCAGCGCGGCACCCGCACGGACAAACCGGCTGTGCGTTTCCTGCAGTAACCGCGCCTGCTCAGGGGAAAGCTGCAAGGTCGCGCGTGCCTTCCACAGCGTATCGACGCGGCCGAACAGCTTCGGATCCAGCAGCGTGTCGTTGCTCAGCCGCGTCAGTTTGGGCGTGACCCGTTCCTCGACCCCCTGGATGGCGTCGGTGGCATCGGCGGAAGCGACATTGAAGAAGGTGCTCGCAATGCGCCCCAGCGGCCGTCCCGCGCCTTCCATCGCCTCGATCGTGTTGGCGAAGCTGGGCGCGGCGGGATTGTCGGCGATCCGCCGATAGTCTGTCCGTGCCTCGGCGAGCGCGGCGTCGAATGCCGGCTCATATTGTTCAGGGCGGATTCGGTCATAGGGCGGAACGCCGTCCGGCGTGGTCCAGCGCGCGAGCAACGGGTTGGCGGTCTGGTCTGGGGCCGCGCGGGGCGTTTGCGCTGCGGCGGCGTCGGGAAGCGGGGATGCCAGCATGGTGACCAGCACGGTACAGGCAAGCAGGGGTGTTCGCACGGTGTATTTCCTATTCAACGTCTTGGGCGCAGCCGCCGGTGCCAGGACTTGCGGCAAGCGTGGCTATTGCAGTGTGGTGGCGCATTCGGCGCAGCGGCCATGGCTCTCGATGATGAGCCGGGCAGGCCTGAAACCCAGCCGCTGCGCTTGGGCGGCCAGTTGCGCGGGGAGTTCGGGGCAGGGCAGAAGTTGGATCGCATGGCAGCCATCGCAGATCAGGCACATGTCGAACGGCGCGCGCCAGAGCATATAGGCGGCCAGCGTTTCGACGCGGAACACCCGCCCCTGCGCCATCAGCCGCGCCAATACGCGGTACACCTGGGTGGGCGCGATCGGATGCCCCTCGGCGGTGCAGCGATGGACGATGTCATAGGCGCTGATCGGCCGGTTGGCGCCTGTAAGCAACGCCACCACGCGCGCCTCGGCGACGCCGGGGGCCCTGCGGGGCGCCGCAGCGCCACTCGCTGCATGTGCCGGGGCGCGCATCGTCACCGCTTCACCGCATGGGGGCCGTCGCCATGCCGAAGCGCGCGCCAGTTGAGCGCATGGCCAAGCGCCAGCGCCAGGGCGCCGGGCACGGTCAGCGCGGCTTCCATCGCTTCGGTCGGGGCGGCGAGTGCGCCGAATGCCAGCAGCGCAATCCCTGGAACCACGATCTTCGCCGGCCTGCTCTGGCGATGGCGGCGATAGCCGGCAGCCAGCGCGATCGTGCTGGCCGGTATCGCAAGCGCAAGCGCCCACAAGTGGAATTGCTCCGGCACCGCCAGATAGGCCGCCAGCACGGGAAGCAGGAGGATCAGCATCGGCAGCACGAGGCAGTGCACCAGGCAGAGCAGCGAGAGTCCGAGCGCGAGCGCGTCGTACAGATATTGTCGTCGCACTGCCTGCGTCATGCCTTACTCCATCCAACGCTGGACACCGAGGTGCCTGCGTGGCAATGATATAACATTACCATCGCGTCAAGTGGCCTTCCCACCTATTGGCGTCCGACCAAGGAAGAAAGCACGTTGTTCCAGCTACATCGCTGTCGGGATGCAGCCCGGCCACCCCGGTCTTCCCTCTTCGCGCGGAACGCTCTTTCTTTGAGCGCGCGGTCGACGCCAAATCCGCGTGCCACGCGTTTCGGTCGTGTGCCGACCCGTCCCACCCCAGCCATAACCAGGAGGAACCCATGAAGCGCATTGTCCTATCGCTTGCGTTTGCGAGCCTTGCCGCCGCCCCGTCGCTCGCTCTCGCACAGGCGACGCCTGCGCCCGCCGCCTTCACGCTGCCGGCGCTGCCCTATGCCGCCGACGCGCTGGAACCGGCGATCGATGCGCAGACGATGACGATCCACCACGACAAGCACCACCAGGCCTATGTCGATGCGCTGAACAAGGCAGTTGCCGCCGATGCTGCGCTGGCTGGCCAGTCGCTCGAGCAACTTGTCGCCAGGGCGGGCACGCTGCCGGCGGTCGTGCGCAACAATGCCGGCGGGCATTGGAACCACAGCTTCTTCTGGAAGACGATGGCGTCGCCCGCGCAGGCTGGCGCGCCCTCGCCGGCGCTGGCGACCGCGATTGCCGACAGCTTTGGCTCGCTCGACACGTTCAAGGCCGCGTTCAAGGAGGCGGGTACCAAGCGCTTCGGCTCGGGCTGGGTCTGGCTGATCGTGGGCGCGGACGGCAAGCTGGCCATTACCTCCACCCCCAACCAGGACAATCCGTTGATGGACGTGGCCGAAGCCAAGGGCACGCCGATCCTCGGCAACGACGTGTGGGAGCATGCCTATTATCTGAAGTACCAGAACCGCCGCGGCGATTATCTCGACGGCTGGTGGCAGGTGGTGAACTGGGCCGAAGTCTCCCGCCGCTACGCGCAAGCAATGGCAAAGCGCTAAGACGATGGCACAGCCGATCTAGACCGCCGCCTATTCGTGCTCGACTATGCCTATGACGGCATCCCCTCGACCTTCTCGTCCGGCGTGCCCGAGTTCGACTTGGTTATCTATGAGCGGCTTGAAGTGCAGCGCGGGCCGACCGGCCTGTTCCGTGGATCCGGATCGCCGGGCGGCACGATCAACCTCATCCGCAAGCGTGGACAGGATCAACTCGCAATTTCCGGCGCGCTTTCTGCCGGCTCCTGGAACAACTATCGCGGCGAGTTCGATATCGGCGGGCCGGTGGATGCAGCCGGGCGTCTGCGCCTGCGTGCGGTGGGCGCACTGCACGATCGCGACTTCTTCCAGGCCAAGTCGCATACCCGGCCGCGGCCAGCATCGCGCCGTTCCTCGACCCATGGTCGATCTTCGACCCGCACATGGCCGGACTGGAAAGCCCTGCGGTGCTCGCTGCAGGGCGCTTCGATCTCGCCTTTGTCATCGTCCTGCTTCTGCCCCTGCTGCTGATCGCCGCGACCTATGATTTCTGGTCGCGTGACGTCGAGAATGGCAGCGCCCGGTTCCAACTCGCCCAACCCATTTCGCCCGCCCGGCTGGTCTTGATGCGCGTAGCGGTGCGCGGCGGCGGCTTGCTTGCCGGCGCAACGCTGATCGCGTGCATGGCGCTCGTGCTGGCAGGCGCGCGCGACCTTGCTGGCCTGACAGGCTTTGCCGCCATCGTGCTTGCCTATGGACTGTTCTGGATCGCGCTCACCACGCTCATCAATCTGTTCGTGCGTGCCTCGACCACTGCGGCGCTGGCGGCGGGTACCGCCTGGCTGGTGATCGTCGTGCTCTTGCCCGGCGCGATCGCAGCCGGGGTGGGCCTCGCGGCGCCCCGCCCGCCGGCGATGTCCTATACCAATGCCGTCCGCGCTGCAGGTCTGGAGGTGCGGGCCGCGCATGCCAGCGCCGCGCTCGCGGCTGCCAAGGCGCCACCGCGCAACAATTACCCTGCATCGCTGTGGCATAGCCGGGGCGAGATGGCAGGGTCTCAAGGCCGAGGTGATCCTGCCTGGCGAGGCCGCGGAGACGATGAGATCGTCGGCGTCAGCGGCGTCTTCACCCGGGCAGTTCCGGCAGGGAGACGCAGTCATTTGCCCTGCAGGCTCACCACGGCAGAGAAGCGCACGTCCTAGCCGATCGCGCGGCGCAGCATCAGATAGGCGATCATCAGCAGATAGATGCCGAAGAGAGTCTTCAGTGGCCGGGACGGCAGCTTGTGCGCTGCCGCCACGCCGTACGGCGCGGTCACGATCGACATCGCCGCGACTGCCGCAGTCGCGGGCAGGTTTACATAACCGAGCGAGCCCCAGGGCAGCCGCTGCTCGTGCAGCCCGATCAGCACGAAGCCCAGCGTCGTCGGCACCGCGATCAGCGTGCCGACGCCCGATGCTGTCGCGATCGCGCGATGAATGGTGCGCCCGCACAACGTCATCAGCATGATCGCGAGCGTCCCCCCGCCGATGCCCAGCAGCGAGGAAAACGTCCCCAGTCCGGTTGCGAATCCTATCCGGAGCATGCCGCCGGGCATCGTGTCGCGCACCACCTTGTCGCCCAGCTTGGGGACAAGGAAATTGATCGACATGAGCCCCACCCCGATCCCGAAGATCAGCGTCAGAACGCGGCCGTCGATCCGGTCCGCGAGCAGCACGCCCGCGCCACAGCCGAGGACGATCCACGGCGCCCAGCCGCGCAGCGTATCGAACTCCACGGCGCCGCGCTTCGCATGCGCGCGCAGCGACCGCAGCGAGGTTATGATGATCGTCGCTGCCGAGGTGCCGATCGCGACATGGGCATAATGATGCGGGTCACCGCCCAGCAGCGGCAGCACCAGCAGCAACGCGGGAACGACGACAAACCCACCGCCGATCCCGAACAGCCCGGCCGCGAACCCCGCCGCCAGGCCCGCTGCAAGCAAGGCGAACCCGGGAAGGAGCAACGCCATCAGCGCACGCCCTCCACCTTCTGACGCACCACCAGTCGGGTGCCGGCATAGCGCCGCGGGTCGACGTTGCGGATCGTTTGCGTCCTGCGGCCCTTCGGCGTCAGGAACGTCACCTCCACGGTGACCGGCGCAATTCTGGACAGCCCGAAATGCACCGGTAGCGCGCTTTGCGTGTTATAGCCGTCGCCGGTGCCGAGCTGCCGCGTCGCAAGGATCTTTCCGGCCGCATCGCGCAGTCGCACCTCGGCGCCGGCGCGAGTGAAATGCCCCTTGGCGTCGAGCACCAGCACCTGCAGGCTGCGGGCCGCGACGCTTTTCGGCGAGGTGTTATGGAAGACGAAATGGCCGCCGACCGGGCCATAGCCGTCGGTGATCGACAGATCGAGCGCGCCGTCGCCGTCATAGTCGACCCATTGCACGCCGTGGTCGCCGGCATTGACCGGGCTGGTGCGCGGCAGGACGTTGACGAAGCGGCGCCCGCCCTTGCCGTCGGGCGCGTTGTGCATCAGCGCATTGGTTGGCACCTGCTGCCCGACCGGGCCCTCATAGGCCATGATCGACAGGTCGATCCAGCCGTCATTGTCGTAATCGCCCCAGGCGGCACCGACGCCGTGGTTCTCGAAGCCAAGGCCCGCAGCGGCGGAGGCATTCTCGAACGTGCCGTCGCCCTTGTTCCGGTACAGCGCGTTGGCGCCGTAATTGGGGACGAACAGGTCGAGATGGCCGTCATTGTCATAGTCGCCCACCGCGCAGCCGACGCCGCCTTCTTCCTTGGTGCGCGGCGGCCCGGCGACGCCGGCCTGCACCGCCACGTCGGTGAAATGCCCGCCATCGTTGCGCCACAGGGCATCTGCCGCACCCGACTGGTTGGCGAGGAACAGGTCGAGGTCACCGTCCTCGTCATAGTCGAACCAGCAGGCGCCCACGGTCGGGCGCGGATCGGTGATGCCGTCGCTAGCCAGTATCTGGGCGAACTGGCCCTTGGTGTTGGCGAAAAGCTTGTTCGGGCCGATCCGATCGGCGGCGTACACGTCCAGATCGCCGTCATTGTCGAAATCGACCCAGCTGGTCTGCCGCGCCGAGCGGCCGGAAAAGCCCAGCCCGATTGCCGCGCCGACTTCCTCGAATGTCTTGCCGGCCAGATTGTGGAATACCAGAGTCGCGGTCTTGGGATCGGTCGCGCCGCCGAGCAGGTCGAGCCAGCCGTCGCCGTCATAATCGCCCCAGCTCAGGCCGCGCAGCTCATAGCCCTTGGTAGGCAGCCCCATCGCCGCACCGACGCTGACGAAGGTGCCGCCGTCGTTGCGATAGAGCCGCAGTTCGCCGCTCTTGAGCGATACCGCCAGATCGGCATCGCCGTCGCCGTCGAAATCGCCCCACGCATTGGAGAGCGAGCCGGCGACGCCGAACAGCTCGGGCTGGACCGACTGGAACGGCAGCGGCGGCGCATCGGCGGCGGGAAGGGGGACGCCGTGCTCGTCCTGCATCGGCGCGGCGGCCAGCAACAGGGCGAAGGGAAGCAGGGGCAACAGGCGAACGCGAGCCATCGGCATTACCTTTCGGGATCGGCGCCGTCCGCGGCCATCTGGCCGCCGGCGCGGGTTTCGGGCATCAGGAAATAGGCGATGAGCGACAGGGCGATCAGCGCCGAGACGTACCAGTAGAAGCCGTTCTCCAGCCCTTCCCGCTTCAGCCACAGCGCAACATATTCGGCGGTGCCGCCGAACAGCGTGTTGGCCAGCGCATAGGGCAGCGCGACGCCCAGCGCGCGGATATGGGCCGGGAACATCTCCGCCTTCACCACCGCGTTGATCGACGTATAGCCGGTGACGAGCAGCAGTCCCGCCAGCACCAGCAGGAACGCCTCGAACGACGAGGTGACATGCTCCAGCCGGGTGAAGATCGGCACGGTCAGCAGCGCGCCGCCGATGCCGAACAGGATCAGCAGCGGCTTGCGCCCGATGCGATCGGAAAGGCCGCCCGCCAGCGGCTGGGCCAGCATGTAGAGGAACAGCGCCGATGCCATGATCGCGGTGGCGGTCTGGCGGCCGAACCCTGCCGAGTTGACCAGGAATTTCTGCATGTAGGTTGAGTAGGCGTAGAAGGCGAGCGTGCCGCCAGCGGTCATCACGAACACCGTCAGGGCCGCGCGCGGATGGTGGCGGAACAGCGCCAGCGCCGCCGAGCGCGGACGATCGGCCCGCGCGGCGCTGTTCTGGAAGGCCGCGGTTTCCTGTAGCCTACGCCGCAGCACATAGACGCCCACCGCCATCACCGCGCCCACCGCAAAGGGAATCCGCCAGCCCCACGCCTCCAGCTGCGCCTCGGTCAGCACGTCCTGGAGCAGTAACAGCACGCACAGCGCCAGCAGCTGGCCGGCGATCAGCGTGACATATTGGAAGCTGGAGAAAAATCCGCGCAGACCGGGCCGCGCCATTTCGGACAGATAGGTGGCGCTGGCGCCATATTCGCCGCCGACCGAAAGCCCCTGCATCAGCCGGGCGAGCAGCAGCAGCAGCGGCGCGGCGTTGCCGATCGTCGCATGGCCGGGCGTCATCGCGATCAGCGCCGAGCCGCCGCCCATCAGCGCGACCGAGAGCGCGAGGCCGGCCTTGCGCCCGTGGCGATCGGCATAGATGCCCATGATCCACGCCCCCAGCGGCCGCATCAGGAAGCCGACGGCGAAGATCGCCGCCGCGCTCAGCAGCTGCGCGGTGCTGTCGTCCGACGGGAAGAAGACCGGCGCGAAATAGAGCGTGAACGCCGAATAGACGTACCAGTCATACCATTCGACGAGATTGCCCAGCGAACCGCCGATGATCGACCTCAGCCGTCGATCCGCCGTGGCGGCTGCAATCGGTGCGTGGTCTGCCGTTGAACGCTGCTGTGTCGTGAACCCCATGTCGCCGGAAACGGACCGCGCGACGCTTTCTGCTACTCGGCGGGGCTATTCCGCCGCCGGCATCAGCAGCAGCGATCCGTCCGCGCCGGGAAGGGTGCGGATTCCGAAGCTCTGCTCCAGCGCATGGGCGAAATCGTCGGAGCGGTCCGAGCGGAAGGTGCCGCCGATGCGCAGGCCGCTGATCGCCGGATCGCCGATCACGATCGGGCTGATGCGGTAGCGGTTGAACTCCTCCACCGCCTGCGCGAGCGTATCGCCCTCGAAGCTGAGCCGCCCCTGCTGCCACGCCAGCCGGCGGGCGATGTCGTGGCCGGCGAGCGGGGTCACCGCGATCGCGCCCTGGCGCACGGCGGCGGCGTTACCTGCCGTCACGCGACGGCCGGCTGCCTGGTCGTCGCGCACCAGCACCACCCCCTGGGTTACGGTCACTTCGGTCAGGTCGGGGCGCAGCCGCACCGAAAATGCCGTGCCGACCGCGCGCACCTTGGCGCTATCGGCATCGACGATGAACGGCCGGGCGGAATCGTGGGCGACGTCGAAGCTCGCTTCGCCGCGAAGCAGCCGTATCGAGCGCTCCTTCTTGCCCAGCGCGACTTCGATCGAGCTGCCGGTGTTCAGCCGCACCACGCTGCCATCCGCGAGCCGGACGGTGCGCTTCTCACCGATCTTGGTGCGATAATGGTCCACCGCATGATCGAGCTGGAGCGCCACCGTGCCGCCGATCGCTACTGCCAGCATGCTGGCGGCGATGGTGCCGGCCAATAGCCGGCGGGTCGGCCGCCATCGCCAGGGCGGCGATCCCGCCTGGTTCAAGGCGCCGGGGGCTCCATCCGAATCTTCCGGGACGGCGGCGGGCGGAGTGCCGTCACGCGCGCTCAGCGGGCAGCGCGGGTCGGCGGGTGCAATCTCGCCCAACCGTTCGGACAGCTCCCACGCCGCCTCTACCTTGGCGAAGGCATAGCCATGTGCCGGGTGCTCCGCGACCCAACCGAGCGCTTCGTCCCACGCCGTGTCAGTATCGGCGGCGCGCGCCTTCAGGAACAGACGGGCCGCCTGGGCCTCGATCGCCTGCCGTTCTGCTGCGCTTGTGAAGGGACCACCCAAAACCCGAACCCTCAAACTCGCCGATCGCCTGCATGATCTTCAGTGCGGCCCGCGCAAGATGCTTGTCTACAGTGGAAACGGACAGGCCCATCTCCTCTGCTATCGCTACCACCGGCCAATCATAGACGCGCCGTAAAAAGAAAGCACGCCGACACTGGGGCGGCAACGTATCCAATATGGCCTGCAAGTGGCGCAATTCATCGCGCGCCTCCAGCCGGGCATGCGCGGTATCGTCCACGCCGATCAGCTCCAGATCGGCGATAACCTCGAACGATACGATCTTGCTGCGGCGTGCCTCGTCGATCACCAGGTTGCGCGCGATCTGGAACAGATAGGCGCGGCCCGACTGCGTCCGATCGATGTCCCCATTCGCATAGGCGCGAGTCATCGCCTCTGCCACCATATCGTCGATGTCGTAGCCGTCGGGCAGAACGCGACGGAGGCGCGCCCGCAACGCCCCCTCATGCGGCAGAATACACCCTTTATACCAGTCCAGCCGTGCCCGAACGGGATCCATGCGACGTCCCCCCTTTTTATGGGGCATCCTCTCCTGCGGATCGTGGTTGGGGCGATACGAACAGGGAATCGGGGGCGTGTCCAGCCACGATGAAATAAAAATGACGCGCCGATTAGCAGAATGTGTCGTGCCGTCCGTCTTCCCAGCAGCAAACATCTTCTCTGGGGGGCAATCCATGACATCGACCCTGCTTCGCACCATGATGGCCAGCGCTGCGGCCATCACGGCGTTTCCCGCAGCCGCGCAGGCCGAGCGCGAGGTGACCTTCGACATTCGCGCACAGCCGGTGCAATCCGCATTGGCGCGCTTCGCCGAACAGACGGGCATGCAGATCCTGTATCCCTATGATCGTGTGGCGGGCCTGCGCACCGCCGGTGTGCAGGGCAAGATGGCACCGCGCGCCGCGCTCGATCGGCTGCTCGCCGGCACCGGGCTACAGATTAATCGCGCCGGTGGCGGCGTGATCGCGCTCTCGCTTCCCAAGGCGGTCGCGGCCGCGAAGCTGGTGCGTACCGCCAGCCTCACGCCGATGGGCGTCCCCGCCGCGCCGCCGGCGAGCGCGAGCCGCGCGGCACAGGACGTCCAGGAAAGCGCCGCGGCGCAGGATAGCCCCGACAAGGAGATCGTCGTCACCGGCAGTCGCGGATTGCCGCGCACGGTGGCGGACAGCCCCACGCCGATCGACGTCATCGGCGCAAGCGAATTGCAGCGTACCGGGCGGGCGGGCGTGTTTTCCGCGCTGAACACGCTCGTGCCGTCGTTCAATCTGCCGGCCCGTGCCGGCGGCGGCACGTCGACGGTGATCGCCACCGGCGGCCTGCGGGGCCTGAATCCCGACCAGACGCTGATCCTCGTCAACGGCAAGCGGCGCCACAAGACCTCGCTGATCAACGCGGTCTCGTCCTATTACAACGGCTCGGTTCCGGCCGACCTCGACCTGATCCCGACCTCTGCCATCGACCATATCGAGGTGCTGCGCGACGGCGCCGCCGCGCAATATGGCTCGGACGCGATCGCCGGCGTGATCAACATCATCCTGAAGAAGGACAAGTCCGGCGGCTTCGGATCGTTCACAGCGGGCCAGAATTTCGATCGCAGCGACGGCGAACTGTTTCAGGCCGACGCCAATATCGGCTTCGCGCTGGGGCAGGACGGGTTCCTCGACCTCTCGGTCAGCGCCAAGAAGCAGAATGCGTCGAACCGCGCCGAGCCGATTTCATCGTCGATCCGGCTCTATCCGCTCGTCAACGGCGCGCTCGATTCGCGCGAGGCGACGATCAACCGGCTGGTGACAACCAACTATGGTGCGATGCCACAGGAATCCATCAACACCGGCTTCAATGCCGGCTATGATCTGGGGGGCGTCGAACTCTATTCCTTCGGCACCTACAGCCAGCGGAAATCGGACCTCAATTACACCTATCGCGCGCCCACCAACGCCAATTCGCTCCCGGCGGTCTTCCCCAACGGCTTCCGCCCGCACGTGATGATCGCCGAAGAAGACTATGAGGTGGCGGTGGGCGCGCGTGGCGCGCTTTCGGGATGGGACTGGGACTTCAGCCAGACGCTGGGCAAAAACCGTTCGCGCCAGACCGCGGACAATACGCTCAACGCATCGCTTGGACCGACGAGCCAGACGCATTTCTATGTCGGCACGTTGATTTCCAAGGAAGCGGTGACCTCGCTGGACCTGACGCGCGGCTATGCCGTGGGCGGCGGCAGCCTCCAGGTTTCGGGCGGGCTGCAATATCGCGTGGAAAGCTATCAGGTGCTCGCGGGCGAGTGGGCCAGCTATGCAGCAGGGACCTATACGAGCAGCCTGGGCCGCCCGACGCCCGGCGCATCGGGCGCCGCAGGCTTCACGCCCGATGATGCAGGCTTCCTGAAACGCAACAACATGGCGGCCTATGGCGACATCGTCTGGGACCCGAGCACGCGGCTGACCATCGGCGGCGCGCTACGCTTCGAGCATTATGACGACGACAGCGGCGACACGCTGATCGGAAAGCTCAATGCCCGCTATGCCGTAACGCCCTGGGTGGCGGTGCGGGGCGCGGTCAGCACCGGGTTCCGCGCGCCGGCGCTGGCGCAACAAATCTACGCCTCCACCACCGGCCAGTTCCGCACGATCGGCACCACCCTGAACCTGCTCCAGATCAAGACGCTTCCGGTCAATTCGGCCGCAGCGATCGCCTTGGGGGCCGAGCCGCTGAAGCCAGAAAAATCGACCAACCTGAGCGCGGGTATCGTGCTGACCCCGTTCGCGCGGTTCACCCTCACCGTCGACGGCTATCAGATCGAGGTGCGAGACCGGATCGCGATCACCTCCACGCTGACCGGGACGGCGGTGTCCGCGATCCTGACTGCCAACGGGCTTTCCCCCGATATCAGCGCGCAATATTACACCAATGCCATCGACACCCGGACCCGCGGCGTGGACGTAGTCGCGACCTATCAGCACCCGATCGGCAGCGTCGCCAGCATGGCGTGGAACCTCGGCTACAACTATAACCGGACGGTCATCACCCATATCAAGGATAACCCGTCCGAACTGGGATCGCTGGGTTCGGGCTATGTGCTTTTCGATCGCCTGTCGCAGAGCAACATGACGGTCAACCTGCCGGAAACAAAGTTCTTTCTGGGCAACGTCACGACGCTGGCGCCCTTCACCCTGGCGACGCGGCTGGTGCGGTACGGATCGTTCAAATCCTACGGCAACACCATCGCGAACGACCGCACTTTCGGCGCAAAATGGGTCACCGATGTTGATCTGTCCTGGAAGGCCAGCGACCGGCTTACGGTCTCGGCAGGGGCCAATAACCTGTTCAACGTCTATCCCGACCGCAACGACACACTGACCAACGTCAACACGGGCGCCGGCTTCTATTCCACAGGCGGAGCCTATGGCTTCACCGGCGGATATTATTACGGTCGCGTCGCAATCAAGTTCTGAGGGGCTGACATGCGTACCAAGATCATTTGCGGATTGCTTCTGGCCGGGGCCGCAGCCGCGCCCGCCGTATCGCATCAGGCGCGGCCCGCCCCCGGCGGGAAGGGCGAGATTTTGTGGGATAGCTTCGGCGTCCCCCATGTCTATGCGAAGACGGAGTCGGGGGCCTTTTGGGGCTTCGGCTACGCCCAGGCGCAAAGCCACGGCAACCTGCTGCTCAAGCTGTACGGCGAGGCGCGGGCGAAGTCGGCCGAATATTGGGGAGGCAGCGCCAACGAGACGCAGGATCGCTGGCTGATCGCCAATGACGTGCCCGTCCGCGCAGGGCGCTGGTTCCAGCAGCAGACCCCACAGATGCGCGCCGATCTCGACGCCTTCGCCGCCGGCATCAACGCCTATGCGGCCAAGCATCCTGATGCGATCGATCCGGCGATGCGGCGCGTGCTACCGATCACCGGGCTGGACGTGATGGCACATGCCCACCGGCTGATGAACTATGTCTACATCGCCTCGGACCGGAAGGTGCTGGCCGATCCCGCGACCAACGAGGCCGGCGGATCGAATGCCTGGGCGGTGGCGCCTTCGCGGTCCGCGAGCGGCAAGGCGATGCTGCTCGCCAACCCGCATCTGCCCTGGGCGCCGAGCATGCTGACCTATTATGAGGCGCATCTGAACGCGCCCGGCTACAGCGTGTATGGCGCGACGCAGGTGGGTCTGCCGGTGCTGCGCTTCGCGTTCAACAACGATCTGGGCTTCACCAACACGGTGAACACGATGCTCGGCTATTCGAGCTACACGCTCACCCTGGCCGACGGCGGCTATCGCTATGACGGCAAGGTGCTGCCGTTCCGCACCGAGCAGAAAAGCTACAAGGTCCGCCAGGCCGACGGTTCGCTGAAGACCGTGACCTTCACCCAGCGCTATGCCGTGCAGGGCCCGGTGTTCGACATTCCCGGCGGCACCACCGTCGCGCTGAAGGTGGCGGGGCTCGATCGCCCGGGCGTGCTCAAGCAATATCTCGACATGGGCAAGGCGCATAATTTCGCGCAGTTCCAGGCGGCGCTGCGCCAGATGCAGGTGCCGATGTTCAACATCGTCTATGCCGATCGCGCCGGGCATATCCTGTATCTCGACAACGGCATCCTGCCCAAGCACGCAGGCGGCGATCTCGCCAAATGGTCTGCGCCGGTGCCGGGCGACACCTCGGCCACGCTGTGGCGCGACGTGCACGGCTATGACGATCTGCCCAAGGTGATCGATCCCGCCAGCGGCTTCGTCCAGAACGCCAATGATCCGCCCTGGCTCGCCACCTGGCCGCGCGTGCTCGATCCCAAGGCGTTCCCCGCCTATGTCGCGCCGGTCGGCCCGGTCAGCCAGCGCGCGCAGATGTCGGTCAAGCTGATGACCGCGAGCCCCAAGATCTCGTTCGACGATTTCGTGGCGCGCAAGCTCGAGACGCGGGCGCTGATGGCGGACCGGCTGCTGCCGGAGCTGATCGCGGCAGCAAAGGACAGCACCGATCCCGAGATCGTCGAAGCGGTGCGCCTGCTCAGCGGCTGGGATCACCGGTTCGAGGCGGATGCCCGCGGCGCGCTGCTGTTCGAGACCTGGGCGGCCATGTTCGCGCCGAAGAACTTCACCGACCAGAGCAACTATGCGGTGAAGTGGTCGCTCAGCGATCCGCTGGAGACGCCGCGCGGCCTGAAGGACCCTGCCGGCGCGGTCGCGATGCTCAAGGCGGCGGTGGCCAGGACGCGCCAGCTCTACGGCGCCGTCGATCGCCCCTATGGCGAGGTTTCGCGCTTCCACCTGGGCGATGTGAGCCTGCCCGCCAATGGCGGCTTCGGCAACACCGGCGTGTTCCGCACGATCACCTGGGGCCCGATGAAGAATGGCGAGCGCACGCCGATGCACGGTGAGACCTGGGTCTCGATGATCGAATTCAGCACGCCGATGCGCGCCGTGGGCATGATGAGCTATGGCAACAGCAGCCAGCCGGGATCGAAGCATAATTCCGACCAGCTGCAATTCCTCAACAGCAAAACCTTCCGTACGCTGTGGATCGACCGGACCGAGGTCGAACGTCATGTCGAAGAACGGACACCCTTCTGATGCGCATCTTTTCCACGCTGCCGCTGCTCGCCTTGCTCGCCACGCTTCCCGCCGTCGCCTCGGCACAGACCGCGCGGAAGGTGCATGACGACGCGATCGTGCTCGACACCCATTTCGACACGCCGGCCAATCTCGGTCGACCGGGCTGGACCATCACCGACCGGCACGACACCGCCAGGGACGGCGACCAGGTCGACGTGCCGCGGATGATCGAAGGCGGCGTCGATGGCGGCTTCTTCGCCATCTACACCGCGCAGGGGCCCCGCACGCCCGAGGCGCGGCGGGCGGCGCGCGACGCCGGTTTCGTTCGCGCGGTGCAGATCCGCGAGATGGTGGCGCGCCACCCGAACGTGTTCCAGTTCGTCACCACGGCGGAGCAGGCCCGCGCCGTTGCCGCTTCGGGCAAGCGCTTCGTCTTCATGAGCATGGAGAATGGCACGCCGGTGGAAGCCGACGTCTCGCTGCTCTCGACCTTCCATGCGCTGGGGCTGACGATGGCCTCGCCGGTGCACTTCAAGAACAACGACTTGGCCGACAGCGCCACCGACAAACCCGAATGGAACGGCCTCAGCCCCGCCGGGCGCGCCTTCGTCGCGGAGGCCAACCGACTGGGCATCCTGCTCGATGCCAGCCACGCCTCGGATCAGGTGCTGGAACAGATGATCGCGCTGTCCAAGGCGCCGATCATCCTGTCCCACTCGGGCGTGCGAGCAATCTATAACCATCCGCGCAACGTCAGCGATGCCGATCTGAAGCTGCTTGCGGCCAAGGGCGGGGTCGTCCAGATCAACGCCTTCAGCGCCTATATGATCGACCAGCCCAAGATCCCCGAGCGCGATGCGGCGATGCAGGCGCTGATGGCCAAGGCTGGCAATATGCGCGACATGACGCCCGCGCAGCGCAGCGCACTAATGACCGAGCGCAAGGCGATCGACGCCCGCTGGCCGGCACCACGCGCGACCTTCGCCGATCTGATGAAGCATCTCGAACACGCGATCCAGGTGGCCGGCATCGACCATGTCGGGCTGAGCGGCGATTTCGACGGCGGTGGCGGGATCGAGGGGTTCGACGGCGTCGCCGATTTCCCGAAGGTCAGCGCGGTGTTGCTCGAGCGCGGCTATTCGGCGGCGGACGTCGCCAAGGTGATGGGCGGCAATGCCCTGCGCGTGCTCGCCGCGGCCCAGGCAGCCGGCGATCCCGCCGCGCGCGTCACCATTCCACAGACCAATTGAACCAAGGGGGCCGGAACCATGCTCGACAAGGATGCACGCAACGATCTGATGGAACGCGGCTATTCGCGGCGGCAGCTGGGCCGCATCGCCGCGCTGGTCGGCGGCGGCGCGGCGCTGGCGCCGTTCGCGCCCTCGGCCTTTGCGCAGAGCCAGGCCGCGCGCGGCGTGAAGGGTGCCGTGCAGATCGGCGCCAACGAATGCTGGACCGGTCCATTCCCCGCTGCCGTAGCGGCCGGCGCCAGCATCCTGGCGCAGGGCAATCGCTACGACCCTGATGACCTGCGTGGCAAGCTGATCAAGACGGTCGCCACCGTCGAGCACGTGCCCGAAGAGCGCGTGATGCCCTGGCCCGGCTCTGGCGACCCGCTGGTGCGCTCGGTCATCACCTTCTGCTCGCCGAGCAAGGGTCTGGTGACCGCCGATCCAACCTTCGAATCCGCCTGGCGCGCGGCCGCCTGGCTGGAGGCTCCGCTCGCCAAGGTTCCGATGGCCCCCGGCGCAGGTGCCGACGTTCGCAAGATGCTCGCCGCCAATCCGAATGCGGGCCTTTATTACATCTGCACGCCCAACAACCCCACCGGCACGGTCACCCCGCTCGCCGATATCGAATGGCTGCTCGCCAACAAGCCGGCGGACTCGGTGGTGCTGGTCGATGAGGCCTATCTGCACTTCTCCGAAGCGCCCAGTGCCGCCCCGCTCGCCGCCACGCGCAGCGACGTGATCGTGATGCGCACCTTCTCGAAGCTGTTCGGCATGGCGGGTGTCCGCCTCGGCCTCACCTTCGCGCATCCCGACCTGCACAAGCGGATGATGCGCTATGACGGCTTCCAGGTGACCGGCACGCTGCCGATGCCCGCCGTCGCCTGCGGCACGGCCGCCTATACCATGGCCGACGCCATCCGCGCCCGCCGGGCCGAGATGATCGCGGTGCGCGAGGCGACCATCGCCCAGCTCACCCGGCGCGGACTGCAGGTGCACCAGAACAGCCAGGCGAACATGATCATGCTCGACTGGAAGACCCGCCCCGCCGTGGAGGTGCAGAAGGCGCTGCTGGCCCAGAATGTGCAGATCGGGCGCAACTGGCCGATCTGGCCGACCGTCTCGCGCGTGACGATCGGCTCTGCCGACGATATGATGAAGTTCAGCGCAGCGGTAGACAAGGTACTGGCCTGAACATCAGTGCCGCCTGGAGATCGTGGGAACGTCCCGCGATTTTTCTCCCGAGAATTGCAGGTCTTTGGCGGGCCCGTTGATCGCGCCGCTGAAAGAGACGGGCTTCGAAAGCGGGTGCCGGGCCTAATCTCCGCGTGTACACCGGTCGTTACCTCCTCGGGCCGCATCCGCAGCACCCGCGATGTGCCTGAGACCAGCCCTCGTTTGTGTTGGTAACTATGACTTTGAGGAGCGTCTGCTCATGGGAAAATCGACCGATCAACACAAGACGTTGGATCGGCAGGAAAGTCCCAATATTTGACCTTCCGGCTTGCGTTGGGGGATTAACGTCGTTGTTCTCAACATGTGCGAGCTGCCGCTCATCGCTCGAAGCGCCGCCAGGAGCGCAAGAATCTGCTTGGAGAGGGGGACCCGATGCGGGCGGCCCCTCTTCATTTTCTCGCCGGGGATGGTCCAGACCTTCGCTGATAGGTCGAACTCTCCCCACTCAGCAGCGCGCAGTTCGCCCGGACGCACAAAGACGTGTGGGGCGATCCGAAGCGCCAGGGCAACCGATGGCTGACCCTCGTAACCATCTATGGCGCGCAAGAGTGCGCCCACCTTGTCGGGTTCGATGATTGCGGCGTGATGCTTGACCTTGGGCGTGATAAGGGCGCCCTGGAGATCGGCTGTCGGGTCCCGCTGCGCCCGTCCGGTGGCGATTGCGTAGCGAATGACGCTGCTGCAGGTGCTACGAAGGCGTCGTGCCGTCTCGTAGCGGCCTCGGACCTCTACAGTCCTCAATACGGTGAGCAGCTCGGGCGCGCTGATGTCGCCGATCGGCCGAGGGCCGATCAGCGGGTTGGCGAACCCGATCAGCCACCGGAGCTTTTCGAGGGTCTTTGCCGCTCGCCCCTCGGCCTCGATCTTCCTCAGCCATTCGTCGGCGACGGTAGCCGGCCGAAATGCTGCCCACCCCGCGGGTCAGCTTGCCGTAGGAGGAAGGGTTGATGCCCTTCTCGAGCAATTTCCGAGCATTCTCTCGGCGTTCACGCACCTCCTTAAGGGCTACGTCCGGGTAGACGCCCAGGGCGACGGTGCCGCGTTTGCCGTCATGTCGGTAGTCCCATCGCCAGTACCGACCACCGCCAGGCTGAACGAGGAGGTACATGCCGTGCATGTCCTGAGTCTTGAACGCTTTGTCCCGCGGTTTGATTCGACGGACGGCTGCATCGGTGAGCATGACGGTCTCCTCAGCTGGCGCAGTGCTGATGCCGTCAAAATATACTGCCAGGGGCCGCGGGTTCCAATGGATCGACCCGGATTTGGGTGGATCAGATACCGTCAAAACCCACGCAAAACTGCGGATTTTTGAACGTTCTTGGATCTGTACGGAAAGGCAAATGGTGCCCGGGGACGGATTCGAACCGCCGACACTGCGATTTTCAGCGGCAGCGCTCCATGCGTAACTAATTCAGATAAAAACGGAAATACAGTATGCGTGCTAGATATGTGCTAAAACGCCCTGCGAGCGTCAGCACCTGCATGGTCGCCGCTGCGCAGTGTTGAAGATTTCGTTGTGAACGTACCTTCATCGAGCATCGCAGGCGTCTAGCTACGTCTCCTCGTGGGCCGGAAGCAGACAGACCCCTTTCTGGAAACGCCCTCGTGATTTCGGTCGATCGCGTCGGGACATCCCTTGACGAGGGCGGCTGACCTCGCAGGGGCTGTTCAAAATGCGCGGCAGAGGAATTGATCAATACCACTTCTCTGCATATCTTTGCGCTATGTCGATAAGCGCGCGCTCGATCCCCGTCGGAACCAAGATCACGATCTGGGAGGAGCCGGTCCTCGGGCAGTCGGCGATAACGTTGCTGAGCCCAAGGATCGCCAGCATTTTTGCTCGGTGGAGCGTACTTGAGAAGCAACTCAATCAACTCTTCACGCTAGTGACCGATGCCGACCCGGTCGCCAGGAGCGATTTCGATCAACTTAAGGGGTGGGACCGCCGCGTGGATGCAATCGTTATACAGGCGACGCATCGTCTGGAACCAGCGGTGTCCGATCTTGTGAAGGTTGTGCTGCGGCTTGTGAAATCTCCCGCCGCAAAACGCGACGAACTCGCCCACCGCGTCTGGGCGACAGCGGAGGGTTTCGAGGATGAACTCGCGCTGCTGCCGCCCGACGACCAGCATAGCTTCGCTGAATCGATCATTGCGGTGAAAATAGCCGGGCGGTGCGACATACCGCTCGACAACGGTCCGCTTTATGACGGTAGTACGCTCGTGTCGGCATCAGATCTTGATGCGCTCATCCTCGATCTGAAAAATGCCGGGGAGCGGATGAATAGCCTCATTCGAGGGCACTTCTTCCCACCGTTCGCCGATCTGACTGGCGGCGGGTTCGCCGACGACCGCCAGCGGCTGGCCGACGACGGCGAAATCTCTGCGCGCATCGTCAATGTTGCGAGAGCCCGTGAGCAAGCCGAGCGAGCAGCGCGTCGGCAGACCGGTTGAAGACTGACCGCTTTCGGGCCGCCGAACGCGGGAAGCAGACACGTCTGAAATCCAGCACCGCTATTCGTCAGCTTAGGAGCGCCGACCTTCAAGCGCCACCCCAGATCGGCGCGGCGGGCTTCGAAGCGGTCGCGCGTCCTGCTATAGAAGCGGGATGATCGGACGCCCGCTCGATGAGATTTCCCTTGCCGATATCATGGCGCTGACCGCCTATGGCCGAAGCGAAGGGCCGACGCTCGACTTCAAGGAGCGGTTCCCCGGCGCCGACCACAAGGGCGTGCGCGACTTCCTCGCCGATGTGACCGCCTTCGCCAACACTGAGGGCGGCGACATCATCATCGGCGTGCGTGAGGACAAGAACGGGGTCGCGGCAGAGGTGGTCGGCATCGAGCGGGAGGGGCTGGACGAACGTTTGCGGCGGATCGACGACCAGCTGCGCAGCTGCGTCGACCCGCGGGTGCCGCACTTCCGGGTGCGGGAGGTTCCGCTCGAGAATGGCCGCGTCACGCTGGTGATGCGTGTGGCCGCCAGCCTAGCTGCGCCGCACCGCGTCGTCTTCGACAAAAGCAGCCGCTTCTTCCGCCGCGCAAACCGGGGAAATTACGAGATGAGCACCGCAGAGCTGCGCCAGGCCTTTGCTGCATCGATCGATCTTCCAGCGCGCATCCGCGATCTCCATCGCAAGGCTGTCGCGGCCAGCGCCGGCACCGATATGCCCTTCCGCATCTACGAAGGCCCCACCGCAGTGGTGACGGTCGCGCCGGTGTCGGTGCTGCGCGCCGCGCGCGATGTCGATGTCACGCGCGATGTCGCCGTGCTGCCGCCGCGGCACACCAGCAATACGCAAATGATCGTCGCCCTCGACGGCGTGATCGCACATTCGCCGGTCGACGCGAAAACCGGCGGCGTGCGAGGCTGGGCGGTGAACCACCGCCTCGGGTATGTCGATCTGGCCTGGAGCATCGGTCATTCCGATCACGAGGGCCACAAGCTGGTCTGGCCCAAATACTTCGTGCCGCAGTTAAAGGGGATTGTGCCGTTCGCGATCACAAGGCTCCGAAGCTATGAGATCGAAGGCCCCTGGATCGCCATGCTGACGCTCACCGGCGTCAAGGACTATCGGATCATCGCCGGCGACGACTGGGTGACCGAGCCTGCGTGGCAGGACTTGGCTTATCTCGGCGAAATCGTCCACGATGCCATGGCCGCGGAGGCGCTGCTGCCCTTCACCCAGGGGTTCTGGCGGCTGTTCGGTGAGGATCGCCCGCCGGTCTCGCAGCTATGAAGCGATATCGGTGAGATTGGAGCGAGATCGATGGCACAGGTGAGCAAGCTGGACGCGGCCGAGCGGCTGATCGTCAGCGGGATCAACATGGTCGAGCGCGGAGACGATCCGATCGCGATCCATGTTGTGGCCGCCTCCGCTCTCAACATGCTGCGCGAGCTAATTCAGGAGAAGGGCGATGATTATACCGCGTGGGTGCTGCGTGAGGGCCTCCACCTGCTCGCCACCGCGCGTCTCAGAGCCTGATTCGAAAGTTTCTTAATCTAGACAATATCTTGCGGTTCGTCGGATGAGCATGCGGATGGATGCGACGAGCGCCCAGGCGGTGGAGGAAGCGATAGAAGTTTCCCAGTCCTTGGCGAGGCGTCGGCATCGTCCGAGCCAGGCGAAGGTTCGTTCCACGACCCATCGGCGAGGCAGGAGTTGGAAGCCTTTGGCAGCGTCGGAACGCTTGATGATCTCGACGGTCCACCGGCCCATGTCAGCGAGTGCGTCGCGGAGCTTGTCTCCGGCATAGCCACCATCGGCGAACAGGTGCCGCAGCCACGGGAAGCGATGCCGTATCGCCGCCAGGACATCGACGGCGCCGTCGCGATCCTGGATGTCGGCAGCATGGACGAGAACGAAGATCAGAAATCCGCAGGTGTCGGTGACGATATGCCGCTTGCGGCCTTTCACCTTCTTGCCCGCATCATAGCCCGAAATTCCGCCGCTTTCGGTGGTCTTGACCGACTGGCTGTCGATCACGCCGGCCGATGGCGAGGCTTCGCGCCCTTCGATCTCGCGCAGGTTCATCACCAGCAGCGTGTTGATCGCATCGAACAATCCGGCATCGCGCCATGCGTAGAAATAGCGCCGAACCGTCGAGGCCGGGGGGAAGCATTTCGGCAGTAGTCGCCACGCGCATCCGGCAGAGGCAAGATACAGCAGCGCGTTCAAAACCTCGCGCATGTCCGTCGTCCGACGTCGCCCGCCCGTCTTGGCCGGCGGGATGAACGGCGCCGCCAAAGCCCATTCGCGGTCCGTCATATCGCTTGGATACCGCAACCCCTCCCGGCTATGCTCCCGCCGGGCGATACCAGACCATGCCATGTTTCACTCCACCTCGTCGCAAGGGCGCCGTGAATCACAACATGCTGGTATCGCTCAACAACTTTCGGATCGGGCTCTCAACGGCATGCCGATCAACTTGCCGACCACGCCGGAAATCGACGCGCTGATTGACGATGTCGCGCGGGGGATCGAGAACGGAGTCATCAAGGAGCCGACCGACCTCAAGGTCACGCTCGATACGGAGGAGCGGCGTCGGTTGGTCGCCTATATCATCCGCCCGTTCAACTTCCTGAAGCATGCGCAGCGCGATCCCCTCGCGACGCTCGACGAAGTAGATATCGACCAGGAGGGCGCGATCATCCATGCCTTGACCGCCTATTCGGTACTCAGGCCTGGACAGGCATTGCCTGAGCAAGTCGCATCGTTCCTCGCGAAGCACGACCTGCTCTAGCTGCCGCTCCCTACCGACAGGGCGAATGGCAGCGTTTGGGATCATCTGCGGGCCGGCAGGATGGCAACTATTGGGGCGCAAAGCGGACATCGCTCGCAGCGCCGTCTTACTTGAGTATGCCGCGCCAAGACACCTGAGGAAGACGTAGAGCCTGTCGCCTTGTGGTTGACGGCCCTCTCAAAAGACACATCGTGGCCTTGGTCTCGAACCAACCAAGACGGAGGCCAACATGATTGTGGGGTACGCGCGCGTCAGCAGCGCGGGGCAGAACCTGGATGTACAAGAGGCGGTGCTCGCCGAGGCCGGATGCGAAAAAACGTTCAGCGAAAAACAAAGCGGGACAACTGTGACGGGCAGGGCGGCGCTCGCGGCGGCGCTGGACTTCGTAAGGGCGGGGGACACCCTTCTGGTTTGCAGGCTTGATAGGCTGGCTCGCAGCGTGGCCGACCTTCACCGGATCATTGAACGCCTCAACGATAAGGACGTGGGCTTCCGGGTGGTTCAGCAGGCGGGCATCGATACGACGAGCAGCACCGGCAAGCTCACCATGGCGATCCTGGGCGCGGTCGCGGAGTTCGAGACCGAGATCAGAAAGGAGCGCCAGCGCGACGGCATCGCGAAGGCAAAGGCCGCCGGGGTTTACAAGGGCCGCCGAGCAACCATTTCTGCAGACCGAGTGCGCGAGCTTCACACGGGTGGCATGCGGCCCGTCGATATTGCCCGCGAGCTCGGGATAGGCCGCGCAAGCGTCTACCGGTTGCTTGGATAGTGAGGCCGATTACGATTGGCCGCTTTCAGCGGCCTCCCGCATCGCCCGCTTGGCCGCCATAGTGGCGAGCCGCGCCGCGGTGCGATCGGCAATCTGCTGTGGGGTCTGTTTCCTTCCGCGCTTGCTGTCACCGATGGCTATCTTGGCGGCCGGCGAGTGCTGCGACCCACGCCTAAACCCGAAGAGATGCTTGCTCTCCTTTGCTGGTCGGATTTTCGCGTTCCGGACGGTCATGACGCCTCCCCGCACGAGGTCCGTTGGCGCGACCCAGCTGCACACCGGGCGCAGATACCGGTGGCTCATATAGGCACGGATTGCCGCAGGTCCCTTGGCCAAATTATCGGTTATTGCGGCGAGTTGGTAGCGGGGCCAAAGGCTCAAAAACTCATCGAATGTCATCGCTACGGTGATGTCGTTTCGTTGTCGCTGGTAGCGGATCGCCGCGCAGTACTCCTCCCACAGGAGTTCTTGTACGGGTTCGGGAATGGGGCTGCGGTCTATCATTGGCGTCGTGTCCTTTCATGCGAGCCTGGAAGGGACACGACCACCTTCCAGGCTCTTTGGGCTCGCGCCCAAGCTGCTCAATGCCACGTCGTATCCAGCACTCGATCTACTTATGCCGGCCCACATTCGGCATCTTCGCATTGTACAAAGACCAATTGCATGGTGTCATTATTCACGTGACAGTTTTATAAGAGCCATAGTATTCAGTAGGTCGTCGAGCGACTGGTACCTCGGCATTTTATAAGAGCCATATCTTCGATAGAAGATATGACCCCCACAAGCTGACGAAGCACCAAACGTTCAACGAGTAGTCCTTCGCGGTTTCACGCGAACTCCGCGCGTCGCTTCGCTCGGCGCTCGTTCGGCGAAACCACTCGGACATGGCGTTTCACGCCGCTCCAGTGGATTTAGCTTCGCTGCTATTCGTCCTGCGGACGGCCTGGTCGCTTCGCTCCTGATTTTCCACCTTCGGCGGAAAATGGCATGACGGCGTAGCCGAGAAAGAAGCGCCGTCCTGCCCCTCAGGGCGTCACACAAGGGCGGAACGGGGCAAGCACTACTTTGGCTCAGCTTCTTTTCCTTCCGCTGCTTCTCGGGCAGCGCGATCGAGGCGCTCGAAAAGCGTTTCATTGGAGTGCTGGATGTGAGCAAGGCGCCGTTGCGTGGCCCTTGTTACCGCTTCGTCGATCATGCCATACAGCTCGTCCCGATAGCAGGGCAGCGGTTCGCGAGTTGCAAAAAAGGCCATTGCGGCGTTGAAAATTGCCACGCGGGTCGCTTCCCGAACACCGTCCTCATATCCTGCGGATCGCTGGCCCTGCATCAGCCTGTGGATGTGCCGCTCTTGCTCGCGTGCAGCGGGGTCGAAGCGAGCCTTTCTGAGACTTTTATGCCTCATGGCTCTTCTCCAAGAGCGGCAGCAAGGACCACGCTGACACCATATGCGACCGGCAACTCGGCGTGGGGCATGACAACGGCGGGCGGGGCTATTTCTGCCATTTCCGGCGGCCAACCGCCTTGTTCGCTCCCCTGCTCCGCCCAAATTTTTACGTCACGGGGCAGTTGATCATAATACGCCCACATGCGGGCTTTGCTATTCGCGAGCTCGTCTTCTGCCTGCTGGATCCGAGTGACCAGCGCGTGGGCTTTTGGACGAAGCTTTTCGATCTTAGCGGGCGCCGCCCTGTAGCTATTCTTCGTTGCGCGCAACTTGGCCCGGTAGGTTTGCACGGCCGGCGGCGGCTGACCGTAATCCGCAGCTAGCTCGTCATATTGCTCATAGAAGGAATTGCCGCGCACGATCGCGCGAGCAACTACAGCCTCGGCTAACTCGGCCGGAAGCACCGCTTCGACTTCGTCTTCGGTGATCGCCTCATTTGCACGAGCACGGTTGAGCAGCGCCGCAAAAGCGGCGCGTTCTGCATCACTGTACATTGTTGAACTCCCATAGGGCGGGGAGGGCTCGCGCCCTCCCCCGCACGCTCACGCCGCTGCGCCGACCTGGCTCTCATCACTCGAAGTGATGGCATCCCCGGCAACTTGTACCTCGCGTGGAAACGAGAAGTCACCATCACGTTCGAACACGGTCAGCCTGCGGCTGAGCTGCCTCTCCGCCTCGCGAGCACCGATGTAATCGCCCTGGGCAGCAAGCGCGGCTAGCAGGCTTTCGATGTCATCGGGGCCATGCTTGTCCAAATTGGCCACGGCAAGCTTCATCGCGGCTTCCGAACGCCACTCGCGAAACTGCTGTACCATTGGCTTAGCGATGGTCGACCATGCGCGCGCGCTATCCGACTGATTGACGCCGCGAACCTGCCATTCGCCGGTCTTGGCATCGTACTGGGCAACTAGGCCAAGCATCTGCCGGTCCCGAGGATCCGTAGCCAAGGTGCCGCAAAAGGTGGCCAGTGGCGCTTGGGTCCTAGCGAGCCAAGCGATAGCCGCACGGCTCTCCTCTTCGTCCCATGCAGCGGACGGATCACCGTTCTGCTGCCTATCCAGGGCTTCGAGGGCACTCAAGAACCGCAAGGTCTTGTCCTTGCCGCCGGCCGCTACGACGAGCGAGAACCCCGCGACGTTGGTCGCGAAATCCCCTGCCTTCCAGCCAAGCGTTTGAGCAGCGCGGAAGGCCTTTCCGTATTTCCACGCGCTTCGGGCCGCTTCAAGCTTCCCCCTCTTGCTCTTCTTTCCGAACATCAACCGAACGGGGGCGCTGTGGGGGTTTTCGAGAACACCGGGCGCATTGGTCCCGTAATGCGCGCAGAGCTGCCCAAGCACTGCCATATCAGACGTAAGCCTCAGGCTGACCGAATAGGCCTCCCCGAGCATTTCGAACAAGCGTTCACGGGTAGCAATCTCAAATTGCTCCTTATGGCCGTCCTTACCCGAATGCGCTGAGTTGTACGCAGAGAGCGTATTATGGAAGTCGGAAATCAGCTTGACGCCAGCGTTCAAGTGTAAAGATTTGTTTTTCATGGCATTTCTCCGTGCAGATTGGCTCTGCAGGGCCCGTCCGAGTACATTCACTCGGTTGGAGGCGCTTGATGGACTCGAACCATCCCATTCGCGGGCAGCGGATTCCCACGAACTAACAACCAGCAGCGCCAGGCGAACGCGGTTGTTCGCCAAACTAGATTTCCAAATCAACAATGTGAAAGAGCGCGGGTTGCCCCGGAGCGGCCCAAATACCAGAGTTTTCTGCACGGTCAAGCGGAAGGATGGTAGTGATGAAGATAGTGACGACCATTCGTCACTGTAAGTGAGGTGCTTCGTAGGGACCGTTAGGCTTGAGAAAGAAGTCGCTTGGCAAATAAGCGATAGAATTAATAAGCAGTTCCAAGAAACTGATCACGTTAGTCAAAATTTGTGCCGTACGATACGCGTTTATTGATCGTATTCTCTGGTTCTGAAGGAATAATTATTTCTTGAAGTCGACGTGATCTTCGGTCGTACTTCTGGAAAAAGGCAATATCGCATCGGCATCAACCACGAAGGAGATGCCGATGACTATCCTCAAGACCCTTACCCTCGCCGCTGCTAGCCCCGCGCGTGCGACCACGCCGGAACAGCGTCTGCGCGTGCGGCTGCTCGATCACCTCGCCGACCAGCGGGCACTGGCGGCGGCAGAGATCGCCGGTACGCCGTTCAACCCCACGCGGAAAGTCACGCGCACCGATGACGCGGGCAACAAAGTCCGAGTGGACGCCCCGCGTCAGGTCCGAAAGGGGTGGTTTACCGATGCGACTGGCAAGCTGTTTTTCCAGGTCCGCTACGCTGGCAAGCCCTTGGACCTCGCCAAGGGCATGAACGCCGTGGCGGTCGCGGATACGGGGGCGCTGCCCGAAATGATCGGCACGATCATCGATGCCGTGAACGCGGGCGAACTCGATCCGCAGCTCACGGCGGCGAGCGCCGAGCGGAAGGCGAACTTCAAGCCTCGCGCCAAGAAGGCCGGCTGATGCCCAAGGATTTGAGGCGGGCAGCGACAATTGCCCGCCTCACTGAGGAGTTTCGCTTCACCGGTAGGGGCGGCGAGATGTACATGACCGCAGGCGTGGCGGCTCTACCGTTGGCAACGCAGCGGCTCATCATGGATACGGTGCAACTTCCGGGAGAATTCGGCCCCGACAACAATCCATATTTCGAGGGTGATTTCCAGGCCATGACCGTTCATGGGCACCGCGTTTTCTGGAAGATCGACTACTATCCGCCCGACGACGATCCATCCCGCGATCCCGATCCGGCCGATCCCGCAGCCGTGAAGCGCGTCCTTACGATCATGCTCGCCGAGGAATATTGATGCGCCGCTACAACGTCCGCGACATCACCGATCGGCATTACCGCGCGCTCCGTGTCCTGCTCGCAACGCAACAGGCCGAGGCCCACATCGTAGTACGCAGCAAGCGGCCCTGGCCGTCGCGCATACCGCTGTCACCTCATGAGAATGTCGGCGATGTGGAGGGGGACGCGATCAACTAGCTGGCGTGGCAGCAGGCGATTCTTCCAACAGCGCTCCCGGTTTTACGCCAAGTGCGACTGCAATTTTCTCGACAATATCCAGCGTAGGATTGCGCTTTCCGCTCTCTATTTCACTGAGGTAGCTGCGCTTCACATCTGCTTCGAACGCCAATTGCTCTTGGGTCCAGCCCTTCTCGCGCCGAGCCGATCGCACGTTTCGTCCAAATACTTCCGACAGCACCATAATGGTGACCATGAAGGCTGCCGCCGCACGCTCTATCCCCAATAGGGGACATTCCGCTTTACGCCGAGAGCGTTGATGCTAGTGTCCCCTATTGTAGACACATGCATAGTGCGTTGTTCAGGGGAGATAGAATGCGGCAATTTGCAACGGTGGTGGCGGGCGTCTCCTTGGTCTTGGCTGTCGGTGGGTGTGGCGGCCAATCCGTAAACGGCCAGGAGTTTGCGCTAGCGATTCCACAAGCGATGACAGAGTGCGTGGTTGCGATCGGAGTGCGAGAAAACTGGGCCAATCGCGTCGAACGAAATATCGATGCTGGAACCCAATCCACGCCGTCATACGCGGTGTCGATAGCCGGATACGAGTTTGTCGCAAAGAAGTGCCGGAGAACGTTCGCCGACCTGGCGAAATTAAAACTGCCAAGTATCAGAAGCGGTGAACTGCGGGTCGAAATGGAGCGGGCGCTAGGCCAATGTAAGCAGGCCGCATTGGATGCTGCCGACGCCGGCACGCGCAGCGCCCGGTTCGCCGATCAGACGGTCGGAGATCCACTCGCGACGCGCGAATTCTTAGACGCGGGGCGGCGCTTGCGATCAGTTTCTGCCGATCGCATTCGGCCGTGCATGCAGATAATGGGTGAGCTATCGCGAGCGGCGGGACTGCAAACTCCGACCGCCGAAGCGTTGACCAAGTTCTATATGGAGAGGCAGCGCGCGCTGACCGCAGAATTCGAGCGCGAACTGTAGGGAGAAACTACATGGATACCTTGGAGCGCTAACGAACCGCCGGGGTCCGCGCGTTCCTGACCACCCAAGACCGCTTGGCGCCCTTTTCGGCCATTCGAGCATTGCGGTCTGATCCCGAAAGCTGACGTGGAGCGGGCAGTCGCCTAGCACGGATGCCGGTTCAACTGCGACCGGCGCCCTGCGGTTTCACTGTCGAGCCTCCACAATGCGCTTGTCTCCGTCTCTAACGTAAGCGAGGTCTGAAGGCCGCCTTGCGGGCGGGGTCATCAACGGGCTGATAGCCGCTCTTTGAGCGGGGCGGTGATGTCAGACGAGATCGGGTCATCTAGTGCTGACACCGGACCTGCGGCGGTCTCCGCGTCTGTCTTAACGATGATCATATCGGTAACGACGTGGTCCACCTCCACGTCCGGCTTGTTCACCACCTCCCACTCTCCTCGGATCCACATCGAGTAGAGTTCGAAGGGGTCGTTAGGATTCTGCGCGGGGTCGGCATAGGTGGCCGTCTCGACGTAGGGGATGCCGACCTTGAGGCGCTTTCCCGATATCTGGCCGTATAGGTGATCGTAGCAGGCCAG
This sequence comes from Sphingomonas hengshuiensis, assembly GCF_000935025.1. Lineage (NCBI taxonomy): Bacteria > Pseudomonadati > Pseudomonadota > Alphaproteobacteria > Sphingomonadales > Sphingomonadaceae > Sphingomonas > Sphingomonas hengshuiensis. The sequence goes on from NZ_CP010836.1 coordinate 217,622, forward strand.
CAGCACCGCGATCGACAGCAGCTTGGAAGAAAGCGGGGACACGAAAGCCTTGCATCCGCCGAGAACGTTGAGCGCCAGGCGATAGCGGTCCATCGCCTCGAACACCTGCTTGTAAGCCTCGAACGGGTTGTATTCACAGGCGAGCAAGATATTGCGGGGTTCGACTTGGAAGGTGTCGAACAGCAGCTCACGATGTTCGTAGATGATCTCGTCTCCGCGGCGCGGAGAGCGGGATGGGAATGGCACGACGGGACAGATCTCGTCGGGCGTGACCTTCTGGTGAATCTTGTCGAGGCGGTCGCGCTGGTTCTCGCCGAGCACGGGAAACCAGACGTTGGGCAGATCCTTCGTGGTAAGAGCGGTGAGCTCACCGGAGAAGCCGCGTACGAACGAGACCTGATCGCGCAGCGACCCCTGACCGGCGCCGAGGTCGGCGGTGACGCTCTCGGCCGTGGTCACGTGCAGGTTCACGCACTTGTTGCCCTCGGGCGGGTGGTCGAGCCAGTATAGCAGTACAGCGACGCTGGTCATGGCGACCATGCGCGGCATCGCGCTGATGTCGACCACCACATCGTCATAGGCCATGGCGTCGCCCGCGGCGAGGATCTGCTCGTAGGTGGTGCGCGAGGCTATCGGATCCTCAAACGCACCGCCGAGGTCGATCAACACTTCCTTAACGCGATCTGCCGGGAACAGCTTGCCGAGACCCTCGACGTTGTCGTCCGTCCGCTGCCGCCGCAGCGCGCTGTCGTCCTGTCCATTGTGGAAGGCGAGCAGCCAAACGTCGACGTCGGCTCCAAGGGCGTGCAGGCGCCGTGCGGTCTCCAACGCCCTCACGTCGAAACCCTTCCCGACGACCAGCAGCAGGCGACGCTGGCGTTGGGCGAGATGGCGCTTCCAGAAGACGTCGAAATCCAGGTCGCTCGCCAGCGAGTAGGGATCCCAGCGCATCACTGCTTGGTCAGACAAAGGTCGGCTCCTCTTCCTTGCCGCCGTATGCCTGCCAGGCCATCAGGTCTTTGATCTTTTTCTCCCGCCAGCCGCCGTATCCGAGCGGCAGGCCGAACTGCACGCAGAGCAACCGGTTCAGGTAGAAGACGACGAACTTCTTGTTTTTGTTGCTGTGGTCTAGCCGCGGGACGAGCAGGTTGTGCGCGACCAGCGAGGTGAGCACGTCGCGCAGGCCGCGAAGATGCTTGATCTGGTCGTCGGGTGTGTCGATCAGTGCCTCGCGGTCCTGCATCGTAATGCCGATGCCGGTCACGCCCGGCATGTAGGGCGCCGTCTCCCGGAAGGTCTGCGCGCGGCAGAACGTCCCAATCCCCTCGAGGAGCGTCTTGGCGTCTCGTCCGAGCGGAAGCCGGCGGGTCAGGTCGTCCCATCGGGCCTTGGCGACGCCCGTAATGATGCTGTGCTGCCGGTCGGCGTTCAGAGGCATGGGGTTGTCCCGGACGAACTGGATCTTGGCGGAGATCTCTTCGAACAGCTCGCCGGCCACAGCGAGATACTGCTCCACGTTGTAGGACGACACATCCGCGATCGTGTCGCGGCCGAAGTAGATTGGCGCACCGATCTCGGTGCGCACGAAGTGCTCGGCGGCCCGCGCGGCGCCGCTGCTTCCGCGCTTGTCGAGCTCGTCAGTCGACAGGGACACGAAGTCGAACGCCTGCTGCTGGTTCCGCATGTCTCGCGCGATTAGGATCTCGGCCATCCGCCATTGGACGGCCTTCTCCACCGCGCTGCCTTTCTTCGCGCGCGCGGCGTCGAGCCAGAGGTCATAGCGTGGCGACGAGCCCTTCGCCGCAACGATCCGCGTCTCGATGGCGGCACACGCTTCCTCGAACTTCGGCGCCCATACCGTAAGGTCGTCGCCGTCCGAGATCAGGGTGAACAGGTCCCGATCTCCGAAGTTGTCGGCCTTCGCGGCGCGCAGCTGGGCGATATTCTCGACGAAGCGGGAATAGGCCACCCCGCGCTTGTCGCTCCACTGCCGCTCGAGCTGAATCACCCCGCTATAGTCGCGGTTCTCGAGCGCCCCTTCGGAAAGCAAATCCTTGTGCGTGAGGGTTTCCAGCCGCTCGGCGATCCAGACGCCGCACTTGGCACGGGCCGCCGTTACAAAGTCGAGAAGCGATCGCCGCTGACCGGCGGAGAGGGTCTGGAGCTCGTCGAAGAGCAGCACGCGTCTGACGACCACGTCTCCGAACGGTTCGGTGATGCGGGAGTTGGCGAACCACTTCAGGCCATCGAGCCGGGCGTGTCCTCCGTGGACCGGCCGCGGCTCTCCGAGGACGTCCATGCGGCCGTAGAAGTCCGTCTCGATCTGCGACGCCCAAGCGAAGAGCTCATCGCCGGTCGCGGACGCCGGAATAGTGCTTCCGGACTCCGGCTCCCACTCGAACCTGATATGGCGGAGATCACGGGGGAACGGTCGACCCAGCCTCTCAAGCACGGCGCGCAGCGTCGCGATCACGATGCGCGAGTTGACGAGCTCGCGGAAGAGGGAGTTGCCGCGGTCGAACGCGGCCAGTTCGCGAAACTCGCTCGTGAACTCCACCATGGTGCCCAGAAGTTCTGCCCCATCCGGACCGATGGCGCCGACCGAGCGCAGCGCCTCCTGCGTCGCCTTGACCGCCGAACTGCCACTGGCCAGCGAATTGGCGAGGCCGAGCGGTCGCGGGGTCATCAGACGCAGAAACGTGGTCTTCCCGCCACCCGGCGCGCTGCGGAGGAAGGAGACGCTGCCCCATGGATCGTTGATGTTGTGGACGAGATCGATCGCGCCGGCGCCGAAGAGCCGCACGAACTCCTCGTCCGACGTCGCCTTCTGCGACGCGCTGATACGAAAGGGGTTTCTCACGGCTGCTGCAGCTTCCGATGTCGGCTGACCCGGGGAAAGAGACCGCGCACGGTCTGCACGTCCTCGGCCCATAGGATATAGACCGAGTTGTTCGGCGTGTTGTGGTTGAGCACGATTGGAAGACGGCCGTTCGCGTAGCCGTAGCGCTTGGTGCTGCCGCCGACCGCTCCGTGCTTGTCGTCCGCCTCCGGGTCGAAATAGCGGTCATCTGCCATCAGGTCGAAAAAGGCCGCGTCACGAGACTCGTCGAGCGGAACGAGCGAGCCGAGCTTGCAGACGACTTCGAATTCGACCGTGCCCTTGGTGAAGGGCAGGGAGGGAAGCAGTTTGCCGATATGCTCGATTGCCTGCTCACTCGCGATGTATGCGACGATGATCACCTTCACGCTTTGGATCACGCTGGCGCCTAGGCGTTCATCGTCCTTTTCGAGATCCTCGATGATCTTGGGGATCTTGCCCTTCCACTTGCCGGCCTCTTCGTCGTAGCGGATCGCGCTGGTGCCGCTGGCGGTGAAGTCGTCGAGGAGCACCACGGTTTCGAACAGCGCGTCGTCGCCATCGGGCTCGGCGCCCGACATCTCCGTAAGGTCCTTCTTGAGGTTGTCGACCATGTCGGAGCTCTTGACCTCGGACACGTCGTAGGCGTGGAACACCTGCTCGTTCGAGATCGACGGGTTGGCGCGGCGGAACCAGTCGGTACGGGCCCCGTCGCTCATCCCGAGGTAGAGCGTGCGGCGGTGCAGCTTGCGATACTCGGCCGTCTCCATGATCGCCTTGATCCGATCGACCGCGACGCCGCTTCGTGCGCTCGCGGTCTCGATCAGCCTGGGTCGGACGATCGTCGGAAAGGTCAGCTCGACCAGATGGTTCATCTCACCCGCGCTGAAAAAGATGAGGCGGTTGCAGACGAAGTCGTAGGCGGTGCGGCGCTGGCTTCCAACGTCGAACTGGGCGAGCCAGAGCGCGAGGCTCTCGATAAACCGCCTGCCGGGAGAGAACTGCTGATACTCGTCGTATTTGTAGCTCGAGAACGTCTCGAGCCGCGCCCGCTCACGCGCCTTCTCCTCGTCCGTCCAGTCCATGATCCTGGTCAGGAGAGCCTCGGCCAACTCCTTCTTCACGCAGTCGCTCCCGGTGCTTGCCGCTGTCGTCCAGCGCGACCGGCCCCTCTCTGCGCTAGCAATACACGGCAGCCCGGCGATTGCATCAGGATTCGGTTAGATTGCGGGGTTGCCTACAGGTGAAGCATCCGAACTGGCTTCTTTCCCTCGTTTGCCCGACGTCACCTTGGCCACGGCATCAATGACCGCGACCAGCCGTTCGGCTCCCTGCGGGGTCTGATCCCAGGCGCGTCGGACCGACGCTTCCAGCTTCGCCCAGGCCGCACGCTTCCTGACTTCCTTGGGGGCGGCATCGTCGTCGTCTTCACCATGCGGATTGATCCCCAGTGCGTTGCAAATTCGCAAGACGTTGCCGCTGACAGTGCGAAACTGGCCGTCGAGGATGCGCGACGTCTGGCCCGGATCCACGCTCGCGATCGCAGCCAATTCGGCGTTGGAGAGCGAGGTCTTCGCACGCCGCCGCCGGATCAGTCCGACCAACTTTTCTCTTTCCTCCCGACTCGGCTTCATGCATATTAGCATGCATATTCGGTGCTAATATGCAATAGGAGTTAGTCGATGGCCGAGGACGAGATCCGCTTTTACCGGGCGAGCGAGAAGCCCTACGGCGCCTTTAGCAACCTCTATCGTCGTGCGGTCGAGTTTGAGGGCGAGACTTTCGCCACCAGCGAACACGCCTATCAGGCGGGCAAGGCAAGGAAGCCGGAGGTTCGAGACTGGGTTCTCTCGGCGCCGTCGCCGGCGCTGGTCGCAATGGCCGCCCATGGCCTCTACTACTGGGACATCGCACCCGGGTGGTCGCGCACGAAGTTCGACCGGATGCGCGGCGTTCTTCGCGCCAAGTTCACCCAGCACGAGGATCTGAAAGAGATGCTGCTCGCGACCGGTGACGCGCGTCTCGTCGAGAGCGCGACGGTGGACAACGAGGTCAATCGGCTCTGGGGCGAAGTGAACGGCGAGGGGCGCAACATGCTCGGACAGCTCCTCATGGAGCTTCGCGCGAGCCTCCGCGAGGAGGCGTCCAGCCCTACGCGCAGGGCGGCCTGACGCCGGGGCTCAGAACGCGGCCAGTATCGTCCTGGCGTGCTGTGGGCCGCGCTCGCGGAAGAGTCCGCGGGCTCCGATGTACGCGCAGTTCGCCGCGGCCAGGCGCTGACCCGACTTGACCCCGGAAAGGACGATCGGGAGCGACAGGCCTTCGGAGCCCCGTACGCCCGCCTGTATGATCGCGTCGATTAGGCCGAGCGTGACCATGTCGCCCGCGCCGCAGGTGTCTTTCACCACGCCCGCATCGATCGCCTCGCACCGGTATGCAGCCCCGTCGTGCCGCACCTCTAGGCCGAATCGACCGGCGGTGACGATGCTGAAGGCCTCGGGCCGCAGCCGTTCGGCCACGTCGGGATCGAGCCGGTCCGCCGAATACTTAAAGATATGCGCGGCGGAGAGCGCTCGTTCGAACAGGTCCGGGTCCGAAATCGACGAGGGTTCGAAGTGGACGATCGCGCCTCCGTCGGCTGCCGCCTCCATCGCGTCGCAGATCGCCGCCGAGACTCTGTCCGCGTAGAAAACGGCGCACGAAGACACCGCGGGTCGCGCCGGCTCCAGTTCACGCAGCGTGATCGGTTCGAAGCCGCCGAACCTTTCGAACGAGTGCGGGCAGACGAAGGAGAAGCTGTGGTCGCTTGACGCCAGATCCAGCATCTCGACGATCACCGGCGTCCTGATCTCCTCGTCGAGCCAGACTAGCTTGGTGTCCGCTCCGGCGAGGCGGAGATCTCGCTCGAGCCGCTCGCCGACCCGATCGGTTCCCAGTCGCAGCAGCGGGATCACGGAGCGGCCCAGCATCGCGAGCGAGATCAGCACGTTACCGCACGATCCGCCGAGCTCCTCGAAGAGTGGCTCCTGCTCGTCGACGTGGATGCGGTCCAGCGCGACCAGTCCGGTGCCGACCACCTGGCCGTAGGATGCGGACATGGAATGCATCTGAAAGTTCATGCGGGACTCGCGCTGAGGAAATCGAGGTCGAGGCGAGCATGCCCGCTTTCGGTGCGGAGCGCGCGCAGAATCCGCAGCAGCGCAACCGGCCCCGACGAGGCGCGTCCGAACAGCGACCAGCTGCCCCCGAGATGGCCGCACACTCCGTCGACGCTGACGCTCGGCGAGCGCCTCAGTAACTCGGTATCGTTTCCGCCTGGCTCGCCGCTGTCGCCGATTGCTAGAACGTGGTGATCGGAGCCCATTCGCCGGTGCATCTCGTCGGTCACCGCAGTCTTGCTGGTGGCCGATGGGAGAAGGTCGAAGCTGTGGTGCGAGCTCAGTGCCTTGATGCGACCGTCTGCGACTGCGGCGAAACCGGCCACGCGGGAGGCGAAGGCTGCCGGATCCGTGAGCTCGTCGTGCCGTATCGTGATCTGGACCTCGCCCCGCTTGAGCCTGGTTCCCGGGGCAAGCAGCGACTGCCCCTCGATCCAGTCGGCGAGAGCGACGAGATTGGCGTCGGCTTCGGGGCGGTCGTTCTCGATGTCCGCGTCCAGCGTTCGCACATGGCCGCCGTTGTAGTAGCCGACCGCGACAGTCGAATGTAGCCTCTCGGGCAGAGCCTTTCGCAGCGCGTCGCCGGCAGACCCGCCTCGCCCCGTCGCGAAACCTATCGAGATACCGGCGTCGGCGAGGCGGACCAGTTCGGAAATGATTTCCGGCGCGGGCGGATCCAGTCGGGCTTCGGTGGTAACCACCGTTCCGTCGTAGTCAAGCAAGATGCCGCCGATGCAGGCATTGGACAGCCCTTTCAGCCACGCCTTCCGGGCCTCCGGCGCGTCGCCGACCGGGCAGGTCGGGTCGTCATAATGGTGCACGGCTTGGAGCTTGTGGCGCACTGCGGGGTCGAGCGCGCTGGCAAGTTCCGCGAGGCCGGTGTCGCCGTAGATGGCTCCCGCGAACTCGCCCCGTCCTGGTCGGCCGGGATCGATTCCGGCCGCGTCGCCAAGGGCTCGGACCACGTCCAGGCCGTCCGCGATCGAGACCGCCGTTCCAAAGCGGCCTGCGTGGCCGAGGTCGATCTCGACCGCGCGGATAGTGTCTGGCAGGGCGCTGCGGATGCCGGCCCAAATGTCGCGGGACGTCGCCGCCGTCACCGAAATCACCAGCATGCTGTCCGGATGCCGGGCGGCCCAGACGTGTCGACCGTGAGCAAAGTTCCTGAAGTCGGCGCGCTGGACCGGCGCGATTGCGGTCTCCCACAGGGAGGTCTCGATCAGCGTTGCGATCGTGCGGCACTGAGGATCGTGCAGGACGACAACGGTGTCGCCAGGTCTGAGGTCGATGCTGCGGGGCGCAGCTGCGACGCGCTCGACCTCGCCTGCCAGGCGGCCGACCGTCTCGGTCGAGCCGGATTGGCTCGAGACCATGTCGGCCGCGGCCAGCATGCAGGTCGCCATAGCGACGAGCGAATGGGTGGCGAGGAAGCCGTCCTTGCGTTCGGCCACGGGCGCGACGAGCACCCGGCAGCGATCTTCCCGCGCCGCCGCGACGGCCGCCGCGCCATCCCGGTTGACGGTCAAAATCGTCACGCCTGATGCCGCCGAGGCCAGTGCTGCGGTCAGCGCCGCGACGGCGTCGGGATTGTCGGCACCGGCGCTAAATATCCACACGTCGCAACCGGACATGTCGTCCCCGGCCACCACGAACTCCATCGGGGTCTGCACGGTCGTCGGTCCGTGGCCGAATGTCGTCCGGCAACGGGCGAAGAACTCCGCCATGATCGCCGATCCCCCGGATCCGATCGCGATGGCGGGCCGGCCCGCATTCGCGCGCAGCGCGTCCGCGAGCGCGCCGAGCGGCCCGTCGGCAGCTAGGCGCACGGTCTCGACGAGTGTCGAGAGCTTGTCGGCGAAGACTGTCATCGGCGCTTTCCTATCAGCAATTCACGAACGTTCGACCCGCTGTTCGATCCATCAGTGAAAACTTTTGCCGACCCTACCGGCGAACCGGGCGACTCACTGCGTAATGTTCTCTATATGTTCTCTGAGATTATGTCGACGGAATGTGCGGCGGCCCGCCAAGACGGAGCTCGGCGAGCTTAGCGGCGTCCTAATCCCAAGCTGCTGTCCGCACTTTCAGGGCTATATCGAACCGATCAGTCGGCTCATGAACAGATGGCCGGTTGCGGTAAGCGTTCACGCTAGCGTGAACGGCCAGAATTGGCTCTTAGCGGCTTTGGCAATCTCCTGAACGAGCGTCCGCTTTGTGTATCGGGCCTTCCGAAGGACGTCTGCCTACAAGCGGCCCAAGAGCGGTCGATTACGCCAAGCCCTCCGGCACTCTAAAAGGATGAGAAATGCCATTGCTGATGCAAGTTTGCCTTCGGTGAATTTCTGCCCTGTATGAACCCTTGCAGGGTATCAGCGCCACTGCGGACGCAACTGATCTTTTAACTGCTCGACCGACACCTGTCCGTAGAACTTATCGATCATATCCGGGGACGTGCCGCAGTTTCGCGCGAGGGCAAAAACATCGACCCCAGCGATGAGCTGCTGACTGATGTAGAAGTGCCGGAAACTGTAACTGTCACGTTTCATGCCGCGGTGGTCTGTCTTCAGCTCGGCCGCTTCAAGCAGCGACGTAAGGCTATTGTTGATGGATGTAAGCCGGTTGCCGTTTGCGGCGGCAAACACTGGATCTTTATCCGCAGGCTCGGCGCCGTGATGGCCGGCTTTCCACAGATCCCAGAGCCTGTCGAATTCGTGCAACGTGCCTTCAAGCGGAATAAACTCGCGAGCCTTACCCTTGCCGCGCGCACGTATGCGGATGTCCCTATCGCGCGCTGGCTTGGTTCTGCCTTCGCGGTAATGCAGGATGTCACCCCAGTTAAGATTGCGGATCTCGGTCGGCCTCATGCCGGACGCGGCGGCGATGGTGATATATGCGTAGAGAATTTGCCGATCACGCTTCACCTCGCTGTTGATCGATTTTTCCCAAATGCGATTCTGGGCCAGCTTCAGCAGCTTTTGCATCTCGGAGATCGAGAAGCTGGGTCGCGGGGATGGTGGAACACGTGGCGTATCCACATCAGGAATTTGCGCTTGGTTGAGATATCCCCACTTCGCGCCCTGTCGAAATAGCTGCCGTAGGACGACCGCTTCGCCGCGCTGGGTGCTTAGGCTGGACGCGCCGCGAAGATCGGTCGCAGGCCGACGCAGCCGCTTACCGCCGCGCTCATATTCGATGTGCGTTTGATCGGCGCCAGGACCCGTTGTCCAATAGCTCTTTCGCCACTCCTGGTATCGCGCGACATCGTGATCGGTGATCGCCTCGATGGCTTTCTTGCCGAAGTAGGGAATAAAGTAACGACGGATCAGTGACGCATGCCGGCGATCAACACCGGCGCGACGTTCCCCTCGCTCAACCTCGCGCTCCAACTGCTTGATAAACTCTTCGGCAACGCGTTCGAAAGAACGTTGCACGGGGCGGAGGCCGTTTTCGGAGCGGTAGGTTGCATCGCGCCAAATCTTGTCTGCTTTTCGTCGCGCGTCCGCTTCATCCGACGTGCCCAGCGAATTTCTGATCTGTCCTGCGCCGCGGATGCTGAAGCGCACCCACCAGATCGAGCTGCCCTTGCGTTGGAAAATCTTAAACTGCTCTGCCCGCGCATCTGACATGCGTCTTGCCCCTTGCGATCATAGCGCACGGCGGTACGCGGAGTGCCCTGCCTGTGCTTGAAATGTGCGAGATTGCACCTCTTTGCGCTGGGTCCCGAATCCTAGGTCCTTGAGATCCTTGGGATGCGCAAATTGGGCTGTGCTAGCACTGTGCTAGCCTACTTCCGCTCAAAGGGTAGGGCAACCCAATGCTAAGTTGCTGATTTTGCTGTAAAGTTGTGGTGCCCGGGGACGGATTCGAACCGCCGACACTGCGATTTTCAGTCGCATGCTCTACCAACTGAGCTACCCGGGCATCGTCCGGCGGGCCGGAGCGAAAGAGGACCGACCGAAGCCGGAAGCGGGCTCTTAGTCGCGGCTTTCGTTCCTGTCCAGCCCGCTAAGTGCATCGGGATCTACCGGATCGCCGGGAACGCGATAGCCTTCGCCGAGCCAGTTGAGCAGATCGCGATCCTTGCAGCCGCGGCTGCAAAAGGGTTTGAACTCGGGGGTGGGGGCCTGCCCGCAGATCGGGCAGCCTTCGCGCTTGGCCAATGTCTACTCCTTTGCCGAGACGAACTGCGTCGTCCCGCCGCTGCGCCGCGCCAGTTCCGTGGTCCAGCCGGGTTGCTGGGCGAGGCGGCGGGCGATTCGCTGGGTTGTCATATGGGTGGCCGGGGGCGGCGGGGGAAGGCGTTCGATGCGGCGCAGCTCGGCGCGGGTCTCGGCGCCGATCGGGTCGGCGCGCAGCAGCTCGGGCAGCGAGGGGCGGGTGCGGCGGCGGACGATCTGGAGGAAGCCGAAACCGTTGACCGTCGTCCGCTCGAACGGCTGGGGCAGTGCGGCGTCGATCGCCTCGGCCACCGCCGCGCGCGCGGCCCTGTTCGCCAGTGTGGGGAAATCGACGCCGATCGAGCCGGTGATCCCATGCCGTTCGATCGCGCGGGCGACAGCGTGCGCGGCGGCGACCGCCAGCGGCTCCAGCGGGCCACCGCCATCGACGTCGAACAGTGTCATGGCGGGGGTTGGCGACAGCCGGAGCGCGCCGCCGGGGAAGGCGATTTCGCCAGTGACGGCTTCGTCGAGCACTTCGGACCAGCCCGCCTGTTCGAGCAAATCGGGCTCGTGCGCGCGGCAGACGCGCACCGGCACGTCGGACGCAGTGATTCGCTCCAGCAGCGTGAGGCCGGGCATCGGTAACGCGTCGCTGGGCACCGCCTTGGGCAATTTGGGGCGACCCGGCTCAGGGATCGCCTCGCGCACGATTCGCACCCGCAGCGGCCCGCCCTGGGTCACGCCGGGGGGAAGCGGATCGCACAGCGCCTCGCCGCCACCGTCCAGCGTCACCTTGCCCGTCGACCGATCGGCCAGCCGCGCGTTCAGGATCGCGCCGACGCGCGCGCCGGTGCCCTCCAGTTCGATCCGCGCCTTCCAGATCGTCCCGCGCGAGACCAGGGCGGCGCGGTTCTCGCCGATCCCGGCCTCGTACAGCCACTCAGCCAAGCGGATAGCCCGCCGATTCGAGCAGCGCGCGGGCTTCGAACACCGGCAGCCCGACGACGCCCGAATGGCTGCCCGACAGGAAGCGGACGAACGCCTCGGCCCGGCCCTGGATGGCATAGCCCCCCGCCTTGCCCATCCCCTCGCCGCTGGCGACATAGGAATCGACCTCGGCGGGGGTCAGGCGCTTGAACGCGACGACGGTGTCGCTGATCCGGGTGCGCGCCTTGCCGTCCAGCCCGATCAGGCAGATCGCCGACAGGCAATGGTGGCGGCGGCCCGAGAGCAGGGCCAGCATCCGGCGCAGATCGGCCTCATCGGCGGGCTTGCCCAGGATGCGGCGACCGACTGCGATCGTGGTGTCGCCGGCCAGCACGATCTCATCCGCGGCACGCGCCACCGCATGCGCCTTGCCCCGCGCGACGCGCAGGACATAGTCGCGCGGCAGTTCGGCACTGCGCGGGTCTTCGTCGATATCGGGGGCGGCGATGCGCGCGGGCTCGGCACCGATGCGCCGGAGCAGATCGAGCCGTCGCGGCGACGTGGAGGCGAGGACGAGCTTCATGCGCGCCCGCGCCGTGCGCGCGAAATCAGGATGGGCCTGGCCCACCGCGACCGGGCATGAAGCGATAGGTGATCCGACCCTTGGTCAGATCATAGGGCGTCAGCTCGACGAGCACTTCGTCGCCCACCAGCACGCGGATGCGATTCTTGCGCATCTTGCCTGCGGTGTGCCCCAGTATCTCATGGTTGTTTTCGAGCTTCACGCGGAACATCGCGTTGGGCAGCAGCTCAACGACTTGTCCGCGCATTTCAAGCAGTTCTTCTTTGGCCAAAAATATGCCTCTCGGGTGAGCGCCAGCAAAATTTGGCGGAGCCTTTACTCTGCCGGGGGGGAAAAGGGAAGGTGGGCGGTGCGGGGGACGTGTCGTCGGGGTGCGAAAGAAGAAGGTAGAGGTTCGCGCAGAGGCGCGGAGGCGCAGAGGGGGTTCTGGCGAAACGGGCGTGGGGGCATGAAGCGGACGGGCGTTGACGCCCGAATAGCGGTGGTTGGAAACTGGTGCTAGATTGGGACGATGAAGGCGTTTCCGTCCTTACTGGCTGTGGCTTGTGCAATGCCGCTTGTTGGCTGTTCGGTCGACATCGATGCAGAAAATGCTGTTGCCCGCGGGGCTTCCTTGACGGAAATTGAGAATGATGGCGAAGCCTCAGCAGTCCGGCCCGATGGTGCAGGGACGTGGGTGCTGATCACGGCCCAGATCAAAAAAGAGGATGTCGAAAGCGTCTCTCGCTGGGAAGTGTATCCCCATGTTTACATTGTCGAATGTGTTACAGGCAGGGATGTAAATGTAGGGAGCGAGCCAAAGATTGGGGGAGAGGACTTCGCAAACAGCAACGCTGTTAAAGCGCAGTTGGATGCGCAACCAGACAAGCTACATTATCAGATGCGAAGTCTCATCTTTGCCCGCAAAGGGGACTTTCAAACGCCGCAGTGTTTGCAGTTTCGAGGTGGCAGCATGCTCGGGCAGAAGATCATCGAGAAACAATTTCCCATCCGTATCGTCGGTCCGCTTCCCTAGGGCCAACTCACACCGGACCCGGCCTCTCCGCCGTCCCCCGCAGAGGTGCGCGCGCCCCTCTGCGCCTCCGCGCCTCTGCGCGAGCCTCTCTCTTCTGTTTGACCATCCCCCGTCTCCAGAATCGCCCGCTTGCCATCCCCCCACCCCCTCACTTACACTCGTGTTAATTGGACGGCCCATCCAGGGCTGCCACGACAGGAGCAGAGGATGGCGGAGGCCTATATCGTCGCGGCGGTGCGTACCGCCGGCGGGCGTCGCAACGGGCGGTTGATGGGGTGGCATCCTGTCGATCTGGCGGGGGCGGTGCTGTCCGAAGTCGCGGCGCGCAGCGGGATCGATCCGGCGGCGATCGACGATGTCATCATGGGATGCGTGGGGCAGGCGGGCGAGCAGGCGCTGCATGTCGGGCGCAACGCGGTGCTGGCCTCGACTTTGCCCGACAGCGTGCCCGCCGTGTCGATCGACCGGCAATGCGGTTCCTCGCAACAGGCGATCCAGTTCGCGGCGCAGGCGGTGATGTCGGGCACGCAGGACGTGGTGATCGCAGCAGGCGTCGAGCATATGAGCCGGGTGCCGATGGGCACATCCGTCGCGGGCGCGCGACCGTTCAGCGAGCGGGTGCTCGCGCGGTACGGCGTGAAGGGGTTCAGCCAGTTCACTGGTGCCGAGATGATCGCGCGCAAATATGGCCAGGATCGCGCGATGGTCGACGGCTATGCGCTGGAGAGCCACCGCCGCGCCGCCGCCGCGGTTGAGCGCGGCGATTTTGCCGACGAGATATTGGTGCTCGACGTCGATACGCCCGACGGGGCCGTGCGCCACGCTGTCGACGAGGGTATCCGTTTCGACGCCAGCCTGGAGGGGCTGGGCGCGCTCAAGACGCTGGCCGAGGGCGGGGTGGTGACGGCGGGCAATGCCAGCCAGATTTGCGACGGCGCGTCGGCGGTGATGGTGGTCTCCGAAGCCGCGCTGAAGGCGCATGGCCTCACGCCGCTCGCCCGGATCGTGAACCTGACGGTGAGCGCGGGCGATCCGGTGATCATGCTGGAGGAGCCGCTGTTCGCGACCGACAAGGCGCTCAAGCGCGCTGGCATGTCGATCGGCGATATCGACCTGTACGAAGTCAACGAGGCGTTCGCGCCGGTACCGCTCGCGTGGCTACACCATGTCGGCGGCGATCCTGCGCGGCTGAACGTCAATGGCGGGGCGATCGCGCTGGGGCATCCGCTGGGTGCGAGCGGGACCAAGCTGATGACGACATTGGTCCACGCGCTGCGCAAGCGCGGGCTTCGCTATGGGTTGCAGACGATGTGCGAAGGCGGCGGCATTGCCAACGTCACCATCGTCGAAGCGCTTTGAGGGGGATTTGGCCATGGATTTCAACGGTATCGCCGCAGTCGTCACCGGCGGCGCATCGGGGCTGGGCGCGGCGACGGCGCGCGCGCTGGCGGCGGCGGGGGCGAAGGTCGCGCTGTTCGACATGAACGCCGAGAAGGGCGAGGCGCTGGCCGCCGAGATCGGGGGCGTGTTCTGCAAGGTTGATGTGCGATCGGACGAAGAGGTCGATGCGGGCTTTGCCAAGGCGCGGGCGGCGCATGGGCAGGAGCGGGTGCTGGTCAATTGCGCGGGGGTCGGCAACGCCTTCAAGACCGTCAGCCGCGACAAGACGAGCGGCGAGATCCGCCAGTTTCCCGCCGCGTCGTTCGACTGGGTGATCCAGGTCAATCTGGTCGGCACCTTCCGTTGCATCGTCAAATCGGCGGCGGGGATGCTGACGCTTGAGCCCGGAGAGGGCGGCGAGCGCGGCGCGATCGTCAACACCGCCAGCGTCGCGGCGGAGGACGGGCAGATCGGGCAGGCGGCCTATGCGGCGTCGAAGGGCGGGATCGTCGGCATGACACTGCCCATCGCGCGCGACCTGTCGAGCGAGGGTATCCGGGTGAACACCATCCTGCCGGGGATTTTCGACACCCCGCTGATGAACGCAGCACCACCGCAGGTGAAGGACGCGCTGGCGGCATCGGTGCCCTTCCCCAAAAGGCTGGGCAAGCCTGAGGACTATGCCAGCCTCGCGCTGGAGATGCTGCGCAATCCCTATTTCAACGGCGAGGACGTCCGGCTGGACGGTGCGATCCGCATGGGGCTGCGGTGAGCGGCGGCTGGCGGGACGATCCCGAACTGGTCGCGCTGGGCGATCACGCCGCGCGCTTCTTCGAGCGCGAAGCGCCGCCGGAGCGGATCGCGGGCTGGCGCGAGGCGGGGCAGGTCGAGCGCGCCTTTTGGCGGCAGGCGGGCGAGGCGGGGCTGCTCGGCGCGTCGATCCCGGTCGAATATGGTGGCGCGGGCGGCGATTTCCGGCACGACGTGGTGCTGGTCGAGGCAGTGGGGCAGTGCGGCGTCGAGGGATTCGCGCTGTCGCTGCACAATGTCATCATCCTCCCCTATGTCCTCGCGCACGGGACCGAGGAGCAAAAGGCGCGCTGGTTGCCGAAACTCTGCTCTGGCGAGAGCGTGGCCGCGATCGCGATGAGCGAGCCGGGCGCCGGATCGGATCTGCAATCGATCCGCACCACCGCGATCCGCGACGGCAACGGATACCGGATCAACGGCGCGAAGACCTTCATCTCGAACGGCCAGATCGCCGATTTCGTGATCGTCGTCGCCAAGACCGATCCCGCGCAGGGCGCCAAGGGCGTGTCGCTGTTGGTCGTCGAGACGGGGGAAGCCGAGGGCTTCCGCCGGGGCAAGGCGCTCGACAAGGTCGGGCTGGATGCGCAGGACACGTCGGAGCTGTTCTTCGACGATGTCTGGGTCCCCGCCGACAATCTGCTCGGCACCAGCGAAGGGCAGGGTTTCCGGCAATTAATGGCCGAGCTGCCCCGCGAGCGGCTGGTGATCGCAGTGGGCAGCGTGGTGACGATGCACAAGGCGCTCGACGTGACGACCGAGTATGTCAAGCAACGCCAGGCGTTCGGTCAGCGTGTGTTCGATTTCCAGAACACTCAGTTCAAGCTCGCCGAGTGCAAGGCGAAGACGGAGGTGGCGCGCGTCTATGTCGAGGATTGCATCGCGCGCCAGATCGCGGGCACGCTCGACCTGACCAGCGCCGCCATCGCCAAATATTGGGTGACCGACGCCGAATGGCAGGTGGTCGACGAGTGCCTCCAGCTCCATGGTGGCTATGGCTATATCAACGATTACCCCATCGCGCGGATGTGGCGGAATGCGCGGGTGCAGCGGATTTATGGCGGGTCGAACGAGATCATGAAGATGCTGATCGCCCGAAGCCTATAGCGCCGGCTCCTCCGGCAACCGGCACACATCCACCCAGTGGGCCGACACCAGCACCGCCAGCCGTTCGGGCGCGATTTCGACCGAGCTGGTCAGCGATCCCGCCGCCGGGAAGACGCTGGTGAAGGCGCGGAGCGAGACGTCGCAATAGACCGGCAACGGCGTCGCGAGGCCGAACGGGCACACGCCGCCCACCGGATGCCCGGTCAGCGTCAGCGCCTCTTCCGCCGCCACCATGCGGGGGCGCCCGCCGAACGCCGCCTTGGACTTGGCGTTGTCGATCCGCGCATCGCCGCGCGCGACGACCAGCAGCACTTGCTCGTCGACGCGCAGCGCCAGTGTCTTGGCGATCCGCGCGGGGGCGACGCCCAGCGCGGCGGCGGCCTCCGCGACGGTGGCGGTGCTCGCGCCCTGATCGATTATGGTCAGGTCGGGGGCATGGTCCGCCAGCCATGCGCGAACGGTTTCGATCGTCATGCCAAAGCGTCTACAGGCGGTGGCGCCGGGGTTGAAGCCCCCAAGCGGGCTATGCCGCCATGTCGAGCACCACGCGCCCCTCGATTCCGCCGGCGCGCATCTTGTCGAAGACGGCGTTGATATTCTCCAGCCTATCGGTGCTGACCGTCGCCGCGACCTTGCCCGCCGCTGCGAAATCGAGCGACTCCTGCAAGTCCAGCCGCGTGCCGACGATCGATCCGCGCACGGTCAGGCCGTTCAGCACCGTATCGAAGATCGGCAGCGGGAAATCGCCCGGCGGCAACCCGTTGAGTGCCAGCGTGCCGCCCCGGCGCAGCATCCCCAGTCCTTGCGAAAACGCCTTGGGCGATACCGCCGTCACCAGCACGCCGTGCGCGCCGCCGATTTCCTTGCGCACCACCGCCGCCGGATCAGCGTGGAGTGCATTCACGGTCAGCGCCGCGCCCAGCCGGGTCGCGAGCGCCAGCTTGGCGTCATCAATGTCCACTGCCACCACGTTCAGCCCCATCGCGACGGCATATTGCACCGCCATGTGGCCCAGCCCGCCGATGCCCGAAATCGCCACCCAGTCGCCGGGCTTGGTGTCGGTCACCTTCAGCCCCTTGTACACGGTCACCCCTGCGCACAGGATCGGGGCGATTTCGACGAAGCCGATCTTGTCGGGCAGCAGGCCGACATAATTGGCGTCGGCGAGGACGTAATCGGCATAGCCGCCATTGACCGAATAGCCGGTGTTCTGCTGGCTCTCGCACAGCGTCTCCCACCCGCCCAGACAATGGGTGCAATGGCCGCATGCGCTGTACAGCCAGGGCACGCCCACCCGGTCGCCCTCGCGCACATGCGTCACGCCCGCGCCGACGGCGGCGACATGGCCCACGCCTTCATGGCCGGGGATGAAGGGCGGGTTGGGCTTGACCGGCCAGTCGCCCTCGGCGGCGTGGAGATCGGTGTGGCACACGCCGCTGGCGGCGACGCGCACCAGTATCTCGCCGGGGCCGGGGCGCGGCACCGCGACTTCCTCGATCACCAGCGGCGCACCAAAGGCGCGGACAACAGCGGCTCTCATCGTGGTCTGCACGGCTTTTCTCCCGATTGTTCGGGGAGGCCATGCCTCGCGCGTAGGGCACGTCCCATTGGGACAGTCCCGTATCGGCGCCGCAATGATCAGCCGGGGATCGCCGTCACCTCGACCAGCTCGATCGCGTCGGCACGCCCGTTGAACGCCACGCTCTCGCCTGCTTCGGCGCCCAGCAGCGCATGGGCGAGCGGGGCGGAGAAGGCGAGGCGGTCCGCCGCCGGATCGGCCTCGTCATGCCCGACAATGTCGATCGTGCGCAGCTTGCCTGCCAGCCGGATGCGGACGCGCGAGCCGATGCCGGCCACGCCCTCCTCGGGCGGCGGGGCAAGCTGGGCGGTGGTGCGCCGGGTGTTCCAATAGCGGCGTTCGCGCTGGAGCACCTCGCGCGGCTCTTCGGCGGGCTCGGCGGCGATTGCGGCTTCCAGCGCAGCCACCTTCGCCTCGATCGCGGCGAGTCCCCGTGCGGTGACCAGGTTTGGACCCGAGGGCAGCGGAATCTCGAACTTGGGCTCCTTATGCTCCTCGTCGCTCTCGCGGCGGAACGCGACGCTCATCCCTTGGGTGTCGTTTCGAGCGTCGAGGAGACCTTCCACAGGTCGATCGCGCCTTCGGTGGCGTGGCGATCGATTGCGGCAAGCTCCTCGGGCGAGAAGTCGAGATTGTTCACGGCATCGAGCGAATCGTCGAGCTGCGCCACCGTGCGCGCCCCGACCAGCGCCGAGGTGACACGCGGATCGCGCAGCACCCAGGCGATTGCCATCTGCGCCAGCGTCTGCCCGCGCGCCTCCGCAATCGCATTCAGCGCGCGGATGCGGGCGAGATTGTCCTCCGACAAGAGCTGCTGCCCCAGCGATCCGCCCTTGGCGGCACGGGCATCGGCAGGAACGCCGTTCAGATATTTCGAGGTCAGCATCCCCTGGGCCAGCGGCGAAAAGGCGATGCAGCCGGTGCCGAGCTCGCCCAGCGTATCGAGCAGCGACTCCTCGATCCAGCGATTGAGCATCGAATAGCTCGGCTGGTGGATCAGCAACGGCACCTTGTGCTCGGCCAGGATCGCCGCCGCCTTGCGCGTCAGCTCGGGCGAATAGCTCGAGATGCCGACATACAGCGCCTTGCCCTGCTGGTGCAGCGTGGCGAGCGCGCCCATCGTCTCCTCCAGCGGAGTCTTGGGATCGACGCGGTGCGAATAGAAGATGTCGACATAGTCGAGGCCCATCCGCTTCAGGCTCTGGTCGCACGACGCGATCAGATATTTGCGGCTGCCGCCGACATCGCCGTACGGGCCGGGCCACATGTCCCACCCGGCCTTGGTCGAGATCACCAGCTCGTCGCGGTGCGCGGCGAAATCCGTCGCCATCACGCGCCCGAAATTCTCCTCGGCTGAGCCATAGGGCGGGCCGTAATTGTTCGCGAGGTCGAAATGGGTGACGCCACGGTCGAACGCCCGGCGCAGCATCGCCCGCGCGGTTTCGAACACGTCGGTCCCGCCGAAATTCTGCCACAGCCCCAGCGAGATCGCCGGCAGGTCGAGCCCGCTGCGACCGGTGCGGCGATAGGGCATCCGACCGTCATAGCGTGCGGGATCGGCGGTGTAGGGCTGGGGGAAGGCCATGGAATTCCTCTTCGGGCAACGGATTTGCATCCGTCCTATCGCAGTCCGCGCCAACGCGCGACTGGCGCAAAGGGATGCTTCAGATTCCGTTTGGAAATGCGCCGTGGCGCATTTCGCGGTGCCAGCCCGCTCCCCCGCCCGGCCACCCGACGACAATATTCTAGGGGTGGCCGGGCGGGGGAGCGGGCCGGCACCGCCTTGAAATTCGCTCTTTCGCGAATTTCCAAACAACTTTCAGACGGTAAAGCTCTCGCCGCAACCGCACGCGCCCTTGGCATTGGGGTTCTGGAAGGTGAAGCCGGCGGTGAAATCGTCCTCGACCCAGTCCATCGTGGAGCCGACAAGGTACAGCACCGAGGCGCCGTCGACGAAGAATAGCCCGCCGGGGGTCTCGATCCGCTCGTCGAACGGCTTGGCCTCGGTCACATAGTCGACCGAATAGGCGAGCCCCGAACAGCCGCGTCGCGGCGTCGACAGCTTGACGCCCAGCGTCCCCTCAGGCGCCCTGGCCATCAGTTCGGCGATGCGCGCCTCCGCACGCTGCGTCAGCGTCAGCGCGGCGGGGCGGGTGCGGGTCTTCACGTCGGTCATGTCTTGCCTCTTGTCCGACCCTTCCGGTCTGCGCTCCCCTTCCGCAGAGCGGGAGGGGCAGGGGGAGGGCCTGTACTAGATAGGAACGAATCGTCCCTCCCCTAACCCCTCCGCCACGCGGAAGGGGAAAGAAGGAGGGCGCGCGTCACAACATCCCCAGTTCCAGCTTGGCGTCGTCGCTCATCTTTTGCGGGTCCCAGGGCGGGTCCCATACCAGATTGACGTCGGCGGTCGCGATGCCGGGCACCGAACTCACGCGCAGCTCGACCTCGCCGGGCATCGATTCGGCGACCGGGCAATGCGGCGTGGTGAGTGTCATCATCACGGCGGCATGGCCCTCATTGGTCACGTCGACGCCGTAGATCAGCCCGAGGTCATAGATGTTGACCGGGATTTCGGGGTCGTAGATTTCCTTGAGCGCGGCGATCACCGCCTCATACAGCGCGCCGCCGGGCTGCCCGTCCGGGTGCGGCTCGGGCTTTTGCGAGAGGAAGCCGGCGAGATAGTCGCGCTTGCGCTCGAAGCTCGCCTGCACGCCCTCCGGCTCGGCGATCGCGTCGTCGACGCGCGCCTTGGGCGGGGGTTCGACGGCGTCGACCTGCTCGACTGCGATCCTGCGTTCCTCGTTCATCCGAAGATCCTCGTCACTCGTTGTATTCCCTCGACCAGCGCGGCGATGTCGTCCGCGCCGTTGTACACGCCGAAGCTGGCCCGCGCGGTTGCGGGCACCTCCAGCAATTCCATCAGCGGCTGCGCGCAGTGATGGCCTGCGCGGATCGCGACATTGCCCTCGTCGAGGATCGTCGCGACGTCGTGCGGGTGGACGCCTTCCACTGCGAAGCTCACGATCCCGGCGCTGTCGTCGGGTCCGAACAGGCGCACGCTGTTGATCTGCGACAGCGCGGCGCGGGCGCTGCGGACCAGTGCGGCCTCATGCGCCTCGATCCGGTCGAGTCCCAGTCCGGCGACATAGTCGATCGCGGCGTGGAGCCCGAGCACGCCGACGATGTGCGGCGTCCCCGCCTCGAACCGGCCGGGGGGCGGGGCGTAGCTTATCTTCTCGAAGCTTACGCGATCGATCATCGAACCGCCCCCCTGCCAGGGGGGCATTGCGTCGAGCAGGTCGTAGCGGCCCCACAGCACCCCGATGCCGGTCGGGCCATAGAGCTTATGCCCTGAAAACACGTAGAAATCACAGCCGATCGCGGCGACATCCACCGGCAGCCGCGCCACCGCCTGGCAGCCGTCGATGAGAATTTTGGCGCCCACGGCATGCGCCAGTTCGGTCGCGCGGCGGGCGTCGAGCACCGATCCCAGCACGTTGGAGACATGCGCCAGCGCGACCAGCTTGTGCGCGGGAGTCAGCATCGCCGCCATCGCGTCGAGGTCGATGCGGTGGTCGGCGGTCAGCGGCACCACGTCGATCGCCGCGCCCACGCGCTCGGCGGCCATATACCAGGGCACGATGTTCGAATGATGCTCGAGCGCGGAGAGCAGGATGCGGTCGCCCGGCTTGAGCTGGGTCGCGGCCCAGCTTTGCGCGACGAGGTTGATCCCCTCGGTCGCGCCGCGCACGAACACCACTTCCTCGGGCTTGCCGCCGATGAACGCCGCCACGCGGGCGCGCGCCGCCTCGAACGCCAGCGTCATGTCCGCCGAGCGCTGGTACACGCCGCGATGGACGGTGGCATAGGTCTCGCCATAGCCGCGCGTGATCGCGTCGATCACCGGGCGCGGCTTTTGCGAGGTCGCGGCGGTATCGAGATACGCCCAGCCCGCCGGGATTGCGGGGAAATCGGCGAGCACGTCGAGGGGGGCGGTACTCACTTTCTCCCCTTCCGCTTGCGGGAGGGGTCGGGGGAGGGCCTGGGAGAGATCGACGTTCATAGGTCGCCCTCACCCTTCCCACTCGGCTGCGCCGAGCGGGCCCCTTCCCTCTCCCGCTGGGAGAGGGAGGCTTCCAACCAGCGGTCGGCATCGGCTTCGAATGCCGCGCGCACCGTTTCGTCGCCGATCCGGGCCACCGCGTCGGCGACGAAGGCGCGGGTCAGCAGTGCCTTGGCGCGGGCTTCGTCGATGCCGCGGCTCTGAAGGTAGAACAGCGCCATGCGGTCCAGCTCGCCGACCGTGGCGCCGTGCGCGCACTTCACGTCGTCGGCGAAGATTTCCAGCTCGGGCTTGAGGTTAACCGTCGCGCCGCGATCCAGCAGGAGACCGCGCAGCGACTGTTCGCCATCGGTCTGTTGCGCAGCACGCGCCACTTCGACGCGGGCGGCGAGGCTGGCCGCCGAACGGTCCGCCGCGACCGCGCGCCAGAGCTGGCGCGAGCTGCCCTCGACGGCCTCATGCCGCACGGTGACCGCCGCTTCCTGGCGCTGGCTGGCGCGGGTCAGCAGCGCGCCGCCCATTTCGGCGAACGCGCCCTTGCCGGTCAGCGTCAGCGTGCCGTCGATGCGGCTGCCCATCCCGCCCGCGCCGAGGAAGATCGAGACGAGGCTCGCCGCCGCGCCGATTTCGGCCTCGTCGCGGATCGACACGAAGCCGTCGGCCTGCACCAGCCGCACCGAGCGCATCAGCCGCGCGCCGGTATCGAGCGAAATCTGCGTCAGCCGGTTGGCCCAGCCATGGCCGGCAAAAGTCTCGACGATGCTTGCCACCGCATCGGCATCGAGCGCGATCCGCGCGGGGACATGGCTCTCGCCGCCCGAGCCGAGATGGACGACCTGGATCGTGCCCACTGCATGCTCGGCGCCGACGCGCAGCACCCAGCCCTCGCCGACGGCGAGGCGCCCCAGCGGATGCTCGGTCGCGGCGATCTGCGGCGCGACCTGCACCGGGCCGGGGCGGCTATGCGCAGGCTCGAACACGCCGTCGACGAAGCACAGCCGCGGGCCTTCGATGTCGAGGAACAGGGTGGCGGGATCGATGCCCGTTGTTGCGGGTGCGCTCTCGGCGGCGGTGCGCAGCGCGCCCATGTCCGCCCAGCGCCAGGCCTCCTGCTTGGGCGAGGGGAGGTCGAGCACGGTCATGCGATCCTCCCCGGCACGGGGAGGGGGACCATGCGCAGCATGGTGGAGGGGGCGTGCCCCAAACCGATTCGCCTGTGGCGGGCCCCCTCCACCAAGCCGCTACGCGCCTTGGTCCCCCTCCCCGTGCCGGGGAGGATCGGAAACGGCGACGATTCGAGGATTGATCCGGCGCCGCTCATGCCGCGATCGCCCCATAGCCTTCGCGCTCGAGCTCGAGCGCGAGTTCCGGCCCGCCCGAGCGGACGATGCGGCCATCGGCGAGGACGTGGACGAAATCGGGCCGCACATAATCGAGCAGCCGCTGGTAATGGGTGATCAGGATCACCGCCTTGTCGGGCGCGCGCATGATGCGGTTGATGCCGTCGCCGACCGCCTTGAGCGCATCGATGTCGAGCCCGCTGTCGGTCTCGTCGAGGATCGCCAGCTTCGGGCCGATGATCCCCATCTGGACCATCTCGTTGCGCTTCTTCTCGCCGCCCGAAAAGCCCACGTTCACCGGGCGCTTGAGCATTTCCATGTCCATGCCGAGCGCATCGGCCTGGGCACGCGCCAGTTTCAGGAACTCGCCGCCCGACAGCGGCGCCTCGTCGCGCCCGCGGCGCTGGCTGTTGAGCGCCTCGCGCAGGAACTGGACGTTGGAGATTCCGGGGATTTCGACCGGATATTGGAAGCCGAGGAACAGCCCCGCCGCGGCGCGCGCATGCGGCGCCATGTCGAGCAGGTCGGCGCCGTCGAAGGTCACGCTGCCCGCAGTCGCTTCATAGCCCGGACGCCCGCCCAGCACATAGCCGAGCGTCGACTTGCCCGCGCCATTGGGGCCCATGATCGCATGGACTTCGCCCGCGCCGACGCGCAGCGTCAGGCCCTTGAGGATTTGCTTGCCGCCGATTTCGGCGTGGAGGTTTTCGATGTTCAGCATCATTCCGGTTCTTTCCTTGCCGGGCCGGTCGTGCCGCCCCGCGCATAAGCGAGCATGCGATCCTGTACGCATGCAGAGACCGCGGCCTGTTCGCGGGGCCGCTGGTTGAAACATTGCACCGTGGTGGTGCACGCGGTTCGGTCGAACGCGCTGTCGCCGCTGGTCCGATCGATCGCGCACGCCGTCGCCCGGCCCTTGCGATTGGTCTTCAGGCTCACTTTCAGCGCCAGCAACCGGCCCGAAACGACGATTTCCTCGCCCGGCGGCGCTTCCGGCGGTGCGTCCTGGGGCACGGCGAGAAGGGCCAGCAGCGTCGCGGCGATCATAGCGGCACGACCAGCAAATTGACCGATGTGAGCGGACCTGGCGCATTGTAGACGTCGACGCGACCGCCATCGGGAAGCTGCCAGATGACCTTATATTGTTTGGGGCTGACGATCGCGTTCGACACGTCGCTCTCCACCGCGTCGAACACGCGCTGCATCCGCTTCCACCAGCCCGCGCTCACCACCCGGTCACCCACCTTGACGCGCCCGGCATCATGATCGCTTTCGACATAGGCGCGGCAATCGGTCACCGCCGTCCGGATCGCTGCGTCGCGCGCGGCGTCCTCCTCGGGCGCGATGCCGACGCGGCGGACGATGCAGCGCGCATGGCGCGTGGCGAGCCCGATCTGGGCCACGTTCGACACCTGCACGCCGCCGCTGACGTTCAGGTCCTGCACGACCATGGCGGCAATGAACAATGCGATACTCATCGGGTTTCCTTGTTCCCTTTGGGAATGTGGTGAGTCATTCGGGCTTACCCCCGCCGAAGGTGACGACGGGCCCGTTGCTCGGCGCCTTGGGAAGCGGGGGAAGCTTGACGCGCTGACGCTCGGTCTCGCGGCTTTCCTCGCCGGGCTGGAGCGGGCCGGCCTGGCCCGGGGCCAGCGGCTGCGGGCGCACGAGGCTTGGCAGTTCGAACACCACGGCCTTGGCAGCGGGAGGGGGGGCGGCCACGATCGGATCGATCACCGCGAACTGGACGCAATCCTCGACCACATCCTGCGTCTTGGCATAGCAGACCGGCGTCGACTGGCAGGCCTTGGTGTCGCGCCGCTGGCTGCCGCTCGAGACCATCACCCGGCAATTGTGGAGGCGCCCGTCGGCGCTCTTGTCGAACAGCATCGTCGTGGTGCCATAGGTGGCGCGCACGACGATCTCCTCCTCGGCGGGCGCCGCGGCGGCGGACGGATCGGGCACGTCCTGGGCAAGGAGGAGCAGCGCGAGGATCACCGTTCAACTCGTCAGATTACTGCGCATTGTAAGGTGATAGGACTTACCGGGTCCGGAAAATCACCTTTTGAAGTCGGATAATGTTCGACCAGCAAGACTCGGAGTTTGATTTCCCCGGCTTCCGTCTGAACGAAAATTATCTCATCAGTTCGTGGAACGCTTGCAAATTCAAAATGGTCCGACACTGTGCCGCATTCGGTATCAACAAATATCTGCACCATCACCCCACGCTCCCTTCCAGCGAAATCCCCAGCAGCTTCTGGGCCTCAACGGCAAACTCCATCGGCAGTTGCTTGAGCACGTCCTTGGCAAAGCCGTTGACGATCAGCGCGACCGCGGCCTCCTGGTCGAGCCCGCGCTGCATTGCGTAGAACATCTGGTCCTCGCTGATCTTCGACGTGGTCGCCTCATGCTCGATCTGCGCGGTGGGGTTCTTGACTTCGATATAGGGGACGGTGTGCGCGCCGCACTGATCGCCCAGCAACAGGCTGTCGCACTGGGTGAAGTTGCGGACATTCTCGGCGGCGGCATTCACCAGCACGCGCCCGCGATAGGTGTTGTCGCTGCGCCCGGCGCTGATCCCCTTCGACACGATGGTCGAGCGAGTGTTCTTGCCGATATGGAGCATCTTGGTGCCGGTATCGGCCTGTTGGCGGCCATTGGTCACCGCGACCGAATAGAATTCGCCGACCGATCCATCGCCCTTCAGCACGCAGCTGGGGTATTTCCAGGTGATCGCGCTGCCGGTCTCGACCTGGGTCCAGCTCACCTTCGAATTGCGCCCCTCGCACAACGCGCGCTTGGTCACGAAGTTGAAGATGCCGCCCTTGCCGTTCTCATCGCCGGGATACCAGTTCTGGACGGTCGAATATTTGATCTCGGCATCGTCGAGCGCGACCAGCTCGACCACGGCGGCGTGGAGCTGGTTCTCGTCGCGCATCGGCGCGGTGCAGCCTTCAAGATACGAGACATAGGCGCCCTTGTCCGCCACGATCAGCGTGCGTTCGAACTGGCCGGTATTCTCCGCATTGATGCGGAAATAGGTGCTCAGCTCCATCGGGCAGCGCACGCCCTCCGGGATGTACACGAAGGTCCCGTCCGAGAAGACGGCGGCGTTGAGGGCGGAGAAGAAATTGTCGCGCACGGGCACGACCTTGCCCAGCCATTTCTGAACCAGCTCTGGATATTCGCGGATCGCCTCGCTGATCGAGCGGAAGATCACCCCCGCCGCTTCCAGCTCGGCGCGGAAGGTGGTCGCGACCGAGACGCTGTCGAACACCGCATCGACAGCGATCTTGCGGCTGCCCTCGACCCCGGCGAGCATCTTCTGCTCCTCGATCGGGATGCCGAGCTTTTCGTAGACGCGCAGGATCTCGGGATCGACTTCGTCGAGCGAGCCGAGCTTGGGCTTCGCCTTGGGCTCGGCATAGTAATAGGCGTCCTGGTAATCGATCGGCGGGATGGCGAGCTTCGCCCAGTCGGGCAGTTCCATCGTCTGCCAAGTGCGGAACGCCTTGAGCCGCCAGTCGAGCATCCATTCGGGCTCGTTCTTCTTGGCGGAGATGAAGCGGACGGTGTCTTCGCTCAGCCCCTTGGGTGCGAACTCCTGCTCGATGTCCGAGCTGAAGCCCCATTCATACTTCTTGTTCGCGGCGGCATGCGCCTCGGCGTTCTTGGTAGCCATCATGCATTCCCACTCAGGGTGGCGAGGGAAACCCCCGCGAGCGCGCCCTTCACGGCGCCATTGACTGCGTTCCAATGCGGGCGGACCCGGCACGATCCCTCGACCGCGCAATCATGCCGGCCGCCGTCGACGCAGGCGGTGAGCGCGATCGGCCCTTCGATCGCCTCGACGATATCGGCGATGGTGATCGCGGCGGGCGGGCGGGCGAGGCGGAAACCCCCGCCGGTGCCGCGCGCGCTCTCGATCAGCCCCGCGGCGGAGAGCCGGCTGACCAGCTTCTGCACCGTCGGCAGCGGCAGCCCGGTTTCTTCGGACAGCAGCGTGGCGTTGAGCCGGCACGACGCGCCGCAATGGCGCGCCGCTGCGGTCATCATCACCACGGCATAGTCAGTCAGGCTGGAAAGTCGCATCGCACCCAATCGGACGGTTTCAGTCCGATTGCATGTGGGGTCACTTTGGCCGGCGGTCAACCAGTTCTTCGGGAATTACGTCGGGCAGGAAGTGGAATGTCTCGTTATCGAGCGTCGCCGCGAGCACCGGATCGATCCGTTCGCGCAGCGTGCGCGGAGTGTGGCCGGTGAAGTGCTTGATCTCGTTGATCATGTGCGACTGGTCGGCGAAAGGGCCGATCACGTCGGACAGCGGCGCGCCCTGATATAGCCGCATCGCCGCGCGAATCGCGCGGAACTTGCGCTTCAGGTGCATCGGCGCGCTGCCGAAATATTCGCGGCACAGCCGCTGGACCTGGCGCTCGCCCAGCCCGCTGGTGGCGCGGATCGAGTCGTAGAGCTGGTCGAGCGTGCCGTCCTCGATCACCGTCCATTCGCGGACCGCGCGCAGGAAGGGGAGGTGCGCATGGGGCACCGGCTTCACTTCGTGGCGGCGCATCTTGAGCAGCGGCTCGACCGCGGCGACCATCTCCTCGAGCGTCGCCATCTTGCGCAACCGGCCCAGCAACAGCGCGGCCTGTTCGCAGAACAGCTTCTCGCCGTCGATGATATGGTCGGTCACCTTGTGCGCCGGGATGCCGATCAGCGTCTTCCACCCGATCGCGCGCAGCGAAACGCCGAAGCAATGGAACGGCCCGTCGACGCGATAGGTGGCCGCAGCGGTGCCCGGCCCGTTGATCATCACCGGGCGCGTGCGTTCGACGCGGCCATCGGGGAAGGTCATCTCACCCTCGCCGCGCAGCACGAACCGCAACTGGCCCAGATCGACTCGCTCGATCCCTTCCACCAGCGCGGCCTCGTAGCGATACAGATAGTAGGACTCGACCAGCGGCATCATGCTGCCGGTAGCCTTGCGGAACTCGATCGTCGGTATCACCGGCGCATAGATTCGCGCGCGTGCGGACCTGTCGGTCCTGATTGTGCCTGCGTAAGACATTGTGACCCTGAGCCCCCTGATTCTCAGATTCATTTTCGTGGGGGGCAGTCTATACCATGCAAATAATTTGTACAAAAAATGACCCGACCGGTTGCCCGGTCGGGTCAGGAAAAAGGGCTCCCCCCGTTAAAGTGGAACCCCTCGGGTCGCATTTCCTCTCTACGCCGCTCGGCGGCTGACGTATTGGATGAATTCGACATTTTTGACTTTCCGCCGCGATATCGCGGGTTCAAAAGCAGGCATCATGGCATATCCGTTCCGAACCGCTTTGTTCACGCTCGACGCGGAAAAGGCGCATGGCGCCGCGATCGCACTTCTCCGCGGCTGGGGGGCGTTGGGCGCGCCGTTCGCGGTTGACTCCATTCCGGATGCGTCGAGCGTCACGATCGCGGGAATCAGCTTCCCCAACCCCGTCGGGCTCGCCGCAGGACTCGACAAGGATGCCGAGGCAATAGTCGGACTATTCGGGCTGGGTTTCGGCGCAGTCGAAGTCGGCACGCTGACGCCGCGGCCCCAGCCGGGCAATCCCCGACCGCGGCTGTTCCGCCTGGCCGAGGACGAGGCGGTGATCAACCGCATGGGGTTCAACAACCATGGCATCGACGCCGCGATCGCGCGGATCGCCGCGCTGCGCCGCCGGCCCGGAATCCTGGGCATCAATGTCGGGGCGAACAAGGATTCGACCGATCGCGTCGCCGACTATGCGCTGGGCGTGGCCAAGGCCGCGCCGCATGCCGATTATATCACGATCAACGTCAGCTCGCCGAACACCCCCGGGCTGCGCGATCTCCAGTCGCGCCCTGCGCTCGACGAGCTGCTCGCCGCCTGCGACGCCGCGCGCGCGCATGTGCCGCTGTTCCTGAAGCTGGCGCCCGACCTCGATCGGGCCGGGCTGGAGGGCGCGATCCGCGCCGCGACCGATAACCGAGTCGATGCGCTGATCGTGTCGAACACCACGCTCTCGCGCCCCGATACGCTGCGCTCGTCGCAGCGCGGCGAAGCGGGCGGGCTGTCGGGCGCGCCGCTGCGCGCGCTGGCCCGCGCCAAGCTTGCCGAGGCAGTGGAGATCACCGGCGGGGCGCTGCCGCTGATCTCGGCGGGCGGGATCGACAGCGCCGACGAAGCGCGCCGCCGCCTCGATGCGGGGGCGCGGCTGGTCCAGATCTACAGC
This sequence comes from Sphingomonas hengshuiensis, assembly GCF_000935025.1. Lineage (NCBI taxonomy): Bacteria > Pseudomonadati > Pseudomonadota > Alphaproteobacteria > Sphingomonadales > Sphingomonadaceae > Sphingomonas > Sphingomonas hengshuiensis. The sequence goes on from NZ_CP010836.1 coordinate 246,834, forward strand.
GCGCTGGTCTATAAGGGGCCGGGGCTGGTGCGGCAGATCGTGCGCGGGCTGGCGGAGCGGGGTTAGCCCCGCGCGATCCGCTGTGCCACGGCCTCCAACTGGCGGGCAGCCGTCAGCCATCCCGCTTCGAATCCCATGACCGCGTGCTGGTCCCTGAGGTCCTCGGACCAATGCCGGGCGCTGGCGCGATAGCGGGTCCGCTCTCCGTCCGGCTCCAACTCCCATACGCCGACGAGGAACGGCTCTTGCGGGACCCATCCGACCGCGAACGCGTCGGTCCAAACGACCCGCCGCGCCGGAATCGCCTCCAGGATCACGCCTTCCAGTCGGTTCTTCTCCTCGCCATCCGGCCCGCGCAGGATCATCGCGCTCCTGCCACCGGGGCGTACGTCATGCTCGATCAACTCGGTCGTCCACGGTTTCGGGCACCACCATTCCGCTAGGTGATCGGTCCATGCCCTCCACACGGCATCGACGGGCGCGTCGATCAGCGTCTCGATCGACAGCTCCAACGCGGGATCGGTGTCTGGCATCCTGTGGTTCCTCAATCCCGGTCCGGGGCGCCCGGCGGGAAATAGCTGCGATAGGGTCGGGCTTCGTCGACCACGCGCGCGATCGTCGGGCGCGCGAGCAGCCGGGCGCGATAGGCGCGCAGCCGGGGATGGGTCTCGGCGATCAGGTGGACCCAATCGGCGTAGAACAGCGCGGGCGCGGCGGCGCAATCGGCGAGCGAGAACCCGCCGCTGGCCCATTCGCGCCCGTCCAGCCAGGTTTCCAGCCAGCCATAGGCCTTGTCGAGCATCGCCTTCGCCTGATCGACTTCGATCGGGTCGCGCCGCTCGGGCGGCCGTAGTGCGTTGTTCACCACGCGCTGCATCTGCGCCATGACGTGGTTGTCGAAGATGCGGTCGAGCATCCGCACCTCCAGCGCGGCATCGCCCTCCGGGATCAACGGCACGGGCCCCGGATGATGGCGCTGGAGATGCTCGATGATGATGCTCGATTCCATCACCGGCACGCCATCATCGACCAGCAGCGGGAATTTGGCGAGCGGCCAGAGCCGCGCGAGTTCGGCCCCGTTCTCGGGCACCTCCAGCGAGCGATAGTCGAACGGCGTGGCGTTCTCGTAGAGCGGAATCAGCACCTTCCAGCAATAGGACGAGAAGGGGTGGGCGAAGAGTGCGAGCGCCATCAGCCCCGCGACCCCACTACGCCGAAATGCAAGCCCTGCGGATCGAGCGCATAGATCACCCAGTCGCCGCCCGGAACCTCGATCGGGCCATGGGCCAGGCTGCCGCCGCGTTCCTCGATCCGCGCCTTGGCCTCTTCGATCGGGCCGACGCGGAAGAAGTAATTCCAGCGCGGGCGCTCTCCCGGTGGGGCGGGCATCACCGCGCCGATCACGCCGCCGTCATGGCTGAGGAAGCTGTATTCGCCCATCGGCCCCATCGGCATCGCGCCGTCCTTCTGCCAGCCGAACTGGTCGGCGTAGAAGGCGAGCGCTGCTTTGTCGTCGGCGGCGTAGAGTTCGTTCCATTCGCCATGGCCCGGCGCCATGCGCTTGAACGACGTGCTCGGCTCCGGGCTGGCGCCCTTCATCACATAGAATCGCGCGCCGCCCGGATCGGCGACCATCGCCAGCCGCCCGACGCCGTCGAGCGTGGTCGGCGGCATGTCCACCGCGCCGCCGCTTTCCGCGACTTTCGCCGCGGCCGCATCGACATCGTCTACTCCGATATAGCCGTACCAGCCGGGGGCGGGGCCGCCCTCCGGCGCGCGCATCATCCCGGCCACGCCCTCGCCATCGGGAGCGCTGAAGATGCGATAATCGTCGGGGCCGGCGACGGTCGCGCCGCCATAGCTGCCGACGCTCCAGCCGACGACATGCCCGTAAAAGGCCGATGCGGCGTCGGGGTCCGAGGTCATCAACTCGTACCAGATCGGGGTGCCGTGGGGATTGGTCATCGCGCTGTTCCTTCAGGCTCCAGTGTCGAGAACGACTTCGAATTCACCGTAGATCATCCGCTTCGGATCGAACGGCATGTCCTCGCCCGGTGCCATGCTGGGATCGGCCATCACCTTTTCCCACCCCGCGTCGCGCGTCGCCTTGTCGGGCCAGACGATCCACGAGAAGACGATGGTGTCGCCTTCGTCGGCGGCGACGGCGCGATAGAAATCGGTCTGCTTGCCATGCGGCACGTCGGTGCCGAAGGTCTCGACGACCTGGAGCGCGCCATGTTCCTGGAAAACGGGGGCCGATTTGGCCGCGAGTTCGATATAGGCGTCGCGCTTGCCCGCGGGCACCGGCGCCACGAATCCGTCGATATAGGGCATCTCTCTCTCTCTCTCCTCCTTAGGTTGCGCCGCCTCAGGCCGTCTCGACTGGGCGCGCGTCGAATTCGGCCAGTTGTGCCGCGATCGCCGCGACAAAGCCCGGACGGGCGAGGCAGCGCTGCTGATAGGCCGCCAGCCGGGGGTGTTCGGCGAGCAATTCGGTATGGTCGAGCGCGCGCAGCGCCGATGCCATCAACAGGTCGCCCGCAGTGAAGCCGCCCTCCAGATAGTCGCGATCGCCGAGTGCGGTTTCGAGCTGCCCCAGCCGCGTGCGAATCGCCTCGACCAGGCTGGGCCGCCGCAGATCGGCCCAGGGCTCGCCCCGCGCGAACAGATCGACGGTGGTCAGTTCCATCAGCATCGGCTCGACGCTGTTGAGCGCGGCGACCATCCAGCACTGCGCCCGTGCGCGCTGCGCGGGGTCGAGCGGCAACAGCGCTTCGGACGCCTCGGCGATGTGGAGGACGATCGCGCCCGATTCGAACATGCGCACGGTGTCGTCGCGATACGCCGGCACCTGACCGAACGGCTGGTCGGCGAAATGGCTGGCGGGCCGCTGCGCCGCGCTGATCGGCCGCGTGCGATAGGCAATGCCCGCTTCTTCGAGCGCCCAGCGGACGCGAAAGTCCCGGACATAGCCGCGTGCGAAATCGGGTACCCAGTCGAAGGTCACGATCTCGACCGGGCTGTTGGGATCTGTCGGCATGCAACTCTCCTCTTGGTTGTGCGCCCCTCAGGCCGCGACCGCCGCCTCCAGCGCGGCAATGTCGATCTTCTGCATCGTCATCATCGATTGCATCGCGCGCCGGGCGCGGTCGGCGTCGGGGCTTCCGATCAGCTCCATCAGCTGGCGCGGCGTGATCTGCCACGAAAAGCCCCAGCGATCCTTGCACCAGCCGCAATCGCCTGGCGCGCCGCCGTTCGTGACGATCATCGCCCATAGCCGGTCGGTCTCGGCCTGGTCGTCGGTCAGGATCTGAAACGACACGCTCTCATTGGGCGTGAAGGCGGGGCCGCCGTTCAGCCCCGCGAATTTCTGCCCCGCCAGCGTGAAATCGACGACCAGCACCGCGCCCGCGGGCGCCGCCGGCGTGTCCGCTGCGGCGCGGACCACGCGCTCGATCCGGCTGTCGGGCAACAGCGACACATAGAAGCGGGCGGCCTCCTCGGCATCGCTGTCGAACCACAGCATCGGCGCGATCTTCGCCATTGCTCAGGCCTCCGCCGGCTGCGCCATCGCGGCCATCGCGGCTTCGGCGTCCATGAACATCGGCTCGAAGATATGGCCGTCGGGGTCCTCGAAGCTGCGCGCGTACATGAAGCCCATGTCCTGGGGCTCGCGGATATCGCCCTTGCCCCCGGCGGCGGCGGCGCGCGCGACGATCGCATCGACATCGGCGCGGCTTTCGCGCGAGATGCACAGCAGCACCTCGGTCGTCGCATGCGCGTCGGCGAGCGGCTTGGGCGTGAAGCCCTGGAAGAAGGCGCGGTCGAGAACCATGAAGCTGATCGTGTCCGACAGCACCATGGCACTGGCGTGGGGACCGCTGAAGCGCGGATCGAGAGCGCAGCCGATCGCTTCGTAAAAGGCCGTGGCGCGGGCCACATCGGCCACCGGCAGGTTCACGAAAATCATCTGCGGCATCGGCCATCCCCCTGAATTCATTGTCCCGACTCGATTCGGCCGGCGACTTGATTCGTGCCGTCATCGGTTATAAAAAGCAACCATGAAGTTAGAAAATATAACTGAAGGTCGCAACAAACCGAAGCGTTGGTACGATGATGCGTGCGGGACGGCGCTGGCGCTGGAGTTTGTCGGCGAGCGCTGGGCGCTGCTGATCGTGCGCGAATTGCTGCTCGGCCCGCGCCGGTTCGGGGAAATCCGCGCCGGGCTGCCCGGGATCAGCGCCAATGTCCTGACCCAGCGGCTGGCGGGGCTGGAGGCCGACGGGATCGTGGTGCGCGAGAAGCTGGCGCCCCCCGCCAATGTCCAGGTCTATGCGCTCACCGCCTGGGGGCGCGAGGCCGAGCCGGTGGTGATGGCGCTGGGCCAATGGGCGCTGCGATCGCCGCGGCACGACCCGAGCCTGCCGTTCTCGCGGGTGTCGCTGTTGCTCGCGCTACGGATGATGCTGCTGCCCGAGCGCGCGGCAGGGTGGGCGGGGCGGATCGGCTTCCGGCTGGGCGAGGAGACCTATGCCGTGGCGGTGGAGAACGGCGCGCTCGACATCGCGCGGGGCAGCCTGAGCGGAGTCGAGGCGGTGTTTATCGGCGAGCCGAATGATTTCCTGCCGGTGTTGTTCGGGCCGATGCCGCTGGCGATGGCGCTGGCCGAGGGGCGCTTCGCCGTCGAAGGCGATGTGGCCCGCGCCGCCGCGTTTGCGGGGCTGTTCCTGCTGCCGCCGAAGGTGGTGGGATGAGGGTGGGGCTATCGCATATGGATGCGATGCCCTCCTTTACCGCCGTCCTGCTGAACTTGTTTCAGCATCCAACGCGCCACAAGCTGCGAATTCCCGTGTTGCGCGTTGGACCCTGAAACAAGTTCAGGGCGACGGAATTGATAGAAGCGGCCCTCCGTTCCACATGCCCTTGCCCTGCGCCTGCGGGCGAATTTCAGCGAGGCTCAATCCGCGTTAGCGCCCGCAGGTTTCCGGGCGGCCCGGCTTGCCCCAGCAGCCCTGGCGGATCTGGATGCGCAATTCGGCGCAGGGGCGGCGTGCGCTGCATTGGCCGCCGCTGGTGCCGGTCACCGCCTCGCACTGCGACGCGAGCCGCGCTGCCGCCGCGCCGCCGATGTCGCCGGTGCAGCTCTGCTCGCCTGCACCTGCGCGCCATGTGCCGCCGTGCTTGATGGGGTGCGGGCGCGGCTTGGGCTTGGGTTTCGGCTTGGGCGTCGGGCGCGGTGTCGGCCGGGCGGCGGGGACCGCGGGGTAGAGATAGCGGCGATAGGCGATGGCGACGCAGCCGGCGTCGTTGCACGCATCGCGCTCGCTCAGCAGCGCATAAAGCTGGTTCTCGAGTATCTCGAGCCGCTGGTCGGACGCATTCTGGCGGTCATTCGCCCATTGCCCCGCCAGTTGGCGATGGAGCGCGTTTAGCGCCTTGTCGTCGCACACCAGCCATTCGGCGCGAGTCAGCGTGCCGGTGCACAGCGGGTCCTGCGTCAGCCACGGCGCCGGAGCGGGCGGGGTCGGACTCGCCGTCGGAGTCGGCTTGGGAGTCGCGCTGTTATTGGCGACGGGCTGCCCCCAGCATCCGGCCAGCATTATCAACAACGCCGCCGATCCTATCGCCTTGCGCATCGATTCCCCCCAGAACGCGATCGTTACCGTGACGTCATGATCTCATGAATGCATGGCCAAGTGAAGGGCCGCGCCGACCGCGTTCGCGCTTTGGCGTTGCGGTGGGGGTTGGGAGACACTAGTCGGCAGGAACATTCCCCCTTTCGCCGACTTCCAGGAAGCAGTGATGGCAGACATTCCGAATACCCAGCCCGACAGCCGGGAAACGACGATCCTCGAAGCGCCCGACAAGATGGTGAAGGTGCGCGAGCTGTTCGGGATCGATTCGGACATGGAATGCCCGGCGTTCAGCATCGCCGACGAGCGGGTGCCCGATCTCGACCCCGCTTATGTGTTCGATCCCGACACGACGCTCGCGATCCTGGCGGGGTTTGCGCATAATCGCCGCGTGATGGTCCAGGGCTATCACGGCACCGGCAAGTCGACGCATATCGAACAGGTCGCGGCGCGGCTGAACTGGCCGTGCATCCGGATCAACCTCGACGCGCATATCAGCCGCATCGACCTGATCGGGCGCGACGCGATCGTGCTGAAGGACGGCCAGCAGATCACCGAATTCCGCGAGGGGCTGTTGCCCTGGGCGCTCCAGACGCCGACCGCGCTCGTGTTCGACGAATATGATGCCGGTCGCCCCGACGTGATGTTCGTGATCCAGCGCGTGCTGGAGACCGAGGGCAAGCTGACGTTGCTCGACCAGAACCGCGTGATCCGCCCGAGCCCGTGGTTCCGCCTGTTCGCCACCGCCAACACGGTCGGGCTGGGCGATACCAGCGGGCTGTATCACGGCACCCAGCAGATCAACCAGGGCCAGATGGACCGCTGGAACATCGTCGTCACGCTCAACTATCTGCCCGCCGCGGTCGAGGCGAATATCGTGCTCGCCAAGTCGGGCGAATATGACAAGCCGGGCGGCAAGGAGACTGTCGAGAACATGGTCCGCGTCGCCGAGCTGACCCGCCGCGGCTTCATCATTGGCGACATCTCCACCGTGATGAGCCCGCGTACCGTCATCACCTGGGCCCAGAATGCGCTGATCTTCGGCGATGTCGGCTTCGCGTTCCGCCTGTCGTTCCTGAACAAGTGCGACGAGGCCGAGCGCGCGCAGGTTGCCGAATATTACCAGCGCGTGTTCGGCAAGGACCTGCCCGAAAGCGTCGTCGGAAAGGCGTAAGGCGCAGCCCGCGCGATTGACATTGCGCGGGCCGCCCCCTGCTAAGCTGCGCTCACTTGAGCGGCGTCTCCGTGCGCGTTACGCTCCTCGCCGGGGCCGACGCTATTCACGCGCAAGGGGGGGAAATGATTCGAGGAAGGTTGAGCGCCGCCGTGCTGGCGGGCGCACTGATGTTGGGTGTTGCGGCTCCGGCAAGCGGGCAAAAAATGACGGTGTATCCGCTACCGGATACGCTGTGGCCCGACGCTTCCGCCCCAATCGGCCAGCCTCTCACGCTGAAGCCTGGCGACGAATTGATGCGCGCCACGGTCATGCAGACTCGAAAGCTCACGCTTTCCGAGCCAGTGAAAGTGTCTATCGACAGGTTCAGCGACGATCTGGCGATCGGCGAGGAACTGACCACGGTCATCGGGTCTGACTCGACCGAGGTCATATTGGGCCGAGGCCCCTATTTCTGCGGACGCGACCAGCGCAGCCGCTCCGAGCTGGCCGCTTTGCTGATCGGCGGCTTCGGCTCGAAATTCCGGTCGATCGTCCGATTCTGTTTTATCGATAGTAATCGTGATGGCACGCTCGACCAGGTGTTTCTGGCTGGCGCGAAGGACAAGGCACTTCAAAAGACGTTTCCCATCGATCCGGTGCGGTATAGCAGCGAGGCTCTTGTGCCGCGTGACGCCAGCCAATATTTGCGGCTGCGCTATCGGAAATATGTCCTGGAAAGCAACAAGGTACAGCTCGAACTCGAGGTGTTCGAAAACGGCAAGAAGCGCGTTTTCGACTATGTGATTTACGAGGGCCCTGGCGGGGTGGCGTTTCAGGAGCAGCCTTATCGCCAGACCAATCCCAAGAAGGTTCCCTATCCGGCGGTGTTTACGAACATCCTGGGCGCGTCGGTGGCGGTCAACGGCGTCGATCCTGACGGAACCGCACGCTTTGAGATTCGGCGCAATTTCCGCCCCTCCCTGTTTCGCCCGGTCTCGATCCAGACGCAGATGATATTCATCTATATGTAGCGCGGGCTTGCATCGCGCGACCAAGCTTACCAAAGCGAAGACATGGCCGCAGACTCCCCGCTCGACAAACTCCGCAACGTGCTCGGCGGGACGGCGCGCGCGCTGTCGGGCGAGGCCGAGCTGGAGCTGAGCTTCACCTCGGACGCGCCGCGCCAGGACGGCAACAGCGTCAAGGTGCCGATGCCGTCGCGCGGGGTGCCGGTGGAGCAGGTGGGCGAGGCGCGGGGCTTTGCCGATGGCTTTGCGCTGCGGATGCGGCACCATGACGTGCGGCTGCACCAGCGCAATGCGCCGGGCGATGCGGTGGCGCGCGCGGTGTTCGATTCGGTCGAGACCGCGCGGATCGAGGCGCTGGGATCGCGCGGCTATGCGGGGATCGCGGACAATCTCGAGGCATCGCTCAACCTCAAGCTGCGCTCGGACCCGATCACGCGCGCGCGCAATCGGGACGAGGTTCCTCTCTCCACTGCGATCGGGCTGATGGTGCGCGAGCGGCTGACCGGGCGCGAATCGCCGGCGGCGGCGGCGATGGGGATGGCGCTGGTCCGCGACTGGATCGAAGAACGCGGCGGCAGCGATCTCGACGCGCTGGCGCTGGCGATCGACGACCAGCGCGCCTTTGCCTCGCTCGCCACCAAGCTGCTCCAGGACCTGGAGCTGGTCGAGGGCGACCGCGTGCCCGAGGAGAGCGACGAGGGCGGCGACGAGGACGAGGGCAGCAACGACCAGGACGAGCCCGGCGAGGAAGAAGGCGACAGCGAAGCGTCCGAAGGCGACGGCCAGACCGAGGCGCGGGGCGAGCAGCGCGAATCGGACCAGAGCGAGGAAGGCGAAGAGCAGCAGTCCGAAGCGATGGACGATGGCGATGGCGAGCCCGGCGACGATGGCGAGGAGGGGATGATCCCCTCGCGCCCCAATCGCCCGTGGAGCGATTTGCCGGCGAGCTTCGAGTACAAGCCGTTCACCCGCCAGTTCGACGAGGAAGTCGCGGCGACCGAGCTGTGCGATACCGAGGAGCTGGATCGGCTGCGCGCCTATCTCGACCAGCAGCTCGTCCATTTGCAGGGCGCGGTGACCAAGCTGGCCAACCGGCTCCAGCGGCGGTTGATGGCGCAGCAGAACCGGAGCTGGGACTTCGACCAGGAGGAAGGCATCCTCGACGCCGCGCGGCTGGCGCGGGTGGTGGTCAATCCGATGCTGTCGCTCAGCTACAAGGTCGAGCGCGATACCGAGTTCAAGGATACGGTGGTCACGCTGCTGATCGACAATTCGGGGTCGATGCGCGGGCGACCGATCTCGATCGCCGCGATCAGCGCCGACATCATGGCGCGCACGCTGGAGCGGGTGGGGGTCAAGACCGAGATTCTGGGCTTCACGACGCGCGCGTGGAAGGGCGGGCAGAGCCGCGAGAAATGGCTGGCCGAAGGGCGCCCGCCGCAGCCCGGGCGGCTCAACGACATCCGCCATATCGTCTATAAACAGGCCGACGAGCCGTGGCGCCGCGCCAAGCGCAGCCTGGGGCTGATGATGCGCGAGGGGCTGCTCAAGGAGAATATCGACGGCGAGGCGCTGCTCTGGGCGCACGCCCGGCTGCTCGCGCGGCACGAGGACCGCAAGATCCTGATGGTGATCTCCGACGGCGCGCCGGTGGATGACTCGACGCTGTCGGTGAACAGCGGCTCGTATCTGGAACGCCATCTGCGCCAGGTCATCGGCTGGATCGAGACGCGCTCGCCGGTCGAGCTGGTCGCGATCGGGATCGGGCATGACGTGACGCGCTATTACCAGCGGGCGGTGACGATCATGGACGCCGAACAGCTTGCGGGGACGATGGTGGAGCAGTTGGCGGCGTTGTTTGACGCCAAGGATTGAGTTGGGCGGATACGAACCCTAGTCTCGACCCGCATTGATCGGGGGAGGGGGCCAGCGTGAAATCGGACTGGCTTGAACCCGTTGCGGCAGTCGCGTGTGCTCTGGCGAGTTTCGTCGCGCCGATCGATGGCGGGGCTACGGCGGCGTTGGTCGGCGGGGCTGCGCTGCTCGCGCGGTTCAAGGCGGCGCGGGCCAAGGCGGGGTTGGACGACGCCAAGCTGACCGAAAAGATGCGGCTCGCCGTGATCCGCGATTGGGACCGCCCCGATCAGTCGGAGGAGGCGCGCGACGCGGTCGGGCTCGCGGCCACGGCGATGGGCAAGCACATCGCCGATTGCCTGCCGACCCGCGAGCAAGTCGCGCAGGTCGCGATGCGGGGCCAGGGGAGTTATCCGGCAGCGGTGGCGCGGCTGGTGGTCGATCGGCTTGCGGGTTGCGATGCGGAGTGCGGTTCGCTGTTCGTGGCGCCGGGAGATGGCGCCGAACCCAGCATCGGGCGCCGCTTCGCACTCGATGTGGTCGAGCGCGCGGTGCGGCAGGCGAAGGACGACCCGGAGTACGCGACGCTGCTGACGCTCGATCTGGTGATCGAGATTGCGGGCGGGGTGGCGCGGGTTGAGGACATGGTCGAGGCCAACAGCGCGGTCTGTCTCGATACCAATGCGATGGTGCGCGCGCTGTTCGACGATATGCGGGCGACCCAGCGCGCGCGCCACCTTACCGACGAAGCGCTGATCGCGCTGGCCCGCCGGATCGCGGCCAAAGTCGAGGATGCGGGCGAGGCGCTGGAGGCGCTCGGGCTGGCGATCGACGAGTTCATTCGCCAGCGCGATCAGGCCGAGCGCGGCACCAATCTGGGCGAACTGGTCGATCGCACGCTGCGCAACATCGTGGCCGCCAATGATCTCGGCGACCTCGACAAAGGCGCGCAAGAGGCGGCGCGTGCGTTCGACGACTGGTGCGAACAGCTAGAGGCGGCGCGGCAGGCCGGGCTGCGGCTGATCGATGCCAACATCGAGCAACACCGGCTGCGCTTCGACGCCGAGGCGATGGCGCACTGGATTGGCAAGCGGCTCAAGCTGGAGAATGGCGGAACGCTCGATTTTGAAGCTCTGCGCGTGGAGCAGGATCGCTGGTACGTTCTGGGACGCGATCACGGGCTATCGCTCGAACTCGATGTCTCCATTCGCCTCGCGCGATTGTCGGAGCGGATAGCGAAGTCGGAAACCGATCGCGCAATCGCCCAAAACGACCTCGGCATCGCGCTTGCGACGCGGGGCGCTCGGACGGGTGGCGATGCGGGGTCGGCGCTGCTGTCGGAAGCGGTGTCGGCGTTTCGCGCGGCGCTGACCGTGCGCACCGAGCGCGCGATGCCCGCAGACTGGGCGGGGACCCAGAATAGCCTCGGCGCTGCGCTTCAGACGCAAGCCGAGCGGACGGGTGGCGACGCGGGGCTGGCGCTGCTTGCGGAAGCGGTGTCGGCGTATCGCGCGGCACTGACCGTGTACACCGAGCGCGCGATGCCCGCCGACTGGGCGATGACCCTGAATAATCTCGGGTTTGCGCTTGCGAGGCAGGGCGAGCGGACGGGTGGCGATGCGGGGTTGGCGCTGCTTGCGGATGCGGTGTCGGCGTATCGCGTGGCGCTGACCGTGCGCACCGAGCGCGCGATGCCCGTCGACTGGGCGGGGACTCAGAACAATCTCGGCACTGCCCTTACGACGCAAGGCGGGCGAACGGGTGGCGATGCGGGGCTGGCGCTGCTTGCGGACGCGGTGTCGGCGTATCGCGCCGCGCTAAGCGTGTTCACCGAGCGCGCGATGTCAGCCAACTGGGCGATGACGCAGAATAATCTCGGCACTGCTCTTGAGACGCAGGGCGAGCGGACGGTGGGCGACGCGGGGCTGGCGCTACTGGCGGAAGCGGTGTCGGCGTATCACGCTGCGCTGCGAGTGTGGACCGCCGAGCATTTCGGCTATCAGCACGAAGGCGCCACCCGCAACCTCGCCCGCGCCTTCGCCCTCATCGCCGAGCGCAGCAAGTGACCATCACCCCGCCCCCCGGCGGCTTTCGCGGGCCGGTCAAGCGATCGATCACCATTGCCGGGCACCAGACGTCGATCAGCCTTGAACCCCTGTTCTGGGAACTGCTCGAAGCCGCCGCCGCTGCCCGTGCGCTGCCGCTTTCCGCGCTCGTTGCGGCGATCGATCATGCGCGCATCCAGGCGGAGGCGCCGCCCAATCTTGCGAGTGCGCTGCGCACCTGGCTGGTGGGGCAGGGCGAAGGTGGCGAACATTGCCCATAGCGCAACACTCTTGCGACAAAAGTGAGAACAGTTCGCATTAGCGTTGACTCTGCGAACGCTTCGCAATAGCTGCCCCTGTAACGAAACATTACAGGGGGACTTTTCTACCGTGACGCGCTCCGCTCCTGCCGCCTCGCCGGCATTCCTGGCACTCGCCTGTGTCGGCTTCATCGCCTCCGCCCCGCTGGCGCAGGCCGCGCCACCGGATCCCACGACGGACGACGACAAGACCAAGGCCGACGAGGGCCAGGACAGCGACAAGATCGTCGTGAAGGGCGAAGTCTATCAGCCCCGGCAGGCAAGCCCGAAGAACACCCGCGGCGTGCGCGACACGCCGCAGACGGTGACCGTGATCACCGCCGAGACGATCGAGCAGCAGAACCTGCTGACGCTGCGCGACATGCTCTCGACGGTTCCCGGCATCACCTTTGGCGCGGCGGAGGGGGGCACGCCGCCGAGCGACCAGATCACCCTGCGCGGCTATTCGGCGGGCAGCGACATCACCCAGGACGGGGTGCGCGACAGCGCCGCCTATAGCCGTTCGGACTCGTTCAACCTCGAACAGCTCGAAGTCGTCAACGGCGCCAATTCGGTCTATTCGGGCGCGGGCTCGGTCGGCGGATCGATCAACATCGTGACCAAGCGGCCCCAGTCGCAGGATCACCTGACCGTCACCGGCGGCGTCGGCACGTCCGAATATTATCGGGGCACCGTCGACGCGAACCTGCGCGTCACCGACAAAATCGCGGTGCGGCTCAACGCCATGGCGCACAAGAACGATATCCCGGGCCGCGACGTCGAATATTACAAGCGCTGGGGCTTTGCGCCCGCGGTGACGATCGGGATCGACAGCCCGACGCGGCTGACGCTGCTCTATACCCATCAGGAAGACACCAACATCCCGCAATATGGCGTGCCCTATTACACGAACGCCACGAGCAGCGGCCCGGTGGCCGGAGTCGATCGCAGCGACTATTTCGGCTTTCGCAACGTCGATACGCAGGAGATCAAGGTCGATCAGGCGACCGGCATCTTCGACCATGATTTCAGCGACACGCTGTCGGTGCGCAACCTCGCGCGCTATCAGCAGGTGACGCAGCTCACGATCGTCGGGCCGCCCCAGGGCACCTATTGCCTCGCCAGCGGGGTGCTGCCCACCGGGGCCGCGTGCCCGGCGACGGTGCCGGCGGGCTATTATCTGATCGGCGGTCCGCGCGGCAATTTCCGCGATTCGAAGAACGAGCTGATGTACGACCAGCTCGACCTGAGCGCGAAGTTCAACACCGGGCCGATCGAACACACGCTGGTCGCGGGCGGATCGGCGAGCTGGGAGAAATTCTCGCTGCGGACGGGCAACGCGCTGCGCAACGCCAATGGCACGGCGGTCTATTCGAGCTACCCGCTGGTCAACATCGCCAACCCCAACGCGGTGGTCCAGGGCCCGACCGGCTTCACCTATGGCAGCAACGTCTATACCGGCCCGGTCAACCTGATCGCGAGCGGCGCGCAGCAGGGCGAAGTGACCAACTATGCGCTGTACCTGTTCGACGCGATGAAGCTCGGCAAGGTGGAGATCAACGGCGGGCTGCGCTGGGAAAGCAACCACGGCACCTATCGCACCGATACCTCGACTCCGACCGCGACGGTCACCGTGCCGCAGGGCCCGCTGACGCGCGGCACCACGCTCCACAACGACGCCAAGCTGTTCTCGTACCGGCTCGGGCTGGTGTACAAGCCGATCGAGGCGGTGTCGGTCTATGCCGCGTTCGGCAATTCGATGACGCCGTCGCAAAATGCCGTGAACGGCGCGTGCACCACCGCGACCTGTAACGTCGATCCGGAGACGGCGAAGAACTATGAGGTCGGCGCCAAGGTCGAGCTGATGAACGGTCGCCTGCTGCTCAGCGGATCGGCGTTCCGGAACGAGCGCGACAAATATCGCGTCGCGGCCGGCGACCCGGTGGTTCCGGACCAGCAGCTTGATGGCCGCTCGCGGGTAGATGGCGTGGCGCTGAGCGCAGTTGGGCAGATCACTAAGGCGTGGTCGATCACCGCCAACTACACCTATCTGAAGGGCAAGTTGATCCAGTCGGTGTCGGATTATTGCCTTGCCAACCCGAACAACCCGAACGCGAAGCCGCCGGTCGTCAACACGTGCGGCAATAGTGTTGAAGTGCCCGATCCGGCCAAGGGCGCCCGGCTGGCGAACACCCCCGAACATTCGGGCAGCTTGTTCACTACCTATGCCTTCCCGTTCGGGCTGCGCGTGGGATATGGCGCGACCTATCAGGGCAGCTTCGTCTTCGCACTGCCCACGCTCGCCGTGCCGACCGTGTACAAGTCGGACTCCTATTGGGTGCACAACGCCTATGTCGCGTATGACATCACCAAGTCGGTGAGCGCGCAGGTCAACGTCAAGAACTTCACCGACGCCGAATATTACACGCGCATCCGCAACAATGGCTGGGCCACCCCCGGCGATGCGCGCGCGGCGGTGCTGACGCTCGCCTATCGCTACTGAGTTCCCCGCAAGGGGGCGGGCGGCGGATACTCCCCAAGAGGTCCGTCGTCCGTTCGCTTATCTTTTGATCTTGCCCAAGATCTGCGGCAGCGAAGGCAGGTAGAACCGCCTCCGCTGCCATTTTCGTTGAGGATCGCCCGCCCATGATGATCGCCATCCCGGACCTGTTCGACGCCGCCGGCGTGTCGCGGTTGCGCGCGATCATCGATGCCGCCGAATGGGTGGACGGCAACGTCACCTCGGGGCATCAGTCCGCACTCGCCAAGCGCAACGAGCAATTGCCCGAGGGCAGCGACGCCGCGCGACAGGCGGGGGCGATGGTGCTGGAGGCGCTGGGCCGCTCGCCCTTGTTCTTTGCCGCCGCGCTGCCGCTGAAAGTATTTCCGCCGCTGTTCAACCGCTATGGCGAGGGACAGACTTTCGGCACGCATGTCGACAATGCGATCCGCATCCAGCGCGGCACCGACTTCCGCATCCGCAGCGACTTGTCGATGACGGTCTTTCTCGAGCCGCCCGAGGCCTATGACGGCGGCGAGCTGGTGGTGGAGGATCATTTCGGGGTGCAGCGCGTGAAGCTGCCCGCGGGGCACGCCGTGCTCTATCCCTCGTCGAGCCTGCATCATGTGACGCCGGTGACGCGGGGCGTGCGCGTGGCATCGTTCTTCTGGCTCCAGTCGATGATCCGCGACGATGGCGACCGGCGCATCCTGTTCGACCTCGACCAGGCGGTGCAGCGGCTGACGGGCGAACTGGGCGGTAGCGATCGGTCGGTGATCGAGCTGACCGGGGTGTATCATAATCTGCTGCGGCGCTGGGCCGACGCCTAACCCAGCATTGCCGCGAAGGCGGGCGACAGATGCTCGCCCCCGCCGCGCACGACCATATGCGCCGCCAGCCCCTCGCGCGCCGCCAGCGCCATGCCCTCCGGCCCCAGCACCCCTAGCGCGGTTGCCCAGGCGTCGGCGCGCATTGCGCTGGGGTGCAGCACCGTCACCGACGCGACGGCGTTTGCCAGCGGGCGTCCGGTGCGCGGGTCGAGGGTGTGGGCATAGTCGCGCCCCTCGTGGCGGAAGCTGCGGCGGTAATCGCCCGAGGTTGCGATCGACAGGCCGTGGAGCGCGACGCGGATCGGGGCGACAGGGGCGCCCGGCGCGGCCTCGACATCGACCCACCAGGGCTGGCCATCGGGCTTGATCCCTTCGCCGCGCAGCTCGCCGCCGATCTCGACGAGGACGTCCGCGATGCCCAGCGCGAGGAGACGTTCGGCGACGGCATCGACGGCATGCCCCTTGGCGATGCCCGAAAAATCGAGCGTGGCGTGGGAGAGCCGCCGGGCGCGAGCGCCGTCCTGTTCGATGTGGCGGACGCCCGATAGGGCGAGCGCATCGGCCACTTCGCGGTCGCTGGGCACGCCGTCGCGGGGCCCGGCGGGGCCGAAGCCCCATAGATTGGCGAGCAGCCCCATTGCGGGGTCGAACGCGCCGCCGCTGGCCTGCGCCACGTCGAGTGCCGCTGTGAGGACGGTGGCAAACCCTGGCGGCAGCGGCTGCCAGCGCCCCGGTTCGGCGCGGTTGAAGCGGCTGAGGTGCGAGTCCCGTGCCCAATGGCTCATCTCGGCGATGATGCGGTCGAGCACGCCCGTGATTTCCTCGCGCAGCCCGGCGGTGGGGGCGACGGCGTGGACCGACCAGCTTGTGCCCATCGTCTCGCCCGACAGGTGCGCCAGATGCGACGAAGCCTGCCGCCTGCGGAATGCCGCGGGCGACAGGCTGTCGGGAATCGCGATCCGCGGGTCGCGGCTCAGGGGGCGAGCACTTCCAGCGTGGTGGTGTAGCTCACCCGGCGCGGCTGGGGGCCGGTGGGGCGGGGGCCGCCCATGCCGGGGCCGCCGGGGCCGCCCTGACCGGCGCCAGGACCACCGGGGCCGCCAGGACCACCGGGACCACCGGGGCCTTCGCCTTCGCCGCGCGGCGCATTGGGGGTGACGTTGAGCCAGTACATCCCCGGCGTCGGCCAGTTGATCGTGACCTTGCCCTGCGCATCGGTCTTCAGGTCCATCTGGCCCAGGCTGTCGCGATAGCGGTTGCCGCCGGGGATCGCGGTGACGAACAGGCCCGCCGCGGGCTTGCCGTCGAGCAGGAACTGGAAGGTCGCCGCCTCGCCCGCGACCAGATCGTTGGGATGCGTCACCGGGACCAACTCGAGCCCCTTGCCGGTCGGCTTGAACACCGTGCTGGTCGGCTCGCCCTGCGTCACGAAGATCTCGTTGCGGGTCAGGCTCTCCGACGTCATGACATCGGTCGCGCCCGCCGGGATCGCCGATGCCAGCGTGGCGGGGGTGGTGCCGCGCGGGATCATCTTGGTCTCGCCGTTCAGCGTATAGCGGCCCATCACGCCTTCGTTGACGAAGCCGATCTTGTACGTCCCCTGCTGGGTCAGATGCACGTCGAAGGTCGCGCGGAACTTGCCGACGGCGTGGTTCTCGATGGCGCCGGGGGTGCCGTCGGGCTGGGTGACGATCGGGGCGACGCGCACCGGCTGGTGATCGAAGAAGAACAGGTCGTTCGAGACCGCGGCGTCGACCGTGATCCAGTTATCGGTGCCCGACACGGTGGTCGACGAGGGCAGCAGCCACATGCGATGGGCAAAGGCGGCGGGGGTGGCGATCGCGGCCAGCGCGGCGATCGCGATCAGGGGTCTGCGGAGGTTCATGAATCGGCTCCCGGTTAGCGCTTGACGGTGAGGGACACGGCGCCAAGCTCGCTCGTGCCCTTGGCAGTTGCAGTCGCGGTGCTGCCGTTCCAGGCGAAGGGCAGGCGGAGGACTTCGCGGCCCCCGACTTCGCGCGCGGCCTCGATCACCAGCGTGTAATTGCCCCCCGACAGCACCGGCATCGCGCCGCTGCCCCCGGTCAGCCGCAGCTTCTGCGCGCCGGGCGCGCGGGTTGCGCCGCTGACGCCGTCGGCGGGGAATTGCATCGAGCGGCCCGAGGCGCGCCACCATTGGCGCACGTCGCGCAGCCATTTGGTGCCCTCGCCGCCGCGCTTGTCGACATCATACCAGACCGCGAGGGTGCGCGGGGCGGCGCCCTCTTTCTCGAGCCAGATCGCGACATAGGGGCGGTGATATTCGGCGACGGTGAGCTTGGGGATCGTGATCGTGAGGTCCAGCGTCTGCGCCGCGGCACCCGCGGGGAAGAGCGCGGCGCCCCCCAGCGCTGCGGTGGCGAACCCGGTGATGCGAAACTGCATGTGCGAACCCCTTAATGAATGAACAGGACGGCGAGCAGCGCCGGAATGGCGAGCCCCGCCGCGACCAGCGGCCAGGTGCTGCGGCGGTGCTTCGAATGCATCTGGAGCAGGAACAGCCCGGTGCCGGTGAAGACGATGCAGGCCAGGACGAAGATGTCGATGAACCATTTCCACACAGTGCCCGCGTTGCGGCCCTTATGGAGATCGTTGAGATAGGCGATCCAGCCGCGCGAGGTGACTTCGGAGGTCACTTCGCCGGTCTCGCGGTCGATCGATACCCAGCCATCGCCGCCGGGGCGGGGCAAAGCGAGGTAGATTTCGTCGGCGGACCATTCGGCGGCGCCGGTGGCGGGCAGCGACCAGCTTGACTGCACCCAGCCCGCGACGGCGGGGGGGAGCGGCTTCTTGGCATCGGAGGCATCGTCGGGGCGGACCATCGCGGCGAGCGGCGCGGGGAGTTGGCCCTTGCGCTCGACCGATTGCGGGGAGCCCTCGATGTCGGCGGCGTGGTTGAGCGTGAAGCCGGTGAGCGCGAACAGCAGCAGCCCGATCAGGCTGATCGCCGAGCTCATCCAATGCCAGGTATGGAGCTGCTTCAGCCAGAAGCTCTTCCGGCTGCGCTTGGCCTTGACCGGCGGGGGCGCCGTTCCGTGCATCAGGGGAGGGTCTCGCTCATCGTGCAGCGGCGATAACGCGAACGATTCGCAATTGCAACGTTCTCGGCAAAATCAGTTCCTCCCCGGAACGGGAAGGGGGACCGCGCCCGGAGGGCGTGGTGGAGGGGCCCGCCGCGCAGACGGCGGGAGTCGCTATCGGCACGCGAGTCCCGCGCCTGGCGGCGCGGCCCCTCCACCATGCTGCGCATGGTCCCCCTCCCCGTTCCGGGGAGGAATTTTTGGGCGGTTATTCCTCCCCGAGCGCAGCACGGGGAGGGGGACCGCGCCCGCAGGGCGGGGTGGAGGGGCCGCCGCGCAGACGGCGGGAGTCGCTATCGGCACGCGGGTCCCGCGCCTGGCGGCGCGGCCCCTCCACCCTGCTGCGCAGGGTCCCCCTCCCCGTTCCGGGGAGGAGTTTTTGGGCGGCATTCCTCCCCGAGCGTAGCACGGGGAGGGGGGGCCGCGCCCGCAGGGCGTGGTGGAGGGGTTCGCCGCGCAGACGGCGGGAGGCGCTATCGGCACGCGAGTCCCGCGCCTGGCGGCGCGGCCCCTCCACCCTGCTGCGCATGGTCCCCCTCCCCGTTCCGGGGAGGAATTGCACATTGCACCGTGGTCACCCTCACCCTTCCGCGCCTTCGGCGCTCCCTCCCTCTCCCGCTAGGAGAGGGAAGGGGCCCGCGCCGCAACGCGGCGTGGGAAGGGGGAGGGTGACGGATTTCAGCGCCCCAGCAGTACTCGTGCCTGGCCTGCGATCTGGGCGAGCATTGCGGCGTTGGGTGTCGCCGCCTGTCGTGCGCGGCGGACCAAATTGGCGAATTGCGCGACGCGGGCTGCGTTTGCCGTCAGCCATTCGTCCACTGCCGCCTGCGGGTCCTTGCCGTCGGCGCGCGCGAGGAACTCCAGCCGCAATTGCTGGAAATCGCGCGCGAGTCCCGCGATCAGCAGGCGCTCCCACGGATCGCCGGTGGTGATCCGCGCCGCAGTCGACTGCGCCCAGTCGAGCCCGAGCGCCTGCCCCAGATGCGTGAACGCGCGGGTGAGAATCGTCTCGTCGATGCCGCGCCGCTCGCCCAGATCGGCGAGCCCGACCGAGCCGTCGACTTCGAACAGCCGCACGACCTGTTCGACCAGCGCGGGCGGTGCGCCTGCCGCTTCGAGCCGGGCCGAAATGCGCGCCGATTGCGCCTTCACTTCGTCGAGCATCAGCGCCTTGGCCTGGCGATCGAGCGAGTCGATGCCGGGGCGCAGCCGCGCGACCACCTCGGCGGGGCTGGCGCCGGGGCGGCAGACGCGGAGCAGGTCGGCGATCTGGCCGCGCGTCGCGACCGCGACTTCCTCGATCAGCGCGAGCCGCGCGCCTTCCGAAATCTGCGCGGTCTCGACGGCTTCCCAAATCTCGGGAAGCCCGAACAGCCGCTCGGCGACGACGAACATCGCGGCGATGTCGCGCAGCGACGCCCCCTCCTCCTCGGCCAGTTCGAACGGGTGGAGCACGCCCAGCCGGTTGATGATCCGGTTCGCCAGCTTGGTCGCGACGATCTCGGCGCGCAGCCGGTGCTCCTCGATCGCCGCAGGGAAGCGTTCCTGCATCGCGCGCGGGAAGGCGGCGAACAGATCGTCCTTGAGCTCGGGGTCGGCGCCGAGATCGCCATGCTCGATCGCATCCTGGAGCGCGAGCTTGGTCGAGGCGAGCAGCACCGCGAGTTCGGGGCGGGTGAGCCCGCGGCCCTCCTGCGCGCGGCGCAGCATCTCTTCGTTCGACGCCAGCCCCTCGACCACGCGATCCAGCCGACCGGCGGCCTCGAGGATCTCGATCACGCGGACATAGCTGGGCAGCGCGACCGCGCCGTCATTTTCGAGGAACGACAGCGCGAGCGTCTGGAGGCGGTTATCCTCCAGCACCAGATGCGCGACATCGTCGGTCATCGACACGAGCAGGGTGTTGCGATCCTCGAACCCCAGCCGGCCCTCGATCATCTCGCGGTTGAGCGCGATCTTGATGTTGACTTCGTTATCCGAGCAATCGACGCCTGCCGAATTGTCGATGAAATCGGTGTTGATCCGACCGCCGTGCGTCGCGAAGGCGATACGCCCGGCCTGGGTGACGCCCAGATTGGCGCCTTCGCCGATCGCCTTGGTGCGAAGATCCTCGGCATTGACGCGCAGCCGGTCGTTGGCGGGATCGCCGACATCGACATGGCTCTCCGCCGCCGCCTTGATGTACGTGCCGATGCCGCCGAACCACAGCAGGTCGACTTCGGCCTTGAGGATCGCCGTGATCAGCCCGGTCGGGTCGATTTCCTCGACGTTCAGCCCCAGCATCGCCTGAACCTCAGGGCTCAGCGGGATCGACTTCGCGGTGCGCGCGAAGACGCCGCCGCCCTTCGAGATCAGCGCGGGATCATAATCGGCCCAGCTCGACCGGGGCAGCGCGAACATCCGCGCGCGCTCGTGCCAGCTCTTGGCCGGATCGGGATCGGGATCGAAGAAGATGTGGCGATGATCGAACGCGGCGACCAGCCGGATTGACCTGGACAGCAGCATGCCGTTGCCGAATACGTCGCCCGACATGTCGCCGCACCCGGCGACGCGCACCGGATCGGACTGGACGTCGACGCCCATTTCCAGGAAGTGCCGCTGCACCGACACCCAGGCGCCCTTGGCGGTGATGCCCATCGCCTTATGGTCATAGCCCTGCGACCCGCCCGAGGCGAAGGCGTCGCCCAGCCAGAAATTGCGCTCGATCGCGATTCTGTTCGCGACGTCGGAGAAGGTCGCCGTGCCCTTGTCGGCGGCGACGACGAAATAGGGGTCCTCGCCATCGAGCACCGTCACGCCCTCCGGATGCACGACTTCGCCCGCGACGATATTGTCGGTCACCGACAACAGCGTGCGGATGAAGATGCGATAGCTTTCGGTGCCCTCGGCCAGCCAGGCGTCGCGATCGGTGGCGGGGGAGGGGAGCAGCTTGGGATAGAAGCCGCCCTTGGCACCCGTCGGGACGATCACCGCGTTCTTGACGCGCTGTGCCTTCATCAGCCCCAGGATTTCGGTGCGGAAATCGTCGCGCCGGTCGGACCAGCGCAGCCCGCCGCGCGCGACCGGGCCGGCGCGCAGGTGGATGCCCTCCACCCGCGGGCTGTACACCCAGATTTCGCGCCACGGCAGCGGCCGGGGCAGCCCGGGGACGAGCGCCGAATCGAGCTTGAACGCCAGCGCCTCGGCGGCGGCGGGGGCATAGGCATTGGTGCGCAGCGTCGCGAGCACGACGCCCTTCAGCATCCGCAGAATCCGGTCGTCGTCGATCGCCGAGACCAGGTCGAGCCCGGCGTTGATCGCTGCATTCGCCTCGCCCAGCAGTTCGTCATCGTCCGCGCGCGCGGGGTTGTGCGCGGCTTCGAACCGGTCGATCAGCCCGGTCGCGACCATCGGCGCGCGGCGCAGCGCGTCGACGACGGTCGCCATGCCATAGTTCATCCCCGTCTGGCGCAGATAGCGGAACCAGGCGCGGAACAGCACCACCGCCGAGGGGGGCATCGCCGCCTCGACGATCAGCCGG
Organism: Sphingomonas hengshuiensis; assembly: GCF_000935025.1. NCBI lineage: Bacteria > Pseudomonadati > Pseudomonadota > Alphaproteobacteria > Sphingomonadales > Sphingomonadaceae > Sphingomonas > Sphingomonas hengshuiensis. Next base: position 268,818 of record NZ_CP010836.1, read on the forward strand.
TTGAACAGGTCGTTCTCGGCCTTGCCCTCCAGCACCGCGGCGATCGCGGCTTCGACGGTGGCGGGATCGCGGTCCAGCGTCTCCGCCGGGCTGCTCGGCACGACTTCGAAATCATGGATGAAGGCGCCGTTGAGCAATTCGGTCGGCACTTCGTCGACGACGCGGAAGCCGAAATTCTCGAACGCCGGCACGGCGTCGGACAGCGCCAGCGCGCCGCCCAGCCGATACAGCTTGATCCGATAGCTGCCGGGCTTCTTCGCGTGGGGGATAATCCGCACGCCGCGGTCCTCGGGCGTCTCCAGCGTGCCGATCCCGATCACGTCCTCGGCGGCTTCCTCGGGGGTGTGCGTCGCGCGATAGACTTGCGGGAAGGCCGAGGCGAAGCGCAGCGCGAGGCGATAGGCGCCGCTGCCGATCTTGTCGGCCAGCGCACCCTCGACCGCGGGCACCCAGCCGCGCACCATCCGCGCGAGCCGCGCGTCGAGCGCCTCGGCATCCGGCATCACGCCGCCGTTGCGCAGGTCCAGCGTATAGCGGATCTGCGCGGTGACGCCGTCCTCCAGCGCGATCGACCAGCTGATAAGCTGGGCATGCGCGGCTTCGGTCAGCATCTCGCCGATCGCTTCGCGGTGGCCGGTCGCGATCTGGTCGCGCGGCAGCCACACAAAGGCGAACAAATGCCGCCCCAGCGGGCTGCGCACCAGCACCAGCTTCGAGCGCGGGCGATCGGCGACCGACATTGCGGTCAGCACCAGCCGTTCGAGCGATTCGGTGTCGAACGCGGTGGTCAGGTCGTGCGGCAGCGCGGTCAGCGCGTGGGTCATCGCCTTGCCGGTATGGCCGTGCGGATCGAAGCCGAACTTGGTCTCGAGCGTCTCCAGCCGGTTGCGCAGCATCGGCACCAGCGGCGGCGGGGTGAACAGCGCCTGGCTGGTCCACAGCCCGACATGGATCGACAGCCCGGTGACGCGATCGCCGTCCTTGACCGGGACCACGATGATATCGAGCGGGGCATTGCGATGCACGGTCGACAGCGCATTCGATTTGAGCAGCAACGGCGCCTCGCCACCACCCTCGAAATAGCGCATCGCTGCCTCGCGCGACGATTCGGCGAGCAGCGGCACGTCGAGCGTATAGCGCGACAGGCCCAGATGGTCGCGCGCCTCGCCGTCGATGCTCCAGACTTCATGGCCGAGCAGCGTCATCGCATCGTCGGCGAACCAGCGCAGCAGCGCCTCGCCCTCGCGCGACGGGATCTGGACCGCGTCGGCGCCCAGCGCGCGCTGCAACCCGCGCCAATCGTCCACCACGTCGCGGACATGCTCGAGGATGCGCTCGATCTCGCCCGCCAGCGCGCGTCGGCGTTTCGCGTCGGCGCGCTCCATTTCGATATAGATGATCGATTCGGGCACGCCGCCTGCGGCATCGGCGCCGATCGCAGTGATCGCTCCCTCGGCATCGCGCGCAACCTGGAGGATCGGGTGGATGATTCGGTGCACGCCCAGATCGTGCGCGGCGATCCGTGCCGAGATCGAATCGACCAGGAACGGCATGTCGTCATTGACGACCGCGAGCCGCATCCGCCGCCGCTCTTCGTCGAGATAGGTTTCCAGCCGGACGCGCGGCAGCCCGGGCGGTCGCACCGCCGCGGTCTCCGCGACGAACGCCGCCGCCTCGGCGCGCTCGGCCGCGTCAAATCCTTCCAGCTCTCCCGGCAGCGCTCCTTCGAGCAGCCGATTCTCGAACGCCTGCACCAGCGACGTCATCATGTTTTTCATGGCCGGCATATGCCCCCGCTGCGGGCGTAGCTCAAGACTTGCGGCCCCAGAAACCACCCGGTGCGTCTACCTAAGGTAGTTGCACGGAGGGCGGCGATCAGGCCGCGGCGCGGCGGATCGCGCGTCCGGTGAACCCCGGATCCTCGGGAAGGCGCGCGACGATGTCGAGCCCGTCGCCCCGCGCGCAGGCCAGCAGCAGCACGAAATCGTCGCCGTCCGCGTCGATCGCGACATGGCCCAGCGGCGGGCGGCTGCGCAATTCGGCGGCAGCGCGCGCGAAGCCCGCGTCCGACAGCGCCGGGCGGCGATGCGCGCGTTCGGCCTGGACCAGCCCCTTGATCCCGCCCTCGGCGAGCGCGAGGAACGATTCGAGCCCGCCCTGCGGCACGCGGATGCGCCGCGCATGGCTCAGCACCGCGATGAACTCGGCGAGTCGCGCCTTGTCGTAATCGGCGCCGAACACGAGCTTGACTGGCGGCGCCATCGGCTGCCGCTCGTGCGCGGACACTCCGGCGTCCGCGAGCAGTTCGGCATAGTCCGCGGCATCGCGTTCGGCGGCGAGCGCGAAGTCATAGGCGCGGCCCAGCGCGCGATACAGTGCAGCGCGGCTGCGCGTATCGGATGCGCGCGCCGCCGCCGCCGATTCGCGCGCGAGCAGCAGGCGGTCGGCCAGGCTGGCGCCCGCGAGCAGCTCGACCGGGGCATCGTTGGCAAGCGGTTCGTCGAACCCCGCGCTGGGGCCGTCGGCCCAGATCGCGGTTGGCACCACCGGGCGCGGCGCCGCGCGGCGCGACTGCTCGACCTCGGCGGCGAGCCGCGCCTGCGTCTCGGCGTCGACCAGCTCCTTCCAGTTGATCACGCCATAGATGAAGTCGATCGTGTCCGAGTCGGACGAGAAGGGCATCAGGATGCCGCGATACAGCGTATTGTGCCCGCGCTGGCCGACGAACTCGGCCTCGAAGCCGATCGGCGCGCGGTTGGCGATGATCTGGAGATAATGGTCGGTCAGCCGCGACAGCAGCGACCGGCTCGGCACCTGCGCGACATGGGTGATCGACCCGTCGACGCCGCATTCGACGCGCAGTGCGCTGCCCAGAAAGCGGATCGCGGGGTTTTCGACACCGCGCGAGAAATCGAGCAGCACCCCGTTGGGGCCGAAATCCATGCTGTTCGCAGGGTCCAGCGAGTCGATCGACGGATAGGGGCGGCCCCGGAGCAACGACACCCAGTGGTTGTAGGCGCGGACGTGCATCCGGCGCTCGTCGGTGCCGATGTCGAGCGGGCGATCCGAAACCGCGGCGTCGTCCGCCTCGGCATGCGGGGCCGGGTCGAGCGGGCCGTTGATGCCGCGAGCCATGTTCATGCGCGTGCTCCATTCCGGGCGAACGCGCCCGGTATCAGTGCCGGCTTTTGCACTGCCCTTGGTAAACGAGACGTAAAGCCGCCGCTCCGTCGACGCCCGAAACGCAATATCGCAAGCCAGCGCTTGTCAGCACGGATTCCTGCTGTTAAGCGCGCCCCTCTCTTCCGGACGCAACCCAGCGCCGGACGGGCCGCTTTAGCTCAGCTGGTAGAGCATCGCATTCGTAATGCGGGGGTCGCAGGTTCGAGTCCTGCAAGCGGCACCATTTCCACCAGAGAACATCGCTGCAAAACCGCAGAGTTCCGCGGTAGAATCGCTCCTGCGGGCCTTATCGTTTCCCATTTTGTTCCACCGTGGCCTAAAGTGGCCAAGAATCGGTGGGCCACGAAGACCCCCTTCGAGCTCGTTGCCAACGACGATATCGAGAAGATGGAGCGTGCGGGGAAATCGGCGGCGAGGCGGATGGTCGCAGCATCGGCCATAGCCTCGCGGACAGGATCGGAAGGGGGCGGAGCAGGGGGCCGAGCATCGGACTGTGCGTAACGTTCAAATAATGCATTGAATGTCCGCGGTTCAAAGGCCGGTCTCGCTAATCGTGCGCCGACGCGGGGGCAGGGTTGTCAGGCGGCAACGTCCCAGTGATAGAGATCCCTGAGATTTTGAGGGGACTTTTGTTGAACCATCAGGCGCTGTCGGCTTTCATCTGGTCTGTGGCCGACCTTCTGCGCGGCGATTACAAGCCGGCCGACTATGGCTCGGTGATCCTGCCCTTTACGGTCTTGCGGCGGCTCGACTGTGTCCTGGAGCCCAGCAAGGCGGACGTGCTGGCCGAGCTTGCGCTGCGCTCGACCGCTGGATTCGACCCGGAGCATTTTTTACGACGCAAGTCCGGCACACACTTCTTCAACACCTCGCCGATGGACCTCCAGAAGCTGCTGGGGGACCCGGACAATATCGCCGCGAACCTCACCGCCTACGTCCAGGGCTTCTCCGAAGAGGTGCGGGACATTTTCGAGAAGTTCGAGTTCCATAACCAGATCGACAAGCTCGCCCGCGCCAAGCTGCTGTTCCTGGTCACCGAGAAATTCGCCGGCATCGACCTGCACCCGGACAAGGTGGCGAACAGCCAGATGGGGCTGGTGTTCGAGGAGCTGATCCGCAAATTCGCCGAGGCCTCGAACGAAACCGCAGGCGACCATTTCACCCCGCGTGAGGTGATCAACCTGATGGTCAACCTGATCTTCGTCGAGGATGACGCGGCGCTGTCCAAGCCCGGCGTGGTGCGGACGATCTACGATCCCACCGCAGGCACCGGCGGGATGCTGTCGGTTGCCGAGGAGCATCTGGCGGCGCTCAATCCCGGCGCGCGCCTCACCATCTCCGGCCAGGAGCTCAACCCGGAATCCTATGCGATCTGCAAGGCGGACATGCTCATCAAGGGGCAGGCCGTCTCCAACATCGCCTTCGGCAATACGCTGTCCGAGGATGGCCACCCCGGCAAGACCTTCGACTATATGCTGGCCAACCCGCCGTTCGGCGTCGAGTGGAAGAAGGTCGAGAAGGAAGTCCGCCGCGAGCATGAGCAGCAGGGCTTCAACGGGCGCTTCGGCCCCGGCCTGCCGCGTGTCTCGGACGGCTCGATGCTGTTCCTGCTCCACATGCTGGCGAAGATGCGCCCGGCGACCGAGGGCGGCTGCCGTTTCGGCATCGTCCTCAACGGCTCCCCGCTGTTCACCGGCGGCGCCGGCAGCGGCGAGAGCGAAATCCGGCGCTACGTGCTGGAGAACGACCTGGTCGAAGCCATCATCGCGCTGCCGACCGATATGTTCTTCAACACCGGCATCGCGACCTATATCTGGATCGTCTCGAACCGGAAGCCGGCCGGCCGCAAGGGGCAGGTGCAGTTGATCGATGGCTCGGGCTTCTGGCGCAAGATGCGCAAGTCGCTCGGCTCGAAGCGCAAGGAACTGGGCGAGGCGCATATCCGGCAGATCACCGAGCTGTTCGGCCGCGCGGAAGCGGCGGAGATTGCGACCGTGCTCGACGCCGAGGGCAAGGAAGTGGCGCGCGAGATCGTCTGGGCCGGCGAGAAGGCCCCGGAGGCACCGCAGGGCGGCAAGGTGAAACGCGCACCGCTCTCCCGCCTCTTCCCCAACAGCGCCTTCGGCTACCGCACCATCACCGTCGAGCGTCCGCTGCGCGACGCGGCGGGCAAGATCGTCCTGGGCGAACGCGGCAAGAACAAGGGCAAGCCGCAGGCGGACAGCGCGCTGCGCGATACCGAGAATGTGCCGCTGGCCGAGGACGTCGCCGCCTATTTCGAGCGCGAGGTGCTGCCGCACGCGCCGGATGCGTGGATCGACGAGAGCAAGACCAAGGTCGGTTATGATGTGCCGTTCAACCGGCAGTTCTATGTGTTCGAGGCGCCGAGGCCGTTGGCGGAGATCGACGCGGATTTGAAGCAGGTGACCGACCGGATCAAGGCGATGATCGAGGGGCTCGCGGCGTGAGCTTTCCGACGTACCCGAACTATCGGGAAAGCGGAGTTGAGTGGCTAGGACGTGTTCCGAGCAACTGGACCACTGCAAAGCTGAAACGCATCGCAAGCTTCAGTGGCGGCGGGACACCCAGTCGAGATCAAGCTTCGTTTTGGAACGGAGCCATACCTTGGGTGTCACCCAAAGACATGAAGTCTGAGGTGATCACTACGAGCGAAGAGATGATCACAGACGAAGCACTTGCCGCAAGCGCCACTTCACTGGTCCCGCCCGGGGCAGTGCTCTTGGTGGTTCGCTCTGGCATCCTGCGACACACCGTTCCCGTAGCAATCAACGAGGTAGAGGTCAGCCTCAATCAAGACATGAAGGCGCTGCGTTTCAATTCCTCCTACTGCGACCCGCGCTTTTTCTTCCGATGGGTGCAAGGTCTCAACGATGAATTGATTCTCGCGTGGTCGAAGCCGGGCGCAACGGTAGAGAGCATTGAGCATCAATATCTCGCCGAAACCGTGATGGCTTTACCGTCACTTCCCGAGCAACGCACTATTGTCGCATTTCTCGACCGCGAAACCGCCAAGATCGACGCACTGGTGGAGGAGCAGCGGCGGCTCATCAAGTTGCTCAAGGAGAAGCGCCAGGCCGTCATCTCCCGTGCGGTGACCCAGGGGCTGGACCCGACCGTGCCCATGAAGGACTCCGGCGTGGAATGGCTGGGCGACGTGCCGGCGCATTGGAACGTGACGTCAGTAGGTCGGCTTTGCGAGCAGCTTTCCTACGGCTTCACAAATCCGATGCCGACTTCGGCGGATGGACCGTTTATGTTGACGGCTAACGACATCGGCGATGGCGAGGTCCGTTTCGAAACGGCACGGCGCACTACCCTTGAGGCTTTCGACACTCTGCTGACTGAAAAGAGCCGCCCCCAACCCGGGGATATCCTGCTCACGAAAGATGGCACGCTGGGCCGCATTGCGGTCTTCGACGGCACGCTATCCTGCATTAACCAATCGGTCGCGTTTTTGCGCCCGAAGGTCGATCTGGTTTCTAGTGATTATCTGGCTGCAGCGCTCGCGGACGGAGTCTATCAAGATCGCATGATCTACGAGGCAGGTGGGACAACCATCAAGCATATCTACATTTCGCGGCTGGCTAAAATGCCAATCGCCATCCCGCCTCTCGACGAGATGAAGCAGCTTGAAAAGTTCTGCTTGATCCATCGCGCGGCTGCGCAGCAGCTCTCGATAGCTGCAGATGCGGCCGTTACATTGCTGAACGAGCGCCGCGCCGCCCTCATCTCCGCCGCAGTCACCGGAAAGATCGACGTGCGCGCCACCGGAACCCCGCAGGCAGAAGCAGCATGACCCGTCTCTGGATTGCCCGCGCCGGTCGCAACGGGGAACGCGAGCTGGATGCCATCCAGCAGGGCAAATTGATGCTCGGCTTCAATGAAGTCGACGACCTGAGCCTGTATCAGGACCGCGCTGCCATCCTCGCGCATCTCGAAGAGGCCGTGCCTGATGCCAGCGCAAACCGGCGGAAGAACTTCGCGGCCCAGCTGAATCAGTTCGCCCATGTGATCCAGATCGGGGACCTTGTGGTGCTGCCCCGCAAGCTTACCAGCGGCGTCGCCATCGGCGAAGTCACCGGCCCGTACAAGTTCGAGCCGGACGGTATCAGCAAACAGACGCGCGCGGTGAAGTGGCTCAACGAGGCTGTGCCCCGCGACGCCTTCAAGCAGGACCTGCGACACTCCTTCGGCGCGTTCATGACGGTTTGCGAGATCAAGCGGAACCAGGCGCTGGAGCGGGTCAAGGCGGTGCTGGCGACCGGACGGGACCCCGGCGCACTGCTCGGCAAGCAAGGTACGGCGACGGTCGCCGCGTCCGACGAGGTCGTGGACGCGGACGATATCGCAACGGACATCGAGGATGTCGCGAACCAGCAGATCATCTCGCTGATCAAATCGGAGTTTGCCGGACACGCGCTCGCGAACCTTGTCGCAGAAATACTGGAGGTCGAGGGCTACACGACCAAGGTTTCTCCGCCGGGTGCAGACGGCGGCGTCGACATCCTGGCGGCAGGGGGAACGTTGGGGCTTGGCGAAGACCGCATCTGCGTACAGGTGAAGTCGGGGGATGGCGCTGCAAACCATGACGTGGTTCTGCGCCTGATCGGATCAGTGTCGAACAGCCAGGCGCGCACGGGCCTGCTCGTTAGCATCGGCGGCGTGAACGCCGTCGCCCAAAAGGAACTCGACAACAACTTCTTCAAGCTGCGCCTGTGGCAGATGCCGGACCTGTTGAAGGCGCTGTTCCGTACCTACGCGCAGCTCCCCGTCGAAACGCGAGCGAAGTTGCCGCTGAAGCAAATCTGGGCGCCTCTCGCTGGACCCGAAGCATGAGCCGCCTCCACGAGGAGATCAGCTTCGAGAGCGAGGTCTGCACGATCCTCGCCTCCAAGGGCTGGCTGTACGCGGCAGGCGACGCGCAGGCCTATGACCGCAAGCGCGCGCTGTTCCCGGCCGATCTGCTCGCCTGGCTACAGGAGGCCCAGCCCAAGGCCTGGGAGAGCCTGACCACGCTGCACGGCGCCTCGGCAGAGGCGCTGCTGCTCGACCGCGTGCGCAAGTCGCTGGACGACCGCGGGACGCTCGACGTGCTGCGCAACGGCGTCGACACCATCGGCGTGCGCGGCACGATCCAGCTTGCCCAGTTCAAGCCGGCAATGGGCATGAACCCGGACATTATCGCCCGCTACAGCGCCAATCGGCTCCGCGTGGTGCGGCAGGTTCGCTACAGCCTCGCCAACGAGAATTGCATCGATCTGGTGCTGTTCCTCAACGGCCTCCCCGTCGCCACGGTGGAGCTGAAGACCGATTTCACCCAGTCGGTGCAGGACGCGGTCGACCAGTATAAGCACGACCGGCTGCCGCAGCTTAAGGGGCATGAACGCGAGCCGCTGCTGAGCTTCCCATCGGGTGCGCTGGTCCACTTCGCTGTCTCGAACCGCGAAGTGATGATGACGACCAAGCTGGCGGGGCCGGCCACGCACTTCCTGCCGTTCAACCAGGGCGATCATGGCGGCAAGGGCAACCCCGCGCTGCCCTTCGGCCATGCCACATCGTATCTGTGGGAGCAGGTGTGGCAGCGCGACAGCTGGCTGGAGCTGCTGGGCCGCTACCTCGTCACCCAGCGCGACGACAAAAAGGCCATTCGGGCGATCATCTTCCCGCGCTATCACCAGCTCGACGTGACGCGGAAGCTGCAGGCGGCGGTCCTCCAGGAGGGCGTGGGCGCCAAGTACCTCGTCCAGCACTCGGCGGGATCGGGCAAGACCAACTCCATCGCCTGGACCGCGCACTTCCTCTCCGAGCTCCACGACGCGAACGACGAGAAGCTGTTTTCGACGGTGATCGTCGTGTCCGACCGGCGGGTGATCGACGGGCAGCTTCAGGACGCACTGTTCGATTTCCAGCGCACCACGGGCGTTGTCGAGACGATCAAGAGCGAGAGCGGCAGCAAGAGCGCGCAGCTGGCCGACGCGCTCAAGGCTGGCAAGAAGATCATCGTCTGCACGATCCAGACCTTCCCCTTTGCGCTCCAGGCGGTGCGGGATCTGGCGGCGACCGACGGCAAGCGCTTCGCGGTGATCGCGGACGAGGCGCACAGCTCGCAGACGGGCGAGGCAGCGGCGAAGCTCAAGGAAGTGCTCTCGCCGGAGGAGATTGCCGAGCTCCAGGACGGCGGCGAGATCGACACCGAAGACCTGCTGGCGGCACAGATGGCGGCGCGGGCGAGCGACACCGGCGTGACCTATGTCGCCTTCACCGCAACCCCCAAGGCGAAGACGTTGCAGCTCTTCGGGCGCGTGAAGCAGCCGGGCGGCCTGCCGGAGCCCTTTCACGTCTATTCGATGCGCCAGGCCATCGAAGAGGGCTTCATCCTCGACGTGCTCAAGAACTACACGCCCTATAAGCTCGCGTTCCGGCTGGCGCATGGCGGCAAGGAACTGGACGACACCGAGGTCGAGCGTTCGGCAGCGACGAAGGGCATCATGCAGTGGGTGAGCCTGCACCCCTACAACATCGCGCAGAAGGTCCAGATCGTCGTCGAGCATTTCCGTGAGAATGTGCAGCCGCTGCTCGACGGTAAGGCCAAGGCCATGGTGGTGCTGGCGAGCCGCAAGGAAGCGGTTCGGTGGAAGCTGGCCATCGACCGCTACATCAAGGGCAAGGGCTATCCGCTGGGCACGCTCGTCGCCTTTTCGGGCGAGGTGAACGATCCGGATTCGTCGCCGGAGCCGCTGAGCGAGACGAGCAAGGCGCTCAACCCGAACCTGAAGGGCCGCGACATCCGCGACGCCTTCAAGGCCACCGAGTATCACCTGCTGCTCGTCGCGAACAAGTTCCAGACCGGGTTCGACCAGCCGCTGCTGTGCGGCATGTATGTCGACCGGCGCCTGGCGGGCGTTCAGGCGGTGCAGACGCTGTCGCGCCTCAACCGTGCCCATCCGGGCAAGGACACGACCTATATCCTCGATTTCGTGAACAGCTCGCAGGAGGTGCTCGCCGCGTTCCGCACCTATTATGAGACGGCAGCGCTCGAAGGCGTCACCGATCCCAACCTTGTCTACGACATGCGCGCGAAGCTCGATGCCGGCGGCTGGTACGACAGCTTCGAGGTGGATCGCGTGGCGACCGTCGCGATGGACCCGAAGTCCACCCAGGGGGACCTTGCCGGGGCGCTCGGGCCGGTCGCGGATCGCCTGCTGAAGCGCTTCGCCGCAGCCAAGGCCGCCAAGGAGGCCGCCGACGCGCTTGGCGACGAGAAGGCTGCCCAGACGGCAAGCGACGAGATGGGCACGCTCACGCTCTTCAAGACCGACGCGCAGACCTTCATCCGCATCTACACCTTCCTCAGCCAGATGTTCGACTATGGCAACACGGACATCGAGAAGCGTTTCCTGTTCTTCAAATACCTCGTGCGGCTGCTCGATTTCGGGCGGGAGCGCGTGGCGGTGGACGTGTCGCAGCTGCAGCTCACGCACCACCTGCTGAGCAAGCTCCACAAGCAGCCAATGCAGATGGGCGGAGAGCCCCCGAAACTCGCGCCAGTAGGCGACGCAGGGTCGGGGTCGATACAGGAGAAACAAAAGGCTCTCCTCCGCGAGATCATCCAGCGCGTGAACGACCTCTTCGACGGCGAACTCACCGACGGCGATCAGCTCGTCTACGTGAATGACGTCATCAAGGGCAAGCTGCTGGAGTCCGAGGAGCTGGTTACGCAGGCGCTGAATAACAGCAAATCGCAGTTTGCCGCGTCGCCGACGCTGGACAATGAGCTGCTCAACGCGGTCATTGAGGCGCTCGACGCCCACCAGAAAATGAGCCAGCAGGCGCTGGGCTCGTCTACGGTCCGAGCAGGCCTGAAGGATGTCCTGTTGGGCCCTGGCCAGCTCTACGAACTGCTTCGAGATCGCGCTCCTGGGGCTGGGGGAATCCGTGAGTTGAGGTGATGCGGATATGTGCCGGCGCCACAGCGTCGGATCGGCGACGTTCACCAAGGGGAAGTCGAAATACGGCGGGCCGAAAGTCTCCGAGGCGCGCGCCTGCGTGCGCTCGAAGGAGAACGCCCGGCTGAAGAAATTGTTGAAGGCCCGCGCCGTCAGCCAGGCCTTATCACTATCCTCGGCATTGAAATCGACAATCACGCTGCTGGTCACGCAGTCGTAATATCTCTGCTGCACCGGGCTCTCGGGCTGGTCGGGGGAAAGCAGGAAGCGTCAAGAACGTCATTTTCCCGATAATTGTCGCCGCGAGGCGCAATGCATCGCGGGTGGGTGCGAGGCGATATGCCCTGCGTCCGTCCGCAATGCCCGTCGGGCCCGGGGAGAAAAAAGCGCGGCGGTCGTGAGGTCGCCGGAGCTGCGCACATAGACGTCAAAGAATGCAGCAATCCCGATCTCTTCCGAGGTCGGGAAGCGCTGGCGCTCGCCACGAAGACATACGCAGGCGGACGTCCAGCAAAATCAACGGGGGGTCATACATTGTACAACAAATTCAGCCGCTTCGAGCGCGCCACGCATCTTCTCGCCGGAGTGGCGCTTGCCGCCCTGACGATTGTCCCGGCCGCGGCGCAGACCGTGCCGCCCGTCGACGCCGATGCCAACGAGGCCGGTGAGGAGATCGTCGTATCCGGCTATCGCCGCAGCCTGGACGAAGCGATCGAGATCAAGCGCAATACGGTTGGCTTTTCCGATTCGATCGTCGCCACCGACATCGCCGACTTTCCCGAGCAGAACCTGTCCGAGGCGCTGCAGCGCATCCCCGGCGTGACGATCGAGCGCGAGCGGGGCCTGGGCACCCGCGTCAACGTCCGCGGCCTGCCGAGCGAGTTCACCTTCGTCTCGATCAACAAGCTCGCCACCGCATCGGGTTCGGGCGGGCGTGATGTCGAGTTCGACATCTTCGCCTCCGAGCTGATCCAGTCGGTCACCGTGCAGAAGTCGCCGACCGCAGCCGACGAGGAGGGCGGCATCGCCGGCTCGGTCTCGATCCGCACCGCGCGCCCGTTCGACAATCCCGGCCTGCGCCTCGTCGGCAGCGTCGAGGGCGCGTATAATTCGATCTCGGAGAAGATCGACCCGAATTTCTCGTTCCTCGCGAGCAACACCTTTGGCGATTTCGGCGTGCTGGTGTCGGTCGCCAAGCAACAGCGGACCAACCGCACCGATTCCAATTCGGGGATCAACTTCCGGCCGATCGCGCGCTGGACCGATCGCACGGGCTCGGGCGCTGTCTATCGCGACCAGGCGATCGCCGTGCTCCAGCGCGATGCCGGCATCACCTTCACCAATGCCGACAAGAACAAGATCGTCTTCCTCGATAAGGTCGGCGACCGCGTCTATCAGAATGACCAGGATCGGCTCGGCCTGTCGGGCTCGGTCCAGTACAAGCCGAGCGAGACGTTCAGCCTCGCCTTCGACGCGTTCATCGGCTCCTATGATTCGGTCGAGGACGAATATGACGCCGCCGGCTATTCGGCGTCGAGCAACTCGACGCTCGAGACCATCCACGAAGTGGACAAGACGACGCTTTCGAGCGCCGGCATCATCGTGCTGCGCGACGTCTCCTATACCAACACCCAGCATGAATTCCTGAGCAAGCAATATATCAACGAGACCGACTATCGTCAGTTCGGCGGCGAGCTGAACTGGGAGACCGGCAACTGGAAGATCAACGCGCTGGGCGGCTATTCGGGCGCCAAGAAGACGATCGATTATGCCAATCTCAAGCACGTCGCCTATGCGCCGTCGCGGACCCGCTACACCGAGACGGGCGGCGAGACGATCCCGAGCGCCAATCCGCGCACGATCGACATGTACAATGCGCCGGCCTCCTATCTGTTCGAAGCCTATGAGACGACACGCGAGCAGATTGAGGACGATAAATATGCCGCGCAGCTCGATCTCACCTACGGCTTTGATTCGTCGGTGCTGAAGCGCTTCAATGTCGGCGGGCGCTACACCAACAAGACCAACCAGCGCCAATATGGCGAAGAGAAGATCCAGGGGCCGACGCGCGGCAGCACGGCCTATGTCAACAAGCGCACGCTTGCCGACAGCCCGCTCACCAATGTGACCGAGATCGTCGGGGGCAAGGACTATCAGGTCCGCGACCTTGCCTGGGCGCAGGTCTCCAACGAATATGCCCGCAGCTTCTTCCGTCCGGCCGGCTTCGTGACGCCGTTCGCCAACGCCAACTATGCCAAGGTCAGCGAAGAGACGTTCGCCGGCTATGCGATGGTCGATTTCGAGTTCGACGTCGCGGTGCCGGTGTTCGTGAACCTGGGTGGCCGCTACCTGCGCACCGACATCCACTCCGAGGGCTTCCACCAGATCCAGAACCCCAACGGCACGACGGGCCTGACCCCTGCGCCGGTCGCGAGCGACGGCAGCTACGAGAAGTTCCTGCCCTCGTTCAACGCGCATGCCGAGATCACCGACAGCCTGGTCCTGCGCGCTGCCGCGTCGAAGACGCTGATCCGCCCGGCGCTCTCCGACCTTGCCTATAAGCGCACCGCCAGCATCGGCAATTTCCGCTACACCGACGGCAATCCGGGCCTGAAGCCCACCTTGGCCGATCAGTGGGAAATCGGCGCCGAACAATATCTTGGCGGCGGCGGCATCCTTGCGGCGTCGTATTTCTGGAAGAAGATCAAGGGCGTGGTGCAGAGCCAGCTGACCGGCGAAGTGCCCAACGTGACGGTGTACAACGCCAACGGCACGGTCAACGGCGTCTATGATTTCGACGTCTATCAGCCGGTCAATGCCGAGGGCTCGTACGACGTGAGTGGTATCGAGCTCAATGCGGTGATCCCGTTCGGGATGGCCGCCAAGTGGCTCGAAGGCTTCGGCCTCAATGCCAACGCGACCTTCCTCGACAGCTCGCTGACCGGCCAGTCCGATCTCGGAATCCCCACCTCGCCGATCGGCCTGTCGGACAACACGTATAACGCCACGCTGTTCTACGATCGGGGCCCGCTGTCGCTGCGCGTCTCGTACAACCGCAAGGGCGCCTATGTGGAGCGGATCGAGCGCAACATGTATCCGGTGTACCGCGACGCCTATGGCCAGTTCGACGTTGCCGCCAGCTATCAGGTGACGCGCAACTTCCGCGTCGAGCTGCAGGGCATCAACGTGGGCAATGCCAAGACGACGGGCTACACGATGGATCCGTCCTTCCCCGTGATGTACGAATCCTCGGGAAGCCGCATCAGCCTGGGCGTTCGCGCGCAGTTCTGATCCCTCGGACCGGCGTGCCCGCGGCACGCCGGTCCCCGCACCATTTTGGAGCTGGCTCATGTTCTGGCTGTTCGCCCCGCTGGCGCTTGCCGCTGCAGAAGCGCCGCTGCGCGTCAACGACGTGGTGATGCTCGGCACGCACAACAGCTACAAGCTGGCGATGCCGGCCGATCGCATGGCGGTGTTGCGGAAGGCCGATGCGGGCAGCGCCGACGCGCTCGACTATGCGCACCGGCCGCTCGCCGAGCAACTCGACGCGGGTGCGCGCCAGCTCGAACTCGACATCTGGTACGATCCCAAAGGCGGGCTCTATGCCGACGGGTCCGCCGAACCGATGATGCAGCGCCCGGGCTTCAAGGTGCAGCACATCGCCGGGTTCGACAACCGGGCGAGTTGCGTCACGCTGGTCCAGTGCCTGACGATCCTCCGCCTCTGGTCCGACGCGCATCCGGGACACCTCCCGATCCTGCTCATGTTCAACACCAACGATAATGGCCGCGTCCTGAAGGGGGAGCCGTATAGCGAGGCCGCCTATGACGCACTCGATGCCGAGGTCCGCTCGGTACTCGCGCCGTCGAAGCTGATCGTGCCCGATGCCGTGCAGGGCCGCTACCGCACGCTGCGCGAGGCGGTGCTGGCCAATAATTGGCCGACGCTCGCGGAATCGCGCGGCAAGTTCCTGTTCGCGCTCGACGAAGGCGCGGCCAAGGTCGCGCTGTATCGCGGCGCGCGCAAATCGCTCGAGGGGCGCGTCTTCTTCGTCAATGCCGAGGAAAGCTCGCCGGCGGCTGCCTATCTGACGATCAACGATCCCGTGGGCGACGCCGATCGGCTCGCGCGCGCGGTGAAGGCCAATTTCCTGGTTCGTACCCGCGCCGATGCCGACACCCGCGAAGCCCGGACCAACGATACGCACCGGCGCGACGCCGCCTTGCGCAGCGGCGCGCAATACATCTCGACCGACTATCTGTGGCCCGACGCGCGTTTTGCCGGAGGCTATCGCGTGACGATGCCCGGCGGCGCCGTGGCGCTCTGCAACCCCGTTCGCCGTCCGCACGGATGCGGCGGCGCCATCACCGAACCGCCCGTTCGCTGACCTCTGGAGTACCGCCAATGATCTCGCGTATCGCCCTTGTTGCCCTGCTCGCTTTGTCTGCCCAGCCCGCCTTGGCGCAGGATTCGGCGCCCGATCTGGCGCGCGGTGCACGCGGCGATATCCGCGAACCCGGCGGTGCGCGGCGGCTCGCCGGAGACATGCGCGCCACCTATCGCACGCTCAGCGCCGAGGGCGAGGTCCGCAACGTCATCCTGCTGATCGGCGATGGCATGGGCGATTCGGAGATCACGCTGGCGCGCAACTATGCCGAGGGCGCGGGCGGCTATTTCAAGGGCATCGACGCGCTGCCCTTCACTGGCCAGTACACGCACTATTCGCTCGACCGCGACACCGGCAAACCCAATTACGTGACCGACAGCGCGGCGTCGGCGACCGCCTGGGCCTCGGGCGTCAAGAGCTATAACGGCGCGATCGGCGTCGATCTTCGTGGCACGCCGCAGGCGACGTTGATCGAGCGTGCGCGGGCGGCGGGGCTGGGCACCGGAAACGTCTCGACCGCCGAAATCCAGGACGCGACGCCGGGCGCGCAGATCGCCCATGTTGCGTTTCGCAGCTGCTATGCGCCGGCTGTGACCAGCAAGACCTGCCCGAAGGAAGCGCTCGAGAATGGCGGCGCCGGCTCGATCACCGAGCAAATGCTGAACACCCGCGCCGATCTGGTGCTGGGCGGTGGCGCGGCGAGCTTCGCCGAGACGGCGACAGCGGGCACGTACAAGGGCAAGACGCTGTTCGAGCAGGCGCAGGCGCGCGGCTATCGCGTCGTCCGCAACGCCGCCGAGCTCGACGCGGCCACACGCGCCGACGACAAGCAGCCGCTGATCGGCCTGTTCGCCGACGGCAACATGCCCGTTCGCTGGATCGGGCCAAAGGCGAGCCTCCACGGCAATATCGATCAGCCCGCGATCACGTGCCAGCCCAATGGCGCGCGCGGCGCGACGATACCGACGCTGGCGGCAATGACGCGCAAGGCGATCGCGCTGCTCAAGGACAAGCCCAAGGGCTTTTTCCTTCAAGTCGAAGGCGCGTCGATCGACAAGCAGGACCATGCCGCCAACCCCTGCGGCCAGATCGGCGAGACCGTCGATCTCGACGAAGCGGTTCAGGTCGCGCTGGAGTTCGCGCGGGCCGATGGTCACACGCTGGTGATCGTCACTGCCGACCATGCGCATACCAGCCAGATCGTCGGCAACGGCACTCGCGCACCCGGACTGTCCGCCGCGCTGAACACGCGCGAAGGCGGCGTGATGACGGTGACCTATGGCACGGCGGAAGAGGGATCGCAGGCGCATACCGGCACGCAATTGCGCATCGCGGCCTATGGCCCGCACGCCGTCAATGTCAGCGGCCTGCTCGATCAGACCGACCTGCACTATATCATCCGGGATGCGCTGAAGCTCGATTAAGGGCTTTGCTACGGGCGGGGATGTGCCCCAATTTCGACCGTTCGCCTGGTGCGGGGCGATCCCGAAACCGGGCGACTTGGTGGCCAATCAGCGCCGCACTTTTCCGTCCGGAGCCACCTTCAAGGTTCGTCCCGTCTCCGCAGACGCATAAATCGCTTCGATCAATCGAAGGTCCCGCAGCCCCATCTCTCCGGCTGTCCTTATCTGCGTGCCGTCGCGGATGGCGTCTGCAAGGTGATCGAGCTGGCGCGCGAACTGAACCTCGGGATCGCCTGGGGTGAACGCGCGACCATTCGGCCCTTCGATCCGCATTTTCTGTCCGGCATAGCTGGTCGCCGGATCCATGATCAGCGTGCCATCGGTGCCGCGGACAAGCGAGATGTTGCCCCCCGCCGAATCATAGGAGGTGACCAGCTGCGCAACCGCGCCCGACGGAAATCGCAGCTGTGCAGAAACATGCGCGAAAATCTCGGCAAAGCGTGGATCGCCATTGGGCCGGAAGGTGGTGGCACTGATGCTCTCGGGCATCTCGCCGGTCAGATACAGGGCCGATTGCAGGCCATAGAGTCCATAATCCTCCAGCGGGCCGCCGCCCGCCAGCGCGCGATTGACGCGCCAGTTCTGGGCCGGACTGGTCGGCCCCATTCGATAGGCCTGCTCGGTCCGCACGAGCCGGATATCGCCAACCGCCTTTTGTTGCATGAGCTTCATGGCTTCGAGGTTGTACGGCTCGAAATGCGATCGATAGGCGATCATCAGCTTGCGGTTGGCGCGCCGCGCCGCGGCAATCATCCGCTCACAGTCTTTGCTCGAAATCGCCATCGGCTTTTCGCACAGTACATGCTTGCCCGCAGCGAAAGCGCGGATGGCCCATTCGGCATGCAGGCCCGTCGGCAGGACGATGTAGACGGCGTCGACGCGGTCGTCTGCGGCGATCTTTGCGAACGTGTCATAGGAATAGCGGGCGTCTTCCGGGACACCATAGGCATCGCCGACGCGGCGGAGCTTGTCGGGGTTGCCCGAGACCAGCGCGGCAATGTGCGCGCGCTTGGCCTGGCTGAAGCGCGGCATCATCTGGTTGAGGGCATAGCCGCCGAGACCGACGATCGCGTATCCAATGCTGTCCGCACCACCGCGTCGCGGCGGCTCAGCCGGGAGCTTCGCATCCCGTGGCAAAGGCTGGCCCTTCACCTGCGCGCCATCCTTTGTCTGGGCAAAGGAGGCGACCGAACTCGCCGTTGCTGCGAGCGAGGCGGCGGCCACTCCACCGACTTCGATGAACCCTCGCCGCGAAATGCTTTCACCGATCATCAGCGCTCTCCGGTTGTACGTTCCAGCTTCCGTCAAGGGATAGTGGGGTATTGCAGTTGTTGACAGTCAGGCTGCGCTAGAATCGACGAGGATTACAACCCCCTGCAACTCGCCATTGCGCTACCCGACAGGGGTTCCTGAACCCGCCCTGCGTTCGTAAATCTATGGCGTGTGGAAACGATAGCCGGGGACCGTTTGTTCCGAACCTGATCAGGTCGACATTGTCGCTCGGAATGGGAATATAACGCCATTCGCCACTCTGCCCGGGCTTGACGCTGCCAGGCCGCTCCACCGGCTGCAAGGCGCCTAAGACCGCCTTCGTTTCAGGTTCGACGAGCGGCGGACGTCACAATACTAAGTGCGAGAATCCCGGCAATTAGCCTCATAGTCGCTCTCCCATGGTCGCGACGGGTATGCCGGCCGCCCAGGCGTTCAGGCAAGCCGCTTCGCCACCTTGTGCAACGGATGCGTTGTCTATCAAGCTCGGGCGCCTCCGCTGAAATACTTCGTGCTTTCGCTGTCCCGCCATGCGCATCGTGCGTCTAAGGGGAGGCGGCGTTAGGCCGACAGGAGCGATTGGGCGACGTGCAGCAGGAAAGGGTCAGTGAGCAGACGCATCTGCACCGCCGCTGGCGGCCGGCGCTGATGGCGTTTTTCCTGCGCCGCGTCCGCGACCATAATGAAGCCGAGGATCTGACGCAGGAAGTGTTCCTGCGGCTGCTCAATGTCGGTGCGCACGCCCAATCGCCCGATGCATATGTCTTTCAGGTCGCCGCCAATCTCGTCACCGATCGCGCCCGCCGGGTGCGGGTTCGTGCCGAGTATCGCGAGGCGGCGTCGCGGCAGGACGATCGCCATGTCGAGCCGATCGACCCGCACCGCATCCTCGCCGCACGCGCGCAACTCGCCGCGATGACCAGGGCGCTCGAAAGCCTTCCCGAACGGACCCGTACGATTTTCACGCTCTACCGCATCGAAAATATGAGCCAGCAGATGATCGGACTTGGATGCGATCGGGCCATCGTCACGATGACCGACACAAACGCCAAGGTGACGCGGTTCGCGCAGCAGCAGAAGGTCGCGCTCCTGACCGCGGCCTTCCTCCGTCACTGGGCGGGCGGCGACGATGTGCTCAAGGATCGGCTCAGTCTGGAAGAACTGATTGCCAGCATCCAATCGTACGCGTGGCAGAAGCAGGACGGCGACTGGATCAAACAAATAGCGGTTGCGAAGTCCGCCGTTGTCTGTCTCGCGCCCTACCCAGCCTTCAACAAGGCGATCAGTTCATTTCGTTTCTTTGCCGAGCGGGCCGCCACACGCCCACAACACCGGGAGCAAGCTCTCCGCGGCGCGTTCCTGTCGGCCGCGCTCGCCTGCATGGCGCTCGACGCGGCACTTGAGAAGCTGGCCTTCGAGGAGCACTCCACCCTCGACGTCTGCCGCCGTCGCCAATCCGGTCGCGAAGGCGGCGGCAGCGGATGGGCCTGAGGATGAAAACGAATCGGGCAAGCCCGAGGCTGGCGAGGACCAGAAAGGCCAAGACGCAAGCCCCAAGTTGCTCTAGCTGAAAGTTCCCCGGGCGTTTCCCTGGGCCGGGCTGTGGCCGGGAAAGAGGAAGCCAATTCATTGAAAAGATGGTGCACCCGACAGGATTCGAACCTGTGGCCTCTGCCTTCGGAGCGCGCTCGGATAGCCTTACCGAACCTTCGCCAGTCTGTCCAATCGCACGATAACATATTGTAAATAAGAATTTATTTGATCATGATTTTCCGCTGCAGTACGATGCGCAACGCCAGCATTTCCGATTTTCTGGTGAGAATGTGGTGAGAATCCCGGGAGAGTTCGGGCGAGGCTGAGACCCCCGATCGACCGTCAGTGCCGCCCATTTTCGACCGCAGCTGGCGCAAGCGCGGAGGATATTTGGTGGTCAAGCTTACCAAGACCGTCGTCGAGGCGGCGCGGCCCGGCGACAAGCAGTATATTGTCTGGTGCAGCGACCTGAAGGGGTTCGGCGTCTGCGTGTTGCCGAGCGGCACCCTCACCTATGTTGTCGACTACCGCACTGCCGAGGACATCAGGCGCCGGATGACGATCGGCCGCCACGGCAAGATCACGGCCGAGGAGGCGCGCAAGATCGCGATCGCGACGCTGGGCGAGGCGGTGAAGGGCGGCGACCCCGCCGGCGAGCGGGCTACCCGGCGCGAGGCGATGACCATGTCGGAGTTGTGCACCCAGTATATCGCGGCAATGGAGAAGGGGCTTATCCTAGGCAAAAGCGGGCGGCCGAAGAAGGCGAGCACGATCTACACCGACAAGGGCCGTATCAACGGGCACATCGTGCCCCTGCTCGGAACACGTCGCGTGATCGATCTCAAGGCAGCCGACATCAAGCGCTTCCTCAAGGACGTCGCGGCGGGCAAGACCGCCAAGACCAAGCGGACCGCCAAGCACCGCGGCAAGTCGATCGTGCGCGGCGGCAACGGCACCGCGGCCCGGACTACCGGGCTACTAGGCGGCATCCTGACCTACGCGTTCGACGAAGGGATCATCGAGCGCAGCCCCGCCATTGGGGTGAAGAAGCCCACGGGCAAGAAGAAGAAGCGGCGGCTGTCTCCCGAAGAGTTCGCGGTGCTTGGTGCTGCGTTGCGACAGGCGGAAGCCGAAGGCGAATGCCAGCAGTTGATCGACGCGGTCTGGATCACGCTGTTCAGCGGTTGCCGGCGCGGCGAGGTCATCAATCTCAAATGGTCCGAGATCGATGTGCCTGGGAGCGCACTCCGGCTCGAAGACAGCAAGGAGGGCGAGTCGGTCCGACCCGCCGGAGCCCGGCTGCTCGAACGGCTCGCCCGGATCGAGCGGGTCGAGGATTGCGAGAAGGTGCTTGTTCCTGGCAGGGGCGGCGAGGTGTTCGGCGGGCTGCCTAATGGCTGGCTTCGGCTCCGCAAGCGTGCTGGATTCACCGATGTTACGCTGCATACGCTGTGGCACAGTTTCGCGTCGGTTGCGGCGGACCTCGGATATTCGGAGCCGACGATCGGATCGATGCTGGGGCACAGTTCCAGTACGATTACCGGCCGCTACATCCACCAGCTGGACGCAGTGCTGATCGCGGCAGCGGACCGGGTCGCGAATGCGGTGTTCGAAATGATGTGCGCGCCAGCGAAAATCGCGGCGGCGACAGATATCCAGGAGATGTAGGCACCGATTATCCCCACTATTCGCGAAGGTCGATGCGTTCCATTACTCGCCCTATGGACCACATGGTTCCGATCCTGACGAACGGGTATGCGAGGTGATCCGCGCCGTGCGGCTGGGCCGCACGGCGCGCTCCCTCACTCTGTTTTGCGACGCCGAGAGGTGGGGGACTTGGTGACCGTCTGGGACTTGGAGTGGCGGCCTTTGCTGCCGAGGCCAATCTTCTTCACCATCGCGCGGCGCTGCTCGGAATAGGCTTCGGCTACCATCGGATAATCGGATTTGAGGTTGTAGCGTTCGCGATATTGCTCCGGCGTCAGGCCGTGCCCTGCAGGATGACGGCGCAGCGTCTTGTAGGGTTTGCCGTCGATCATCGAAACGATATGGTCTCGCGATGCGAGCGAATTGCGAGCCGATATGGCAGGAGCGAACGCCTGCGCCGCAGCGGCATGTTCGGCGTCCGGATTGCTGTAAACGACTGGTGTTTCAGCGAGCGTAATGATCGTTGCGTGCATACTGCGAAGAAAAGAGATGGCTCGGTTCATTTGAACAGCTCGGCGCGATTGCTAAGTGGAGCGTCTGCCGGTTTCATGCCGCTGCGAGAAGCGGCCGGTCGAAATAAACCTGATCGGGTGTCCTGCGGTCAAGCGACGAGTGCGGGCGCAGGGAAGAGCCGTGGGCCGCAAGCGAATCTCGCCCAGGTGACGCTATCGTCGCCGGGGCAGGTCGCGCCGGACGTCGGACAGGGTGGCGTAGCGCGGGGAGCGATAGGCGGCGCGGATCAGCGCGGGTGGATTGATCGCGGGGTCCTTGATGTACTTCGTGTGCCAGGTCATGAAATAGCACCAGTCTGCACCGCTGGCGCGCATCTGTTCGGGATCGGGAATCGGGCCGTTTTCGTGCAGCGCGATCGGAATGTCCGGGCCGGTGATGGCCACGACGCGATCGTACAGCGATTTCAACGGGCCGTGATCGTCGACATAGGCATCGGCACCGGCAATGTCATAGAAGGCGCGTCCGGGATCATAGGCCTTGTCGGGCTCATGCGAATAGCCCAGCACCCAGATGAGATTGTCCAGCCCGCGCGTGACAGTGAAGTGCCGGTACATGCACTGCCACAATTGCCGGAACACCGCCGGACCGTGCTGTCCCCACCAGAACCAAGTGCCGGTGAACTCGTGGAAAGGGCGCCACAGGATCGGCACGCCGCGTCGCTGCAGCACCGCCAGTTTGTCCGCAATGGCGTCCATGTCGCGCAGCATCACGCGGTGTTGCGGAGTCCCCGGAACCAGCGCGGCGACGGCGTCGAACGGCTTCTTGGCGTTCTCATATCCCGGCCCGATGTCCGGAGCGCCCCAGTGCCAGCATAGCGTGGCGATCCCCCCTTCTTCGAGATACCAGCGCGACGCGCGATCGTTGACATGGTCGTTGTCCGCCGGATCGATGTAATCCAGTCCCAGCAGCGCGGGCAGCTTCCCGCTGCATTTGCGGATATAGTCCAGTTCGGACCTGGGGCCGCCGTCCCAGGTCGATTCCATCTGTCCCGTCAGCGTCTGGCGACCGCGAAGCCCGGCGATGTAGCGATACAACGCACGGGCGCCCGGCGATGCCGCGGGATTGGAAAGTGCAGGGGTGGGGGTCGCGCGGGCGGTGGATGCCGCCAGCGGCATACAGCTCATACCTGCCAAAGCCTGCCGCCGGCTGCATTTCCACGCATGCCCATTTCGCATCCCGCCTCCCGTCTCGCGTTGTCGGCGGAACCAACGCCCGCCGGATCTGTGCCAGAATTTCATAAAGACAAATAACTTTACTAATTGACAGTTGCAATCGGGACATTTTATATCGGCACGATAACGACCGTGGGCTGTCCGGCAGGCAGACCGACGGGTCGATCGAGAGGAATGTGATGAAACGGGCCATTCGACCGTCGTTCTCGGTTATGATCTTTGCAGTCATGGTATTTGGCGCGGTTTCGCCTGCGGCGGCGCAGAGCCGTGCCCCGATCCGCGTGTATGACGATGCACTTGCACTGGGTTGGAATAACTGGAGCTTTGCGGTCGATGCCGCGCTCGACGCCGGCCATGTCCATGATGGAAAGGCGGCGATCGCGGTCACGGCGAAGCCCTGGGGGTGCCTGGCTATCAACGCCGGGAGCCCACTGGACGTGGCGGGCCTTACCACGCTGTCCTTCTGGATCGATGGCGGCGCGCAGGGCGGCCAGACGCTCAGCGTCATTCTGAACGGCGAGAAAGGAGTCGCCAGCGCGGTCAACCTTCCGCCGCTGGTCAAGGGGTGGAACCATATTGCGGTGCCGCTGGCGGATGCCGGGCTGGCATCCGGCATGCTCACGGCGATCTGGGTCCGCAATTCCAGCGGCAGCCCCGCCGAAACCTATTTTATCGACGACATCGAACTGCGCTGACGGGCGATGCATACCGGGCATTTCCTTGCCGCGCTGACAACGTTGTGCGTCGGTTCTCCGTCGCTTGCCCACGCGCAGGCGGCGGTAACCGAGCTGCGCTTCGGCGCGATGTTCGCCAGCCATGGCGTCATCCAGCGCGATACGGCGCTGGAGATATGGGGCGACGCGGCGCCGCGTGCGCGGCTGACGGTAACGCTCGCGGGTCGGCAGGTTGCCGGGCGCGCCGATGAGGCCGGCCATTGGCGGGTGGCGTTGCCGCCGCTTGCGGCGGGCGGTCCCTATGCCCTGTCGGTTGCCGATGATGCGGGCCATGTCGTCGCGCTCGACGATGTGATGATCGGCGATGTGTGGCTGTGCGGCGGGCAGTCCAACATGGAAATGCGGCTGGGCGCGGCCACCAATGCTTGGAACGAAATCCGCTCCTCGGCAAATCCGGCACTCCGTTTCGCGACCATCGAGAAGGCGCTGGCGCCCACCCCGCGCGTGCGCTTCACCGCGCCGGTCGCGTGGAAAGTCGTCGGGCCGAACAGCGCGGGTGAAGCGTCGGCGGTGTGCTATCAGATGGCGAAGGCGCTCCAGGCAGCGACGAAGGTACCGATCGGCTTCGTCAACGCCAGCTGGGGCGGAACGGCGGCGGAAGGCTGGATCGCTGCGCCTGACCTGCGCGCGCTGAAGCGTTTCGACGCGGGGCTGGACCTGCTCGACCGCTATGCGCGGACGCCGGAAGATCCGGCGGTGAAGGCCACCGTCAATGCGCCCTGGACCGCATCAGATTACAGCCTGTCGGTGCTCTACAACGGCATGATCGCGCCGCTCGCGGGATATCGGTTCAAGGGCGTGGCCTGGTATCAGGGTGAATCGAACTGGCGGGCGCCGCGCCAATATGCCGAACTGCTTCCGGCGCTGATCGCCAACTGGCGTCGCACGCTGGGCGATACCCGGCTGCCGTTCCTGGTTGTTCAGCTTCCTGGCTTCGGCGCGCTCGCCGCCCAGCCCGGCGACAGCGCCTGGCCGATCCTGCGCGATATGCAGCGTCGGGTGGTTGACGCGACGGCGAACACGGCGCTGGTCGTGACGCTGGATGTCGGCGACCGGTTCGACATCCATCCCTCGCAAAAGGCCGTGGTCGGCGAACGGCTGGCCCAGGCCGCGCGGCGGCTGGCCTATGGCCAGGCGGTGGTCGCGCACCCCTATCCGCGCGGGGTGCGTCGGGTGGGAAGCGATCTGGTGATCGATTTTGCAGAAACCGACGGTCCTCTCAAGACGATCGGCGGCGATCATGCGCTCGGGTTCGAGGCCTGCTCCGCCGCCAGCGACTGTCATTGGGCAGAAGCGCGGGTGGCGGGCGCTGCGGTCGTGCTGACCGGTGCCAACCGGGCCGAGGTGGCGAAGGTTCGCTACGCCTGGGCCGATGCGCCCGTCGTCAATCTTTTCGGCGGATCGAACCTGCCGCCGGGCACTTTCGAACTGCCGGTTCCGTAGCACCGGATTGAGCAGGCGATCGGTGAGAGGGGCCGATCGCCAAAACCATGAACTTGATAATTTGGGGGGATTATATGCGTATCAGGATCAAGACGCTGCTGGCCGTGACGTCTGCGAGCATCGCGCTGCTGCCGGGACTCGCGCAGGCGCAACAGGCCGCATCCGCGGATGATGCCGACGCCGAGATCGTCGTCACGGGCCAGCGCGCGGCACAAAAGACCGCGATCGAGACCAAGAAGAAATCCGACGTCATTATGGATTCGGTGTCGGCGGATGAAGCGGGCAAGCTGCCCGACAACAGCGTCACCGAAGTGTTGCAGCGTGTTGTCGGCGTGAACATCACGCGCATCCAGACCGGCGGCTCCAGCGAGAATTATCTCGGCGAGGGCACCGGGCTGACGGTGCGCGGGCTCGACAAGATCGTCAGCCAGCTCAACGGGCGCGACAGCTTCAGCGCCGCCAGCGGTCGCAACCTGGCGTGGGAGGATATTCCCCCCGAGCTGGCGCAGGGCGTCGATGTGAACAAGAGCGCGTCGGCCGACCTGCCCGAAGGCGGCTTCGGCGGCACCGTGAACCTGCGCACGCGCCAGCCGTTCGATTTCAAGGGGCGCACGATCAATGCGTCGATCGACGCCAACTATGCCGACTATGCGCAAAAGGCGCATCCCGGCGGCAACATCCTGCTGTCCGATCGCTGGACGACGCCGATCGGCGAGTTCGGGCTGCTGATCAACGCCGCCTATTCGGATCTGGCGACCAAGGCCGACGGGGTGCAGGTCTCGCCCTATTTCCCGCAGGTCTACAACCCGAGCTTCACCTCGACCAACGAGACGCGGCTGCCCTATCTGGGCGATGCCGGTTCGACCGAGGTCTATGTCCCGGGCGGGGTCAATTTCAACCAGAACGAATATGATCGCAAACGGCTGGGGCTGTACGCGGCGGCGCAATATCGGCCGAACGACCGGCTGACCTTTTTCCTCACGGGCTTCCGTTCGGAATATCGCCTGAAGTCGGTACTCCATTCGATGTACGCCGATACCTCGGGCGTCACCGTCCTGTCCCCCAATTCGACGAACACGTTCGATGAGAATGGGGGGCTGACGTCCACTACGGGCCTGTCGAGCTTCCTGTATATCGCGCCTTCGGGATCGGGTTCTGCCGTCGGGCTGGGGACGGCGAGCGGCTGGGCGTATCAGCCGATGCCGTATGTTTTCCAGACCAGCCAGTCGGTGCAGAAGAACGTCACCAGCGATATTTCATTCGGCGCAGATTGGGACCCCAGCGATCGGTTGAAGTTCAAGTTCGCCTATCAATATGTCGACTCGACATCGACCTCCTCGGACAAGGCGGCCTATGCCTATGCCTATCTGCCCGGATACGGCCTGACGCTGGGTTCCTATGGATCGTCGGCGCTGCCCCAGGTCACGCTGTCGTCGCAGACGCCGGACCTGACCAATGCCGCCAATTACGGCTGGCTGGCGACCATGGACCATCTTCGCGACGATCGCGGGCATGAGCATGCGGGCTATATCGATGGCAGCTACATCCTGGGCGACGGGCTGTTCCGCTCCATCAAGTTCGGCGCCAAGGTCACGTTCCGCAGGGAGCGGGACAACGAAACGCTGTGGAACTACAAGGCGCTGACCCCGCCCTTCGGCGTCGGCATCAATTCGGACGGCCAGTATCAGGCGCTTTCGTCGTTCAGCCCGCCGGCGTTCAGCTATCTGTCGACGTCCAATTCCGCCTGGTCGGAGCTGTTCAACCTGGGCAGCCTGTTCCACGGCCAGACCAGCCTGCCGTCGAGCGCCTATTTCCCCTCGCTCGCCCTGCTGAACACCGATTTCGGGACCGTCCATTCGGCAATCGGCGCCCCCGGCGACACGACCGAAACCGTGACCTACCAGCCCGGCAGCCTGAGCACGCAGCGCGAAGATACCCAGGCGGTCTATGCGCTGACGAATTTCCGGAGCGAAGCCAACGGCTTCATGCCGTTCCGCGGCAATATCGGCGTCCGCCTGGTGCATTATGACTATTACTCGTCGGGATCGGTGATTTCGCTGGGCTTCCCCACGCCGGTCTCGCTGATGCCGGTGACCGGCTATGTCGCGCCGGGTGCCGAGGGCTCGATCGTGAACAATGGCCAGTATCAGGGCAACACCGTGCAGTTCACGTCGGCGGATACCGCCATTCCGAACGCCGGCGGGCGTTCGGGGTTCATGGCACTGCCGTCACTCAACATCCTGCTCGAGCCGATGGCCGAAGTGCAGGTCCGCCTGGCCGCATCGAAGGGCATGTCGCGCCCGACCTTTGCCCAGCTGAATCCGCGCGGGTCGCTCTACGGCACCTATGCGGGCACCTATGTCAGCCATTTCAGCGGCAACCAGGGCAATCCCAACCTGAAGCCCGAGACGGCCGAACAGTTCGACGCCTCGTTCGAATGGTATCCGGGCTCCGGCGGGCTCGTCCACCTGGCGGCATTCTACAAGCGGATTCACAACTATATTTCGACCCAGGCGGTAACGGTGCCCTATACGCTGGAAACCTATGTTTCGGGCGGCGTCGCGGGCACGGTGAACGGTCAGGGCAATGCCGGTTGCGCGTCGGTAGTCTATGGCGCCTATTGCCCGCAGACCGTCAACGCGGTGATGATCCAGCCGTTCAACGAAACCGAAGTCGCGACGATCAAGGGGCTGGAATTCGGCCTTCAGAAATATGCGACGTTCCTGCCCGGGCCGTTCGACGGGCTGGGGGTGAACTTTAACTATACCTATATCGACAGCCACCAGCCCGGCGCGCTCGCCTATGACATCAAGGGCAACCGGATAAACGGCCTGCCGCTGACCGGCCTGTCCAAGAACACGCTGAACCTGGCGATGCTGTACGACAAGGGGCCGTTGTCGCTGCGCGTCGCGTATAACTGGCGCGACAGCTTCCTGGTCTCGACCGCGGCGTATCAGACGTCGGGATCGTATAACTACATCAACGACCTGGCGCCGGTGAACGGCCAGACCGCCGGGCAGCAGGGCACAGTCATAACCTATGCCCTGCCGGTGTTCCAGTATCCCAGCGGCACGCTCGACGTGAACTTCAGCTACAAGATTAGCGATAACGTGACCTGGGTGGTCCAGGGCGCCAACCTGACCCAGCCGACCGTCCGGCTGTACATGGGGACGGGCACCGGGCGGTATAACCGGAGTTGGTACACGTCCGACCGGCGCTACACCACGTCGATCCGCATCACGCTTTGAACACATAGGGGCCGGGACCGCGCAGCGCGTTCCGGCCCCGAACGGCACGCGCGTTGCTCCGCGCCCGTTCGAACCATAGCAATCAGGGGAGGGGTTACCCATGAATCCGTCAGCTTCGAAGAATAGCTTCCGTCGCCCGTCGAGCGCATTGGCGCTCGTCCTGGCCGCCGCCGCAGCCTGTGCAGGGGCAGGTTCCGCCCAGGCCCAAACCACGCTGGACGAGAGCAACAGCCCGGTCCAGATCGATGGCGGCGCGACGTCGATCACCGTCACCAGCGGCACCAACGCCGTGGTCCTGCCCAATTATGCTTCGCCTGGCGTTGAACAGGGCTGGATCACGATACCGGACAATGGGCTGGTCCTCGATTATGCCAATTCCATACTGTCCTCGCCCGCATCGTCGTCGCCCTTCGGCGGCGCTTCGACCGGCGCCCAGATCAATGTAGAAAGCGGCGCGACGCTGACCTTCGCCGGGGTCCCGACGCTGGGCTATGGCCAGTGGGTCGCGTTCAACAACCTGATCCGCGCGTCGGGGGACGTGGTGATCGAGAATACCGGCGGCAACTCGATCAACCTGGCAGGGGCCAACAGCTTTCTCGGCAACCTGACGTTGGAGGCGGGCGCCCAGCTCAACACCGGCCAGACCTGGGGGGCGCCGGTGCAGCTCACATTCGGCGCGAATTCCAACGTCACCCTGGGCGCTGGTGCGCAGTGGTTCATCAACCAGGGCACCAACACCGCCACGATCGGCGGGCGCTTGTCGGCGGCGGATTCGACAGCGACCGTCAATCTGAGTTCCGGCACGCTGGTGGTGAACGGCCAGAACACCACGGCCAGCCCGTTTCGGGGCACGCTGACGATCGGTGCCGGCGCAACCTTCGTCGTCGGCGATTCCACGCATTCGAGCGCGATTTTCGGCGATCCGAATTACGTCGACGGGTCCGGCCTGACCATCAATGTCGTGCGCAACAGCACGGGCACGCCCGCCACGCTCCAGGGCTATGGCACGATCTATGCCGCCGTGAACAATGCATCGGGCATCGTTCAGCCGGGCGGGACGGCAGGAACGCTCGGCACGCTCACGGTGGGCAGCTATACGCAAGGCGCCACCGGCATCCTGAATGTTGAGGTATCGCCGACGGGTGCGTCTCAGCTGAAGGTGCTCGGCGCCGCCTCGCTGTCGGGTACGCTGAACATCACGGTCGATGCCGGCGAGTATGGCAACGCGGTCTATACGGTCCTGTCCGCCCAGTCGATTTCGGGTGAATTCTCCAACATCGTGACCAGTGGCAACACGAGCGGGGCGATCGTCGGGCTCCAGGTGACGTCGACCAGCTATTCGCTGGTGACCGAATCGACCGAGAGCACGCAGATCATATCGCATCTGTCCGCCGCCAATCGCGATCATATCAAGCTGTTCACCGGCGCGCTGTACGACACGATCGCCACGACATCGGAAAGCTATGGCGCGCCGCGGCAGGACTATGGCCGTGGCGTCAGCCTGTGGATGGCGCCCATCGGGCAGCGTTCCAACGTGCGATCGGGCAATACGGGCTATCGGGCCGATGCCTATGGCGGGATCGGCGGGTTTGAACTGGCGCTGCCGCACAAGGGCAAGCTGGGCATCGCGGCGTCCTATACCAGCGGGTCGATCGACACGCGCAGCGGGACCGCGCAGGCCAGTGTCGATACGCTCGATCTGGCGGTCTATGGCGGCCTGGAATTCCAGAATGCGCGGATCGACGGTATCGCCTTCTACAACCGCTATGACGCCACGGCCGATCGCCAGCTGGAGGGCTATGGCACGATCTCGAGCAGCCCCAAGGGCATTTCCTATGGCGGCTCGCTTCAGCTCAGCCGCGGCATTTTCGACAATGCCGTCGTGCCGTTCCTGCGCGGGACCTATTCGTTCCACAAGCAGAAGGGGGTCGTTGAGGCCGGGGGCGATGCGCTGTCGCTGGCGTTCGACGAGATCCGGCTGCATTCGTTCGTGGCGAACGCAGGGCTGAAGATCCATCCGGTCGCGCCGATCGGCAAGGTGAAGCTGCGCCCCGAAATCACGCTGGCGGTGGAGCATGATTTCTCCAACCCCGGCGAATATGTCACGGGCAGCTTCGCGACGATCACCGGCTCGCCCTTTTCCTATTACTGGTCGGGCAACACGCAGACGGCGGGTGTCGGGTCGATTGATCTGACCGCGCTTCTTTCCCCCCGGCTGGCGGTATTCGGACGGGTGGATGGTCGTTTCACCAGCCGGCAGGACTCAGAAGCTGCATCGCTAGGCCTGCGTTTGCGCTTCTAGAGCCGGCACCGCCACGGTGCCGAGGATGGCCCGGCGCGCCGCCGACACGGCGCGTCGGGCCTCGTCTTTGCCCGGTGGCCGACACGTATACGCCCGGCGCCAAAGGGGTGCGGGACTCCGCTGGAGACGATTGCATTGATACGGATTGGCGTGGATTTCGGAGGCACGAAGATCGAGGCCGCCGCATTGAACCCGGACGGCGGGTTTCTGTCGCGGGTGCGGGTGCCCAATCCGGGGTCGTATGACGCGGCGCTTGCGGCGATCCGGGGGCTGGTCGATCGTGTCGAGCAGGAAGCGGGCGGGCGCGGGACCGTGGGCGTCGGCGCCCCTGGATCGGTTTCACCGCGCACCGGCGTGGTCCGCAACGCGAATTCGGTGTGGCTGAACGGGCGGCCTTTCCGCGAGGATCTGGAAAATACCCTCGATCGTCCGGTACGGCTGGCCAACGACGCCAACTGCATGGTGCTGTCCGAAGCGACCGACGGCGCGGCCATGGGATGCCATACCAGTTTCGGCGTGATCGTCGGCACCGGTTGTGGCGGCGGGCTGGTGGTCGATGGCCGGCTGGTGGAAGGGGCGAGCGGCATCGCCGGCGAATGGGGCCATATCTCGCTGCCCTGGCCAAAGCCCGACGAGGTGCCGGGACCGGCGTGCTGGTGCGGCCAGAGCGGCTGTATCGAGAAATGGGTTTCTGGCACGGGCTTTGAACGCGATTTCCAGGCGCATACCGGGCGCAATGAGCGGGGCGCGGCGATCGTTGCCGCCGCGCGTGCGGGCGATGCCGATGCCGTCGCCGCGCTGGATCGGCTGATCGACCGGCTTGGCAGGGCGCTGGCCCTGTTGTGCAACGTCCTCGACCCCGACATCTTCGTGTTCGGCGGTGGGCTGTCGAACCTGCCCGAATTGTACGAGCGCCTGCCTGTAGTCATTCAGGCCTATGTCTTTTCGGACAATTGGTCGGGGCGGCTGGCGCCCGCCACCTGGGGCGATTCGTCGGGCGTGCGCGGCGCGGCGCGTCTCTGGCCGCTGCACCAGCATATCGAGAACGGGCCGATGGGGGTGTTTTCCTGATCGCAGATCGCGTGGCGGCAGGACCTTGAAGAGAAAAAGCGGCGGGCGCCCCGGGTCGGGGCGCCCGTCGTCGTTCAGGCGGGTGTTGCGAAACGCTTTGCGTGGTCGCGGATGATCGCCTGGATCGCGGTGTCGCTGTCGAAATTGCCATACCAGCCCTGGGGCTCATGTGGCGGATCGCCCATGAACTGGGCGTCGCCCGGCTGGAAACGATAATCCGCGTGCGGGGTGCGCGCTTCGCCGTTCCAGGCCCAGAAATTAGTGCCCGCGACCGGCCCGCCCTGCGCCAGGCTGCGCTCTGCCGCGCCATAGATCAGCCGGTAGTATTTCTCGCGGAAACTGGTGCCGGCCTCTTGCCCGAAGCGCCCGTCGTCGCGCGGGAAGCCGAACTCCTCGATCACGAGCGGCTTGCCCGCCGTCGCGGCCAGCCGGACATGGGTATCGACATAGGCCTCGACCTTCTCGGCCCCGGCCTGCCACGTCCCGGCAAGGTTCTTGTCGTCCACCCATCCCCAATTGAGGGGCCAGACATGCGCGGTCATGTAATCGATATTCTCATGGGCCTTAAGGACGATCTCTTCGCTACCATTGGTCGCGATCGTGCCTTCCATGCCAAGCGATACCAGATGCTTTGGCGCCAGGCTGCGGATCAGCCGGGCTGAGGTGTTGATCCAGTTGTAATAGGCCGGGAGAATGGCCTTCATCACTTCCGGCCGCACGCCCGGGCGCGGTTCGTTGCACAACTGCCACGACATGATCGTGGGATCGTCGGCATAGCGAATACCCGTTACCGAATTCACTCGCGATACCAGCGCGCGGACATAATTCAGGTTGCGGCGGACAGCAGCGGCGTTGGCATAGAATGCGCTGCCCCGGTCGGGGAAATCGGGCCAGGGATAGGCGGGGTCATTATTGTCGATATACTGGCCGGTCTCGTACCACAGCAGCGTCATCATGCCGCCGGACCATTCCCAGTTGTTGGTCAGGTAGAGCACCCCGGTCATGTCGCGCACCGCCAGTTCTGCCAGCGCATGATCGAGCCCGACGAGCAGATCCTGGTTGAGCGTGCCCGCGCGATTGAGGAATCCGGGCGTGACGGCGTTCTTCAGCGGGCCTTCCTCGGCACCCGCGAGCAGGCGCACATTGGTGACGCCCAACGCGCGCAGGCGATCGAGTTCGCGGCCCAGCCGGGCGCGGTTGCCATAGCTGGCGGCGCTGCCCAGCCACGCAAGATACCAGGCATTGGCCCCGGTCAGCCGCCACGGCTTGCCATGGCGGACAAAGCTCGTGCCGCTCCGCCGAACGAAGGCATCCCGGCCGGGCGCGGGCGCAATGCCCGCAAGCGCTGCGGGTGCGACAATGCTGCCGGCGGCACCGGCAAGGAACATGCGCCGGCCCAGGGGGGTATCATTCGGATTCATCGTGTCGATCCTCTCGCTGTGCTCGTTTGCGGCACCTGTGTCTCGAAGGTTCCGATTGTGGAACAGGATGTGCTAGGTTTAAAGAAAAATATTTGCTTTATCACTGAGACACGGCCCGCAGGCGGGTTCCGGCACAAGCAAGAGGAGAGGAAGATGAGCCCGAATGCGATCCTGCGCGGGGTCTGCCATTGGATGGCGCTGACGGTTGCGACGGCGTCGATAGCCTGGGCGTCGTCGGCGGCGGCGCAATCGCCCGTCGTTGCGGTGACTGGCGGCGCGATCGCCGGGCATGCGACCGACGGCGCAACCGAATTCCTGGCGATCCCCTATGCCGCCCCTCCGGTCGGCACTCTGCGCTGGCGCGCGCCTGCGCCGGTCCTGCCCTGGGCCGGCCAGCGCGATGCGAGCCGCTCCGGCCCCGCCTGTCTCCAGAATGACGAGGGCTGGAACCACGCCCAATGGCTCGACGCGAGCGAGGATTGCCTGACGCTCGACGTGCGCACGCCGTCGATGACCGGCAAGCGCCCGGTGGTGGTGTGGATTCACGGGGGCAGCAACCGCGCCGGGTCGGGCCGGGATGCAGTCAATTCGGGCTTTGTCGGCAAGGGGCTGGTGGTGGTGTCGATCCAGTACCGGCTGGGCGTGCTGGGCTTTCTGTCACATCCGGCGCTGGCCGCCGAACAGGGCGGGGCGAGCGGCAATTACGGGTTGATGGATCAGATCGCGGCGCTTCGCTGGGTCCGGGACAATATCGCGCGTTTCGGGGGTGATCCCGCGCAGGTGACGATCATGGGCGAAAGCGCGGGTGCGCAGGACGTGTCGCTCCTGTTGGCCGCGCCGGACGCGCGCGGCTTGTTTCGCGCCGCAGTCCTGCAAAGCGGAACGCCTGGCTTCGGCATGTCGTTTCGCTCGCATGCGGACGCCATGAAGATCGGTGAAGCGCTTGACCGGCTGGCGGGTGCGCAAGGCGATCTGACCCGGCTGCGTCGGCTGTCGCCGGTCGCTCTGTTCGCGCTCCAGTCGCAGTTGAGCGAAACCGAATCGCATGGCAGCGACTTCGTGTTTCTCCGCACCACCATCGATGGGCGCGTCCTGCCCGAGTCGCCCGACCGATTGCTGGCAAAGCGGCCCGCAGTGCCGGTGATCATCGGCACCAATACCGTAGAATTCGGCCCCGGCGCCGGATCGGTGCCGCTCGACGCCTTTGCCCAATATTGGTTCGGTGCCGGCGCCACAGCGGCACTCGGCGCCTATCGCGACGAAGAAGCCAGGGGCGCCGATCCACGGCGTGGTAATGTGGAGTTGCGGATGCAGTCCGACGCGCAGTTCCACTGTCCTGCCAACCGAATGGCGGCGCTGCTGACGGCGCGGGGATGGCCGGTGTGGCGCTATGAGTTCGATGTTGGTCCGACCGGCGGGCTGACCAGCCACGCCGCCGAGATCGGTTATATTTTTGGCGGTCGACCGGTGGGTGGCGGCGTCAGCGTGCTGGATTACTGGTCGGCGCTGGCACTGCACGGCGATCCGAACGCCGCGATCGACAGCACCCCCACGCGCCCGGCCTGGCCCAGCCTGGCGCAGGGAAGCGAGCGCACCCTGCGCTTTGGCGGGCAATCGACCGAGGTTGCCAAGGGACTTCCGCGCGCTGCCTTCTGTAGCTTCGCCAGCAACCTCTGACTTCGGGGCTCAGGCTTCCTCCTCCTTCCAAAGCGCTTCGGTGTTGGGCAGCAGAAAATGGTGGAAGGGGAGGATGGCGGCGCCGATTGCCGGTGCGTTGTCTGACAGCAGGGCGCGCATGATTGGCGCGCGCGACGGCAGCGTCGGGGTTACGGCATCCAGTGCCTGTTCGAGCGCGCGTGTCAACCGATGGACGCAAGCGTGGGGCAAACGCGCGCCGATCAGGATGCACGCCGGGTTGAGTAGGCAATTTACTGCCACTAGCGGGCTGGTCAGCCGCTCGACTGCACCGGCAAGCCAGACATCATAGGCGCGCATCACCGCACTGTCTTCCGCCGCACCCTCCAGTTCGTCAAGCGTGTGGCCCGATTGTCCGAGATGCGCCTTCAGTGCGGAAAGCGACACATAGTCCTGCACGCGCTTGCCATCGGCGAGCGGAATGAGCCCGATCTCGCCGCTCCGGCCGGTCGCGCCCCGCATCGAATGCCCATCGACCAGCAGGCCCCCTCCAAGACCCGAACTGATCAGGATATAGAGCGCGCTCGATACCTTCGGACCCAGCCCGAACCGCAATTCGCCCAGTGCTGCCGCGGCGGCATCGTTTTCGACGAAGGTCGGCAGGTCGAACGGTGTGGCGAACAGTGCTGGGACATCGGTGTCCTGCCATGCCCTATAGTCTTCGGGCGCGCCGGGAAGGTAGATCGCGCCCAGATCGTCGGGCATCGCAATGCCGATTCCGATCAGCCGCGACACATCCGCACCTGCATCGCGGACCATCGCCTCCACCTCCGCCTGCCAATAGGCGCGCACGTCGGCGGGAAGGGCGAAGGGCAGGTCAAGCGAACGGGAGGCCACGATTTCCCCAAGGAAATTGACCAGCAACAGGCTGATATGGTCGCGATCGATGTTCACGCCGATGCTGAACCGGCCATGCGGGTTGATCTGGAGCAGCTTGCCCGGCTGGCCACGCCCCTGGCGAAGCAGTCCTTCCTCCTCGATCAGCTTCTCATCCAGCAGCCGTTTGACGATGTTCGCCACCGCAGGGGGCGTGAGCCCTGTCATCCGGGCCAGCGCAATGCGCGTGATCGTCTTGTGGACGAGAATTGCCTGCAATATCGTGCGTTGGTTATGGTCAGCGGCGCGAATGATGTTCGTGCCTGACAGCCTGACCTGAACAGGGGTCACACCGGTTGCTCCTGATTGTGCGACATCCAGCACATCGCAGGGCTTCATATTAAAGTAACTAGCTTAATGAATTCGCGCCAGGTGTCAATTCACCGCAAGCGACCTCCTCCTACGGGCAGGGCGGGCTAGCGCGGTAGGATAACAGACCTTGCCCCCGATGGCAAAATGCCGA
Organism: Sphingomonas hengshuiensis; assembly: GCF_000935025.1. NCBI lineage: Bacteria > Pseudomonadati > Pseudomonadota > Alphaproteobacteria > Sphingomonadales > Sphingomonadaceae > Sphingomonas > Sphingomonas hengshuiensis. Next base: position 305,265 of record NZ_CP010836.1, read on the forward strand.
TGGATCTTGCGTGGTGGACGCTGCCCGCTATTCGCCGCTGCGCACCGCTGAACATGCATCCTGCGAATCGCCGAAATGCCGTTCGACCACGCGCACCTGCGCTATCTCCGCGCCCAGCCCGGTGGCAATCTCCTCAAGCCCGGCGTGGAGATAATGCGCGCGTCCGCACATGAAGATATCGACCCATGCGGTGCTATATTCGCGCCAAGTGTGGATCGAAATGGGGGATTCGGCGAGCAGCGCCACGCCCGTCACTCCCTGGCCGGGGCCGAAGCTGCGGAGCCGGATTACCAGCAACGTGGCAACCGCCGCTGCCGCCGCCGCGATCAGGCAGGCTTCGATCGGGGCGGCGTCCGCCAGATCGCGGGCGTCGTGCAGATCGGCGAGGAGGTGGTGTCCGATGGTCACAACAGGCTTTCATGCGCGTGGCCGAGCGACGACATCGCGCGTTCGGCGGCATCCACGCCCCGATAATGGGCTTCCTCGAAAAGCGACAGGCCGCTCAGGTCGAATGCGCGAGGAACAGCGACGGATCGGGCAGCAGCGCGTCGCCGCGCCAGAGGAAGCCCGGCGTCGGGCGGACCATCGCATGCCCCCAGCGCCACAGCTCGATGCCCCGAATCGCGTCGGCTAGTTCCGGATGCGTCGCGAGCAGATCGTCGCGCACGATGCGTTTCCAGTCATCGGCGGAACGCTCGACCAGCAGCGTACGGGCGGCGCCGGGCGCAATGTCCGACAGCGGCAGATACCAGATGGACACAGTACCCAAGGTGACCGCCTCCGGCCCCAGATGCGTCGCGACGACCAGCCAGGGCGCGTAGCTGAAGTCCTCGCGCCGGTGATCGCCGGGCAGATGCGCGCCGCGATGAAATGCGGCTTCGCCAGAATCGCGGCGCGGGCATGGCGAACGATGCCGGCACGCTATAGCGCATGCGCTCGAAGCTCACGAGACAGGTTTTCCAGCCCGACGCCGGCGTGCACGCCACTGGCTCGACCAGATAGCCGACCGTTTAGCCATCAATCCGGGGGATTGATGGCAGGGAGGCCCGCACATCTGCTCGAAGCGGCGGTTATATTTACGTTCACGCCCGACGAAGATCGCATCGACCGCCGTCTTCATGTTGTCGTAGATGCCGCGCTGGCAAGCACCGCCGAAGAATGCGAACGCGCGGTCATGCGCATCGAACACCATCTCCTGGCTCTCGCGCGGATAGGCCCGCACGTAGAACATCCGGCTGTGGCAAAGCCGCATCTGCGCAACCTTCACCGTCGTCGTGGCGCCCGCGATCACGACGATCTCGTGGCTCCAGTCGAACTGGTACGCCTCGCCCGGCGCGAAGCTCAGCGGCACATACGCAGCCGCTGTCGCGACCGATCGCTCGCGGTGCCACGCCGCCGCATAGCGCCGGACCGCGTCGTAACCGCCGCGGTAGCCAAGCCCCTGTAGTTCCTCGAACACGCGGATGATCGTCAGGCGCTCGCGCCGTGCCTTGCGGTCGTTCGTCTCCAGCAGCCGATCCAGATCGGCCGTCCATGGTCCCAGCTTCGGCAACGGCTGCACGCTGCGCTCATACGCGAACGCCGTCTCCCCCGAGCGCAGCACCTTCCTGACCGTTTTCCGCGATACGCCGAGGTCGCGCACGATCTCCTTGATCGACTTGCCCTTGACGAAAAACTCGCGCCGGATGCGCGCCACTGTCTCCACGACCAGCATCTCCCACCGCCCCCGCCGCAAAGCGACGAGGCGTGAACCGCATCCGTTCAGGGGGTCAATTTTGGAAGCCGAGCAGCCCCGAACGGGGTCAATATTGCAGGCCGATTCACACGCATTCGGCGGACCACACCACGAGTCTCATCCGCTCGTCGCCTTCTGCGCGCGCCGCGAGCATGTAGCGCTCCTTCTAGCGGTTGCGGCGCGGGCCGGCGTCGGGATGGAGAACAACGAAATGGGTGAGGTTATGGTCTACACCGATGACATCCGCCGCATGCCGGTCTTCGCAGCGGCATTGCTCGAAAACCGCGACCTTTTCGACGGGCTGAGTTTCTCCGATAGCGAAGCAGGGGACTCAAATCGCGCCTGAAGCGGCGTATCCCGCGCCGGGCGATCGTACAGATCAGCTTCTGTCAGGTTCCGTCGACCCGGATTCCGGATATTCGACGTCGATTCAGACGCGATACGCATCCCCGAACCCGACGCACGCTGCGTCGCTACCAGATCATGCGAGCGCGACGTGCCTGCTGCGCGTCCATACTATTACCTCATCATCCACGGGCCACCGCTAGGCCATTCGCCATCGAAGCTCCTGCCTTCGGCGAGCCTCCTTACAAGGGGCATCACCAGCGCCGCGATTTGCGCCTGGATCGCCGCGAACGGTTCGGGCGCCAACGCGATTTCGGTCCGCCGCAGGAACGCGGTCCATTGGCCCTGCTTCTCATCGGCGAAGGCGGGCGTGAGCGCCGGGGGCGTCTCGGCGGGCAACGGGGTTTGACGGCGATCGAAGGTGGCCTGGATGGCGCGCGATAGCACGGCGCCATCGAACGCAAACGATCCCACGATCGCCCAGATGTCGTAGAAATCCTTGAGGCGCGTGTTCAGCATACCGAGCGCGACCATGGCCTGGAATTTTTCGGCCACGACCGTTTCGGGCGGATAGGCCCGAAGATGCGCGGTGGGCTGGCCGAGCAACGACGGATATTCGATCTCGATCGCGCCCGGCGTGATCGCATCGCCATAGCCGATATCGACGTGCATCGGCAGGCGCGCGCCGGCGAGTTCGGCGACGAAGTCGATACGGACACCGGCATATTCATCCTCGGCACGGGCCGCAGCCGCGCGCAGGGTTTCTGGCCGGAACACGATGCCGTCGTCATCGACCGCGACCGCAATGATTTCCTGAAAGACCGCCGCGAGCTGCTCGGGCGCGTTTTCCCCCACGCCTAGCAGATCGAGGTCGCCGGTGGCGAGATAGGGTGCTGCCGCCCACAGGCTGAACAGCATCGCGCCCTTGAGCACGAACCGCTCGCGATGGGGCGACAGGCTCAGGCGAAAGAGCAGGCGCTCGATGACATAGCGGGTCATCAACAACTGTGCGTTTTCGCGGCGCTCGCGCACACGCGCTGTCAGCCGGTCACGCACCGAGATCGCCATGTTCTTCGGTGGTCGGCTCATGTCATGGCCTCGAGATAGGGCCGGATCACCGACTGGACCCGATCGAGCTGAGCATAACGGTAGATCGCATTCCCGCGAATTATCTTGATGCCGGGCGCCGCGTGTTCGGCGGTATCCGCCTCAACTTCTGACAAATTCAGGATCGCGCCGGCCAGGTGCCGGCCGATCGCAAGGGAGAATGACATGGTCGACAAACTTGATCGGCGCGGCGTGCTGCTCGCAGGCAGCGGCGGCGCGTTCGGGCTCTATTCCTGGGCGGCCGGTGCGCAGGTCGCGCAGGGGCAGCCTGGGAAGCAGGACCTGCGGCTCAAGCGCAAGCCGGGCGTGAAGCCGAAGAACATCCTGTTCGTCCTTACCGACGATCATCGCTACGACGCGATGGGGTTCATGAAAGCCCAGGACTTTGGCGACACGCCGACCCTCGATCGGCTGGCGCGCGAGGGCACGCATTTCCGCAACGCGTTTGTGACGACGGCGCTCTGCTCGCCGTCACGCGCCTCGATCCTCACCGGCCTCTACGCGCATCAGCACAAGGTGGTGGACAACAACCATCCGTTCCCGCCCGAGCTGATCTTCTATCCCAGGTATCTGCAGCGCGCCGGGTACGACACGGCGTTCATCGGCAAATGGCATATGGGCAACGAAGGCGATGCCCCGCAACCCGGCTTCCACCATTGGGTGAGTTTCAAGGGACAGGGTACCTATCTGCCGAGCCCGAACGGACTCAACGTCAACGGCCGGCAGGTCCCGCAAAAGGGCTATATCACCGACGAGCTGACCGACTATGCGATCGACTGGATCCGCAAGCGCGATCGCAACAAGCCGTGGATGATGCATCTGGCGCACAAGGCTGTGCATGCCGAGTTCCTGCCGGCCGAGCGCCACAAGGGGCGCTACGACAACGAAACCTTCCGCTACCCCGAGAACATGAAGCCTGGGGTGCCGGGGCGCCCGATGTGGGTCGAGAACCAGCGCAACAGCTGGCACGGCGTGGATTATGCCTATCACGGCACGCTCGACATCGCCGACTATTACAAGCGCTACATGGAGACGCTGCTCGCCGTTGACGAAGGGTTGGCGCGGATCCTGGATTTGCTCGAACAGCGCGGTGAGCTCGACGACACGCTGATCGTCTATATGGGCGACAATGGCTTCCTGTTTGGCGAGCACGGACTGATCGACAAGCGCAACGCCTATGAGGAATCGATGCGCGTGCCGTTGCTGGTGCGCTGCCCCTCGCTGTTCAAACCGGGCAGCACGATCGAGTCCGTGGTCGCCAATATCGACATCGCGCCGACGCTGCTAGCTGCGGCGGGGCTCGAGGCGCCGGACTATATGGCCGGATCCGACATGCTGCCGCTGGCGCGGAATCCCAAGGCACCGTGGCGCAGCGAGCTGCTCTACGAATATTATTGGGAACGCAATTTCCCGCAGACGCCGACGGTGCACGCTCTGCGTGAGGACCGCTACAAATATATGCATTTCCACGGCATCTGGGATTTGGACGAGCTCTACGACATCGTCGCCGATCCGCACGAAAACGACAATCTGCTGGCGCGTCCCGGCCATGAAGACCTGGCCGAACGCCTGAGCGGCAAATTGTTCGCGCTGCTGGACGAAACCAACGGCATGCAGATTCCGCTTAGCGCGGACGCGGGCGGGCGCAACGAGTTGCGCAACGCCGCCGGCAGCCCGCAGGCCGGCTTCCCGCCATCTTTCTTCCGGACCCCGCAACAAGGGCGAAAGAGGGGTTGAAGCCCGTCGCGATCCCCGGATCGCGAGATGCTTGAACGCGCGCATGACGGAGGCGGTGACTTCCTCTCTGAGGTGGAGCCGGTTTTCTGGACAGGGTGTTAAGCTACTCGCGATCTGATCGATTGGTACGGGAATGAAGACGACGAGGAAGCGCTACAGCGCGGATTTCAAGGCCAAGCTTGCGCTGGAGTCGATCCGTGGCGACCTGACACTTGCGGAACTGGCGGCCAAATATGGCGTCCACCACACGATGGTCGCGGCCTGGAAGCGGCAGCCCATCGACGGGATGGCGAGCACGTTCGCCGCGGCTGGCGAAGCGGCCAAGACTGCCAGTGAAGGCGAGGTGGAAAAGCTGCACGCCAAAATCGGGCAGCTGGTCGTGGAGCGGAATTTTTTAGCGAAAGCCTTCGGTCGATGAGCGCGGATCGGAGGCGGGTGATGATTGAACCTGCTCACCGCCGCCTGTCGATCTCGGCGCAGTGCCGTCTGCTGCGGATCAGCCGCTCCTCCTGACCTTATGCGCAGATCGGTGGTTACGAGCTTCGCCTGAAAATCGGACCTTCCTCTCACCGGTTGACCCGGTCTCGCGCCCTTCTCGGGATCGAGCCAATTCCGATTGCGCCACCTTACAACGCTGCGCTCAGCGTCAGCGTCACCGCACGCGGTGCGATCGGGTTTAGCAGTCCGGAATTCCCCACATTCCACGCGAAGCGGTCGGTGATGTTGGTCACGCGCGCACGAAGCGTGAAGGGCTTTCCGTCGAGCGTGATGGCCTGGCGAAGGCCCAGATTGATGATGGCGTAGGACGGGAGCGTGAAGCTGTTCGCCCTGTCGCCGTATCGCTCCGATCGGAACGTTACGCCACCGTCGATCGCGAGCCCTTCAATCCATGGCGCTCGCCAGGTCGCACTAGCCAGCGCCACGGTGGATGGACGGTTCATAGGACGGACACCGTACAGGCCTAGATCGACCAGCTCGCCCTGCGCGTGCGCATCAAGATAGGTTGCTCCCACGACCACGCTGAGGCGCGGCGTGAGCGGACCGGCGACGGACAGTTCCGTGCCCCGATGCCGCACCGTTCCCACAAAGCCGAACGCGCCGCGTGCATCGATCCCCAACTGTGGCTTCGAGAGGTCGAATAACCCTGCAATCAAGGTCGGCCCACCACGGATCGGAAATTTAAGCCCGAGCTCGGACTGGCGCGAGATCGCGGCCGGAAGGATATCGCCGCGATTGATGGCGTTCGCCGGCGCTACGCCGGATTCCTCCAGCCCGCGCGTGAAGCTTGCATAAGCGGTCAGCGCCGGGGTTATCGCGACCGAGAGGGCACCGCCATAGAGCCACGGGCGGCTCGCATTTTCCGTCACCGATCCGTCCAGCGCGCGTGCCTGTTTTACATAATCGACGCGCTGGACGTCGGCGCGGATCTCAGCCTTGTCACCGATCGATAGCCGGTAGCCAAAGCCGGCCGTCCATTGGTCAACATCGTCCCGGAGCCGCCGCGGATCGAGCGCTACCGCGGGACGGTCCCGTTCCGGTGGGTTGTCGAGGTCAGGATATTGCCCGAGCTGGAATGCCGCGCCCGAGTCGCTTGAGGCCATGCTGTCGCGGCGTCGGATCATGGCCAGCAGGCGGTGCTGGAGCGCACCGGTGGAAAAGCGCTTGGCGGCAGTGACCTCTGCGGAGATCGAGCTGCGTGTCTCGGCGCCGTAGAGCAGTCCGCTCGCTTCGGCCGGTGCGCCGTTCTGCGGCAAGCGGATTAGGCTGAAGACATTACGCTGATAGGAAAGCGACGATCGGAAGGCCGAGGCACCGAAGGTCCATCCGGCGCCCGCCTCGATATCGGCCATGACCCCGGCAAGATCGCTGGTGTTCCTGACATCCATCCACGCCTGGGTGCGATCGGTGCCGCGGCGGATCCGGGCGGGCGGGGCGCCAGTGACCGAATAGGAGGTACTCGCGCCGCGTGTGAAAAGGTTGCGGCTCCAGATGCCAGTCAGTCGGATGCCAGGCGCTGGCCGCCAACGAGGAACGAACCCGAAGGCGACGAAGTCCCCACGCGTGCCATCGGCGTACCGCTGGGCGAGGCTGAGCTGGACGCCGGCCGACATCCCAAACTCGCCTCCCGCCGTCGCGGCGGCGAGACGCGGGAGTACCACCGGGCCCGAGCCGCCCCACCATCCGGCTTCGATCGTGGCACGCGTGCCTGGCGCCGCGTCGGGCAGCGAATATTGCACCACCCCTGAGGGGGCTGCAAAATCGGTTCGCAAGGCGCTGACCCCAACTCTGATCGCCGTCCCTTCGGTGACTGGCTGGAGCAGGCCGGCGGCACGGACGAAATAATGGTCCTCGATGCGGTAGTTGCCGGCACTTTGCAGGTCGAAGCCGCGCACCTCGCTTTCGCTATAGAGGCCGACATCCTCCACCCCGATCCGCCGCCCGAACGCGTCATCCGATTCGCGCACCACGTCGCGTCCCTGGGCCGGCGGAGGCGACGCGCTTTGGGCCTGCGCGGCGGGCGCAACGAGCAACGTCAGGGGCAAAAAGGGGAAGCGCATTCTGGCAATCTCCGGAGATGGAGCGGCACCGCTGCGCGGCTGAATGGCTTGGAATCGAGCGGCTTGGTGCGAACGGCGCGTGCGCGGGACGAACGACACTTCGCGCGCGCGGGCACCTGCGCTACCGGGGAGACATGAAAACGAACGCACATCGATTGGTCTGGGATCAGCAGATCCCGCTTGCGGCTGGGCTATTGCTCGCACTGTTCGGGTTCGTGCTTGGCTACGGGGTGGGCGGTACGGCGCTGCAGCTAAATCCTTTCGCGGCCGACCATCCGGCCGAGGCACCGATCGCCAAGATGCTCGTCTGGTGCCTGGCGCTGGTGATCGGTTGCGGGTGCCGCGGGCCCATCGCCGACCTGCTTGGGCGGCGAGGCTCGCCGTTGCTTCTGCTGGTCCTGGCATTCGCGCCGGTGATGATCGCGGATATGCTCGCCTCGCGCTTCGCGATCGGGCTTTCAGGGTACCCGACCTGCGCGCCCGGTGCGATACCGCTGCCCGGCTTTGACAGCTTTCTGCCACGCGGCATGCTGCTCGGCACTGCCGTGTTGCTCTCGCTTCTGGGCTGGAGCCAGTATCTTACGAAACGTGCCGCCGCCGAAGCCGCTGAACTGGAGCCGGTCGTCGCTTGCCCTGAGCCTGGGGAAAGCCCTGTACTGGCCGGCGAATGGCTCGCACTGCCCGAGGCCCCGCATTTGCGGCTACGTCTTGCCGACATCGTGCTGATCCGGTCTGCAGGCAATTACAGCGAGATCGTCGCGGACGGACGTGCGCATCTAGTGCGCGTCGCGCTGACGGACCTGGCGCACCGGCTCGCGCCGGTGGGCTTCATCCGCGTCCATCGTCAGACTGTGGTGAATAGCCGACAAGTGCGAGAGATCCGCAAGGGGGCGGGCGGGAGCCGCATCGTCGAGTTGCTGTGCGGCGTCTCGGTCACACTTGGGCGAAGCTATGCGCGCTCGGTTTTGTCTGCGCCGTAACAGTGTGACGGATTGCTTTTTAAATAGTCCCGGTCGTCAGCGCGTGATGGACCCCTTCGATCACCAACGCTGTCCACATGATGTTTGTAAGCATTGCCACGGCACCAGTGTTTCGCCGAGCGCGACCTTTGCGCGGTAGTCTGCCATCAGAAGGCGAGGCCGTCAGCGTTGGTATCGCCCTCCGGCGAAGCCGGATTCTGATCACTTCGATGCCGACGAAGCCTTGCAGAGAAGCTGCGACCGCGTTGCGGCAGCCGTTCATTGCTGAGGGCCAGGCCAAGATCGTCGTGCCGGACATCGATCAGATCGGCGAGACGTTCATTGAGCCCGAACACGACCAGAATGTCGGCGAGCGTGCCGATCCCGACTCCCGCCTCACCCTTTTCCATCCGGATTATGGTGCTGGTCGAGGTGCCTGCGCGCACTGCAAGGTCGCTGATCGCCATGCCGCGGCGAAGGCGCGCAGCCCGCAGGTCCTTGCCAAGCCTAACCAACACCGACCGGGTTTTTGCCGACGACAGGATAACGATCCATATATGAGGTCTTGTGCCTTGTAAGTGATCATATATGACAGGTTGGTAGTTGCGTAAAGGTTTGACGTGTCGTTGCACGCGCATCAACCAACATAGGAAATGTGCTTTCTGTCGGTGGCATCTCGTGCCGCGACGACCATCCTGTCCGCCGCTCCTTTTTTGCGCTTCGCCGCCCGGAGGAAAGGCATTCTCCTGAGGCCCGGCCCTGGTCTGGCTGTCGCTTCTACAGCGGGCGGCCCCGCGGGCGCCCCGAAGAGGAAGAGCGCGGCCGGTTCGGCCGTGACGGGTCAGGGTCGAGAGAGAGTCTCTCGGCACCCGTCGCGGAGAAATTCCATGGCGACTGTCCTCAATCAAGCATCCGCGCCGCCCCGGCGTCCGGGTTCCTACAAGGTCGATATCTCGCGAGGATCTCGCATCGGGCGCGTCTCGTCCGAATGGTTCTCGCGCCCCGACGACGAGCGCTATCTCTCGCTGCGCGAGCTCCACGCGGCGACGCTGGCGCGCGCAACGCGCGCCACGACCCGTACCGTCGAGACCCGCGAGGTCCGGGTGGAGGCGAGCCGCGACAATGCCGAACGCCTCGCGCTGTTCGTGCCGGGCCGCGACGAACCTGTGGCGCCGACCCACTGGTCGTTCGGCCAGCTTTGCAGCCTGGTCGGCGCGCCTTCGGTCTGGACGCGGTACGCACACGGCTGCTCGCACAGATATTGCCCGAAGATCGTCCCTGATACTCTCATGACCGGGAGGCATCGCCTCCGTTGCTGCGCTGGCGAGAGTCCGCGCCATGCGCCTTCCGAGAGGGCGACGGGTCGGCATCGCGCGCGCCTGTGCAACCCGTCCGCGCGGCTATTTTCCGCCGCGGGCCTGCGGCCCGCTTTGCATCGCGAAGCAAAATAGCCGCGCTCCCGGGTCCTCCGCTGCGCTTCGGCGCCCGCCGGCTTTGCCGGTCGCTGCCCTCGGTCGTGCGCGGGCGCGCGCGATACCGCCTCTTGTCGCCAGGAAGGCCGCAGCGACGCGGCCCCAGCCAGGAGCACTTCGGATGGACGATTTTCACGACAGGGCGGGCGAGGGCGGATCGCAATTCGCCCATTTGCTGGAGGAGCTGGAACTGTTTGGCCGACGGCCATTCGACGATGATCTCGATCCGAGGCCACTGCCCGAGGGGCGCCTGATCGAGGCAGCGACAGCCGACGCCTTCGACGCGATGGGCGCCAGCCTCGCCGATACCCGCCTCGAGCCCGAACTCGAGGAACTGCTCTGGGGGTTCACCAATGTCTTTCACCGCGCGACCGAGCGGGCCGACCGGCAGCTGGATTCCAACGAGCTGGCGCAGAAACGCCTCCAGCGCGAGCAGGACGGGTCCGAGGTCAAGTCGGTCGAGCTCGAAACACTGATCGCCGAGGGCCGGACCATGATCGAGCGCCGCGACGCGATGGAAGCGTATCGCGAAGCATTCGCCGAGCAGTTTCGCCACTATTTCCGCAAACCCTGGCTGCCCAAGAGCGGGTCGATGCTCAACCGCACCGCGATGACCGCGGCGGTGATCGAAAGCCGCGAATTCGTGAACGATCGGCGCTGGACCGATGCAAAGCTCCTCCTGCCACCCGGCGAACGCATTTATGTCAGCGGTGGCACCGATTACATGGAGCATCGCACGATCTGGCAGGTGCTCGACAAGGTCCATAGCCGCCACCCGGCGATGGTGCTGATCCACGGCGGGTCGAGCAAAGGCGCCGAGCACATCGCTTCGCTCTGGGCGGGCGAGCGCAAGATCCCGCAGGTGCCGTTCAAGCCCGACTTCGTGAAGCACAATCGGGCATCCGCTCCGTTCAAGCGCAACGACCGCGTGATTGCCTGCATGCCCCGCGGCATCATCATCTTCCCGGGCGGGGGCATTCAGGACAATCTGTTCGACAAGGCGCGCAGCGCCGGCATCGCGATCATCGACCGCAGGCAGCGATGATCGTCGCCTCCAACGCAGCCCAACCCGGGCGAGCCAGGCCTGGGCCCGCGCCGGCGGGGCCGCAACGCGGGCCCAGGCCCCGCGTCCTCCACTTTGTTCCGGCCCTGCGGGTGCACCCCGCCTCCTGACGCGGGCCCGCACCGTCTCTCCCCCGGCTTCGGCCGCCATGCGATGGAGAAGGATAATGAACCGCGAGCTTGGAAGGTTGCGTCTTGCGATGGACGCCATGCCCGACCCTGAATGGCGGGTATTTTGTCGGGCACGCTACTGCGACCTCGACTATTTCCAGATCGCGGCCGAGCTCGACATCGCCGTGTCCGAAGTCGAGCGCCTTCTCGCCTCCGCGATGCTGCATCTCATGCAATTTCGGGAATGACCGGCAGGAACATTGAGGAAACGGTCGGCCACAGCTAGGAAATGATCATGCGCGTCGATCTCGATCACTTGCCCGATGTCCAGCAGGCCGAGCTGGCGCGCGTGCGCGACACGCTGATGGCGGAGTTCGCCCGGGCGAACTCGACCTCGACTCAGCCGTGGAAGAAGAACGGCAAGATCCTCAAGATCATCCTGTTCGGCAGCTATTCGCGCGACGATTGGGTCGATGAGCCGGACAACGGTTACCAGTCGGACTTCGACCTGCTGGTGATCGTCAGCCACGAGGACCCCACCGATATCGCCGCTTACTGGTATATCGCCGAGGACAAGATCCTCCACGATCCCGCGGTGCGCCGGCCGGTCAACATCATCGTCCACACCCTCAATGAGGTGAATCAGGCGCTGCACCGCGGCGAGTATTTCTGGGTCGATATCGTCCGCGACGGCGTGGTGCTGTACGAGTTGCCGCAGCATGCGCTGGCGGCGCCGAAGCCGCTGACGGCGGCGGATGCATTAATGATGGCGCAGAAATATTTCGACCATTGGTATCCTGACATCGCTGATCTCCTCTCAGGTGCGGAGCACTATCTGAGCATCGGAAACAGGAATCTCGCCGCCTTTACGCTGCACCAAGCGACAGAGCGTGCCTACGCGTGCTTTCTGTTGGTACGGACGCTCTACTTCCCACGGTCGCACAACATCAAATTCCTGCGGTCATTGTCAGAGGACAAGGAGCCGCGCTTGGTCGATGCATGGCCGCGTGCGACTCGTATTGATCGGCGCCGTTTCGAACTGTTGAAGCGAGCCTATGTCGAGGCGCGCTATTCGCCCAGCTATGAGATCGAGAACGAGGATCTCGCGACGCTAACGGCATCGGTGAGCCGGCTGCGTGATATCGTGCAAGTGTTGAGCCTCGAGCAGTTGGAAATCCTGCGTTCGGAAGCAAACGCCTGACAGGTGTCAGCACTGCAGTATTAGTGGGCGTTTCGCGCCTGCGGCGCGACCGCGCTCTATGCCGCTGCGCGGCACCGAGCCCCTTTAGGGTCTCTGCCGCCAGAGGCGGTAACGATCGCGAACGCGAGAGTTCAGTTAGTCAGCTTTGTGCCCCAACTGTTGTCGTTCAGCGCCTCTATCCCTGTCCCCAATACCCGCCGTTCCCGCAACCCGCCGTCGCACGCGCACGAAGGTCCGGAGCTGGGAGATTGTGTTGAAAAAGGCGGTGTCTGTCGCCGGTCGGCGTGATGGCTGAGCGACGCTGACGAGTTGCCTCGTCGCTCACCGCGCTCCTGCCATGGCCGGCATCGGGATGAGCTTGGCGAGCTTGCGGAGGTTCTGGGCGGTGGCGGCGAGGAGGAATTCGTCCTTCGCTCCGTTGGGCCCTCGCAGCCGCAAGCGCCGCAGATTCAGGATGCGCTTGAGATGCGCGAACAGCATCTCGACTTTCTTTCGCTGTCGTCGGGATGCGACATAGGCGTCGGTGGTGGCGATATCGCGCGCCATGTCGCGGGCGCCCTCGTGGATCGAGCGCAGGATCTTGCGGGCGGGCGCGTTGGGGCAGCAACGCGGCTTGAGGGCGCAGGCGTCGCAATCGAGCTTGCTGGCGCGGTACCGGGTCATCCCCTCCGCATCGACGAAGGGAAGCGCTTCCCGGTAGTGCTTCCGGCGCTGCCGCAGGCGCTTGCCAGCGGGGCAGACATAGCTGTCGTCGTCATGGTCGAAGACGAAGTCGGCGCGCTCGAAGCTGCCGTCGCGCCGGGCCGACTTGTCGAACACCGGGATGTGCGGCTCGATGCCGCGTTCCTCCACCAGCCAGGACAGGTTCCTGGCATCGCCATATCCGGTATCCGCCGCAAGCCGCTCGGGCCACAGCCCGAACCGGGTGTGCGCACGCTCGATCATCCGGCGCTGGGCGGTGACCTCGGCCTGGCGGATGGCGGTGGTCGCCTCGACATCGACGATCACGGCATGGTCGAGGTCGATCAGATAGTTGGTCGAATAGGCGAAGAAGGCGCGGTCGCGCGACGCCGCCGTCCACCGCGCCGCCGGATCGGCCACCGCCAGCTGCTTGGGCGGCACCGGCGTCGCGCCTCCGAACGCGGCATCGTCGAGCACGGCCAGATATTCCCGCACCGCATGGCTGGCGCTAGCCGGCGGAAGCTGACCGGCATGATCGACGACATGCTGCCGGCTGGCATCGGCCCGGATCAGGCTGGCATCGACTGCGAAGCCTTCGCCGCCCACCAGCTTCTCGGCAATGCAGCGCGCCACCGTCGTTTCGAACAGCCGGCGGAGCAGGTCGCTGTCGCGGAACCTGCCGTGCCGGTTCTTCGAGAAGGTCGAATGGTTGGGCACGTCGCCTTCCAGCCCGAGCCGGCAGAACCAGCGATAGGCCAGATTCACATGCACTTCCTCGCACAGCCGGCGCTCGGAGCGGATGCCCATGCAATAGCCGATGATCAGCATCCGCAGCATCAACTCGGGATCAATCGAGGGGCGTCCCGTCTCGCTGTAGAAGGGGCGCAGCTGTTCGCGTAGGTCCGACAGGTCGACGAAGCGGTCGATCGAGCGCAGCAGGTGGTCCGCCGGCACGTGCCGTTCCAGGTTGAAGCTGTAGAACAGCGACTCCTGCGACACGGTTCGCTCGCCCATCATCCGCATGTCTCCCAACGACCGGTAGGAGTGAATCAGACCGTCACCGCGACTTCAAGAGCGGGTTTTTCAACATTAGGTAATGGTCTGGCTGCTCTTCGATGGAGACCGATAGGATCGGCTCCGATGTAGAAGAGGAGAACGACCATGGATTACTATGCTGGCCTGGACGTGTCGCTGGAGAAGACGCACATCTGCGTCCTTGATCGTGACGGCACGGTGATACACGAGGTGACGGCGTCGTCATCAGCGGAGGCGATCTCGGCGGCCCTGGCCAAGGCCCCGGCGTGTACGCGTGTGGTGTTCGAGACGGGCCGCATGGCACCGATGCTCTACCATGGCTTGGCCGAACTGGGCGTGCCGGTTGTCTGCGTCGAGAGCCGGCAGGCATATCAGGCGCTGAAGACGCTGGCGACACACAAGACTGACCGCAATGATGCGCGTGGGCTGGCTCAGTTGGCGAGGACGGGCTTCTTTAAGCCCGTGCACGTGAAGTCGCTACCGGCACATGCGGTGCGCGCGCTGATCATCGCGCGCAAGAAGCTGGTCGGCCAGCGCGTCACGCTCGAGAACCAGATCCGTGGCCTCGCGGTCGTGTTCGGCGTCCGGTTGCCGCGTGGCCTCAGCCCCGCGTTCGTAGACCAGGTGATCGCCATGAGCGAAGGCATTGCGGGCCTGTCAGGCGCCATGCGAGGGCTCGTGGCGGCACGCCATGCCGTACTCGGCGCGATCGCGGCCATCGACGCCGACATGAAGAAGCTGGTTCGCGCGTCCGATGCGTGCCGCCGGCTGATGACCATCCCTGGCGTTGGGCAACTGACCGCGCTGGCGTTCACCGCCGCCATCGACGATCCGGGCCGCTTCCGCCGCTCGCGTGATCTCGGTGCCTATCTCGGACTGGTGCCGCGGCGCTACCAGTCGGGCGAGATCGACTATGTCGGCGGGATCTCCAAAGTTGGCGACCGACGCGTTCGAACCCTGCTCTATGAGTCGGCCAACGTCATGCTCACCCGCTACAAGGGCGATCTGAAGCTGAAGGACTGGGCGCTCGCCATCGCCAGGCGCTCGACCATGCGCAAGGCGCGGATCGCGCTCGCCCGACGCCTCGCCATCATCATGCACTCCATGCTCCGACACGGCACCGACTTCCGACCGGCCTAATCTCCGCCGACCAAGAGACAGGAGGCCGCACCGAGCTCCCGAGCGGGAGCAACGCCCGAGGGAGGGAGCAAATGATGGCGCCGATTCTGTAGCATGCGGCCGACCCGTCGACCGACTGCGCTTTCAACCAAGCCACGTTGCACCCAGCTGACCCCATCAAGTGCCGATATCGAGCACGCAGAGAACGCAGGCACCCAAAGGCACCCAATCCGCTCAGGACCGAGCAGCCAGACCTTGCCCTATTAGAGAACACAATTGGGACGTAGCCGTCGTTCGCGATCGCAACTGACAGCGTCTGGTTTCGGATAAACTGGACGATTGGTTGACGGAAAAAGGTTCGCCGCGGAAGCAGGTCTGGTTGCTAAAAGACCGGCAGATTTCGGGTCGCAAATATCAGAAAACTGTCCTCTCAAGTAGGAAAGGGACAACGCCAAAAACTGCCATGAGCAATGAACAGTGCAGCCGGCTGTCCACGCAACGATACTGTCACATCCGGCTCATATGCATCCCCCGCGATGGCCGCCACAATGCCCCTTTTGCGCGAACAGCGCGCCGAACTGCTGCACTATGTCGGCCGGCAGGTTCGCGATTCAGCATTAAGCGAGGATATCGTCCAGGAAGCCTATCTGCGACTGCTGAGCTTCGAGGCGAAGGCGGACAATGTCGTCACGAACATTCCTGCCCTGTTAAAGCGCATTTCGATCAACCTTGTTCGCGATCATTTTCGACGGGAAGGCCGAGCGTCAACGGTTGAGCTGTCTGAAGCGATGCCCTGCCCGAACTCCGCAATCGACTTACAGTTGGAGCGCAAGGAACTCGTCGATCAGGTGTTCGCGATCCTCAAGGAGATGCCAAAACTGCGCCGCGAGGTCTTCATTCGCCGCCGGGTGCATGGAGAAACAGCCGGGGAGGTCGGCGAAGCACTTGGCCTGTCTCCCAGCGCCGTTAGCAACCATGTCGCACGAGCGGTGCTGGATCTCGATGCGGCGATCGAGAAGATCGAAAAGCGTGGCGGCTATCACGGAGCCTGATCCCATCAAATGGGAAGCTGCGCAGTGGGTCGAGCGTCACATGGACAATGCCCCGTTCGACGAGGCAGGCTTCCGCAGCTGGCTGTCCGGCAATCCGCGTTGCCAGCCCATTTTCGAAACGATGTGGCAGCGCGTGATGGGACCAGACATGGACTACGCACTGTGCGATTATGGCCGCCGCAAAAGCATGGCCCGCAAAAGACTGGCGAGCGCCGCAGTCGTCGCGCTGCTTTCGCTCGTCAGTTATCAGTCACTGCCGTCGATTGAGCTGCAACTCGCCACGCCACAGACATTCGAGGTTGCGGACGGCGCCGTTCGTTCGATCACGCTGCCAGATGGCAGCCGGTTAACCCTAGGGGGCGGGGCCAAGGTCAATGTTCGCTTTACGCGCAGCGATAGGGTCGTCGATTTTTCACAAGGTGCCGTCTTCGCCGATGTTGCGCATGATTCTGATCGTCCCTTCCGCATTCGGACCAATGGCGCTGACATCGTCGATATCGGAACCAGCTTCGAGGTGCTCAGCAAGCCATCGGAAGTGCGTGTCACGGTCACGGAGGGCGAGGTCGAACTTAAGCATCAGGGATGGTTCGGTACACCGGTCAACCTGAAGGCAAGCCAAGCAGCCACACTAAGCGGCTCGAGCGTCAGCCGGATGAAAAATGTCAATCTGAGCGATGTGGCGCGTTGGCGTGATGACTGGGTCGAATACAGAGGCACTCCGTTGCGACAGGTGATTGATGATCTCCAGAGTTTGTCGCCGCTGCCAATCGAGATTGAGGGCGACAGGCTAGCAAATCAGCCAGTGAGTGGCCGTATCAAGCTCTCCAGGCCATCGGAACAGTTAGACAACCTGGCTGTGATCCAGTCCTTCCGAATCGACAGGACAAGCCATGCCCTGATCCTGAGGGAAGAATAGGGTCGCGGCATGCGAGACCCATGTCATTAAAATGCAACAAAAAACTTTGTGAAACTTGTCCTCTCGCAGCGTCTTAGGTCTGAAGAGTTTCAGCCTTGGCGCCGGGGGGTTCGGGTGTACGCATACTACCGCTCGCTCCGCGCGAGCATCGATACGTCCATTATCATAGCGGCATGCGCCGCTTCGCCGACTGTTGCCCAAACTCGGATCAGCCTGCCCGAGTCGAGCTTGGAAGAAGCATTTAACGGGCTCTCTCGGCTGACGGGCATACAGATACTGGTCAATCAGAAGTTGGTGCGCGGAAAGGGGGCTCGCGCTGTGAAGGGCGCGAGTTCTCCCGATGCAGCGCTGGCTGAAATGTTGCGCGGTTCCGGTCTGACATTCGATAGGCGCGGTCGGACATATCTGATAATCCGGGCACCTGGGAATGATCGACCGCAAGCGCAGCGTCCTCGGCCGGAGGTGAAGAAGTCGGTCGCCAGTCGACCTTCGGGCGGTCGAGATGGGCTCAATCTGGACACGATAATCGTGACAGGGACGGCGCAAGGGCAACGTCAGTTCCAAGCATCTTATGCAGTAACCGCGCTCTCTGAACATGACATCCAGCGCATTGGAGCGACGAGCACGGCGGACATGCTGGGTAAAGTGCCCGGCATCTATGCCGAAGCGAACTCCGGCGAGGCGCAGAATGTGTGGCGCATTCGCGGCTTGCCCGACTCTGGATATTTCACGGAGTATCAGGAGGACGCCGCTCCGATTCTGGCCCAGAACAGCATCGGGAACGGCAAGGCCGACGTGCTGAGCCGCATCGACATCATGACATCCGGTTTTGAAATCGTTCGCGGCGGATCGACTCCTGTTTTTGCCGACCAGGCAATCGCCATCATGAACAATGTCAGCCGCCGCGGCACCTCGACCGCAGAGGGTGCCGTGCGCCTGACTGGCGCTTCCATCGGCCTAGCGCGAGCGGATGCATATTATGCCGGACCGCTGGATCAGCATACCGCGATCGCGCTTGGCGGTTTCTATCGCGTCAGTGAGGGCTATCGCGACAACGGTTATCTGGGAGACAGGGGTGGCCAATTTCGCATGAATCTGACGCGCAGGTTTAGTGGTGGAGACCTAAACCTGTTCGTCCGAGTTCTTGACGATCGGAACGCGTTCTACCTGCCTATCCCCTTGGCTAATCCATACGATCCTGATGAGAGCCTTGCCGATGTTCTCGATCCCTCGAGGGGGACGCTCAATACGCCAGCGCTGCGCAACTCCCTCATTCTGTATCCATCTGCGGATGGCACCACCAATGCGGTGACGCGCGATCTCAGTGATGGCCGCCATATCAGAACTCAGACCGTCGGCCTCGATTTCCACCGAGATTTCGACAGCGGTTGGGCCCTCACCAACCGGCTGCGCTGGGCGCATGTCGATATGAGTTTCGATGCCCTCTATTCGGAGGGCAATCCGATCAGGGCCGAAGAGTTCTCCAATCGCTATATAGCGGCCGCCAGCGCAGCCTTTGGGCCCTACACATCTCTGGATTTCGCCCTTGCGGGCACAGGCGGAGCGACCCACTTCGATCCATCGCAGACTCATGGTCTCGTGCTGACTGGCAGCCTTCTATCGTACGTCACGACGGCTTCGTCGATCCTGAATGACATACGCGCCACCCGGAAATTCAACACCGGCTGGGGCGTGCATAATCTCACGATCGGTGCCGCAGCATCTCACTTCACGCATAGTTTCGACCGCTTCCGGCAGCGCTACCTGCTTGAGATGGCAAGCAATCCGCAGTTGCTCGATCTCGTCGCACGCGCTGCAGACGGAAGCGTGGTGGGCTACGTGACCGACAACGGCGTCCTAGCTTATGGTACCGGGCGTCAACTCGATGATGCCATGGCGAGCCACATGGCCTTTTATCTCAATGATGAGTGGCAAGTGGCCAATCGGGTCCGCTTGGATGGCGGCCTTCGTTGGCAATATCTGAATGTTAAGGGCGGACGGTTTGGCCAGTCGACTTACAATCTGGGTAATCCTGCCACACTCGCTGACGACAATGTGCAGGGCCTGACCGAACAATATATTCCAGTCTTAACAAGCCGGCGATTTTTCGCCTGGACGGCTGGCGCCAATCTGGAATTTTCCACGAAATTGGCCGCTTATGTGCGCTATGCGAGATCATACAACGCGCCGGATGCCAGCGCCGTGGTCAACGCTGAAGCGATCAGGCTGACAACCGTCGATCAGTATGAACTTGGCCTCAAGCTGAACACGCGCCGATTGCAGCTCTTCGCAACCGCATTTTTCGCCAGGTACGCACCGTTCACAGCGGTGGGTGACGGTATCGATCCCATCACAGGCATGGTTGTTCAACACAATTACTCAGGCGATGCCTTGGTCCCAGGCGTTGAAGTGGCCGCATCCTTTCGCCCTCAGCGCTGGCTGCGCATCGAAGCCACGGCCAACTATAACGATGTGAAAGTTGAAAACCTTTCTGATGATCGTGGCGGTCAAGCAGTGGACGTGAACGGGAACATGCCGTCCCGTCAGCCAAAATGGTATGGCAATATTTCGCCGACTATCAGCCTCGATCAGGGGCAGACCAGCTTCGATCTCTACGGCCGATACAATTTCGTCGGCAGTAGATGGACCGACGTGATGAATAACACTCTGTTGCCTGCCTATCAGAATTTCGATGTTGGTCTGAACCTTCGGCAAGGTAACTGGGATCTCCGAATCACCGGGCGGAATATTACCAACACCTTTGGCCTGAATGAGGGCAACCCTCGCACCGATCAATTGACCGGCCAAGGCACGCCAACGCCAATCTACGGCCGGCCAATATTCGCCAGAACATTCGAGTCAGCGATCACCTATAGATTCTAACAACGGATAATTACCATGATATCATTTTTCATATTTAGCGAGATCATGGTGAGGTAGATCGCCCGCTAAATAAATAACGAATTCCGTAATTACCTCAACACCCCCTGCCGGGGTGACCGGCACCGCTTTGCCTGAGCAAATTCACTTTCAATAGAAAATATCATTCCGCTGCGCGGAGAGGATTCATTTCAAACATTTTCGAGGTTATCATGAGATCTACATTTTTCACCGGCGTTGCACTTGCTGCTTTGACCATTCCTGTTTGCGCTCATGCCCAATCCACCGGCACGCTCGATATCGAAAGCAATGATATCGTCGTAACGGCAGGTTCGCCGACCAAGTCGCTGGGTGGCTTTGAGCAGGCTGAGACGACCAAAACCCGTGCTACGTTGAATCAGGAGTTCATCGCCAAGCAGCGCCCTGGTCAATCGGTTTTTGAGCTGATCAACCAGTTGCCTGGCGTCAGTGTACAGAATTCGGATCCGTTTGGCGCGGCGAATGCGACCATGTCGATCCGTGGCTTCGATTCTGGCCGCATCTCGCTCACGGTCGATGGTATTCCGCTCAACGATACCGGCAATTACGCCGTCTATGGCGCGCAGCAGCTCGACTCCGAACTGATCGAGCAGGTGTCGGTCAATCTCGGGTCCACTGATGTGGACTCTCCTACGGCGGCGGCCTCTGGACCGACCTTGAACTACCGCTTGATGAGTCCGACCGAGGAATTTGGCGGACGCGTTGCCGCGACCGTCGGCCGGTTCAACATGCATCGCTTCTTTGGCCAGATTAACACCGGCAATCTGACGGCCTCGGGAACTCGTCTATGGCTCGCGGCCAGCACCGTGTCCTACGATCCGTTCACCAATGATTGGGGCAAGACCGAGCGCACCCAGTTCAATGGAAAAATATATCAGCCGCTCGGTTCCAACGGTGATTTCATCTCGATTGCCGGAACGCACAGTCGCTATCGCAATAACCAGCCTGCATCGGTCCCGCTACGCACCGATGCAGTGGCCTACTCCGTCACAGGCAGCTCGCCGAACCAGACGCTGGTAACTACGTCTCGCGCTTTTGGCAGCGCGAGCGCCAATCGCTTCCCGACTGGTTTTGATCAGTTGCCCCTGAGCATCGCACGTTGCACGACGCCCGAGGGCACGGCTGGCGTGGCGGACGACGTGAACGGCTGCGGCACTGCTGGCGCTTACAGCTTCAATCCCGCCGACACTCGCAACATCCGCATCAACTCGCGCTTTACATTGGCGAGGGGCCTCGTCCTGACGGTCGATCCCAGCTTCCAGTCGATCAAGATGAATGGCGGTGGCACCGTCACGGCGCGCGAGGGTGTGCGGATCGTCAACGGCAAGACATATACTGGCTACATCGACGGACAATTCTATGGCGGCAGGGATCTGAACGGCGATGGCGATGTGCTCGATACCTGCTCGCCACTCGGTGCAGCCTGCGCTGCGTCGAACACCAAGGGTGTTACGATGCTGTCGCCTGGACAGGCGCGCACCAATCGGTTCGGCGTCATCGCATCGCTGCGCTATACGATCGATGAGAATAATACCGTCCGTCTCGGCTATTCCTGGGATTATGGACGCCAACGCCAGACGGGCGAACTCGCTCCCTTGAATCGCGATGGCACTCCCGTCATGGTATTTCCCATGGACAGTCCGACCGAGGCATTGAGCGGATATGTCCTGCAAAGTCGCGACCGTCGTTCCTTCGCCACGCTGCATCAGGTTTCCGCCGAATATATCGGCCGCTTTGCTGACGACCGCCTCGTCATAAATGCCGGGCTGCGGTCTCCCTGGTTCATCCGCGATCTGACGAACTATTGCTTCACGCGAACGGCGACGGGCGGGGTCAATTGCCTGGGCCGGGACAATGCTGCTGCCAATTCGGACTATGCGAGCCAGAACTCCTATTCGTTCAACGGAGGCACCAACACTGTTGCGGGACAGGCGGCACCACAGTCGCGAACCTACCGCTATCATGAGTTTCTGCCGTCTGCCGGATTCGTGTTTCGGCTCGATGATCGCTTTGTGGTCCATGCCAATTATTCCCGCGGCCTGCAGGTTCCGAGCGTCTCCAATCTCTACAACAGCTTCTACTATCCGCAGAGTGTCCAGAGCACCCGTCCGGTGCCTGAAACGTCGAACAATTTCGACGCAGGCCTCCGCTATGCCACGCGGAACCTAAAAATCGAAATCAGCCCGTGGTACACTCGCTATCAGAACCGCCTCGCGAGCGCGTTCGATCCCGTTCTCGACGTCACGGTTTTCCGTAATCTCGGAGATGTTGAGAAGTATGGCATCGATTTTCAAGTGGATGCGCGGCCGATCCCCGGCCTCGGCCTTCACGCCTTCGCCTCCTATCTCAAATCGACCATCCTCGATGACGTCCAGAGCGGCACGACGATCGTGAACGGGGTGGCAACTCCGGTTTATGCTGCCACTAAGGGCAAGCGGGAGTCCGGTTTCCCTACCGGAACGCTGGGTGGTCGCGTCGACTACACCACCGGTCCGGTGATGGTTGGCGTTCAAGCGAAATATACCGGCGGCCGTTATGTTAACGATCAGAACCGTCCGATCACTGCCAGCTACACCCTCAATGGCCAGAATGTGAGCTATCAGGTCTATGGTGCTCAAACGCCGAGCTACACGCTGGTTGATATAGACGCCAAAGTATCGCTGGAAAAGCTGGGTTTGAAGCGGGGAACCTACCTGCAGATCAATGTGACGAACCTGTTCAACAAGTTCTATGTTGGTGGTTTTGGTGGTGGATCGCTGTCTGCAGACAATGTCCCCTCGGCCAATATCGGCGTGCCGCGGACCTTCACCGCTACGCTCAACGCCGCATTCTGACATCTGGCAGCGCACCGGTCACATCAGGGGCCGGTGGGCTATCCCGCACAGCAGGGTTATCACAATGAGAGCTTTGATTTGCGCGACCATCGCTTGTGTCGCGCTCACAGTACCGCAAACCGCGGAGGCGTGGGGTGCTTTGGGCCATGCCGTAATTGATGAGGCGGCCATCGATGCGCTTCCACCGGATGCGCCGGATTTTCTGCGAAAGTACAAGCAGTATATTATCGATACCTCCAGCGTGCCAGACTGGTGGCGCGAGGATAATGGCAGCTTTTCCAAGATCGGAGAGGAGACAAATCACGCATGGTATCAGGAGCAGCTTCCGCTAATCGGCGAACTCCCTCGATCTCGAACGAAATTTCTGATCGAACTTGCCCGTATACAGCAAAGCCTGACCGAAATCGGCTCGCCTGCGGCAGCAAGCCTCAACGCACGTGGTGTCGGCACGATGCCCTACGAGATTGCATCGGTCTACGGGCACCTCGTCACCGGATTTCGATGGTATCGAAACCTGAAAGCTGCGGCTAAGGCGACCCAATCAGCCGAGATGGCATGCGCTTTCTACGTCGCTTGGATGGGCCATTATGTGGGAGACGGCGCACAGCCGCTTCATGTCAGTGTGCATCATGATGGCTGGCAGGGTGCCAACCCGCGCGGCTATTCGACGGATCGAAAGCTGCATAATCGCTTTGAAGTCAACTTCGTCGAGAGCATCAATCTGTCGGCTGGCGATATTCGACCTTACGTAACATCGGTCGACTTGTTGGGAGGTGACGTGTTCGAAGCGGTGCTCGCTTACCTGACTGCCTCTCACGAGCACGTTGAAGAGGTCTATCAGGCTGAAAAGCGCATGGCCTTTACCGACGCGAACGACCAGAGGGCGCGCACGCTGGTTTATACGCGTACCGCAGCAGGCGCGAGCATGATGCGCAATTTGATTTTTCGTGCGTGGCTTGAAAGTGCCATGCCAGTGGACAGGACGGAGTCCGCTTATGATCCCGTGTTTATGAGGGAGACCGGTGCGAATCCGGCTCGGCAGTCACGGGCGGTCGCAGCGGGCAAACCTTAGAGTTAGCTCCATAACGTCGGAGTTCGGCCCATTAAGAGCATTGCCTGCTTCCGGGACCCGACCACGTCTGCGGGGATGCCCAATGTGGGGCGCTAAGCATTGCGTGCAAATGACCGGTTCCGACGTGAGCGGACGTTCAAGCGTCGAACGCGGAATGGCTAGAACTGGTCCGAGTCCTGCCGAAGCGCGGCCGGCGCTTCGTGGACAATTCGGTCGTTTGCAAGGATGGCGGCAACGGCCGGTCTCAGCGACACCCGACGTTCACTCGGTAGCGCCGATCACCCTATGGGTAGGTGAGACTGGCCGATTCCGGAATGTCGGCTCATCGGCTGGGGTTTGAGTTGCCAAATCGTAGATCCGGTTGGCCGGCACCCATTTGACGTCGGGTGGCGCAAAAGGAAGGCGTTTCTGGAACTTGTCCATCATGCGCTCCCACGCCTGAACATCAGCATCGTGCCCGTCGCGTTCGGCCTTCGCAACGGGGTCGAAATCGGGCGTGGTTTCCATCAGCATAACTAGCCGATCCCCTGTCTGCCAGATCGTCATCGCCACGATGCCCGATGCCAGGATCTGGCGCGTGACAGCGCTCGGAGGTCCCCCCGGCCGATGCCATTCACGATAGGCCGCGATCAACTCCGCATCATCTACAAGATCGAGCAGCAGAACGTGGGAGACGGTTGCGCCTTCAGACATCGGCCAAACTGCCATCCGTTAGCCCGCGCCCCGAAAGTATCAGCGGAATACCGATGGTGTTGCGAAGGCCTTGTGGCACCGTCACTTCAAGCGCGGCATCGGTCCGCTTGAATGGCAGTGGAGCGTTCGACCCCGGCACCGTCACGCGCTCAACCTCGCCGCGTCCGACCGGGTTGTTCCGGCTCCACAGCGTCAGGCGGACTATGCCGTCATCGGGCCAGCCCATGACCAGCCCATGGACATTTTCTCCCTTGCGTACATAACGCACATCGCGCGCGGTATAGGGTGATTTCGGTCCGCCTTCGGCAAACATGCCGCTATTGGGCTTGGTCGGCCCTTCGGCATGAATGCGCCACGGCCGCGTGCCATAGATCGCCTCGCCAAAGTGACCCATCCAGGCCGCGATCTCCTCGACGATCCGCTCCTCTTTCTCGTCGATAGACCCGTCACCGCGCATCGGCACGTTGAGCAGGAGATTGCCGTTCTTGGATACCACATCACACAGCGTGTGGATGATTGTCGCGGCCGTCTTGTAGCCATCGCGTTCGTACAAAGCGCGGTCGTAATGCCAATCGCCGATGCAGGTGTCGGTCTGCCAGGGATAGGTCTCGATATAGGATTTTCCGCCGCGCTCGACATCCTCGACCAGCCCCATTCGCCGTTCGGGCGGGACCATCTTGATGTTCAACACCGCCTCAAGATTGCCATTATGCCAAGCGCGATTGGCATTGTAATAATGCGCGGCGATCTCCAGCCCGATCTGCTGGAACGGCAGATCGAAATTGTCGAAATACAGTAGGTCCGGCTGATATTTGTCGATCAACTCGCGACAGCGCAGCGCCCAGTTACGCGCGAATTCGGGATTCTGCGCCGGGATCGCTTCGCTCCACAGCCGGTCGGTACGCTGGTGTATCTCATTGGCCTCGACAATGGTCGTCACGCTGTCGGGCAGCGGCATTACCGGCTTGGCATAAAGCGTGCGCGGGTCCAGCCCGTTCCACCACTGGCCCTTGCCGTCCGCGGCTGTCAGTCGCGCCGCATCGTAGCGCTGACCGCGCATCGGGCCTTCAGGATCATAGCCATAGGCGGTCTGAAACCAGTGCCAGGTGTGTGCGCTGTGGTTCGACACGCCAAAGCGCAGGCCCCGTTCGCGCGCCAGTTTCGACCAGATGCCGATAATGTCCTTGCGCGGCCCGATCCGGGTCGAGTTCCATGGATGGTGCGTCGAAGTATAGGTGTCGAAATTGTCGTGGTGGTTGGCCAGCGCGACGAAATACTTTGCGCCGGCGCGCTGATACAGGGTGATCAGGCGCTCCGGCTGCCACTTCTCCGCCTTCCACAGATTCGTGATTTCCATGAAACCAAATTTGGTCGGGTGGCCATATTTGGCGACATGCGCCTTGTTCGCCCGCGTGCCTTGCCGGTACATTTCACGGGCGTACCAGTCGCCTTCCTCGGGCACGCATTGCGCGCTCCAGTGAGCCCACATACCAAACTTGGCATCGCGGAACCAGTCGGGCGCGCGATAGCCTTTAGCCAGCGACGCCCAATCGGCGGTGAACGGGCCGGCGGCCGGTTGTGCAAGAGCAGATGCGCTACCGCCCATTGCGCCGGCGGCCCCGGCAGCACCAAAGACGCCCAGCGTCTCGCGCCGACTAATGTTCATGATCTCTCCCACTTCCGCAACCATCTGCAACTTTCAGGGGTAAAAACTATTTTGCACATGTGGATGTGGGCGTCTAGAGGGAGCGTTGAGTTTCCGCTCTCGGGGTGTAGGAATCACCGTCCAACGGCGAAAGGTGGCGGTTGTCATTCGTCTGCTTCGAATATGCCGAGTGGCAGCTACCGTCACGACCGGACGTTCATCAGCGCAGATGGGAGCGGCCGGGTCTGGTCGGCACCCGCCGCCGCAAAACGAACGCCGCATCGTGGGGACATTGCGGTCGTTCCCGCCTTGGTCGCTGAACGACAGCTTCTAACAGAAGCCGCCGCTCGCGAATCCCCGGCGGTCAAGGCGCCGAATGCTAACGTTGCTTCAGAATGGGTGACGCTACGGAATGGTCGGGGACGTAAGCTCAGTCATCTCGGACCTCTACGGATGGCGGGCGGATGATCTCCGGCGAGTTCGATCGTCGTCGCTTTTAATTCCTCGGTAAGTCGGGCCATGAAGCGCAGCGCAGCATCGAGTTCGTCGTCGCCATATTCATCCAACAAAGCCGTCGTCCGCTTCACATGATCGACATAGATGGCGTCGACGGTCGCAATCGCCTCAGGATCGGACTTCAGAATCCAGCGCCGTCGATCGGCCGGATCCTGCTCACGGCTCAGGAAGGCGCGAGCGGCGAGCTTGTCGACGATGACGCTCAGCGACGCCCGCGTCAGGCCGGTCTCCCTCGCCAGCTCCGATGCCGTCAGCGGGCCCTCGTTCCGCACCAGTTGAAAGCATTCAAGCTGCGTCGCCGTGAGATCGAGCCGGCGCGCCGCCGCTTCCTGAAACAGCACGGTTCTTGCGCCGAAACGTTGGGCGATCAGGACGTAGCGCTCAAACCGCTCTCTGGACATCGGCGCTCCAATAATTAGATGAGCTAATCGTTAGTCGGTCTAACCGTCTTATCGCCAGTCGTCCAGTGGAGACGTGGCGGGAGGGGTGCGCTGGCTTCGTATCAACGCGCCAGTCCAGAAGGATGCAGCTATGAAGTTCGAAGGAAAGACCGCCCTCGTCACCGGCGCCGCGACCGGCATCGGCGCTGCCATTGCGACCGGACTCGCCGAAGCCGGCGCGCGTGTCGTTGGAGCCGATCTCGCCTGGACGGAGCAGGAAAGCGCATCTGGGATCGAACGGGTTCACTGCGACGTCGCCGATGCGGTGAGCGTTGAAGCGTGCATCGCCGACATCGATGCGCGCCATGGAGGGGTGGACATTCTGGTGAACAATGCCGCGCTGGCGGCCGAGATCGCGCCGAAACCGTTCGAGCAGATCACGCCGGAGGAATGGACTCGCGTGCTGACGGTCAACACGCTCAGCCAGTTACTGTGCACCAAGGCGGTGATGCCGCGGATGCGCGAGAAAAAGTGGGGCCGAATCGTCAATCTCACGTCGGGCACGGTCTTCGTCGGTACGCCGTACATGCTGGCTTATACCGCGAGCAAAGGCGCGATCGTCGCCATGACGCGCGCGCTTGCGAAGGAAGTCGGGGGCGACGGGATCACCGTCAACGCGATCGCACCGGGACTGACCGTGACAGAAGGGATCAGGAACAATGAAGGCTACTCGAAAGAGATGCTCGACGGCGTGATCGCCTCGCGCGCCATTCAACGTGAGGAAGTCGCTGAGGATCTTGTCGGCACCTGTCTATTCCTCGCGAGCGATGCCGCGCGGTTCATCACTGGTCAGATCGTCGTCGTCGACGGCGGCGCGACCTTCCATTGATTGATGGGAGCGACTGCATGCCAATCTCGCTCAACCACACGATCGTCTGGGCGTCGGACCCGGGGAAGTCCGCGCGCTTGCTGGCGACGATATTGGGGCGACCAACGCCGATGCGTTTCGGTCATTTCGAAGTCGTCCAGCTCGACAACGAGGTCACGCTCGACTTCGCTGCCTGGACGGGACCGATCCAGTCCCAACATTATGGGTTTCTGATCGGCGAGGACGATTTCGATCCGATCTTTGATCGCATTCGAGAGGAGGGTCTTAATTACTGGGCCGATCCGTTCCGCCGTCGCCCGAACGAGATCAACCGCGACGATGGCGGACGGGGCGTGTATTTCGCGGACCTCGACGACCACCTTCTTGAGGTCATCACCCGACCATATGGCGGAGGCTAGAACCGGCGCACCAAATCAACCAGGTCGACCGGCAGGCGGAAACTCACGCGCGGGCGAATGGCAATTTCCGTCACGACCAGACGTTCGCGCGCGATTTGACGAACGACTTAAAGTGGTCGACTACTGCCGCAAGCGAACACCGGATCGTGGGACAATCCGTCATTGAAGTTGAACGGCTTGAATGGTGGCTCCCGGCAGACGCAGACACTATCGTAAGCGTGTAGAAGCAATCAAGGATCATGCAAGGTCGGGGATGGACCGGCGATAGCTGTCGGTGGCTGCCGTCCCAAAAAGGATCTAGTTTCGGGAAAGCTACTGCCCGGTGACCTCCTCGCCGCGATGCACGATGTGCATCTTGTTGCCATCGGGATCGCGCAGATAGGCGCCGTAATAATCCGGACCATAATGAGGACGCGGGCCCGGCGCGCCTTCATCCGTGCCACCCGTGCGCAATCCCTCGGCATGCGCGCGCACGACAGCCTCGGTCGACGGAGCGCGCAACGCCACCATGCTGCCGTTGCCGTGCGAGCTGGGCCGCCCGTCGAACGGCAGGTAAACGTAGAATCGTGGCAGCGACAAACCTGGCCGATGCCAGCAGCGCGACGGCGGTCCACCATCCGGTACGACCGATCGCCGGGCAAGGCCAAGTGGTGCCAACACCGCGTCGTAGAAGGATGCGGCCCGATCAAGGTCGCTTACGCCTAAGGTGACGTGGCTGAACATGGCCGTCCCCTCAGATCTCACCTATGATCGACGCTATTTCGCCCAGCCGTTCGTCATCACGACGATAAAAAGTCCATTGTCGGATGCGCTTGGCCGTCACCAGCCCGCTGGCTTGAAGCACGCGCATATGCTCGCTGAGTGTGGAGGCGTTCACGCCGAGCTTGTCGGCGATGAACTGGCCGCACACGCCGTCCTCGATCAGGTCGCCGTCGCGTTGCGGAGGAAAGTGAGCGGTCGGATCGCGAAGCCAGCCCAGAATTTGCAGGCGACGCTCGTTGCCCAGCGCGCGGAACAGATCTGCGGTTTCCATGTCGGGAATTTGCCAATTAACGAACTAAGTGTCAAGCATGCGGCGAATCGTAGCAGGATCGCGCAATGACCTCATTTCCGTTCTTTACCGTCGATGTGTTCACCACCGCGCGCTTTGGCGGCAATCCGCTCGCAGTGGTGATCGGTGGCGAAACGCTCGACCCGGCCACGATGCAGGCCGTGGCTGCCGAGTTCAATCTTAGCGAGACCACCTTCGTCCTGCCGCCCGCCGATCCCGCCCATACGGCGCGGGTCCGCATCTTCAACCGGACCGCCGAGATGGCCTTTGCCGGGCATCCGATGGTTGGGACTGCCTTCGTCCTGGCGGGGCGTCATCCCGATCTTGTCGAAGCGACGTTCGAAATACCGGCGGGCCTGGTCCGTGTCCGGATCGAACGAAATGCCACGGGCGACCCCGTCGGTGCCGCGATCACTACGCCGCAACCCCTGACGGTGGGAGAAGCGTTGGAACGCGAGGTGATCGCCAGCGTCCTGAGGCTGACTGCCGACGACGTGATGACGACGACGCATCCGCCAATAATGGCGTCGAACGGCAACCCTTACGTGATCGCCGAACTGACCGATGACGCGCTAGCGCGTTGCTCGCCCGACCTGGATGCCTTCCGGGCGGCGCTTGCGGCGCATCCGCAGGACGGCAACCGTTTCTCGGTCCATGTCTACTGCCGAAAGGAACGCACGTTGCGCGCCCGCATGTTCGCGCCGCTGGCAGGAACCTGGGAGGACCCGGCGACCGGCAGCGCGAACGCTCCGCTCGCCTGCCTCCTGCTGTCGCTGGAGCCGGGAAGCGAGGCGGCGGTGTTCAACATCCACCAAGGTGTCGAGATGGGTCGACCGAGCCTGCTGCGCGTCGAGGCACGCCGTGTTGCAGAGGGCATCGTCGCTACGCTCGCCGGAGCGTGCGTAGCAGTCATGCAAGGGCAGATCACGCTATGACGGATATTGCTTCCACTATCGAAGCCCTTTCGCTTCCCGTCGATCGTACGATTGGGCCTCTTCTGATGGTGTCAGGGTCGGCGATCCGCGGTTCCTGTCGGGTCGCATGGGGCCGGCCTATGCCGACATGATCCTGAATGGTGGCCGGTAACACGCAACTGCGGTTGTGCGGGCGCCGGACGACCTTAGCGACGCTCTTGGTCATGGCCGCCGTTCGCAGGTCCTTCGCGGAACGTCCTGAGTTGGTCGGCACCCGCCGCCGCAAAACGAACGCCGCATCGTGGGACGAAGCGGTCGTTCCAGACGGTTACTGTGAACGTCGGGTTTCGGACAGACCGGCCATTCGCGGGGCCGCTGGTGTCGGGACAGCAGCAAGCAATCCCGGCCGGTACTGAACTGTACGATTCTGGAGAGGTCGTGCCGAAATTGCGGTCGTTGTTCCCCTGACGAAAAACCATGCCTTCAAGGTTGTCGCACACTTTCTCAATCCGACAGGGTTTGTCGGACACTCATGCCCAACATGGAGATCCTGCTATGCCCTCTCACCTTGATCATCGTGAATTTGCGCGTGGTGTTGTATCGACAAACATGTGTTTTCCGACAGTGACCGGCGGGCAGGCAGCGCTAAAACGCGGCCGGGCCGTTTCCGCCCAAAGTCGGTGATAGCGAGGGAAATCGGCCGCTCTTGAAAGCGGACATTTCGAACCAGGGTTCTGACCCTTCTCGCCGAGCAAAAAGGCGTGGGTCTGCGGCAGCGTCACAACCGCTCGGTTGTAACACCTGATAAGCGGGGAGAGCGACAGCCGAGATCGTCAGCCGTCATCGGGCCGCTCTGCTTGAATTGCGATCTATGTTTTCATTCATGTCCTCATTGGTTTTGAGGTGAATGCCGGTTGGAGCAGCAACGGCTCCTTCAATGAGCAAGGCGGCCACAGCGCTTGCCGGACTGATGCGCCATCGAAGCGGCAGCACGGGAGCCAGAATTCTCGCGATAACCTGTGCTGTACGTTCATCGGCGCGCTGGCGGTCGCGATGTCCTTCGAGCACGCTCGGACGAACGATCGTCAAGGACGCAAAGCCAAGTTTGCCCAATTCCGACTCCATCTCACCTTTTGTCCGAGTATAAGCAAATCGCGAGTACGGGTTCGCGCCAAGGGATGACGTCAGCGCGAAGCGTGTTGCCCCATTGGCCCGTGCATGTTGCGCGACAGAAAGCGGATAATCGTAATCGATCGCGCGGTAGGTAGAAGGTGATTGGGTCTGGGTGCGCGTGGTGCCGAGCGCGCTGACAACCGCGTCCACGCACCACCAACCGGCATGGTCGGGCATGTCGGAAAAATCGATTACGACATTCTTCAGCTTCTCGCACGTCGGGATCGGGCGCCGGGTCAAGGCGATGACCCGGCTGATCCGCGGGTCGGCGATCGACTGCATCACGACCTGCTGACCGACAAGTCCGGTCGCGCCTACGACCAGCAAGCGGGTCATGTCGCCATCCGTTTGGGAAAATGCGCTTTCAGACCTCGATCGAGCATCCGGTCCATCATCCGGTCGGGCATGAAGCTGACGAGGCGAGCGAGCATCGCGGTATACCGACCGACGGTGTAACGCGTGCGAGGCCGTGGGCTGGTAATCGCGTTCGCAATGACACGAGCCGCCTCCTCGGGTGCCGCGCCGCCGGGTACGGACGCTTGGGCTTGGGCTATGACCGCGTGCATCAAACCCTCGTAGCGACCGCGCTGTTCGGTTGTCATATCGTCGATGACGCGTCGGCCGGCGACATCGACTCGTCCCAGCATGCTGGTCGTGACCGCGCCCGGTTCGATCACTACGACCTTCATGCCAAGCGGTTCGACTTCGCGACGCAGGGAGTCGCTCACCGCTTCCAAAGCGAACTTTGTGGCGGCGTAGGGGCCATAGGCAGCCATCGCCACCTTGCCGCCGATCGACGAGATGTTGACGATGGTCCCACGGCTCTTGATGAGCACAGGCAGCAATGCCTGCATCATCGCAACATGGCCGAAAAGATTGACCTCGAAGAGACGCCGCCAGTCGGGCAACGGGTAGGTTTCCAGCGGTGCGTTGACCGCCATGCCCGCATTGTTGACCAAGGCGCAGAGCGGACGCCGCTCAGGATCTTCGGCGATACGCCGTACCAGGGCGGCAATCCCCAATGAATCGGTGATATCAAGCAAGACCGGCTCGATACCCGGAGCACGGATCGCATCGGCATCGATGTCTCGGCGCACCCCGGCCAAAACGTGGAAGCCACGCCGGGCAAGTTCATGAGCCGTGGCGGCACCGATACCTGCCGACGCACCGGTAACCACGACCATCTTCTGTTTAGACTGTTCGCTGATGATGATGTCCATATTGATTGTCCAGTCGCTCTTTTAAAGTTCAAATAAATTAGGTCAGAACGCGCCAAAGCACCTCGAAACCGGCTGCGGCATGGACCCGAGCATGGGCAGGGTTTCGTGTCATGTAATCGACCGTCGCATCGACGATGCTCGTCACAATAGAGGCGACGAACATGAGGGGGGCATCGCGCAACAATCCATTGGCGCGGCTCCGATCCAGGAGCGCTTCAACGCCGGCAAAGGCTTGATCAGCAACCTGGTGGCTCGCCTCAGTCACGGCGTTCGAAACGCCCAGATGGGCAAGGGTGCGGCGTTCCGCCGGATGCGCCGTTGCCCAACGCAGCCAAGCATTCCAGACATGTAACATCTGGTCACGCCGGGGGGCTTCGGTCGGGATGCCGGTCGTTGTCGACTTGGCCATGTCTTCTTTCAACTCTCGGTAGAGTTGGTTCAGGAGGTCGGCCTTGGTCTCGAAATAGGTGAACAGCGCGCCGTTCGAAACGCCCGCCTCCTTTGCGATCGACGCGGTCGGCGCACTGAGCCCCTGCGCGGCAATGACCTTTATCGCCGCGGCAAGTATGGCGGCACGCTTCTCGTCGCTCTTTGGGCGGGCCATCACATCACTCCAAGAATTCCTGCTTATAAGAGAGTGTGCAGTCAGTCAACTACCTTCGGCGTATTGAGTTGGGGATCGCAGAGCCCTGGGTCGGCACACCCGCTCGCAAGCTACTGGATTTTGTAACCTCCTCGCAGCGTCACAACCGAGCGGTTATGACACCGGCTCAAAGGCACCTTTCAACCATTCCGCTGCCGAAAGTTGCCTGTCGCCTAACCACCATTTATGGCCATTCATCGATTGGGTGTGCGGAAAACCCGGTCGTAATCACGACTATGCGACAAACAGGTGTTTTCCGCCACGGCAGGTCATGCCGCCGTTGACTCAGCAGGGGGTTGCTCCGGATGGGTCGCAACGCCGAACATTTGTATGCGCAGCGTAAGTGGCAGGTCTTGCGAAGAGCCGCCGTTCACGCCTTCGCTCATGTATGGCGTGGGTTGGTCGATTGTGTTCTCTAATAGGGCAGGGTCTGGCTGCTCGGTCCTGAGCGGATTGGGTGCCTTTGGGTGCCTGCGTTCTCTGCGTGCTCGATATCGGCACTTGATGGGGTCAGCTGGGTGCAACGTGGCTTGGTTGAAAGCGCAGTCGGTCGACGGGTCGGCCGCATGCTACAGAATCGGCGCCATCATTTGCTCCCTCCCTCGGGCGTTGCTCCCGCTCGGGAGCTCGGTGCGGCCTCCTGTCTCTTGGTCGGCGGAGATCAGGCCGGCCGGAAGTCGGTGCCGTGTCGGAGCATGGAGTGCATGATGATGGCGAGGCGTCGGGCAAGCGCGATCCGCGCCTTGCGCATGGTCGAGCGCCTGGCGATGGCGAGCGCCCAGTCCTTCAGCTTCAGATCGCCCTTGTAGCGGGTGAGCATGACGTTAGCCGACTCATAGAGCAGGGTTCGAACGCGTCGGTCGCCAACTTTGGAGATCCCGCCGACATAGTCGATCTCGCCCGACTGGTAGCGCCGCGGCACCAGTCCGAGATAGGCACCGAGATCACGCGAGCGGCGGAAGCGGCCCGGATCGTCGATGGCGGCGGTGAACGCCAGCGCGGTCAGTTGCCCAACGCCAGGGATGGTCATCAGCCGGCGGCACGCATCGGACGCGCGAACCAGCTTCTTCATGTCGGCGTCGATGGCCGCGATCGCGCCGAGTACGGCATGGCGTGCCGCCATGAGCCCTCGCATGGCGCCTGACAGGCCCGCAATGCCTTCGCTCATGGCGATCACCTGGTCTACGAACGCGGGGCTGAGACCACGCGGCAACCGGACGCCGAACACGACCGCGAGGCCACGGATCTGGTTCTCGAGCGTGACGCGCTGGCCGACCAGCTTCTTGCGCGCGATGATCAGCGCGCGCACCGCATGTGCCGGTAGCGACTTCACGTGCACGGGCTTAAAGAAGCCCGTCCTCGCCAACTGAGCCAGCCCACGCGCATCATTGCGGTCAGTCTTGTGTGTCGCCAGCGTCTTCAGCGCCTGATATGCCTGCCGGCTCTCGACGCAGACAACCGGCACGCCCAGTTCGGCCAAGCCATGGTAGAGCATCGGTGCCATGCGGCCCGTCTCGAACACCACACGCGTACACGCCGGGGCCTTGGCCAGGGCCGCCGAGATCGCCTCCGCTGATGACGACGCCGTCACCTCGTGTATCACCGTGCCGTCACGATCAAGGACGCAGATGTGCGTCTTCTCCAGCGACACGTCCAGGCCAGCATAGTAATCCATGGTCGTTCTCCTCTTCTACATCGGAGCCGATCCTATCGGTCTCCATCGAAGAGCAGCCAGACCATTACCCAATGTTGAAAAAGCCGCCGCTGAGATCGAGGCTAGTGCCAGCTTAGGCGCGGTCTGGAGGGCTCATCCCCGGTTATGCGGGCGCTGGGATTGCGGGCATGGTGACTTGCGCCCCATTTTCAGGCCGCTGATAATTAGCTTCGGTGTTCATATGCTCATGGCGGGGGCGGTTCGTAAACTCGGCGGGTGCCAGCCCGCCAAGACTGCCGTGCGGACGCAGGGTGTTGCAGTCCGTCCGCCATGCCTCGATGATCCGTCTCGCCGCAGCCAGCGATGGGAACAGGCGCTCGTCCAGGAACTCGTCGCGCTAGCGACCATCAATGCTCTCGACAAAGCCGTTCTGCCGCGGCTCGCCCGGCGCGATATAGTGCCACTCGATCCCGGGGTCCTGGCACCAGGCGAGGACGGAGTGAATGGTGCGCTGGGTGGCTCTCTTCGGATTGATCTCCCGGATCAATCCGCGGCGGTCGGTGTCGCGGACCACCCTGCACGGCAGCCCGCGACGCTCAGCGATGGCGCTCAGTTCGCGGATGACGCGCCGACCCGACAGTGAAGTATCGACGATGCACGCCAGGCACTCCCGACTGTAATCGTCGATGACGTTCAGCATATGGAACTGTCAGCACGCAGGCCAGTGCATCCGATACGAAGTCGAGCGACCAGCGCTGGTTGGGTTCCTGCGGGATCGCCAGCGGCGCCCGCGTGCCGAGCGCCCGCTTGCGGCCACTACGCGTGCGCACCGTCAGCCGCTCCTCGCGGCACAGCGACTTCCAGATTTAGAATGTCGCATCGCTGATCCCCTGCTTACGGCACAGATCAGCCGTCTTCACACCAGCCTCATACTCGCGCAACATACCAATGATATGATCCCCGGTAAATCGGCCTCGCCGCATCTCGTCTCCATCTGACGAGCTAACCTACCAATGGCATGATTTCTGGGAAGCACGTCGGTCCTGATCGATAGCCGCAACGGCAATTGCAAACAGCGTTCAGTGCCCAGCGCACACATGCTCGACAGACCGTATCTGGCGCACCTCGCAGCGATTGGCGCCCGAGGACATTGACATGGTGATGCGCACGTATCTCCATTTTGACCATGTCGACTGGAACACCCGGCTGGAAAACGCCGCCGGGTGCCGAGCTTTCCCGATGGTCGCTACAGCCTTGGCAAGCGCGACTACGAGCATTGGGCGGCGATCGCCATCTGATCGCGTCGGCGGCAGTGCCCGATCGGCGAGACATGCCGAAACCGCAGGGGCGTGCGCGGCATCTGGCGTCCCGAGTTCGGTGGGCGGCTCCGACGTGCGCAGCGGCTCGTGCAGCCGTCCCGCCCACAACAGGTTTGTCGCACAGCGACTATCCACAGCACAAATGTTCACTCTTTCATCCATATTATTGTCAGAATTCGAACAATTCGAAAGGGATTGACGTTCGCTCTCCAACGCGCTCAAAATAGGCAATGCAGGACGCACATGACATTCTCGTCGTCGGTGGAGGAATCAACGGGGCTGCCGTGGCGCGGGATGCCGCGGGGCGGGGCGCGCGCGTTTTGCTGGTCGAGCAGAACGACCTTGCCGCCCATACCTCGTCGGCCAGCACCAAGCTGATCCATGGCGGACTGCGCTACCTGGAGCAATTCGAGTTCCGCCTGGTTGGCGAGGCGCTCGCCGAGCGCGAACGGCTGCTCCATGCCGCCCCCCACCTGATCCGCCCGCTCGAGTTCGTGTTGCCGCATGAGCGCTCGATGCGCCCAGGGTGGATGATGCGACTAGGCCTGTTCCTGTACGACAGGCTGGGCGGCGCTAGCAGCCTGGCACGGTCGCACGCGGTGCGTCTCGATCGCGGGACTCGCGGCGCTCCGCTCCAGCCACAGCATCGGCGCGGCTATGTCTATTGGGATTGCTGGGGCGATGACAGCCGCCTGGTCGTCGCCAACGCGGCGGATGCTGCCCAGCGCGGCGCCGCTATCCGCACGCGCACCCGCCTTCTTTCCGCCGAACGTAAAGAGGGACGGTGGCAGGCGGAGATAGAGGGCCCGGAGGGAATCCAGCATGTCTCGGCGCGCGCGCTGGTCAATGCCACGGGCGCCTGGGCAGCCGATTTCTTGCCGCAGCGCGCCAAAGTCGCCACGCGCTCGGCATTGCGGCTGATCAAGGGCAGCCATATCGTCACGCGCCGCCTGTTCGACGGCGATCACGCCTATCTGCTCCAGAACCCTGACAAGCGGGTGGTCTTCGCGATCCCCTATGAGGGCGCGTTCACGCTGATCGGCACGACGGATGTGGCGTGGGACGGCGCGCTCGACCGCGTCGAGATCGATGCGGCCGAAACCGACTATCTGTGCGAGTCGGTGAATCGCTGGCTGCGCACGCCGATCTCCGCCGCCGATGTCGTCTGGAGCTACGCCGGCTTGCGACCGCTGTACGACGATGCCGAAGCGAACCCGTCGGCGATCAGCCGCGACTATGTCTTGTCGCTCGACGCGGAAAATGGGCAGGCGCCGGTCCTGTCGATCTTCGGCGGCAAGATCACGACGCACCGTGCGCTCGCGAACCGCGCGGTGGACCAGCTTGCGCCTTTTCTCCCGCTCCTCGGTGCCGCATGGACCGACGATGCCGTCCTGCCGGGCGGCGACCTGGGCGCCGGTGGCCTTTCGGCGCTTGTCGAGTCGATTGCCGCGCGCGCACCGTTCCTCGATGGCCGAACGGCGCGGCGGCTGGCCGAAAGCTATGGCACAAGCGCGTATCGCGTGCTCGGTGGCGCGACGTCGGCGAGCGATCTGGGCGAGGCGTTCGGCGCGGGATTGACCGAGGCGGAGGTCGAGTATCTGCTCACCGAGGAATGGGCGCAGACGGCGGAAGACATACTCTGGCGCCGTTCCAAGCTCGGGCTACACATGACGCCCGAGGCGATCGCGCGGCTCACGGCCTATGTCGAGGGTCGCGCGGGCGCCACCAGACAAACTTGCGAGCAAATCGCCGGGACGTAAAAAAAACGGGGAGAGGGAAGTGCCGATCAACAAGGCTTATCTGGGAGAGCTGATCTCCGAATGCATCGCCGTGACGATTATCATCACCATCGGCAATTCCGCCGCGGCGATGTACACACTGTACGATCCGAGTCCCTACCAGACCGCCTATTGGGGGGTCTGCATCACCTGGGGCCTGGCGGTGACCATCGCGATCTATGTGACCGGGGCGGTTTCGGGGACGCATGCCAATCCGGCCGTGACATTTGCGCTTGCGCTGTACCGCGGCTTTCCCAAGTCGAAAATGGTGCCGTTCTGGGCGGCACAGACGCTCGGTGCGATCCTCGGGGCGGCGCTGGTCTACATGATGTTCTCGCCGGTCATCGATATCTATAATCTCGCGCACGGTACTGATCGGGCAGCGGGGGGGGCCGCCGGTGTATTCTTCACGCACCCCGGATTGGGGATCACGCCGATCCGCGCCTTCTTCAACGAAATCGTCCTGACGGGCATCCTCCTGCTCGGAATCTTCGCGATCACCGAGGAATATAACACCCAGGCGCCGCAGGCGAATTCAAGCGCGCTGATCATCGGCCTGCTCGTCGCGGCAATCGGCGCTTCGGCCGGCTATCTTGAAGCCTGGCCACTCAATCCCGCGCGCGATTTTGGGCCGAGGCTGTTCTGCTATTTCACGGGTTGGGGGTCGCAGGCGTTCCCGGCGCCGGACAATTATTGGTGGGTGCCGATCGCCGGACCCTTTTGCGGCGGTGTTGCCGGTGCCTCGGTCTATCAGTGGCTGATCCGGCCCTTCCTGCCCTCGCGGCAGAAGGGCTTTGCCCCAACGGCGACGGCCGCGCAGCCGCTCGACTGATCGTACCACGAAAGACAAGATAGATTCGGGAGAGAGAACATGGCCCAGCCCCCTTATATTCTGGCAATCGACCAGGGAACGACATCGACTCGCTGCATCCTTTTCGATTCGAGCGCGACGCCGGTGACGACAGCGCAGCGCGAGTTTCCGCAGCATTATCCCAATGGGGGCTGGGTCGAGCACGATCCTGAGGATATCTGGCGCGATACGGTCGCGGTGATGCGCGAAGCGGTTGCCAACGCCCGTGTCGACGTAAAAGACGTGGCAGCGATCGGCATCACCAATCAGCGCGAGACCGTGGTCGTGTGGGAACGCGCGACAGGTCGTCCGGTGCACAACGCGATCGTGTGGCAGGATCGCCGCACCGCCGAGACGTGCGCGCGCCTGAAGGCCAGCGGCGCCGAGCAGATGGTAAACGAGAAGACGGGGCTTTTGCTGGATCCCTATTTCTCCGCGACCAAGCTGGCGTGGATTCTCGACAATGTGTCGGGCGCTCGCGCCGCCGCCGAACGGGGCGAACTGGCGTTCGGGACGATCGACAGCTTCCTGCTTTCGCGGCTGACGCGCGGCAAGGTTCACGCCACCGATCCGACCAATGCCGGCCGGACGTTGCTGTTCGACATCGTCCGACAGCAATGGGACGAGGAATTGTTGAAGCTGTTCGACATCCCGGCTTCGCTGTTGCCGCGCGTGGAGGACAATTCGCACGTCTTCGGGCATAGCGACCCGGACATTCTTGGCCGCGCAATCCCGATTGCGGGCATGGCGGGCGACCAGCAGGCCGCCTTGTTCGGCCAGGGCTGCTTCAACCCCGGCATGGCCAAGTCGACCTATGGCACGGGCTGTTTCCTGCTGATGAACATTGGCGACAAGCCGGTGCTCTCCAAGAATCGGATGCTGACCACCCCCGCATACCGCCTCAACGGGCAGACCACCTATGCGTTGGAAGGGTCGATCTTCGTCGCCGGCGCGGCGGTCAAATGGCTGCGCGACGGCCTCAAGATCATCACCCGGGCATCGCAGACGCACGATATGGCGACGCGCGTTCCGGACAGCCATGGCGTCTATATGGTGCCCGCCTTTGTCGGCCTTGGCGCACCCTATTGGAACCCGGACGCGCGCGGGCTGATCTGCGGGCTGACGCTCGGTTCGACCGACGCGCATCTCGCGCGGGCCGCGCTCGAATCGGTTGCGTACCAGACGAAGGATCTGATCGATGCGATGACGGCAGATGCAGGGCCGTCCGCAGCCGCGCTCAG
The DNA here is from genome assembly GCF_000935025.1 of Sphingomonas hengshuiensis. NCBI lineage: Bacteria > Pseudomonadati > Pseudomonadota > Alphaproteobacteria > Sphingomonadales > Sphingomonadaceae > Sphingomonas > Sphingomonas hengshuiensis. Next base: position 345,544 of record NZ_CP010836.1, read on the forward strand.
GGTGGATGGCGGCATGGCAGCCAATGACTGGTTGTGCCAGTTCCTTGCCGACATCCTCGACGCGCCGGTCGAACGCCCCTCGATTGTCGAGACGACCGCGATGGGCGCGGCGTTTCTCGCTGGCCTGGCGACGGGCGTGTGGCCGGATATCGGCGCGATCGGGCGCATCTGGCACCGCGAACGGCGCTTCGATCCGGCAATGGAGGAAGGCGATCGCACGTCCATGGTGGACGGCTGGCGCGGCGCGGTTCGGCGCGCGCTGCTCGCGTAGCGCCCCCCGCCCGATGCGACCGAGCCAAGGCCCAACGGGCTGGTCCCGCAACCGCCAATGTGCGAAATCGGGCTCTATTGGCATCGAACGGACCGAGATGACGACCGCCCTTAGTACGCGCGACAAGAGAATATTGGAGCTCGCCCGTCAGAATGGTCGCGTTACGGTCGATGAACTGGTGGCGACGCTGTCGGTCACGGCGCAGACGATCCGCAAGGATCTGAATACGCTGTGCACGCAGGGCTTTATGGCGCGCGTCCACGGCGGCGCGATCCTTAGCTCGGGCGTGGAAAATCTCGGCTACGAGGCACGCAGGCGGTTGTGCGTGGAGGAGAAGCGCGCGATCGGCAGGGCGGCCGCGGCAATCATCCCCGATGGCGCTTCCTTGTTCATCAACATCGGCACGACCACCGAGGAGGTCGCGCGGTACCTTGCCGAACGATCCAACTTGCTGGTGATCACCAACAACCTCAACGTCGTCGATATCTTGTGTCGCAATCCATCGATCGAGATCATCGTGGTGGGCGGGCGGGTTCGCCATGCCGACCGGGCAGCGGTCGGTCCGTCGGCGGTGGCGTTCATCAAGCACTTCAAGGTCGATTATGCGGTGATCGGGACCTCCGCGATCGACGGGGACGGATCGCTGCTCGACTTCGACCTCGACGAAGTCCAAGTCTCAAGCGCGATCGTAGAAAATGCGCGCTCGGTCATTCTCGTTGCAGACCAGACAAAACGGAGCCGCAGCGCCCCGGTGCGCGTGGGACACATGGGCGATATCGACATCTTCGTCACCGACGTCATCGAGGGCTCGGATCTGGTTCCGGTGTGCGAGGCGCATGACGTTCGTGTCGTCGCTGCACTGGCCCGCGGACCCGAGCCTGGGCGCGGGAACGGCGAAGCTTAAGGAGCGACGCCCGAGGTTACCGGTCAATCCATGTATACTGTACCGGCCTCGCTTGCCGCGTTCGATCCTGAGCACCATGCGCGTAATGTCGATGTCGCGGACCTTAAGCGCCGAGACGACGCCGACGCGCAGCTCAGCGCCCTAGGGGACCGACAGCGCCGCCTGCTGCTTGAGGCAGGTGGCGGCATCCATCAGCCGCTTCACCTCGCCCAAGGTAAGCACCACCGGGATCTTGCGGGCGTGTGCGGTGCGCACCAGTTCAGGCTGGTCGAGCGAGTGGGTGAAGAAGAAGCGCAGCGCCGCCACGATGCTGTTGGTGGTCGGCACCGGGACGCCTGCTTCCCGTTGCTCGATCTGGCCACGGTTATGGACAGCGGCGCTCGGAAGCGATCCTGAAGGCCATCCTCGCAGCGCATCGTCCGTAGAGGGCTACCTGCTCCCACGGGAGTTGGTTGCCGATGCCTTCTACCAGACCCGTTCCGCTTTCCCAAAATCTGATCCCAATTTCCCTTTCAGGAAATGCCCTACGGAGATGGAGACATGGGAAAGACGGGTAGCTCCAACTGGCAAGTTTCGGATCAGCTCGCGATCGGCTGAGTGATGGAGCATGGGGCGGCCAGTCGACAGCTCCATGGCACGCGAGAGACCGCTTTCGTCAAAATCAGACATTCGCGCAGGCATGGGTGAACGACGTGTTCTGGTCGCCAGGCGTCTGAGGACCTTCCTCTCCTTTTCGCTGGCGAACGTTCTTCAGATGGCCAACCCGGCCATCGTAGAATGATCATGGAGATGCCTGAAACCGAACCCACCACCAAACGCCCCGTCTGGAATGCGGGAAGAACCGTTGGCGCGAAACGCGCGCTGAAACCGAAGCAAATTTGGGAGATCCGATTCTACCTCAACCAGCGCCGCCGCTTGCGAGATCGGGCACTATTTGACCTAGCGATCGACAGCAAACTTCGGGGCTGTGACCTGGTGCAGATGAAGATCGGCGACATCGTCAGCGGCGGGCAGATCCGAACGCGTGCGATCGTCATGCAGCAAAAAACAGGTCGACCCGTTCAGTTCGAACTGCTCCCCGACGCTCGGGCCAGCCTGCTGGCCTGGCTCGATCGCCGGGGCGGCACGGTCGACGACTAAGTCTTTCCCAGTCGGGTTGACCATAACGGGCATCTTAGCACCCGTCAGTACGCCCGCCTCGTGGATGAATGGGTGACAGGGGTCGGTCTGATGCGAAGCGACTATGGCACACACTCACTTCGGCGAACGAAGGCATCGATCATCTACAGGGCAACCGGCAATCTTCGTGCCGTCCAGATACTTCTCGGGCATAGCAAGATCGAGAATACGGTGCGCTATCTCGGGATTGACGTGGAAGATGCGCTTGCCCTCGCCGAGAATACCGAAATTTGACCAATCGGCTCCTCGCCTTCGGCGAGGGGCCAACTTCGCGACGCTTGGGACATATCTGCCGTTGTCGAACATGATCGCGATCGGCAGGTTTCGGATAGAGCAGCTGTTCGCGGGGGCGGCGGTCAACCTCGCTCGTCGTCTTCAGACCGTTACGGGCGGTACGGCCGGTTCTACCGCGGTCGGCTCCGACCCGAATACGTCAGCCGCCCCTTCCAGCAGCAGTGCCCGCTACTGGTTGATTAGGTTCGGATGCACGTCATACTGCTGCGCCAGTTCGGCCAGCGTCTTCTCGCCCTTCACGGCAGCCAACACCACCCCCGCCTGCGCGGGGCAGGCTATTCGCCTTGCACGCCGGGCTGTGGTTCCGGCGGGGTCGCTTGCTCATCTTGCCTCCTCCTCGCGGCCACCATGGCCGCTGGCAGATCCGCAATCCACTCATCCCCGCTGTTCAGAGTCCCCTAACTACCTCTAAAGCGGGCGGTCCATCTGGAAGAGGTCGGTGCCCCGCGCATACCAGCCGCGACCGTGCATCCGCCCGATCAAAGCCATGGCGGGCGTGTCGAAATGCAGCCGATCGGCATCGAGGACAAAAGCGTCGTCGATATGCGCGACCCGCACCTGACCGATCACCACCAACTGGCCGGGGCCGGTTTCCAGCGCATGGAGCGTGACGCATTCGAAACTGGCCGGGCATCCCGCGATTCGCGGCGGCGCGACCGACCGCGACGGCAGCGTGGCGATCCCCGCCCAGGCAAGCTCATCGACCTCGGGCGGGACGTCGGCACAGGTCTGGTTCATCGCCTCGGCCAGCGCCTCGGGCACCAGATTGATGACGAACTCGCCCGTTTCCAGAATGTTGGTCGCGGTATCCTTGTGCCCGTCGCCCTCGCGCCGCAACAGCCCCAGCGCGACTGTCGGGGGGGAGTCGCCCATCATGTTGAAGAAGCTGTAGGGCGCGGCGTTGCGGATGCCGGCGGCGGAGCATGAGGTGACCCAGGCGATCGGGCGCGGCGTGATGGCGCTGCTCATCACCTTGTACCGTGCCGCCTGGGGCAGGGCTTCCAGATCGAATTCCATGCCGGTCAATCGTTCGGGATGCGCGTCACCGGCGCGCGCGCGCGCTCGTCGACAGTGAGTGTAAAGACGTCGGGCCGTGCATAATGGCCCGCCACGTCGAAATCATATTTGCCGCGCACGACCGCGCCCGGATCGATTTCGGCATAGAGGATCGTCTCCGCCTCATAGCTAGGCCCGGCGAGCACGTCGCCAAGCGGCCCGACGATCATGCTGCCGCCGCGCATCAGCAACAGATCGGGATCGTCGCCCAGTTCGCACTGATAGTCGGCGGGATAGGCGCCGCGCCGGATATGCTGGCATGCGCTGAGCACGAAGCAGCGGCCCTCCAGCGCGATATGGCGCATCGTCGCGGGCCAGGCGTCGCGATCGTCGGCGGTGGGCGCGCAATACAGCGCGATCCCCTTGTCATACATCGCCATGCGCAGCATCGGCATGTAGTTTTCCCAGCAGATCACCGCGCCGATCCGGCCCAGGCTGGTTTCGAAGACCGGCATCGTCGAACCGTCGCCAAAGCCCCAGATCAGCCGCTCGGCGCCGGTGGGCATCAGCTTGCGGTGCTTGCCGACCAACCCGCGTTCGCCATCCAGGAACAACGCGGTGCAATACAGCGTGCCGCCGGCGCGCTCGATGCAGCCGATCACCACGAACAGCCCGGTCTGTGCCACGGCCGCCAGCAGCGGATCGAGCGCGGGACCGGCCAGGTCGAGCGCCGCGGCATGATAGTCCTCGAACGCCCGCCGGCCCTCGGGCGTGCGCATGCCCACCGGCGTTCCGAACGACGCGCCCTTAGGATAGCCGCCCAGCAGCGCTTCGGGGAATACCGCCAGCCGCGCGCCGCCCGCCGCCGCCTGTTCGACGAGCGCGCCCGCGCGGGCCACGCTCGCCTCTAGATCGAACGGCACCGATGCCGTCTGGATTACCGCTGCCGTATATCCTGCCACTGCAAATCCCGCCTCATAATGCTCGCTATCTACGCAGCGAATTTATATACGGCAAGACCTTTTCGAAAATCTCATTGACAGACACAGCTTCTCGCCCGTAGCGTCAAATGCCTGAGATAGGACGGAACGATGGCTGGCAACGCCGAGTATGACGCATATCGCGAAGACGTAGTGGGTCGCGCCAATGTGGCGAACACGGCGGAACTCGTCGATTATTACCGGGACCTGGAGGGGCAGGGCGCGGGCGCGTTGTGGACCGTCGCGAACAAGATCGAGCCGTGGCAGCCCTCCCCTCCCTCGATCCCTATGCTGTGGAAATATGCGGCATTGCGCCCGCATGTTCTGCGCGCGCTGGACCTGGTCACGCCCGAAAAGGCCGGGCGGCGAGTGGTGTATCTGGTTAATCCAGGCCGTCGCGAGGCCGAGGCCGCGGTGGGCTGGCTCTATACCGGGCTTCAGGTCATGGGCCCCGGCGAAGTCGCCTCCAGCCATCGCCATTCGGCATCGGCGCTGCGCTTCATCATGGAGGGCCAGGGCGCCTTCACCGTGGTGGACGGCGCGGAGATCACGCTCGGCGCCAATGATTTCGTGCTGACCCCCAACGGGACCTGGCACGAACATGGCGTACGCGAGGGCGGGACTCCCTGCATATGGCAGGACGGGCTCGACATCCCGCTGATGAACGCGCTCGACGCCAATTTCTACGAAGTCCATCCCGAGCTGCAACAGGCACGCACCGAGCCGGTCGACGCCTCCACCGCGATCTGGGCCGGACCGGGGCTGTTGCCTGCCGGGCAGCAATGGTCGCGCCGCTACTCGCCGATGCTGCGCTACGAATGGGCGCCGACCTATGAGGCGCTGTGCAACTATGCACGGGTCAGCGACGGATCGCCGTTCGACGGCATCCATTTCGACTATGTGAACCCGGTGACCGGCGGTCCGGTGATGTCGACGATCGGCGCGAGCATGCAGATGCTGCGCCCCGGCGAGCACACCCGCGCGCATCGCCAGGTCGGCAGCTTCATCTTCCACGTGGCGAAGGGCGCGGGGCGTGCCGTGATCGGCGGCAGGCGCTTCGATTTCGTCGAGCGCGACATCTTCTGCGTGCCGTCCTGGACCTTCCACGAATTCGTAAATGCCTCGGCGAGCGAGGATCTGTGCCTGTTCTCGTTCCACGACCTCCCGGTGATCCGGGCGCTCGGCCTGTATCGCGAGGAGGGCTATGGCGAAAATGGCGGACACCAGCCCATCCTCTCCTGATCCCACGGACTATTCTCTCAGAAAGGTTTTCTTTTTCAATGCGTTTGGTGACTTATCGCGCGACGATCGAGGCTGAGGCCCGACTGGGTGCAGTTGTGGGCGACCTGGTGGTGGACATGGAGCGCTATGGCCTGAGCCAGGGCGTGTCGCTGCCCGCACGCATGCTCGATTTCATCGCCATGGGGCCGCATGTCGTATTCGCCGTTACCGCGCTGTTCGAGCAAACCGGCGATCGCTGGCCCATCGGCACCACGCTGCCGCTGGTCAATGTCCGCCTGCTCGCGCCGATCCCGCGCCCGAACAAGAATATCTTCGGCATCGGGCTGAACTATATCGATCATGTCGCCGAATCGGCCAAGGCGCTCGACACCTCGCCCGATCTGCCGCGCCAGCCGGTGATCTTCTCCAAGCCGCCGACCACCGTCGTCGGCCCCGGCGACCCGATCGTCCACCATGCCGACATCACCGCGCAGCTCGACTGGGAAGTCGAACTGGGCGCGATCATCGGGCGCACCGCGCGCCGGGTGTCGCTGAGCGACGCGCTGTCCTATGTCTTTGGGTATACGCTGATGCTCGACATGAGCGCCCGCGATTGCCGCCGCGCGGGGCAGTGGATCTATTCTAAGGGCCAGGACAGCTATGCCCCGATGGGGCCGTGCATCGTCACTGCCGACGAACTGCCCGATCCCCAGACGCTGGACATCTGGCTGACCGTCAACGGCGTCGAGAAGCAGCGTTCGAACACCAGCCACATGCTGTTCAAGGTCAACGAGCTGATCTCCGACATCAGCCAGGGAATCACGCTGGAGCCCGGCGACATCATCGCCACCGGCACCCCCGAGGGAGTCGGCGCGGGCCGCTCGCCCCAGGAGTGGCTGGTCCCCGGCGACGTGATCGAATGCGGCCTCGAGCATATCGGCGAGCTCCGGCACGCCGTGATCGCAGGCTGATCGCGGGAAGCCCGCCGCCATCCGGGTAGCGGCATTGGAGGGCCAAAGGGCGCCGTGCCGCCGCACGATGCCTTTACCCACCAAGGAGACGCCTGATGGAAGATGGAAGTGAAATGACCCGGCGCGGCGCGATGGCCGCGCTGGCGGCGGCGGGGCTTATGGCCTCTGGGGGGGCGCGCGCGGCGCTGGCCCCCGGCGCCCAGGCCTATCGCGCGATCCGCTATGCGCGCGCCACACGCTTTGGCCCGGCGGAAATGATTCGGTTCGAGGAAAAGCTGATCCAGCCCGAACGGGGCGCGATTCCGCCGCAACTGCCATCGCGACTCGAAATATCGAACGGTCCCCAGGCGCCCAACCGCCAGGATGAAAATTGCCAGCTCCTGTCGGTGTTCACGCCATCGCGCCGGGGCAAGCGTCCGGTGATGGTGTTCCTGCACGGCGGCGCGTTCCTCACCGGGGGTGGCGAACTGCCCTGGTATGACGGCGATCGCATGGCCGCCGAACAGGATATCGTCGTCGTGCCGGTCAGCCACCGGCTGGGCGCGTTCGGCTTCTGGCTCGCCCCGGGATCGACGGGGATGTCACCGTCCTACACCGACATGCTCGTCGCGCTCCAATGGATCCGCGAGAACATCGCCCGGTTCGGCGGCGATCCCGACAACGTCACCATCGCCGGCCAGTCCGCAGGCGCCGGCGCGGCGCGCGGGCTGACCGACTGGGGCCATGGCCAGACGCTGTTCCGACGCATCATCCCCCAGAGCGGCCCCTCGTTCCGCGTATCGCGCGAGGAGATGGAAGACCATTCGCGCAAGTTCGACGCGCTGCTGGGCCAGGACCCGCATACCGCGCCCGTCGCCGCCGTGCTTCAGGCGCAGGCGCAACTGACCAAGCAGCGCGGCGGCGATCCCGGCTGGCGCCCGGTGCGGCCGGACACGATCGCGCCGTTCAACGTCGACATCCTGTCGGGCTGGGCGCGCGAGGAACCGGCGGCGGGCATGTGGCTGGCACAGGGCAAGAAGCCGGTTCCCGGCACGCCGGTTGCGCCGCTTCGGCCCAAGGCACTCGAAATGATGGGCAACGCCACGATCGCGCTGGGGATCGAAGCGGCCAAGGCGGGGCGGACGAGCTATCTCTATTCGTTCGACTGGAATGGGCCGGACACCGGGCTGGGCGATTGCCACTGCATCGACCTGCCCTTCCTGTTCGGCGATCGCGCGGCGTGGCAGAATGCGCCGATGCTGGCGGGGGTCGACTGGGCTGACCAGGAGCGGCTGGGCCGGTTGATGCGCGCGCAATGGGCCGCCTTCGCGCGGACGGGCAACCCCAATGTGGCGGGCGGCCCGACCTGGACGCCAGTCACCGCCGACAGCGCGCCGATCACCAGCCTGGCATGAACGCACGATGCCGCGTTCCCCGATCGATCGGGGAACGCGGCATCATCATGCGACCTCAGGAGCGCGCGCGACCGATCTGGCGCGAAAGCAGGATCGCGCAGCCGGTGCACAGGCAGGCGGGCACCGCCGCGCAAAGGAACAGATCGCCCCCGCCGACCCCTGCCGAAAGCGCCAGCCCGCCCAGGATCGGGCTGATCACCGCGCCGAACCGGCCCAGACCCAACGCCCAGCCGATCCCCGTCGCGCGGATCGCAGTGGGATAGGCGATGGCGCTGACCGCGGTGAGCACGAGCTGCGCGCCGATGATGCCGAAGCCGACGCCGGTGACGAGCAGCCGGACCACCCCCGGCCCGCTGCCGAACAGCCCGATCGCCACCAGGCATAGGGTGCCAAAACCGAACGCGGCGACCAGCACCCGGCCCGGCCCGATCCGGTCGAGCAGCCATCCGCCGATCAGCCCCCCGGCAATCCCGCCGAACTGGAAAAACGCCAGCGTCCGTATCGCGTCGCCGATCGGCCATCCGGCCCCGGTGAAGATCGTCGGCAGCCAGCTGTTGAGCAGGTACATCACCGCCATGCTGAAAAAGAAGATCGTCCACAGCAGGATCGTCGTGGCGCGACGGCCCTGGCGGAACAGCTCGGCGACGCTGCTGCGTCCCGCGACGCGGTTCTCCAGGGTGAAGGCGTCGCCGGGCGCGGGGACATAGCCGCGATCGATCCGCGCGAGCATCGCCGCCACTGTCGCGTCGCGGCCGCCCTTGTCGACCAGGAAGCGCGCCGATTCGGGCAGCCATGCCCATAGCAGCCCCAGGATCGCCAGCGGCACGATGCCGCCGAGCAGGAAAATGCCGTGCCAGTCGACCACTGCGATCAGCGGCGGTGCCAACAGGCTGCCCAGCACCCCGCCCAGCGGTACGGCGGCATACATCAGCGTCACCGCGGTGCCGGCCCGGCGCGCGGGCATATATTCGGTCGTCAGCGCAGTGACATTGGGCAGGCAGCCGCCGATCGCGAATCCGGTGGCAAAGCGCAGCAGCACGAGCTGCCACACCGATTGCGCCGCCGCCGTCGCGACCGACAACAGCCCCAGGACCAGAAAGGCCGACAACACCACGCGGCGACGCCCCAGCCGATCGCCCGCCAGGCCCAGCGCCATCGTGCCGAGCATGATGCCGGCGAACGACGCCGACAGCACCGGCCCGAAAGCCGCAGGTGCCATCCCCCATTGCTGCGCGATGCGCGGCGTGGCGATCGCCATCGTCTGGATGTCTAGCCCGTCCAGCAAGGCGACGAGCGCGCAGAGCAGGACAACCCGGATCTGGAACGACCCGATCGGCGCGGAATCGATCCGCCGCGTGATGTTGATCGTCATTTCACGCCGGGCGCTGCATATACCTGCCGGCCGCCGACATAGGTGGCCAGCGCCTTGGCATCGCGGATCGCGGTAACGGGCGCGCCGAGCAGATCGGTGTCGAACACCGCGAAATCCGCCAGCTTGCCCGGCTCGATCGATCCGCGCACCTTCTCGGCCCCGACGAGCTTGGCATAGTTGATCGTGAACATCCGAAGCACCTGGGGCCGCGGCATCGCCTCTTCCTTGCCGTATACGCCCGCGCTGATCGTGTCACGGCTGGCGAAATGATACAGCGCCCAGATCGGGCTCGGCGGGATCACCGGGGCATCGGTTCCCCCCGCGACCAGCAGCCCGGCATCCATATAGGTCTTGGCCGGGGTCGCCTTGTCGGCCCATTTGCGGCCCCAGAACTGCTCCATCGACGGCGCTGCCAGGTACAGATGGTCCTGAAGCGACATCGCCACGCCGAGGCGCTTGATCCGCTCGATCTGGCCCTCGTGATACAGGAATGCATGCTCCAGCGACCAGCGCTGGCCCTTGATCGGTGCCACCTTGTCCGCCGCCTCGAACGCCTCCAGCGCTTGTTCGACGCCTTCGTCGCCCGCGGCATGCACGCCGATGTGCCAGCCCATCTGCTGCAACGCGAGCACGTCCGCGACGGTCTTCTCCGTCGGCACCAGCGCGATGCCGCTATAGGTGCCGTTCTTGCCGAAGGGCTCGGCATAGGGATGGTCGAAATGGGCTCCTTCGAACCCGCCATCGACGGCCAGCTTCACGCCGTCGACCCGGACCCATTCATCGCCGTCACCCTGCTGGGGTCCGGTTTTCAGCGCCTCCAGCGTGGCGCCCGCAAAGCCTGGGCCCGGTCGCATCAGCGTGTAGCGCAGCGTCAGTTCGCCCCGATCGCGAAGTTGCTGCGCCATCGTGCGCAGTTCCAGCACCGGGCCCGCCATGAACGCGCCGGGAATGCGCACCGCGGTCGCGCCATAGCTGTTCATCACCTGCTGGGTGCGGATCACGTCGTCGATCTTCATCGCCGGAGGCCGCGGGATCTTCACGAAGCGCGTCGCGGCATCGACCAGCTCGCCGGTCAGCTGGCCATCGGGGGTCTTTTCGATCGAGCCCCCCGGCGGCGTCGCCGTCGTCGCGTCCACGCCGAATTTCGCGAGCGCCGCGCTGTTCAGGAACATGCTGTGCCCACCGCGCAGCACGACGATGGGAACCGTCGTCGATGCGGCATCCAGATCGGCGATGGTCGGCTTGCGGCGCTCAGTCAGCTGGGCCTCGTGCCAATCGGCGTTGGTGACAATCACCTGGCCCGGCACCGCGGCATCCGCCGCCTTGCGCAGCGCCGAAACGACCTCGGCCATGGAGCGCACATCCGCCAGCGGCACGCCGGGCCCACCGCCGGCGCCGTGGAAATGATCGTCGGTAAGCCCGGGCATGACGAACTTGCCCTTGAGGTCAACGACCTTGGTTTCCGGCCCGACGAGCTTGCGGATGCGCGCGTTCGATCCTGCCGCGACGATCCTGTCGCTATTGACGGCAAATGCCTGGACAACGTCGTCCTTTTCGTCGGCGGTATAAACCTTGCCGTTGATAAATACCGTGTCGACCGCCTGTGCAAATGCGGCGGTAGACAGACAGCAGGTTGCGGCAAGTGCAGCGAGGAAGGTCTTCCTGTTCATGGCAATACTCATCGTGAACCGTTTCTATTGCTCGAGGGTACCGAATACGGTGCGGCCGCCCATCACGGTCGCCAATATCTTGATGTCCTTGATATTCTCCGCCGGCACTGCGAGGATGTCGTCCGCCAGCACGACCAGGTCAGCATATTTTCCAGGCTCGATCGAGCCCTTCACCTTCTCTTCGAACGACGTATAGGCGCCGTTTATCGTCACGCTCTTGATCGCGTCGCGACGGCTGATGCCCTGGTCAGGGCCAAGCTTCCCGCCCCATTTCGTGTTGCGCGTGACGCTGCCATAGATCTGGTAGAGCGGGCATGCGTCATAGGCGATCGGGCCGTCCGATCCGTTTGCGAACAAAATGCCGTTCTCCAGCCATTCGCGATACGGCTCGCTCCGGTCGGCCAGCGGTCGTTCCCACGCCTTCAGGATAAGCTTCCCCAACTGGGCATTGTGCATATATTGCGAGTTGATCACCACGCCGAGCGCCTTGACCCGAGGATAATGGGTCGGCCCCAGCAGGAACGCATGGTCGATCATCCAGCGCCGGCCGGTGATCGGTTTCTCCGCATTCGCGAATTCAAAGGCATCGAGTGCCTCGTCGATCGCGGCATCGCCCACGGCATGGGGACGCAACCGCCAGCCATAGCGATTTGCCAGCGCGGCGAACGCCTTGAAATGCTCGGTCGGCACCATCTGGATGCCGTGATAGTCCGGCTTTCCCGGATAGCCGTCACGCAGGAACGCGCTCAGTTCGGCCCCGTCGAGCGCGACTTCGCCCAGTTCGTCGGCGCGGAACATGCCGTCGCCCCATGCCTGCCCCGCCGGACCGAAGGTCTTCAGCGCGGCCTCCACCTTGTCGAGCGGGAGCGCGTGATCGACGCTGTACGAAAAATCGACCCGCAGCGTCAGCTTACCGGCATCGTATAGCCGGCGGTACAATGCCGCATCCTCGACCGATCCCGAAGGGTCGCCGATGCTGGTCAGGCCGTTCGAATTGGCGAGGCGGATGACCTTCACCATGCCCTCGAACTGCTGCTCCGGCGTGGGCCGCGCAAATAGCGCCATCACGGGCCGGCTGGCCCGATCCATCAGCAGTCCGGTCGGCTCGCCCGACGCATCCTTGTAGATTTCGCCGCCTTGCGGATCGGGAGTCTGGGCGGTGATCCCGGCCATCTTCAGCGCAAGGCTGTTGACGATGGCATAATGCGGCCCGGCGATCGCGACCGGATTGTTGGGCGCGATCTCGTCCAGGTCATGCCGGTTTGGCAGCCGGCCGTCGGAAAGCTGATATTCCCACCACCCGCGCGAGCCCGAAATGGCCTCGCCCGGCCGGGCGGTCGCGATCCGCGCGGCAAGCGCCGCCTTTATGTCGGCGATCGAGCGGACGCGGGTAAGGTCCACCTGGACGCCGAACGTCTTGCCGGCCAGCATGTGCACATGCGAATCGTTGAAGCCGGGAAGGATCGTCTTCCCCTTCATGTCGATCTTGCGGGTCGCTTCTCCGGCGGTATCGAGCACCTCGGCGTCGCTCCCGACCTTGACGAACTTGCCGTCCTCGATCGCCACTGCCTGCGCCGTCGAGAAGCCGTCGTCGACGGTCAGGATATGGGCATTGTAGAGAATGACATCGGGCTCCGCGCCGATCGCCGGCAGGGAGGAAGTCCCTGCCAGCAGAGTCGACGCGAAGAGCACCGCACGGATTTTCAGTCTGACGTTACCCATCGCCACGTCCCTTTCGCGTCAGAGCTTGAACCGGAACCCGACCTTGAAGGCACGTCCGATCGTATCGTAATAGACCGGGTTCGTGCTGGTCTCATTCGCGCCACCGATCGTCCCCGACGGCAACATCGGCGGATCGGTGTCCATCAGGTTGTTGATCACGCCGAAGAACTCAACGCTGCGGTTGCCCAGCCGGATGGCCTGCGACAGCGTCAGGGTCATATAGGCATAGGCAGGCACATGGTTGTCGTTGATCGTGTTGGCCGCGCCGCTGCCCTCGGTCAGTTCGGTGGCATATTTGCCCGCACCCACGATCCGCGTGAGCAGCCCGAGCGAGAAGGTGTCGTTGCGATAAGTCAGGTCGACATTGCCCGCGAGATGCGGGACGCCGCCGGTACGATTGAAATTGCTGAGCTTGCCGGCATAGTCATGTGTACCCGAGGCATCGATGGTCACGAGCTTGTCGACATAGCTCCCGACGGCGCGGATGCCGAAATCACCCGGAATTGCCCCGACTCCGAACGTGTAGCGTGCCTCGGCGTCGACGCCGGAGGTCTTCAGCACGTTGAGGTTCAGCTGCTGGGCGATGGTGTAGGCGATCGATCCGTCGGTGTTATAGACGATCTGCTTGCACAGTTCGGTCACGCCGGCGTTGCACTGCGAGACCACGAGGGGCGCGGAGATGGTGCCGATCGCGTCCTTGACTTCGATATTATAGTAATCGACCGACAGCGAGAGACCGCGCACGAAGCTGGGCGTCAGGACCACGCCCGCGGTCCAGGTATTGGCCTTTTCGGGCTTCAGGTCGAGATTGCCCTGGCTGACGTTGCGGACCTGCACCGTGCTGTTCAGCACCTCGTCGAACACGTTCACATAGCTGCTGCCGCCCGCCTGGAACAATTCGCCAAGATTGGGCGCGCGGATGTCGCGGGAGCGTGTCGCGCGGATCATGACATCGTCGATCGGCTTGTAGGTCACGCCCGCCTTCCAGGTCGTGACCGCGCCGCTCGTCGAATAGTCGGTCTTGCGAACCGCGGCGTTGAGGTCGAGCGCGCGGCCCAGTGCGCTGTCCTTCAGGATCGGCACGCCGATTTCGGCAAAGCCTTCCCACACATGATACGCGCCCGAGATCGGAGCCTGGTTACCAATCTGGAACGCGCCGATCGCGCCGCTCGCCTGGACCTGCTGCGACAGCGCATCGGAGGTGCCCTCAGCGGATTCCTTGCGATATTCGCCGCCCGCGGCGATCGAGATTGGGCCCGCCCAGGTCGCAAACGGGCTGCCCGAAATGCTCGCGGAGGCAACCTGCTGCTTGGTCGTGAGGTCGAATCGGGCGGTGCCGAACGAATAATCGTCAACCTTCACCGAACCATCGCCGAAGATGTTCTGCGCCTTGCAGCCATTGGTCGGGTTGGTCAGCGTCGAACGGCACACGATGGTGTTGGTCGTCGGATCGACCACAGCGTCGATCGCCAGGAGGTAATTGGCGGTGATGCGGTTATTGGGGCCGCTCTCGATCGTATAGTCGTTCTGCCCATATTCGTAATAGGCATCCCATTTCCATCCGTCGCCGATCTCGCCCTTGAACCCGCTCACGATGCGGAAGGTGCGGTTGCTGGAATGGACGCTCACCATGCCGCTGTCGTTGTTGAGCCGGCCGACGGCGATCGTCGAAAGGCCGTTGGCCACCATTGCGGCCCGGACGCTGGCCGGAAGATAGGCGTTGTCGACGCGGATCGTCAGGCTGCCGACGTCGCGCGCCTGCTGCGAGAAGCCCGAGGAGCTCGACGAGGCACGATTCACTTCGGTGAAGAATTCGACCGAGGGCGCCACCTCATAGGACAACGTACCCATCAGGATCGTCGCCTCATATGGCGCGGCAAGCTGCGTAGCGTTGGACAGGTTGTTGCCGGTGTTGGACCCACCGATCATGCTGGAGTTCGTGGTGCCGTACTGCGTGCCGTACTTAAACTGGTAGGTGGTGCCGTCGGCGTTGAACGCGGTGCCGCGCAGCACGCCGCTGACGATCAGCCCGCCCGGCGCCATCAGCGAAGGGTGCACTCCCGATGCGATGATGTATTGCGGCTGACCGTTGGTGCCATAGAGCGGATTGCTGACCAGCCCGACCTCCTTGCGGCCCCAGTCGCGGGTATATTGCGTGCCCACGCCCTTCTGGTTCACATAGTCGGCACCGAAGCTAAGGTGCAGCCGGTCATCCAGAAGCGAAGTGCCCCCGGCGAGCGATGCGCGCAGCTCCTGCCCGTCGCCCTGTTGCGAGACGCCGGTCTGGACCGACCCGGTCAGCCCCTGCATCTTGTCCTTGAGGATGAAGTTGACCACGCCCGCAACGGCGTCCGAGCCCCAAGCGGCCGATGCACCGCCGGTGATCGTCTCTACCTGGCCCACGAGAAGCGACGGGATCAGCTTGAGATCGACGACACCGTCCGTCCCCGAGCCGACGAAGCGGCGACCGTTGACCAGCACCAGCGTCCGAGTCGCACCCAGGCCGCGCAAATCGGCGGTGATCAGCCCGCCGCCGCGCGAGTTCACGCCGCTGGTAGAAGGCGTGGAGGTCATGCGGAAGCTGGGGATGCTGACTAGCACATCGGCCATGCTGGAAGGCGCAAGCGCCTTGATCTCGCCTTCGGTCACTGTGGTTACCGGCGTGGGCGCGGAGAATCCGGCGTTCTGGAGCCGAGTCGCGGTGACGACGATGTCACCGCCCTGGTCCACTACCTCCTGGGCCGGATCGGCCTCGGGCGCGGTCTGCGCAAACGCGGCAGACCCGGTGGAGAACGATGCGAAGATGGCAGTCGTCGATAGAAGGAGCTTCAATCCCTGGCGCATTTTGCCCCCCTTAAAGGCTGGTTGTCGTCGGGTATGGTCGACCGTCGTTGCGGTCTGCAGATTCGGCCTGCTGGAAGCGAGATTACATGATGATGACGGTCGCACAATAGACTTTCGAAAATATGCCCTTCTTTCTTTAATGGGGTCCAGATCGCGCGAATTTGCACCGGCTTCGAAAGGCGCCTTGTGCCGGCGCGAGGGACGCACTAGGTTTGGGAGGAACACGGCCGGAAAGAGGAACATCCCATGGCGACCGACAAGACGGAGGACAATCTTTCGCTGTCACGGGTCGCCTATCAGCGGCTGCGGGGCGAAATTCTCGCCGGTACGTTCGCGCCGGACATGCCCCTGCGTCTGGAATTTCTTCGCGAGCGCTATGGGATTAGCTTTTCGCCGCTGCGCGAGGCCTTGAGCCAGCTTCAAGTCGAACGACTCGTCTCCGCGACGTCAAATCGCGGGTTCCGCGTCGCGCCGGTGTCGCTGGAGGAAATGTGGGACGCGATCAACGCGCGCATCCTGATCGAGGCGGAGGCGCTGCGCCTGTCGGTCGAATATGGCGACGACCTGTGGGAAGGCAATATCGTGAGCAGCTTCCACGCGCTCGACAAATCGCGACAGCGGCTGCTCGACGCGGAGGACGGCAGTCTGACCGATCTGGAACTGATCGAGAGCCGGCACCAGCATTTCCACCAGATGCTGCTGGCCGCCTGCCCCTCGGCGCTTCTGCTGCAGATGAGCGCGACGCTCTATGCGCAGACCGAACGCTATCGCCGCCCACTATTGTCGCGGGCGTCGCCCGAGACCGTTGGCTCGAAGGGACCGCATGACGATCATCGCGCGATGATGTCCGCGGCCCTGGCGCGCGACGTCGTCGCCGCGGTCGATCTGCTTCGTCGCCACCTGACCGCCACGGGGCGGTTCATCCAGGCGAACAGCGAGGCACGCGAAAAGGAAATGGTGGCCGCCTGACGCTTCTGTCGAGTCAGGCGGGCGCGCCCGCAGCCGCAAGCGCTTCGCGCAGGTCCGCGGGCCAGGGCTGCGATTTCCCGGTCCGCATGTCGATCGCGACCAGGACCAGGGACACCGCCAGCCGCTGCTCGCCGCCAGAGGCGAACACCACCCGCACCGCGCAGCTGCTGGTCCCGACCTTCTGGACGCTCAGCGCGGCGTCGAGGATGTCGCCCAGCCGGGAGGGCGCGGAGAACTCGGTTTCGAGCCGCACCGTCGGCACACCCAGATGCCGATCGAGATGCAGGCTGGCAAAATCGGCGCCAAGTTCCTCCGCGAACCAATCCTCGACCACGCTGTTCAGCATCTCGAAATAGCGCGGGTAGAAAACGATTCCGGCGGGGTCGCAATGCGCGAACCGAACCTTCATCGACGTGCGGTATTCCATGTCTTTCTCCAGCGACCCAGGGTCTCAGGCCTGTAGCGCCTCGGCGGGCCTGGACGCGAGCCGCATCAGTTGCGCCTGGCCCAGCGCATAGGCTGGCGGGACGAACGCCTCGTATCCCGCCGCCGCCGCCGCATGGAGCGTCCAGGCCGGATCGGCGAGGTGCGGACGTCCCAACGCCACCAGATCCGCCCG
The DNA here is from genome assembly GCF_000935025.1 of Sphingomonas hengshuiensis. Classification (NCBI taxonomy): domain Bacteria; kingdom Pseudomonadati; phylum Pseudomonadota; class Alphaproteobacteria; order Sphingomonadales; family Sphingomonadaceae; genus Sphingomonas; species Sphingomonas hengshuiensis. Next base: position 362,950 of record NZ_CP010836.1, read on the forward strand.
TCCGGCGGCCAGGATCGAATTGACCTGGTCCGCTTCGTAGATATTGCCGACGGTGATCGTCGCCACGCCCGCCTCGTTGCGAATCTGGTCGGACAAGGGCGTCTGATACATGCGGCCATAGACCGGGCGGCCCTCGGGGCTCGTCTCGCCCGAGGATACGTCGATGATGTCGGCGCCCGCCGCCGCCAGCGCCGCCGAAATGCCCACGGCGTCCGCCGGCTGGACGCCGCGCTCGCCCACCCAGTCCTGCGCCGATATGCGCACCGCGAGCGGCTTGTCCTCGGGCCAGGCGGCCCGCACCGCGCGCACGACCTCCAGCGGAAAGCGAAGCCGGCCCGCCGGCGATCCGCCATATTCATCCTCGCGGTGGTTCATCAACGGCGTGAGAAAGCTGGAAAGCAGGAAGCCGTGCCCGGCCTGCAACTCCAGCAGGTCGAACCCCGCGGCATCGGCGCGCTGTGCCGCGGCCACGAAGGCGGCGACGATCGCGTCCATGCCGCCGCGATCCAGCGCGGCGGGGACGGGGCAGCCAGCCCCCCATGGCTCGGCCGACGCGGACACGCGATCCCAGTCAGCGGCGGAGCCGCCGGAACCGGGCACGGGCATTCCGGCGCGCGCGCCGGCATGGCCGATCTGGATGCCGATCTTCGCCTTGCTGTGCTGATGCGCAAAGTCGGTGATCGCCCGCCACGCCGCCACCTGCTTGTCGGTATACAGGCCGGGGCATGCGGCGGTGGCGCGGCCTTCCGGAAGGACCGCCGTCATCTCCGTCATCACCAGCCCCGCGCCGCCCAGCGCGCGTGCGCCGTAATGCGTGAGGTGGAACGCGCCGGGATCGCCTTCGTCATTCGCCTGATAGGTGAGCACCGGCGACACGACAATGCGGTTCTCCAGCGTCATCCCGCGCAGGCGAAACGGCGTGAACATCGGCGGGACCGCCACGGGCTCCATTCCCGATTCGGCCGCGAACCAACGCTCGACCCGTTCCAGCCAGGCGTGGTCGCGAAGGCGGAGATTCTCATGGCTGACGCGCTGGCTTCGAGTCAGCAGCGAATAGGCGAACTGGATCGGCGCCATGTCCAGATAGCGATCGAGCGTCTCGAACCATTCGGTGGAGTTGCGCGCGCTGTTTTGGATCTTGAGCACTTCAAGGGCCCGGACATCCTGATACTCGACCAGCGCCGCCTTCAGCGCGGAGGGAGCGTCCAGCTCTGGGCGATCCAGCACATCAGCGAGTTTGATCGCGTCCTCCAGCGCCAGCTTGGTGCCCGACCCGATAGAGAAATGCGCGGTATGCGCGGCATCGCCCAGCAGCACGACGTTCCCGATCGACCAGCGGCCGCATACGATCCGGCTGAAGTTGATCCACGCCGCAGAGCCGCGCAAATGGGTGGCGTTGCTGATGAGCTTGTGCCCGTCCAGATGCGCTGCGAAGGTACGTTCACAAAAGGCGCGGCTCTGATCCCCGTTCATTTGGTCCAGCCCGAGTCCGTGCCAGGTCTCCTCCGAACATTCGACGATGAAGGTCGAATGCTCGGCGTCGAATCGATATGCATGGGCCCATAGCCAGCCCGCTTCGGTCTTCTCGAAAATGAACGAGAAGGAATCGAACAATTTGGTCGTGCCCAGCCACACGAACTTGTTCGCCCGCCGTTCGACGTCCGCCTCGAAGGCGGCGGCATTGGCCGAGCGGATGCGGCTGTTGATGCCATCGGCGGCGACGACAAGGTCGAATTCGGGATAGGCGGTAATGTCGTCGCTGAACTCGGTTTCGAACCGCAGCTCGACGCCGAGATCGCGCGCGCGATCCTGGAGGATGTTCAGCAGCCGCTTGCGCCCGATTCCGATGAAGCCATGGCCCGACGATCGAATCGTGTCGCCATTGATGGACACCTCGATATCGTCCCAGTGCGCGAAGCTGGCGCTGATCTGCTCGGCGCTGACGGGATCGTTGGCGCGCAGGTTCTGGAGCGTCTGATCCGAGAACACGACACCCCAGCCAAAGGTGTCGCCAGCCCGGTTGCGCTCCAGCACCACAACCTGATGCTCGGGGTTCCGCAGCTTCGCGGAAATAGCGAAATAGACCCCCGCCGGCCCCCCGCCCAGACACAAGATACGCAAGAGCCTTCTCCCCGATCGAATCTCAACGGGTGCTCCCTGCGACAGGTTTGCGACGATTTCAACAATTTTCGAAAATTGCTTGAAACGGGCGGTGCTTTTGTCGATAAGGCTGCATCGTAGAGGTGAGCATGATCGAAACCTACAATGTCGCGGAAGACCTGATCGCGAGGAACCTGCCGACGCGGTCCGGCAAAATCGCGTTCATCGATGACGCCGGACGCTACACGTTCGGAGAACTGGCCGAGCGCGTCGAGCGGTTTGCCGGCCATCTCGTGGCTGCCGGGGCCGTGCAGGAAAGCCGGATCGTCCTGTGCCTTGAGGACGGGATCGATTTCGTCACCGCCTGCCTTGGCGCAATCTGGGCGGGCGTCGTGCCGGTGATGATCAATCCGCTGCTGACGAGCGCGGACTTCGCCTATCTACTCGACGACAGCCGGGCCTTTGCGGTGGTGACGTCCGCCGGGGCATGGCCGGCGATCGCGCCCGTGCTCGACGAGCGCCGCTATCTCCGGCACGTCGTGTTCAGCGGCGAGGCCCCGGCGGGTAGGATCGCCTTCGCCGACGCCCTGGCCGCTGCCGAGCCGCTTCGCCAACCCGCTCCGACGCGCGCCGACGAACCCTGTTTGTGGCAATATTCGTCGGGGTCGACCGGTCGTCCCAAGGGTACGATCCACACCCACAGCGCCGTTTCCGGGCTGCTTGACCTGTATCCGCGCCAGATCCTGTCGCTCAGCGAAGCCGATACCAGCTTCTCGGCGGCCAAGCTGTTCTTCGGCTATGGCTTCGGCAACGGGCTGGTGTTTCCGCTGGGGACCGGTGCGACGGCGGTCCTGATGGCCGGTCGGCCGACCCCCGCAGCGGTGTTCGAGCGGCTGCGTGCGCACCAGCCGACGATCTTCTACGGCGTGCCGACGCTGTACCAGTCGATGCTGCTGGCCGAAGACCTGCCCACCGCCGACGAGTTGCGGCTGCGCATCTGCACCTCCGCGGGCGAAGCGCTGCCCGCCGATATCGGCGAGCGCTGGAAAGCCCGGTTCGGTATCGACATCCTCGATGGCATCGGCTCGACCGAGATGCTCCACATCTTCCTCTCGAACCGTCCGGGCGACGTCAAATACGGCACCACCGGCCACCCCCTCCACGGCATCGCGCTTCGCCTGCTCGACGAATCCGGGTCAGAGGTCGCCGCCGGCGAGATTGGCGAACTCCATATCAAGGGCGCGACGAGCGCATCGGGCTACTGGGCGCGCCGCGACAAGACGCGCGAAACCTTCCTGGGCGAATGGACGCGCAGCGGCGACAAGTTCCGCCAGGATGCGGACGGCCGGTTCGTCTATTGCGGGCGCTCGGACGACATGCTCAAGGTCAGCGGCATCTACGTTTCCCCGTTCGAAGTGGAAAGCGTGCTGATGACGCACCCCGACGTCGCCGAAGCCGCGGTGGTCGGCTGGCCCGACCCCGCGGGACTGATCAAACCCAAGGCCTATGTGGTGCTCGCCCGCCCGTGCAGCGGGCGCGATATCGCGGGCGAGCTCAAGGAGCATGTCAAATCCAGCCTCGCGCCCTACAAATATCCACGCTGGTTTGATTTCGTCGATGCATTGCCGAAAACAGCGACGGGCAAAATCGAGCGCTATAAACTTCGGCACCAAAAGTAGAGATCTTCGAAGAGACCTCGCTTGGCGGATCGATATGATGCACGCGGATCTGTCGATCTCGGCGCGATCTAGCTGGACACTTTAAAAAGGCGGGGGGATTTTTGGCGTGATGGCGGGTTGGTGGCGCGGAGGCGCGTGCAGTGACGTCCCCCCTGTTTTTTCATCCAGTTTGAGTGAGAGTTTTCCGGCCTTGAGAAGCCTACGGGCAAGGAGCTGGGACATGAAGAAGTCGAAGTACACAGACGAGCAGATTGCGTTCGCATTGAAGCAGGCGGAGACGGGTACACCGGTGGCGGAGGTGATCCGCCGGATGTGTATTTCGGAGCAGACGTTCTACCGCTGGAAGAAGGTTTATGGCGGGCTCGGGGTGGGCGAGTTGCGGCGCCTGAAGTTGCTCGAGGAGGAGAACCGCAAGCTCAAGCAGCTGGTCGCGGACCTTAGCCTGGACAAGCATATCCTGCAGGATGTTCTTTCAAAAAAGCTCTGACGCCTGGGCGGCGGCGCGAGATCGTCGCGCACGTCCAGGCGTCCCATGGTGTCAGCGAGCGGCGCAGTTGCCTGGCGCTCGGTGTGGATCGGTCGTTGGTGCGGTATGTGTCGCACCGGCCCGACCAGGCGCCACTGGTGCTGCGCATTCGCGATCTGGCGGCGACGCGGACCCGATACGGTTACTTCAGAATCTACATCCTGCTTCGCCGGGAAGGATGGTTCGTGAACCACAAGCGTGTTTACCGCCTCTACCGGAATGATGGACTGAGCCTTCGGCTCAAGCGGCCCAGGCGCAACGTCAGCGCCGCCAACCGCGAACGGCAACCTGAAGCGCTGACGGCGAACGAGATGTGGTCGATGGACTTCGTCTCGGACGCGCTGTTCGACGGTCGTAGGCTAAGCGCGCTGACGGTGGTCGATGCGTTCACCCGCGAGGCGCTGGCGATCGATGTCGATCAGGGCATCAAGGGTGAACAGGTGGTCGAGGCGATGACACGGATCGCGCTGTCGCGCGGGGCGCCCAAGACCATCCGGGTTGATAACGGCACCGAGTTCATCTCGAAAGCGCTCGACCGCTGGGCATATGAGAACGGGGTCACGCTCGACTTCAGCAGGCCGGGCAAGCCAACGGACAATGTCGTCGAATCGTTCAACGGTCGCCTGCGGGACGAATGCCTGAACAGGCATTGGTTCCTGTCGCTGGAAGACGCCCGAGCCAAGATCGAAGCCTGGCGGCGGGACTATAATGAGAGCCGTCCTCACACGTCTCTTGGCTGGCTGACGCCGATCGAATATGCTGCTGCTGCGGCCAAGATCGCCGCCGAATGAACGCCGGATACTCACCCTCGACCCGGATGAGAAACCGGGGGACCCTCAAACACAGGTCGGTCTCTGGTTGCCACTGGATGAAAGGCGGGGGTCACGTCAAGTCTATGCCGGTCAATGTGACTAATTCCGGAAGGCAGTAGGTCAAGATGACTCGAGCACCGAGTCCGTTCCTGGGGCGCGCTCCGGTCAAACCGCTGAGTGGAAGGCGAACGGCGGGTTCCGGCAGGAGCAGCTATTCGCCCGTAGTTCGGGGAACGGCTTGAGTTGGTCGACTGCGGTCAGAGCGGTACGGCGCTTTTTCGGGACTTTGCCGCCGTTCGAGATCGTCGCGGCGAAGCGCCGCTCTGGACCAGTTCAGTTCATTCCGCAGTGGGCGATCGAGCGTGTACTGCATGATCGCCAGGCCTGGGCTATGGCGCCGACGAATTCTCTCAGGTCCGGGACAATCTGCTTGTCCAGCGCGGGCGCACGGTCAACCGCGTGACCGGCGAACTGTCCGAACAATTGCACGAGCGCCATGATGCCGACGCCTTCCTGGCGCGGGCGGAGGACAAGCTCCGGTCGGCAGATTGAGCGACGCTGGCGAATCTGGCGTCGCACGCCATATGGGCGAGGGCAGATCGCGGAGGATAGGATGAAGACCCGGTTGAAGATCGATTTCGTCTCGGACGTGTCCTGTCCCTGGTGCGTCATTGGGCTGCGCGGGCTCGAAACCGCGCTGGCAAGTGCCGGCGACGCGGTCGAGGCGGACATCGTCTTCCAGCCGTTCGAGCTCAATCCCGACATGGTCCCGGAAGGCGAGAACATCGTAGAGCATATCGGGCGGAAGTACGGATCGACGCCGGAGCAATCGGCCGCCAGCCGCGCGATGATTCGCGATCGCGGGGCGGGGCTCGGCTTCACCTTCGCGATGTCCGACCAGAGCCGCATATACAACACCTTCGACGCGCATCGCCTGCTCCATTGGGCGAAGGCCACGGACCAGCAAAAGGCGCTGAAGACCGCGCTGTTCGAAGCCTATTTCACCGACGGCCGCGATCCGTCGGACCGCGACGTGCTGATCGCGACGGTGGCCAAAGCCGGGCTCGATCCGGATGCGGCCGGCGAGGTCCTGTCCTCGGGCCGGTACGGCGACGAGGTTCGCGACGCCGAGCGGCTGTGGCAATCGCGTGGGATCAGTGCGGTCCCGGCGGTGGTGGTCAACGACCGATATCTGATTTCGGGAGGTCAGCCGCCCGAGGCGTTCGAGGAGGCACTGCGCAATATCGCAGCCGAGGGCGCCGATCGCGCCGACATGGCCTGAAAAGAGCAGAGTTCCGATGACTGATACGACGCTCATCGTGCGCCAATAGACCGGGTGATCCGCACTGCCGACGACGCCGGCTATGTTGCCTGTATCAACGCTACCGGCACCGCCGACTACGCGGCGACACCGGGAAATCGCGGGTTCCAGATGCTGCTCCGCGAGCTGGGCGACGGGCGCAGCGAGGTGACGACGCTGAGCTGGCAGGAGCCGCTCGATGCAATCCGCGGCTTTGCCGGCTTGGATATCGCGTTCGCGCGAGATTATCCCGAGGACGAACGCTTCCTGCTCGAGCAGGTCGAGGCATCGCGGACGAGATTCCGCCATATCCGCGATGGGGTGAACCGCATTCTGTCCCTCCGCTCTGTGTGCCTTGGGCATCGCAGCAGCGGCCGGGCCGAGCCCCTCTCCGCTTTGGAGGCACTTCCTTGGCCCGGCGCACGCCCTGACGGCACGGGATTGAGTCTCTAAAGCTGCGTGACTTCTACCGGCCCACGACCCGCCGGTCGGCAGACCAAGCATGTGGCCATGTTGCTTGAGGAGCTGGTGGGCGCACGCCCAGATTTCTCGATCCTCAATCACGCAGAGAAGCTACCGTGAGAAGACGGTCGTGGCGCGAGGTCCAACTACGACGCGGCCATCACGTCCGACTGCGCGATCTTGCGCTTCACCCAGAGTTCGTCGGTTCGCGTCATCTCGATCAGATCATCGGGCAAACAGCGTTCCTGGAAGGCAATGAGATCGTCGAAGCTTCCGCGCAGCAAGCGATCGTACTCGTCGGCATGAAGCAACACCGGCATACGATCATGAACCGGGCGGATGGCTTCGTTGCATTCGGTCATAACGCCTGAATAGACCGGGCCCCATTCAGGACTTTAGTAGGAAAGTGGGGTGAAGACGAACAGGATCGCGCTGGCCCGGAGCGGCATGGCTCGCGCTGGCACTTGCGCCGGATGCGACAACAGCCCGGGACCCATTGGCGCGTGTCCGCGCCCGGTAAAGTTCAAGGGGTGCGCTGTGCGGCGCGGCCAAGGGCTTCCGTCAGTCGGCGGTTCGCGCTTCTCGCGCGAAAGACGCATCCAATGTTGTCTCGCCGTTGCCGATCGCAACGGCCAATACAATCGATTGCCAAGGTGCTCGAAACCTGGGCAACGAAACGGGGATGTGGTCTGGACCGCCCACGTCCTGCAGTGCCGATAGCACCCCGTGAAATGTAGCGACCGGGGTAGGGCCCGGTCGCTGCATTCGGATCAGAAGCTCTTCGCGAGTTGGATCGTCACGATACGTCCCAGGATGTTCGCCTGCTGGGGATCGTAGCTCGCATAGCCGTTGGTGAGCACCAGCGGCGGATCGCGGTTGAACAGGTTCTGCGCGTTGAGCGAAATCCGCGTCCCCTTCAGACCGGCCCACGAATTCTCGCCGAAGCTGTAGCTAATCCCGGCGTCGACCGTCGTCCAAGGCGCGACATGAGTCGATACCGTGTTGTTCAGCGGCGTCGTGTTCTTATACGGCCCCACATGGTTCACATACAGGTTCGCGCCCAGCGACCCGTCGGTCCAGCCGATCGAACCGCGCCCACGCACCGACACCGGATAGCCAAGCGTGTCGAGGCGATCGACCACCGGCGCTCCGGCAACATATTGCGCGTTCTCCTTGAGCACGATCGTCAGGCTGCCCCCGACATTCCAAGTGCCGATCGACGAATCGAAGCCATAATTGGTGGCGAAATCCAGACCTTCCTGGTTGGTGGTGCCGATATTGGTCGTGCGACCGTCCGCAACCGCCTGAACCTGGCACTCGCGGCCGGCGACGGGCATGTACAAGGTGTACAGGCCGACCGCCGAAAGATAAGGCAGCAGGGCCGGATCATAGGTGCTCGGATTGCCCTGGACGCAGCCGGTATTGTTGATCGCCTTTGCGTATTGCGAGTACAAAGCGAAGCTGGCGTTGCTGCCGAACGCTTCCTGCCATGGTGGCGCCTGGAGCCGGTTGCTGTAGCGAATATTGTAATAGGTGGTGGACACTTTCAGGCCGGGCAGAAAGCGCGGCGCGAAATCGAACCCGAGCGACCAGCTTTTCGATTTTTCGGGCTTGAGGCCTGGCTGCGCGCCGAACAGAATCAGCGTGTTGGACAGGCACAGCCCCGGCGCCGGCGAGAAGCAATTGACGCCGGTGACGTTGGTCGGGAACGACGTGAGGAACTTGAACGAGCCGACATAGGGATCGTTGTCGGTCAGCGCCGGGGCGCGGAACGACGTGCCCCAGGAACCACGCGCCGTGAACCCGTCGAATATCTCCCAGGTCATCCCCAGCTTCGGATTGGTGGTCGAGCCGAAGTCGGAATAATGATCGTAACGGACCGCCCCATTGAACACCAGCGACCGGATCAGCGGCATCGCGTTCTGCTCGCTGATGAGCGGCACGTAAAGCTCGGCAAAGGCTGCCACGACGCTGCGCCTGCCGCTGGCAAAGTTGCTCCAGACGAACTCATTGTCGCGCGACGGTGTGGCATAATCGCCCTGCTCCCCCGGAGAGATATTGCCGCCGCTCTCGAGATCGTACGAGGTGTGGGTATATTCACCGCCGAACGCCGCCTTGACCGCGCCGCCGGGCAAATCGAACAGCGAGCCGTTCATCTTGACGACCACATCCTTGAACCGGTTATGGCTGAACTGAAGGACCGTGCCGACAAAGCTCTCCCGTTGGGCGGCCGTCAGAGGGGCGGTGCTGAACGGGTTGATGTTGCCGAGATTGACCTGGTGCTGAAAGGCACCGAAGCTGCTGTTATTGTCATAGCGGCAGATCCCGCAGGTGTTGTCAGCGCCATAGGTGAATGACGCCTCTGCCCGCCAGCCGCCGGGAAGCTTGGCCCTGATCCCGGAAATCAGCGTGTAATTCTCATCCGGGTTGTCGGTTCCCCAGCTCCCGATGGCGTTCTGAAAGTTATATTGCATGGTAATACCGGGCACTCTGGTGTCGGTCGGGCTCGGCCCGGTGCTGCAGGTCTGGCCGGCGGTGCCGGGGATTCCGGCGATGTAATATGGGCTGGTCGCGGCGACGCAGACGTCGGGCCCGTTGCTCTGGAACTGCTCACTACGGGTGTGGCGATTGGTGTAGAGCCCCTCGAAATAGAACTCGATCGACGGGCTCAGTTCCTGGTTGATCAGGACGACGGCCTGGTGCCGCCGCATGCTGCCCATGTACGTCGTGTAATCTGCCGTATCGAGCAAATTGGGGGTCGTCGAGAGATTGGCGAAGGTCAGGCCGGTGCCATTGCCCTGGGGAATGCCGTAATAGATATAGGTGCCCCCTGACGGAACGATGATGTTGCCGGGAGCGCCGGGGGTCGCGAAACTGCCGCTCTGCAGCCCGACGCCGCCATTGCGCGCGCCGCCGGTGATGCGATTGTCGATGCCGCCGAATTGCGTCAGGTTCTGCGACAGCCGCGCGCGCGAACTTGCGAACATCGGGTCGCGCCAGGTGTAATCATAGCTGACGATGATGTTGCCCGCGCCCAGCCCGCCAAGATCATTCCAGGTCTGGCCGGCGGTGACCGAGCCGCCATATTCCTTATAGCCATCGACCAGGGTCAAGCGGCCAGCGGCCTCGACGCCCCGGAGGTTCTTGCGCGTGACGTAATTGACCACTCCGCCTACGGCATCCGAACCATAGACTGCGGAACTACCGTCAAGGATCACTTCGACTCGCTCGATCATCGCGATCGGAATCTGGTTAGCCTCGGTGATCGTCGAAACCGTTCCGGTGCTGGGCAGGCGATGGCCGTCGACCAGGGTCAGCGTTCCGCCAATGCCGAGCCCGCGCAGATTGATGCCGTTGGCCTGTGTCGCGTTGTAGCCTCCCTGGGTCGCGCCTTCCCGGTAGATGCCGAGATTGGTGACCTGCGGAAGATCGCGAAGCACGTCCGCCAGGCTGGTGTTGCCGGTGTTGAGGATCGTATCGCGCTTCAAGGTGACGGCCTGAGTTCCGACCGGCGCGGTGCCGGCAATGTTGGTGCCGGTAACGACGATCGCTTCGTCGTCGGAGGTCTCCGGGTCTGGTTGCTGTGCCGCGACCTGCGGATCACTGGGACGCGTGGGCGCCGTCTGCGCGAATGCGCTCGACGCCATCAGACCGGTAGCGATGGCGATAGCCCCGGCGGTCGTGTCAAACCGTATCATCATCCTCTCCTTTTGTTGTTTATTGTTTTTTCTGTTCGATAGACTGCATTCTACTTGATGAGTTATTGGGAGTGGCCGGTCCGGAAGACGATTCATCCACAATCGATTGCGCGAATTGACGCATACCGGACCGGGCACGGACGCTCATCCCAGGCTGGCAAGTTCCTCGCTGTCGATATGATTGGCGAGGCGGCAGGTGTCGTCGAGGAGCATGGTCGGCTGGGTGGCGGGCGCATAAGGCCGCCATTCAGGGATGCCGCGATGGTTGGGATTGCCGGTGCGGGCGAACGCGATCCAGGCACCCGCCACCTTGGCTTCGAGCGCCGCGGCACGCGGGCCGCCGCCGGTCATGTGTTCGCAGATCTCGGCATTGGCGAACACGAACGGGATCTCGGCGCAGTGGAACGCGCGCGGACGCCCGTCGAGCACGCGGGTCTGCCAGGTGAACCAGTAGAGATAGGCAGGAGCCCGGTTTAGCGCCGCCTTGGACGTGGCCTGTTCGACCGCCCCCATCCGCACCCGCGCGCTGGCGATCCGCGACCACAGGTCGAACGGGCTGATATCCGGGGTGCGCTTGCGGAACGTAGCGAGCACGGTCTCGGCACGATCGCCGAACATTCCCTTCAGCCGCTCGCCCAGCTCGGCCATCGTCATCGCTTCATATTCGGGATGGTTGATGCCGCTGGCGAACTCGTTGAGCGTGGTGCCGATGAGCATCGGCACGTCCGCGGTCATCTCCGGGGCATCGGGCCCGAACGGCGATGCAGGCAGCACGTCGCCGTCGAGCACCGGCCCGAAGCCGAGGTTGCTCGCCATCCGCCGCATGTCGATCACCGGGCCCATCGGCTTGTTCTCGCGGGCCAGCACCGTTTCGCTGGCGCGGCGCAGCTCGGCATAGGGGATCGTCTGCAACCGGGTGAGATCGTTGCCTGAGACGCCAAGCTCCTTGAGTATCAGATCGCCGAGCTTTCGTGAGCGCTCCTGGGTGTTAGAGAGGCGGAATGAGCCGCTTTGGACGATGGCGCGGTGAAACAGGCCCTTGGCCGATGGCATCCCCATCAGCGTGCTGACCTTGGCGCCGCCGCCCGACTGGCCGAAGATCGTCACGCAATTGGGATCGCCGCCGAAATTGGCGATATTGTCGCGGACCCATTCGAGCGCGGCGACGATGTCGAGCATCCCGACATTGCCCGAATGGGCATAGGCATCGCCATGCGCGGAGAGATCGAGGAAGCCGAGCAGATTGAGCCGGTGATTGAGCGTCACCACCACGACATCGCCGCGCTTGGCCAGGTTATGGCCGTCAAACGCCGGCAGATCGTTGCCCGACCCCGCCGCGAACCCGCCGCCATGGAGCCAGACCATCACCGGGCGCTTGGCGCCATCGGCAATTCCGGGAGTCCAGACATTTACGCGCAGGCAGTCCTCGCCCTCATAGCTGTCGTTCCACTGGAAGAGGAATGCCTCCTCGTCGTTGAGCCGACCGGTGCCCTTGTCCTGCGGCGCGACCGGGCCGTAGCTACGCGAACTCCGCACCCCGGCCCAAGGCTTGGCCGGGCGCGGCGGCATGAAGCGATTGGCGCCGCCGGTGGTGTCGCCATAGGGCAGGCCCTTGAACGCGAAGATCTCATCGCGAATATAGCCCGCCACCTTGCCGAAACGCGTGTCGGCTTGAGCGACACCGGCCCCGGCAGTCACTGCGTCGTGCTTATCGTTGCGACGCTGCCCGGAGGCGGTGCTTGCCGAGGCCTCGCCGGACAATATCGGGATCGCTATTCCGCTGACTGCAAAAGCAGCCCCTTTAAGCATCGCGCGACGGTTCGCCGCCAAAGAATGACGTTTCATCTTCCTCTCCCTGTTTAGCCGGTCGCCCGGTCGATTCGCCCATTTTGTGCGCAATCGATTGCAGTTTATACTGGTATTCGGTTCTTGCAATGGCGTTCTGAGATTTCGCTGGGGCGAGAGCGTCGCGCCGCCGGTCTACTGGACTAATTCGAGTTTTAGTCTAGCCTTTGCCAGCGCTGGCTGAAGGGCACCCGGTTTTTGAGCGCGGAGGCATTGGCGGCGCTGGTAGATGCGGATGATGAAACGATCGAGCGGCGTACCCAGGTCTTTGCCGACCTGTTGGGAATTCGCCATTTGCTCGATGCCGAACGGCAGTTCGAGAAATATGCGACCGAGCTTTCGTCGCGGCTGCGCGCCCAGGTTCAGCTAACCCAACAACGCTCGGCAGAGGCCGATGCAATCGACAAAGAACTCGACCGCAATGTGTCGCCAGCTACGACGGCTGCGTCGGCGATCGGCGAGGCCGCGCAAGCCGAGATCCTGCTCAAACCGACGCCTGCGGATATGCCCTCTTCCGATGCGCCGTTTACCGATCGGCTGGCGGCGCTGACGGCGCTGCAACGCCGCGGCCGGCAGAGAGCGAGCGCTGGCTTAATGCCCTGAGCGCGGTCGAGGGGCGGCGGCACGCGACCTGCTCGCGCATGACCATGGCCATGCGGCGAGCAGCTGTCCGGTATCCGCCCATGACTGGCAGACAGCGGACGCGCTTCGCGCTGCGATCGCAGCGGCGCTCCGGTGCTGGAGAAACTGTCGAAGCGGCTAGCCAACCACATCGGGCAATATGCAGGAAAGCCATCGGTCTTCGAGCTCGGGAGCCCCTCGATCCACAGACCAGCCGTGCTGTATGGTCACCGGCTCCGATGAAGGAGTGTCTGGATATCTGGCACCAAGAAGATTAGGCGCGCATGTCTGTCATGGTCAGCCCCATCCTCTATAGCTTTCGGCGTTGCCCGTACGCGATGCGGGCGCGTTTGGCGCTTGCTATCAGCGGCACGCGCTACGAGCTTCGCGAAGTCAGGCTGGCCGACAAACCCGCCGCGATGTTGTTGGCCTCGCCAAAGGGAACGGTTCCGGTACTTCAGTTGGCCAGTGGCGCCGTCATTGACGAAAGCCTCGACATCATGCGTCGCGTTCTTGAGGTCAGCGACCCCGAAAACTGGCTCGCCCGGGATGACAGGGCGCTGATTGCGATCAACGACGGTGCGTTCAAGCGGAATCTCGACCGATACAAATACCCGGATCGCCATGACTGCGATCCACTCGTTCACCGGCAGCGCGGGCTGGATTTTCTACGCGAGATCGATGCCCGGCTGGCTGCCACAGGCCAACTTTGCGGCCCAGATCGCGGGTTCGCGGACGCCGCCATAATGCCTTTCATCAGGCAGTTTGCAGCCACGGATCGAGAGTGGTTCGGCGCCCAGCCTCTGCCCCATCTGAAAACGTGGCTGGCGTGGCATCTGGCGTCTGACCTGTTCCAAACGATCATGGTCCGCGTACCGCCCTGGTCTCCCTAAGCACGACGGCTCGGCGACGCGTGCCTCGTCTAGCAGTGCTTGGCGGTCGGCCTACACATTCGCCCACTGCCAGTGCGGACAACCCAATCCGCGCACGGCGCGGTGCGCCTTTTACACCGGACACCCTGGAGACGCAGCCCAGCTGAGCGGTCCCCTGGCAGATATTTGGTAGAGGCTCGCTGAAGGTGTGCGCCGGATCGCGGGTTCGAGATTACCGAGATTGCTGGCATCCGCCAGCGCCGCTGAACGATCGGCGGCGCACCGCGCCTCTCAAGGCTGGTCGAGAGCTATGCTCCGCGGGGTGCGTGAGAAGACGGTCGTGGCGCGAGGTCCAACTACGACGCGGCCATCGCGTCCGACTGCGCGATCTTGCGCTTCACCCAAAGTTCGTCGGTTCGCGTCATCTCGATCAGATCATCGGGGAAACAGCGTTCCTGGAAGGCGATGAGATCGTCGAAGCTTCCGCGCAGCCAGCAACGAGACGCTGGCCTTGTTCGTACGCTTTTGGCTGGTCAACAATCCGCCACTGCCCGACACTGCACGCCCGGCGGCGCAGGCCATGGGCAAGGAACGCTGGGAACGTTTTATCGAGGCGCTCAACCGTCGGATGGAGTTCGGGCCGCGGTTGAAGAACGAGGTATCTGAAGACATCGGACCTGAGCCTTTTGGTCCCGGCGAAGAAAATCAGTAGAGGGCATTTTGGGGCCGCGAGTTGCCTGTCCGGATGTAGGCGCTGAAATCGAGACAGCTGACATTCGAGCGAGCCAATTACCTGGCCAGCCGCCGGCGCCACATGCGCTACCCCGCCTTCCTGCGCGCGTGAGGCGGCCATGATGTCCCTCCGCGAATATCGCGCGCGCGGTTCGACGCTCGCCGACTTCCTGCCCTGGGCAGCGTTGGTCGCGCCTGGCGTCGTGCTCAACAAGGACGGCTCTTTCCAGCGCACGGCGGCGATCCGCGGTCCCGACCTGGATTCGGCGACTCCCGCCGAGCTGGTCGCGACCGCCGGACGTCTTAACAGCGCGTTGCGCCGGCTCGGCTCCGGTTGGGCCATCTTCGTCGAAGCACAGCGCGTGCCGGCGCAGGACTATCCCGACAATGGGTTCCCGGATCCGGCCTCGGCTCTGGTCGAGCGCGAGCGCCGCGAGCAGTTTGCCGAGGAAGGGGCGCATTTCGAAAGCGCCTATTATCTGACGCTGCAATGGATGCCGCCTGCCGAGGACGCCGCCCGCGCCGAAGGCTGGCTGTACGAGGGGCGGTCGCGAAGGGGTATCGATCCCGACGAGCTGCTCGCCAATTTTGCCGATCGCAGCGATCGCCTGCTGCAGCTGCTCGAGGGCTTTCTGCCCGAGGCGCATTGGCTCGATGATGGCGAGATGCTCACCTATCTCCACTCGACGATTTCCACCAAGCGCCAGCGCGTCCGCGTCCCCGAGACGCCGATGTATCTGGACGCGATCCTGGCCGATGAGCCGCTGGTCGGCGGCCTCGAGCCGCGCCTGGGCAGCCAGCACCTTCGGACCCTCACCGTCACCGGCTTTCCGAGCGCGACCTTCCCGGGACTGCTCGACGATCTCAACCGGCTGGCCTTCCCGTACCGCTGGGTCACGCGCGCGATCACGCTCGACAAGACCGACGCCACCAAGCTGCTCGGCCGCATCCGCCGCCAATGGTTCGCCAAGCGCAAGTCGATCGCAGCGATCCTAAAGGAGGTGATGACCAACGAGGCATCGGTGCTGGTCGACAGCGATGCCTCGAACAAGGCGGCGGATGCCGATCTCGCGCTGCAGGAGCTTGGCAGCGACATGGTCGGGCAGGCATACGTGACCGCGACAATCAGCGTCTGGGACGCCGACCCCGCTCTTGCCGCCGAGAAGCTGCGACTGGTCGAGAAGGTCGTGCAGGGCCGCGACTTCACGGTGATTGCCGAAGGCATGAACGCGGTCGAGGCCTGGCTCGGCAGCTTGCCCGGTCATGTCTACGCCAATGTCCGCCAGCCTCCTATCTCGACCCTAAACCTGGCGCACATGGTGCCGCTTTCTGCAGTCTGGGCGGGGCCGGTGGCCGATGAGCATTTCGAAGCGCCGCCGCTCTTCTTCGCGCAGACCGAGGGCTCGACGCCGTTCCGCTTCTCGCTACATGTCGGCGATGTCGGCCATACCCTGATTGCTGGCCCGACCGGCGCCGGCAAATCGGTGCTGCTCGCGCTGATGGCGATGCAATTTCGTCGCTACGAGAATGCGCAAATCTTCGCTTTCGATTTCGGCGGGTCGATCCGCGCCGCAGCATTGGCGATGGGTGGCGACTGGCAGGATCTCGGCCACGCGCAGCAGGACGAGAGCGCGCACGCCGTCCGGCTGCAGCCCTTGGCCAGGATCGACGACCTTGCGGAGCGCAGCTGGGCGACCGAATGGCTCGCCGCGATCTTCGGCGCGGAAGGCGTAGTGCTCGACCCGCAGGGCAAGGAGCATCTTTGGGCCGCGCTGAATTCGCTGGCATCCGCGCCGGTGTCGGAGCGGACGCTGACCGGTCTCGCAGTGCTGCTCCAATCGCAGCAGCTCAAGCAGGCGCTTGGTCCCTATTGCGTCGGGGGGCCGCATGGTCAGCTTCTCGACGCCGAGTCCGAGCATCTTGGCGAAGCGCGCGTCCAGGCCTTCGAAACCGAGGGGCTGGTCGGCAGCGCTGCGGCGCCAGCGGTGCTCTCCTACCTCTTCCACCGGATCGAAGCGCAACTCGACGGCGCCCCGACGATGATCATTATCGACGAGGGCTGGCTCGTCCTAGACAGCCCGGCGTTCGCTGCGCAGTTGCGCGAGTGGCTCAAGACGCTGCGCAAGAAGAATGCGAGCGTTGTGTTCGCGACCCAGAGCCTCGCCGATATCGAGACCTCGGCGATCGCGCCTGCGATCGTCGAGAGCTGCCCGACCCGCATCTTCCTCCCCAACGAGCGTGCGTTCGAGCCACAGATTGCCGCCATCTATCGTCGCTTCGGGCTGAACGAACGGCAAATCGAGATCCTCGCCCGGGCGATCCCCAAGCGCGACTATTATTGCCAGTCGCGTCGCGGCAACCGCTTGTTCGATCTCGGACTGGGTGAGGTCGCGCTCGCCTTCACGGCCGCCTCGTCGCGCACCGACCAGCGCCGCATCGCCGAACTTCTCGAAGCCCATGGCCGCGCCGGTTTCGCCGCCGCGTGGCTGCGCGCTCGCGGCCTCGATTGGGCCGCGGATCTCCTCCCCCTCTCTGCCCAGGAGTAACTATGATGTGTTCCTCTTCGCTTCAACGCTACGCGCTTTCATGCGGCTCCGCCCTGCTGATCGCCTGCACCGCGGCGCCAGCCCACGCCCAGTTCGGCGGGATCGTCTACGACCCGACCAATTATTCGCAGAACGTGCTTACCGCGGCCCGCACGCTCGAGCAGATCAACAACCAGATCAAATCGCTTCAGAACGAAGCGGAGTCGCTGATCAACGACGCGAAGAATCTGGCGTCGCTGCCGACCTCCGCGCTGCCCGAGCTCCAGTCGCAGGTGCGGCAGACCCAGCAGTTGCTCGGAAACGCCCAGCGGATCGCCTATTCGGTCCAGTCGATCGATGAGGCCTTCACCAGCCGATACCGCGGAGCGCCCATGTCGGCGACCGACAAGGCGCTGGTCGACAATGCTCGTGCCCGCTGGGAGGACACGGTCGCCGGGTTCGAGGATGCGCTCAAGGTCCAGGCCGGCGTTGTCGGCAATATCGAGGGATCGCGCGACGCGATGAGCCGCATCGTCGGCTCCAGCCAGTCGGCATCGGGCGCTCTGCAGGCGGCCCAGGCCGGAAACCAGCTTCTCGCGCTGCAAGCCCGACAGCTGGCAGACCTGACCGCAGTGGTGGCAGCCCAGGGCCGGGCCCAGGCGCTCGAAGCCTCGCAGCGTGCAGCCGCGCAGGACCAGGGACGCGAGCAGCTGCGGCGGTTCCTCGCGCCCGGGACCGGCTACCGGCCGACCCCGGCGCAGATGTTCCACCGCTGAGGCCGGGGCAATGAACGTAGGGCTTCCGGCTCGCATCGGTGCATTTGCGTGTCTCGGCGTTGCGTCCGCCATGGGTCTGCTCGCCCTGCGCGACGAGCCGAAGCTGGCATCACCGCTTCCGCCGCTCTCGACCGACCTGCCCATAGACCCGCTCCAGGCAAAGCTCAGGAGCTGCCAGTTGGCCGGGCAGGCGGCGGGCTCGGACCCGGGCGGCCTCGCAGCCTGGGCCGAGAACCGCCGACGGTTCCTGGGGCGGCGATCGCGGGCCGAACCGGCGGCGGACGATGCGCCTGGCAAATCCTCCGAACCGGCAATCCTCGTGAACGAGGCCATCGCCAATACACAGCAGGAGCAGTGACATGGGCGGCACAGGCGTCGTCGACCGGTTTCTCGAGGTCTTCACCTCGTATATCGATTCAGGATTCGGCCTGCTTCAGGGCGAAGTGGCGTTCCTCGCAACCACGCTGATCGTCATCGACGTGACGCTCGCGGCGTTGTTCTGGAGCTTCGGCGAAGGCGACGACATCATCGCCCGGCTGGTCAAGAAAACGCTCTTCGTCGGCATCTTTGCCTACATCATCGGCAACTGGAACATGCTCGCGCGGATAGTCTTCGAGAGCTTTGCCGGCCTTGGCCTCAAAGCCTCCGGCACGGGGTTCACGACCGCGGAGCTTCTGCAGCCCGGCCGCGTCGCCCAGGTTGGTCTCGACGCAGGGCGTCCCATCCTCGACTCGATCACCGGGCTGATGGGCTACATCAGCATTTTCGAGAACTTCATCCAGATCGTCATCCTGCTGTTCGCCTGGGTGATCGTCCTCCTCGCCTTCTTCGTGCTGGCCGTGCAGCTGTTCGTGACGCTTATCGAGTTCAAGCTGACCGTGCTGTGCGGGTTCGTGCTGATCCCGTTTGGTCTGTTCGGGAAGACCACGTTCATGGCCGAACGCGTGCTCGGCAACGTCGTCTCCTCGGGCATAAAGGTTCTGGTGCCCGCAGTGATCGTCGGCATCGGCTCGACGCTCTTCTCAGAATTCACCGACGCGATCGGCAACGCGCAGCCGACGATCGAGGACGCCATGGCGATCGTGCTGGGCGCGCTATGCCTTCTTGGCCTGGGAACATTCGGCCCCGGCATCGCCAGCGGCATCGTCTCCGGAGGCCCGCAGCTCGGCGCAGGCGCGGCGGCCGCCACCGCACTCGCCGCGGGCGGCGCGATCGCAGCCGGCGCGGCTGCCGGGGGCACCGCGCTCGGTGCTACCGGCGGTGCGCTCGCGGGTGCAGGACGAACCGTCAGCACCGCGACCAGCGCTTATCGTTCTGGAGCGGCAGGTAAGTCGGGCATGTCCGGTGTCGCATCGGGTCTTGGCAATGTCGGGCGCACCGCCGCCAGCAGCGCCCTGTCGCCGCTCCGGCGTACAACCGGCGGTTCCTCCAGTGGCTCTGCGGCAACCGGCGGCGGTTCCGGCGATAGCGGCGGCAGCAATACCGGTCCTGCACCGGCTCCGGCAACAGTCGAGCGGGACTCGGGTGGCGTTCCTAAGCCCCAGACCCGCCCCGGCCCGGTTGAGCGCGATAGCGGAGGGGCACCGCTTCCCCAGGCCGAAGCGGGAGAGCCGTCGCCCGCTGCCCCGGAGGCGTCATCGGACGCGGCGCCGCCTGCACTCGATGCCCCCCGTAGCGAACCACCCGCCTGGGCCAAGTCGATGCGCCGACACCAAGCAATCGTCCACGGCGCCAGTGTTGCCACCCACACATTGCGCGGCGGCGACAGCAGCGGGTCCGGCGCTTCCATCAGCGTGACCGACAAGGAGTGAATATATGTTTCGACGATCGACCGTGCGCTACGGCGCTACCCCAGAACCCGAGACGCCCTATCAGCGGGCCGGGCAGGCCTGGGACGACCGCATCGGCTCCGGCCGCGTGCAGGCCCGCAACTGGCGCCTCGCCTGCTTCGCCGCACTCGCCCTGCTGGCACTGTCCATCGCCGGCCTGATCGGCATGGCGATGCGCGGCTCGATCACCCCCTGGATCGTCCAGGTCGATAAGATGGGCGAAGCGCAGGCCGTAGCGCCCGCCGACGCGGACTATCATCCGAGCGATCCGCAAATCGCGTATCACCTGGCGCGCTTCATCGAGAATTTCCGGGGCATTCCGGCCGACCCGGTCGTGCTGCGCCAAAACTGGCTGCGGGCCTATGACTTCACGACCGCCAAGGGTGCCCTCGCACTCAACGACTATGCCCGCAGCAACGACCCCTTCGCGCAGGTCGGCAAATTCCAGGTCGCGGTCGATATCTCCAGCGTGATCCGCGCCTCCGATAGCAGCTTCCGCATCTCGTGGATCGAACGGCGTTACCAGGACGGCAGCCTCGCCGCGACCGAGCGCTGGTCGGCGATCGCGACGATCGTGATCCAGACTCCGCGTACCCCCGAGGCGCTCCGCAAGAATCCCCTCGGCGTATTCGTCAGCGCCCTCAACTGGTCAAAGGAGCTCACGCAATGACCCCCACCCTATGGCAATCCTGCCGGCCCTGGCGACGCTCGCTGCCTTGCCGCTTGCTGCGTGCAGCGCATCCCACGCGCAGACTGTACCGCTGCGGGCCGCGAGCATTGAGCGGAATGCAACGTCGCTGATGCCGCCGCTTTCGGAATCGATGAGAAGAACCATGGAGCGTACCCTCTCGGATTGATGAGGGGGCCAGCATCCGCTTCGGGGCTAGCGCGCGGTATTCCCAGAAATGGGGATAGCGTCAGTGTTTCAAAATGTCGGAAAAGCTGATCAAACCGTCGAACAGGGCGCGAACCGCGAGCATGGCACGCTTTTGGACACCATAGCGTTCGCGCGCATGCTTCAAATGCTGAATGACGGTCTCGTGGCTGACGCCGAGGATGACAGCGATTTCCCAATCGGTCTTTCCGCGCGCCGCCCAGAGCACGCAATCGCGCTGACGATCGGTGAGAATGGCGGCGTGGTCGATGGACATATCTCGAACACCGGAAAGGCGGCGAGCTGCTTCGAACGCGAACCCGCCGACCAACTGGCAAACACCGTGAAATTCCTCCGGGAAGGGTTTGCCTGCATCGACCGCGAATGAGCAAGAGCCCAGGATCTCACCTGGAACGCTTGCCGGGATCGTGAAGCCCTCGCCGATGCCGACCAAATAGGCCCGATCGAGCACGCAACGGTCGTCGGGTGTCAGCTTAATCATGCCAGGCACAGCGGCCCATGGAAATCCGAAGCTGGCTTTGTGGCAAGCACGATGGATTGGATCAGATCGGCCTAGTTCGTTCTGGTCAAACCATTCTTCCCATCTCGAGGGGTAGTTGTGCAGCCGTATGGCCGGAACACCGTCGCGCCCGAAATTGATGTGATGTGTGAGGGCGAAATATCGCACTCCCATTGCTTCGCAACTTTGCAGGAGGGAAGCCCGCAGGGCATCGGCCGTCGTCGCGACCTTCGCATTCTGAACGAACAACTCCGCAATCGCCAAACGTGGCATACGCACCCTGGCCGCCTCGGACTGCGGACCTCAACCCGCATATTCCATAGAACGCCTTACTAGGGCCCGTGGCTGGACAACTTCTCAAGGTAGCCGCCAGAGCGAATTTGCTATCCTAATATTCTAGCAAAAACATCGGGTTGTCAAAATTGGCAGGCAATTCGACTAGGCCTCGTTATGGGCAAAACGAAGTCAATTTTGAAATAATCATTCGGAATGAGGCTCCGCAGTCGATCTCTCCCCAGGGGATCTGACGCGAACGGTGTTTGCGCGGCGACCTTAGCGTCACCAGCCCTACGACATGCGCCGACTCGGATCCAAGACGCGCGATTCAAACCGGCGGAGGAACAATAGCTGGGGTGCGCGTCTTAGGGGCCAGTCTCGCAATCTGTGAGAATTTGGTGAGAATGGAAAAGTGGCGGACGCGATTCCGGTGCTAAGTCATTGAAAAGATGGTGCACCCGACTGGATTCGAACCAGTGGCCTCTGCCTTCGGAGGGCAGCGCTCTATCCAGCTGAGCTACGGGTGCCTGGAAAAGCGCGCCTAGCAAAGCCGGGCGGGCTGCGCCAGTGCGTTTGCGCAGGTTCCGACGGTTTCGCCGCCCGAACTCGTGCCCCGCTCATTTCTTCGCGAGCGTCACCGGCTGGAAAGGGCCCAGCCCGCACGAGGCGCCGGGCTGGATGCCGGGGGCGTTGAGCACGGTGATGATATCGACCGAACACAGGTCGCCGGTCGAGGTCTTGTGCAGGAAGCGCCGCTCGAAATCGAGGCCGGGGCATTTGCCGCCGTCCAGCGTATTGCGATACACTTTGCCGCCGCGGGTGACGAAATCGATCGTCTGGCCGTCGCGGACGATCGATTCGCGGACGTCGGTCAGCCGCAGGCAGCTCACCGGCTTGCCCGCCGGGGTTGCTTCGGGAACGGTGTCGCGGCGCTGGCCGGCAGTGCCGGGGGCGGCGGCGAGGAGCAGGGCGGAAGCGGCGAGCAGCAGGCGCATGGTTCGGTCCTCTATCACGCGGCGCCGGACGGGGCCTTGCGGTCGCGCGGCGCGGGGGTCTTTGGCTTGAACGCACAGAGATCGGCGACGACGCATCGCCAGCACTCCGGCGTGCGAGCCTTGCACACATATCGCCCGTGCAGGATTAACCAGTGATGAGCGTGCAGGCGAAAGGGCTGGGGCACCGCCTTTTCCAGCTTCAGCTCGACCGCCAGCGGCGTCTTGCCGCGCGCAAGCCCCGTGCGGTTGCCCAGCCGGAACAGATGCGTGTCGACCGCGAAGGTCTCCGCGCCGAACGCGACGTTCATCACCACATTCGCCGTCTTGCGCCCGACCCCCGGCAGCGCCTCCAGCGCGTCGCGATCCGCCGGCACCTGCCCGCCATGGTCGCGCACCAGCGCCTCGGACAGCGCGATGACGTTCTTCGCCTTGGTGTTGAACAGCCCGATCGTCTTGATGTGCTGCTTGAGGCCCTCCTCGCCCAGCGCGACCATCTTTTCGGGCGTGTCGACGTCGGCAAACAGCCGCCGCGTCGCCTTGTTCACCCCCGCGTCGGTCGCCTGCGCGGACAGCACCACCGCGACGAGCAGCGTATAGTCGTTGACCGATTCCAGCTCGGTCTCCGGGTGCGGGTTTTCCGCCGCCAGCCGGGAGAAGAAGTCGACGACCTGCGCCTTGTTCAAATGCCGAGCACCTGGTCCATCGCATAGCGCCCCGGCTGCTGCCCCGCGAGCCACAGCGCCGCCTGCACCGCGCCGCGGGCGAAGATCGCGCGGTCGTCGGCGCGGTGGGTCAGCTCGATCCGCTCGCCCGCGGTCGCGAAGACGACGGTGTGATCGCCGACCACCGATCCGCCGCGCAGCGACGCCAGCCCGATCGTCCCCGATGCGCGCGCACCGGTCAGCCCCGCGCGATCGGTCACCGCCGCCTCGGCCAGCGTCGTGCCGATTCCCTCGGCCGCCGCCTCGCCCAGCATCTGTGCGGTGCCCGAGGGGGCATCTACCTTGTTGCGGTGGTGCATCTCGACGATCTCGATGTCCCAGTCGGGCCCCAGCCGCGCCGCCGCATCGCGCACCAGCCGCGCGAGCAGCCCGACGCCCATCGAGGTATTGCCCGTCTGGAGCACCGCGACGTCGCGCGCCGCCGCATCGATCAGCGCGTGGTGCCGCGCCTGCAGCCCGGTGGTGCCGATCACGATCGGCGTCTTGAACGCGCGCGCCGCGGCCAGATGCGCCTCCAGCGCCGCGGGCGCGGAGAAATCGACCAGCACGTCGGACTTGCGCGCGAGGTCGGCGGGATCGTCGCCGACATCCGCTCCGCCCGCGAGTTGCGCGCCAAGGCCGGGTGCGAGTTCCGCGATGGCCATGCCCATGCGGCCCATGCTGCCGAAGATTCCGATGCTCGTCATGGGCGCGTCTCTTGCACGGGCAGGGCGCGAAGGAACAGGGGCTATTTCACCGTTCCGGGCGTTTGCGAAAGGACGCGCGGCGGGGGATAAGGAGAGGGCATGACCGACATTCACAACATCGTCATCCTTACCGGCGCGGGCGTCTCCGCCGAGTCCGGCGTCGCCACCTTTCGCGGCCCCGGCGGGCTTTGGGAGGGGCACCGAGTCGAGGATGTCTGCACGCCCGAGGCGCTGGCGCACGACCCCGCGCTGGTCCACGCCTTTTACGACGCGCGCCGCGCGAAGCTGGGCGAGGTGCAGCCCAACCCTGCGCACCATGCGCTCGCGCGGCTCGATGCCGAATGGCCGGGCGAGCTGCTGCTGGTGACGCAGAATGTCGATGATCTCCACGAACGCGCGGGGTCGACGCGGCTGCTCCACATGCATGGCGAGTTGAAGTCGGCGCTCTGCGCGGCGTGCGGGGTGCGCGAGCCCTGGGCCGACGCGCTGCCGCCCGAGAGCGAATGCCCCATGTGTGGACGGCTCTCCGTTGGCAAGGGTTTGCGAGCGGATGCACTTGGTGGTCGGTGCGGCCATGTGTCCGGCCTTTGATGCGGCTGTCGTTGCCGCTGGCCATAATGCCTTCCGCGGACCGGATCCCTGATCAATTGCTCGCACTCGGGGTGCGGGGGCGTAGTAGGGTGGTCTGATCCGGCGGTGTCGACCGGCTTTCGTGCAATAGCTCCTTTGCCCTTTCCAACCTCGCAGCGCAGCCTTCAGCCGCGCAGTCTCATGCGGCGACGGCCATCGGCTCGCGATAGCGTTCTCCGTGCATCATCATGGCCCATGCAATCCGGGCGTTCTTGTTCGCCAGTGCGATAGCAGCAACCTTTGGCTTGCGGCGCTCGATCAGGCGGACGAGCCAGGTCCGGCGCGTGCTCTGCATTGCGCGTCGGATCACGGCCATGGCGCCTGCGAACAGCATCTGCCGCAGATAGCGATTGCCGGCCTTGGTGATGGACCCCAGCCGCTCCTTGCCGCCGGATGAGTTTTGCCGTGGCACCAAGCCCATCCACGCTGCCATGTTGCGGCCGCACCGGAAGACCGACGGGTCGGGCACGCATGCTATCAGTGCTGACGCCACCAGCGGCCCGATGCCGGGTACTTCCATGAGACGACGACCAAGCTCCGTCGAACGGGCCAGGCCGAGGACCTGGCGATCATTCTCGAGGATCTGCTGCTTCACCAGCTTCCATTGGGCAACGAGCATCTGCAGACACTGACGCGCTGCTGCAGGGAGACGCGCATCGGCCGCATCGTCGATGACCTCGAGCAGCCGGTCGACGCCACGGCGCCCAACCGGTGCGACGATCCCGAACTCCGCCATGTGCGCACGAATGGCATTGGTGAGCATCACCAGCTGACGGTTGAGCATCAGGCGCACCTTGTGCAGCATCATCGCGCTTTGCTCCTCGGGCGCTTTCGGCGCAACGAAACGCATGGTGGGGCGAGTCACTGCCTCTGCGATCGCCTCGGCATCGGCCATGTCGTTCTTCTGGCGCTTCACATAGGGCTTCACATATTGGGCAGGCATCAGCCGCACCTCATGGCCAAATTTGGCGATCTCGCGAGCCCAATAATGTGACGTCGCGCAGGCCTCGATCCCGACCAGACAGGGCGGCAGCTTTTCGAAGAACGGCAGCAACCGCGCCCGCGTCAGCCGCTTCTGCAGAATGGTTGTGCCGGCTTCATCCAGCCCATGCAGCTGGAAGACCGACTTCGCGATGTCCAATCCGATCACATGTACGTTCGCCATGGCACTTCTCCTCCATTCGACCGGAGCAGATTAGATCGACTCCGCGGTGATGGAGAGCCGTCCACGGCATCAATTGCGGGATGCTGGCGCTGCGCCCCGACATCGTGTTCTTTGGCGAGATGCCGTACCAGATGGAGCGGATCGAGGCGGCGCTGGCGCAGGCCGATCTGTTCGTGTCGATCGGCACCTCGGGCGCGGTCTATCCCGCGGCGGGCTTCGTCCAGACGGCGCGGCATCACGGCGCGGCAACGCTGGAGATCAATCTCGATCCGTCGCAGGGGAGTGCGTGGTTCGGCGAGAGCCGGATGGGGCCGGCGGGGGTACTGGTGCCAGCGTGGGTGGACGAGATGCTGGGGTGATACCTCACCAATATCCCCGTCACGCTGAACTTGTTTCAGGGTCCAAGGTGCCACAAGGGAATATAGTGCATGTTGCGCGGTGTGTTCGCGCGAGCCTGTGTTCCCCGAACACAGGCTTGGCCTGCCGGGGGCAGGCCAAAGCGCGAACACTGAAACAAGTTCAGCATGACGGTGTAGAGTAAAGTGCAAGTATCGACAGACGCTTGCCCTATATGCTTTTACCCCCGCGCTTCCTTCTCCCGCCAGAAGTCCTGCACGATCGCCCAGCCTTCTTCGGCGGTCTCGACGAAGTGGAACAGCCCCAGGTCGCGCGGGCCGATCACGCCTTCCTCGCACAGCGCCTCGAAATTGACGACGCGGTTCCAGAAGTCGCGGCCATAGAACAGCACCGGGATCGGATCGATCTTGCCGGTCTGGATCAGCGTCAGCAGTTCGAAGCTCTCGTCGAACGTCCCGAACCCGCCGGGGAACACCGCCACCGCGCGCGCATGGAGCAGGAAGTGCATCTTGCGCAGCGCGAAATAGTGGAACTGCATGCTCAGGCCCGGCGTCACATAGGGATTGGGCGCCTGTTCGTGCGGCAGTACGATGTTGAGCCCGACCGATTCGGCCCCCACGTCCTGCGCGCCGCGATTCGCCGCCTCCATGATCGAGGGGCCACCGCCCGAGCACACGACGAAGTGCCGCTTGCCCGCCTCGTCGAGCGGGAAGTTGCTCACCATTTGCGCCAGTTCGCGCGCGACGTCGTAATATTTGGACTTCTCGATCAGCCGCTCGGCGATCTTCTTCTGCTGCGGCGTGTCGGCCAGTTCGAGCAGCGCCTGCGCCTTGCTCGGCTCGGGGATGCGCGCCGAGCCATAGACGACGAAGGTCGAGGCGATGTTTGCCGCGTCGAGGATCAGCTGCGGCTTGAGCAGCTCGAGTTGGAAGCGCACCGGGCGCAGATCCTCGCGCAACAGGAAATCCATGTCCTGGAAGGCGAGGCGATAGGCGGGATGCTCGGTCTGCGGCGTGCCGCTGGCGGTGTTGGCGCTTTCGGCCTCCTGCTGGGCGGGGCGGAAGACGCGGCTGGGGACGCGGGTGGGTTCACTCATTCGATCCGGCTTAAGCCCAAGTGCCGCGCGCCGCAACTCAGGGCCGGCCCCTCACGCGGATTGCCATGCAGAGGAGACGCTAAAACCTCCCCCGAAGTGCAGGCCAATCGCATATGGATGCGTATGCCCCCCTATTACCGCCGTCATGCTGAACTTGTTTCAGCATCCATCGCGCAACAAGCGACGGAAATGCGGGCGGAGGGTTGGATGCTGAAACAAGTTCAGCATGACGGGAAGTGGGAAAAGCGCCCCCGGGTCCATATGCGATAACCTCCCCCGAAGGGCAGGCCAATCGCATATTGCAGCGCGCAAACACACATCGTCAGGAGACGATGTGTCTTGCCAAATGCGATAGCCCTGCCCGGAGGGGGAGGCGTTCAACGAAAGTCGTCTGCTCCGACGTCCCCTCACGCGCAGAACGGGCCGCGCCCCATGTCGAGATGGAGGTGGTTCTGGTGCGCGGCGTTGTAATTGGGGCTCAGCACGGTGCGAAAGCGCTTGCACGCCGATTGGTGGACGACGCTCAGGAACTCGCGGACCTCGGGGTCGGGCGAACGCCACCCGCCCAATATGGTGATGCGGCGCCCGTCGCGCAGCACGAAGGCGGAAATATCGACGGCGTTGCCCAGCCCATGTTCGGACATCTTGCGCGCCGACGCGGCGCCATTGCCGATGATCCCGCGGCACGAATAGGTGCCGAAACTCTCGACCCGCACCAGATCGCTGCCCAATATCTCGCGCGCGGCGGGGGCCACGCCGTATCGCACCCATCCGGTGAAGGTGCGCGCGAGCGGGCAGCGCATCGATTTTAGGCCCGTCACCGGCACGCCGATGTCGAGCAGCTGCACTGCGCCGGTGACGATGCAGCCGCTGCCGAAATCGCGATCGGGCAGCGGGCTGTAGCGCACCTGCGCACGCGACAGGTCGGTAAAGCATTGCTGCGTGTCGCGCGGCGTGGGGCCGTTGAGCGTTACCGGCCCCGACCTGCGCTCATGGATCGGAGTCGACTGGCGCGGGGCATCGCGCCCGCCGAACAGGCATCCGCCGAGCAGCGTGGTCGCGAGCAGGGCGGCGACAGGGAAAGCGGGGGGACGGGCAAAACGCATCGCCCTCTCATGACACACCGCGTGTTAACAGCGGTTTGACAGCCGGTGTGGTACCGTTACCAATGCGGTGAACGCAGTGCTTTACGCGGTGCGTCGCAGGAGAGATGCCATGATCCGACTGCTCGCGCTCGTTGCCGCGGCCTTGCTGGCGCTTTGCAGCCCGGCATGGGCACAGGACCCGCCCGCCGCGCCGGTGCGGATCGCGCTATGGGCCAATGGCGCACCGGGGTTCGAGGGGCGCAGGGCGATCCCCGAAGAGGCGCAATCCTATTGGCTGAAGCCGGTCAACGACCCCAGCATCACCTATTACCCCGCGCGGGCAGGGCGTGAGACCGGGGCATCGGTGCTGATCATGCCCGGCGGCGCGCATGAATTCCTGGTGATCAAGAGCGAAGGCGACGATGTCGCGCGCTGGTTCAACGAGCGCGGGGTGGCGGCGTTCGTGCTGCGCTATCGGCTGTTTCGCGGCAAGGACTCGCCTTATCGCTTCGAGAACGCCCGGCAGGATGCCGAGCGCGCGGTGCGGACGATCCGTGCGCGGGCGGCGGAATTCGCGCTCGATCCCCGGCGCGTCGGGGTGATGGGGTTTTCGGCGGGCGGCGAGCTGGCGCGGGTGACGTTGCTCAGCGCGCCGGTGGCGGCGCCGGGTGCGGGGGATGCCGTCGATCGGCTGTCGGCGCGGCCCGATTTCGGCATCCTCGTCTTTCCCGGGCCGCTCCATGCCGAGGAGCAGGTGACTGCCGCATCGCCGCCGCTGCTGATGGTGGCGACCAACGACGACGCCTGCTGCTCGGCGCCGATCCTCGACCTGCTCGCCGCCTATCGCGCGGCGGGCGCGTCGTCGGAGCTGCATATGTATGCAGCGGGCGGGCACGCCTTCAACATGGGCGAGACGACGCCGATGCTCGCGCTGCGCAACTGGCCGCCGCGGATCACCGACTGGATGACCGACCGGGGCCTGCTGACGCGCTGGCCGCCCGAGAAGCGATAGCGGCGCGCGGATTTTCCCCGGTTGACTTCGCGCTGCACGCCGCTAGGGCCGTCGACGGGCCACGCGGTCCCAACGCCGCGCGTGCTCTCTGTAAGGAGAGACTGACATGACTGATATTGCCGTTACCGACGCCATTCGTGCGTCTGCGAAGCCCGCCACCACGCCGGCACGCCCCTATTTCTCCTCCGGTCCCTGCGCCAAGCCTCCGGGCTGGGATGCGTCGAAGCTGGCCACCGAATCGCTCGGCCGCTCGCATCGCTCGAAGATCGGCAAGACCCGCCTGCAATATGCCATCGACCTGATGCGCGAGATGTTGCAGCTCCCCGAAACCCACCGCATCGGCATCGTTCCCGGCTCCGACACCGGCGCCTTCGAAATGGCGATGTGGACGATGCTCGGCGCGCGCGGCGTGACGACTTTGGCCTGGGAGAGCTTCGGCGAAGGCTGGGTGACCGACGCGGTCAAGCAGCTTAAGCTCGATCCCATGGTGATCCGCGCCGACTATGGCCAGATCCCCGACCTGACCCAGATCGACTGGACCAACGACGTGCTGTTCACCTGGAACGGCACCACCAGCGGCGTGCGCGTGCCCGACGGCGAGTGGATTCCCGCCGATCGCGAAGGGCTGAGCTTCGCCGACGCGACCAGCGCGGTGTTCGCCTATGACATTCCGTGGGACAAGATCGATGTCGCCACCTTCTCGTGGCAGAAGGTGCTGGGCGGCGAGGGCGGTCACGGCGTCCTGATCCTCGGCCCGCGCGCGGTGCAGCGGCTGGAGGCATACACCCCCGCCTGGCCGCTGCCCAAGGTGTTCCGCCTGATGGCCAAGGGCAAGCTCGCCGAGGGCGTGTTCAAGGGCGAGACGATCAACACCCCGTCGATGCTGGCGGTCGAGGACGCGATCTTCGCGCTCGAATGGGCACGCGATCTGGGCGGGCTCGACGGGCTCATCGCACGTTCGGACGCCAACGCGGCGGCGCTCGACAAGATCGTGGCGGATCGCGACTGGCTCGGCCATCTCGCCGCCGATCCTGCGGTGCGCTCGAAGACCAGCGTGTGCCTGACGGTGGAGGGCGCCGACGAGGCGTTCATCAAGAAGTTCGCCGCGCTGCTCGAAAAGGAAGGCGCCGCGTTCGACGTCGCCGGCTATCGCGACGCGCCGGCGGGGCTGCGCATCTGGTGCGGCGCGACGGTGGAAACCGCCGATATCGAAGCGCTCGGCCCCTGGCTCGACTGGGCCTACGCCACCGCCCTTCACTCGAATTAACCCGTCATCCCGGCGAAGGCCGGGATCTCGTGCCGCGCGCATTGCGCCTGCTGCCCGAGATCCTGGCCTGCGCCAGGATGACGTTTGCAGAAAGGCAAACGTCATGCCCAAGGTACTCATCAGCGACAAAATGGACCCCAAGGCCGCGCAGATCTTTCGCGAGCGCGGCGTCCAGGTGGACGAAATCACCGGCAAGACGCCGGAAGAACTCAAGGCGATCATCGGCGAGTATGACGGTCTCGCGATCCGCAGCTCGACCAAGGTGACCAAGGAAATCCTGGAGGCCGCGACCAACCTCAAGGTTGTCGGCCGCGCCGGGATCGGCGTCGACAATGTCGATATTCCGTCCGCATCGGCCAAGGGCGTGGTGGTGATGAACACCCCGTTCGGCAATTCGATCACCACCGCCGAACACGCCATCGCGCTGATGTTCGCGCTCGCCCGCGACCTGCCCGAGGCCGACAAGTCGACTCAGGCGGGCAAGTGGGAGAAGAACCGCTTCATGGGCGTCGAAGTCACCGGCAAGACGCTGGGGCTGATCGGCGCGGGCAATATCGGGTCGATCGTCGCCGATCGCGCGCTGGGGCTCAAGATGAAGGTGATCGCCTATGATCCCTTCCTGACGCCCGAACGCGCGCTGGAGATGGGTGTCGAGAAGATGACGCTCGACGACCTGCTGCTGCGCGCCGACTTCATCACGCTGCACACCCCGCTGACCGACCAGACCCGCAACATCCTCTCCGCCGAGAATTTGGCCAAGACCAAGAAGGGCGTGCGCATCATCAATTGCGCGCGCGGCGGGCTGATCGACGAGGCGGCGCTGAAGGCGGGGCTCGATTCGGGGCATATCGGCGGCGCGGCGCTCGACGTGTTCGTGCAGGAACCGGCGAAGGAATCGCCGCTGTTCGGGACGCCCAACTTCATCTCGACGCCGCATCTCGGCGCCTCGACCAACGAGGCGCAGGTCAATGTGGCGATCCAGGTCGCCGAGCAGATGGCCGATTTCCTCGTGTCGGGGGGCGTCACCAACGCGCTCAACATGCCGTCGCTCTCCGCCGAGGAAGCGCCGCGGCTCAAGCCCTATATGGCGCTCGCCGAACGCCTGGGCAGCCTGATCGGCCAGCTTGCGCATGGCGCGCTGACTTCGATCTCGATCGAAGTCGAGGGTGCAGCGGCCGAGCTGAACCAGAAGCCGATCACCGGCGCGGTGCTCGCGGGGCTGATGCGCGTCCATTCGGACACGGTGAACATGGTCAACGCGCCCTTCCTGGCACGCGAGCGCGGGCTCGATGTGCGCGAAGTTCGTCATGATCGCGAAGGCGACTACCACACGCTCGTCCGCGTAACGGTGGGCACCGACGCGGGCGATCGCTCGGTCGCGGGCACGCTGTTCGGCAACCAGGCGCCGCGCCTGGTCGAGCTGTTCGGGATCAAGGTCGAAGCCGATCTGGCCGGCAACATGCTCTACATCGTCAACGAAGACGCACCGGGCTTCATCGGCCGCCTCGGCACGACGCTGGGTGAGGCGGGCGTCAACATCGGCACCTTCCACCTTGGTCGCCGCTCGGCGGGTGGCGAGGCGGTGCTGCTGCTGTCGGTCGACGACGTGGTGACCGCCGAACTGATCGCCACCGTCCGCGCACTGCCCGGCGTGAAGACCGCCATGGCGTTGGCGTTCTGAGCTGTTACCTTAAAGCCCTCTCCCCATTGGGGAGAGGGTTGGGAGAGGGGCAGGCGCCGATGCCAAGGGTCGATGAGGTGTTACTTGCGCGCGCAAAACAAATGCGCAACAATCCGACGCCTACGGAGATCGCGATGTGGTCGATGCTCCGAGCCAAGCGTTTCGACACGGTCAAATTCGCTCGCCAAGTGGTGATCGCACCCTATATCGCCGACTTCGTAGCGCGGTCGCACAAGCTGATCGTCGAGGTTGACGGAGATACACATGCATTGCGCGAGGACCGCGACGCGCGGCGCACGGCATGTTTGGAACGGCAGGGGTATCGGGTGATACGTTTCACGAACTACGAGGTGGGAAGTAATCTGGAGGGCGTCGCGCTTGCGATTCTTGCGGCCCTTGCGGACTGCCCCTCTCCCAACCCTCTCCCCAGAGGGGAGAGGGCTTTAGGATGACCGGACTCCTCCCCGAAGGCTTTCACGATCGCCTGCCCCCCGCCGCCGATTCCGCGGCACGACTCGAGACGCGCGCGCTGGGCGTGGCGCGGCTCTTTGGCTATGAACAGGTCGATCCGCCGCTCGCCGAATTTGCCGATGCCTTGGGCTCGCGGCTCAAGGCGGGGCGGATGCACGATGCGGTGCGGTTTATCGACCCGGTGTCGCAGCGTACGCTCGCGATCCGGCCCGACCTTACCGCGCAGATCGGGCGGATCGCCGCCACGCGCATGGGCCACCATCCGCGCCCGGTGCGGCTGTCCTATGCGGGGCAGGTGCTCAAGCTCACCGGATCGGCGCTCCATCCCGAGCGATCGATGCGCCAGATCGGGTGCGAGCTGATCGGGCTCGATACCGTCGCGGCGGCGACCGAGATCGTGCGCGTCGCGATCGAGGCGTTGCAGGCGGCGGGCGTGACCGGCCTGTCGATCGACTTCACGTTGCCCGACCTGGTCGAGACGCTCGCGGGGGACAGCCTTGCCCCCGACACGCTGGCGGCGCTGCGCGATCGGCTGGACGCCAAGGACGCCGGCGGTGTGGCCGCTATCGATTCGCATTATCTACCGCTGATCGAGGCGGCGGGACCGTTCGATGCCGCGATGGCGCGGCTGCGCGCGTTCGACGCGGGCAAGGCACTGGCGAGTCGGCTCGACGGGCTCGCGGAGATCGCCGCCAGCATCGATGGCCAGGCGGCGCTGACGCTCGACCCGACCGAGCGGCACGGCTTCGAATATCAAAGCTGGCTCGGCTTCTCGATCTTCGCGCAGGGCGTGCGCAGCGAGATCGGGCGCGGCGGCACCTATGCCGTGCTCCACGAAGCGGGGCAGGAGGAGCGCGCCGTCGGCTTCTCGCTGTTCGCCGATCCGATCCTCGACGCCGGGCTCGGCGCGACCGAGCGCACGCGGCTGTTCCTGCCGTTCGGCACGCCCGCGGAGACCGGCGCGGCGCTGCGCGCACAGGGCTGGGTCACGGTCGCGGCGCTGGAGGGCGACGACACCCCGCAGGCGCAATTGTGCAGCCATGTGCTGCGCGAGGGCGTGCCGACCGCGCTCTGAGGCGCGGCCCACGGTCCGCTATTGCCAATCGTTAGCGGCTGCCATTGCGAAGCAGTCGCAGCCTTACCGCGCGAGCAACGGCTCGATATCGCCGTCGAGGAACGCGACCAGCGCCTCGACCACTGCGTGGCGGAAGCGGGGATCGGTGGCGAGGCGTTCGGGGAAGACCTGGCGCAGCGCCAGCATCGCGGTCGCGACGTCGCTACCCGTTGCCGCCTGTGCCAGCGTGTCGGCCAGTGGATCGGTGATCGTCTCGCCCGCCTGCGCCTTGCGCCGCACGAACGCCATCCACGCCGCGACCGGCACCGCCAGCCGCTCGACGCTGCGCCCGGCGTCGAGCGCGTCCTGCACCGTGTCGAGCAGGCGATAGGGCAGCTTCTGCGACCCGTCCCACGCGATCTGGCTCAGCAGGTGGCGGATCTCCGGGTTGCGGAAACGGTCGAGCACCGCATCGGCATAGCCGGCCACGTCGAGCCCCTCGACCGGCTTGAGCGAGGCGGCGATATCGTAATGCATCAGCCGCGACACGAAATGTTCGAGCGCGGGATCGGACATCGCCTCGAACACCGTCTCCAGCCCGCGCGCGAGCCCGATATAGGCGAGCGACGAATGCGCGCCGTTGAGGATGCGCAGCTTGGCCTGTTCATAGCCGCGGACATCGTCGGTCAGCGTCACGCCCGCAGCCGCGAGATCGGGGCCATCCGCCATGTCGAACCGCTGGAGCACCCATTGGGTGAAGGATTCGCGCTGGACCGCGGCCTCGTCGCTCACGCCCAGTTCGTGGCGGACCTTGGCGAGGAACGCCGCATCGCTTGCCGGGGTGATCGAATCGACCATCGAATCGGGGAAGGCGACTTCGGCCTCGATCCACCCCGCCAGCGCCGGATCGAGTTCGCGCGCAAAGGCTGCGCAGGCGGCGCGGAGCTTGCCGCCATTGCCGGTCATGTTGTCGCAGCACAGCATCGCGAAGGGCGCGGCGCCCGCGGCGTGGCGCGCGGCGAGCCCGGTGACGATCCAGCCGATGACGCTGGCCGGCTCGGCGGGGCGGGCCAGGTCGTGCGCGATGTCCTTGTGATCGAAATCGAGGCTGCCGTCGCTACGCAGGCAATAGCCCTTTT
The DNA here is from genome assembly GCF_000935025.1 of Sphingomonas hengshuiensis. Classification (NCBI taxonomy): domain Bacteria; kingdom Pseudomonadati; phylum Pseudomonadota; class Alphaproteobacteria; order Sphingomonadales; family Sphingomonadaceae; genus Sphingomonas; species Sphingomonas hengshuiensis. The sequence continues at coordinate 397,757 of NZ_CP010836.1, forward strand.
CGGTGACCGTGCTGGTCGCGATCCGCACCGCAGGGTCCGCGAGCAGCGCCCGCAGCCGCGCGCCTTCGCCTGGGCCGACCGTGTCCGAATGCGCCGCGATGATCCGCATCGACGGCTCGCGATCGATCACCGCGAGCGTGTAGAGCCCGTCCTGCCGCTTGAGCGCGTCGGTGGTCGTGCCACTGCGCAGCGAGACCGCGGCGATTCCCCAGCGCGGATCCTGATCGAGCACGCGGTCGAACACCGCCGCCTGATGCGCGCGGTGGAAGGCGCCGGGCCCGAAATGCACCACGCCGGTCCGGATCGCCGCCGGATCGTGGCCGGGGCGGACGATCGTTGCGGGCAGGGCGGAGAGCGTGTCGCGCGAGAGACTTGTCATACAGCGGCTCAAGCAATGCTCGGCGGCCAAGTCAACCGAAGGATTGCGGGCGAAGGATTGCGGGCTCAGCGGGTTGCGCGGGCCGGTCCGCTGGAAATCAGTGGCGACGAAAAATCCTTCGACGCGACGGGGGTGTCGCGCGGCAACAGGAAGCGGACCTCGCGATTGGGGAAATCGATATCGACGCGCCGGAAGCTGCGCAGCGCGTCCATGCCGAGCAGCAGCGCGGGGCGCCGGGTGAGCCCGAAGCGCTCGAAGGGGCGCACTTCGGCAAAGGCGACCGGCAGCGAATCGAACACCACCCCGCCGATCCGGATGGCGGGAACCTGGACATAATCGGCGACCGCGGTCTCGCCCGTGACGCTGGTCAACTGGATCGGCACGCCCGCCCCGGCGGCCCGCCCGATCCGCTTGCGCAGCATCGCATTGCCCATCGTCACCTGCGATCCGGTGTCGAGCACGACCTGGACCCGCGTCTGGCCGTAATAGGCGTCGGTGACGATCAACTGGCCGAACACGCTCTTCGCGGTCACGACGATTTCGTCGCGGTCGCGGTGCGTTGCGCGGACGCGCCGCTGGCTGGGGCGCACCGCCATCGTGCCATGTTCGAAATCGATGCTGACCTGGTGGTTGCGCAGCGTGTCGATCCCGAGCAGCCCGGCCGCGCCGAGATTGCGCGCGTCGAGCGACGGTGCGATCACCGTGTGGAGCTGTCCGATCGACTGGATCGAAAGATCGGGGACGATCACCGTGTCGACGCGCGACGTGCCGGTCATCGAGGTCAGCGACACCGATCCCCCCGGCGCCAGCCCCAGCACGCTGGCGAGCTGGCGCGAGACCACGGTGCGTTCGGCGCCGGTATCGATGATGAAGGGATAGGGGCCGCGCAGCCCCACCGCGACAGGCACGGTCAGCCGTGTATCGATTGCGCCGAGCGTCAGCAGCGTCGCATCGACCGGCGGATCGGCGACAATCGGGTCGGGACCCTGCGGCCCCTGCACATCGCCGTTCGCGCCGAGCGACGCGAGCAGCAGCATCAGCGGGCGAAAGACTCCAAGCATAGCCGCAAGTCTATACCCGCACTTATTGCGCAGCAATCGTGCAAAAATACCTAGGTTCAGTCGACGCGCATCGCCTCTGCGGCAATCGTCTCGGCCTCCATCAGCAACGCGTCTTCGGCGCTGCTTTGCGCAACCGTTTCGCGACCGATCATGATCAGCACGGGTACTGCCAGCGGACTTACCCGCTGCAAGTCGACATGCAGCATCGTCTCGGCGGCGGTGTCGAGCAGATGCGCGAGCCGCCCGACATCGGTCATCCGCGCGCGCGCATCCTGCCACGCCGCGCGCATCAACAGATGGTCGGGCTCATATTTGCGCAGCACGTCATAGATGAGGTCGGTCGAGAAAGTGACCTGGCGTCCGCTCTTCTTCTTGCCGGGGTGCTGGCGCTCGACGAGCCCGCCGATGATCGCCACTTCGCGAAACGCGCGCTTGAGCAGCGCCGATCCCTGCACCCAGTCGACGAACTCATGTTCGAGGATATCGGGGGAGAAGAGCGCGGCAGGGTCCTCGATCTTCTCAAGGCCATAGACTGCGAGCGCATAGTCGTTGGCGACGAAGCCCAGCGGCTTGAGCCCCAGTGCCTCCATCCGGCGGGTGATCAGCATGCCCAGCGACTGGTGCGCGTTCCACCCCTCGAAGCTGTACGCGACCATATGGTGCCGCCCCTCATGCGGGAAGGTCTCGACCAGCAACTGCCCCGGCGCGGGGAGCGCCGAGCGTGCTTCCTGCACCTCCAGCCATTCGCGGACATCGTCGGGGAAGCGCCGCCACTGGCTGCGGTCGTGGAGGAAGGTACGGACGCGCTGTGCCAGCGTCGCGGTGATCGCCAGCCGCGCGCCCATATAGGACACGAACCGTGCCTGTTTGGCGGTCGCGCGGACGATCAGGTCGGTCTGCTCGACGCGCTCGACCTCGAGCGCCAGCCCCGCGAAGAAAAAAGTGTCGCCCGGCGACAACGAATTGCCGAAACCTTCCTCGATCTTGCCCAGCCGTCGCCCGTTGCGAAAGCGCACCTCGAGCATCGGCGCCTCGACGATGATCCCTGCGTTGAGCCGATGCTGCGCGACGAAGGCGGGCAATGTCACGCGCCACAGCCCGTCACCGCCGCGCGTCAGCCGCTTGAACTTGTCATAGGCGCGAAGCGCGTAGCCGCCGTCCTGGATGAACTGGAGCACGCTTTCGAAGGTCTCGGCGGGCAGCGCCGAATAGGGCAATGCTGCACGGATTTCGTGCAGCATATCGCCGCCGTCGAACGGCTCCGCGCAGGCGCAGGCCATCAGATGCTGCGCCAGCACGTCGAGCGTGCCGGGGCGAAAGACGTCGGGGTCGAGCTCGCCGGCCTCGACCGCGTCGAGCGCGGCGCGCGCCTCCAGATATTCGAAACGGTTGCCGGGGACGAGCACCGCCTCGCTCGACTCGTCCAGCCGATGATTGGCGCGCCCGATCCGCTGGAGCAGTCGCGACGACCCCTTGGGCGCCCCCATCTGGATCACGCAATCGACATCGCCCCAATCGACCCCCAGGTCGAGGCTGGCGGTGGCGACCAGTGCGCGCAGCCTGCCGTCGGCCATCGCCTGCTCGGCGCGCTGCCGCGCCTCGAGGCTCAGGCTGCCGTGATGCACGCCGATCGGCAGCTTCAACTCGTTGACCTTCCACAATTGCTGGAAGATCAGCTCGGCCAGCCCCCGCGTGTTGCAGAAAATGATCGTCGTCTTGTGCGTCTCGATCTCCGCCATCACCTGCGGGATCGCATAGGTGCCCGAATGCCCGGCCCAGGGGACGCGCCCCTCGGGCAGCAGGATCGCAATGTCGGGCTTCGCGCCGGGCTCGCCCTGCACCAGCGTCACCTGATCGATATCGCCATAGGGCGCGAGCCAGGCACGATAGCCATCGGGGTCCGCGACCGTCGCCGACAGCGCGACGCGGCGCAGCCCGGGCGACAGGCGCTGGAGCCGGGCGAGCGCGAGCGCGAGCAGGTCGCCGCGCTTGCCGGTGGCGAAGGCATGGACTTCGTCGATTACCACGGTCTTCAGCCCGGCGAGCATCGTCAGGCTGTCGGGATAGGACAGCAACAGGCTGAGCGATTCGGGGGTGGTGAGCAGGATCTGCGGCGGGCGCGCCCGCTGGCGGACCTTGCGCTCGTGCGGGGTGTCGCCGGTGCGCGTCTCGACGCGGATGTCGAGCCCCATTTCATCGATCGGGGCGAGCAGGTTGCGCTGCACATCGACCGCCAGCGCCTTGAGCGGCGAGATATATAGCGTGTGGAGCCCCTCGGCAGGCGCCTCGACCAGTTCGGTCAGCGTCGGCAGGAAGCCGGCCAGCGTCTTGCCCGCGCCGGTGGGGGCGACCAGCAGCGCATGGCGCCCTGCGCGCGCGGCGGCAAGCATCTCCAGCTGGTGCCGCCGCGGCGCCCATCCGCGCGTGGCGAACCAGTCGGTCAAGGGTAAGGGAAGAGTCGCGGACGTCACGCCCCTATCTAGCGACCTCCGCCGTGGTTACGAGGGCCGGCCGTTCTCGTTGCCCTTGTCGTCGCGCTCCTGCTGGTCGTATCGCTCGCGCGTCGCCGCCTCGGTCCGCGCAATGTCGCGCTTCGATCCGCGGTTGTGCAGCATCGCCCAGGCAATCGCGATCGCCAGCAGGATCGGCCCGACCACCACGATCAGTCCCTGCATGCTTGAAAGATCCATGGTCCACCTCTTCGCTGTTCGTATCGCGTAACCAACGAAGCCGGAACGGTTTTCGATCCCCAGTGGAACCATGTGCCCGCGCCACCCATATTGCGGCGATGCGATTGGGAGACTGGATCGAGCCGCGCCCCACGGGCATTTACATCCCGTCGGCGGATGCATGGGTCGATCCCAGCGCACCGGTGGCGCGGGCGCTCGTCACGCATGGCCATGCCGATCACGCGCGCGGCGGGCATGGCGAAGTCTGGGCAACGCCCGAGACGCTGGCGATCATGGAGTGCCGCTATGGCGCGCAGGCCGGGCATGCGGTCGCCTATGGCGAGACGCTGCGGATGGGCGAGGTGGATATCGGCTTCGTCCCCGCCGGCCATGTGCTGGGCTCGGCGCAGATCGTGCTCGACCATCGCGGCGAGCGGATCGTGGTGTCGGGTGATTACAAGCGCCGCGAGGACCCGACCTGTGCGCGGTTTCAGCCGGTGCCGTGCGACGTGTTCGTCACCGAGGCGACGTTCGGGCTCCCCGTGTTCCGCCATCCCGAGACGCAGGACGAACTCGACAAGCTGCTGGTCCGGCTTCGCGCCGATCCGACGCGGTGCGTGCTCGTCGGCGCCTATGCGCTGGGCAAGGCGCAGCGCGTGATCCGCGAATTGCGCGTGATGGGGTTCGACGATCCGATCTATCTCCACGGCGCGCTCCAGCGGCTGTGCGACCTCTATGTCGAGCATGGCGTTGATTTGGGCGAGCTGCGCCCTGTTGCGGGCGCGGCGAAGGCCGAGCTGCAGGGGCGGGTGATCCTGTGCCCGCCGGGCGCGCTCAACGATCGCTGGTCGCGGCGGCTGCCCGATCCGGTGACCGCAATGGCCAGCGGCTGGATGCGCGTCCGCCAGCGCGCCCGGCAGCGCAATGTCGAACTGCCGCTGATCCTGTCCGACCACGCCGATTGGGACGAACTGACGTCCACGATCCGCGAAATCGCGCCGAAGGAAGTATGGGTGACGCATGGCCGCGAGGACGCGCTGGTCCATTGGTGCGGCCTCCACCAGATCAAGGCACGCGCGCTGGAGCTGTCGGGGTTCGAGGACGAGGATGATTGAGGGAATAGATGCTCGCGCCCTAGGAATGGCGTTGGCCTAAAAAATAGGAATAGAGTCAAGGTAGTTGTTAGATGCGCTCGGGCAGAAAATCGGATGAAAATCGGTCGCGCTTTTCTATACCGTCATGCTGAACTTGTTTCAGCATCCATTGTGCAACAGGCTACCGCATTGCCCGTGGAGGGTTGGACCCTGAAACAAGTTCAGGGTGACGGAAGTATAAGGCGCGCGAACGCCCGCCGCCTCAGCCCGTCCCCTCCAGCGCCTTTTGCCGCCGCCGCTGGACCGAGCTGCCGATCCCCAGCGCCTCGCGATATTTCGCCACCGTCCGCCGCGCGATGTCAAAGCCCTTGGCGTTGAGCAGTTCGACCAAAGTGTCGTCGGACAGGATCTTCTTCGGGTCCTCGGCGGCGATCAGCGCGCGGATCGCGCTCTTCACCGCCTCCGCCGACACCGCGTCGCCGCCGTCCGACGACTGGATCGCGCTCGTGAAGAAATATTTGAGCTCATACAGCCCGCGCGCGCAGCTCAGATATTTGTTGCTCGTCACGCGGCTCACGGTCGATTCGTGCATCTCGATCGCGTCGGCGATCTGGCGCAGCGTCATCGGCTTCAGATGCGCGACCCCCTTCAGGAAGAACGCTTCCTGCTGCTTCACGATCTCGCTCGCGACCTTGATGATCGTGCGCTGGCGCTGGTCGAGTGCCTTGACCAGCCAGTTCGCGCTGGCGAGCATGTCGGACAGCCATGCCTTGCTGGTCTTGTCCTGCGGCCCCGACGAGACTTCGGCATAATAGGCCCGGTTGACGAGCAGCCGGGGCAGGGTGGCGGCGTTGATTTCGACGGCCCAGCCATTGCCGCGCCGCGCGACGAAGATGTCGGGCACCACCGTCATCGTCGGCTCGCCGCCATAGCGGCATCCGGGTTTCGGGTCATAATTGCGCAGCTCGCGGATCATGTCCGCCAGGTCCTCGTCATCGACGTCGCACAGCCGCTTCAGCCGCGCCATGTCGCCGCGCGCGACCAGATCGAGATTGTCGAGCAGCCGCGCCATGCACGGATCGTAGCGATCGGCTTCCTTCGCCTGGAGCGCGAGGCATTCGGACAGGCTGCGCGCGCCGACGCCGGTGGGGTCGAAGGTCTGGACCACCCCTAGCACCGCCTCCACTCGCGCCAGCGGCACGCCCAGCCGGTTGGCGATATCGAGCAGCGGCGCGGTGAGATAGCCGCACTCGTCGATCTGGTCGATCAGGTGCGCGGCGATGAACAGGTCGGGGCCTGCGACGCTCGCCCCCGCCTGCGCGAGCAGATGGTCGGCGAGGCTCAGCGCGGCGCTGCCGAAATTGTCGAAGTCGGGCCCGTCCTCTGATCCGCCGCTGCCCGTCCCGCTCAGCCCCAGGCTGCCGTCGAGCCCGCCGATGCTGTCCGATGCGCTGTCGTGGTGGAAGCTCTCGGCGGCGAAATCGACGTCGAGCGACGCCTCGCCCGATGCCTCGGCACCGCCCGCGATCAATTCTCCGGCATCGGCGGGCCCGTCGCGCGGGGCGGCAAAGTCGGGCTCGGCGGGCTCACTCGGCGGCTCGGGCGCATCCTCGGCGGTGCCGCTCTGCGCGTCGAGCAGCGGGTTCTTCTCGATCTCCTCCGCGATGAAGGTCTCGATCTCGAGATTGGAGAGCGCCAGCAGCTTGATCGCCTGCTGGAGCTGCGGCGTCATGACCAGCGATTGCGACTGCCGCAGGTCGAGGCGAGGCGCGAGGCTCATATTATTCTGTGGCGGCGCCGGCCCGCTCCCCCGCCCGGCCACCCGCAAGATACTGCCGTTGGGTGGCCGGGCGGGGGAGCGGGCCGGCGCCGAAACCGGAAACTATCCTCACAGCGCGAAGCTCTCGCCCAGATACAGCCGGCGGACATTCTCGTCGCGGACGAGGTCGTCGGGCGAGCCGGCGAACAGCACGCGCCCGTCATAGATGATGTAGCCGCGGTTCACGATGTCGAGCGTCTCGCGGACATTATGGTCGGTGATCAGCACGCCGATTCCGCGATTCTTCAACTCGCCGATCAGGTCGCGAATGTCGGCGATTGAGATCGGGTCGATCCCCGCGAACGGCTCGTCGAGCAGCATGATCGTCGGGTCCGCGGCCAGCGCGCGCGCAATCTCCGCGCGGCGGCGCTCGCCGCCCGACAGCGCCATGGCCGGGGCCGCGCGCAGCCGGGTCAGCCCGAATTCGTCGAGCAGCTTGTCGAGTCGGTGCTGGCGCGCATCCTTGTCGGGCTCGCTGAGTTCCAGCACCGCGAGGATATTCTTCTCGACGCTCAGCCCGCGAAAGATCGAGGTTTCCTGCGGCAGATAGCCCAGCCCCAGGATCGCGCGGCGGTACATGGGCAGCTTGGTGATATCCTCGCCGTCCAGCATGATCCGGCCCGAATCGGGCTTTACGAGGCCCATCACCGAATAGAAGCACGTCGTCTTGCCCGCGCCGTTGGGGCCGAGCAGCCCGATCACTTCGCCGCGACCGACCGACACCGACACATCGGTGAGCACCACGCGCTTGTCATAGGATTTGGCGATCGAAACGACCGCCAGCCCCTTGTCGGGCAAGGGGGCCGGATCGGCTATCGGGGTTTCGAGCGTGGCGACGTCGTTCATTTCAGCGCCCCTGATGGACTGGCGACTGGTACCGCGCCCTTACGGATACCGGGTTTGGCAGGATTCCTGCATGAATTAGATTTCGCAGTAAGTCTACCGCCCAGGGAAGCGTTGTGCGGCATGCGGTTGCTTGCGACCGATTACTGCCCCTGGCGCTTGGGCACCGAGAATCGCCCGGTGACGCGCCCGCCCTGGCTCTGCGTGCCCGGTGCGCCGCCGCCGGTTCCCGATCCGTCGATCGTCGCGCGCCCCGAATCGAGGTCGATCGACAGCCGCCCGCCCGAGACATTGCCCGAGGGCTGGCGCAGCGTGACGCCGCCGACCATCGTGATCACGCGGCGGTTTAGGTCATAGACGGCATATTGCGAACTGGCGGTCTGGTCCGGGCGCGACACCGTGACCCCCCCGGCGGCGTCGAGCCGCGAGACCTGGGGCGAACCCTCGGTCACCTGGCCGGTATAGCTCACCGTCATCCGCGCCGCGGTCAGGATCATCTCGGCCTGGGTGATTCGCACATTGCCGGTCAGCAGCACGCGATTGTTGCGATCCTGAAGCTCGATATGGTCCGACGCGAAGTCGATCGGCGCCGACGAATCGTGGCGAGTCTGCGCGAATGCCGGCACCGACGCAGCGAGCGTCAGCGGGAGCGCAAGGGCGAGGGGGGCGAGGCCGCGAGTCATCAGCGCCTATTTGCGCGCTTGGGGATTATCCGCAAGCGCGCATTACCATCTAGTGAGATGGTCCGCGCTTCCAGGTCGGCAGTCAGCTTGTCCGCGCTGAACACGCCTGTCGGGGTATCGCCCGTCACTGCGCCCCCGCTGGCGAGCTTTCGCGTCTTGAGGTCGACCGTCGCGTCGTTGGTGTTGAGTGTATAGCCATCCGCCGTCTTGAAACGGAGTGGGCCGTCGACCGACACCTGCTCGCTGTTCAGGTCGTAATGGCCGCGATCGGCGGTCAGCGAGGCGGGCCCCTCGGGCAGGCGGATTTCGGCGGTCAGTTCGTTGAGCTGGACGATCGGCTCGGCTGAGCTGCGCTGCACGGCCGAACCGGCATGGAGGTTGAACTGCTGGCCCTTGGCATCGGTGCCGCGATATTCGGCGGTCTCGAGCCGCAGCCGCTCCTTGGCGATCTCGACCTTGTTCTTGTCGAGCACGAAGCTGACATCGCCGCCCATCATCAGCGGGGCGATCACCAGGAACGCTGCGAGGACGCCGATGCCGAGCGGCAGCGCGATCAGCGCCAGCCGCACCAGCCGATCGTGGCTGCTGCCGGGATGCGCCCATCCGCGCTTCTGCGACCGGAGCCGGGCTGCGACTTCAGACATGGAGCGCCCCTTCGCGGCGTTCGAGGCGGGGGGCGCTGCGCATCGCGTCAGATATGCGCAAAAATGTCCGTGTCCGGCCAGCCGGCCAGATCGAGCTCGGCGCGCCAGGGCAGGAAATCGAAACAGGCTTCGGCGAGCGGCATGCGCCCTTCACGCTCGAGACGCTTGTCGAGTTCCACTTTCATCGCATGAAGATAGCGGACGTCCGACGCGGCATAATCCTTTTGCGCGTCCGAAAGATCGGGGCCGCCCCAGTCCGAGGATTGCTGCTGCTTCGAGATCTCGGCACCGACCAGCTCGCGCGCCAGGTCCTTCAACCCGTGGCGATCGGTATAGGTGCGCACCAGCCGCGACGCGATCTTGGTGCAATAGACCGGCGCCGCGATCACGCCGAGGTAGAAGCGGATCGCGGCAAGATCGAATCGCGCGAAATGATAGAGTTTGAGCCGCTCGGGATCGCTCAGCACCGCGCGGAGATTCGGCGCGTCATAGGCGGAATGCGATCCGAAGCGGACCAGATGCTCGTCCCCCGAGCCATCGGAAAGCTGGACGACGCACAGCCGGTCGCGCGGGGTGATGAGCCCCATCGTCTCGGTATCGACGGCGATCGATGCGCCGGGGGCGAATACGCCCTCGGGCAGGTCCTCTTCATGGAAGTACACGGTCATCGCTTCCGCCTAGACGCCTTCGCCCGCTATCTCAATGGGTCGCGGGTGGCGGCAATCGGGTCAGTGCGTCGTCGGCGTGGGGGGAGCAGGCGGGTTGGGGCTGGCCGCCGCCTTGCGCTCGCGCGATCGCCGCGACCAGATGTTGAGTGCCTCGACTGCGCCCGAAAACGCCATCGCGGTGTAGATATACCCCTTGGGGACATGCGCGCCAAAGCCCTCGGCGATCAGCACCATCCCGATCATCAGCAGGAAGCCGAGCGCGAGCATCACCACCGTCGGGTTGCCGTTGATGAAATTGGCGAGCGGCGTCGCCGCCAGCAGCATCACGCCGACTGCGACGATGACCGCGACGTACATGATCTCGACATGCTCGGTCATGCCGACCGCGGTCAGGATCGAATCGATCGAGAAGACGATGTCGAGCATCAGGATCTGGACGATCGCTGCCGTGAAGGTGATCGACGCGACATGCTTTTTGTCGAGCAGCGAATCGCTGTCGTGCACGTCGACCGAGTGATGGATTTCCTTGGTCGCCTTCCACACCAGGAACAGCCCGCCGCCGATCAGGATCAGGTCGCGCCACGAAAAGGCCGTCTCGAACGAGGGCTCGCCATGCGATCCCACCGGCCCGACGATCCCCAGGTCGAATACCGGATGCACCAGCCCGACGATCCAGGCGATCATCGTCAGCAGCGCAAGGCGCATGATCAGTGCCAGGCCAATGCCGATTCGCCGCGCCTTCACGCGTTGTTCGGGGGGGAGCTTGTTCGACAGGATTGAAATAAAGATCAGATTGTCGATTCCGAGCACCACCTCCATCACGATCAGAGTGACGAGCGCGGCCCAGGCGGCGGGGCTGGCGATGAGTGCGAGGATAGCGTCCATGGCCTGCTTCTCTGCCCGTGTGGCGTTTTGGACGCAAGCGACGCTTTTCGGCTGCAATTGCCGCAATCAAGACGAATTTCGTTCGCGCCCTGTCCGGTTTTGGGCTATGGCTGATTCCCGTGGCACTTTTTTTAGTGCCCGAACACCTGCGTTTTTCGTCCGACGCTTGGGTTTTGGTTGAGGTCAAGGGGCGAACGGAAGACGAACAGGGCATGAGTTTTGATCGAGGGCGCCGTGGTGATCGCGGCGGGCGCGGCAGAGACAAGCGCGATGGTTTTGGTGGCGACGACAGCAGCTATGGCGGCGGTGGCGGCTTTGGTGATCGCGGCGGCTTCGGCGGCGGTGATCGCTTCGGTGGCGGCGGTGGTGGCGGCGGCTATGGCGGCGGCGGCGGTGGTTTCCGCAGCGGCGGTGGCGGCGGCTTCGGCGGCGGCGGTGGTGGCGGCTTCGGTGGCGGCGGCGGCGGCGGTGGCCGCGGCATGCCCCCGCAGGTGGTCGGCGAAGCGACGGGTGTCGTAAAATTCTTCAACGCGCAAAAGGGCTTCGGCTTCGTCGTTCGCGATGACGGCGGCGAGGATGTGTTCGTGCACATTTCCGCAGTCGAGCAGGCGGGCCTGACAGGCCTGGCCGAAGGCCAGCCGATGGGCTTCACGCTCGTCGATCGCGGCGGTCGCATCTCGGCGACCGAGCTGAAGATCGACGGCGAGCCGCTTCCGGTCGAAGACCGTGGTCCGCCGCGCGATCGCGACGCCGCTCCGGGTGCGCCCCGTGGCGCCGCCGGCGGTGGCGCCGGTGGCCCGCAGCGTCAGCTGACGGGTGAGAAGGCGACCGGCACGGTCAAGTTCTTCAACGCGATGAAGGGCTTCGGCTTCATCCAGCGCGACGACGGACAGCCCGATGCCTTCGTCCACATCTCGGCCGTCGAACGCGCCGGGATGCCGACCCTCAACGAAGGCGACCGCCTCGAGTTCGAACTCGAAGTCGATCGTCGCGGCAAATACGCAGCGGTGAACCTCACGCCGATGAGCTGAGCTTCGCTGTCAGCGAACCGAATAAAGGGGGCCGGGCGGCAACGCCTGGCCCCTTTGCTTTGGGCGGTTGGGGGGCGGCGACGCCATACATGGATTTCGTCATCCCAGCGCAGGCTGGGATCCATTCAGCCACTTCGCTGGAAGAAAAACGCAGACCGAGCCACGAATGGATCCTGACTTTCGTCAGGATGACAATGGGTTCTATCCTATGCGGTTCCCCTGCATCGCGCCGGGAGCGAGCGCTACCGCCGAAGCCGCCTACCGCGTCAGGATCACGACCGCGCCGGCCAGTATCCCGGTCACGCCGATCAGCCGCGTCGCCGTAACCCGCTCGCCCAGGAACAGCGTCGCGATCGCCAGCGCCGTGACCATGCCCGTCTCGCGCAAAGCCGCCAGCGGCGCGGTCGGCCCCATTGCGAACGCGCTCAGCGCCAGCCCATAGGTGACGATCGACAACGCGCCCGCGACCACTCCGAATCGCCATTGCCGCCGTGCGGAGACAAAGATCGTGCCGCGCGACACGACTCCGAACATCGCCACCGTCAACATGCCCATCAGCACGAACATCCACACGATAAAGCTCGCCGGTGTCGGCGCCGCGCGCACCCCCTGGGCATCGATCAGCGTGTAACAGGCGATCGTCACTCCGGTCAGCAACGCCCAGCGGAGCCCCGCGCGGCCGATATGCTGCCCCATCGCCATCGCGAAGATCGCAGCCCCGATCAGCCCGATTCCGGCGAGCGTGCGGACACTCGCGCTCTCGCCGAACAGCCCGATCGCCAGCGCCGCCGTGACGACCGGCGCGGTGCCGCGCAGGATCGGATAGGCTGCCGAAAAGTCGCCATGCTCGAACGCCCGCACCATCGCGTAGAGATAGACGCAATGCAGGACGGCGGACCCCGCCAGCCAGCCCCAGGCGCCTTCGGGCAGCGGGACCAGCAGCGTCGCGGGCAGCAGCAGGATCGCGCTCGACCCGTCGATCGTCGCGCGGCCCGCCATCTTGTCCTTGCCGCCTTTGAGGATGGCGTTGACCACCGCGTGGATCGACCCGGACGCGATCATCATTGCGGCGGGGACCCAGGGCTGTACCATCGCGGTTCCCTAACGCCGCGCCCCCCTCACGTCACCAGCCGCCGCAGCCCCGCGACCGTATCCGCCTCTTCCGCCGGCTTGTCGGTGCGAATCCGGCTGATCCGGGGAAAGCGCATCGCCAGCCCCGATTTGTGCCGCTTCGATTCGTGGATCGAATCGAACGCCACTTCGAGCACCAGCGTCTTCTCGACTTCGCGCACCGGCCCGAATCGCGCCATCGTATGCGTGCGGACGAATCGGTCGAGCCCTTTCAGCTCCTCGTCGGTGAACCCGAAATAGGCCTTGCCCACTGGCAGCAACTCGCCCTCGGGGGTCCAGGCGCCGAAGGTGAAGTCCGAATAGAAGCTGCTGCGCTTGCCGCTCCCCCGCTGGGCGTACATCAGCACGCAATCGGCGTTGAGCGGATCGCGCTTCCATTTGTACCACAGCCCGACGCGGCGCCCCGCGACATAGGGCGAATCGCGGCGCTTGAGCATCACCCCCTCGATCGCGGCGTCGCGCGCACCCGCGCGGATTTCCTCCAGCGCCGCGAAATCGGGCGCGTCGATCACTGCCGACACGTCGAATCGCTCCGAGTCGAGCCCGCCCGCAAACCCCTCCAGCCGCGCCCGCCGCGCGTGCCAGGGCAAAGCGCGCAGGTCCTCGGCGCCCTCGAACAAGATGTCGTAGAGCCGTACGAATGCCGGAAATTCCGCGCGCGTCTTGGTCGACACGATCTTGCGCCCCAGCCGCTGTTGCAGCGCATTGAAGCTCGCCGCGCCGCCTTCGCCGCCCTGGGCTGTCCCCTTCACCAGCAGTTCGCCGTCGAGCACGCCGGGCGTGCGAAACGCCGCCGCGACTTCGGGGAAGCTGGGGGTGATGTCGTCGCCCGCGCGGCTGTAGAGCCGAGTCTCGCCCGCGACATGGACGATCTGGACGCGGATGCCGTCCCATTTCCACTCGGCGGCATAATCGTCGAGGCTGACCGAATCGACCTCGAGCGGGTGCGCGAGCATGAACGGGCGGAAGACCGGCACGTTGGCCGCGGTCGGCTGGGTCCCGCGCCCCTCGGCCCAGTCGAATAGCGGCGCATAGGGCGGGGCGAGCCCGTGCCACACTTCCTCCACCGCATCGACGTCGAGCCCGAACGCCTGCGCCAGCGCGGTCTTGGCCAGCCGCGCCGACACGCCGATCCGCAGCGCGCCGGTCGCCAGCTTGAGCAGCGCATAGCGTTCGTCGGCATCGAGCCGGTCGAGCATCGCCGCCAGCACCGCGGGCGCATCGGAGCGCGACAGCGCGCCCAGCGTGGCGACGACATCCGACAGCGTCAGCGGCGCGGCCTCCGCCGGGGGTGTCGCGGGCGCGGGCCAGAGCAGCGCGATCGTCTCCGCCGAATCGCCGACGAAGTCGCGGCTGAGGCCATAAAGCACCGGATCGACTCGCGCCTCGACCAGCGCGCGGAGCATCGCGGGCTTGATCGCGGGCAAGTCGAGCCCGCCGGTCAGCGCCGCCATCGCCCATCCGCGATCGGGATCGGGCGTGGCGGCCAGATAGTCGCCGATCAGCCGCAGCTTGGCGTTGCGCGAGCGCATATAGACCAGGGCGTCGAGGAGATCGGAAAAGCCGCGCATCGCGTGTCTAAAGATGGGCGCACCCCGCTGGTTCCGCCAGCCCGTACGGTGCGCTACGCACGGGCGATGCGCAAAGCCGTGCTTGCCCTGCTCGCCCTCCTGCTCGCCGGCGTCGCGCTGGCCGCCTATGCTTTCGCCGAGGCGCGGCGCGATCCCGTGGTGCGCGTCGCCGAAATCGGGCTCGATCGCTGGCCCGCGGGCGCGGCGCCGGTGCGCGTCGTGCTGCTCAGCGACATCCATATCGGCACCGCCGCGATGGGGCCCGCGCGGCTGGCGCGGATCGTCGCGCAGGTGAATGCACTGCGCCCCGATCTCGTCGTCATCGCCGGCGACTTCGTCTCCGGCCATGTGCCCGACAGCGCAGCCCGGATCGGCGCGCCGATGGTCGCGCCGCTCGCGGGGCTGCGCGCACCTCTCGGGGTGGTTGCGGTGCTCGGCAACCATGATCACTGGACCGGCGCGGCGGCGGTGCGGGCGGAACTGGCCCGCGCGCGAATCGCAGTGGTGGAAAACGGTGCGCTCGTCCGCGGGCCGCTCGCGCTGGGCGGCGTGGGGGACGATTTCACCGGCCATGCCGATATCGCCGCGACGATGCGCGCGGTCCGCCGCCTGCGCGGCGCGCGGGTGCTGTTCACCCATTCGCCCGACATCGCCCCCGATCTGCCCGCCGATGCGGCGCTGCTCCTCGCCGGGCACACGCATTGCGGCCAGGGGGTGCTGCCCTTCTGGGGCCCGATCAGCGAGGTTTCGCGCTATGGCGCGCGCTATCGCTGCGGCATCCGCGCCGAGCCCGCACGCACCGTCGTCGTCACCGGCGGGCTGGGGACCAGCGGGGTGCCGTTCCGGCTCGGCGCGCCGCCCGATCTCTGGCTGCTCACGCTCGGGCCGAAGCGTTAGCCTCTCGCGCTGGGAGCGTGTTGGCGCTAGACTACGCTATAGCGGTGTGCGGGATGCGCACCGCGTTCGGAAGAGGACGCTCTCGCATGAAATTCGCATTCCTGACCGCAGCTATGCTGGTGTGTGTCGCCCCGGTCGCTGCCTCTGCCCAGACCGCGCCTGCCGCCGCTGCCGCACCCGCGACTCCGGCCGCCGCTGTCGCCAAGTTCAACCTCGACACGCCGATCGAGCAACTGGTCGCCGATCCGAAGGCAAAGGCCGTGCTCGACGCCGACCTGCCGGGCACGTCGACGCATCCGGCCTATGACATGTTCAAGGCGATGAGCCTGCGCGCGGTACAGCCCTATTCGGAAGGCGCGATCACCGACGAGATGCTTAAGAAGGTCGAAGCGGACCTCGCCGCGATCAAGTAATCCACGACAGACGGGCCGGCACCCACGGGTGCCGGCCCGTTTTGCCTGTCAGCCCTTGCGGCTGGCTTCGAACAGGAACCAGGCGCGCTCTTCGGCCTGGTCGGTCCATTCGTCGACGATGCCGCTGGTCGCGTTGTCGCCCGCCGCTTCGGAGGCTTCCTTGACCGTGCGGAAGCTCTCGACGAGCTTGAGATTGTCGTCGCGCAGTTCGGCGAGCATCGCCTCGGGCGAGACGAATTCGGCATCATTGTCGCTGATCGTCTGGCGGCGCGCGATGTCGCCGATCGAGCGCAGCGTGGTGTTGCCGGTCTTGCGCACGCGCTCGGCGATCGCGTCGGTCACGCCCAGGATCTGCGTCGCCTGGTCGTCGAGCATCAGGTGATAATCGCGGAAATGCGGCCCCGACACGTGCCAGTGGAAATTCTTGGTCTTGAGGTACAGCGTGAAGCAATCGGCCAGCGCGCTGTTCAGGGCGTCGGCGACGCTTTTCACGTCGTTGCGGTTCAGGTCGGTGGGGGTCGCAAGTGCGGCCTTGGTGTCTGCCATGGGGGTTCCTCCAGTTTTCGGTTCGAGCACTCAACGTACCGATATAGTTTCGGGTCCGTCCCCCGCCATGCGTAATTATCCATCAGTATGATCGGCCCAGCCATTCGGTCGCGGTCAGGCGAGCCCAAGCGCGCCCAGCATAAGGTACAAGCCGGTGCCGAGCAGCGCGACGCCCAATACTCCGCGCGTCCGGCGCAGCGGCAGTGCCTGCCAGCACCGCTCGCCCAGCACCGCCGCGACCAGCGCCACCGCAAATGCCCCCAGCGTTGCCCCCGCGGCGGCGAACCAGGGCAGCCCGCCGGCCGCCAGCGCCAGCGTCACGAACGGCCCACGGTCGCCCAGCGCGGATACCAACGCCCCCAGCAGCGGCGCGACCACCGCGCCGTTCCGCCAGGCTTCGAGCCCCGCCGGCGGTTTGCTCGGCCACAGTCCGCCGATCCCGGCCATGACCAGCGCAACTCCGAGCAACAGCCTTGCCGCGTGCGGGGAGAGCCCCGGCCCGATCGCCGCGCCGCCCAGCGCGGCCAGCAGCGCAATCGCGGCATGCACCAGCCCCGCCACGATCGCGACGCGAATCGGCGCGGCGTAGCGATCGGCGAGAATCGCCGTCAGCAGCGCGGGCCGATCGCCGATCTGCGTCAGCAGCGCGAGGAGAAAGGCCGGTACGATCGCTTCCATCTGGCTTCCTCCGCTGGCAGTATCGTGGCGGATCGCCGTTAAAGCCGCGTGAACCGCCTCGATCGGGGCGTCTTCGCCTTGACTTTTCCGGCGGACTGGCCCATCGGCCCTCGTCTGTCAGCGGTGCGCTTTCGCGTGCCGCTCTTTCTTTTCAAGATTCAAGGGTTTCGGGTCATGGCCAAGCCGACCACTGTCAAGATCAAGCTCGTCAGCACGGCGGACACGGGTTTCTTCTACGTCACGAAGAAGAATCCGCGCACCCAGACCGAGAAGTTCTCGTTCCGCAAATATGATCCCGTCGTGCGCAAGCATGTCGAGTTCAAGGAAGCGAAGATCAAGTAAGCACGCCTCCCGCCCCGGCGGGATGCGATGTGCCGCAGCGCTCAGCCCTGGGGGGCTGGCGCGCTGTCTGGCACCAGCGCTCGGACTTCGTCCATGAAGCGCGCCAGCGAGATCGGCTTGGAGACATAGGCA
Organism: Sphingomonas hengshuiensis; assembly: GCF_000935025.1. NCBI lineage: Bacteria > Pseudomonadati > Pseudomonadota > Alphaproteobacteria > Sphingomonadales > Sphingomonadaceae > Sphingomonas > Sphingomonas hengshuiensis. The sequence goes on from NZ_CP010836.1 coordinate 415,243, forward strand.
TTCGCGCCTGCCGCGCGGATGCGTTCCTCGTCGTCGCGGCCCGAATAGGCCGTCACCGCCATGATCGGGATCGCGCGCAGCCGCGAATCGCCCTTCATCTCGCGAATCAGGTCCAGCCCGCTGACATGCGGCATCTGGATGTCCATCACGACCAGGTCGGGCGCGAAGTCGCGCGCCTTCGCCACCGCCTCGCGTCCGTCGCGCACGGGCTCGGCGGCGAAATCATGCGCGCGCAGCAGATCGCAGAAGAGTTTGAGATTGAGTTCGTTGTCCTCGACAACGAGCACCCTTTTTGTCACGCGCTGGCTTCCTGATCAGAATGGGGACTCCCTAGGCGATGGCGGCGCGCGAAACAAATGGATCGGCCGATGCCGAGGCGCTCGCGCTGCAGGCGCTGGTGTGGACGCTGGGCGAGCCCTCGCGCGCGGCGCGGCTGCTCGACGTGACCGGGCTCGATCCCGCCGGGCTGCGCGCGGGGGCGGGCGATCCCGCGCTGCTCGCCGCAACCTTGGCGTTCCTCGAGAATTACGAGCCTGACCTGATCGCCTGTGCCGACGCGATCGGCACGACCCCCGCCCGACTCGTCGCCGCACGCGCGGCGCTGGAGAGATGATGAAGCCCCTGTTGATCACCGATTGCGACGAAGTCCTGCTTCATATGGTCCGCCATTTCGGGTCGTGGCTCGACGAGGCGCACGACATCGATTTCGCGCTCGACGGCAGCGACTTCGCCAACTCGATGCGCCGCCGCGCCGACAGCAGCATGGTCGAGGGCAAGGCGATGTGGGCGCTGCTCGACGGTTTCTTCCCCGCCGAAATGGCGCGCCAGACGCTGGTGCCGCACGCGCGTGAGGCGCTGGCGGCGCTGGCCGAGGTCGCGGACATCGTCGTCCTCACCAATCTGGGTGACCATTGCCGCGAGCACCGCGTCGCGCAACTCGCCACGCACGGCATCGCGCACCGCGTCGAATGCAACCAGGGGCCAAAGGGGCCGCCGGTTGCGCGGCTGGTCGAATCGATGGGGTCGCCCGTCGCAGTGTTCGTCGACGATCTCGCGGTGCATCACGAATCGGTCGCCGCGCATGCGCCCGCGGTCCACCGGCTGCACATGATCGCCGAGCCCGCGCTGGCGGCGAAGGTGCCCGCGGCGCCCCATGCGCACGCCCGGATCGACGATTGGCGCGAGGCACAGGACTGGATCGCGCAGCGCTTCGCCACGGGGGCCGGGGCGGGGGCTTGACCCCCGTCGCCGCGGGTGGTTGATCCGCGGCCATGACTGCTCAGATCGATGCGAAGCTGGCCGAGCTCGGCCTTTCCCTCCCCGAAGCCGCGGCGCCCGTCGCGGCCTATGTGCCTGCGGTAGAGGCGGGCGGGTTGCTCCATGTCTCGGGGCAGCTCCCGTTCAAGGACGGCGCGCTGATGACCGGGCGGCTGGGCGAGGATCGCGACCTGGCGTTCGGGCAGGAAGCGGCGCAGCGTTGCGGGCTGATGCTGGTCGCGCAGATCGCCAAGGCGCTGGGCGGCGACCTGGGCCGCGTCGAGCGGATCGTGAAGCTGGGCGTGTTCGTCAATTCCGCGGCGGGGTTCAGCGACCAGCCCAAGGTCGCCAATGGCGCCTCGGAACTGATGCAGGCGCTGTTCGGCGAGGCCGGGCGCCATGCCCGCAGCGCAGTGGGCGTTCCTGCGCTGCCGCTGGGCGCGGTCGTTGAAGTCGACGCCGTCGTGGCGATCCGCGCCGCCTGATTTCCGTTACCGCGTCAAAAAAAAACGCCGTCGTTCGCGGCGGTAGCAGTCGTGCGCGTAGAGGAAACCAGCAACATAATGTTGCGAAGCAGCAACACAAATCTGCGAACCGGCGCCGAGTTCGCCAATTTTGTTGTGCGGCGCAATTGGTTCCGGCAATGTTATGTCGCAATTCGGAAAGCAGCGCAGGCAAATTGCCGAACAGACGCCGCGACGAAGCGCAGCAGGTGGGGACCCTGAAGCCAGATTTGAAAGGGATTTCCATGCGCACTTCGATGATCAGCCTCGGCGCGCTCTTGCTCGCCTCTGCCGCGCCGGCGATGGCGCAGGAAGCCAGCGAAGCAGCCGAGCCGACCCCGGCGGTCACCATCACCGGTAATTTCGGCGCGACGACCGACTATCGCTTCCGCGGTCTCAGCCAATCGCACGAACATGTTGCCGGTCAGGGCACGATCAACGTCAACCACGAATCGGGCGCCTATGTCGGCACCTGGGCGTCGACGATCGACGACACCTATTCGCTGCCCGGCTATGGCGACGTCGAAGTGGATCTGTACGGCGGCTATACCAAGACGCTGAGCAACGGCCTCGGATATGACGTCGGTTTGCTCTACTATTTCTATGCGGGCGCGCCGAAGCTCAACAACACCGACTTTTTCGAGCCCTATGCCTCGGTCAACTACACCTTCGGCCCGGCCAATGTGAAGGTCGGCGGCAACTATGCCTGGAAGCAGAGCGGCACCGCCGACCAGGACAGCCTGTACCTGTACAGCAACGTCGCGGTCACCGTGCCGAACACGCCGATCCCGCTCAAGCTGCTCGGCCATGTCGGTCGCTCGGACGGCTATCTCGGCAAGTTCAACCTCGACGCCGGCGACGAGAATTATCTCGACTGGTCGCTGGGCGCGGAAACCTCGTTCCAGGGCTTTACGCTCGGCGTGTCCTATGTCGACACCGACATCACCAGCACGCGTATCGGCGGCGACAAGTTCAGCAATACCAAGGGCGCGGACACCACCGTCCTCGGCTATCTGACCTACGCCTTCTGATCCGCCGCGGGGGCGCTTCGGCGTCCCCGTCCGGACGGCAACACAAAAACGCCGGCCCGCGAGATGCAGGCCGGCGTTTTTGTGTGCGTTGCCGGCGCGACCGGTCTCGGTCGGCGCTCGCCCGATCGGGGGCGAACGCCGTACCGGCTTATTTCGGAGTCGTAGGCGTCGTGGCGCGCGCGTCCTTGCCGTCGCCTTCGGGGGCGGCGACGATGTCGCGCGTGGTGTTACCCTTGTCGACGACGCTCGTGCCCGGGCTGCCCGCATTGCTGCGCGCCCCGACATCGGCGCCGCTGCGGCCTGCGGCGTCGAGCGTGCTGTTCTCCGAAGCACTGCGCGCGGCCGATCCGCCGAACAGCGCGTCGATCGCCTGGTTGGCGGCGGACACGTCCTGCGGACGCGGCGCGCCCGGTTGCGGCGGGACCAGCGCGAAATCGGGCGGGATCACCAGCGGCGCCTGGCGCGCGACGGCGAATTCGTCCGGGCGCTGGCGGTCATAGCCGCTCTTGCCACAGGCGGAGAGCGAGCCCGCGAGCGCCAGGCCCGAAGCGACGAGGATCAGCTTACGCATTGACTTCATTCTCCACAGAAACCGGCGCGACGGCGGGTTTCGCCGTCGGCTTATCGCGCACGAACAGCGCGCGGATCAACAGAATCAGTACGCCGATGGTAATTGCCGCATCGGCGACGTTGAACACGAGGAAAGGGCGCCACGCGCCGAAATGCAAATCGGCGAAATCGACGACATAGCCCAGCCGGGTGCGGTCCAGGATATTGCCCAGCGCGCCGCCCAGCACCAGCCCCAGCGCGACGACGTCGGGCAGCTTGCGCTCCTTGAGCAGCCACCACAGCACGCCCGCCGCAATCGCCCCGGTCAGCAGCACCAGCATCCAGCGCATCGTCGTCCCGCTCGCGGGCAACAGCCCCAGCGACACGCCGACATTCTTGACGAAGCGCAGGTCGAAGATCGGCAGCAGCGTCATCGACGCGTCCTGCACGTTCAGACCCAGCGGGCCCGTCACATAATATTTGGTGCCCTGATCCAGCAGGAACACCAGCACGGCCACCAGCAGGCCGATCGCTCGCGTCGTGAGTTTCATGCGCCAACCACCCCCGCACAGCGGTCGCATAGCGCGCCGTCCTGTGCAACTTCGGGAAGATGGCGCCAACACCGGCCGCATTTAAGGCGCTGGGTGGGCACGACGGTGACCGTTTCGCCCAAAGCGACCTTCGACACGATGAACAGCTCGGCCAGATCGTCGGCGGGCAGCGGCAGCGCGGGCACCGTCACTTCGGCCTCCAGGCTCGATCGCACGGCCTTTTCGCGGCGATACGGCTCGATCGCCTCGGTCACCGTCTGGCGCAGCGCGCGGACTTGCGCCCAGTCATGCGTCACCGACGCCCCCTCGGGCAGCACCGGCCACTCCAGCAGGTGGACCGAGCTGGCCTCGCTCGGGAAGCGCGCCTGCCACACTTCCTCCGCCGTGAACGCCAGGATCGGCGCGGCATAGCGGACCAGCGCGTGGAACAGCGTGTCGAGCACCGTCCGGTATGCCCGCCGCTTCGGATCGGTCGCCGCGTCGCAATAGAGGCAATCCTTGCGGATATCGAAGAAGAAGGCCGATAGATCCTCGTTCGCGAAATCGGTCAGCGCGCGGCTGTAGCGGTTGAATTCGAACGCATTCGCCGCATCGCGCAGCTCTGCGTCGAGCGTGCCGAGCTTGTGGAGGATATAGCGCTCCAGCTCGGGCATCTCCGCCACGGGCAGCGTCTCGGCGTCGCTGAACCCCTCCAGCGCGCCGAGCAGATAGCGGAAGGTATTGCGGAGCTTGCGGTAGGTGTCGCCGGTGCCGGCCAGCACTTCCTTGCCGACGCGGACATCGTCGAAATAATCGGTCTGCGCGACCCACAGCCGCAATATGTCCGCGCCGCTCTCGCCGATGATCTTGAGCGGATCGACGACATTGCCGAGCGACTTGGACATTTTCTTGCCCTGGCCGTCGAGCGCGAAGCCATGCGTCAGCACCGCGTCATAGGGCGCCCGCCCGCGCGTGCCGACGCTTTCGAGCAGCGACGACTGGAACCAGCCGCGATGCTGGTCCGAACCCTCGACATACAGGTTCGCGCGAACCCCCTCGCCGTACCGCGCCTCGATCACGAAGCTGTGCGTCGATCCCGAATCGAACCAGACGTCGAGAATGTCGGTGACGACCTCGTAATCGGCCAGCGCGTAGTCGGGCCCGAGCAGCGCCTGATGGTCCGCCTGGAACCACGCATCGGCGCCCCCGGCGCGAAACGCGTCGAGGATGCGCGCGTTCACCGCCGGATCGGCCAGATACAAGCCGGTCGCGCGGTTGACGTACAGCGCGATCGGCACGCCCCAGGCGCGCTGGCGGCTGATCACCCAGTCGGGGCGACCCTCGACCATCGAACGGATGCGGTTGATCGCGCGCTCGGGCACCCAGCGGGTATGCGCGATCGCGTCGACCGCGAGTTCGCGGAGGGTGGGGGCGTTGCTCTGCGCTCCCCCGCCCGCTTGCGGGAGGGGGCTGGGGGGTGGGCCCCCGGCATCAACGGGCGAGTCGCCGGTGGAGGGCGAGGGCCCACCCCCGGCCCCTCCCGCAAGCGGGAGGGGGGAAGAAGGCCTGTCCATCGGGATGAACCATTGCGGCGTCGCGCGGAAGATGATCTTCGCCTTGCTCCGCCAGCTATGCGGATAGCTGTGCTTGAAATCGTCCGACGCGGCGAGCAGGCCGCCGGCGGCGCGCAGGTCCGAACAGATCGGGCCTTCGGCGCTGGTGAACTTCTTGTTGATCACCGATCCCTGGCCACCCAGCCACGCCCAGTCGGCGCGGTACATGCCCGCGCCGTCGACGGCGAAGACCGGGTCGATGCCGTATTGCTTGCACAGCAGGAAATCGTCCTCGCCATGGTCCGGCGCCATATGGACAAGGCCGGTGCCCGCATCGGTGGTGACGAAGTCGCCGGGCAGGAACGGCCGCGGCTTGGCGAAGAACGCCAGCGCAGCCTCGCTCACCCCCTCGTCACCCCGGGCCCCGCTGCCTTCGCCAGCGGAAGAAGCGGGGCCCCGGCCTTCGCCGGGGTGACGGAGATAGTTGTAGATCGGGTGACGGGCGGTGGCGCCGGCGAGCTGTGAGCCGTCAAAGTCACCGTCGGAGCGCAGAAAAGCGGTGACGCCCAGAGCTTTGGAAACCCGCTTTTCGAACGCCTCGCGCAGACTCGCTGCGACGATGTAGCGCCCTTGCTCCACCCACGGCACGCTACCCCAAACGGTTTCTCGCTCGCTGTCTGGGACCATCCGATCCGCCACTAGAAGCTGGCAGTCGAGATACTCAATCTCCGGCCCATACGCCAAAGCCTGGTTCACCGGGATCGTCCACGGCGTGGTCGTCCAGATCACCGCATGCGCGCCGACCAGCTCCGGCGCGTTCGGCGCATCGACAATCTCGAACGCCACGTCGATCTGCGTCGACACGATGTCCTCATACTCAACCTCGGCCTCGGCCAACGCGGTCTTCTCCACCGGCGACCACATCACCGGCTTGGCGCCGCGATACAGCTGCCCGCTCTCGGCGAACTTCAACAGTTCGGCCGCGATCCGCGCCTCGGCGTCGAACTTCATCGTGAGGTACGGGTCTTCCCAATCGCCCATCACCCCCAGCCGCTCGAACTGGCCGCGCTGGACCGCCACCCATTTCTCGGCATAGGCGCGGCATTCGGCGCGGAAGGCGACGGGGTCGACTTCGTCCTTGTTGAGCTTCTTGGCGCGATACGCCTCCTCGACCTTCCATTCGATCGGCAGCCCGTGGCAGTCCCAGCCGGGGACATAGGGCGCGTCCTTGCCCATCAGCGTCTGGCTGCGGACGATGATGTCCTTCAGCACCTTGTTCATCGCATGGCCCATGTGAATGTCGCCATTCGCATAGGGCGGGCCGTCGTGGAGGATGAACCGCTCACGCCCGGCGCGCGCCTCGCGCAGCTTGGCGTACAGCCCGATCTTGGCCCAGCGTTCGAGGATCGCGGGTTCCTTGGCGGCGAGGCCGGCCTTCATCGGAAAGTCGGTCTTCGGCAGGAAGACGGTGTCGCGCCAGTCGGCGGGGGGCGTGTTCGTATCGGTCATGGGTCGCTGGCAATTAGAGTAGCCGGGGCGACATGCAAAGCCTCTCCAGCAAATCGCCGCTTCATGGCATGAAGGCGGGGAAGGAGAGGCACATGGCAACCGGATTCGCCGCCGCGCGCGGCCAGGGGACGATCGTGAACATCGTCGCGTTCGTCGCCGCCGCGCTGATCGGCAACGCGCTGGTCTTCGCCACCGGATCAGCGGGCGGCCCGCCGCCGCCGGGCTCCGAGGGGCTGTTGCCGCCGGGGCCCGTGGTCGGCGCAGTGTGGCTGGTCCAGTTCGCGCTGATGGGCGTGGCCCGCGCCTGGGTGCTGCGCGATGGCGGCGCGGGCGAATGGCGCGGCTGGCTGCCGGTGGCGATCGGGGTGATCTGCCTGGCGTTCCCGGTCTATACCGCCGGGTTGTCCGATCCGGCGGCGGGGGCGGTGGGGACGGTGGTTACTTTGGTGGTGGTGGTGATCGCGATGCTGGCAATCGGCCAAAGCTCGTCGCGCGCGGCATGGGCGCTGGTGCCTTTGGCGTGCTGGCTGGGCTATGTGGCTGGGGTGTATTATCTGACGTGAGGGGCTGCGAGAGAGAAGAATATTTTCTCACACAAAGCCACGAAGGCACCAAGAGAAGAAGAAGTTATTTTTCGCGCAAAGATGCAAAGGCGCAAAGAAGAAATTATAAAGTGCGATAAATACATAAATCCGTTCGTGCTGAGCTTGTCGAAGCACGGTGAGTCTCACTGCCCTTCGACAAGCTCAGGGCGAACGGTGAGGTGTGACGCAGCCTTTGCTTTTCGCTGACCACGGACGCCCCAAGGGAAAACCTCTTTGCGCCTTTGCGTCTTCGCGCGAAAAAGCCTTCTTCTCTCCGTGCCCCCGCGCCTTCGCGTGAGAAAACCTTCTTATCTTCGTGGCTTCGTGTGAGAAAAGCCTCAACCCAGCAAAGCCGCCCGAGCCGCCACCGAATCGGCATCCATCTGCACCGTCATCGCGTCCATGCTGTCGAACTTCGCCTCCGGGCGGAGATACTCGATCAACGCCACTTCGATCACCTGCCCATACAGATCCCCGGAAAAGTCGAAGAAGAAACTCTCCAGCAATTCGATCGGCGGGTCGATGCTCGGGCGGATGCCCAGATTGGCGACGCCGTCGAGGATGCGCCCGTCGCCCAGCCGCCCGCGCACCGCGTAAACGCCGTACGCCGGGCGCAGATAATTGGCGAGGCGCAGGTTCGCGGTCGGATAGCCCAAAGTCCGCCCCAGCTTCGCGCCATGCTCGACCACGCCCTGAACCGCAAAGGGCCGGGTCAGCAGCGCCGCCGCCGCGCGCGGCTGGCCCTCGCGGAGCAGTTCGCGGATGCGGCTGGAGGAGATGGTCGCGCCGTCCAGCGTCACCGCCGGCACCACGTCCGCCGTGAAGCCCAGCTCCGCCCCCAAAGCGGCGAGCATAGAGACATCGCCCTCGCGCCCCCGGCCAAAGGTGAAGTCGTCGCCCGTCACCACGCCGCCCGCGCCGATCTCCGCCACCAGCCGCGACTCGGCAAAGCCGCGCGCGCCCAGCGCCGCCAGCGCTGCGTCGAAATGCAGCACCAGCATCGCATCGGCGCCGGCCTCGGCGAACAGCCGCTGCCGCTGGTCGAGCGTGGTCAGCCGGAAAGGCTCGCTGTCGGGCCGGAAATAGCGCTGGGGATGCGGATCGAAGGTCGCGACGATCGCCGGGCGCCCCCGGGCACGCGCGCGTTCGATCGCACGGCCCACCACCGCCTGGTGCCCCAGATGAAATCCATCAAAATTGCCCAGCGCGACGATCGCCCCGCGCAGCCGCGCCGGAACCGCCGAGCCGCTGTCCAGCCGCTCCATGCCGCGGGCTATAGGGGGCAGGGGGGCGCCCTGAAACCCCCCTGTAACAGGCGGGGTGATCGCATTATGGCATCGGGCAAATACAACTGCGGTCATCCCAGCGCATGCTGGGACCCATTAGCGGCTCCGCTGGAGGCAAAAGTGCAGCCGGAGCACCGAATGGATCCTGACTTTCGTCAGGATGACAATCTGTTCTCTCCTATGCGTTTCCCCCGTCACAGGCCCGGCTATGCCGCCGCCGATTCGCCCGCCGAATCCTCGATATCGACGATCCCGGTGCGCGGGCGGCGGTCGACGCGCAGTTCGAACATATCGGGTCGCGACTGGGCGCCTGCCATGTCCATCGTGCCGAGCCCGCGATCGACATCGCCCAGGTCGAGATCGGCGGTCAGGATCACCGGCCGGTCCCCCGCCTGCGCCAGCGTGACTCCGTCCGGGGCGATGATCGCGCTGTTGCCCTGCTGGAGCGCGCCTTCGGGCAAGGCCGCGAGCAGCGCCAGGCCCGGCCCATCGCCGCCGCCGGCGCGCGCATAGCCATGGACCAGGTCGTGCCGCGTCAGCAGCGTCCCCGCCGCCAGCACGAAGCACCGCCCCTCATAGGCATAATGCGTCGAGGCGAGCAGCGCGATGTCGTCGAGCGCGGGCCAGGCGGCGACATGCACCGTCTCCCCCGCATGGTGCATCGCCGCGCGCGCCAGCGGCATCCAATGCTCGGCGGCGGCAAGCTGGCCGATGCTGCCCCAGGGCGCGGTGTGGACGCCCAGCGTCGACCCGTCGCCGGTGCCCAGCAACAGCGGTTCGCCCGGCGCGAGCATCAGCTTGCGGTGGCGCAGCACCGGCGCCTTGGGCCGGAGCAGGAACTGGGTGCTGTACAGGCTGCCGCGCACGCGCTCGTATCCGCCGAACGACACGATCACCCCGGCGATATCGACCGCCCATTGCAGCGGCTGGAACCGGGGGTCGTCGCCGCGCAGCGCCTGTGCCAGCAGCAGCGCGTGGAGATCGCGCGTGCCCGGATGCTCCCACAGTGTCGCGGGGGCGTGGTGGCGGAGCCAGGCGGGGGCGCCGCCGACGAAATGCTCGCCGAACGCGATCACTTTCGCGCCCAGCTCGATCGCGTCCTTGGTCGCGCGAGTCACGCGCGCCATCCCCTCGCCGATCGCGAGCGGAACCGAATATTGCTGTACGATCGCTGCCTTCAGGCTTTGGCTCATTCGACCCAGTCCAACCCTATCTCACGGTAAAGCGAGCGGTCATCCTGCCAGCCGGGCCTTACTTTGACGTGAAGATAGAGGTGGACGGGAACGCCCATGATCCGGCTCAGCTCGGCACGGGCGCGGGCGCCGATTTCCTTGATGCGGGTGCCGCCCTTGCCCAGCACGATCGCGCGCTGGGTTTCGCGCGCGACCAGGATCTGCTGGTGGATTTCGACCGAGCCGTCGGGGCGCTCCGAATATTTCTCGGTGTCGACCGCGCTGGCATAGGGGAGCTCGGCGTGGAGCTGGAGATAGAGCTGCTCGCGGGTGACTTCGGCGGCGATCATCCGCTCGGTCGCGTCGGAGACCTGGTCCTCGGGGAAATGCCACGGCCCCTCGGGCAGGCGCGCGGCGAGTGCGGCCTTCAGTTCGGGCACGCCGTCGCCGGTCGCGGCGGAGACGAAGAAGGTCTCGTCGAACGCCACCGCCTCGTTCAGCTTGGCGGCATGGCCCAGCAGGCGCGGCTTGTCGGCCAGGTCGACCTTGTTGAGGATCAGCAGCTTGGGCTCGCTCCGCCCGGCGAGCGACTCGATCACGGCATGGACCTTCGGCCCGATCCCGGCCTTGGCATCGACCACCAGCGCGATCGCGTCGGCGCCGTCGGTGCCCTCCCACGCGGCGGCGACCATCGCGCGGTCGAGCCGGCGTTCGGGGGTGAAGATGCCGGGCGTATCGACCAGCAGGAGCTGGGCCTCGTTCTGGATGGCGATGCCCATCAACCGGGCGCGGGTGGTCTGCGCCTTGGGGCTGACGATCGCGACCTTCTGGCCGACCAGCGCATTGACGAGGGTCGACTTGCCCGCATTGGGCGCACCGAGAACCGCGATCAGGCCGCAGCGTTGGGGAGGGGATTGGGTCATGGGTTCCGATTGTAAAGCGTATTGGGACTGTGGGCGAGGGTGTTGAAAACGCCCCTACCCGAAGAGGGAGGGGTTGGGGGCGCGTTTTTCCACACCGTCATGCTTGTAACTTGCCAACTGCAGCATTGCATGAAGAATGCGGTGCGGCTTCGGCGGGAAGTTCGAATCATGCAAGGGTTGCAGAGCCCGTAGTTCAGCGTGAACAGCCCGCTGTAAGGTCATTGAACCCGAACAGTCGCTTGGGCCTCTGCAAGGCAAGCCCGATTGCGCAAGCCCGGGAGACGATGACCATGACGTATGTGGGTATCGATGTTTCGAAGGATCGCCTGGACGTCCATGTCTCGCCCGCGGGCGAGGCCTGGACGGTCGGGCGCGATGCCGAGGGTCTGGAGGCGCTGGTCGCGCGACTGGGCGTATCGGCCCCGTTGTGCATCGGGCTGGAGGCGACCGGGGGCTATGAGACGGTGGTGGCTGCCGCGCTGGGGGCAGCAGGCTTGCCGGTGGCGGTGATCAATCCCGCGCAGATCCGCCATTTTGCGCGCGCATTGGGCAAGCGCGCCAAGACCGACCCGATCGATGCCGCGGTGATTGCGCGCTTTGTCGAGGCAACGCGCCCGCCGCCGCGCGCACTGGCGGATACCGAGACGCGCGCGCTGGCCGACCTGGTGGCGCGGCGCCGGCAGATCATCGCGATGATGGTGAGCGAGCGCCAGCGGCTGCGGCGCGCAACGCTTCTGCCGCTGCGCAAAAGCATCGAGCGCCTGCTGGCTGCGCTGCAAAAGGAACTGTCCGACCTTGAACGGACGATCGACGAGGCCGTGCGGGGCTCGCCCTTGTGGCGCGATCAGGAGGCGCTGCTGACCTCGATCCCAGGCGTCGGCCCGACCACCGCCCGCACGCTGCTTGCCGAACTGCCCGAACTCGGCCAGCTCGGACGCCGCCAGATCAGCGCGCTCGCCGGCGTCGCGCCCTGGACCCGCCAGTCCGGCCAATGGCGCGGAAAGGCCATGATCGGCGGAGGACGCCCCACCGTCCGCTCGGCCCTCTTCATGGCCGCACTCGTCGCCAGTCGCTACAATCCCGTGCTCCAGGCGCTCTATCAGCGCCTCATCGCCAGCGGAAAACCCAAAAAGGTCGCCCTGATCGCCCTCGCCCGCCGCCTGCTCACCTTCGCAAACGCCATCCTGAGGAGCAAATCCCCATGGCTCGCCGCTTGACGCCAAAGACAGTCGCTGAACTTGTTTCAGCATCCAACCCTCAGCCCGCTACGCCGTTGCTTGTGGCGACATGGATGCTGAAACAAGTTCAGCATGACGGAGGTAAGAAAAAGACGGATTTTCTCAAGGCGATAGATCGTCCTTGAAGGAGGGGAAGCGAGAGCGGCCCTATTTCCCCAGCTTCTCCAACAACGCAGCCGCAGCGGCGGTCTCCGCTTCCTGCTTGCTGGTGCCCTCCGCACTCGCCTCCGCCAGCTTGCCGACCGTCACCTTCACGGTGAAGCGCGGGGCATGGTTGGGCCCCGATCGGTCGACGATCTCATAGTCGGGCGGGCGGCGGTTGTGCGCGGCGGCCCATTCCTGGAGCGCCGATTTGGGGTGCTTCGGCGCCTGGCTATGGACGTCGATGCGGTCGGCCCATGCGCCGCGGATGAAATCGCGCGCCGCCTCCAGCCCATATTCGAGATAATAGGCCCCGATCAGCGCCTCCACCACGTCGCCCAGCACATTGTCGCTGTTCGCCGCGCCATCGTCGCGCGCCTGCTTGCCGAGCCGCAGATGCGGCACCACGCCCAGCGCGCGCCCGACATCGGCACACACCGGCCCGGTGACCAAAGCGTTCAGCCGCCGCGACAGCGCGCCTTCGGGCTCGTGCGCGAAATTGGCGTACAGCCATTCGGCCATCACCAGCCCCAGCACGCGATCGCCCAGAAACTCCAGCCGCTCGTAATTCGCCGCCGCCTGGCTGCCATGCGTCAGTGCGCGCTCATAGGCGGTCAGGTCGCGCGGTCGCCGCCCGAACGTCGCTTCGATCCACCCCCCCAGGTCGGGACTCAAAAGCCCTCCCCGATGCGGCTCCAGCGCGCCGCAGTGAACCAGGTCCAGGGCAGGAACCAATTGGCGTTGCCGTCGGTTGACCAGAAGCTGACCACCGCCTTGCCCTCTATATTCTCGAGCGGCACGAATTCGATCCCGCCTTCTTCGTGGCTGAAGCGGCTGTCGGTCGAGTTATCGCGATTGTCGCCCATCAGGAACACATGCCCCGCCGGCACCGTATAGACGCCGGTATCGTCCTGCGGGCGCAGCCCCAGGTCGAGCACGTCATAGGTCTTGCCATTGGGCAAAGTCTCGCGGAAGCGCGGGATCGAACAGGTGACGTTGCCCTCGGCATCCATGCTCTGCGACGCCGTCGGGCAGCGCCCGAAATTGGGCGTCAGCGGCAGCACGAACTGCGCGATGCGCTGCTTCGGCACGGGCTTGCCGTTCAGGATGATCTGGCCATGCACCATCTGCACGCTGTCGCCGGGCAGGCCGATGACGCGCTTGATCCAGTCGGTATTGTCGGTCGGCGGCGCCTTGAACACCACCACGTCGCCGCGCTCGGGCGTGCTGCCGAAGATACGGCCCGGGATCAGCGGCAGGCTCCACGGCAGCGAATGCCGCGAATAGCCGTAATTCCATTTGGTGATGAACAGATAGTCGCCGATCAGCAGCCGCGGCATCATCGATTCGCTGGGGATGCTGAACGGCGAGAAGATGAAGCTGCGCACGACGAACACGATCAGCGCCAGCTTGACCAGGAACGAAGCGAGGTCGCGCCATTCCGACTTGGGCTTTTCGGGGGCCGTCCCGACCGAATAGGGCTGGGGCGCGGCTTCCGCCGGCTTGGCTGGCTCTGCGGGGGGCGCGTTTTCCATGCGCGTTGCTCTGCTAGCACGGCGCGGTTGCGTCAAGCCGATGAATCCGGGTGGCACCGCCGCGGGCGGGACGATAGGGGAGGGGCGCCACACAGGAGATTAGCATGGCCCTGCCCGACTGGACCCCGATTCAAGCGCTCGACCGCGCGCCGCTGACCGATCTTTTCGCCGCCGATCCCGGCCGCGTCGAGGCGCTGTCCGCCGATGTCGCCGGGATTCGCTTCGACTGGTCGAAGACGCATCTGACCGCAGAGGCCGTCGCGGCCTTCGCCACGCTCGCCGATCGCATGGGGCTGGCGGCCAAGCGCGACGCGCTGTTCGCGGGCGCGGCGATCAACAATACCGAGGGCCGCGCCGCCGAACATAGCGCCGAACGCGGCGAGGGCGCGCCGGAGAGCGTGGCGCGCGCGCGCGGCTTCCACGCCCGGATGCGCGGGCTGATCGACGCGATCGAGGCCGATGCGCTCGGCCCGGTGCGCCACATCCTCCATATCGGCATCGGCGGGTCGGCGCTGGGGCCCGACGTGCTGGTCGATGCGCTGGGCCGCGATACCGATCGCTATGACGTCGCGATCGTCTCCAATGTCGACGGCGTCGCGCTCGAAGAGGCGATGGACCGTTTCGACCCGCAGGCGACGTTGCTCGCGATCGCGTCGAAGACCTTCACCACGACCGAGACGATGCTCAACGCCCAGAGCGCGCTCGAATGGATGACGGCAGGCGGCGTCGAGGACCCCTATGGCCGCGTCGTCGCGCTCACCGCCGCGCCCGACAAGGCGGTGGAATGGGGCGTCGACGAGACGCGCGTGCTGCCGTTCTCCGAAAATGTCGGCGGGCGCTATTCGCTCTGGTCGTCGATCGGCTTCCCCGCCGCGCTCGCGCTCGGATGGGATGCGTTCGAGGAACTGCTGGAGGGCGCGGCCGAGATGGACCGCCATTTCCGCCTGACCAGCCTGTCGCACAACGCGCCGGTGCTCGCGGCATTCGCCGACCTCTATTACACCCAGGTCCGCGGCTGCGAGACGCGCGCGACCTTCGCCTATGACGAGCGGCTGCGGCTGCTGCCCAGCTATCTGCAACAGCTCGAAATGGAATCGAACGGCAAGCGCGTGACGGCGGAAGGCCAGCCCGTCGACTGGCCGACCGCGCCGATCACCTGGGGCGGCGTCGGCACCGATGCCCAGCACGCGGTGTTCCAGCTTCTCCACCAGGGCACCCGGCTGGTCCCCGTCGAGTTCATCGGCGTGATCGAGGCGGGCGATTCGCTGGCCGACGATCATCACCGCCAGCTGCTGCTCAACATGTTCGCGCAGGGTGCGGCGCTGATGGCCGGGCGCGATGCCGAGGACAAGGCGCGCGCCTATCCCGGCGACCGCCCCTCGTCGACGCTGCTGCTCGACCGGCTCGACCCGCGCACGCTCGGTGCGCTGCTGGCGTTTTACGAACAGCGCACCTTCGTCAACGCGGTGCTGCTCGGGATCAACCCGTTCGACCAGTTCGGCGTCGAGCTGGGCAAGGAAATGGCCAAGGCGGCGGACAAGGGCGGGCTGGCATTCGACGCCTCGACCACCGACCTGATTCGGCGGGCGTTCGGCTGACGCTTGTGGCCTCCGGCTGGCGTGCCTATGTGTACGCCAGCCCCCAAGGATACACCTATGCGGACCAACATCGAGATCGATCCGGAACTGGTGTCGCAAGTGATGCGCGTTACAGGCGCGCGCACCAAGCGCGAGGCAGTCGACCGCGCGCTGCGCGAGACGTTGCGCCTGCGCCAACAGGATGCGCTGCTCCAGCTCTGGGGGATTGGGTGGGACGGTGATCTGGATGCGATGCGCACCAGCAAGCATCTGCCCGCCGAATGATCCTTGTCGACAGCAGCGTCTGGATCGACTTTCTCAATGCCCGCGAAACGCCCCAGACGATGTGGCTCAAACACGCGCTCCCGCGCTTGTCTCTAGGGACCGCCGATCTGGTGCTCGCCGAGGTGCTCCAGGGAACCCGAACGGACAGGGATTTCACCTTGGCCCGCAACCTGCTGACGACGCTTGATGTGGTGACGCTCGGCGGTGCTGATATCGCGATCGCTGCGGCGACCCATTATCGGCAGCTCCGCACGCTAGGCATCACGGTCCGCAGGACGATCGACGCGCTGATAGCCGCCTACTGCATTCGTGCGAATTGCCCGCTGCTCTTTTCCGACCGCGACTTCGACCCCTTCGTCCAGCATCTCGGCCTCAGGTCGGCGCTCGATATTCCCGGAGTGAACTGAAATGTCCGACTATGACTATGACCTGTTCGTCATCGGCGCGGGTTCCGGCGGCACCCGCGCGTCGCGGGTCTCGGCGGCCTATGGCGCGAAAGTGGCGGTGGCGGAGGAATATCGCGTCGGCGGCACCTGCGTCATCCGCGGCTGCGTGCCCAAGAAGCTGCTCGTCTATGGCGCGCATTTCGCCGAGGATCTGAAGGACGCGCGCCGTTTCGGCTGGGACGTGCCCGATTGCAGCTTCGACTGGAGCGTGCTGCGCGACAATGTGCTGGCGGACGTCGATCGGCTCAACGGGCTGTACACGCATGGGCTCGAGAATAACGGCGTCGACATCCTTCTCGAACGCGCCACCGTCACCGGCCCGCACGAAGTGACGCTCGCCAGCGGGCGCGTGGTTACCGCCAAGGTCATCCTGATCGCCACCGGCGCGCACCCGCATGTCCCGGAATTCGAGGGGAGCGAGCATGGCATCACCTCGAACGAAGTGTTCCACCTGCCCACGCTGCCCAAGCGCATCCTGATCGCCGGCGGCGGCTATATCGCCAATGAATTCGCCGGCATCTTCAACGAGTTCGGCAGCCATGTCACGCTGGTCAACCGCACCGACGTGATCCTGCGCGGCTATGATCATTCGGTGCGCGACCGGCTGCTCCAGATTTCGATCACCAAGGGGATCGATTTCCGCTTCCACTCCGAATTCCGCCGGATCGAGAAGCTGGAAAGCGGCGCGTTTCGCGTCGAGCTGAGCAAATATGAGCCAATCGAAGTCGATTGCGTGCTGTTCGCCACGGGCCGCGTGCCCAATACGCGCGGGCTCGGGCTGGCCGAGGTCGGCGTCGAGCTGGACGCGCAGGGCGCGATCAAGGTCGATGCCGATAATCGCTCGACCATCGACAGCATCTATGCGGTCGGCGATGTCACCAACCGTATCCAGCTGACTCCGATCGCGATCCGCGAGGGGCAGGCGTTCGCCGACACGCTGTTCGGCGGCAACCCGCGCCAGGTCGATTACCACTGCGTCCCCAGCGCGGTGTTCAGCCACCCGCCGATCGGCGCCGTCGGCATGACCGAGAGCGAGGCGCGCAACAAGCTCGGCTCGGTCAAAGTCTATATGTCCGATTTCCGCGCGATGAAGAACGTGCTGGCCGACCGCAACGAGCGTTCGCTGTACAAGATGGTGTGCGACGGCGTGACCGGAAAGGTCGTCGGCCTCCACATGATCGGCCCCGACGCGCCCGAAATCCTCCAGGCGGCGGCAGTGGCGGTGAAGGCCGGGCTGACCAAACAGGCCTTCGACGACACCGTCGCGCTGCACCCGAGCATGGCCGAGGAACTGGTGCTGCTCAAATAGGCGGGCGCTCCTCGCGGGCGTCAAACAGAAAGGGGCGCATGCCGGTATGCCCGGCATGCGCCCCTTTCGTTTGTGCCCGATGCGGCGGCGTTACTGCGAGTTTACCCGCAGCCGCAGCCCGATCGTGCGCGGCGTGGGGCCCTGGCCCGAATTGGGGCCGGAGTCGCCGATGAAGGTTGGGCCGCGCTCGTCGAAGAGGTTGTTGGCGATCAGCGCCAGTTCCCAGTCGCCGCGGCGCAGGCCCGCAGTCAGGTTGGCGAGATTATACGGCCGGGCGCGGCCGTCGGTCTGGATACGATCGCCGCTGTGGCTGAGCGAGATATTGCCGAAGCCTTCGAGGTCGTCTGCCAGCTCGCGGGTGTAGTTGGCATCGATCCGGAAGTTGTTGCCCAGCGTGTTGATCAGCCGGTCTCCCTCGCGCACCGTCGACAGGACGTCGGGGTTGACCGTGTTATATTTGCTGTCGTTGAAGTTCGCGACGAAGCCGAGGTTCAGACCCTTGACCGGGGTACGCCAATGCGTCTCCAGATCGATGCCGCGCGTGGTCGCGTCGCCGAAATTGGCGAAGCCGTTGACGCTGGTGATCCCGCCGGTGACCGACGTCTGCAAATTGGTGTATTTCAGGTTGTAGAGGTTCAGCCCGATGCTGAGCGCGCGGCCGGGGCTGCGCCACTTCACGCCGAGTTCGTAGTTGGTCGAGCGTTCGGGGTCGAGCGCGACCTGCGCATTCACGCCGACCATTTCGAGCGACTGGACCTGCACCCGCGACTGGACGATGCCGGGGCGGAAACCGGTCGCCGCCGAGATGAATACCGTCAGATCGTCGGTCGGCAGATAGGACAGGTTGCCGCGCCACGTCACGACATCGGCCTTGGTCGGCACGCTGCCGGTGCTGTCACGGAACGAGCGATCGTCGTGATAGGTGCGCAGGCCCACCAGCGGCACCAGCTTGCCGTCGAACAGGTCGTAGCTGACTTCGCCGAACACCGCCCAGTTCTTGGTGATCGTGTCGTTATCGGCGTTGATGAGGACGCCAGGCAGCGTCAGCAGATTGACCTGCGGACCCGATCCGTCCTGGTACGAACCGCCGATCACCCAGTGCAGCGGACTGGTGCCGTTCGAGTTCACGCGCAATTCCTGCGCGAACATCTTGGGCAGGAACTGGCTGGAGAAGGAGCCGGCGGGCGATAGCGGGATGTTGATCCCGAACTCGCCCTCCAGATGGCTGGTCGCGCTCGTCACCGTGAAGCCGTTGAAATCGACCGTGCCGGTCAGGCTGTAGAGCGTGAAGTCGCCGTTCGAGAAGCCCTGCTGGCCCGCAGTGTTCTCGAAATAGGGCGGCTCGACCGAGGCAGTGAAGCCGGTGAAGTCCTGGCGCGGGCGGAAATGCCAATATTGCGCGCGGATGTTGACGTTGTCGGCGGGGCGCAGCAGCGCGACGACGCGGATATCGTCGTTCTTGGCGCCGTTGACGCCCTTCTGGTCCGGAGTGCCGTCATAGGCGCCGAAATAGGCGTCGGCCCAGCCCTTGTCCTGCGAGAAGCCGCCGCTGACGCGGACCGCGAGGCGATCCTTGATGATCGGCACCGAAACTGCACCGGCAAAGCCATAGTTCAGGCTGTCGGCACCCTGCGTCTTGGTCGATTCGGCCTCGAACGCGTACTGGACCTTTTCGAGGTCCGGATCGCGGGTGTGGAAGATGAACACGCCGCCCGACGAGCCCTGGCCATACAGCGTGCCCTGCGGCCCGCGCAGCACTTCGACGCGCTCCATGTCGAGGAAGCGCACCGGCGGCGCGATGCCGAAATTGGTGACGATGAAGGGCGTGTCGTCGAGATAATAGCCGATCGGCGAGTCGCCGTTCTGGGTGACGTTACCGCGCAGATTGTAGAAGCGCGACCCGTTCGACTGGCGGAAGCCCTCGGCGGCGCCGGGGATGCTCGACACCAGATCGCCGATCGTGGTGATGTTGCGCTCCTTCAGCTCCTCGCCCGTGAACGCCTGGATCGCCATCGGCACCGACTGGAGCGTCTGCGCCGCCCCCTTCTGCGCGGTGACGACGATCTCCTGCGTGTCCTCGACCGAAGACCGCGACGTCGATTGTTGCTCGGTGGTGGGTTCGGCGGCGGTTTGCGCCGAGGCGGCGTGCGACACCAGCGCGCTCGCGATCGCGAACGACGCGGCTGCAGCGTAATATAGTTTCATATTCCTCATCCCTGCGATTTGTTTTCTCAATCGATTGCATAAAGGGTTTCAGGGCGATTGGTCAAGCGGGTTGGCAAAGGGCGCAGCACCGCAACGCCGCAAAACCGGCTAATTCCTGCAATCGTTTGCTATTGGCTGTAATATTGCCACAGGCGCCCTGCGGCCCCGCGCAGGCCCGGGCGCGTCGCGCGCTTAACCCGCGGCCACGCGCACCGCGTCGCAGATCCGGTCGACGACGGCATGCACCTGCGCGGCGTCGTCGCCCTCGGCCATCACCCGGATCACCGGCTCGGTGCCCGAGGGCCGGATGACCAGCCTGCCGCGCCCCGCCAGCTCGGCCTCGGCGCCGGCGATCACCTCCTGTACTGCGATCGCGTCGAGCGGCTTGCCGCCCTTGAAGCGGACATTCTTGAGCAATTGCGGCAGCGGATCGAAGCGGTGGAGGACTTCGCTTGCAGGCGCGTCCGCGCGGACCAGTTCGGCCAGCACCTGGAGCGCCGCGACCAGCCCGTCGCCGGTGGTGGCATAGTCCGACAGGATGATGTGCCCGCTCTGCTCGCCGCCGACATTATAGCCCGATCCGCGCATCTTCTCCAGCACATGGCGGTCGCCGACCGCGGTGCGGACCAGCCCCAGCCCCTGTGCGGACAGATGCCGCTCCAGCCCAAGGTTGGACATCACCGTCGCGACCAGCCCGCCCCCGGCCAGCCGCCCCTGCCGTGCCCAGCCGGTGGCGATCAGCGCCATCAGCTGGTCGCCGTCGATCACCCGCCCGGTCTCGTCGACGACGATCAGCCGGTCGGCATCGCCGTCCAGCGCGATCCCGATCGCCGCCCCGCTGGCGACCACGGTCTCGCACAGCGTATCGGGCGCCGTCGATCCGACGCCGTCGTTGATGTTCTTGCCATTGGGGCTGACGCCGATCGCGATGACGTCGGCGCCGAGTTCCCACAATGCCGAGGGGGCGACCTGATACGCCGCGCCGTTCGCGCAATCGACGACGATCTTGAGCCCGTCGAGCCGCAGGTCGGCGGGGAAGGTCGACTTGGCGAAGTGGATATAGCGCCCGCGGGCATCCTCCACGCGGCGCGCGCGCCCGATATCGGCGGAGGCGGCGAGCGGCACCTCGCCATCGATCAGCGCCTCGATCGCGGCTTCGTCCTCGTCCGACAGCTTGTATCCATCGGGGCCGAACAGCTTGATCCCGTTATCGGCATAGGGGTTATGGCTGGCGGAGATCATCACCCCCATGTCGGCGCGCATCGAATGCGTCAGCATCGCCACCGCAGGCGTCGGCATCGGGCCGACCAGCACTACGTCCATCCCCACGCTGGTGAACCCCGCGACCATCGCGTTTTCGAGCATATAGCCCGAAAGCCGCGTGTCCTTGCCGATCACCACCCGGTGACGGTGATCGCCGCGCCGGAAATGCGCGCCCGCCGCCATGCCGACCTTCATCGCCATCGCCGCGGTCATCGGATGGGCGTTGGTCGCGCCGCGGATTCCGTCCGTCCCGAAATATTTTCTTGCCATGCTTCGCCCGTTTGCGTCCTTGTGGCGTTTCGTGCCCGCATCGATAGCGGCGAAAACCACAAAGGGCGAGCATGTCGCAACCTACCCGAATCCTCCTCTCGCTGATCGTCGGACTGACCGTCGGCGCGCTCCTTGCCGGCTATGCGCCCGAAACCGGGCTGGCGGTCGCCGAATGGGCGCAGCCGGTGGGGCAGGCCTGGCTCAACGGGCTGCAGATGACGATCGTGCCGCTGGTCGTCGCGCTGCTGATCACCGGCGTCACCGCCACTGCCGAGGCGGCGCAGGCCGGGCGGCTCGCGGGGCGGGCGATCGGGATGTATGTCGGGCTGCTGTTCCTGTCCGCCAGTGCTGCCGCCGTGCTCACCCCGCTGTTCCTCCAGATCGCGCCGCTGCCGCAGGAATCGGCGGCGAGCCTGCGCGCCGCGCTGGTCGGGGCGGAGGCGATCGGGCCGGTGCCGCCGCTGGGCGAGTTCCTGGCGGCGGTCATCCCCGCCAACATCGTCAAGGCCGCTGCCGACAATGCCTTTCTCTCGCTGATCATCTTCTCGCTGATCTTCGCCTTCGCGATCACCCGCGTCGGCGCCGAGGCGCGCGCGACGATGACTCACTTCTTCGTCGCGGTGCGCGACGTGATGCTGGTGGTGATCAACTGGGTGCTGTGGGTCGGCCCGATCGGGGTGTTCGCGCTGGCGCTGGTAGTGGGTGCCAGGGCGGGGACCGGGGCGTTCGGCGCGCTGATCCACTATATCCTCGTCGTCGCGGGGGTGGGATTCGTCGTCGCCTTGTTCGCCTATCCGGCGGCGGTGATCGGCGGGCGGATCGGGCTTGCCCGCTATGCCCGCGCCGCGCTGCCCAGCCAGGCGGTGGCGTTCAGCACCCAGTCGTCGCTCGCGACGCTGCCGGTGATGATCGAAGGCGCGAGTGCGATCCGCATACCCGTCGCAGTATCGGGGGTCACGCTGCCGCTCGCCGTCGCGATCTTTCGCGCGACCGGGCCGGCGATGAACTTCGCGGTCGCGATCTATGTCGCCGAATGGTTCGGCGTACCGCTGAGCCCCGCGACGCTCGCGGTGGGGACGGTGGTCGCGACGCTGACTTCGCTCGGGTCGGTCAGCCTGCCCGGCACCGTCAGCTATGTCAGCGCGATCGCCCCCGTCGCGGCGACGATCGGCGCCCCGGTGGCGCCGCTGGGGCTGCTCGTCGCGGTCGAGACGCTGCCCGACATCATGCGGACGGTGGGCAACGTCACCTGGGACCTGGCGGCGACGGCATGGCTGTCGCGCGGCGCCGGCGACGTGCCGATGGACGAGGCGGACGAGATCGTGCTGCGCGAGTAGTTGGCGGCGGGCTGAGAAGGTTTTTTCGCGCAAAGACGCAAAGGCGCAAAGAGGGTTTGCCCGGCCCGCGCGCTTTTCAGACAATCGGCGCGACAGCGCCCCTGATGCGAGCGCCGCACGCCTCTCCAGAGCAGCCACTGGGGCTCTTCTTTTTCTTAGCGCCTTTGCGTCTTTGCGCGAAAAACCTTCTTCCCTGCGCTCCTTTGCCGCGAACAACGGAGTCATTGACGCGCCCCTGTGCCTCCCGCCTTATGCGCCCTGCGGCCAACGAGTCGCGCCGCCGGGCGGGCAACAGGGGAGAGGCAAGCATGCACCATCACAAATTCGCGCGCGTCGCGCTCGCGCTCGCGATGATCGCGACCCCGATCGCCGCCGCGCAGGACGCCCCGCGCCGCATGACCAGCGACCAGGCACAGGCGCAGATGATGGCGCAGCTCGGCATCCAGGCGATGATCCCCGGCCCGAGCGGCGACGAAAATGCGCCGAACCACGCCAATTATGACGAGGCGCTCGCCAACCCGTTTCCAACGCTCCCCGACCCGCTGACCACCAACGCCGGGCGGAAGGTCACCACCGCCGACCAATGGTGGAAGCTGCGCCGGCCCGAAATCGTCGAGGGCTTCGAGCGCGAAGTCTATGGCCGCGTGCCCGCCACCGCCCCGCGCATCCGCTGGACCGTCACGGCGACCGATCGCGAGCGGATCGGCTTCACCCCGGTGATCGCGCGGCGCGTGATCGGCCATGCCGACAACGCCGCCGCACCCGGTATCACGGTCGACATCCGGATGGTCGTGGTGACGCCCGCCAACGCCAAGGGGCCGGTGCCGCTGTTGATCCTGTTCGGTCGCGACGATTTCCCCGCGCCGTCGCAACCGACGCGCACCGAGTTCGAGCGGATCGACGCCGCGATCAAGAAAGCGCTGGTCGCGCAGGACCCCGGGCTCGCCGCGATCTTTGCCGCGCACCCCGCCTATCCGCTCGCGCAGGAGCCGCCCTTCCGCTTTCCCGAGCGCGACGCGCGCGGCGACCTGCCTCGCACCGACCAGCTCATCGCGGCGGGCTGGGGCTATGCGCTGCTCGATCCGGGGACGATCCAGCCCGACAGCGGCGAGGGGCTGACCGAGGGGGTGATCGGCCTGTCCACCCGCGGCCAGCCGCGCAAGCCCGACGATTGGGGCGTGCTGCGCGCCTGGGGCTGGGGCGCCAGCCGCGCGCTCGATTATCTCGCGACCGATCCGACGATCGACGCCGCGCGGATCGGAGTCGAGGGCGTGTCGCGCTATGGCAAGGCGGCGTTGGTCGCGGCGGCGTTCGACGAGCGGTTCGCGGTGGTGCTCGTCGGATCGTCGGGCAAGGGCGGCGCCACGCTGCTGCGGCGCAATTTCGGCGAGGCGGTGGCCAGCCTGACCGGCGGCGAGCATTATTGGATGGCGGGCAATTTCCTCAAATATGGGGCGGCAAAGGCGGACACGCTGCGCAACGCGGGCGACCTGCCGGTCGATTCGCACGAGCTGATCGCGCTGGTCGCGCCGCGCGCAGTGTTCCTCAGCTATGGCATCCCCGAACAGGGCGACGCCCGCTGGCTCGACCAGCGCGGCAGTTTCATGGCGGCGATGGCGGCGGGGCCGGTGTTCGAACTGCTCGGCGTGAAGGACCTGGGCGTGGGGTACGACTATCGCGCAGCGGTGCTACCGCCGGTGAATAGCGGGCTGCTCGACGGGCGGCTGGCGTGGCGCCAGCATGACGGCGGGCATACCGACCAGCCGAACATGCGCTATTTCATCCCCTGGGCGGACCGGCAATTGGGGCGGTAGGGGGCGGCGCCCAAAACGCTCTGTTCCCGGCGTCGAGGATGGCGCTAAGCTAGGCGCTCGTCCGCCCCCCGCCGAAAGACCCGCCGATGCTGGAAATGCGCCCCGACTGCGAACGCTGCGGCGTCGATCTCCCCGCCGATGAGGGCGGGGCGTTCATCTGCTCGTTCGAATGCACCTTCTGCGCCAACTGCACCGATGCACTGGACGAACGCTGCCCCAATTGCGGCGGCGAACTGCTCGACCGCCCGGCAAGAGTAGACGCCGCACTGGAACGCCACCCCGCGTCCACGGAGCGGCGGGGCCCAGGCTAACAATTCCTCCCCGGAACGGGGAGGAGCCTTTGGGGTCTAAATTCCTCCCCGGAACGGGGAGGGGGACCGCGCCCGCAGGGCGTGGTGGAGGGGCCCGCCGCGCAGACGGCGGGAGCCGCTATCGGCAAGCGACCCGCGCGCCTGGCGGCGCGCCCCCTCCACCATGCTGCGCATGGTCCCCCTCCCCGAGACAAGCTCGGGGAGGAATAGTTTTGGGGCGCCGTCTCAATTCCTCCCCGGAACGGGGAGGGGGACCGCGCCCAAAGGGCGTGGTGGAGGGGCCCGCCGCGCAGACGGCGGGCAACGCCAGCGGCAAGCGACCCCGCACCCCCCGCCACGCCCCGCGCCCGGCCCCCGCAAACCGCTGTCCTACACCCCGGCTTTCGTGCAAAGAACGCCGCGCCATGCAGCAGTCGCTTTGCCCCCTCCCGACCCGTCCGGCGCCCGCCCCCAATGCCCGGCGCCCGCACGCGCGGAACCCTAAACTTCGTAAACTTCGCCTCGTCCCGGCGCCCGCGCGCGGCGACGGTTTCGGTGGGGGCCGGGATGGCCTAGGACCCTCAACTTCGTCAACTTCGCCGGTGGTGGCACGATGAGTATCCCGCGTATCCTGATCATCGCCGGCTCCGATTCCGGCGGCGGCGCCGGTATCCAGGCCGATATCAAGACCGTCACGATGCTCGGCGGCCACGCAATGACCGCGATCACCGCGATCACCGCGCAGAACACGCTCGGCGTCTCCGCCATCCACCCGGTCCCCACCGACATGGTGATCGCCCAGATCGATGCGGTGATCCGCGACATCGGCGTCGATGCGGTCAAGATCGGGATGATCGGCTCCGCCCGCACCGCGCTGGCGGTGGCGGAAAAGCTGGGCGAGCTGCCCGGCGCGCCAATGGTGTTCGATCCGGTGATGGTGTCCACCAGCGGCGCAACGCTCGCCGACGATGCGACGATCGCGGCGTTCGAGCGGCTGATGGACCGCGCCACCGTCGTCACCCCGAACCTGCCCGAACTGGCGGCATTGGGTGACGATCCGCACGCGCTGGTCGCGGCGCATCGCTGCGCGGTGCTGGTCAAGGGCGGGCATGGCGAGGGCGCCGAGGTCGCCGATCGGCTCTATTCGGTCGATCCCGAGGACCCGCCCGAAATCGAATGGCGCGACGCGCGGATCGAGGGCGATTCGACCCATGGCACCGGCTGCACCCTGTCCTCCGCCATCGCCTGCGGGCTCGCAGCCGAATGGGATTTGCCCGAGGCAGTGGCGCGCGCGCGCCGCTTCGTGCGGATCGCGATGCGCGATGCGGCGGGGCTGGGGCGGGGCCATGGCCCGATGGCGCAGCAATCGGTGCGGCTCGACCTCAACATGAGCTTTTTCGAGCCCATGCTCAACCAGGTTACCGTGCCCGCAAAGGAACTGGCGGCGAGCGAGCGCTTCTACCGCCTGCTCGGCCTGCGCCAGATCGTGCGCGCCGCCCCGCGCTATGCCCGGTTCGAGACCGAGGGCGGGGCGACCTTCTCGGTCGCGACCGATGAGAGTTACACCGGCCCCGTGGTCTATTTCGAATGCGGCGACCTCGACGTGACGGTCGCCTATCTCCAGCAGCAGGGCGTGGCGTTCGAACAGGAGCCGCGCGACCAGAAATGGGGCTGGCGCGAGGCGCGGCTGCGCGATCCGGCGGGCAATGCGGTGTGCCTCTACCAGGCGGGCGAGATGCGCCGCTTCCCGCCCTGGCGGATCGACGACGATGCCTGAGCGATCTGGGCCTGACCTGAAGTTCGAGACCAAATACCGGCGGTTGCACAAGGGGCTGGTCGCGGGGGTCGACGAGGCCGGGCGCGGGCCGCTGGCCGGGCCGGTGGTCGCCGCCGCGGTGGTGCTCGACCCGAAATGCATCCCCGAAGGGATCGACGATTCGAAGGCGCTGACCGCGGCCAAGCGCGCCCGGCTCTGCGAGCAACTGCTCGCCTGTGCAAAAGTCGGGGTGGGGATCGCCAGCGTCGAGGAGATCGACCGGCTCAACATCCTGTGGGCGACGATGCTGGCGATGCAGCGTGCCGTGGACGCGCTGGGCTTCCGCCCCGCCTTCGTGCTGGTCGACGGCAATCGCTGCCCGAACTGGGACCATCAGAGCCATCCGGTGATCGGCGGCGACGCGCTGTGCCTGTCGATCGCGGCGGCGTCGGTGGTCGCCAAGCACCAGCGCGACTGCATGATGGAGGCGCTCGACGCCGAGCATCCGGGCTATGGCTGGCGCTCGAACAAGGGCTATGCCGCGAAGGTCCATCAGGAAGCGCTGCGCCGGCTGGGCCCGACCCCACACCACCGCCGCAGCTTCGCGCCGGTCGCACAGGCCGAGCTGGATTTCGGGCCATGCGTCGCCGAATCGGTCGCACGCGGCGGCGAGGCGATCCATCTTGGGTAATCGGACAAAGCCTGGGATTGAGTCTTTTGAGTCACACCCCCAATCCTTGGTGCCTGTGGATAACTCGGCGACTCAATATCTGGCGGGGTGCCAGAATGTTCCGCCAACTTAACGATTCCGCCGGGTTTTCGGTTAACCAATCATCGCTTGACGGAGGAGTCCGCCACCGACGAATAGGGTCGTTCGATCACGGGAGTTGGGCTTATGGGGGTGTTGGAAAAGGTTAAGACGCGGGGTCGCGTGGCGGAAACGCCGCCGCCGGTGCTCCCGCTCGACACCATCCTGCGCATGGATTGTATCGAGGCGATGCGGGCATTGCCGGCCAAGTCGATCGACATGATCTTCGCCGATCCGCCCTACAACCTCCAGCTCGGCGGCGACCTCAATCGCCCCGACGGCAGCGCCGTCGATGCCGTGACCGACGATTGGGACAAGTTCGACAGCCTCTCGGCCTATGACAAGTTCACGCGCGAATGGCTGACGCAGGCGCGTCGCATCCTGAAGGACGATGGCACGATCTGGGTGATCGGCAGCTATCACAACATCTTCAAAGTGGGCTCGGCGATCCAGGATCTGGGCTTCTGGATTCTCAACGACATCATCTGGCGCAAGGCCAATCCGATGCCCAATTTCAAGGGCACGCGCTTCACCAACGCGCATGAAACGCTGATCTGGGCGTCGACCGGCGAAAAGGCGCGCTACACGTTCAACTATCGCAGCATGAAGACGCTCAACGACGAGCTTCAGATGCGCAGCGACTGGGAATTCCCGATCTGCGGCGGGCAGGAGCGGCTCAAGAAGGACGGGGTGAAGGTCCACCCGACCCAGAAGCCCGAGGCATTGCTGTACCGCATCCTGCTCGCGGCGACCAAGCCGGGCGACGTGGTGCTCGATCCGTTCTTCGGCACCGGCACCACCGGCGCGGTGGCGAAGCGGTTGGGCCGCCGTTGGATCGGCATCGATCGCGAGGGCCTCTATGTCGAAGCCGCGCTGGAACGCATCGCCGCCGCGCTGCCGCTCGACGAAAGCGCGCTGACCACGATGCAGGCGCCCAAGGCCGCACCGCGCGTGGCGTTCGGCCAGCTGGTCGAGAACGGCTATCTGGCGGCAGGCAGCGTGCTGACCGACGCCAAGCACCGCCACCGTGCGGTGGTCGGCGCCGACGGATCGCTCAAATGCGGCGATGCGACGGGATCGATCCACAAGGTCGGCGCGATCCTCCAGGACGCGCCGAGCTGCAATGGCTGGACCTATTGGCATTACGAGACGCCCGAGGGTTTGAAGCCGATCGACGCGGTGCGCCAGACGTACCTGCTGGCGACGCAGCCCTGATCTAAGTTCCCCTTCCGCTTGCGGGAGGGGTTAGGGGAGGGCCTGACGTAGCGATCTGCGGTGCTGTCGCGATCCTTCCCCTGGCCCCTCCCCCGACCCCTCCCGCAAGCGGAAGGGGAGCGCTCTGGGCACCCGCCGCGCTTTTCTCGCATCCTCAGTATCGGTAGGAAGCGCGCATGACCCCGCTCCCCGCCTCCGCCCGCCTCTACCTCCGCCCCGTCCAGTTCGTAGACACGCCGGTCGGGCAGGACCGCGCCGTCGCCCGGCTGGCCGGGGGGCTCGGCTGGTTCGCGGCCTATGAACTGATCGTGGTCGAGGATGGCCGCCGCACCGCGCAGGTCACGATCCCAGTCGACGCGCTGCCCGCCGACGAACGCCTCACCACCATCGCCGCCCGCATCACCGCGCCCCGCGCCCCGCTCACGCTGGGTGAGCGCGTGCTGCGGATGGACCAGCCGCTCGTCATGGGCATCCTCAACGTCACGCCGGACAGCTTCTCGGACGGTGGCCGCCATGTCGGCGATCCGGCGGCGGCGGCGCAGGCGGCGGTGGACATGGGGGTGGCGGGCGCGGCGATCGTCGACATTGGCGGCGAATCCACGCGTCCCGGCGCCGAAACCGTTTGGGAAGGCGACGAGATCGCCCGCGTCGTGCCGGTGATCGAGCGCGTCGCGCGCAGCGGCGCCGCCGTCTCGATCGATACCCGCAAGGCCGCGGTGATGGAGGCGGCGCTGGCGGCGGGGGCGCATCTGGTCAACGACGTTGCCGCATTGCTCTACGACGATCGCGCGCTCGAGGTGGTGGTGCGGGCCGGTTGCCCGGTGGTGCTGATGCACGCCGCCGACCCCAAGGCGGGGGCCAAGCGCGCGGGTGACTATCGCGACCCGCTGCTCGACGTGTACGACTGGCTGGCGGCGCGGGTCGAGGCTGTCGTCGCGGCGGGCGTCGATCGGGCGAAGATCGTGATCGATCCCGGCATCGGCTTCGGCAAGGCGCTCGGCGACAATCTCGCGCTGCTCAACGGGCTGGCGCTGTTCCACGGCATCGGCTGCCCGATCCTGCTGGGCGCCAGCCGCAAGCGGATCATCGGCGCGCTCTCGAACGAGGCACCGGCGGCGGACCGGCTGGGCGGCTCGCTCGCGATCGCGCTGAAGGGCGCGGAGCTGGGCGCGCAGTTGCTGCGGGTGCATGACGTGTTCGAAACGGCGCAGGCGCTGCGGGTGTGGCGCGGGATGCGCGACGCGGCGCTTGTCGGGCGCTAGCCGATCTCCGCGACCAGCCACTCGCGGAATGCTGCCATCGCCGGGCTGGGCGTGCGCGACTTGAGCCAGGTGAGCCAGTAGCGCCCGGTCGTCACCTCCTCGGCAAAGGGCCGGACCAGACTCCCCTCGGCCAGATGCCGCCCCAGCATCAGCGGGGGCGCCAGCGCCACGCCCGCGCCTCCCAGCGCCGCCTCGGCCATGGTGATCGAACTGTCGAACACCGGCCCGCGCAGCGTCGGCGCGGCCAGCCCGGCGGCGGCGAACCAGCGCGGCCATTCGTCGGCGCGGTACGACCGCAGCAGCGGCACCGCGAGCAGATCGCGGGGACTCGTAAGGTCGCGGGCCAGCGCCGGGGTGCAGAGCGGCGTCAGCGGGCTCTCCATCAGCGCCACTGCCTCGGTCCCGTGCCACGCGCCGTCGCCGAAGCGGATCGCATAATCGAGCCCCTCGCCGGCGAGGTCGACGCGGTTGTTGTTGGTGAACAGCCGCAAGTCGATACGCGGGTGCGCCGCGCGGAATCCCGGCAGGCGCGGCAGCAGCCACCCCGCCGCGAAGGTGCCCACCGCTGCGACCGACAGCAACTGCGCGGCAGTGCCCTCGGCAATCCCCTCGACCAGCTCGGCGATACGATCGAAGCTCTCGCCCAGCGTCGGCAGCAGCGCGGCGCCCTCATCGGTGAGCGCCAACCCGCGCGGCAGCCGCCGGAACAGCCGCACGCCGAGGCGTTCCTCAAGCCCCTTTACCTGATGGCTGATCGCCGCCTGCGTCACGCACAGCTCGATCGCGGCGCGGGTGAAGCTGAGATGGCGCGCGCTGGCTTCGAAAGCGCGGAGTGCGTTGAGGGGGAGATGGGGCCGGACCATCGCACAGCCATAAGTTTTCCTAGGGGCTCCCGCCAGCTTTGATCCTTTGGCGCGTGCGGCCTGCGGGCATAGGTTCGGCGTCATCAACAGCAATCGCTCCCCTGCGAAGGCAGGGGAGCGGGTAACAAGAGCCAGGAGAAATTATGGACAGGCGGACATTTGCGGGCACGATGCTACTCGGCGCTGGTATGGCGGCGACCGGTTTTCCAGGCATTGGCGAAGGGATGGCGCACCCGCCGCGGCTGCCCGTGCGGCTACGCGCGACGCTGGTGGTCGAGCTGTCGAGCGGGCGCGCGCTGCACCGGTCGGGCGCCGCGGCGACGCGCTTCTCGCCCTGCTCGACCTTCAAGATTCCCTTGGGGCTGATGGGCTTTGACAGCGGCATCCTGCGCGGGCCGCACGATCCCGCCTGGGACTATGATCCGCGCGTCCACCAGGCGAGCCGCGACATCGACAAGCAGGCCACCGATCCGACGAGCTGGCTCGCCAATTCGGTGGTCTGGTATTCACAGGTGCTGACCCGCCAGCTCGGGGCGGCGAAGTTTCAGCGCTATATCGACCGGTTCGGCTATGGCAATCGCGACCTCACCGGCACGCCGGGCAAGGGCGACGGGTTGACCCAGGCCTGGCTGATGAACAGCCTGACGATTTCGCCCGACGAGCAGGTCGCGTTCCTGCGTCGGATGCTCGCGCACAAGCTGGTGTCGCCGCGGGCGCACGCGCTGACCGAGCAGATCATGCCCGTGTTCGAGGGCGCAGGCGGCTGGACGGTGCATGGCAAGACCGGCAGCGGTCGGCTGCTTCATGGCCTCAATCCCGCGAGCACCACGACCACGATGGGCTGGTTCGTCGGCTGGGCCGACAAGGGCGCGCGGCGGGTGGTGTTCGCCCGGTTCGGCGCGGGCGAAGGCATGCCCGCCGATGGTGCCGGGGGCCCTGCGATGCGCAAGGCGATGCTCGCGGAGATCGGCGCGCTGGCGGGGTAGCGCGCTACTTCTTCAGCACGTCCAGCGCCGCCGCGGTCATCGCCTCGGTCGCGGTGGCGATCACCGCCTCGGCATCGGGTGCCCAATAGGCGCTGTGGAGCGAGGGCAGGGCGGCCTTGCCCGCCTGTGCCGCGTCCCATTTCGCCTTGGGCACGCCGCCGACCCAGAAGATCATGCTCTGGATCGACTTGCCGGCGAGGTAGTATCGGCTGAAATCCTCGCCGCCCATCACGGCGGGGGTTTCGACCACCCGCTCCTTGCCGAAGCGCGCGGTCCACAGCGCGTGCAACTGCCCGGTCAGCGGCTCGGTGTTGAAGGTCGAGGGCGTAAACTCGTCCTTGACCGTCACTACCGGCATCCGGTCGTCGGGCATACCGGCGGCGATCGCCTCGCCCTTTGCGATGCGGGCGATGCCGTCGAGCAGCTTCTGGCGCACTTCGGGAGTATAGCTGCGCACGGTGAGCAGCATGGTGACTTCGCTGCCGATGATGTTGTGCTTCGATCCGCCCTGGATGCTGCCGACAGTGACGACCGCGGGCTCCTGCGGATCGGTTTCGCGGCTGACCAGCGTCTGGAGCGCGCCGACGATCCGCGCGGCGAGGACGATCGGGTCCTTGGTCGTGTGCGGATAGGCGCCGTGCCCGCCGACGCCCTTCACCACCACATCGACCGAATCGACATTGGCGAGCGCATAGCCGGAACGCACCCCGATCTGCCCGGCGGGAAGGCTGGCGGCGTCGTGGAAGGCGAGCGCGACCTGCGGCTTGGGGAAGCGGGTGAACAGCCCGTCCTCCAGCATCATCCGCGCGCCCATGCCGCGTTCCTCGGCGGGCTGGGCGATCATCACCAGCGTGCCCTTCCACTGGCCCTTCATCGCCGCGAGGTTGCGCAGCGTGCCGATCCAGCTCGCCATGTGCGTGTCATGGCCACAGGCGTGCATCACCCCGGTTTCCTGGCCCTCGTCGGTGGTCGCGCGCACCTTCGACGCGAAGGGCAGGCCGGTGTCCTCGATCACCGGCAGCCCGTCCATGTCGGCGCGGATCAGCAGCACCGGACCCGAGCCGTTGCGCAGCACCGCGACGACGCCGGTGCCGCCGACCTTCTCGGTCACCTCATACCCCGCCTTACGCGCCTCTACCGCCAGCTTGGCCGCGGTCTTGACCTCGTGCAGGCTCAGCTCGGGGTTGGCGTGGAAATCGCGATAGAAATCCATGAGTTCGGGCATCGCCCGCGCGGTGGCGTCATGGACCGGATCGGCGAGGGCGGGGGTAGAGGCGAGCGTCATGGCGAAGGCTGCCGTAAGGAGGGTGCGCATCGCCAAAGGCTAGCACCGCCGGGGCGGCGCGCAAGGGCCCAAGCGCCGCTAGGGCGCGGGGACCAGCTCCACCACGTCGAGGATCGATTCGAAGCGCGGGCGCGGCAGCACCAGCCGCCAGCGCTTGGGCGCTATCCGCTCGATATAGCCCACCATGTCGCGCTTCGAATCGAGCCCGTAGCGCAGCGGCGACGTCTCGTCGCCAAGCACCATCGTCCCGAGGAAGATCGCACGGGCATTGCTGTCCGCGAAGATCAGCCCGGTGGGGCGCTGGGTCCCGCCCAGCTTGTTCAGGCTCTTGACCTCGCCTTCGTCGGCGATGCGGCAATCGAACGCCGGAAAAGCCGCGAAATCGCGCGTCGCGGTCCCGTTCTCGCCCAGCTTGAACATGCGGCAGCGATAGGCGCCCGCAGGCGGCATCGCGTCGCCCAGCGCGCGGTCGGGATCGAACAACAGCGGATCGCGGGCGATCGCGCCGCCATCGGCCTTTTGCGCGAGCGGGAGCGCGGCGTCCCAGGTCTTGCGCCAGTTGCGGATGCGGCTGCGGTCCGAATCGGTGGCGATCGTCTGCCAGTTCGCGCCGGCGGGAAGGCGCGACGACGTCGCCTCGCGATAGACGGAGCAGCCGGTCAGCACGGGGGCCAGCGCGGCGGCAACGGGCAGCATCCACTTCATCGTCGCGACATCCTTCACGGGGTTCAGGCGGCGGTCCAGCCGCCATCCATCGAATAATTGGCGCCCGTGATCTGCGCCGCTTCGTCGCGGCAGAGGAACAGCGCCAGCGCCGCGACCTGTTCGGGCTGGACGAACTCCTTGGTCGGCTGGGCGTCGAGCAGCACGTCGTTGATCACCTGCTCGCGGGTCAGCCCGCGCGTCTTCATCGTGTCGGGGATCTGGTTCTCCACCAGCGGCGTCCAGACATAGCCCGGCGAGATGCAGTTGACGGTGATCCCATGCGTCGCGACTTCGAGCGCGGCGGTCTTGGTGAGCCCGGCCAGGCCGTGCTTGGCCGTGACATAGGCCGATTTGTTGGGGCTTGCGACCAGGCTGTGCGCCGATGCGGTCGAGATGATCCGCCCCCATTTGCGCGCCTTCATGCCCGGAATTGCGGCGCGCATCAGGTGGAAGGTCGCGCTCAGGTTGATCGCGAGTATCGCGTCCCATTTCTCGATCGGGAATTCGTCGATCGGCGCGACATGCTGGATGCCGGCATTGGCGATGACGATGTCGACGCTGCCCAGCTCGGCCTCGGCGCGCGCGACCATCGCGGCGATCTGCTCGGGCTTGGTCATGTCGGCGGCGTCGTACAGCGCGCTTGCGCCGCTGGTCGCCGCCAGTGCCGCGCGCTCGGTCTTGATCGCCGCCGCGTCGCCAAAGCCGTTGATGACGACGCTAGCGCCTTCCGCCGCCAGCGCCTTGGCATAAGCGAGCCCGATGCCGGAGGTCGATCCGGTGACGATGGCGGTTTTGCCCTTTAGGAACATGGCGATACTCCCGACTTAGCGATGCGTGAGGTCATAGGCGGCGGTTTTGCCGTCGAGGATGTTCTGCGCGACGATCTGGGCATGGGCGATCGTTTCCGCCACAGCGGTGCGCCCCGCCTGCCAATGCTCGCGCATCGATCGCGTTGAAAACTCCAGGTCGCGGCTGCCGCCTTCCCACACATTCGCGCGATAGATGAGCTGGACCAGGCTGACCGCATGTTCCTTGACCAGCGCGCGGACGGCCTGGACATCGGGGTCTTCGGCGACCTCGGGCGGGACCTTGTCGAGCAGGCGGCGCACCGTCTCGCGCGCCTCGCGCAACCGCATGCGCTCGTCGGACACCGCACGCGTACGGCTGGAGTAGCGGATTTCCTTTTCGCGGGCCATCACGTCCATGATCGTGCGCGGCAGCGCCGCCGATGCGGAGAACAGGTCGACCTGGAAGATCAGCGTATCGGCTTGCTGGTTGTCGAGGACATGCGTGAGCGGCGTGTTCGACACCAGCCCGCCGTCCCAATAGAATTTGCCGTCGATCTCGACCGGCGGCAGCCCCGGCGGCAGCGCGCCCGACGCCATGATGTGGCGCGCATCCAGCACTTCGTCGCGCGTGTCGAAATAGCGGAAATTGCCGCTGCCCAGCTCGACCGCGCCCACCGATAGCCGGATCGGGCCATGGTTGAGCAGGTCCCAGTCGATGAGCGAGTCGAGCGTCGCGCGGAGAGGCGCCGTGTCGTAGAAGCTCAGCGCCTCGGGCGTTCCCGGCACCGCGAACTGCGGCGGCACCATCCGCGGGCTGAAAAAGCCCGGCACGCCCTGGAGCGCGACCATCGCCGCGGACCATTCGTGCGAAAATTCGCGTAGCGTGTCGTTCATCGGCAGCGAGAAATCGGGGAGCGCAGCGGTGACGCCATCCCAGAACGAGCGGATCGCGGCGAGTCGCCGTTCGGGCGGATTGCCGGCGAACAGCGCGGCGTTGATCGCGCCGATCGAGATTCCCGCCACCCAATCGATTTCGATATGCGTGGTCGCGAGTTCCTCGATCACCCCCGCCTGGAAGCTCCCCAGCGCGCCGCCACCCTGGAGCACCAGCGCAACGCAATCGGGCAGCGGCAGGCCCGCGGCGCGACGATGTGATCTCGGTTCGGCATCTGCCATGCGCGCCCATGTGGCCCATCGCCGCCCCCGGTTCAACCGACGACTTTTGGGCAGGTGCAACGCTTGGGCGCTTCAGGCATTGTTGCGGGCAGTCAACGAAAAGGGGAGCGCGATGCGGCTCGACGATCTGGATCCTACCCAACATGCCCGCGATCTGGGTTCGGGCGGCGGCGGTGGCGGCGGCTTCGGCCTGCTGGGGCTTCTGCCGCTGCTGCTTGGGCGCGGCATGGGGTGCGGCGGGATCGCGCTGATCGGCATCGTCGCGCTCGTCTATTTCGCGATTGGCGGCGGCGGCGGGATGCTGGGCACCACCGGCGGCAGCGCAGGGAAATCGCCCACCGCCGGACAGAGCGGCGCGTCGGTGTGCCAGGCGACGCCCGAGCGGCTCGAGGCGTGCCGCGTGATGACCAGCACCGAACAGACCTGGGGCCCGATCTTCGAAGCCGCGGGCAAGCGCTACACCCCCGCGACGATCAACTTCTTCACCGGCGGCGCCCAGACCGGCTGCGGCGCGGCGACGTCTGCCGTCGGCCCGTTCTACTGCCCCGGCGACAATGGCGTGTATCTCGACACTGCGTTCTTCGGCGAGCTGGAGCGGCGCTTCGGCGCGAAGGGCGATTTCGCGCGCGATTATGTGATCGCGCATGAAGTGGGCCACCATGTCCAGAACCTGCTCGGCACCTCGGGCGAAGTATCGCGTGCGCAGGCACAGGGCAGCCGTACCGAGGGCAATCGCCTTTCGGTGCTGCTCGAGCTTCAGGCCGATTGCTACGCCGGCGTCTGGGCCGGGCGCAACCGCAACCGGCTGGAGCCCGGCGACATCGAAGAGGGCATGACCGCCGCCAATGCGATCGGCGACGACACCCTCCAGAAGGAAGCGCAGGGCCGGGTGGTGCCCGACAGCTTCACCCACGGCACCTCCGCCCAGCGGATGCAGTGGTTGAAGCGCGGGCTCGACAGCGGCGATCCCGCGCAATGCGATACGTTCGCGGCGGCGTCATAGGGCGGGCTTTATTCGAGACTGAAATCGGACGTCGGGACAGCCCCCGGCGTCCGATTTCGCTTTCAGGCCCGTCGCTTGTCTCCTATCCTCGGCCAAGGGTTCGGGGGGAATCATGTTGAGTTTTCTTGCCGCGCCGGAGAATATCCTCTTCGTCTCCGCGCTGGTGCTGATGCTGTTGATCGGTGCGGTCCAGCTTATCGGCTTCGGGTTCGATACCGATATTGCCGACGGGCCGGATATCGATTCGCCGGAC
Source organism: Sphingomonas hengshuiensis (assembly GCF_000935025.1). NCBI lineage: Bacteria > Pseudomonadati > Pseudomonadota > Alphaproteobacteria > Sphingomonadales > Sphingomonadaceae > Sphingomonas > Sphingomonas hengshuiensis. The sequence continues at coordinate 451,950 of NZ_CP010836.1, forward strand.
GGCGATCTCGATCTGCTCGCCTGGCTTGGCGTTGGTCGCCTGCCGCTGCTGATGCTGATCGTCGTCTTCCTGACGATCTTTGGTGTGCTCGGGCTGATCGGCCAGCAGCTCAGCCATGACCTGCTGGGCGCTCTGGTATCGCCGTGGATCGCCGCGCCCGCCGCGTTCGCCGCTACGCTGCCGCTCACGGGCCTCGCCGCCGCCGGGTTGGCGCGCATCCTGCCGCGCGATCACACCACCGCGATCGATCTGGAGCTGCTCGCGGGACGCGAGGCGATCGTCGTCACCGGACGCGCAATCCTCGGCTCGCCGGCGCGCGCCCGCGTCCAGGATCACCATGGCCAGGCGCATTATGTGATGGTCGAGCCCGACCGCGCCGGCCCCGCCTTTGAGGAGGGCGAAGCCGTGCTGCTCGTCCGCCGCGAGGGCGATGTCTTTCGTGCAATTTCGCGCGGCGATTTCCGCCTGCCGCGACTGGAGGTCTGAAAATGTCCACCGAACTCGTGACCCAGGGAACGTCGATTATTCCCTATATCGCCATTCCGGGCGCGGCGCTGGTCGCGCTGATCGTGCTCGGCATGATCCTCGCCAAGCTGTATCGCCGCGCGTCGAAGGAAATCGGCTTCGTCCGCACCGGCTTTGGCGGGGAAAAGGTCGTGATCAACGGCGGTGCGCTGGTGTTGCCGGTGTTCCACGAGACGATGCCCGTCAACATGAACACCGTCCGGCTGGCGGTGGAGCGCAAGAATTCGGACGCGCTGATCACGCTCGACCGGCTGCGCATCGACGTGAAGGCCGAATTCTACGTCCGCGTGAAGCCCGACGCCCAGTCGATCGCGACTGCCGCGCAGACTTTGGGCCTGCGCACGATGCACCCCGAGGCGCTGAAGGAACTGGTCGAGGGCAAGTTCGTCGACGCGCTGCGCTCGGTCGCCGCGGGGATGACGATGGCGCAGTTGCACGAGCAGCGCAGCGACTTCGTGCAAAAGGTGCAGCAGGTCTCGTCGGTGGATCTGGCGATGAACGGGCTGGAGCTGGAAAGCGTGTCGCTGACCGGGCTCGACCAGACCTCGATCGAGCATTTCAACGCCAATAACGCGTTCGACGCCGAGGGTCTGACCAAGCTGACCGAGCAGATCCAGTTGCGCAAAAAGGCGCGCAACGACATCGAGCAGGATACCCGCATCCAGATGGAGACCAAGAATCTGGAGGCTGAGCGCCAGTCCTTCCTGATCGGCCGCGACACCGAATTCGCGCGGCTGGAGCAGGAGCGCGAGATCGAGATGAAGCGCGCGGTGCAGGCATCCGAAGTCGCGCGCGAACAGGCGACGCGCACGCGCGAGGCCGATCAGGCGCGGATCGAGGCCAAGAAGCAAGTCGACAGCTCGCAGATCGAGGCCGACCGTGCCGTGAAGGAGGCGCAGATCGCGCAGGCCCAGGCGCTCGAACTCGCCCGCCAGGAGCAGCAGATCGCGGTGCAGAACAAGAGCCGCGAGGAAAGCCAGGCCCGCGCCAAGGCCGACGAGGCGCGTGCCGAGGCCGTGGTCGCCGAGGAGCGCGTCGGCACCGCGCGCGAGGCCGAGGTGGCCGAGCGCCAGAAGCGCATCGAACTGATCGACGCCGCCCGCGAAGCCGAGCGCGCCGCGATCGGGATCAAGGTCCAGGCCGAGGCCGAAAAGGCCGCCGCCGCCGACCGCGCCGAAGCCGCCCGGCTGGGCGCACAGGGCGAGGCCGAGGCCGCCAAGCTCAAGGCCGATGCCGACCGCGTCCGCTTCGAAGTCGAGGCGGCGGGGCAGCGCGCCGTGAACGAGGCGGCGAACCTTCTGTCCTCGGACCAGGTATCGCTGACCACCAAGCTCGCATTGCTCAAGGTGCTTCCCGAAATCATCCGCGAGGCGGCAAAGCCGATGGAGGCGATCGATTCGATCCGCATCGTCCAGGTCGACGGCATCACCGGCAATGGCGGCGCGGGCGCGGGCAATGCGGGCGAGGGCGAAGGCAATCTCGCCAACGCGGCGGTGGCGGCGGCGCTGCGCTATCGTGCGCAGGCGCCGGTGATCGACGGGCTGATGAAGGAACTGGGGTTCGACGGCCAGACGCTCGACAGTCTGGTCGCGAGCGCCGCGGGGACTGGCGCGGCCAGGCCCGCCGCCGCGCCGGACGGAGGCGAATAGCGGCCCGAGCGGGATGACGGCGGGGGCGGATCGGACTAAGCCCTTGGCGATGACCGATACCGCACCCCCCGCCGTCGCCCGTCCCAACCTCGCCTATCACCTTTCGCCCGGCAAAGGGCCGACCATCGTGTTCCTGTGCGGCTATGCGTCGGACATGAACGGCACCAAGGCGCTGGCGCTGGAGGCATGGGCGCGGGCGCGGGGGCAGGCGTTCCTGCGCTTCGACTATGCCGGGTGCGGCGCCAGCGAAGGCGCGTTCGAGGATCAGACGCTGGCGCTGTGGCGCGACGATGCGCTGCGCATCCTCGACGCGCTGGTGCCGGGGCCGGTGGTGCTCGCCGGGTCGTCGATGGGCGGATGGATCATGCTGATGGTCGCCAAGGCGCGGCCGCAGCAGGTGGTCGGGATGATCGGCATCGCCGCCGCGCCCGACTTCACCGACTGGGGCTTCACCCAGGAACAGAAGCTGCATCTGCTCCAGCACGGGCGGCTCGAACAGCCCAATGACTATGGCGATACGCCGACGATCACCACGCGCGGCTTCTGGGCGTCGGGCGAGGCCAATCGCATGATGATCGGGCCGATTCCGTTCGACGGCCCGGTGCGGCTGCTCCAGGGCCAGCGCGACAAGGAAGTGCCGTGGGAACGCGCCGCGCGGCTCGCCGAGCTGATCCGTTCAGACGCGGTGCAGACTCTGCTGATCAAGGACGGCGACCACCGGCTTTCGCGCGATAGCGACATCGCGCTGCTCGTCCGGGCCGTAGAGGATGTGATTGCCCAATGTTCCTGATCCTGCTGAGCCTCCAGACCGCCGCCGTGTCCGTCCCCGAAGCGAGCGCCAAGGAGCCCGCGCGCTTCGCCGAATGCATGGACCTCGCCACCGGCGATCCGTCAACGGGCGTGACCAATGCCGCCAGATGGCAGATGGAGGGCGGCGGGATGCTCGCGAAGCAATGTCTCGGCGTCGCCTATGCCAATCAGCGGCGCTGGACCTCGGCGGCGTCGGCGTTCGAGGAGGCCGCGCGCGCCGCCGAAATGGCCAAGGACGCCCGCGCCGCGAATTACTGGGCGCAGGCGGGCAATGCCTGGCTGGCGTCGGGCGATGCGGTCAAGGCGCGCGCCGATCTCGACGCGGCGCTCGCCACCGGGACGCTGACCGGACTGGCGCTGGGCGAGGCGCATCTGGACCGGGCGCGGGTGCTGGTCGCCGCGGGCGATTCGACGGGGGCGCGCGCCGACCTCGACCAGGCGCTGGCCGATGCCGCGAGCGATCCGCTGGCATGGCTGCTCTCGGCGACGCTGGCACGGCGGAGCGACGATCTGCCGCGGGCGAAGCGCGATATCGATCGCGCAATCAAGCTGTCGGCGGACGATCCCGCGGTCCAGCTCGAAGCAGGCAACATCGCCGCGGCCTCGGGCGACGAGGCGGGGGCGCGCACCGCATGGGGCCGTGTCGTCGAACTCGCGCCCACCGGCCCCGCCGCCGATTCGGCGCGCAAGGCGCTCGCCCAGTTCGACGGCGCCGCCGCGAAATAGCCGCTCCGGGGCTGGTGCCATGGCCCGCGCGGCCTTATCTTGGCGCCCATGCAATATCTCCACACCATGATCCGCGTCACCGATCCGGAGGCGACGGTGCGCTTCTTCGAACTGGTCGGGCTGAAGGAAGTCCGCCGCATGGAAAGCGAGAAGGGGCGCTTCACGCTCATCTTCCTCGCGGTGCCGGGCGAAGAGGGCAAGGCCGAGGTCGAGCTGACCTATAACTGGCCCGCCGAGGACGGTTCGTTCGAAACCTATGATGGCGGCCGCAACTTCGGGCACCTGGCCTACCGCGTCGACAATATCTACGAGACCTGCCAGCGGCTGATGGACGCAGGCGTCACGATCAACCGCCCGCCGCGCGACGGCCATATGGCCTTCATCCGCACCCCCGACAATATCTCGGTCGAGCTGCTCCAGGACGGGCATCTGCCGCCGCAGGAACCCTGGGCGTCGATGCCCAACACCGGGGTCTGGTGATGGCGCCGGCGCCGGGGCTGGAAATCGTCCGCATCGCGGCGCTGAGCGACAACTATATCTGGCTCGTCCACGATACGGTATCGGGCGAGACGATGGTCGTCGATCCTGCCGAGGCGGCGCCGGTGCTGGCCGAGGCGGAGGCGCGCGGCTGGGCGCTCTCGGCGATCTGGAACACCCACTGGCATCCCGACCACACCGGCGGCAATGCCGCGATCAAGGCGGCGACCGGCGCGGTGGTGATCGCGCCCGCAGCCGAGGCGGCACGGATTCCGACCGCGGACCGGCTGGTCGGCGAGGGCGATGTCGTGACGCTCGGCGCCTACCGCGCGACGGTGATGGCGGTCCCCGCGCACACGGCGGGGCATATCGCCTATCACTTCGCGGACGAGGGCGCGGTGTTCGTCGGCGACACGCTGTTCGCGATGGGATGCGGGCGGCTGTTCGAAGGCACTGCGGCGCACATGTTCGCCAATATGCAGCGCCTCGGCGCGCTCCCGCCCGAGACCATCGTCTATTGCGCGCACGAATATACCCAGTCGAACGGGCGCTATGCGCTGGTCGCCGAGCCCGACAACGCCGCGATCGCCGCCCGGATGACGGCAGTCGACGCGGCGCGCGCCGCCGGTCAGGCGACCGTCCCGACAACGATCGCGCAGGAGCGCGCGACCAACCCCTTCCTGCGCGCCGCCAGCGTCGAAATTCTCGCCGAGCGCCGCGCCGCCAAGGATGCTTTTCGCGGCTGAACGCGTTATAGCGGGACAGGGGCAAATTGGAGACCGTCGATGATCCGCCTTGCCATTCCTCTCCTGATCCTCGCCGCCGGTGGCGCCGCGACTGCTGCGATCCAGGAAAACCGCAAGCCGGATGCCGCCACCGCCCGGGTCGAACGGACGCTGGCGGGGCTGACCCCCGGCAAGCCGCGAAACTGCATCCCGCGCAACCGGATCAGCGAGCTACGCACCGCCGATGGCGTCATACTGTATGTCAGCGGGCGCAACCGGGTGTACCGCAACGACGTGCTCGGCCAGTGCGCGGGGCTTCGGCGCGATGACATGGTGGTGTCGTTCAGTGCCATCAGCGGCGACTATTGTCGGGGCGACATCATCCGGACCCGCGCCCGGACCGGCGGCATGATGACCGGAAGCTGCGCATTGGGCACTTTCGTCCCCTATACCAAATAAAGGATGAGCAGGATGCGCACAGAATGGATGGTCGCCACCGCAGCGCTGGTCGCGACGTTGGCGGGATGCGCGGCAAATCCGCAGGTCGAGGCTGCGCGCAAGGCCGAGGCGAGCCGCGACCTCGGCAAGGCGCTGGAGGGGCGCACCGCGGGCACGCCGCAGGACTGCATCACCCCCAACGGCCTGTCGGGCCCGCAGATCATCGACAGCCGCACGATCCTGTACACCGGCGGCGGGCGAATCTGGCGCGTCGACTTGCCCGAATCCTGCCCCGCACTCGGCCCCTTCTCGACGATGATCGTCGAGATTCGCGGGTCGCAATTGTGCAGCATCGACATGTTCCGGGTGATCGACGCCGGCACGTCGATCCCCAGCGGCTTTTGCCGTTTCGGCAAGTTCACGCCCTATACCCGGACCAAGGCCAACTGAACGCTACAGGACGTAGCGGCTCAGGTCGGTGTTGCGCGCGATGCTCTGGAGCTGGGCGTTCACATAGGCGGCGTCGATCGTCAGCGCGGTGCCGCTGCGGTCCTCGGCCTCGAAGCTGACTTCCTCGAGCAGCTTCTCCATCACCGTCTGGAGCCGCCGCGCGCCGATATTCTCGACTTCGCCATTCACTTCGGCGGCGATCTTCGCAACCGCGCGGATGCCGTCGTCGGTGAAGTCAATGGTCACGCCTTCGGTGCCCAGCAGCGCGGCATATTGCGCGACCAGGCTCGCCTTGGTGTCCGACAGGATCGCGACGAAATCCTCCTCGGTCAGCGCCTTCAGCTCGACGCGGATCGGCAGCCGCCCCTGAAGCTCGGGCAACAGGTCGCTGGGCTTTGCCACATGGAATGCGCCGCTCGCGATGAAGAGGATGTGATCGGTCTTCATCGGCCCGTATTTGGTCGCGACGGTGGTGCCCTCGATCAGCGGCAACAGGTCGCGCTGGACGCCTTCGCGGCTCACCGAACCGCCGCGCACGTCGCTGACGGCGATCTTGTCGATCTCGTCGAGGAAGACGATCCCGTTCGCCTCGGCATCGGCCAGCGCGACCCGGCTCACTTCGTCCTGGTCGAGCCTTTTGTCGGCCTCTTCCTCGACGAGCTTGTCCCACGCGCTCCGGACATTGAGCTTGCGGCGCTTGAGCGGGGTGCCCGCCAGCCCCTTCATCATCTCGCCCAGATTGATCATCTGCGCGCCACCGCCGGGGATGTCGAAGGGCATTTGCGCCGCCTGCTCGACTTCGATCTCGATCTCGGTGTTGTCGAGCACGCCGTCATGGAAGCGCTGCTTGAACGCCTCGCGCGTCGCGGTGCTGGCGTCCTTGCCCGTCAGCGCGTCGAGCAGCCGGCCCATCGCGGCTTCCTCGGCCTTGTCCTTCACGGCGGCGCGGCGGCGGTCCTTTTCGAGCCGGATCGCTTCCTCGACCAGGTCGCGGGCGATCTGCTCGACATCGCGACCGACATAGCCGACTTCGGTGAACTTGGTCGCCTCGACCTTCACGAACGGCGCGTCGGCGAGCTTCGCCAGCCGGCGGCTGATCTCGGTCTTGCCGCACCCGGTGGGCCCGATCATCAGGATGTTCTTCGGCGTGACCTCGTCGCGCAGGTCGGCGGAGAGCTGCTGCCGCCGCCAACGGTTGCGCAGCGCGACGGCAACCGCCTTTTTCGCATCGGTCTGGCCGATGATATGCGCATCGAGCGCGGCGACGATGGTCTTGGGGGTCAGGTTCTGGTTCATCTTATCTTCTTCTCCCCTTCCGCTTGCGGGAGGGGTCGGGGGAGGGGAAATACTTCCGGGCAGGGTGAGGAGGACAGGCCCTCCCCTAACCCCTCCCGCAAGCGGAAGGGGAACTTAGTTGGCGCTATCCAGCGTCTCCACGGTCAGCCGGTCATTGGTGTACACGCACAGCTCGCCCGCGATCTTCATCGCCTGGCGCGCGATCTTCTCGGCATCGGTCTCGTAATCGACCAGCGCCCGCGCCGCGGCGAGCGCGAAATTGCCGCCCGATCCGATCGCCGCCACGCCGCCTTCGGGCTCCAGCACGTCGCCATTGCCGGTCACCACCAGCGTGATGTCCTTGTCCGCGACGATCAGCATCGCCTCCAGGTTGCGCAGGAACTTGTCGGTGCGCCAGTCCTTCGCCAGCTCGACCGCGGCGCGGAGCAACTGGCCCTGGTGCCGCTCGAGCTTCGATTCCAGCCGCTCGAACAGCGTGAAGGCATCGGCGGTCGCGCCTGCAAACCCCGCAATCACCTTGCCGTCGCCGAGCGGGCGGACCTTTTTCGCATTGGGCTTCATCACGGTGTTGCCCGCCGAGACCTGCCCGTCGCCCGCAATGACCACTTTGCCCGATTTGCGCACGGAGAGGATCGTCGTGCCGTGCCACGCATTGCTGTTATCGCTCATAGGCGCCGGATATGGGAAGGGTGCCCGCCGCCGCAAAGGGGCCATGCGGTCGAAACAATTATCTGGCCCAAGCGGCGCAGCGACTCATGAGGGACGCGAATGACGATGACGGTGTTGAAAAGGATCGCCCTGGCGCTGGCAGTGCTGGTCGCGAGCGCTGCGCCCGCGATGGCGCAGGCGCCGCTCCGCGTGATGAGCTTCAACATCCGCTACGCCAATGAGAATGACGGCGCCAATGCGTGGAGCAAGCGCCGCGACGTGACCGCCGCAATGCTGGAGAAAGCCGCGCCCGACATCATCGGCACGCAGGAATTGCTCAAGGAACAGGGCGATTTCCTGGCCGAGCGGCTGAAGCGTTATGCCTGGATCGGCGTCGGTCGCCGGGGCGACGACACGGACGAGCATATGGGGCTGTTCTATCGCCGCGATCGGCTGACGCTGGTCCAATCGGGCAATTTCTGGCTGTCCGACACGCCCGAGATCGCGGGGAGCATCAGCTGGGGCCACCCGTTTCCGCGCATGGTGACCTGGGGGCTGTTCGAGCGGGTTTCGGACCGGCGCCGCTTCTATGCGTTCAACACGCATCTGCCCTATCGCGCCGAGGACGAGCCCGCGCGGGAAAAGGGCGCCGCGCTGATCCTCAAGCGGATTCAGGCGATGGCGGGGACGCTGCCGGTGGTGCTGACCGGCGATTTCAACACCGCGCCCGAAAGCGCCGCGCACCGGCTGCTCGCGAGCCAGATGCAGGACGCGCGCGAAACCGCGCCGGTCAAGCGCGGGCCGGAGGCGACGTTCCATAATTTCACCGGCACTGCGGCCCGGAGGATCGACTGGGTCTTCACCCGCGGCTTTACGGCGGCGCAGGTCGAGACGATCACCGATCATCGCGGCCCCGTGCAGACGTCGGATCATTTTCCGGTGCTTGCCGTGCTCGACTGGCCTAAGCGCTGATGCCCTCACCGATCGACTGGCCAGCGCTTTGGCGCGATTCGCGCGCCAGCCTGGGGTTTTTACGTAAGTGCCTGTCTTCACGTTCTTTTAGGATGGCCCCTATACTCGGGGGCAATGGCAGCGCCCTCTTCCTGCTCCGGATGCCGCGACGGAGTCGATTTCGACATCCCGTTTGCGATGGCGTTCCAGCCGATCGTCGACACGCGCACCGGCACGCCCTTCGCCTATGAGGCGCTGGTGCGCGGGCCGGACGGCGCGGGGGCGCAGGAGATTTTGTCGCAGGTCACCGACGCCAATCTCTACGCCTTCGACCAGGCCTGCCGCGTGAAGGCGATCGAGACCGCGATGGCCGCGGGGCTGCTCGATTCGGACGCGCTGCTCTCGATCAACTTCCTGCCCAATGCCGTCTATTCGCCGCTGGCATGCATCCAGCTGACGCTGCGGACGGCGCGCGCAGTGGGGCTGCCGACCGACCGGCTGATCTTCGAATTCACCGAGAATGAGGCGATGGGATCGCCCGAGCATGTCTCCGCGATCATCGACACCTATCGCCAGATCGGGTTCAAGGTCGCGATCGACGATTTCGGCGCAGGGCATTCGGGGCTGGGCCGCTTCGCCCGCTTCGCGCCCGACGAAGTAAAGCTCGACATCGAGTTGGTGCGCGGGATCGAGCAGGACAGCCGCCGCCAGGCGATCCTCCGCGCCGTCGTGGCGATGTGCGCCGAACTCGATACTTTGGTGATCGCTGAGGGCGTCGAAACCGCCGAAGAAGCCGCCGCACTGCGCAACCTGGGCGTGCGCTACCACCAGGGCTATTGGTACGCCCGGCCCGCACTGGCGCAGTTGCCCCCGATCCGCGCCGAAGCCCGGCTGAACTGAGCAGCGCGTTCTCAAGCGAGTAGTCAGGCCGCGTAGTCGGTCGCACCTTTATGGGATGGCGTACTGTAAATTAACCATCTTGCCGCCGCGCTTTACTGAAGCCATTCTGCCGCAATAAGCGGGGGAGTGGATATGGATTTTTCGACACGTCTGGCCGAATTACAGAAGCGTACTTTGGAGCATCGCGAGGCGTTGCTGACCGAGGAAGCCGCGAAGACGGCGCTTGTCATGCCGTTTCTTCAATCGCTTGGGTACGATGTGTTTAACCCCAAGGAAGTGGTTCCGGAGTTCACCGCAGACGTCGGCACCAAAAAAGGCGAGAAAGTCGATTACGCGATATGCTCCAACGGCGCCGTAAATATTCTGGTCGAGTGCAAGCCCTCTACATCGGAATTGAACGTCAACCACGCCGGCCAGCTGTTTCGCTATTTCAGTGTGACTGATGCGCGGCTTGCGGTGCTCACGAATGGCGTAAACTATCAGTTCTTCTCGGACGTCGAGAAGCCCAACAAAATGGACGATCGCCCCTTTTTCACGTTCAGCATGGACGCGATCAAGCCCTCCGACATTCGCACGCTGGAGAAGTTTACCAAGAGCGAATTCGATATCGAAAAGATTCTTCTGGAAGCGGGGAATCTCAAACTCCAATCGCTTCTTCGGAAGGCGATAGAGCAGGAATTCGCCGAGCCCTCCGAGGATTTCGTACGCCTGTTCGCGGCGAGGGTCGTCGAGGGGCGCTTAACGCCCGTCGTGAAGGAGAGCATCGCGCGCCTCGTGCCGGCGACGATTGCGTCGATCATCAGGGACCGGGTCAGCGAACGCCTCTCCTCCGCGCTAAACGCCACTGCACCTGCCCTCAGCGAGGCTGAAGTGGCGGTTGCCGACCCCGCTGAGGAGGGGGTTGTCACGACCCAGGACGAAATAAGCGGCTTCCACATCGTCCAGGCGATTGCCTCACGGCTCGTGGACCCGAAACGTGTCGTTATGCGAGACAGCAAATCCTATTGCGCGATTTTGCTCGACGACAATAACCGTAAGACGATCGCGCGGATGTGGTTCAATTCGCCGACTACGCGGTATTTTGGCACCTTTACGGGCAAGGAGGAGGTTCGCCACCTCATGCCGGAACTGACGGGCATTTATCAAATGTCCGCCCAGATCGAGGCGCGACTGGCCGAACTGGATGCCGGGCTGGCATCCGGCTGAGCGGTACGCCCTAACTGCGCGCCTGCGACCACCCCAGCGCCCGCACCCTCCCCACCACCAGCGACAGCAGCCATTCGGGCTCGCGCAGCGGGGAGCGGACCGGATCGCGCCGCAGCGGCAGGACGTCGCGCAGGCGGACGGTGCGCAGGCGCAATGCGGGGCGCACCACCAGCCACCATAGCCGCGCATATTCGCGGTCGATGCGGCGGCGGGTGGTCGCGTCGAGCGGGCGGCTGGCCACGAACCGGCAGTGGAGCGCGTCGAGTGTCGCCAGCACCTGCGCCAGCGTCGGCAGGTCGGGGACGGGATCGCGCGCCATCAGGTGGCGGACCACCAAAGCGGCGCGGTCCGGGGCCGCGTCCCCGAACAGCGGCGCATAACGCTCGGCAAGCACCTTCGCCGCGCTCGCCGCCATCGCCTCGCGGAACTTCTTCGATGCGCCGCCGGGGTGGCAGCGATAGACGAGCAGCGGCGCCTCGATCCGCGCCACCGTGCCGAATGCGCGGATGCGGTGGTACAGGTCGAAATCCTCGGCATAGCGTATCTCGGGCCGCTCGAACGGCGCCAGCCGCCGCGCCGCCTCCGCGCGCAGCATCACCGACGACCACACCAGCGGGTTCTGCACCATCAGCAGCCAGTCGATCACCGCCGGGCTCAGGTCGCGCGGGCCGGGCCAGCGGCTGGTGACGCCTTCGGACAACAACATGCAGTCGCTGGCGACCAGCGCCACGTCAGGGTGCGCGTCGAGATAGGCGACCTGCCGCGCGAAGCGATCGGGCGCGCAGAGATCGTCCTGGTCGAGCCCGGCGACATAGCGCCCGCGAACCTGCGCGAACGCCTGGTTGCGCGCCAGCACCGGCCCGCCATTCTCCGTGGCGCGGAACAGGCGGATACGCGGATCGGTATAGCGCTGGAGTACGTCCCATGTGTCGTCGGTCGAGCAGTCGTCGACCACGATCAGCTCGAAATCGGCGAAGCTCTGCGCCAGCACCGACTCGATCGTCTCGCCGATCAGCGCCGCGCCGTTATAGGCGGGCATGAGGACTGACAGCGCGGGTGCGGTCATGCCGCCTTGCGCGCGGGTTGCGCCACCTCGCGGTCGAGCAGCTGCTCGACGATGCACTGGCCGACATCGTTCTGCCACAGCCACAGCCCGTTGGCCTTGCCCTTGAAGCTGCGCTCGCCGCCCAGCCGCCCTTCGGGCACGAACCCTGCCGCCAGCCCGATGCCATAGGCGCCGGGCAGCGGCTGGCCCGCCGCGTCGATCACCCGGCATTGCTGGTCGACCAGCCGCGGGCGTCCGGGGGCATGCGCGGCCAGCGCGATCACCTCGCCATCGACGCCGAACAGCGGCAGCGCGTGCGGGCGATAGCCGAGCGCGCCGATGACGATATCGGCGGCGTCGAGGATCGCGCCTGCCGCCGCGTCGTCGCCGCCCAGCCGGTGGAGCCGGAAGCGCGGATCCGGCGCCCGCCCGCCAATCCCCAGCATCCGCAGCACCAGTTCGCGCGCCTCGAGCCGGAACGCCGCGAGCCGATAGACGAATCCGCTCAACGGGCAGATATCGTCGGGGCCGAAATCGGTGAAGCCATCGGCATAAGCGGCCTCGGCGGACGGGTAGAAGGGGCGCAGCGGCGCGCGGTGGAGGAGCGTCAGCGCCGCCGCGCCCAACGGAATGTCCGATTTGAGCAGCAGCGCCGCAGCCGCCACCGCGCTGGTCGACGCGCCGACGATCGCGATCCGCGGGGCAGGGCGGGGGCCAGCCGCGCCCGCAGCGCGTCCACGCCACCGATGCGGAGAAAGGCGTCGGACGGCACCAGCCGCTCGCCGACTCGCGCGCCCAGCGGCATCCCCGCCACCTGCGCGCTGGCTACCTCGTCGGGGCATTGATAGCCGCCGGTCGCCAGCACGAGGTTGCGCGCCAGCAGCGTGCGCTCGGCCCCGGTCGCGCAATCGCGGATGCGCGCCTGCCACAGCCCGGCGGGGGTGCGACGCGCTTCGACCACGGCATGCCCCGTCAGCAGCGACCCGCCATTCTCCGCCACGACTGCGCCGACGCGGTCCCCCAGCGCCTCCAGAAACGCCCCGGTGCGCGCGAGCGGCACGCCCAGCCGGCCTATATGGCGCGCAATCTCCTGCCCGCTGGGATGCTCGGTCAGCGCCGCGATTTCGGGGTGGGGGTTGTCCCTGGCCGCGGTCAGGAAGGTCTCGGCGGTGCTGTCGGAGGTGATCGCATAGCGCGCGAGCTGGCCCCCGCCGAGGCTGACCCCGCGCTCGACCACCACCAGCCCGGCGGCGAGATCGGCGAGGCGCCCCTGCTTGCTCGCCGAAAGCAGCATCGCGATCCCCGCCGGGCCGCCGCCGACGAGCAGCGTCGCATGGACCTGCGGCGTGCGGACCTGCGCGGGGACCGCACGGCGGGCACGCGCGCAGGCGTCGAGCAGCGCGCCGGCGACCGTGTCGACATCGGCGAGCGTCATCGCGTCGGTGACCGGCAGCGACAGCATCCGCGCGCCGATCGCGTCCGCCACGGGGGTCGGCCCGGCGATGCAACACCGCTGGAAATAGGGCTGCTGCCCCAGGTGCGGGCTGAAATAATGCCCCGATCCGATCCCCTGCGCGGCAAGATCGGCCATGATCGCGGCGCGCCGGGGCGCGAGGTCCGCGGGCAGAAGCACAGAATGGAATTGCGGGATCGCCCGCGCGCCCTGCACGCGCTGCGCCGTCACCGCATCGCCCAGCCCCTCGCGATAGCGCGCGGCGAGCGCGATGCGATGCGCCGCCACCCCCTCGATCGCCTCCAGCCGGGCCAGCGCGAGCAGCCCGAGCACTTCGGGCAGCTTGGCGTTCATCCCCGGCCCCATCGCGGCGCGCCCGCCATCGAAGCCGTAATTGCTCATCCGCCGCATCTCGGCGATCTGCACGGCGTCGGCGCTGTAGACCAGCCCGCCCTCGGCAGTGCCGAACGGCTTGGTCGCGTGCATCGAGAATACCGTCGCGAAGCGTGCCCGCCCGCCAAACCCCGTGCCCGCGGCGTCGATATTGCCGAGCGACGCGGCGGCGTCGACCACGATCCCCGCGCCATGCTCGCCGGAGATCCGCGCGTAACGGTCGAGGTCGATGCCGGTCCCGAAGCTGTCATAGGGCACGATCACCGCGACCCGCTCGCCATGCAGCCGCAGCGCCGCGTCCTCGGCGGCGGCGCAGGCGGCCCAGTCGTCGGGGTTGCTGTCGACCAGCACGGGGGTCAGCCCCGCCCAGAGCGCAGCATGCGCAGTCGCCGCAAAGGTGAAGGCGGGCATCAGCGCAAGATCGCCCGATCGCCCCTCGCGCGCATGGCGGATCGCCAGCATCAGCCCCATCGTCGCGCTGGGCACCGCCAGGCAATCGCCCGCGCCGCCATACAGCCGCTCGACGATCGCGGCTTCGAACCGGCGCACCACCGGTCCGCCATTGGTGTAGATCCCCGAAGTCTCGATCGCCGCCAGCGCATCGGCCATTTCGCTCAGTCGCGGCGGGCGCGCCGCGATCAACGGTAATTCAGCCATGCCCCCGCATTACTCCCGCCTGCGACCCCTTGTTGCGGGGACCGTGGCAGGTGCGGCCTAAGAATCCGGTAATGGCGCGTTAGGAAGGGGTTTACCCCAGCGGGTAGAGCGCGCCCGCGATCCAGCGCAGTTCGGCGCGCAGCACGCCCCAGGCGCGGGCGGCGGCGCGGCTGTCCATCGCCTCGATCCCGATCCCGCGCGCGCCCAGCGCCTTGACCAGCGCCAGCGGCGGGCGGACCAACGTCGCGCCGGTGCCCAGCAACAGGAATTCGGGTTTGGGGTCGAGCGCGAGCAGCGGCGCCAGATCGCCCTCGGCGAGGTCGGCGATCGGCGGCGGCGACCAGCCATCGGCGCGCTGCGGGGTGATCAACAGCCCCTCATACACGCCCTCATCGACGCGAAAGCCGCGCCCCGAAAAGCCCGAGATCAGCGGACCTTCGGCGCTGCGGCGTTCCATCTTCACCCGCGTTTACCGCGTCAGGGCAGGTCGCGCGGCGCAACGCGCTCGGCGTTGCTCGCATCGGCCTTGGCCTCGCGGAAACCGGGCTTGAGCCCCAGCGTGATCAGCAGCGACGACGAGACATAGACCGACGAATAGGTGCCGACCACGATGCCCAGCATCATCGCCGAGGCGAAGCCGCGCAGCACATGCCCGCCCCAGATCAGCAGCGACGCCAGCGCCAGCATGATCGTCAGCGAGGTCATCACGGTGCGCGGCAGCGTCTCGTTGACCGAAAGGTCGATCAGCTCGCGCATCCCCATCTTGCGGAATTTGCGCATGTTTTCGCGGATACGGTCGTCGATCACCATCTTGTCGTTGATCGAATAGCCGATGATCGTCAGCACCGCCGCGACGATGTTGAGGTCGAACACCAACTGAGTCAGCGCGAAGAAGCCGATCGTCATCAGCACGTCGTGGATGATCGCCACCGCCGTCGACACGCCGAACTGCCATTCATAGCGGAACCACGAGAAGATCGCGATGCCGATGATCGCGAGCAGCACCGCGAGGATGCCGTTCTGGACCAGCTCGCCCGAAACCTTGCCCGACACCGTCGAGTAATTGCTGAAGCTCGCGCCGGGGAATTTCGCCGCCAGCGCCGCCTTCACCTTCTCCACCATCGCATCGACCGCCGCCGGATCGCTCGATTCGGGCGGGGGCAGGCGGATGGTGATCGTGTTCGGCCCGCCGAGTTGCTGGAGCGCAGCCTCGCCCAGGCCCAGCCCGTTGACCAGCGCGCGCACTTCGTCGAGCGGCGGCGCGGTCGTGAACTTCTCCTCGATCGAGACGCCGCCGACAAAGTCGACGCCGAGATTGAGGCCGCGCACCACGGTCAGCACCAGCGCCGCCACGGTGAGCAGCGCGGTGATCGCAAAGGCGATGTGGCGGACGCGCACGAACCCGATGTTCGTGTTGTCCGGGATGATCTTGAGGAGCCGCATGGGGATCGCGCTTCCGTTAAATGTTGATCTCGGCGGGCCGGTTACGGCGCAGCCAGATCGTGACGAGCATGCGAGTGAAGACCACCGCGGTGAACACCGACGTCGCGATGCCGATCAGCAGCACGACCGCAAAGCCGCGGACCGGACCCGATCCGAGCGCGAGCATGATGAACCCGGCGATGGCGTGAGTCACGTTCGCTTCGAAAATCGTGCGGCTGGCCTCCTTATAGCCCAGCTCGACTGCCTGCATCACGCTGCGCCCGCGCCGCCGCTCTTCGCGGATACGCTCGTTGATCAGCACGTTGGCGTCGACCGCGGTGCCGATCGTCAGCACGAAGCCGGCGATGCCCGGCAGCGTCAGCGTGGCGTTGAGCAGGCCCATCACGCCCAGGATCACCAGCACGTTGATGACCACTGCGAAGGTCGCATAGAGGCCGAAGCGGCCATAGGTCAGGATCATGAAGGCGATGACCGCGACGACCGCGATGATCGACGCGGTGATGCCCGCGCGGATCGAATCGGCGCCCAGTTCGGGGCTGACGGTGCTTTCCTGCACGACCTTGAGCGCGATCGGCAGCTTGCCCGAACGCAGCGCGATCGCCAGTTCGTTCGCCGATTGCACCGTGAAACCGCCATTGATGACGGCGCTGCCGCCCAGGATCGGTTCGTTGATCCGGGGGGCGGAGATCACCTTGTTGTCGACGATGATCGCAAAGGGCTTGCCCGAATTTTCCTGCGTCACCTTGGCGAAGCGCTTCGATCCCGCGCCGTCGAGCTGGAGCGTGACGCCCGGCGCGCCGCTCTGCGGGTCATAGGTCTGGGTGGCGTTGACCAGCATCCCGCCGGTGATCATCACCTGGCGCTGGACCGCGATCATCCCGCCGCCATCGGCATAGGGCATCAGCACCGATCCGGCGGGGGCGATGCCCTGCGCGACCTGTTGCGGATCGGCGGTGGTATCGACCAGCCGGAATTCGAGCTGCGCGGTCTGGCCGAGCAGCTTCTTGAGCGCAGTCGGATCGTCGAGCCCGGGGACCTGCACCACGATGCGGTTGCCGCCTTCGCGCACGACGGTCGGCTCCAGCGTGCCCAGGCCGTTGATGCGCTTGTCCACGACTTCGCGCGCGTCGTTCATCGCGGTGTCGATCGACTGCTGGAGCCCTGCGTCCGTGGGGGTGAGCACGAAGCGGCTCGAATCGACGACCGCAACGTCCCATTCGCGCTGCCCGGTGGTGCCGACTCCGCTGCCGGTGATCGCAAGCAGCCGTTCGCGCACTGCATCGACCTTCGCCGAATCGCGGACCATGAAGGTCAGCTTGCCGCCCTGGACCGATACGTCGCCGATTTCGATGCGCGGATCGCGGCGCATTTCGGCGCGGACCTGCTCCTCCATCTGGTTGAGCTTGGCCTTGGCGACATCGGCGGTCTGCGCCTCGAGCAGCAGATAGCTGCCCCCGGCCAGATCGAGCCCCAGATTCACCGCAGGCCGCGGCATCCAGCTCGGCCAGGTCTCGCGCACCGATTTGGGAACGAAGCTCGGGATCGACAGCGACACCAGCAGCGCAAGGCCGATGGCGATCGACAGGATCTTCCAGCGCGGGAAATCGAGCATCAGTCGTTCGCGGGCTTGGCGCCGAGCGGGCGCACTTCGGCCAGAGTCGACTTGATCGCGCGGACGCGGACATTGGTGCCCAGCTCGATCTCGACTTCGCGCTCCTCGACGCGCGTAATCTTGCCGATCAGCCCGCCGGCGGTGACGACGGTGTCACCCTTCTTGACCGCGGCGACGGCGTCCTGGATCGCCTTCATCCGCTTTTGCTGCGGACGGATCATCAGGAAATAGAAGACGACGAAGATAAGAGCGAGTGGCGCCAGCGACACGATCGCACCGGCGGTGCTGCCCTGGCTCGCCGCGCCTGCGGCCTGTGCATATGCGGGTGTTGCGAACATGGTTTCCAAATGCCTGGATCAGGGGGCACGGAACGGCCCCGGAATAGGCCGGCGCGCTACCATCAGTTAACGGGCCACGCAACTATTGTCGCGGACGCTTGCATCTCGGCGCAGACCGGCATAGAGGCCCCAACCTCGGTCGGGGCGTAGCGCAGCCTGGTAGCGCATCACACTGGGGGTGTGGGGGTCGCAGGTTCGAATCCTGTCGCCCCGACCAATTTACAACCGCATTTCGATTGGTGATGGTGGGTCTGCTGGCAGTGTCAGCAGCACCCTTTTGCGCTGTCTAACCATTTAGCACCCCCGCTGGCGGGATGCTAAATGGCCAGTCTAAGCTCGAGAGACCGCCACGAGCCCGTCACCGTCTTCGCGCTGCTGAACTTCGCAATGTACGATTGTACCCGGCGGGTAGCGCCAGACCTCGTCGCTGGGCATCGGCCCGAGTATTTCGAACCGGCCATCTGCAAGCAACTGCGCCTGAACTGGACGCCATACGTCCGTTCCCTCGTCTTCCATTGGGATCAGTACGCCGATCAATCTGACGAAGCCTTCTTCCCAATGGTCTTGGTCCAATCGCATCTTATCAATTTCGAAGCCCGCCGGGTAATCGGAAAAACCGGGCAACGTTGAAAGCCGACTGATTGCTTGCTCCGCGAGAGTCGCACTGCGGTAAACGCCAATCAGTTTGGCATCTTCTCGATACTCATCGTCTTCTCGGGCATGGTACAGAAGGTAAACGTGTTCCATGAAGCCAATCTATCGTTGAGCGCCATTTACAGCAACGTCCCACGCCGTGAGCTGTCGTTGGTTGGCAGCGTCAGCACGAAAGGAGCGCCGCCAATCCCGCTGCTGCGAATGTTGGATTAACCAGGGAGCATCCAGCACCGAATCCTCCCCCTGGCGGGGGAGGATTAGGATATAACTCATAACATATTGTTAATAATAGATAAAAATAGGCCCTCCGCTTGATTCGGACACCTCGCGCGCGCGCCGCCGGTTCGCCCCCAGCGACCACATACCTGAACCCGCATCGTAGAATTCATCACCCTGTGTAGGCAATGTTCGCCACGTTTGGGGCAGGTTCTGGACATGGCCCCCGACAATCCAAGCTGTCGCTTCCCGGCGGGCAAGTATCGGAGAACGACCGATCCCCAATCCACCGCCCTTTCCCTTGTTAGCGGTCCCATGCCGGTGCTAGGCCGTTGAACACGGGCTTGGGGGAAAACGATGCGCGACTTGTGGGCGGACACGCTACGTGCGTTGGGCGACGTACTCGGCCCGCACGGCCCCGCGGTGAATGCCGCGCAGAGCTTCGCGCCCGGCGACTATAGCATCCATTTCTTCCTCCAGCTCGCGATCATCCTGCTCGCCTGCCGAGTCGTCGGGTGGCTGGGGCAGAAGCTGCTCGGCCAGCCGCAGGTGGTGGGGGAGATGATCGCGGGGGTCGTGCTCGGCCCCTCGCTGCTCGGCCTCGCCTTCCCCGATCTTCAGGCGGCGATTTTCCCCAAGGAGACGCGCAGCGTGCTCTATGCCGGCGCGCAGCTCGGCGTGGGCATGTACATGTTCCTGGTCGGCACCACGCTCCAGCTCGACCATTTCCGCAGCAAGGGGCGCAGCGCCTTCGCCGTCTCGATGGCGGGCATCCTCGCGCCCTTCCTCGTCGCCGCGGCGATCACCCCCGCCTTGCTGCGGGTGCCGGGCCTGTTCGCCCCCGGCCTCTCGCAATCGAGCGCGACGTTGTTCCTGGGCGCCTGCATCGCGCTCACCGCCTTCCCGATGCTCGCCCGGATCATCAACGAGCGGGGCCTCGCCGGTACCGGGCTCGGCACGCTCTCGCTGACCGCAGGGGCGTTCGACGATGCCTGTTCGTGGTGCGTGCTGGCGGTGGTGCTGGCGACCTTTGGCGGGGGGCCGGGGATCGCGGTGCTCGCGATCGGCGGGGGCGTGCTGTATGCCGGGTTCCTGCTGGTCTTCGGGCGCCGCCTGCTCGCGCCGCTGGGGCGGCTGGTCGAGGCGCGGGGCGAGATGTCGAGCGGGGTGCTCGCAGTCACGATCATGCTGTTCTGCCTCTCCGCCTTCCTGATGGACGCGATCGGCATCCATGCGGTGTTCGGCGGCTTCCTGCTCGGCGCCGTGATGCCGCGCGGGCTGTTCGCGCAGGAGCTGAAGCGCAAGGTCGAGCCGTTGGCGGTGGTGCTGCTGCTGCCGATGTTCTTCACTTATTCGGGGCTCAATACCCGGCTCGACATGGTCAATTCGGTGCCGCTGCTGCTGATCGCGCTCGGCATTCTCGTCGCGTCGATCCTCGCCAAGTTCGGCGCGTGCTGGGCGGCGGCGCGGCTGTCGGGGGCGGACAATCGCACTGCGCTGGGGATCGGCGCGCTGATGAACGCGCGCGGGCTGATGGAGCTGATCATCATCAATATCGGGCTGCAAAAGGGCGTGATCGGCCCGACGCTATTCTCGATCATGGTGCTGATGGCGATCGTCACCACGGTGATGGCGACCCCGCTGTTCGAGGTGGTCTATGGCCGCAAGGCCCGCGCCAGCGGCGAATTGCGCGCGGTGCCGGGCGCGGCCTGAGCGCCGCTTACGCGCCCCTCACGCTGCCCCCAGCATGTTGCCATAGCCGATGATCACCGTGGCGAGGATCAGCAGCGCGACCCCGCCCCACACCATCGCCTTCACGCCGCCGGCGGCGCGGCGCCATTCGCGAAAGGCAAAGCCCCAGAGCGTGCCGAAGATGATGATCGACGCCATGTGCAGCGTCCAGGACGAGAAGCCGAACTGGCCCATCTGGCTCTCGCCCATCGTGTAGAAGAAGAACTGGAAATACCAGGCGGCACCCGCGACCGCGCAGAGCAGGAAATTGGCCAGCAGCGGGGTGCCGCCGGTCCCGCCCTCCGCGCCGCGGCCCAGCCACTGGCCCGCGCTGCGGTTCCTCGCGATCAGCCATGCGCACCACCCGGCATTGGTCAGCAGCCCGCCGAACATGACGAGGCACAGCACGGGCAGCCCGGTCCATAGCGGCCCGGTGCCCGCCGCCGCCGACAGCGCCTTGATCGGCTCGCCCGCCGCCAGCCCGAAGGCGAAGCACGAGGACATGATGCCCGAGAAGACCGCGACGGCGATGCCCTTTTTGAAGTCGAACTCGGCGATCGCCTCGGCCTTTTCGGCGGAGGAGAGCGCGCGATCCTTGCGCGCGCCCGCCATCGCGACGACGACGATGCCCAGCAGCGTGACGAACAGCCCCAGGAAGATGATGTTGCCGCTGGTCGTGTCGAGCAGCTTCGCGCCGAAATCGCCCTGGAAGATCGGCGGGATCAGCGTCCCGAACACGGTACACAGCCCCAGCACCACCGCCATGCCGAGCGACAGCCCCAGATAGCGCATGGTGAGCCCATAGGTCAGCCCGCCAAACCCCCACAGCATCCCGAAGATCACCGGCCACACCAAAGTCGGCGTCGAGGCGCGGCCCAGCACGCCGAGCAGGTCGCGCGTCTGGATGCTCGCGAAGAACCACGGCGCGATCAGCCACGACACGATGCCGCCGGTCAGCCAGTAAATCTCCCAGTTCCAGCGCTTCACGCCCTTGTACGGCACATAGAAGCTGGCCGAGGCGAGCCCGCCGAGCCAGTGGAAGACGACACCGAGGAGCGGGTTGGGAGTCATTGCGGTGTGGTTCCTTAAACCGGCAGGCCGAGGCGGTAGATGCGGTTGGCGTTGCGGGCGAACAGCGCGCGGCGCTCGTCCTCGCTGAAATCGGCGATCGCGTCGGCAAGGAAGTCCAGCGTCGTATCGAAATCGCCGAACAGCCGGTCGGTGGGGAAATTGCCCGCGAGCATCGCGCGGTCGGTGCCGAACAGGTCGATCGTCGCCAGCACGCGGTCGCGGATCGCGGCTGCGTCGAGCGGGTGGAAGGCGAAGCCCATCCCCGACAGCTTGACCGAAACATTGGGCAGCGCGGCGAGCGCGGCCATGCCGTCGCGCCATTCGGCGACGCCCGCCGCGCCGGGATCGACCCCCATGCCGCCATGGTTGACGATCACCGGCGTCTCGGGATGCCGCGCGATCAGCCGGGCGAGGCCGGGGAACTGGCCGGGATAGGCCTGGAGGTCGAATGACAATCCGTGCCGCCCCAGCGCCGCAAAGCCGCGCGCCCAGGCCGCGTCGCCGGTCACGTCGCGCGCGCTATAGGTGCGCCGGGGGTCGGCATGCCAGTTGACGATATGGCGGATGCCGCGGACGCAGCGCCGCCGCGCATGCTGCGCGAGCAGCGTCTCGACCTCGGGATCGTCGAGTGCGGCGAAGGCGATGATCGCGTTGGGCATCCCCTCGGCATCGGCGATGCCCTGGAGCCAGTCGGTCTCGTCCAGCGCGTGCGCGGGGTCGGCGCCGGCATCGACATGGACGATGCCGACGACGTTCCACGGCGCCGATTCGGCGCGATAGTCGGCAAGGCCATAATCATGCGCGATCGGCTCGACGCTGCCATTGGGCCCGTCGGACGCAAAGGGCGGGGTCAGCCACGGATAGCGCAGCCGCCCCAGTTCCCAGAGATGCACATGCGCGTCGATGAACGGCAGGTCGCTCAACACGATATCCTCTTCCATGGCCCCGTTCGGGATTTCCGCACGGGAGATGCCCGAGCCTTATTTCTCGCCGTCTATTTCTCACCGTGGGTAAACCGCTCCGATGGCCCCGGCTGTTGCCGGTGGCGGGTGCGACCCCGAGGGGTTTAGTAGGTCGTCCGCCCCCCCGACGTGTCGAAGGTCGACGCCGTGGTGAAGCTGCATTCCTCGGACACCATGAAGCAGATCATCGCCGCGCTTTCATGGACTTCGCCCAGCCGCCCCATCGGGATCTTCGATCGCATATAGTCGACCTGGCTCGGCGGGAGCTGTTCGAGGATCGGGCTTTCGAACGTCGCCGGGGTCAGCGCGTTGGCGATCACGCCCTTGCCCGCCAGTTCCTTGCCCAGCGACTTGGTGAAGCCGATCACGCCCGCCTTCGACGCCGAATAGGCCGAGGCATTGGGATTGCCTTCCTTGCCCGCCACCGACGCGACGTTGACGATCCGGCCATAGCCGTTCGCCAGCAGATGCGGGACGATGGCGCGGTTGCAATAGAACAGCCCGTTGAGGTTGATGTCGATCACCCGCTGCCAGCTGTCGATCGGGAATTCGTGGACCGGCACCGTCGCGCCGGTGATCCCGGCGGAGCAGACGAGGATGTCGACCTTGCCCAGCGCCGCGACGCTCGCCTCGGCGGCGGCGGCGACGGCGTGCGGGTCCGACACGTCGAGCGCCTCGACATGCGCCGCGCCGATCTCGGCGGCGGCGGTGGCGAGGCGTTCGGCGCTGATGTCCCACAGCGCGACGGTGCCGCCCTCGGCGACGATGCGCGCGGCCACCTGTTGCCCCAGCCCCGATGCACCGCCGGTCACGATCGCGTTGCGCCGGGCGAACCGTCCTGCGAACACGCTCATTCGGCGCCGTCCAGGCTGAAGGCGACCACGGTCTGGCGCTGTTCGCCCAGCCCGGTGACGCCCAAATGCATCTGGTCGCCGGGCTTCAGGAAGATCTTGTCGGGCTTCTGCCCCTCACCGACGCCCGGCGGGGTGCCGGTGATCAGCAGGTCGCCGGGATGCAGCGTGAGGAAACGGCTCATATAGGCGATGCATTCGGCGACCGGGAAGATCATCGTCGCGGTATTGCCGGTCTGCATCCGCTTGCCGTTGAGGTCGAGGAACATGTCCAGCGCCTGGCAATCGGGCACGTCGTCGCTGGTCACCAGCCACGGGCCGGTCGGGCCGAACGTGTCGCATCCCTTGCCCTTGTCCCACTGGCTGCCCAGTTCCTTCTGGAACGCGCGCTCGGACACGTCGTTGACGAGGACATAGCCCGCGACATGGTCGAGCGCGTCTTCCTGCGAGACATAGCGGCACGTCTTGCCGATCACGATGCCCAGCTCGACTTCCCAGTCGGTCTTCTCGGCGCCCTGCGGGATCATCACCGGATCGTTCGGGCCGGTCAGGCACGAGATCGCCTTGGTGAAGAAAATCGGCTCGGCGGGGGGCTCGAGCCCCGCTTCCTTGGCGTGATCGGCATAGTTGAGCCCGATCGCGAGGAACTTGCCGATCCCCGCGACCGGCACGCCATAGCGGAAATCGCCCTCGACCAGCGGCAGCGTCGCCGGGTCGATGGCCTTGAGCCGCGCCAGCCCCTCGGGGGTGACTTCGGCGGGGGTGATGTCGCTGACGACGCCCGACAGGTCGCGCAGCGCGCCATCGGCGTCGATCATCCCGGGCTTTTCGGCGCCGCGGGGACCAAAACGGCAGAGTTTCATGGGGGAGGCTTTCCTCAGTGGGTATAGGGGCGGTGAAGGGCGATGTCGCGGTTCAGCTCGACGCCGAAGCCGGGCTTGTCGAGCGCGGAGGTGCGCATCCGGCCGTTCTGCGGCACGGGCTCGCCCAGCAATTGCGGCGCGAACATCGGCACGACTTCGGTCGGCCCGGGATGCATCATCAGGAATTCGGCGAACGGCGAATTGTGGCGCGTCACCACGAAATGATAGCTGTACACCGACGAGCCATGCGGCACGACCAGCTTGCCCGCGGCATCGGCCAGCGCCGAGATCTTGAGCAATTCGGTCACCCCGCCGCACCAGCCGACATCGGGCTGGATGATGTCGCAGCAATCCATTTCGAGCAGCATGCGAAAGCCCCAGCGCGTCGCCTCATGCTCGCCGGTGGTGACCAGCATCCCCTTGGGCACGTTGCGCTTCAGCTCGGCATAGCCCCAATAATCGTCGGGGCTGATCGCCTCCTCGATCCACTTCAGGCCGCATTCGTTCCAGGCGCGCGTGGCGAGCTTGGTCGCATAGTTGACGTCGAGCGCCATCCAGCAATCATACATCAGCCAGAAATCGTCGCCGCATTTGGCGCGCATGTCGGCGAGCAGCGCGATATTCTTGTGCATCCCCTCCTCGCCCTCGGCGGGGCCGTGGTGGAGCGGCAACTTGCCGCCGATAAAGCCCAGTTCCTTGGCCACGTCGGGCCGCGCGCCGGTGGCGTAGAATTGCAACTCGTCGCGCACCGCGCCGCCCAGCAACTGATAGACCGGCTCGTCGCGCAGCTTGCCGAGCAAATCCCACAGCGCGAGGTCGACGCCCGAGATCGCGTTCACGACCAGCCCCTTGCGGCCATAATATTGGGTCGAGAAGAACATCTGGTCCCAGATCTTCTCATAGTCGGTCGGGCTGCGACCCTCGAGGAAGCGGGCAAGGTGCTTCTCGACGATGTAGCAGGCGGGCTCGCCCCCGGTCGTCACGGCAAAGCCGATCGTCCCGTCCTCGGCCTCGATCTCGACCACCAGCGTGCCCAGCACGTTGATCCCGAAGCTTTGCCGCGACTGCCGGTATTCGGGGTATTTCGCCATCGGCGTGGCGATATGGTCGTCGATCCAATGGCCTTCGCCCTGGTCGTGATAATCGGCGCCGCCCCCGCGCACGGTGAAGGCACGGACATGCTTGATACGCGATAAGGTCACGATGCGGCTCCGCTGCGGAAAAGGATATTCGGGCAGTTCCAACATGTGGTACGCCGTGTCGCGCGGGTCCGCGCTGGGGTCTGGGCGATCAGCATCCTCTGGCTTGCCTTCGTTCTAGTTCCATATTATGGGAAAGAATGTTATTAGATGAGAAACGCCACGTCAAATGCTGATTACGCGGAAGCTCCGGCGGACGTCGTCACAAAGTCCCCGGCGGGCAGCCAGACGCTGTTGCGGGGGCTCGATGTGATCGAGGCCGTCGTCGACGGACCGATTCCGCTGGCCCAGCTCGCCGAGCGGCTGGGGCTGACGCGCTCGACCACGCATCGGCTGGCGACCGCGCTGATCGACCGGCAGTATCTGACCTTCACGCCGCGCACCGGCTATCATTTCGGGCCGAAGCTGCTCGAACTCGGCTTCCGCGCGCAGCAGCAGACCGACGTCGTCCAGGTCGCCCGCGCGCATCTGGAGGCGCTCGCCGCCGCGACCGAGGATACCGTGCATCTCGGCGTGCGCGACGGCGATCGCGCGCTCTATCTCGACAAGATTCCGGGCCGCCGCCGCGTCGAGATCAGCAGCCGGGTCGGCGATCGCCACCCGCTGACCTCGACCGGGCTGGGCAAGGCGCTGCTGCTCGACGAGCCGCCCGCGCGCTGGGGCGCGCTGTTCGACGCGGACCATGAAGCGGGCGCCCAGCGCGTCGACTTCGCGCGCTGGGAGGATCGGATGCGCGGCTATGTCGAACAGGGCCGCAGCTACGACCTTGAGGAGAATGAGGACCTGATCCGCTGTGTCGCGGCACCGATTCGCGGCGCGGACGGGCGGATCGTCGCGGCGATCAGCGTGTCGAGCGCGGCGCAATATATGGCGGACGAACGCATGGCGGCGCTGTCCGCCGAGGTGCGCGGCACCGCGGACGCGGTCAGCCACGATCTGGGCTGGTCGGGCCGCGCGGGCCCGCCGGGAAAATAGGCTGGAGGAGAGCAAGGCCCGTGCAGTTGTTGGAAGGTAAGACCGTGCTGATCACCGGCGCGTCGGCAGGGATCGGCCGCGCCGCGGCGATCGGTGCCGCGCGCCATGGCGCCGACGTGGCGATCAACTATCTGCGCGAGGACGCGGCCGCCGCGTCGTGCGTCGCGGAGATCGAGGCGCTGGGCCGCCGCGCGATCGCGGTGAAGGGCGACGTCTCCGATCCCGCCACCGCCGCCGATTTCGTCGCGCGCGCAGTCGATGCGCTGGGCCGCGTCGACGTGTTCGTCAACAACGCCGGAATCTGCCCGTTCCACGCCTTTCTCGACATGCCGGTCGAGACGTTCGAGCGGACGATGCGCGTCAACCTGCACGGCGCCTATTACATGGTCCAGGCCGCCGCCAACCAGATGGTGCGCCAGGGGCAGGGCGGGGCGATCGTCGCGGTCTCGTCGATCTCGGCGCTCGTTGGCGGCGAGTTTCAGACCCACTACACACCGACCAAGGCGGGGGTGCATTCGCTGATGCAGTCGGCGGCGATCGCGCTGGGCAAGCACGGCATCCGCTGCAATTCGGTGCTGCCTGGCACGATCCTGACCGAAATCAACAGGGACGATCTGGCCGATCCCGCGAAGCGCGAGCGCATGGCCGCGCGCATCCCGCTGGGCCGGCTGGGCGAGCCCGACGATCTGGCGGGGCCGATCGTCTTCCTCGCCTCCGATCTTGCCAGATACGTCACCGGCGCGGCGCTGCTCGTCGACGGCGGCGCTTTCGTGAACCTGCAATAATGGGCGTGATCGCATCGACGCTCGATTTTCGCGAGCATGCCCGCCGGCGCCTGCCGCCCTTCCTGTTCGAATATATCGACGGCGGCTCCTATGCCGAGACGACGCTGCGGCGGAACACCGCCGATCTGGAGGGCATCGCGCTGCGCCAGCGGGTGCTGCGCGATGTCGGCACGCTCGATCTTTCGACCGAACTGTTCGGGCATCGCATGGCGTTGCCCGTCGCGCTCGCGCCGATCGGGCTGGCGGGGATGACCGCGCGGCGCGGCGAGGTTCAGGCGGCACGCGCGGCGGAGGCGGCGGGGGTCCCGTTCTGCCTGTCCACCGTGTCGGCCTGCCCGATCGACGAAGTCCGCAGGGGCACCACTGCGCCGTTCTGGTTCCAGCTCTATATGATCCGCGACCGCGGCTTCATGCAGGAGCTGCTCGCGCAGGCAAAGGCGGCGCAGTGTTCGGCGCTGGTGTTCACCGTCGACATGCCGGTGCCCGGATCGCGCTACCGCGACTATCGCTCGGGGCTTGCGGGGGCGTCGGGCTGGACCGGCTCGCTGCGCCGGACGTGGCAGGCGATCCAGCATCCCGGCTGGGCCTGGGACGTCGGGCTGCATGGTCGCCCGCACCAGCTCGGCAATGTCGCGCCGGTGCTCGGCAAGGGCTCGGGGCTCGAGGATTTCCTCGGCTGGATGCGCAACAATTTCGATCCGACCGTCACCTGGCGCGACCTCGACTTCATCCGCGCGCATTGGGACGGCCCGATGCTCATCAAGGGGATTTTGGACCCCGAGGACGCGCGCGAAGCCGCCGCACTGGGCGCCGACGGCATCGTCGTGTCCAACCATGGCGGGCGCCAGCTCGACGGCGTACCCTCGACCGCAACCGCGCTTCCCCCGATCGTCGAGGCGTGCGGCGACCGGCTGACCGTGCTGGTCGATGGCGGGGTGCGCACCGGGCTCGACGTGGTGCGGATGCTCGCGCTGGGCGCCAAGGGCGTGCTGCTGGGCCGCGCCTGGGCGTTCGCGCTGGCGGCAGGCGGGCAGGCGGGCGTCGCGCGGATGCTGGAACTGATCGCCGCCGAGATGCGCGTCGCAATGGCGCTCACCGGCACCACGACGATCGCGCAGATCAGCCGCGACATCCTGGTCGAGCGGACCGCGCCGCCGCGCTGAATACAGCGTGGCGGTGGCCGCCCGGCAAAGCGAGTCACGCGTCAAGCCGCCCAGACGGCGCTTCCTGCGACTTCCACTTGACCGGGATGCGCAGATAGGTGACGCCATTGGCTTCCGCCTCGTCAAAATGACCGGCGCGAATATTGACCTGGATCGATGGCAGCAGCAGCTTGGGCACCGATAGCCCGGCGTCGCGCTGCTCGCGCATCGCGACGAACTCGTCCTCGCGCACGCCGTCATGGACATGCACGCTTGCGCGACGTTGCTCGCCAACCGTCGTCTCCCAGCGATATTCGTCTCGTCCCGGTGCCTTATAATCGTGGCACAGGAACAGGCGTGTCTCGTCGGGCAGCGACAACAGGCGGCGAATCGACCGGTAGAGCGTCCGGGCATCGCCGCCGGGGAAGTCGGCGCGCGCGGTGCCATAATCGGGCATGAACAGCGTATCCCCGACAAAGGCCGCATCGCCGATCCGGTAGGCGATGTCCGCCGGCGTGTGGCCGGGAACGTGCATCACCTCCACTTCCAGCGCGCCGATGGGAAAACGGTCGCCGTCCTCGAACAGGCGATCAAAGTCCGAGCCATCGGTTTTCAGGTCGTCCATGGCAAAGACGGGGCGGAAGATCTTCTGCACGGCGCGGATATGCGCGCCGATCCCGATCCATGCGCCGGTGCGGGCCTTGATGAAGGGCGCCGCCGACAGGTGATCGGCATGGGCGTGCGTCTCCAGCACCATCGCTATGTCCCAATGCTGCTCCCGAGCGAACAGGACGATTCGCTCGGCGGATCGGATGTCGGCAACGCCGCTCGCCAGGTCGAAGTCCAGGACCGGGTCGATCACCGCCGCGGTGCGCGTGGCGGGGTCCCCGATGAGGTAGCTTATCGTGTTGGTCGGCTCGTCGAAAAACGCCTGGATAAAGGGTCGTGTCATGGTCGTGCTCCATTTCGCTATTGCCTATATATTAGCACATGCTATATAAGCAATATCTAATGGAGAAACAGCGATGCTCAAGCCGCCGATGGATCTGGCGACGTTCGAACAGAAAGCGGGACAGGTTGCCGAAGCGCTGAAGGCGATCGGCAATGCGCGGCGGCTGATGCTGCTCTGCAAGCTCGTCGAGCATGGCGAGCTGACCGTCGGCGACCTCGCGCGCGATGTCGGCCTGTCGCAATCGGCCTGTTCCCAGCATCTGGCGAAAATGCGCGACGAAGGCATCGTCACCTATCGCCGCGAGAGCCAGACGCTCTGGTACGCGATCGCCGACCCCCGCGTCGAAACGCTGCTCGGCACCCTCTATCAACTCTATTGCAAGGATTGATGCGATGACGCTTGCGACCCTTTCCCCTGCCGAAGCGCGGTCCGCCGTCGAAGCGGGCGCGCAACTGATCGATGTTCGTGGCGCCGACGAACATGCGCGCGAGCGCATTCCCGGCGCGCTGAACCTGCCCCTCGACCGGATCGGCGACCTGCCCTGCGACGGGCGCCCGATCGTGTTCCACTGCAGGTCCGGCATGCGGACCGCTGCCAATGCCGCCCAGCTCGCGGCGGCTGCGGCGGGAGTGGAGGCGTTCATCCTGGCCGGCGGGATCGAGGCGTGGCGCGGGGCGGGGCAGGCGACCATCGTCGACGCCTCGCAACCGCTCGAAATCATGCGCCAGGTGCAGATCACCGCCGGCGCGCTGGTGCTGGCGGGGGTATTGCTCGGCCTGTTCGTCGCGCCGGGCTTTTTCGGTCTGGCGGCATTTGTCGGTGCCGGTCTGATGTTCGCGGGCATAACCGGCTGGTGCGGGATGGCGACCCTGTTGCGGGTGATGCCGTGGAACCGGCGCGCGGCTGCCTGAGGCATCTATGGACAGCGCCACCCTTCTTGCCGCGCTTGCCTCTGGCGGCGTTATCGGGCTGATCCTCGGCTTGGTCGGCGGGGGCGGATCGATCCTCGCCGTGCCGCTTCTGATCTATGTCGTCGGAGTCGAATCGCCGCATGCGGCGATCGGCACCGCGGCGGTGGCGGTGACGGTCAATGCGCTCGCAAGCCTGATCGGCCATGCACGCGCGGGGCGAGTCAAATGGCGCTGTGCCAGCGTGTTCGCGATTGCGGGGATGATCGGCGCGGCGCTGGGTGCCGAACTGGGCAAAGCGATCGACGGCAAGCGGCTGCTCGTGCTGTTCGGGCTGCTGATGGTCGGCGTCGGCCTGTCGATGCTGCGCAAGCGGGGAACGGCGGAGGCGCCCGACGTGCGGCTGACGCGGGATAGCGCGGCGACGCTGTTGCCGCGCCTCGTGCCGATCGGCCTCGGCGTCGGGCTAGCGGCGGGTTTCTTCGGCATCGGCGGTGGGTTTCTGATCGTCCCCGGGC
This sequence comes from Sphingomonas hengshuiensis, assembly GCF_000935025.1. NCBI lineage: Bacteria > Pseudomonadati > Pseudomonadota > Alphaproteobacteria > Sphingomonadales > Sphingomonadaceae > Sphingomonas > Sphingomonas hengshuiensis. Next base: position 482,519 of record NZ_CP010836.1, read on the forward strand.
TGATCTTCGCCACCGCGATGCCGCTGCCCTATGCCATCGGCACGTCGCTGGTTGTCGTGAGCGCGCTGGGAATGACGACGGCGGTTTCCTATGCGGCGTCGGGATTCGTCGATTGGGGTTTGACGGGACTGCTCGTCGCCGGCGGAGTCGGCGGCACGATCGCCGGCATCGCACTGGGCAGGCTGCTCGGCGCCAGAAAAGGCCTGCTGGAGCGCGGGTTCGCGGCTGTCGTGATCGCAATAGGCGGGTACGTTATCGCGTCATCCCTCTGATTTCGCGCGAACGACAAGCGCTGGCCCCCTCAGGCGTCGATGACTTCCTCGTCCAGCCGCGCGGCATTCTCCTGGATGAACGCGAAGCGGTGCGCGGGGTTGTTGCCCATCAGCCGGTCGACCAGGTCCTTCACGCCCGCGCGCTCCTCGAATTCCTGCGGCAGCGTGATCCGCAACAGCCCGCGCGTCGCGGGGTCCATCGTCGTTTCCTTGAGCTGGTTGGGGTTCATCTCGCCCAGCCCCTTGAACCGGCTGACATCGACCTTCTTGCCCTTGAACGCGGTCTTCTCGATCTCGGCGCGGTGCGCGTCGTCGCGGGCATAGAGCGACTTGGCGCCCACCGTCAGCCGATAGAGCGGCGGCTGCGCGAGGTAGAGGTGCCCGTTGCGCACGATGTCCGCCATCTCCTGGAAGAAGAAGGTCATCAGCAGCGTCGCGATATGCGCGCCGTCGACATCGGCGTCGGTCATGATGATGATGCGTTCGTAGCGGAGCTGGCTCGCGTCGCACTCCTTGCGCGTCCCGCACCCGAGCGCGAGGCTCAGGTCGGCGATCTCCTGGTTCGCCAGGATCTTCGCCGATGTCGCGCTGGCGACGTTCAGGATCTTGCCGCGGATCGGCAGGATCGCCTGCGTCTTGCGGTCGCGCGCCTGTTTCGCGCTGCCGCCGGCCGAATCGCCTTCGACGATGAACAATTCGGTGCCCTTGGGGGCGTCCGCCGAACAATCGGTGAGCTTGCCGGGTAGCCGCAGCTTGCGCGCGCTGGTCGCGGTCTTGCGCTTGACCTCGCGCTCCTGCTTGCGCCGCAACCGCTCGTCCATCCGATCGATCACATAGGCGAGCAGCGCCTTGCCGCGCTCCATCCGGTCGGTCAGATAATGGTCGAAATGGTCGCGCACCGCCTTTTCGACGAGCGGCGTGGCCTCGGGGGAGGAGAGGCGGTCCTTGGTCTGGCTCTGGAACTGCGGGTCGCGGATGAACACCGACAGCATCAGCTCGGAGCCGACCATGATGTCCTCGGGCGCGATCTCCTTCGCCTTCTTGTTGCCGACCAGCTCGCCGAACGCGCGGATGCTGCGGACCAGCGCCTGGCGCAGCCCCTGTTCATGCGTGCCGCCATCGGGTGTGGGGATGGTGTTGCAATACCAGCTATAGCTGCCGTCGCTCCACAGCGGCCACGCGATCGCCCATTCGACGCGCCCCTGCCCATCGGGAAAGTCCTGCGTCCCCTTGAAGAATTCCGCGGTCGCGCATTCGCGGGTGCCAAGCTGTTCCTTGAGGTGGTCGGCCAGCCCGCCGGGGAACTGGAACACCGCCTCTGCCGGCGTATCGTCGCTGATCAGCGACGGGTCGCACCGCCAGCGAATCTCGACCCCTGCGAACAGATAGGCCTTGGACCGCGCCAGCTTGTACAGCCGCGCCGGCTTGAATTGCATCTCCGGCCCGAAAATCTCGGTATCGGGGGTGAACGCGAGCGAGGTCCCACGCCGGTTCGGCGTGCCGCCCAGATGCTCGATCGGCCCCAGCGTCTGCCCGCGGCTGAATCGCTGGCGGTAGAGCTGGCGGTCGCGCGCCACCTCGACCACGGTATCGCTCGACAGCGCGTTGACGACGCTGACGCCCACGCCGTGCAACCCGCCCGAGGTCGCATAGGCCTTGCCCGAAAATTTTCCGCCCGAATGCAGCGTCGACAGGATCACCTCCAGCGCCGATTTGTCGGGGAATTTGGGGTGCGGGTCGACCGGGATGCCGCGGCCATTATCGACGATGGTCAGCCGGTTGCCGGGCTCGAGGTAGATCTCGATCCGGTTGGCGTGCCCCGCCACCGCCTCGTCCATCGCATTGTCGAGCACTTCGGCGGCAAGGTGGTGGAACGCGCGCTCGTCGGTGCCGCCGATATACATGCCCGGCCGCCGCCGGACGGGCTCCAGCCCCTCCAGCACTTCGATCGACGAGGCATCATAGGTGCCGGAAGGAGCCCCCGGCGCAGCAAACAGGTCTTCGGCCATGGCGCCGGTATAGGGGGTGGGGAATCCCTACGGCAAGGGCCGCGACCATTGCCGCTCCATTGCTGCCTGTGGCGGATGGGCAACAGCCCCGGCCAATCCACGCTGCAGTGCAACCGAAGCGGTTAATCCACGTTAAGGGGGCCTAGTTTAGTACGGAGTAACATATGCGTATCCTCACCGGCGCCGCCCTCGGCGCTTTCGGTCTCCTCGCCTCGGTCGCATCGGCACAGGCCCAGGACGCCGAATTCAACGGCGCCTATGTCGGCGCCTCGCTCGGCAAGAGCTTCCAGGGCAATGATGGCGGCGAGACGATCCAGTTCGATCGCGACCTCAATGGCAGCTTCGGCGACACCGTCGTCACCTCGGCAGCGGACGCGCCCAATGCCTTCTCGCCCGGTTTCTGCGGCGGTGCGGCAGTGGCGGCGACCAATGTTGGGTGCAGCAACGATCGCGACGGCACGCAATATGCCGCGCGCGTCGGCTATGACATCCAGCGCGGCAATTTCGTCGTCGGCCTTGTCGGCGAGATCGGCAAGAACCAGGTCAACGACAGCGTCAGCGCCTACAGCACGACGCCCGCCAGCTACACGATGACGCGCTCGATCGACTGGAACGCCGGAGCGCGCCTGCGCGCCGGTTACGCCGTCGGCGGTCGCACGCTGGCCTATGCCACCGGCGGTGGCGCCTATGCCAAGGTCGACCATGGCTTTGCTACGACCAACACCGCGAATTCGTTCGCAGTGACCAGCGAGTCGAAGGACGCCTGGGGCTGGGCAGCCGGCGGCGGCATCGAGCAGAAGGTCGGGCGTAACTTCTCGGTGGGCATCGAGTATCTCTACACGCGCCTGAACGACGACGATTACACCGTCCGCGCCGGCGCGTTGACCTCGCCCGCGACTCCGGCGACCAACCCGTTCCTGCTGGGCAACGCCGGCGGCACCGACTTGCGCCGCGCGGATAACCGTTTCGACATGCACGGCGTGCGCGCAACGGCCGCATTCCGCTTCTGATCCCAGGCGATCAGGACGAACGGCAAGGGGCCGGCGGAGCGATCCGCCGGCCCCTTTTTATGCGGAGGGCACGCGCCGTCGCGGCCCGGTACGGCTGCGCAATGATTGCCCGGCTCGATTTCTCTGAGCGGGTCTTTGCGTTTCCCTCGCGGCCCGCTCCGCCTGCATGCTCAGGATAGCAACAAAGGGCGCAGCCGACGGCTTCGACCGCTAACAGGAGATCCATCATGCAGCGTATCTTAACCTGCAGCGCGGCGACGGCCGCGTTGCTTGCCGGCCTCGTCGCGTCTGGCGCCGCGCTGGCCCAGTCCGATGTCCAGGTTTCCGGACGGATGACGACCAGCGCCGCCGCGCCGACCGCACCCGGCGAAGCCCCCGGCATCCGCCCGGAGGGCGGGGCGGTCCCGGTGCTGACGCGCGACAACGGCGCACCGGTCGGTGACAATCGCAATTCGAAGGCGGCGGGGGATCTTGGCCCGGTGCTGCTGGAGGATTCGTACCTGATCGAAAAGCTCGCCCGCTTCGATCGCGAACGCACCCCAGAGCGCGTCGTCCATGCCCGCGGCACCGGCGCGCTGGGCATGTTCCGCGCAACCGCGGACATCTCCGATCTCAGCCGCGCCTCGCTGTTCCAGCAGGGCAAGGAAAGCCCGGTGTTCGTGCGCTTCTCCAGCGTGATCCATGGCAAGGACAGCCCCGAATGGATGCGCGATCCGCACGGCTTCGCGACCAAATTCTACACCGATCAGGGCAATTGGGATCTGGTCGGCAACAACCTGCCGGTGTTCTTCATCCGCGACGCGATGCAGTTCCCCGACATGGTGCATTCGCTCAAGCCCGATCCCGTCACCAACCGGCAGGACCCGAACCGCTTCTTCGATTTCTTCTCGGCGACGCCCGAATCGACGAACATGCTGACGCACGTCTATTCGAACCTCGGCACCCCGGCATCCTATCGCACGATGGACGGCAACGGGGTCCATGCCTTCAAGCTGGTCAATGCCCAGGGCGAGACGGTGTTCGCCAAGTTCCGCTGGGTCAGCCGCCAGGGCGTGCACAATCTGGCCGGCAGCAAGGCCGGGGCGATGCCGTTCGATTACCTCACCCACGATCTCTATTCGGAAATCGCCAAGCGCAATTATCCGACCTGGGACCTGATGGTGCAGGTGATGCGCCCGGCCGATTTCGCCGCGCTCGACTATAATCCGTTCGACGATACCAAGGAATGGCTGGGCGTCCCGTTCAAGAAGATCGGCGAGATGACGCTGAACAAGGTCCCCGACAATTTCTTCGAATGGACCGAGCAATCGGCCTTTGCGCCGTCGAACATGGTGCCGGGGATCGAGCCTTCGCCCGATCGAATGCTCCAGGGGCGGCTGTTCAGCTATGCCGATACCCAGCGCTATCGCATCGGCGCCAACGCCCTTGCGCTGCCGGTGAACAAGCCGCGCGTCACGGTGGTCAACAACAGCCAGGACGGCCAGTTGAACGCCTCGGGCCGCAGTTCCAACGTGAACTACTTCCCGTCGGCACTGGCGCCCAAGACCACGCCGGCAGACGCCATCGCGTCGTCGTACAAGATCGACGCGACCGTCGCGGCGCGCCCGATCGCCAAGTCGAACAATTTCGCGCAGGCGGGCGTGCTGTATCGGTCGATGTCGGCGGCGGACAAGGCGGACCTGATCCAGAACCTGTCGGGCGATCTGGGCAAGGTCGAATCGCTGCGCACCCGCACGATCATGGTCAGCTATTTCCGCCAGGCCGATGCCGAGTATGGCGCCCGGCTGGCCAAGGCCGTCAACGTGCCGCTGGCCGAAGTGGACAAGGCCGTGGCCGAGTATCGCGCCGCGCATCCCGAACAATATGCGAACTGATCGCGTCCGGGCCGGCCCCGCGCCGGCCCGGTGCTTCGCAGGAAGGAATCACGATGAAGAAATTCGCAATCGCCGCGCTGGCGCTGCTGGCGGCCCCCGTCGTCCAGGCGCAGGATGCCGCGCCGCTGCCCAGTGCCGAGCGGCGGCAGGAACTGCTGTTCGACGCCGCCCGGATGGGGCGCACCGATCTGGTCGCCGGGCTGGTGAAGCTGGGCGCCGATCTGAACGGCCATGACGCGCGCGGCTTCACGCCGCTGATCCTCGCCGCGTATAACGGCCATGCCGATACGCTCGAGGCGCTGATCGCGGCGGGTGCCGATCCCTGCCTGCCCGATACCGGACAGGGCAACACCGCGCAGATGGGCGTGGCGTTCAAGGGCAATGCCGCGATCGCCGCCCGGCTGCTAAAGGCCGGGTGCGACGTCGATGCCCGCAACAAGGCGGGGCAGACCGCGCTGATGATGGCGGCGCTGTTCGGCCGCACCGATCAGGTGCGGATGCTGCTCGCCGCGGGTGCCGATCCCGCCATTGCCGACGCTACCGGCAGGACCGCGGCCAGCGTCGCGGAGGCACAGGGCAACACCACGCTCGCCGCCGCGCTCAAACCCGCCGTGCAGTAACCGAAACCGCTCACCCCAAAAAAAGGGGCCCGTTCCAGCCGGAACGGGCCCCTTTTTGCTTCAGCGGACGCGCGGCCCGCCAAAGGGCATCGGCGGCGGCGGGCGGCGATCGCGGCGGGGGAGCTGCGCCTGATAGGCGTGGCCGCAATGCGCGACGCAATAGGGGAAGCCGGGGTTCACCTTGTCGCCGCAAAAGTGGAAATCGGGCTCGCCCGGATGCCCCAGCGGCCATTTGCAGATGCGGTCGTTGAGGTCGAGCAAGCTGGTCTTGCCCGCAATCGCGTCGCTCGGCTTGGCGGGGACCAGCCGGCGGGGCGGGGCGGGGGTGATCGGCGCGGACTGTTCGCCCGGATTCTGGCGCAGGAAGCCGCCGGGGCCGACCGAGCGCAGGACGGGCGCGGGCGCCTTGGGCTCCGCATCGACGATCACGGGGGCCGCGTCGTCGTCCTCATCTTCGTCTTCGTCGTCGACCACGACCGGCGCGGCGGCGATCGGCGCGCGCTTTTCGGGCGCAGGCACGGGGGCGGGCGCAGGCTTCGCCTCGACGACCGGGGCGGGCGCGGGCGGCGCGGCGCGCGGCTCGGGCGCGGCGGCTGCGGGCTTCGCCTCGGCGGCTGCGGCCTTGGCTTCGTTCGACTTCACCGGCGACGGGCGCGATTGCAGGCCCAGCCGGTGCGCCTTGCCGATCACGGCGTTACGGCTGACGCCGCCCAGCTCCTCGGCGATCTGGGTCGCGGTCAGCCCGCTGTCCCACATCTTTTTCAGCGTATCGATACGCTCGTCGGTCCAGCTCACTCTTGTCTTCCTTCAACTTGCGGGCGGCGCATGCAGCGTCTAGGCGAACACCTGATGAGCAGCCACCCCGAAACCGGCCATCCCTTCCCCGAACCCGGCGTTCCGGTGATTCGCAACGTCAATTGGGGAGGCTTGCGGACCCTCTATATCAAGGAGGTGCGCCGTTTCTTCAAGGTGCAGCTCCAGACGGTGTGGGCGCCGGCGGTCACGACGTTGCTTTTCCTCGTGATCTTCACCGTCGCGCTGGGCGGCGGCGGGCGCATGGTCGAGCTTCAGGGGCAACAGATCCACTTCGCCGATTTCATCGCGCCGGGGCTGATCGTGATGGGCATGCTGCAGAACGCCTTCGCCAATGCCAGCTTCTCGCTGCTGGTGGGCAAGATCCAGGGTACGATCGTCGATTACCTGATGCCGCCGCTGTCGACCGCGGAGGTGCTGACCGCCCTCACCGGCGGCGCCGTGACCCGCGCCTTTTGCGTCGGCGCGACGGTGTGGCTGGCGATGGCGCTGTGGCCGGGGGTGAGCGTCGTCCCGCAGCATCTCTGGGCAGTGCTGTGGTTCGGGCTGCTCGGCTCGGCCTTCCTCGCGCTGCTCGGCGTGCTCACCTCGATCTGGGCAGAGAAGTTCGATCACGCCGCCGCGGTCACCAATTTCGTGGTCGCGCCGCTGTCTTTGCTGTCGGGCACCTTCTACTCGGTCGAAAAGCTGTCGCCCTTGTTCCAGACGATCAGCCACCTCAACCCGTTCTTCTACATCATCTCGGGCTTCCGCTACGGGTTCCTCGGCGTCGCCGACTCGCCGATCCTGCTGGGCTCGGGCGTGATCCTCGCGCTCGACGCCGCGCTCGCGCTGCTCTGCTACGCGCTGCTGCGGAGCGGGTGGAAGCTCAAGAACTAGGCGCGTCATGGCCGGAGCGCATCGCTCCGGTATCAAACGATGATTGACGCACCCGGCACCCCCCCTCTAAACACCCCGTCCGGGCGGTCCGGTTGACCGCCCTTTTGTGTTTCTGGAGTTTCTTCCACCCTTTTCTCGTTCAAGGAGTATCGTTCCGATGACCACCCCCGCCCTGATGCCCGTTTACCCGCGGTGCGGCGTGCGGCCGGTGCGAGGCGAGGGCGTGTACCTCTTCGGCGAGCGCGGTGAGAAATATCTCGATTTCGCGGCGGGGATCGCCGTCAATGCGCTGGGCCATGGCCACCCGCATCTGACCAAGGCGATCCAGGAGCAGGCCGCGACGCTGATGCACGTCTCGAACCTGTACGGCAGCCCGCAGGGCGAGGCGCTGGCGCAGCGGATCGTCGACAACAGCTTTGCCGACACGGTGTTCTTCACCAATTCGGGCGTCGAGGCGATCGAGTGCGCGATCAAGACCGCGCGCCGCTATCATTATGCCAATGGCAACCCCCAGCGGCACAAGCTGATCACCTTCAAGAACGCCTTTCACGGCCGCTCGCTCGGCGCGATCAGCGCGACCGACCAGGCGAAGATGCGCGACGGCTTCGAACCGCTGCTGCCCGGATTCGCCTATGCGAAGTTCAACGATCTCGACGCAGCGCTCGCGCTGATCGACGACGAGACTGCGGGCTTCCTGGTCGAGACCGTGCAGGGCGAGGGCGGGATGACTGCCGGCACCCCCGAGTTCATCCAGGGCCTGCGCAAGGCGTGCGACGACCACGGCCTGCTGCTCATCCTCGACGAGATCCAGTGCGGCTATGGCCGGACGGGCAAGATGTGGGCCTATGAACATTACGGCATCACCCCCGACATCCTGACCTCGGCCAAGGGCATCGGCGGCGGCTTCCCGCTCGGCGCGTGCCTCGCGACCGAGGAAGCGGCCAAGGGCATGGTGTTCGGCACGCATGGCTCGACCTATGGCGGCAATCCGCTGGGCATGGCGGCGGGGCAGGCGATCCTCGACGTGATGCTCGAACCCGGCTTTCTCGACCATGTCGTCAAAATGGGCGGGCGCCTCCGCCAGGCCTTCGAACAGATGATCCCCAACCACGACCACCTCTTCGAGGAGATTCGCGGCAAGGGGCTGATGCTCGGCATCAAGATGAAGGAGCCGGCGGTGAGCCGCGATTTCGTGGCGCATCTGCGCGACAATCACGGGCTGCTGACGGTCGCGGCGGGCGAGAATGTGTTCCGCGTCCTGCCGCCGCTGATCATCGACGAAAGCCATGTGACCGAGTGCATCGAACGGCTGAGCGCAGGCGCGCGGAGCTTCGGGATTCCGAGCGATGCTTGAGGGCCTTCTCATTCCTCCCCGGAACGGGGAGGGGGACCAGCCGCAGGCTGGTGGAGGGGGCCCGCTCTCCGCGAAGTTCGACACTGGTGGAGGGCGGGGGCCCCTCCACCACGCCCTTCGGGCGCGGTCCCCCTCCCCGTTCCGGGGAGGATTTTAAGATGACCCGCCATTTCCTCGACCTGTCCGATGCCGGACCCGACGCCGTCGCCGCGATGCTGGCCGACGCGCTGGAGCGCAAGGCCGCACGCGCCGGCTGGCCCAAGGGCAGGCCCGACGCCGACGCCCCCCTCGCGGGCCACACGCTCGCGATGATCTTCGAGAAGAACTCCACCCGTACCCGCGTCTCGTTCGACATGGCGATCCGCCAGCTCGGCGGGACCAGCATCGTGATGGACGCCGGCTCGATGCAGATCGGCCGCGGCGAGAGCATCGCCGACACTGCGCGCGTGCTCTCGGGCTATGTCGACGCGATCATGATTCGCACCGACGATCATGAGAAGGTCGTCGAGATGGCGAACTACGCCAGCGTCCCCGTGATCAACGGCCTCACCGACGCCTCGCACCCCTGCCAGATCATGGCCGACCTGCTGACCATCATCGAGGCGGGCAAGCCGCTTCCGGGGCTCAAGGTCGCGTGGCTCGGCGATGGCAACAATGTGCTCGCGTCGATCATGGAAGCCGCCGGGCTGATGCACTTCGACGTCGTCGCGGCGTGCCCCCAGGGCTATCAGCCCAGCGACGCCGATGTCGCGCGGGGCCGGGGCCGCGCCCGCGTCGTCGGCACCGCGCGCGAGGCGGTCGAGGGCGCCGACATCCTCGTCACCGACACCTGGATCTCGATGGGCCAGTCGCATGCCGAGACCAAGCTGAACGCGATGCTGCCCTTCCAGATCGACACGGCGCTGATGGCGCAGGCCAAGCCCGACGCAAAATTCCTCCACTGCCTCCCCGCGCACCGCGGCGAGGAAGTGACGCCCGAAGTAATCGACGGCCCGCAATCGCTGATCTGGCCCGAAGCCGAAAACCGCCTCCACGCCCAGAAATCGGTGCTCCGCTGGTGCTTCGGCCAGATTTGAGCGGCGTTTCCGGGAGCTAACTGCCTGCGCAGGGGAGCACCAACTTCGTCTCCCCGGCCTTGAGCCGGGGCCCAGCTATCCTGCGCACGCGAACGCGCGAAGGCGCGAAGAAGAAAGGGGTTCGCGCAGAGGCGCAGAGGCGCAGAGATCGGGCTTTGCCGCGCGTACGTCCCAATCGCTCAGGCGTGGGCGTTTGAGCGATGGCTGCCGCCGCGAGATGCCCCGCCCCCTCTGCGCGAACCTCTCTCTTCTGCCTCCTCCGCGCCCTCGCGCCTTCGCGTGAAACATTTTCACGATAAACTAAAAAATAATCCACAAGAATTTGAAATAGCAGCAACTAATCCAAGCCCTACCCTCCGCCCAAACCCCTCCATACCCTAAACTTCCTAAACTTTGGGTCCCGCCACACCCCCGCCGGGCAGGCGTTGTTTCCCCGCCAAGGGCTCCCTATCTAGGCACCCGAACCCGAAATCTCCGTTCGACCCGAACCTGCCGAAGGGCGCCCTTCCGCGAGCAGACCGCCTGCCGCGCGGCGCTCCTCCGGCAAGGCGGGACGAACGGTTGGAGAAAGCAGCGTGACGAACATCGCCCCCACCACCGATCCGGCCACCACCGATCTGGACCGCGTGATCGGCTTCACCATCCCCGGCCGCCACGCCCGTGGCCGCGTCGCGCGGTTGGGGCCGGTGCTGCACGCGATCCTGTCGGCGCACGCCTATCCGCCGGTGATCGAGCGCCTGCTCGCCGAATCGCTGACGCTCACCGCGCTGCTCGGCACGACGCTCAAGAACGCCGAGGGCCAGATGACGCTCCAGGCGCAGACCGAGAAGGGCATCGTCAGCCTGATGGTGTGCGATTACAAGGATGGCGAGCTTCGCGGCTATGTGAAGTTCGACGCCGAGCGGCTGGCGCGGCTGGGCAAGAACCCGTCGCTCCACGCGCTGTTCAACAAGGGCTATCTGGCGATCACCTTCGACCAGGTGACGACCAAGGAGCGCTATCAGGGCATCGTGCCGCTGGACGGCGAGACGATCGCCCAGGCGGCGGAGAGCTATTTCCTCCAGTCGGAACAGATCCCCAGCGTCGTGCGCCTCGGCGTGCGCCGCGATGCGCAGGGCATGCTGATCGCCGGGGGTATCTTCCTCCAGCATCTGCCCGAAGGCGAAGTGGGGCGCGAACGGCTGCACGTCCGGCTCGACCATCCCGAATGGCAGCATGTCGAGGCGATGGGCGCGACGATGGGCGCCGACGAACTGGCCGATCCGGCGCTGCCGCTGGAGACCTTGGTGTGGCGGCTGTTCAACGAGGAGCCCGAAGTGCGGCTGCTCGGCGGGACGTCGCTGGCCCGCGGCTGCCGCTGCGATGCGACCTATATCCAGCAGGTGCTGACCAAGTTTCCGGAGACCGAGCGTGCCGAGATGGCGGATGAAAATGGCGTGATCTCGGTCGATTGCGCGTTTTGCTCGACCAAATTTCCGATCGCGCTGGCGGACTTTGTTCCGGATGCGTTGTAAATTGCCGTAGTCCCGCCATATCGATGCGGAAAGGCGGGGTGCGCCTTCATGTCGTTGCGCGGAAGTGCAGGAGTTGTTGATGGGGTTAGGGCGTTTGCTTCGCCCGGCGGTTGCCGGGGCGCTGCTGGTGGTGAGTGCAGCGGGTGCGGCGCGCCCGGCCCCGGTCGCGCAACAGGCGGTGCCCGCCGCGATGTCGAAGATCGCGTTGGGCCAATGGGAGCTGAAGGCGCGCGACGCGGGCTCGCGCACCCTGTGCCTCACGCACCGCGCGACGCTGATCCAGCTCGTCCATGGCACCGCCCAGTGCAGCCAGGTCGTGATGGAAAGCTCGCCCAACTCGGCGACGGTGCGCTACAGCTGCCCCGGACGGGGGCAGGGGCGCACGACGATCATCGTCGAGACCCCGCAGCTGATCAACATCGATACGCAAGGGGTGATCGACGGCGAGCCCTTCACGGCGCAGTTCGAAGGGCGTCGGGTCGGCGCCTGCCGGTAACCGCGGGTTCGCGGCGGAGGAAGCGGGCGCGGGGCGTTTCCCTGCGCGCGAAATCGCTCTAGCGAGGCTGGATGACACAAAGCATTGCCATTGCGCTGGTTTCCGGCGGGCTCGATTCGATGGTCTCCGCGGCGCGGGCGCGCGAGGATGGCCACCGGCTGCTCGCGCTGTCGATCGACTATAACCAGCGGCACCAGGTCGAACTGGCCGCGGCACGGCGCATCGCGACGATGCTCGGGGCGGAGCGTCATGTCGTGCTGCCGCTCGATCTGCGCGCGTTCGGCGGATCGGCGCTGACCGCCGACATCGACGTGCCGAAAGAGGGGGTGGGGACGGACATTCCGGTCACCTATGTCCCCGCGCGCAATACGATTTTCCTCAGCCTCGCGCTCGGCTGGGCCGAGGCGGTGGGCGCGCGCGACCTGTATATCGGGGTCAACGCGCTCGATTATTCGGGCTACCCCGATTGCCGCCCCGAATTCATCGCCGAATTCGAGAAGCTGGCCGAAGTCGCGACCAAGGCGGGGGTAGAGGGCCATCCGTTCCGCATCCAGGCGCCGCTCCAGCACATGACCAAGGCGGACATCGTCCGTGAGACGGTGCGGCTCGGGCTCGACGCCGGGATGAGCTGGTCATGCTACGATCCGGCTCCGGGCAGCCTCCATTGCGGGCGCTGCGACAGCTGCCGGCTGCGCGCCAAGGGGTTCGAGGAAGCGGGCGTGCCCGATCCGACCCGTTACGCCGCCGCCTGACCGCCGCGCGATGGGCTATGCGGTCAAGGAAATGTTCCTGACGCTCCAGGGCGAGGGCGTGAATGCCGGCGCGCGCGCGGTGTTCGTGCGCTTCGCCGGGTGCAATCTCTGGTCGGGGCGCGAAGTCGACCGCGCGAGCGCGGTCTGCCGCTTCTGCGACACCGATTTCGTCGGGGTGGACGGGCTGGGCGGCGGGCGCTTCGCCGATGCCGATGCGCTGGCGGCGGCGGCGGAGGCGCATTGGGGCGGCGGTGCCGAGGCGCGCTTCGTGGTGCTGACCGGGGGCGAGCCGATGCTCCAGGTCGACGATGCGCTGGTCGATGCGCTCCACGCCCGCGGGTTCCGCATCGCGATCGAAAGCAACGGGACGCTGCCGGTGCATCCCGGCATCGACTGGGTCTGCATCAGCCCCAAGGCGGGCAGCGTCGTGGTCCAGCAGCGCGGCGACGAGCTCAAGCTGGTCTGGCCGCAGCCAGGGAGCGACATCGACGCGATCGAGCGCTGGGACTTCGCCCATTTCCTGGTCCAGCCATTGGACAGCGCCGAAGCTGATGCCAATCGCGACGCGGCGATCGCGCTGGCGATGGCGCGACCGAAATGGCGGCTGACGGTCCAGGCGCACAAGCTGCTCGGGCTGCGCTGACCGCAGCCCGAGGCGGGGTCAGCTCCGGCTGGCGACCTGGAGCGGGCCGCATTTTTTCGCCTGGTAGCGGCCCTTCTTCCAGCATTTGTCGTTGCCGAACGGCGGCAGCGGCTGGAACGGCACCGAATAGCTGGCGCGATTGCGGAACTGTTCGCCCCACGGCGCCAGGCTGGCGCGCAGCTCGCGCATCCGGTCGTGCGCAAGCTCGCTCAGCGCGCCCCGCTTCACGAACAGCGCATCGTGCCCGATTGACGCCGCGGTCTGGCAGAAGGAGAGCTGGCCCTGCACCGTCGAGAAGCCCGAATAGATGCGCGTCCCGAACTTGTCGAGTTCGGTCATCCCCTTCTTCTTGTCCTTCAGCGTGCGCGAGAAATACTTCTCCAGCGTAGCATACGCGGTACGCAGCTCGGTCTCATGGTCCTTGAGCATCGCATTATAGTTGGGCAGTGTCAGCAGCGTCGGCTCGAACTGGCACTGGAGCGCGGCGACGTTGAGCGCCGCACGCAGGTTCCATACCAGCGCGGCGCGCACCTCATCCCCATTAGCACCCGGGAGTGCCGGGCCGGTCATCCCCGGCTCGGTGCCGGTGACGCGCTCGCCCGCAAGATTGGCGGATTTGAGGAAGAACTGCGCCGATGCGGGTGCAGAGACGAATATGCCGGCCGTTATGGCCAGCCCGAAAAGGATACGCGGAACGAGCATCTTGCCCTCATTTGCCTGGTCGAGCGTGGTTACGGGCTTTCGAGTCGCGGCCCAAGTCCTTTTTGCGTCGTTTCGCTTGCGACTCATCGCATCGCTGGGTTCCCCGTGCAGTTCGGGCCGCGATTCACCACGCCCGCGCACGAAAAAGGCCGCCCGGTTGCCCGGGCGGCCCTGATCTTGAAACACGCCGAAGCGCGTCGATTACATCGCGTTTGCGGTGTTCTCGACGACGACGTTGTCTTCCGTGACGTTCTCGATCGGCGCAGCTGCGTCGATGTTGGTGACCATCGTGTCGGTGGTCATCACGTTCTCGACCGGAACTTCGGTGGTGTTCGTGATGTTGGTCGACTCGTTGCTGGTGCACGCCGAGGCCAGAAGGGCCGCGCCGGCGATCATCGAACCCGCAACGATCTTGGAAATGACTGCACGCATGTAAAAGCTCCCTAGATAGTGGATTTGGTCGGCATACGCGCCGTTAATACCCAAACCGTGATAGGCATTAGACGGTTCGGGGCACACCCTCAAGACTCGATTTGCCCGCTACACAGCCAGATCGTCCAAAAACGGCGAAAATGTGGCTGCAAGCGCCGAATCGAATGCATGCGGCGTGAGCGGGATGCCCAGGCGCGCGGCGCTGGTGACGGGGAATTCGGCGATTCCACACGGGACGATCCCCCCAAAGTGGCTGAGATCGGGCGAAAGGTTGATCGCGAAGCCATGCAACGTGACCCATTGGCGGATTCGCACCCCGATCGCCCCGATCTTCGCCTCGCGCCCGCCGTCCAGCGTCCAGATGCCGATCCGCCCCGGCGCGCGGAACGCCTCGATCCCGCATGCGCCCAGCGCGGCGATCACCCAGCCTTCCAGCGCGTGGACATAGCAGCGCACGTCGCGCTTCCGGGCGCGCAGGTCGAGCACGACATAGCCGATCCGCTGCCCGGGCCCGTGATAGGTGTACCGCCCGCCGCGCCCGGTGCGATGAACCGGAAAGCGCGGGTCGAGCAGCTCGCCGGCATCGGTCGCGCTGGTCCCGGCGGTATAGACGGGGGGATGTTCGAGCAGCCACACCAGCTCGCGCGCGCTGCCCGCGGTCACCGCCGCCGCCCGCGCCTCCATCGTCGCAAGCGCGTCGGCATAGTCGACGCGGCCCGGATCGACGCGCCATTCGATATTTGCAGTCATGCTGTCCCAAGTGCGCATCGCGGCGCGGTTGCGCAAGCATTGGCAAGCGGCGGGGGGGCAGCTAACACCGGCGCAAAGGGCGCCTGGGGAACGAAAAACTATGGTAAAGATGGGCACCGTCTGGGATCGGACGGCGGAGTTTCTGAGCGATAATATCGGCATGGTGTTGCCGGTTGCGCTGCTCGCCTTCTTCGTTCCCGCCTCGATCGAAGGCAATTTCGAAGCCGCGATGGCGGGCGGCAGCATCGCGCTGACCGCCGTGCTGCGCGGGTTGCAGCTCGCCTTCGCCGTCCTGTCGCTATGGGGCACGCTGACGCTGACGGCGATGGCGCTCGACCTGTCGGGCGAGACCACCGCAGGCCGGATCGGCGCGCAGCGGCTGGTGCCCGCGATCGTGGTGTCGCTGGTGCTGCTCGCGGCGGCGGTGGTGCTGGCGCTGCCGGTGCTGGGCATCCTCGTCGCAGGCGGCGTCGATCTCACCGCGATGGCGAGCGGCGCCATCCCCGAAGTCGACGGCCAGACCGCCGGGATCGCCTCGCTATATCTGCTCGTGCTGTTCGTCGCGATGCTGTGGATCGGCGCGCGGCTGATCGTGACGACGCCGGCGATCGTCCGCGAGAATCGCTGGCTCAGCGCGATCCGCCAGTCGTGGCGGCTGACGCGCGGATCGACGCTGCGCATCGTCGGCGTGATCCTGCTCTATGCGCTGGTGAGCTGGGTGGCGCAGCTTGCGGCCAACACCGTGTTCGGCAGCATCTTCGCGCTGGTCGCGGGTGGCGACGGGCAGGGGGTGACGCTGGCGGGCGTGCTGACCTCGATCGTCACCGCGGCGGTGCAGACCGCGTTCATGGTGATCCTGCCCGCATTCGAAGCCAAGCTCTACCTCGCGCTCACTGCACAGGCGGGGCTGCGCAGCACCGATTCGCTGGCATGAAGTTCACCCTTGCCGGAATCTTCGTCGCCGCGGCGGCGATGTGGCGCGCCGAACGCGAGTTGCTGCTGGCGCTGGGCGGCGTGTTCTTCGCGCTGCCGATGCTGGCGATGACGCTGATGCTCGCCGCCAGCGGCTTTCCCGGCGCGATCCAGCCCGAACAGGCCGGCGCGGCGATGGAGGCATTCTATGCGGCCAATCTGATCCCGCTGCTGTGCGCCAACGCCGTGCTCGATTTCGGCACCTTCGCGGTGCTCAATCTGTTCCTCCAGGGTGGCGGCCGGACGCTCGGCGAAGTGCTGGTGGCGTCGCTCAAGCGCTTCGTGCCGTTCCTGCTGATCAGCTATCTGGCCAGCATGGCGGTGGGGCTCGGGCTCTCGCTGCTCGTCTTTCCGGGGCTGTTCCTGTTCGCGCGCAGCTGGCTGATCGGGCCGGCCTATGCTGCCGCGCCCGAGGCCGGGGTGATGGCCGCGGTCCGCAACGGGATTCGCCGGAGCGCGGGGCTCAACTGGGTCACGATCCTCGCGGCGAGCTTCCTGGTGGTGCTCGCGGCGTTGTTCGCGATCCTGACGGCGACCGCGTTGGTGGCGCTGCTCGGCAGTTTCGTGAGCGAGAGGGTGGTGTCGGTGATCGGCTATATCCTCATCGCCGCGGGCGGCGGGCTCGCCTGGACCTTCCTCGCGGTGCTGCGCGTCGCCGCCTATCGCGCCGCGTCGCGCGATACCGGGGCCAGCAGCGGGATGTGAGGCGCGGCGTCGGCGGGGAGCACCCCGGCGACCCGCGGATCGGCAAAGGTCTCGACCGTGCGCTTATAGGCGACGAAGCCCTGCCGCCGGTAGAAACCCAGCGCTGCGGGATGGTCGAGCGTGCAGGTATGCACCCACACCCGCCGCACCCCGGCCCGCCACGCGCGCGCCAGCGTCGCCGCCATCAGCGCAGGCCCCAGCCCGGCGCCGGTACGCTCGGGCACCAGCGCGAAATAGGACAGCTCGCATTGCCCCGCGACGCGGAAGTCCAGCTCGACCATCCCGATCTCGGCGCCCGCGGCATCGATCGCAGCGAACACCTCGACTCGCGGATCGTCGAGGATGCGGCGCAGCTCCACCTCGGCCAGCACCAGCCGCGAGAACCACAGCCAGCGCGCGCCCACCCGGCGGAACAGCGCCCGATAGCGATCGCTGTCGGGCACAGGCCAATGTTCCAGCGCGACCGGCGAGGGCCCTGCGTCGCCCCGGGCCTCGGGCGGCGCGCGCATCTCCAGCGCGGTCACCACGGTCGCGATCTGGTCGTCGCGGACCGGCGTCAGCCCCATCGTTGCGCCGCCGGGATCAGCTCCACGCCGCCACCGGCGGCAGGCTCATCAGGATCGCATCGACATTGCCCCCGGTCTTCAACCCGAACAGCGTGCCGCGGTCATAGATCAGGTTGAACTCGGCATAGCGCCCGCGCCATTCGCGCTGCTGCTGGGTGTCGGCGGGGGTGAACGGCATCGCCATGCGGCGGCGGACCAGCCGGGGGTAGATGTCGAGGAACGCGCGGCCCACCGCCTGGGTAAAGGCGAAATTGGCGTCCCAGTCGCCCTCGAGGTGATCATAGAAAATCCCGCCCACGCCGCGATGAACGTGGCGGTGGGGGATATAGAAATATTCGTCGGCCCATTGCTTGAACCGCGGATAATGCTCGGGATCGTGCGCGTCGCACGCGGCCTGGAGCGCGGCGTGGAACTCGGCGGTATCCTCGGCATAGGGAATCGGCGGGTTCAGGTCCGCGCCACCGCCGAACCAGCGCTTCGTGGTGCACAGGAAGCGCGTGTTCATATGGACTGCGGGCACATGCGGATTGGCCATGTGCGCGACCAGGCTGATGCCGGTGGCGAAGAAGCTGGGGTCCTGGTCGGCGCCGTGGATCGTCTTGCCGAAATCGCCTTCGAACGTGCCGCCGACGGTGGAGACGTTGACGCCGACTTTCTCGAACACCTGCCCCTTCATCACGCCGCGCACCCCGCCGCCGCCGGGCGCGCCCGAGGGATCGGTGCGATCCCAGGCGAGATAGTCGAACCGCGCGTTCGAACCCGCGTCATGCTCGATCGATTCGAATTCGGCGCAGATCAGGTCGCGCAGTTCTTCGAACCAGGCGCGGGCGGCAGCTTGCTGGGGGTCCAGTTGCTGGGGATCAGTGGCTTGCATGGCGTCGAAAATGCGGCGCGTACCGCCCGGCGTCAATCGCCAACCGGCCAGCCCCCGGTCTGGCGCAGTGCTTCCGCCACCCCGATCCCTGCCGCGACCGCCAGATTGAGCGAACGCGCCGCCGCCACCAGCGGGATTCGCACCGCCAGATCGGCACGGGCGTGGACGAGATCGGGCACGCCGGCCCCTTCGGACCCGAACAGCAAGGTATCGCCGGGCTCGAACCGGGCCTGGGGCAGCGCGGTGGCGCCGCGCGTGGTGAACAGCACGAGCCGGTGCGTGCCCAGCGCGGCGGCAAATGCCTCCCAGTCGGCATGGCGGCGCACCTCGACCCGCTCGGCATAATCCATCGCCGCGCGCTTGCGGCTCTTGTCGCTCCAGGGGAAACCCATCGGCTCGATCAGGTCGATCGCCACGTTAAGGCACGCGCCCAGCCGCAGGATCGTGCCGACATTTCCCGCAATCTCGGGCTGGAACAGGGCGATGCGCATCGGCCGCGCTTAACGCGGTTTCGGGCGCGGTGAAATCAATCGGCGCGATCGGCGGGGCGAGAATGAAAATAAAACCGAACAAGCACGTTCGGCATCCCTCCCTCGGCATTCTGGGCATTACGCAGGGACCTTGGGCGCCCGCCATCATCACCCTCGGTAAAATCCCTGTTGGCAAAGCCGCTCGCTGCCGTCTATCAGACCGCGCAGCCACCGGGGGCAACCGGGCGGCTTTGGGCGTCCCGGCGTCCGCGTCCGTTACCCGCGCATCCGTCGCGGACCGTATCGAAGTGCAAGGGCTGAAGCATGGCAACGCTTGAAGATGGTGTTCCCCCCGATCAGACGGTCGGTCCAGGTGGAGAACTGCTCGAAAATCCGCGGCGCCGCGATTACCTGACCTATGCGGCGGTTTCGGTCGCGGCGGTGGGTGCCGGCGTGGTCGTGCTCCCGCTGGTCAATTCGATGAACCCGTCCGCGGACGTGCTCGCCCAGTCGAGCACCGAGATCGACTTGTCGGCGATCGAGCCGGGGCAGGCGATCAAGACGAGCTTCCGCAAGCAGCCGCTGTTCGTGCGCAACCTGACGCCCGCCGAAATCGCCGAGGCGGACAAGGTGCCGGTGTCGAGCCTGCGCGATCCGCAGACGCTGGAGCAGCGGACCAAGGAGGGCAAGACCAACTGGCTGATCACGCTGGGCGTGTGCACCCATCTGGGCTGCGTGCCGCTGGGCGCCGGCGAGGGCGAGAATCGCGGGCCGTTCGGCGGCTATTTCTGCCCCTGCCACGGCTCGGCCTATGATACCGCCGGCCGCATCCGCCAGGGTCCGGCGCCGACGAACCTTCAGGTTCCCGAGTATGAATTCACGTCCGACACTGTCGTCGTGGTCGGTTGAGGATAGACGCGCATGAGCTTTCCCTGGGCCAAGCAGTACGAACCGAAGAACCCGGTGATGCAGTGGGTGGACAGCCGCCTGCCGCTTCCGCGTTTCGTCTATAACGCCGTCGGCGCGGGCTATCCCGTGCCGCGCAACCTCAATTATTTCTGGAACTTCGGTATCCTTGCCGGGGTCGCGCTGGTCGTCCAGATCGTGACCGGCATCGTGCTGGCGATGCATTTCCATTCGAGCGCCGCGGGCGCATTCGAATCGGTGAACGTCGGAATGATGCGCGATGTGAACGCGGGATGGTTCCTGCGCTTCACGCACGCCAACGGCGCCAGCATGTTCCTGGCGGTGGTGTACATCCACATCTTCCGCGGTCTCTATTACGGGTCGTACAAGGCCCCGCGCGAGATGGTGTGGCTGCTCGGCGTGCTGATCTTCCTGCTGATCATGGCGACCGCGTTCATGGGCTATGTGCTCCCGTGGGGGCAGATGAGCTTCTGGGGCGCGCAGGTCATCACCGGCTTCTTCTCGGCGATACCGGTGGTAGGCGAATGGATTCGCGTGTGGCTGCTCGGCGGCTATGCCCCGGACGACGCGACGCTGAACCGCTTCTTCTCGCTCCACTATCTGCTGCCGTTCGTGATCGCGGGCGTCATCATCCTGCACATCTGGGCGCTGCACATCCCGGGTTCGAGCAACCCGACCGGCGTCGAAGTGAAGGGCGAGCAGGATACGGTGCCGTTCCACCCCTATTACACCGCGAAGGATGGCTTCGGGGTCGGGGTGTTCATGATCATCTTCGCGACGCTGATCTTCTTCTTCCCCGATTATCTGGGCCACCCCGACAATTATGTCGTGGCGAACCCGCTATCGACGCCCGCGCATATCGTGCCCGAATGGTATTTCTGGCCGTTCTACGCGATCCTGCGCGCCTTCACCGCGGACTTCATCATCCCGGCGAAGCTGTGGGGCGTGCTGGCGATGTTCGGGTCGATCCTGCTGCTGTTCTTCCTGCCCTGGCTCGACAAGTCGCCGGTGCGCTCGGCGAACTTCCGCCCGATGTACCGGATCGCCTTCTGGGTGCTCGTGCTCGACGTGCTCGTGCTCGGCTATTGCGGCGGCTCGACGGCGACGCCGGGGGTCGTGATCACCAGCCAGATCACCGCAGCCTATTATTTCGCGCACTTCCTGATCATCGTGCCGATCATCTCGCGCCTGGAGACTCCCAAGCCGCTGCCGAACTCGATCACCGAGGCGGTTCTGGCGAACAAGGGTGGCTCGCGGATGACCGAAACGGCCGTGAGCGCGTAAAGGGGATTTGGACCAATGGCTTCGCTGCTCACACGTTCGATCAAATTCCTGATCGGAGGCGCCTTTATCGGGGTGCTGTTGCTCGCGCTGATCGGCACGATCAGCGGGCTCATCACCGATCCCCCCAAGCCGACTGCGGAAGAGGAACTGCACAAGCATCCGAAGGAGCTTGATCTCGCGTCCAACGGCCCGTTCGGCAAGTTCGACCTGGCGCAGCTCCAGCGCGGCTTCCTGGTGTTCGAGAAGGTCTGCGCAAGCTGCCACTCGCTCAACCTGGTGTCGTTCCGCGAGCTGGGCGCGCTCGGCTATAACGAAGCCGAAGTGAAGAAGATCGCCAAGGACTGGCCGGTCAAGCAGCCAGTGTTCGACGAAAAGGCCGGCACCTGGGGCGAGCGCGACAACATCGCTTCGGATCGTTTCCCCAAGGTCTATTATCCCGCCACCGGGGTTCCGCCCGACCTCAGCCTGATCACAAAGGCGCGGCATGACGGCGCGGCCTATGTCCATTCGCTTCTGACCGGCTATGCCGAGCAGACGCCGGAGGAGATCGCCAAGTTCCCGGGCGCGAAGACGCCGGAAGGTTCCTATTACAACCCGTATTTCGCGAACCTCAACATCGCGATGCCGCCGCCGCTGACCGCCGACAACCAGGTCACCTATTCGGACGGCACCAACGCGACCGTGGACCAGATGGCAAAGGACGTCTCGGCGTTCCTCGTGTGGACCGCGGAGCCGACGATGCAGACGCGCCATCAGGCCGGGCTTGCGGTCGTGCTGTTCCTGCTGCTCGCAACGGTGCTTGCGTTCGGCGCGTACCAGACCGTCTGGCGCGGCATCAAACACTAAGGGCACTCGCCCCATCACCGAACCAACGGACCCCGTCGAAGCGCTGCTTGGACGGGGTCCTTTCTTTTGCTGGGAACGCGAAATGACCCACGCCAATGACGATCTGCGCGGGCTGATCCGCACCATCCCCGATTTCCCCAAGCCCGGAATCGAGTTCCGCGACATCACGACGCTCTTGCTCGACGCAGAGGGGTTGCGGCTGAGCGTCGAGCGGATGGCGGCGCAGGTCGCCGGGCCCATCGACCTGGTCGCCGGGATCGAGGCGCGCGGATTCCTGTTCGGCGCGGCGCTGGCGGTGCGGCTGGGGGCGGGGATGCTGCTGGTGCGCAAGGACGGCAAGCTCCCCGGCGCGACGATCGCCGAGGATTATGCGCTCGAATATGGCACCGACCGGATCGCGATCCACGCCGATGCCGTGGCGCCGGGCGCGCGCGTGCTGCTGGTCGACGACCTGATCGCCACCGGCGGCACTGCGCGCGCGGCGGTGCGGCTGCTGCGCAAGACTGGGGCGGAGGTGGTGCAGGCGGCGTTCGTCATCGACCTGCCCGATCTGGGCGGCGCCGATGCGCTGCGGGGCGACGGGCTGACGGTAACGTCTCTGGTCGCGTTCGCGGGGCACTGACGCCGCGCCGGGGAACCGGCGGCGCCGCAATCGGTTCGGTTAACGGGTGGGGCGCCGTGCGCCTCGCAACGAGGAGCGAACCCTATGCATTCACTCGTAAAACTCGCGACCGCAGCCGCTGCGCTGGCGGGCGCTGCCGTGCTCGGGGGCTGTGCATCCGATCGTTATGGCTATGGCGGCGGCTATAGCGGCGTCGCGGTCGGCTATGGCGCGGGCTATGGGAACCCCTATTGGGGCTGGAACGACAATTTCTATTATCCCGGCACCGGCGTCTATGTGTACGACAATAACCGCCGCCGCCATCGCTGGAACGACAGCCAGCGCGGCTATTGGGAAGGTCGCCGCTCGAACTGGCGCGGCGACCGGCGGATGCGCAGCAACTGGCGCGATTTCCGCGGCCAGCGCGGCCCCCGCAGCCCGCGCGGCCGCCGCTGAGGCGAGCTTCAGTCCGCGCGCGGGCGGGTCCGCATCAGCCCCCGCGCGGTGAAGCGCAGCACCGGCTCGTCATGCTGGTTGAACACCGTCATCTGGTTGCGCGTGCTGCCCATCTCCGGGCGGCTGCGCGACGGCGTGACCTCCAGCATCTCGGTCTCGCAGCGGAGCGTGTCGCCCGGATAGACCGGCTTCAGCCAGCGCAGTTCGTCGACTCCCGCGGCACCCAGCGCAGCCTGCGGATGCGCCTTCAGATACTCGACCAGCATCGCCATCGCCATCGCGCAGCTGTGCCATCCGCTGGCCGCAACCCGCCCGAAATGAGTCTGCGCCGCGGCCTCGTCGGACAGATGGAAGGGCTGCGGATCATATTTCGCCGCGAAATCCAGCACCTCTTCGCGAGTCACGGCATAGCTGCCAAAGCTTGCCCGGTCGCCGACCTGCACGTCTTCGAGATATTTCATGCCATGAGTTTCGGTTGGAAACCGAATCTTGGCAAGGGGTCTTATCGCGCCATCGCGCTCCGGAACGGCGCATCGGTGCCGTCGACGCCGGGCTTGGCGGGCAGCCCGATCAGGTCGCGGAGCAGCGGATAGACATCGACATTGTCGAACGGCGCCAGCCGCGCCGCGCGAAAGGCCGGGCCCTGCGCGATAAACAAGGCCGCCATTTCCGGGGACTGATCGTCATAGCCATGGGTGCCGGCGGCAAAGGGCTTGGCCGGCGCCTTCAGGTTGATGAGCCAGCCCGTCTCGGCAAGGCACAGGATCGGCGGGACGCGCGGATTGGCGCCATAGTGGAAGCGGGCCGGAATCTCCCCCTTGCGCCAGCACTGCATATGATCGTGCGGACGCAGCAGCGCCTTTTCCACGACGGCCTCGCGTCCCGGCATCGGGGCGAGGGTCAGAAACGGGCCGCTCTCGACGAGGTGATAGTCGGCCTCGGCCAGCAAATCGCCGAGCACGATCACGCGATCGCTGCTCGTCGCCGCCATGCCGTGATCGGAGACGATCACCAGATTGGCAGGCTGGCGAAGTTCGGCGAGCCCGGCGACGAGCGCCCCGATCTGCGCATCGACTTCGACGAGGGCGTCGCGCATCCCGGCGCCGTCGGGGCCGACATCATGCCCCGCGCTGTCCACCAGGTCGAAGTACAAAGTCACGAATCGGGGCCGGATCGCCGCCGGACGCCGCAGCCAGTCGAGGATGCCGTTGACCCGCTGCTCGTCTGAGATCGCCTGGTTGAACTGCGCCCAGTCCGCAGGGCGGTGCCCGCCGATCACTTCCCAGTCCCTCGGGCGTTCCTTGTGCCCGCCGATCGCGACGTTCGATCCCGGCCAGAACATCGTCGCGGTGCGTATCCCCGCCGCCTCGGCATCGTTCCAGATCGGCTCGGCGGCGTTCCACCAGAACGGGTCGTCGCTCGCCATGGTGAACACCTCATCCGGGCGGGCGGGGTCCTCCATCTTGTTGGCGACGATGCCGTGGCGATCGGGGCGCAGCCCGGTGACGAGCGTCCAATGGTTCGGAAAGGTCTTGGACGGGAAGCTGGGGTGCATCGCCCCGCTAGCGCCCTGGGCGGCGAGCCGCGACAGATTGGGCGTGATCCCGCGCGTCAGATAGTCGGGGCGGAATCCGTCGATCGACACCAGGACCGTCACCGGCGCGCGCGCTTCCGCCACCGAGGCACTGGTTTCGGGCGCCACCGCGGGCGCCGTCGCACAGGCCTGGAGAAGGGCGGCGAAGGCGGCAGCCGCGATTCTGGAATACCAACGCATGCGTACCGCCCTGCCACGCCCGTGTTACGCGGGAAAGTCCGCTATTGCCTCCCTATTGCCCGAGCGCCAGCCGCGCGAACAGCGTCGCGCTGTGCGGCGCCCGGCCATAGGCGGCGTCGAGCGCGGCGGGCTTGGCATAGGCCGCCAGCGACCCGCCCAGCGCCAGCTCGACATCGCCGCCCAGCGGGATGCGATAGGCATAGCCCGCTTCGAACCGCGACACGCGAAACGCCCGGTCGTGAAGCGGGCTGTCATGGTCGGGGAACAGCTCGTCATTGGCGACATTCTCGACGCGCCCGAACACGCTATGATGCGCGCCGAGATTCCAGTTCGCCTCGGCCAGCCACGCGGTCAGCGTCGGCCCCGGCACCCGATCCTTCGCCGCAAACCCCAGCATCGCGGAGAAACCACCCCGCGCATAATGCGCGCTGGCGGTGGTCCGCCGCTCGTCTTCGCCGGGATGGGTGACTTCGGGGCTCTCCAGCCGCCCATGGCTCAGCTGGAACGCCCAGTTGGGCGAGGGCGTCAGCGTGGCGCGCAGGCTCCAGCTGTCGAGGCGGGGGCTTTCGATGTCCCAGCGATTCTCGTCGGGCTCGCGGCCGCGGAACGCTGATCCCTCGAATTGAAGACCGCGCGTCGCAACCCCCGCCGTCACCACGCCATAAGTGATATGGCTGCTGTCGAACCAGTGATGCGTGATCGGCGACAGCGGCAGATAGCGCGCCGAGCGCCGGTGCATGAACGCCGACGGCCCCAGAGCCGGCTCGGCGACCGGCCCGCCATAGACGAACCCGGTCAACCCTGGCGCCAGCGGCACGTCGACGCGCGCGGACAGCTCCATGAACAGATCATGTGGATGCTGGCGATCGACCAGCGGCACGCCGCCCGCGGTCTCGCCCGTGCCGAACAAATTGGGGTAGCCGCGCTTGCCGTTGACGGGATCGAGGCTGAGCATCGAACTGAACCGCAGTTGCACCCCGCTGTCAAAGCCGCGCGTAGCGGACAGCATCGCCATCGATCCGGTAAAGGCCTGCGCATCGCCGCGCGGTCCGCCCTGATCGGTAACTCCCGTCATCGCAAAGCCATGCGCCATCACCATCCAGTCGCCGGTGGCCAGATGGATGCCGCGCATGCCCCCGTCGGCGCCGGGGACCAGCGAAGTGCCGGTGCCGGGGCCGGCATTGGCGGGCGGGGCGGCGCCACCGGGCGCCATCACGGGCATGTCCATGCCCTCCATTCCGGCCATGTCGTGCTGGCTATGGTCCATCGCGGGCTGGGCGGGTTCGGGGGCGGGGGTAGGCGTGGGCGCGGGGTGGTTGTGCGCGCCATGGTCCTGCGCGGCGGCGGGTGCCGCAGCGATCGCCGCTGCGGACACCGCAGCGGGCAACAAAATACGAATCATCGTTCGTCTCCGAAATAAGGCTGAGTCGGCGCGAAAAGTCGCGCGCGGCGTCAGGCTTCGGAGCGGGGCGGGGGCGTCAGCGGCGGGCCGGAGGCGCGGGGCTCGCCGCGGGCAAGCGCTGGGCGCTGCACCGGCGCGGCAAAGGCGAGCGGCGGGGACAGGCGCGGCGTGCCGGCGGTCGCGGGCGCCACGCAGCCCAGGCACAGCTTGTCGGCGACGATCGGCACGGCGGGAGCCTGCTTGCGATGGCCATGGTGCATGTCCGCCATCGCAGCCTGAGGCGCATCGCCATGGCACGCCGGCATCGCCGCCGCCGCGGGCAGCGACAGCAGCGCAATCACGAGTGCCAGGAACAGGCGGGCGAACATGGGGGAGGCTTTAGCGCAGTGCTGCGGCAATTGACAGCGCGTCACCCTCACCCTTCCGCTCCCTCTCCTAATGGGAGAGGGGAGCAGAACCCCAAGCTCCCTCTCCCTCTGGGAGAGGGAAGGGGCCCGCCGCCGAAGGCGGTGGGAAGGGTGAGGGTGACGACGGGTGCGTCCGCTCAACTATGCAGGAAATGCATCACATCGCCGTCCTGGACGACATAGGCCTTGCCCTCGGCGCGGAGCTTGCCGGCTTCGCGCGCTCGCGATTCGCCGCCCAGCGCGACGAAATCGGCAAAGGCGATCGTCTCGGCGCGGATGAAGCCCTTCTCGAAATCGCTATGGATCTCGCCCGCCGCCTCGGGCGCGGTGGCGCCGCTATGCACGGTCCAGGCGCGTGCTTCCTTCGGGCCGACGGTGAAGAAGGTCAGCAGGTGGAGCAGCTTGTACCCGGCAGTGATGACGCGGGCGAGGCCGGTCTCCTCGAGCCCCAGTTCGCCCAGGAATTCGCCGCGCTCCTCGGGCGGCATCGTCGCGATCTCGGCCTCGATCGCGGCGGAGACGACCACCGCTTCGGCGCCCTCCGCCTTGGCCTTTTCGAACACCTTGGCCGACAGCGCGTTGCCGTTGGCGGCATCCTCTTCGTTGACGTTGCAGACGTAGAGGACGGGCTTGCCGGTCAGCAATTGCGCCTGTGCCAGCACGCGCGCCTCGTCGGCATCCCTGGGCACGGTCAGTCGCGCGGGCTTGCCTTCGCGCAGCAGTTCCAGCGCCTGACCCAGCACCGACGCCGCGACCTTGGCTTCCTTGTCGCCCTGCGTCGCCTTTTTCTGCGCGGCGGGAACGCGCTTTTCGAGCGATTCGAGGTCGGACAGCATCAGTTCGGTCTCGACCGTCTCGGCATCGGCGATCGGATCGACCTTGTTGTCGACATGCTGGATGTCGTCATTCTCGAAACAGCGCAGGACATGGACGATCGCGTCGACTTCGCGGATATTGCCCAGGAACTGGTTGCCCAGCCCCTCGCCCTTGCTCGCGCCGCGGACCAGCCCGGCAATGTCGACGAACCCCAGCTGGGTCTCGATGATCTTCTGCGATCCGGCGATTTCGGCCAGCTTGTCGAGCCGCGGATCGGGGACGGCGACGTTGCCGACATTGGGCTCGATCGTGCAGAACGGATAATTGGCCGCCTGCGCCGCCGCAGTCTCGGTCAGAGCGTTGAAGAGCGTGGACTTGCCCACATTGGGCAGGCCCACAATGCCGCAGCGGAAACCCATGAGTGTCGCGTTCCTGTGGTGAGGCCGGGCAAGGCCGGCATGGTTGGCCGCCCGATACGCGCAAAGCGCCAAGGTTTCCAGCGGCGAGCGTTGGCGGCGTCGGATCGGGACTGTTGCGTATCGCCCCGCCCCCGCCACCGTCGCTACCCAAGGCAGCGAGGGGGGGACTGCAAATGGGCGCGTTGGCACGGATTGCGACATGGGGGGCCTGTGCGGCCAGCATCGGCTATGGCGTGCCGCAACTGCTCCAGGTGGCGGGGCTGTTGCCCGATCCGGTCGACCGCATCCTGATCTTTGCGCCCTCGCTCGCGCTTGCACCGCTTTTCGCGGTGGCACTGGCGGCGCTGGCGGGCGAGGCGACGGGGGAGGGCCGGGCGTGGCGGTTCGGCGCGTTTGCGCTCGCATTGCTCTATGCCGGCCATGTCAGCCAGGTCTATGTCGGCCAGCTCGGGGTGGTGATCCCGCGCGAACTTGCCGGAATGGCGCCCGTTACGGGGTTCGGCTGTTGCGGCTTTCGCCAGCCGATGACGGCGGTCGACCTGCTCGGCTATACCGAGATGAGTTTGGCGACGCTGTTGCTCGCGCCGAGCTTTCGGGGGGCCGCTCGGGCATGGCTGGCGATCAACGGACTCACGGCGGTGCCGGTGTTTCTTCAACTCTGGTGGCCCGCGCTGATCTGGGCAGGCGCCGCCTGGCTGGTGACCTTTCCGGTCGCGATGGCGCTCGTCGCACGCGCGCTTGATCGTGCGCGCGCCTGACGCGCCGCGCGCCGCCGAACGGCACGCAAGGCCCTGAAAGCGCCGCATCGCGCGGCAAAGGAAGCGGGGTAGGCAATGGGTGCGGCGCGTCTTTCGTCGCTTGACGGGCCCCCGTTCATCTAGGGTACAGGGGCCCCAAGCCTTTTCGGCAGTTAGAAGCGTTACGAGGAGTTTGGGATGATTCGCCGTCACATGATCATGAGTGCCGCCGTGGCGACGATGGCCCTGTCCAGCTGTGGCGGGGGCGACGATTCGAGCGCGACGCCGACGCCGACCGCAACCCCCACGCCGACGCCGACCGCGACGGCCACCTATTCGGCGTTCCCGCTGTCCGCGGCGACCGAATTCTACACGCTCAACGCGACGACGAGCTATACCGGCGATCCGGCGGGCGCAGTGACGCTGGGCGTTGCCGGGACCGAGGGGCTGACGACGCGCGTCAAGCTGGCGACCAGCAATCTGATCGCTTCGGGCACCTATGTGATCGACGAGAGCACCGAGGAGTCGCGCTTCACCAACACGAACGTCACGACCGCGCCGGCGGCGACGACCCCCGAATTCATCTTCCGCTCGACCAGCACCGCGACAGACGCGCTGGCGGGCAATTTCTCGCAGCTCGAATTCCTCAACAACACGATCCCCGACGTCGTGACGAGCGACACCGGCCTCGCGATGAAGGCCGTCAGCTATGCCAATTGGTGGCGCGGCGATTCGACGGTGGGCGCAAAGCGGCTGACCTACACGGTATGGGGCTACAACACCGTCACCACCGACATGCTGACGACGGGTTCGGCATCCTATGCCTCGCGCCTCACCGGGCGACTGGTGAGCGTGTCGGGCACGACGACGTCGGTGCTGAAGGTAACCGGCACGGTGACGACTGCCGTCAATTTCTCGACCGGGCTGGTCGAACTGACGCTCGCGCTCAGCACGATCCCCGCGGACGGCAGCGCGGCGGTGCCCTATGGCACCTTCACCGGCCAGGGCGCGATCCCGATCGGCAGCAACCAGTTCAGCGGCAGCTTCACCACCGGCAGCCCGCTGTCGGGGACCTTCACCGGCGGCTTTTTCGGCTCGCAGGGCAAGGAAATCGGCATCACCTTCGCCGGCTCGGGCACGGTCGGCACCGCCAACCAGCGGCTGGTCGGGTCGATCGTCGGCACGAAGTAGGCGCCAGGCTTTCGCGGTTCGAAAGGGGCTCCGGGAAACCGGGGCCCTTTTTCTTGGGGGCTCAGTCCTGCAGTCGCACCGCGACGTCGCTCATGAACCGCGCATCCTCGCCCGCCGCCAGCCGCGGCGCCTCGGCAGCGACGGCGCCCAGCATGTCGCTCAGCGCGTCCATCTCGGCCTTGGCGTAATTGCCCAGCACATAGCCGGTGACGCGGTCCTTATGCCCCGGATGCCCGATGCCCAGCCGGACGCGGCGGAAATCGGGGCCGATATGCGCGTCGGTCGAGCGCAGCCCGTTATGCCCCGCAGTGCCGCCGCCCATCTTCACCTTCACCTTGAACGGCACCAGGTCGAGTTCGTCGTGAAAGACTGTAACGTCGGCGGGCGCCAGCTTGTAGAAATCCAGCGCCGCGCGCACCGCCCGCCCGCTGTCGTTCATGAAGGTGCCGGGCTTTAGCAGGATCACCTTCTCGGTCCCGATCCGCCCCTCCTGCGTCCAGCCCTGGAACTGCTTCTTCGGCGGCGTGAAGCCATGGACCGCGGCGATCGCGTCGATCGCCATGAACCCGACATTGTGCCGGTGCATCGCATATTGCGGCCCCGGATTGCCGAGACCTACCCAGAGCTGCATCGCCATACCCCAAAACAAAATCGCCCCCGCACCTAGGGCGCGGAGGCGATTTTTTGAACCGTGAAACGCGCGGGGCTTATTCGGCCTCGGCAGCTTCCGCTTCGCCTTCGCTCGACTTGAGCGCCGACGGGGCGACGACGGTGGCGATCGTGAAGTCGCGATCGGTGATCGCCGACTCGGCACCCTTGGGCAGGGTCACTGCCGAGATGTGCAGCGAATCGCCGACTTCGAGGCCCTTGAGCGAGATCTGGACCTCGTCGGGGATGCTCGCCGCGTCGACCACCAGTTCCAGCGCGTGGCGCACGATGTTGAGCACGCCACCGCGCTTCAGCCCGGGGGCCTCTTCCTCGTCGACGAACACGATCGGCACTTCGACGGTGACCGTCGCATGCTCGGAAATGCGCAGGAAGTCGGCATGGACCGGACGATCCGAAACCGGATCGAACGCCACGTCCTTAGGCAGCGTGCGCTCGCCGTTGATCATCACGACCGAGTTGAAGAAATGGCCGGTCATCAGCAGCTTGTACAGCTCGCGCTCGCTGACATGGATGCCAACGGGGTCTGCCTTGTTGCCATAGATAACGGCGGGGACGCGGCCTTCACGACGCAGCGCCCGGGAGGCTCCCTTGCCAACCCGGTCGCGCGTCTCGGCCGACAGCGTAAGCGTGTCGCTCATGTGTCGATTCCAATGCGCTAATGTGTTTCAAACCATCTGCCGGGCAAGCCTCCAGGGATGACCCTGCCACGACAAGCGCGCGCCTATAGTGGAGACGGCGGCAAAGGGCAAGGCGGCGGCTGCTATCCTTCCGTGGCGGGGTGGATCGCGTTTGCGCCGTCGCCACGGGAGAGGGAAAGAATGCGCTAAACTCCCTCTCCCAGCGGGAGAGGGAAGGGGCCCGCCGCCGCAGGCGGTGGGAAGGGTGAGGGTGACGCGCTTCCCGCCTGCCGCGGAAGGATTTACTCCGCCACCCGCTCCGCCTTCAGCCCGCGCTTCGCCAGTTCCGCCTGCACGCTGGCCCCGCCCGCCAGATGCCCCGCGCCGACCGCGACGAACACCGTGCCGGGCTTCTCCATCCGCCCCTGAATCCACCCCGCCCAATTGCGGTTGCGGTTGACCAGCAGCGCCTGCGCCAGTTCGGGCGAGCGATCGAGGTCTTCGTTCATCAGCGCGCCCAGCGCGTCGGGATCGCCCTTGCTCCAGGCCGCGACCATCGCGTCGATCTGTTCGCCCGCCTTGGGCAGTTCCTCCAATGTCCGGACCAGCAGCGCGCGCTGTGCCGGCAGCGGCAGCGTGTCGAAATAGCCGAGCTGTTGTCGCGCAGTCTCCAGCCCGATCACGGGCTTGCCTGCCTGTGCCGCGGCGGCGCTCAGCACCTGCTCGGCGCCGTCTTTGTCGTCATAGCCCAGCTTGCGCAGCGGCGCCGACGACAGCAACGTCGCCGCCAGCCACGGCTCGGCATGGTCGAGCGCGTCGGGCGCCATCCCCATTTCGACCAGCGCGGCGCGGAAACGCGCAGCCGCGGCGGGGGGAAGCTGTTCGGGCAGCGTCGGCCGCCCCGGCGTGGTGCCCAGCTCGGCGACCAGCGCCTGCATCTCCGCCTCGGGCGGCATCACCAGCTCGAGCACCAGTTCGTCGCTGGCGTCGAACGCCTTGCGCACGCCATCGTCGAACCACGTCATTCCGGGGCGCAGCATATGCACCGTCCCGAACAGATAGATCGTCGTGTCGGCATCGCGCACCACCCACAAAGCCGGGTCGGCATCGGCGGGCCATTGCGACTTGCAGCCGCCCAGCACCAGCAACAGGGCAATCAGGAGCGTGCGGATCATCCCCGATGCCTTGGCCCGCACCCGGCGCCCCGTCAACGCCGCCAAGGTTGACCCCCTCCACACGCTGCGTCAAAGCGAGCGCCGAATTGCCCATCGGGAAGTGTCCGTGTCCGAACCGCTCAGTTTCCAGAACATGATCCTGCGCCTCCATGACTATTGGAGCGCGCGCGGCTGCCTGATCCTCCAGCCCTATGACATGCGGATGGGGGCGGGGACGTTCCACACCGCCACCACGCTGCGCGCGCTGGGGCCGGAGCCATGGAACGCCGCCTTCGTCCAGCCCTGCCGCCGCCCGACCGACGGTCGCTATGGCGAAAACCCGAACCGGCTCCAGCATTATTACCAATATCAGGTGATCCTGAAGCCGAGTCCGAGCGATTTGCAGGAGCTGTACCTCGGCTCGCTGGCGGCGATCGGCATCGATTTCACCAAACACGACATCCGCTTCGTCGAGGACGATTGGGAATCGCCGACGCTCGGCGCCTGGGGGCTGGGCTGGGAAGTGTGGTGCGACGGGATGGAAGTCACCCAGTTCACCTATTTCCAGCAAATGGGCGGCTATGACTGCAAGCCCGTCGCGGGCGAGCTGACCTACGGCCTCGAACGGCTGGCGATGTATATCCAGAACAAGGACAGCGTGTACGACCTCGCGTTCAACGACGCGGGCGTGACCTATGGCGACGTGTTCCACGAGAACGAAGTCCAGATGTCCAAATGGAACTTCGAAGTCGCCGACACCGAAACGCTGTTCGACCTGTTCCGCAAGGCGGCGGCGGAGTGCGAGAATTGCCTGGGCGCGGGCCTCGCCATCCCCGCCTATGAACAGGCGATCGAGGCGAGCCACATCTTCAACCTGCTGAATGCGCGCGGCGTGATCTCGGTGGCCGAGCGCCAGGCCTATATCGGTCGCGTCCGCGATCTGGCGAAGGGCGCCTGCGCGGCGTGGATCGAACGCAAGACGCCCGAATGGGAAGCGCGCTTTCCGGGATGGGTGGCGTGAACATGTCCACGCGAAGGCGCGAAGGCGCGAAGAAGGTGGTTCGCGCAGAGGCGCGGACACGCACGCCTTTTTCCCGCGTCATCCTGACGAAAGTCAGGATCCATTCGCCGATCGGCCTCGATGGCGTGCGGAGGGATGAATGGGTCCCAGCTTTCGCTGGGATGACGATTTGGGGGCGGGATGGCGCTGTTTGCGCACGCACCTCTGCGCCCTCTGCGCCTCTGCTCGAAACCACTCCCTTCTTCCTTCGCGCCTTCGCGCCTTCGCGTGAAAAGAACCTATGACCGATTTCCTTCTCGAACTCCGCTCCGAAGAAATCCCCGCCCGGATGCAGGAAAAGGCCCGCGAGGACCTCGCCCGGCTGTTCGCTGCCGAGCTGACCAAGGCCGGGCTCGCCGCTGCCGAGACCGTCACCTACGCCACCCCCCGCCGCCTCGCGCTGATCGCGCGCGGGCTGCCCGAAGTTACGGCGTCGGTAATTGAGGACGTAAAGGGTCCGCCAGCCGACGCTGCGGATGCTGCGATCGACGGGTTTTTGCGCAAACTGGGATTGACCCGCGATGTGCTGCAAACGCGCGACGTGAAAGGGCGCCCGACCTTATTTGCTGTCACGAGCAAGCCTGGACGCCCCACCGCCGCCGTGCTCGCCGAGGCGATCCCGTCCGTGATCCGCGCCTTCCCCTGGCCCAAGGCGATGCGCTGGGGCGCGCCGTCGCTCTCGACCGAAAGCCCGCGCTGGGTGCGCCCGCTCCAGGGCATCGTCGCGCTGTTCGGCAGCGACGTCGTCCCGTGCGAAGTCGCGGGCGTCACCAGCGGCGCCGCGACGCTCGGCCATCGCTTCCACCATCCCGGCGTCATCACGATCGGCAGCGCCGACGACTATGTCGAGAAGCTCCGCGCGTGCCATGTCATCGTCGACGGCGCCGAACGCCGCGGCATCATCGCGCTGGGCGCCAAGATGGCGGCGGCAAAGGCCGGGCTGACGCTTGTCGAGGATGACGGGCTGTTGTTCGAAAATGCCGGGCTCACCGAATGGCCGATGCCGCTGCTCGGGCGCTTCGACTCGGCATTCCTGGAGGTGCCGCCCGAGGTCATCCAGCTCACCGCGCGGGTGAACCAGAAATATTTCGTGTGCCGCGGCGCGGAGGGCACGCTCGCGAACGCCTTTGTCTGCGTCGCCAATATCGACGCAGCGGACGGCGGCGAGCGCATCGTCGAGGGCAACCAGAAAGTGCTGGCCGCACGGCTGAGCGACGCGCGGTTCTTCTATGACACCGACCTGAAAATCCCGCTCGACGAGAGCGCGAAGAAGCTGTCGAAGATCGTCTTTCACGAAAAGCTGGGGACGGTGGCGGATAAGGTCGATCGCGTCGCGAAGCTGGCGCGCTGGCTGGTGGAGGAGGGAATCGTCAAATCCTCCCCGGAACGGGGAGGGGGACCGCGAAGCGGTGGAGGGGGCGCGCCACAGGCGGCGTCCTCTGCGGCGATCCCCCTCCACCATCCTGCGGATGGTCCCCCTCCCCGTTCCGGGGAGGAATTGGCCGCCCTCGCCGAACGCGCCGCCCGCCTCTGCAAGGCTGACCTCGTCACCGGCATGGTCGGCGAATTCCCCGAGCTACAGGGCCTGATGGGCGGCTATTACGCCGCCGCGCAGGGCGAGGACCCACAGGTCGCGGCAGCGATCCGCGATCACTACAAGCCGGTCGGGCAGGGGGACGAGGTTCCCACCGCGCCCGTGACGGTGGCGGTGTCGCTGGCGGATAAGCTGGATACGATTTTTGAGTTCTTCTCCATCGAGCAAATGCCGACGGGGTCCAAAGACCCGTTTGCGCTCCGCCGAGCAATGTTGGGTGTCCTAGCACTCATTTTCGACAACAATCTGCGGATCGGCGTGCTTAAGCTCGCAAATGCTTTCGACCCCCCATTCAATCGCGAGTTTGTTCATCCGGCGAATTCATTTGTCCGTTTTGCTATCGACCGCCTGAAAGTCCAGCAACGCGAAGCCGGTGTCCGCCACGACCTGATCGACGCAGTGTTCGCGCTCGGTGGCGAGGACGATCTCGTCCGGCTGCTCGCCCGCGTCCATGCGCTTCAGGCGTTCGTGACCACCGACGAGGGCAGGAACCTCCTCGCAGGCTATAAGCGCGCGGCGAATATCCTGAAGAAGGAATCTCCCTCTCCCCTTCAGGGGAGAGGGCAGGGGAGAGGGGACGTGCCAGCAGGCGAGTCGCCTGAGGAGACTGCCCCTCTCCCCGGCCCTCTCCCCGCAAGCGGGGAGAGGGAGGCACTTCACCCCGCCGAATCCGCCCTCGCCACCGCGCTCGACGACGCCGAGCCCCGCGCCGCCGCCGCGATCGCCGCGGAGGATTTCGAAGGCGCGATGGCCGCACTCTCCGCCCTGCGCGCCCCAATCGATGCGTTCTTCGAGTCGGTCACGGTCAACGACCCAGACCCGGACAAGCGCGCCGCGCGCCTCGCGCTGCTCGCGCGGATGCGCGACGCGGTGCATCAGGTTGCCGATTTCACGCGGATCGACGGCTGATCGCGCCCTGCGGCGGGCCGGCGCGCAGCCGGTCCGCCGCTGCATCTGCTCAAAATTGCTTACCGCATCTCGGGCACGCCTAAGCAAAACTTCGTACTGACAACGCAGTCAGCGGCTTTCGCCTTGTTCGCACCTGCGGTAGGCGCGGGCAGATCAAGAAGGGGCACAGATGACGCAATACGTTTATCGCTTCGGCGGGGGTGTTTCGGACGGCGGCGCCGGGGACAAGAACTTGCTGGGGGGCAAGGGCGCGAATCTCGACGGGATGGCGAGCATCGGGCTGCCGGTGCCTCCGGGTTTCACGATCTCCACTGCGATGTGTACCCGCTATTATGAGGAGGGCGAGACCTTCCCCGACAGCGTCAAGGGCGAAGTCGCCAACGGCCTGATCCATATCGAGGGGATTACGGGCAAGACATTCGGCGACGCCGCCGATCCGTTGCTCGTCTCGGTCCGCTCGGGTGCGCGCGTCTCGATGCCGGGCATGATGGATACCGTGCTCAACCTGGGGCTCAACGACGAAACCGTC
Source organism: Sphingomonas hengshuiensis (assembly GCF_000935025.1). Lineage (NCBI taxonomy): Bacteria > Pseudomonadati > Pseudomonadota > Alphaproteobacteria > Sphingomonadales > Sphingomonadaceae > Sphingomonas > Sphingomonas hengshuiensis. The sequence continues at coordinate 518,694 of NZ_CP010836.1, forward strand.
GTCGGGCTGGCTGCGGTCAGCGGCGACGATCGCTTCGCCTGGGACAGCTATCGCCGCTTCATCCAGATGTATTCGGACGTCGTGCTCGAACTCGACCATGGCCGCTTCGAGGAAGCGCTGGAGATCGCCAAGGAAGATCGCGGCTACAGCCTCGATACCGAGCTGTCGGCGGGCGACTGGCAGGTGCTGGTCGCCGAATATAAGGCCATCGTCGAGGAATTGTGGGGCAAGCCCTTCCCGCAGGACGTCCACGCCCAGCTCTGGGGCGCGATCGGCGCGGTGTTCGGATCGTGGCAGTCGGAGCGGGCGAAGGTCTATCGCCGGCTGAACGACATTCCGGGTGACTGGGGCACCGCGGTCAATGTCCAGGCGATGGTCTTCGGCAATATGGGCGAAACCTCGGCGACGGGCGTGGCGTTCACGCGCGATCCGTCAAAGGGCGACAATGCCTATTATGGCGAATTCCTGATCAACGCGCAGGGCGAGGACGTGGTCGCGGGCATCCGCACGCCGCAATATCTGACCAGGGCGGCGCGCGAGGCGGCGGGGGCCAAGCCCGCGTCGATGGAAGAAGCGATGCCCGAGGTGTATGCCGAGCTGGCGCGGGTGTTCGACCTGCTCGAGCGGCATTACCGCGACATGCAGGACATCGAGTTCACCGTCGAGCGCGGCAAGCTGTGGATGCTCCAGACCCGCTCGGGCAAGCGCACGGCGAAGGCGGCGCTGAAGATCGCGGTCGACATGGCGAATGAGGGGCTGATCACGCAGGAGGAGGCGATCCTGCGCGTCGATCCGCAGGCGCTCGACCAGTTGCTCCACCCGACGCTGGACCCCAGCGCGGTGCGCGACGTGCTGACCAAGGGGCTACCGGCCTCGCCGGGGGCCGCATCGGGCATCGCGGTATTCGACAGCGACACCGCCGAAAAGCGCGCGGCGGCGGGCGAGTCGGTGATCCTGATCCGAGTGGAGACGAGCCCGGAGGACATCCACGGCATGCACGCGGCACGCGGCATCCTCACCGCCCGCGGCGGCATGACCAGCCACGCGGCAGTCGTGGCCCGGGGCATGGGCCGGCCCTGCGTCTCGGGCGCCGGGGGCATCTCGATCAACGCCCGCGAGAAGATCATGCGTGTCGGTGTGCGCGAAGTTCGGGAAGGTGACATCGTCACGATCGACGGCACGACCGGCGAAGTGATGGCGGGCGCAGTGCCGACGGTGCAGCCCGAATTGTCGGGCGACTTCGGCACGCTGATGGTGTGGGCCGACGCCAAGCGCCGGCTGAAGGTGCGCACCAACGCCGAAACCCCGCTCGATTGCCGCACCGCGCGCGAATTCGGCGCCGAGGGCATCGGGCTGTGCCGCACCGAGCACATGTTCTTCGAGCAGAGCCGCATCACGGCGGTGCGCCAGATGATCCTGGCATCGGACGAAGCGGGGCGGCGCGCGGCGCTCGCCAAGCTGCTGCCCGAGCAGCGCAGCGATTTCGTCGAGATTTTCGAAGTGATGGCGGGGCTGCCCTGCACGATCCGCCTGCTCGACCCGCCGCTGCACGAATTCCTGCCGCACGAGGAATCGGAGTTCGCCGAAGTCGCGGCGGCGGCGGGGCTCGACGTCGAGACGCTCAAGCGCCGCGCGGCGGAACTGCACGAGTTCAACCCGATGCTCGGCCATCGCGGGTGCCGGCTGGGCGTGACCTACCCCGAAATCTACGAGATTCAGGCCCGCGCGATCTTCGAGGCGGCGATCGAAGTCGCGGAAAAGACCGGCGCGGCGCCGGTGCCCGAAGTGATGATCCCGCTGGTCGCGACGAAGCGCGAGCTGGAGTTGATGAAGGCGGTGGTCGACGCAGCCGCAGAGGCGGTGTTCGCCGACAAGGGGCGCCGGATCGAATATCTGGTCGGCACGATGATCGAACTGCCGCGCGCCGCGCTGATGGCGGGGCAGATCGCCGAGGTGGGGGCGTTCTTCAGCTTCGGCACCAACGACCTGACCCAGACGACGCTGGGCGTCAGCCGCGACGATGCCGCGCGCTTCCTGACGACCTATGTCGAGAAGGGCATCTACCCCAAGGACCCGTTCGTCAGCCTGGATGTGGAAGGCGTGGGCGAGCTGATTGCGATTGCCGCCGAGCGCGGGCGCGCGACTCGGCCCGACATCAAGCTGGGCATTTGCGGCGAGCATGGCGGCGATCCGGCGAGCATCGCATTCTGCGAGGCGACCGGGCTCGATTACGTGTCGGCATCGCCCTATCGCGTGCCGATCGCGCGACTGGCGGCGGCACAGGCGGCGCTCAAGAGCCAGTGATGCTCGCGGTCGCGGCCGCGTTGGCGTTCGGCCAGAGCGATCCGGTCGCGCGGCTCGACGCCGAGCTGCGCGCCGCGACCAGCGCGACTGCGGTGCTGCAACGCCGCTGCGCGGAGCCGATCCGCGCCGTGGTGGACCGCGCCGCGATGCGGGCACCGACGGCGGAGCAGCGTGCGCGGCTGCGGGTCGGCGCGGAGGAGCCCGTGGGTTATCGCCACGTCTCGCTCCGCTGCGGGGACAAGGTGCTGTCGGACGCCGAGAACTGGTACGTGCCAGCGCGGCTCACCCAAGCGATGAACGCGGCGCTGACGGGCGACACGCCCTTTGGCGCCGCGATCCGCCCGCTGGCGCCTAGACGCGAGGCGTTGGATTCGCCCGATCCGCGCCGCGATCCGGCGGCGGGTTCTCGCTGGGTGCTGGAGCATCATGCGCTGGTGCTCGACGGGCGGGGCGTGCCGCTGGCCGAGGTTATCGAGCGCTACACCCCGATGATGCGCGACCTGCCCGTCCTGCGCTGACGCGCGTTCAGGCGTGGCTGTCCGCCGGCGCTGGCGCCGGGGAGTCGGCGGGTTTGCTCGCCACCGGATCGGGCGCGGCCACTGCGGGAGGAGTTGCGGCAGCGCTGAGCCTGGCGTTCTCCGCTTCCAGTGCCTTGATCTTGCGATGCGCGTCGCGCAGTTCCTGTTCGGCGCGGTCGCGATATCCCGCATGGTCGAGTGCCTCGTCCTGATAGCGCTCGCGCCATTTGGCACCGCCGGAGTGGCTCGCCATCCCCAGGAACCAGCCACCGACCAGCGTAAGGCCCAACGCTACGAACTGCGTCAGCGTTTCGAACGGCAATTGGTGCATGCGACATCCCCCGTGTCGGCGATAAGCCTTACCCGGAATTTACCGTGTGCCGTGACGGTACGCCACCGTAATGATCGGCGCGGCGGCTCAGCGGATCAGGGCGTCGTTGATCGAGCAGGCGGCGGGCCCCAGGATCACGATGAACAGCACCGGCAGGATGAACAGGATCAGCGGGATCGTCATGATCGCGGGCAGCCGCGCGGCCTTTTCCTCGGCCCGCATCATCCGCTCGTTGCGGAATTCGGCCGATAGCACGCGGAGCGCCGATGCTAGGGGCGTGCCGTATTTCTCGGTCTGAATCATCGTCGTGACGACGCCGCGGATCGCGTCAAGGTCGATCCGCAGCGCGAGATTTTCGAACGCCTGCCGACGATCGGTCAGGAAGCCCAGTTCGATCGCGGTCAGCGAGAATTCCTCGCCAAGTTCAGGATAGGCGCGGCCCAGTTCCTTGGCGACGCGGTGAAACGCCGCATCGACGGTCAGTCCCGCTTCGGCACAGATCACCAGCAGGTCGAGCGCGTCCGGCAGGCCCTTGCGGATGGCGTGGCTACGCTTGGTGATCTTGTTGTTGAGATAGAGATCGGGCGCCTTGTAGCTCAGGATGAAGCTGCCCGCGACGAGACCATAGGCCTTGAGCGGGCTCCAGTCGGCAAAGGCCTGGGTGCCGTAGACGAGATAGAGCATGGGCCCGCCGATCAGTATCGGCAGGACCAGACGCCCGAAGATCACCGCGACCGCCCATTCCTTGCGCCGGATGCCCGCCTGGAGCAGCTTGGTCTGCGCGACCTTGACCTGGCTCTCCTGAAGGACCTTCAGCGACAGGAGCAGCGCGCGGATGCGGTCGGTCGCCTCGTTCTTCTGGACAAGCCTGGCGCGGCGCTTCGAAGTCGAGGCGGTGATGCCTGCCTTGAGCTGTTCGCGGCGGTCGTTGAGCGCCTTGACGCGCTTGGTCATCGGATCGCGGACCGTGGCGGCGGTATAGATTGCGAAGATCACCGCCGCCGCCGCGATCGCCGACAGGATCGTGGCGACGGTGAAGACGTCCACGCCGAGCAGGGTAGGGCCTGCCATCATCAGATCTCGAAATTGACCATCTTGGCCATGATGAAGGCGCCGAGCGCCATCCACACCAGCCCGCCGCCCCCGGCGACCATCAGCCGCTGATCCTGGAAGAAATTGGCCATATAGTTGTTGTTGATGAACCAGACCATGCCGAAGACGATGAAGGGCAAAGCGCCGACGATCAGCGCCGACGCCTTGGACTCGGACGACATGGCCGCGATCTTGAGCTTCATCTGGCTGCGCTTGCGCAGCACGTCGGCGAGATTGGCGAGCGTCTCTGCCAGGTTGCCGCCGGTTTCGCGCTGGATCGCGATCGTGATCACGAAGAACTGGAACTCGGGCGTGGCCAGCCGGTCCGCAGTCTCCTGGAGCGCGGCGTCGAGCGTGCGGCCGATCTTCATCTTGTCCGACACCGCACGAAATTCCTCGCCGACCGGGCCATCGATCTCGGCGCCCACCACGCCCATCGTCTCGGTGATCGGCAAGCCGGAGCGCAGCCCGCGAACAAGCAACTCGATCGCATCGGGGAAATTGGTGGTGAACTTGGCGATCCGTCGCTTGATGAAGAAGCCGACGACCATGTGCGGGACGCCCAGCCCGACGAAGAGGCCCAGGAACAATGCGAGCCAGATCGGGGCTCCCTGGAGCAGGAGCAGCGCGGCGAGGACCAGCGTCATTCCTGCGCTGACCATCGCATAATGGCCCAGGCTCCACGTCTTGCCGGTCATCGCCAGCCGCTTCTGAAGCTCGACTGGGTTGGGCAGCAGCCGCGATACCGCGAGATCCATCCGGGTTGAGCTGGCCGTCGATATCCGCCGGATCTGCGCTTCCATCGCCGCAGTGCCGATATTGCTCACCATGTGGCGTTCGCGCAGCGTCGACAGCCGACGCGATCCGGCGCGCGCGGCATTCGGCCCCGAAAAGGCGAGCACGAACAGCAGCAGCGCCAGAAAGGCGCCGATTGCGAGCATCAATATCGGCAGCATGTCCACGCCGCGCGCGCCTCCGAAAAACCCTGTACCCGGCGCACACTAGGCGCCAAAGATTACTTCTTTGCCTTGGCGCCCCGCCGCGCCGCGAGGCCGCCCAGCTTGCCGAGCAGCGAGCCGCCCTTGGCTGCGGCGGCGCGTTCGCTCTTGGCGCGAACCGCCTTGTCGTCATGTTCGCCCGAATCGGTGATCGCAGTGATCCGCGTCGCCAGTTCGGCAAGCGCGGCGAGCGCCTTCACGCCCTTGCCCACTTCGGCCAAAGGCTTGCCGAGCTTGGCCGCCTGCGCCGCCAGCTTGGGTTCGAAGGGAATCAGTACGTCGAGCTTGCGTTCGATAGAGCCTTCGAAATCCTTGCGGCTGATCTCGAGCAGCGGCACCGCCGGCATGCGGTTGGCGACAACGATGACCTGCGTCTGCGGGGCGTTCGACTTGAACCAGCTCAGGATGCGGATTGCGTCGCGCGCCGCAGCCAGCGTCAGTTCGGTGACGAGCACCACAACCTGGATGTCGGCGATCAAATGCGGGTGGTTGACCAGCATCGCGCGCGGCAGGTCGATCACCATGCATTCGAACGCGGCCCGGATTTCCTCCTGTAACTGGTAGAATGCCGCGCCGTCGGTCAGCACGGGCGAATTGATCGGTGCCTCCGCCGACAGCACCGCCAGCCGTTCGGACGCCCGCACCATCGCGCGTTCGATGAACAGCCCGTCGATGCGGCTCGGATTCTCGATCGCATCGGTCAGCCCGCGGCCCGGCTCAAGGTCGAGCGCTAGGGCGCCGGTGCCGAAATGGACGTCGAGGTCGAGCAGCGCCGTGGTTCGGCTATGCTTCTGGCTCAACAGCCAGCCCAGCGATGTCGCGATCGTCGACGCGCCCGATCCGCCGCGCGTGCCGATTACCGCAACTGCGCAATGCGGGCGTTCGGTGCTCGTCTCCGCGATCTTGGGCGCATTGAGCGCGGCCTGTGCCTGGGAGAAGGTGTCGCGCAGCGCGTCGGGGTTGAGCGGCTTGAGGAGATAGTCGTGGATGCCGCTGGCGACGAGGTCGCGGTACAGGCGAACGTCGTTGACCTGACCCGATGCGATGACGAGCGTGCCGGGCTCGCATACTTCGGCCAGCGCGTTGATGTCGTTGAGCGGGTCGCCCGATTCGGACAGGTCGACGAACAGGATGTTGGGGCTCGCAGATACCGACAGCGTCTGCACGGCGTTGCGCAGCCCGCCCTTGTTCACCTTCTCCGGCGACCAGCCGAGTTCGGCTGCGATCGGCCGCAGCAGCTCCGCAGTTGCTTCGTCGCAGACAAAGGCGACAAAGGGCTCGCGGTGCCCGGTGCGGCCCGGATGAAAGGGGGCGTTCACTTACTGCCTCCGACCGAAGTCGCCTTGATCGTGGTGCCGCCGGCGCCGCTGGGGGTGGCGTTGCGATAGGCATTCACCGCCTTCGCCGCGCTGGCGGGATCACTGGTCGGCGATCCCGGCGCGCCGCGCACCAGATCGGCCGGATCGGCGACCATCCGCGCGAGATTGGTGTTGGTCGCGCAGCCATAGTTGGAGGTCGTGCTGGCGGAGAAATCCGGTTGGTATTGGCGCGAGAAATCGGGACAGTCGGGCACGCCCGCGGTCATGCGCGTGACGACCACGCGCAGGGTGCCGGGCGCGACCTGTCCCACCGTGGTCGGCGCGCGATCGGTGAGCAGCAGGCCGTATTTACCGGCCAGCGCTGCGATTTCCTCGCGCGCGGTGCTGCCGTCGGCGCCGTCGTCGATCGCGATGCGATCGCCATAGCGCAGCCCCATCGCGCCCATCCATCCGGCCAGCCGGTCGCCTTCGCCGGGGGCGAGGGCATAGCCCGCGGTCGCGACGTCGAAGGCATAGTCCTGCCGCGCGACGACGGGTTGGTAGACCGATTCGAGGCCGCCATTATAGCTCCCGCACCCGGCGAGCAGCGCGAGCGGAGCGAGGAGCAGGGGAGTGAAGCGCGAAACCATTGCGAATCCTCTCGACACGTCAGAAGCCAAAGCCGGGCGCTGCGGAGCCGCCCTTTTTGGACTTGGATTTGGGGGGCTCGGCCTTGACCGGGGCATCGGTGGGACGCGGCGAGGGGGCGGCAGGCGCAACCGGCGCCATCGCGCCGACCGCGGGCGCCGTATTGGCCGGAGGCGCCATTTTCGGCGTGGGCCGCTCGCCGCCGGGCGTGGTGCCGCCGAGCTGGCCGCCGATCAGCCGCTGAAAGTCGTCGGGCGCCTTATAGCCATCGGTGGGCAGGACGATCTCGTTCGCGTTGACCGGCTTGACCAGATACGGCGTGATGACGATCACGAGTTCGGTCTCGTTGCGCTTGAAGGCGTTGGAGCGGAACAGCGCGCCGAGGACCGGCACATCGCCCAGCCCCGGAGTCTTGGTGATCGAATTGTCGTGGCTGTTCTGCATCAGTCCGGCGATGACCATGCTTTCGCCGGAACCCAGTTCGACGGTCGTTTCGGCGCGGCGGGTGGTTAGCGCCGGGATCTGCGTTCCGCTGATCGTGACCGCGCCCGCTGCCGACAGCGCGGAGACTTCGGGGCGGACGTGGAGCGAGATGCGCCCGTCGGCGAGCACGGTCGGGGTGTAGGACAGGCCCACGCCATATTGCTTATACTCGACCGACACGGCGCCGAGCCCCTGGCTGACCGGGATCGGGATCTCGCCGCCGGCCAGGAAGCTGCTGGTCTCGCCCGAAATCGCAGTGAGGTTCGGATTGGTGAGCGTGGTCACCTGACCCAGCGTTTCGCCGAGGTCGAGCGCGCTCAATATGTCGAGCCCGAACAGCTTGCCCGCGATCCCGATCGTGCCGTTTTCGGAGCCCGAGGTGAAGGTCGCGCTGGTGGTGCTGGTCCCGAAGGTGCCCGGAGTGCGGCCCGATGCGATGCCGAACTGGAAACCGCTGGTGTTGTCCTGCGTCAACAGGTTCACGCCGACATTCTTGACGAAACTGCGGCTGACTTCGGCGAACCGCACCTGGAGTTGGACTTGAAGCGGCGTCGCGGTCTTCAGCCGGCTGATGACCTGGGTCTCCTTGCCGGTAAAGGCCTGGACCAGCCGTTCGGCCTCGGCGACATCGGCGGGCGCGCCGACCGTGCCGGTGAGCAGCACCATTCCGTTCATCGGCGTTGCGACGATCTTCGCGTCGGGCATCGCCAGCCGCAGCATCGAATCGATCGAGTCGATGTTGTTGCCGATCCGGACCGTGGTCGCATAGACGACCCTGCCGCTCTTCGACGTTGCATAGATCGTGGTCTCGCCCGCCGACTTGCCGAAGACATAGATCTGGCTGACCGAGCGGACCTGGACGTCGGCGACGCCGGGATTGGCGACGAACACGTCGGTGATCGGCGCGTCGAGCGTCACCAACCGACCGCGTCCGGTGTTGATCTGAAGGATTCCGGTCGGGCCGCTGACGGTCTGGGCAGCCGCAGGCAAAACGCCGCCCGTTGGCGCAGCTATTGCCGCGAGCAGGGCCAGAGGCAGCCCGATCGGCTTTGCCACGTTACGCATCTTAATGATTCCCCCCGACCTCGATTGCGGTCACGTCGTTGCCGCGGGCGATGGTGACCACCGGCCCGCGTCGAATGGGCGACGGCGCGCCCGGAAACGCGCCCGTCGCGGGCGGCGCGACCCCGCCGTTCGGAGCGCCCTCGGCGGCCTTGCCGGGCACCGTGCGGCGCTGGAAACGCGAGACGTCGGCGCCGGTCGAGAAGGTCGTCCCGCTATCGTCGGGGCGTGCGGCGACGCGCGCGAGCATCGCCTTTTCGGCCTTGGCATCGCCATTGGCCGGAACCTCGACATCGCCATTGGCGATGGCGTCTTCCAATTCACCCTGATTGTCCGCGATCGAGCGGAGCGACAGCGACAGCGATCCAAGCGTCTGGGCGACTGCAATCTTTTCGGCGAGCTTGGGCGTCGCCTCCAGCGTGACGGTAGAATAGGTGCTGACCACGGTCTTGCCGGCTTCGTCAGCCTGTTTGTCGGTGCGCTGGTCGGTGGCGAGCACGCGCAGGTTGCGCAGGATCGTCTCCGACGCCTTGAGCGGGGGGCCGTCGCCGCCGCCGGCCACAGTCTGCGTCAGGACCAGGTCGATGCGGTCGCCGGGAAAGACGAACCCCGCCACCGACGTCTGCGCGGAGACCGGCACCGTGACGGCGCGCATTCCCGGCCCGAGTGCCGCGGCGAGGAAGCCACGGTCGCCGGGCTTGACCAGCGCGCCCTGGGTGATCGGCTGCCCCGCGGGGATCGCGAAACGGACGACGGTGCCCTGAAGCTTGCTCGTATCGCCGTCCGCCTTCAGGAAATAGGCGCCCTCGACCAGTTCTTTCGGCCAGGCGACAAACTTGATCGCCTGCGGGTCGAGGATCGTTCCGACGGGGAGCGCCCGCGTCGCGACGAGGACTTCGGTCGTGTTCTCGGCGACTGCGGTGGGAGCCGCCCCGGCCACGGGCGCGGGTGCGCCGACCAACAGGTTACGCGCCATGAATGCCGTCACCGCCGCGATCAGCAGCGCTCCGACGAGCAAAATGACCTTGCGTGCATCCATTTCTACTCAAGCCTTCTCATTCACGCCACGGCTGGTTCTGAGGGCGTTAAGCATCAGGTAAATTGATTAAGGATCGGTTCGCGGAGGACGATCAGCGCCGCGATCACGATCGCTACGCCATACGGTATCTCCAGCGCGGCAGTGCTCTGGCGGCGCATCCAGCGTTCGCCGAGCATCAGCAGCGTCAACGCTCCGCCCAGAAGCGACATCAGCACCAGCATCCAGATCAAAGGCTGGAGCGGCAGCCACAATGCCAGCGCGCCGATCAGCTTGACGTCGCCGCCCCCCATCTGGCCGAGCGCAAAGGCGCCCGCGAACAGCGCGAAGACGACGCACGCGATCCCAAGCTGGATCGCCATGCCGGGCCATAGCGGGAGCCCGTTGGCCCACCACCATGCCGGCGCCAGCAGCGCGATCGCAGCATTCTTCCAGTTCGCGATCTCCCGCGAGCGCGCGTCCTGTACCCCGGCCGAAACCAGGAGCAGCCCGAGCGTGCCGAGCAGAAAGGCTGCAAACATGTCCCCCATGACCGTATTCCCTAGACGATACGGCTTATCAAAACGTAACCACGCCGGATGACCGCTTCTTCCTTCGATCGCCGTTCGATTCCCGCGGGTGCCTCGGTCCAGCGCTGGACCGCGCCCGATGGCTGGCAGCTTCGCGCCTTTGCCTGGCCCGCCGACACGGCGAGCCCGCGCGGCAGCATCCTGTTCCAGGGCGGGCGCGGCGACGTTTTCGAGAAATATCTGGAGGTGTTCGCGCACTGGCACGCACAGGGCTGGACGGTGACCTCGTTCGACTGGCGGGGGCAGGGCGGCTCGGGCCGGCTGAGCGCGGCGGCGAATTGCGGGCATATCGAGAGCTTCGATGCGTTCATCGCCGATCTTGGCGCATTCTACGCGGACTGGCAGGCGGCGACGCCCGGGCCGCATGTCGTGATGGGCCACTCGATGGGCGGCCATCTGGTGCTCCGCGCGCTGGTCGAGGGCGCGATCGCGCCCGACGCTGCGGTTCTGGTCGCGCCGATGCTGGGGTTCCGGAGCCCGTTCGGGCCGCTGGCTGAGCGGATGGCGCGCTTGCTCGGCGGTGTCGGCGATTCGTCGCGGCCGGCGTGGAAGGGAAATGAAAAGCCCTATACTACGGACACCCGCGCTTCTTTGCTTACCCACGATCCCGATCGCTATGCCGACGAAATCTGGTGGCAGACCGCCAACCCGGAAACGGTCACGGGCCCGCCGAGCTGGCGCTGGGTGATCGAGGCGTTCAAATCGATGCGCGAGAGTGCGGCGGACCCGCGGCTAAAGGCACTGAAGGTGCCGATCCTGATGCTCGTGGCCAAGGCGGACGGCCTTGTCGACGCGCGGGCGTCGCTGCGGATCGCGCCGAAGCTGCCCGACGTACGCGTCGTGGCGTTCGGCGCGGAGAGCGCGCACGAGATATTGCGCGAAGCCGATCCGGTGCGGAACCGCGCGATCGGCGAGATCGACCTGTTCCTGGCGGCACGGGCGCAGCGGGCGTGATGCGTTACGACGTGGCGATTGTCGGAGGCGGCATTGCGGGGGCCAGCCTGGCCGCCGAAGTCGCGCAGCATGCGCGGGTGCTGATATTGGAGGCCGAGGACCGGCCCGGCTATCACGCCACCGGACGCTCCGCGGCGTTCTGGTCCGAGACCTATGGCGGACCCTTTGTCCAGCCGCTGACGACCGCGTCCGGCCCGGCGCTGGAGGCGGGGGGATTCCTGTCGCCCATGGGGTCGCTCCATATCGCGCGACGCGACGAGCGCGCGGCGTTCGATTCGTTCCTGAGCGCGTTCGAGGACAGCGGAGTCGCGCTCCATGCGGTCGATCCGCATGCGACGATTCCCGGCTTGCGCGAGGAATGGACGCTGGGCGTCCTTGAGCCGAGCTGCTCCTATATCGATGTGGGCGCACTCCACGCCGCCTTTCTCGCGCGGGCGAAGCGCGCTGGCGCAATTCTGGCGACCTCGGCCGAACTGCTGGCGGCGCGGCGCGAGGCGGGGCGGTGGTTGCTGGATACCCGTGCGGGCGCGTTCGAGGCGGAGTTGCTGGTCGACGCAGCGGGTGCCTGGGCCGATCCGGTCGCTGTCGCGGCGGGCGCGCGCCCGATCGGCATCCAGCCCTATCGTCGCACGATGGTCCAGTTGCGCACCGAACCGGCCCCGCCCGAGGCGCTTCCGCATGTCGCGCATCTCGATGGCAGCTTCTATTTCAAGCCCGAGGCGGGGGGGCGGCTATGGCTCTCCCCGCATGACGAGAGCCCCAGCGCAGCGTGCGACGCGGCACCCGAGGAAATCGATATCGCCATTGCGATCGATCGGTTCGAGCATGTCGTCGATTGGCGTGTCGCGGCGCTGGAGCATAAATGGGCCGGGTTGCGCAGCTTCGCGCCTGACCGGCTTCCCGTCTATGGCTTCGACCGCGATGTGCCGGGCTTCTTCTGGTGCGCGGGGCAGGGCGGGTTCGGTATCCAGACCGCCCCCGCCGGTGCGCAACTCGCCGCCGCGCTGCTGCTGGGCCACGCACCCGCCGCCGCCGTCGCGCATATCGACCCGCTCAGCTACGCCGCATCGCGTTTCGGCGCTTAGGCTCGCGACCGGGCGCCCCCGTGGCTCACCAGTTGAACATCGTCCCGTCCTCTAGCCGGTTCACCGGCAAATAGGCGCGCTTATATTCGTATTGGGCGGCGGTTTCCTCGTCCATCTCGACGCCCAGGCCCGGCGCGTCACCGGGATGCATCAGCCCGTTTTCGAACGTGTAGGCGTGCGGGAACACTGCGTCGGTCTCCGGCGTGTGGCGCATATATTCCTGGATGCCGAAATTGGGCACCGAGAGGCCGAAATGCAGCGCCGCCGCCATGCACACGGGCGACAGGTCGGTTGCGCCGTGGCAGCCGGTGCGGACCTGGTAGAGATCGGCGAGCGCGGCGACACGGCGCAGATGGGTGATGCCGCCGGCATGGACGACGGTCGCGCGGATATAGTCGATCAGCTGTTCCTCGATCAGCTGCTTGGCGTCCCAGATCGTGTTGAAGATCTCGCCCACTGCCAGCGGGGTGGTGGTGTGCTGGCGGATCAGCCGGAACGCGGCCTGGTTTTCCGCCGGGGTGGCATCCTCCAGCCAGAACAGGCGATAGGGTTCCAGGTCCTTGCCGAGCCGTCCTGCCTCGATCGGGGTCAGCCGGTGGTGGACGTCGTGGAGCAGATGCACGTCCCAGCCCAAAGCCTCGCGGCCGCGCGCGAACAGCTTCGGGACGTGGTTCATGTATTTCGAGGTCGACCAGACGGTCTCGTCGGGCAGCGAGCCCTTGGCGGGCTCATAATAGAATCGCTCGCCGGAGACGCCATAGGTCGTGGCGATGCCGGGCACGCCCGACTGGAGGCGAACCGCCTTGTACCCCTGCTCGACCAGCTCCTGCGCGCGGTCGATCGTTTCCTCGATGTCGGTGCCGTTGGCATGGCCATAGACCATGCACCCCTCGCGGCTGGCGCCGCCGAGGAGCTGATAGACGGGGAGACCCGCGATCTTGCCCTTGATGTCCCACAGCGCCATGTCGACCGCGGCGATCGCCGACATGGTGACGGGGCCGCGCCGCCAATACGCGCCCTTGTACAGATACTGCCAGATGTCCTCGATCCGATGCGCGTCGCGCCCGATCAGGCAGGGAATGACATGGTCGGTCAGATAGCTCGCTACCGCAAGCTCGCGGCCGTTGAGCGTCGCATCGCCCAAACCATAGACGCCGTCCTCGGTCTCGATCCGCAACGTGACAAAGTTTCGGCCCGGGCAGGTGACCACGACGCGAGCGGCAGTGATACGCGACATTGCAGAACATCCCCTTTTGTCTGATTAGTTGTGCATTCGGACGGAGGGGCCGTCGGTGTCAAGGTCTCGTGCACGCGCCGCGGCACGCTGCCGCTACGGCAAGCGTCGATCCTGCCGCCGCCCCCGTAGAAATCCGGAGGCCGGGCGATTGGAGTCGCGAAATCGCGCCGCCTGCGCTATGGGGGATGCTATGACAGGTACCGCACTCCCTTATGATTTCCAGGTCGATGTCGCCGCCGATGACATTGATTTCATGGGGCATGTGAACAATGCCAGCTATTTGAAATGGGTGCAGGCGGCGGTTATCAGCCATTGGCAGCATCTCGCTCCGGTCGAGGCCGTGGCCGAGCATCTGTGGGTCGCGCTCAAGCATGAGATCACCTACCGGCGCCCGGCATTTCTCGACGACGACGTCGTCGCAACGGTGCTGCTGGAAAAAGTGCAGGGCGCCCGTGCCTTTTATGAGACGATCATCAAGCGCGGCGGCGATGTGCTGGCCGAAGTGAAGTCGAGCTGGTGCTGCATCGATGCCCAGACCCACCGCCCGGCGCGGCTGACCAAGGACGTGATCGAGAAGTTTTTCGTGAAGCCCGCCGACGCCTGACGCGCAGCGCGCGCCCTATCAGCCCCGCTGCGCCAGCGCCGCGTCGCTCGCCAGCTTGTCGGCGCGCTCATTGGCGGGGTGGCCGGCATGGCCCTTTACCCACACCCATTCGACACGGTGCGGCTTCGACGCCGCCAGCAGTTCCTGCCACAGATCGGCGTTCTTGACCGGCTTCTTGTCGGACGTGCGCCAGCCATTTTTCAGCCAGCCGTGGATCCATTTGGTCAGCCCGTCCATCACATAGCGGCTGTCGGTCGACAGCGTGACGCGGCACGGGCGCTTGAGCGCGTTCAGCCCCTGGATCGCCGCCATCAGCTCCATGCGATTGTTGGTCGTATGGGGCTCGCCGCCCGACATATCCTTCTCGACGCCGCCCATCCGGAGCACCACGCCCCATCCGCCGCGCCCCGGATTGCCCTTGCACGCGCCGTCGGTGGCGATTTCAACATGCTGTAATTCGGTCATGCGAAGAGCGTGGCCCCGTGTTCGGCGTAAAAGTCCAGGCGGTGGAGATAGGCCAGCGGGTCCTTGCGCGTCACCATCGCGTCGGCAGGGGTGTTGAGCCAGTCCCAGGCGCGGGTGAGGAAGAAGCGCAGTGCCGCACCCTCGGCCAGCACCGGCAGCGCGGCGCGTTCCTCGTCCAGCAGCGGGAAGTTGCCGGCATAGCCCTCGACCAGCGCGCTGCCGACTGCGGCGTCATAGTGCGCGCCGGTCGCGTCGAACGCCCAGGCGCCGTGCATTACCGCCAGATCATAGGCGCGGATGTCGGTGCAGGCGAAGTAGAAGTCGATCAGCCCGCTGACCTGGTCGCCCAGCATCAGCACATTGTCGGGGAACAGGTCCGCATGGATCGCGGCGCGGGGAAGGTGGCGGGGCCATGCCGCCAACAGCTTATCCACAGCCCGGTCCACATGATCGTAGAGTCCGGGCTGGATCGAATCGATCGCGCGCCCGCAGCGATCGAAGAACGGGCGCCAGTCGTCCACGCCCAGCGCATTGGGGCGTTCCAGCGTGAAATCGACGAGGCTCGCGTGCATCTGCCCCATCGCCGCCGCCGCCGCGCGCGCCTGAACCGGGGTGGGGTGCGACACCGACAGGCCGGGAAGGAATTCGATCAGACAGGCCGGGCGGCCCTCCAGCTCGTGGATGATCCGCCCCTCGCGATCGGGGATCGCCGGGGGCACGCGGTTGCCGCGCGCGGCGAGATGATCGAGCAACGCCATGAAAAAGGGCAGGTCGCTCGCCGCAACGCGCTTTTCATACAGCGTCAGGATGAAGCGCGACCAGCTTGTCTCGACCAGATAGTTGCTGTTCTCGACCCCCTCGGCAATGCCCTTGGCCGAGACCAGTTCGCCCACGTCGAACCCGCGCAGAAACGCGCCCAGCGCCTCCGCCGAAACCTGCGTATAGACGGCCATCAGGCGGCTTCGAGGCCGCGGGGAAGCTTGAAAGCGATGTTTTCAGTCACGGTTTCGACCTGATGCTCAGTAACTGCGAAGCGCGTGGCGATGCGATCGACGACTTCGCGCACGAGCACTTCTGGGGCGGAGGCTCCGGCAGTGATTCCGATGGTGCGCAGTCCGTCGAACCATTCGAAATCGATGTCGTCGGCGCGCTGGATCAGCGTAGCGCAGGTGCCGTTGCGGATCGCAACTTCCACCAGGCGCAGCGAATTGGACGATTTGGGCGAACCGATCACCAGCACCAGATCACAGGATTCGGCGATCGCCTTCACCGCCGCCTGCCGGTTCGACGTGGCATAGCAGATGTCGTCGGCGCCGGGCGCGAGGATCGCGGGAAAGCGTTGCTTCAGGACGGCAAGCACCGCAGCAGTGTCGTCGACGGACAGCGTCGTCTGGGTCAGGAAGGCGAGGTTCTCCGGGTCGGCTGCGACCACAGCCTCGGCGTCCTCCACCGTCTCGACCAAAGTCATCGCACCCTCGGGCACCTGGCCGAAGGTGCCGATCACCTCGGGGTGACCGGCATGGCCGATGAAAAGGATGTGCCGGCCCTGGCCGACCAGCCGTTCGGCCTGGCGATGGACCTTGGACACTAGTGGGCAGGTGGCGTCCAGGAAGGAAAGGCCACGCTCCGCCGCCTTTGTCGGCACCGCCTTGGGCACGCCATGCGCGGAGAACACGACGGGCACGCCGTCGGGCACCTGGTCGAGCTCGTCGACGAAGATCGCGCCCTGCGCCTTCAGCGTGTCGACGACATATTTGTTATGGACGATTTCGTGGCGGACATAGACTGGGGCGCCGTATTTCTCGATCGCCAGTTCGACGATGCGGATCGCGCGGTCGACGCCTGCGCAGAAGCCGCGCGGGGCGGCGATCAGGAGGTTCAGCGGGGGTTTTGCAAGCTCGGTCATGTCGCGGACGGGCTCTACGCGATTGCTTGCGTGCGCGAAAGGCGGTTCCTATGGTGCCCGCGTTTCCGGGCCGCCCTTGCGGCGACCCGGCGGTTCCTGTTGAAAGGTCGCCCCCCTTGTCGCGTCGCTTCCCGCTTGCCAAGCTCGCCGTCCCCGCCCTGATCCTGCTGGCCGTGGGCGGTTGTTCCCGCACTGGCGAAATCGCCGAGGGGGGCATCACTTCGGTGCGCTCTGCATGTCCGCGAGTCGGGGTTCCCGCCGGCACCGGCGACATTACCCTGTTCGATCCCCCCGCCAGCCGCGAAGCGACGGCGATCGATGTCACCGCGCTGATCACCAACGTCACCTCGACGTGCGACGATGCCGGCCCACAGATCCTGACGACCGTCAATTTCGACGTCTATGCCCGCCGTGCGACCGCCGGGCCGGCGCGCGACGTGACCTTCCCCTATTTCATCACGGTGCTGCGCGGCGGATCGTCGGTGGTGGCGAAGCGCGTCCACAACGTGACGGTGCATTTCGACGAGGGACAGTTGCGTGCGCAGGCGACGGGCACCGGCGGCTCGGCGATCGACCGCAACGCCGCCACGCTGCCCGACGATGTGCGCGAACGGCTGAATCGCAAGCGTAAGGCTGGCGACGAAGCGGCGGCGATGGACCCGCTGGCCGATCCCGCGATTCGCCAGTCGGTGCTGTCGGCCAGCTTCGAGGCGCTGGTCGGCTTCCAGCTGACTGAAGAACAACTCAAGTACAACGCGACTCGCTGAGCCTGTCGGGTCGCCGCCCCGCGCCTTTTTTGTGCAACGCGGCGAACTCGATTGACTCGCACCGCGCGGGACGGCACCAAGGGTTTAGTCGATGGCGGGAAACCGCCAGAGGCGCGCGAGGGAGAGTGTGGGGGGAAACCCCCGCCGCCGAAGGAGCAACCGCCCCGGAATCTCTCAGGCAACAGGGACCGCGCGTGCCACGACACTCTGGAAAGCGCCCCGCGCAGGTGGGGCCACCGAAGGGGTAACTGCGGCAGTCCGCAGGAAAGCTCTCAGGTTCCGTGACAGAGGGGGCGATGGTCTGAGGCGCATGTTCGTGCGTCTTGTCCATCGATCCACTGTCAACGGAGTGCCAAGATGAGCCGCGAAGTCCACAACGGACCTACAGACGACAACCAGGCGCGCGGCACCGACACTTCGGGCGATGCCGAGGGCGGCGAAGACGCAATTGCGCTGGCCCAGCTCCCGCTCGACGCCTGGCACCGCGCCCGCGGCGGCCGGATGGTGCCCTTCGCGGGCTATGAGATGCCGGTCCAGTATGAAGGCATCATGGCCGAGCATCTGTGGACGCGCGACCATGCCGGACTGTTCGATGTCAGCCATATGGGCCAGTTGCTGTTTTCGGGCGAGGCGTTCGACGTCGCGCTGGAGACGCTGCTTCCCGGCGAGATCACCGGGCTGGGCGAGGGGCGGATGCGCTATTCGCTGCTGCTGGCCGAAAATGGCGGCATCCATGACGATCTGATGCTGACCCGGCTGCCCGCCGCCAATGCGTTCGAGATCGAAGGCGGTGCGATCTACATGGTCGTCAACGGCGCGACCAAATGGGACGATCTGGGCGTGCTGCGCGAATTCCTGCCCGATGAGGTCGTGATCAATCACCTCGACGAACAGGCGCTGCTGGCGTTGCAGGGCCCCCAGGCGGTGACTGCGCTGGAGCGCGTCGTTCCCGGCGTGTCGGCGCTGACCTTCATGACCGCCGCCGCATTCGAATGGCAGGGCAATCCGCTGTGGATCAGCCGTTCGGGCTACACCGGCGAGGATGGGTTCGAGATTTCGCTTCCGGGCGATGCCGCCGAGGCGTTTGCCGACGCGCTGACGGCGCAGCCCGAGGTCAAGCCGATCGGGCTGGGTGCGCGCGACTCGCTGCGGCTGGAGGCGGGGTTGCCGCTCTATGGACATGACCTCGACCTGGAGACCACGCCGGTCGCTGCTGACCTGGGCTTTGCGCTGTCGAAGCGCCGCCGCGAGCAGGGCGGCTTTCCCGGCCATGCGCGGATCATGGCCGAGCGCGAGAGCGGGCCGATCGTGAAGCGCGTCGGGCTGATCGTCGACGGCCGCCAGCCGGTGCGCGAAGGCGCGATGGTGCTGGGTTCCGAGGGCAGCGAAGTCGGCAAGGTGACGAGCGGCGGCTTTGCCCCCTCGGTCCAGAAGCCGATCGCCATGGCCTATGTCCCGCTCGCGCTGGCGACGCCGGGGACGCGCATCACGCTTGCCCAGCGCGGCAAGGTTCATTCCGCGGAGGTCGTTGCGATGCCCTTCGTTCCCCATCGCTATGTCAGAAAGGGCTGATCCATGAGCCGTTATTACACCGAAGATCATGAATGGGTCGAAGTCGATGGCGACATCGGGACCGTCGGCATCAGCGAATATGCGCAGGGTCAGTTGGGCGACATCGTGTTCGTCGAAGTCCCCGAAGAGGGCAAGGAACTGACCAAGGGCGACGATGCCGCCGTGGTCGAGAGCGTCAAGGCGGCGTCCGACGTCTATTCGCCGGTTTCCGGGACGGTGATCGAGGGCAATGACGACCTCGCCGACAACCCCGCGCTGGTGAACGAGGACCCGGAGGGCGATGGCTGGTTCTTCAAGCTGACGCTGAGCGATCCGGACGAGATCGACGGGCTGATGGACGAAGCGAAATACGCGGCGTTCGTGGCGAAGCTGTAAGTCCATCCCCCTCCCGCTTGCGGGAGGGGGCAGGGGAGGGCGTGGCCGCGAGCAACGCGCTTCCGATTTTCATTCCCTCCCCCGACCCCTCCCGCAAGCGGAAGGGGAGAAGGAGCAGATCATGCGCTACCTACCTCTCACCCCTGCCGACCGTACCGAGATGCTGCGCGTCGTGGGCGCGCAGACGATCGATGACCTGTTCGTCGACGTGCCCCAATCCGCGCGGCTCGACGGGCCGGTCCATGGCTTGCCCAACCATGCCAGCGAGCTTGCGGTCGAGCGCCACATGGCGGCGCTGGCGCGGAAGAACCTGACGGCGGGGGACGTACCGTTCTTCCTGGGGGCGGGGGCGTATCGGCATCATGTGCCCGCCAGCGTCGATCATTTGATCCAGCGCGGCGAGTTCCTGACGGCCTATACGCCGTACCAGCCCGAGATCGCGCAGGGCACGCTCCAGATGATGTTCGAGTTCCAGAGCCAGGTCGCGCGCCTGCTGGGCTGCGACGTCGCCAATGCGTCGATGTACGATGGATCGACGGCGTGCTGGGAAGCGATCGTGATGGCGCGTCGGGTGACGAAGCGCGGCAAGGCGATCCTGTCGGGCGGGCTGCATCCGCATTATGTGTCGGTCGCCAACACGATGGCGAAGTTCACCGGCGACGTGCTCCACACCGCGCTGCCGGTGCTGACTCCCGAGCCCGATACCGACGATCTGATCGCGGCGATCGACGGCGATACGTCGTGCGTGGTCGTGCAATATCCCGATATTCTGGGCCGCATCGGCGACCTGTCGAAGCTGGCCGACGCCTGCCACGCGAAAAAGGCGCTGCTGATCGCGGTCGTCACCGAGCCGGTGGCGCTGGGTGCGCTCCGGTCGCCGGGCGAGATGGGCGCGGACATCGTGGTCGGCGAGGGCCAGTCGATCGGCGTCGGGCTCCAGTTCGGCGGCCCCTATGTCGGGCTGTTCGCCTGTTCGGAAAAGCTGGTGCGCCAGATGCCGGGCCGGCTGTGCGGCGAGACTGTGGACGCCGAGGGCAAGCGCGGCTTCGTGCTCACGCTGTCCACCCGCGAGCAGCATATCCGCCGCGAAAAAGCGACGAGCAACATCTGCACCAGCTCGGTGCTGTGCGCGCTCGCCTGGTCGATCCACATGACCTTGCTGGGCGAAAAGGGCCTGCGCCAGTTGGCCGCCGTCAACCATGCGGGCGCGAGTGCCGCCGCCGACCGGCTGGCGCAGGTGCCGGGCGTGGAATTGGTGACGCCGCGCTTCTTCAACGAGTTCACGCTGAAGCTGTCGAAGGAGGCGCGGCCGGTGGTCCGCACGCTGGCCGATCGCGGCATTTTGGCGGGGGTGTCGCTGGGGCGGCTGTATCCGGGCGAGGGCGCGCTCGAACATGGGCTGGTGGTCGCGGTGACCGAGACGACGACGGCGGAGGATGTGGAGACGCTTGCCTCTGCGCTTGAGGAGGTGCTGGCATGATGCGGGGCACCTCTCAATCCGTTCGCCCGGAGCCTGTCGAAAGGCCGCTGGGGTGCTTCGACCAGCTCAGCACGAACGGTTTTGATGGCATCGAGGAGCCGCTGGCATGAACACGATCAACCAGAGCGGATGGCGCCCGACGACGCCGGTTGCGGGCGAGAGCGGCGGCCAGACCTTCACCGGAAACCGCGCGCTGATGCTGGAAGAGCCGCTGATCTTCGAGATCGGGTCGGCGGATGTGACGGGAGTGGATTTTGACATAGCTCCCTCTCCCCGCTTGCGGGGAGAGGGTCGGGGAGAGGGGCCTGAGCCTCACGCCGCTATGCCTGCCGCACTGCCCCTCTCCCCGACCCTCTCCCCTGAAGGGGAGAGGGAGAGCCGGCTGGGCACCCTCGCCCGCACCGCCCCCATCGGGCTGCCGGGCCTGTCCGAGCCGGAGACGGTGCGGCATTATACCCGGCTCAGCCGCCAGAATTATGCGATCGATCTGGGGCTGTTCCCGCTGGGTAGCTGCACGATGAAGCATAATCCGCGCCTCAACGAGCGGATGGCGCGGTTGCCGGGCTTCGCCGACGTGCATCCGTTAACCCCGGTCGATTCGTGCCAGGGCGCGTTCGAGGTGATCCACCAGCTTGCGCATTGGCTGGTGACGCTGACCGGCATGACCTCGGTCGCGATGAGCCCCAAGGCGGGCGCGCATGGCGAATTGTGCGGCGTTCTCGCGATCCGCGCGGCGCTGGACGCGCGCGGCGAGACGGCGCGGCGCGTGATGCTAGTCCCCGAAAGCGCGCACGGCACCAACCCGGCGACGGCGGCCTTTGCGGGCTTTGCCGTGGAGGATATTCCGGCCACCGCCGAGGGGCGTGTCGACGTAGCGGCGCTCAAGGCGCGGCTGGGGCCGGACGTGGCGGGGGTGATGATCACCAATCCCAACACCTGCGGCCTGTTCGAGCCCGATTTGAAGGACATCAGCGACGCGGTGCACGCGGCGGGCGGCTTCGTCTATTGCGACGGCGCGAACTTCAACGCGATCGTCGGTCGGGTGCGTCCGGGCGACCTGGGCGTCGATGCGATGCACATCAACCTGCACAAGACCTTCTCGACGCCGCATGGCGGCGGCGGGCCGGGGTCGGGGCCGGTGGTGTTCTCTCAGGCACTCACCCCCTATGCCCCGCTGCCCTTTGTCGAGCGGCAGGGCGACCGCTTCGTGCTGGTCGAGGAAGAGACTGCGGGCGAGCATCATGCGGGCAGCTTTGGCCGGATGGTGGCGTTCCATGGCCAGATGGGGATGTTTACGCGGGCCCTGACGTACATTCTCTCGCACGGCGCCGACGGGCTGCGGCAGGTCGCCGAGGATGCGGTGCTCAACGCCAATTACGTGCTGCGCTCGATGGAGGACGTGCTCGAGGCGCCCTTCGCGAAGACCGGGCCGTGCATGCACGAGGCGATCTTCAGCGACAAGGGGCTGCCCGAGGGCTTCTCGACGATCGACATTGCCAAGGGGCTGATCGACGAAGGGTATCACCCGATGACGGTCTATTTCCCGCTGGTCGTGCACGGCGCGATGCTGGTCGAGCCGACCGAGACCGAGAGCAAGGCGGCGCTCGACCAGTTCATCGGCGCGTTCCGTTCGGTCGCCGCGCGCGCCCGGAATGGCGAGCCGGCGCTCAAGACCGCGCCGCACTTCGCCCCGCGCCGCCGCCTCGACGAGACGCTGGCCGCGCGCAAGCCGGTGCTGGCGTGGAAGGAGCCGGTGGTGGCGAAGGCCGCCGAGTGAAAGCAGGGACCGGGGGCGGGAATGCCGCCTCCGGCTCCGGTCAGAACCAGCGGCGCACGTTGTCGCGATACAGCCGGTAGCGTTCGCCGAACCGCGCCTCCAGCAGGCGCTCTTCCGTCTCGACGACTTCGCGCTCGACCACCAGCATAAGCGGAATCAGCGCGAGGACCGAGACCATCGAATCGAGGAAGATCGCCGCGCCGAGATAGGCGATCGCGAGCCCGAGCAGCATCGGGTTGCGCGAGCGGGCATAGACGCCGTCGCTGACCAGTCGCGGCTCGCCGCGCCACGGATCGACCCCCTCGTCGCGAAAACGCGCAGCGGCAGCGGACACAATCGCGCCCCCCAGCAACAGGCCGATCACCCCGATTCCGCGTTCGAACGCGCCGCTCAGCGGCAGGCCGGGCTGGCCGAGAATGCGGCTGACGACCAGCGCGGCGATCAGCGCGCCGACGAACAACACGATCGGGTGAACGCCACTCAGGCCGCTACGGGTTTCGATGTTCATAAGTCCCCTCCGAGCGATCTGATGGACCGGATGACACGGAACTGCAACGGGGCGACTCTGCGTCGCGGCGCTTGTGTTCGGCGGGTGGGTGGGCGAGTCTGGCGCGCATGGACAGCCTTGCTCCCCGCCGCCACGCCCCCGCCACTGCGCGCAATCGCGATGCGATCGGGGAGGTTCTGGCGGCGGTCTTGCCCGCCGAGGGGCTGGTGCTGGAAATCGCCAGCGGCACCGGCGAGCATGTAGCGGCGTTCGCGCCGGCGTTTCCCGCTTTGCGCTGGCAGCCGAGCGATCCCGACACCGATGCCCGCGCGTCGATCGCGGCGTGGTGCGACGAGTTGTCCAACGTCGCCGAGCCGATCGCGCTGGATGCCGCCGCTGCCGACTGGCCGGTCGGGCAGGCCGATGCGGTGCTGTGCGTCAACATGGTCCATATCAGCCCGTGGGAGGCGACGCTGGGGCTGATGGCAGGGGCAGGGCGGTTGCTGGCGCCGGGAGCGCCGCTGCTGCTCTATGGCCCCTATCGCCGCGACGGCGTGCCGACCGCGCCCTCCAACCTCGCCTTCGACGCCGATCTGCGCGCGCGCAATGCCGAATGGGGCCTGCGTCGGCTGGAGGACGTCGTCGCGGTGGCCGAGGCGCAGGGGCTGGTGCTGGAGCGTGTGGCGGAGATGCCCGCCAACAACCTTATGCCGGTGTTTCGGCGGCGCTGACCGGGCTGTGCGCGTGGTGCAGCTTGTGCTCGCGATAGACGATGTAGAGCCCGCTCGCGATGATGATCGGCGCGCCGATCCACGTATAGGGCGTCGGCAGCACGCCGAAGATCAGCCAGCCGTACAGCGTGCCCCAGATCAGGCTGGAATAATCCATCGGCACCACGGCGGAGACGGTGGCGAAGCGCAGCGAGCCCGTAAGCGCGAGCTGGCCCAGCCCGCCGACCATCCCGATGCCGAGCAAGATGCCCCAGGTCGCGGGATCGTGCGCCTTGAGCTGGAACAGATACACCAGCGCGAGCGGCGGCACGGACAGCCAGGAGAACCAGAAAACCGTCGTCGCCGCGCTCTCGGTCCGGCCGATCTGGCGCAGCAGCACTGCGATGATCGCGACGAACAGCGCCGCCATCAGCCCGACGATCGCACCATAGAGGGGAAAGTGGCCACTGCCCGGCTGGGCGACGATCAGCACGCCGACGAACCCCACGATCACCGCGCCCCAGCGATGCCAGCCGGTCTTTTCCTTGAGCACCAGCGCGCCGAGCAGCGTCGCGAAGATGGGCACGGTGAATTGTAGCGCAGTCGCCTCGGCCAGCGGCAGCAGCAGCACCGCGCCGAAGGTGAAGACCATGCCGACCAGCCCGGTCGCCGCGCGCCCGGCATGCGCGGCGAAGCGCGCGGTCCGAACCGATTCGAGGCCGGGCCCGCTCGCGATCCATCCCGTCACCAGCAGCGCCGCCCAGAATTGGCGATGGAACATCGTCTCGCCCAGTGTCGCGCCGCGCGTCTCGGCCAGCTTGACCAGCGCCGACATCGTCGAGAGGCAGGCGATCGCGAACAGCCGCAGGGCAAGTCCCTTGAAAACCCGATCGGTGGCGGCGCGCGTCATGCTACCGCGGTTAGGGTTCGCTTCGCACGCGCACAAGTCCGCAAGGGGACTTTGCGGGGGGCTTCAGAGCCGCTATCCGCGCAGCGATGATCAAGCACGCCCTCAACGTCACCCGCGAAGCCGATTTCGCGCAATGGTATCAGACCGTCATCGCCGAGGCCGACCTGGCCGAGGAGAGCGGCGTGCGCGGATGCATGGTCATCCGCCCATGGGGCTATGGCATATGGGAACGCATCCAGCGGCTGCTCGACGATCGCATCAAGGCGACGGGGCATGAGAATTGCTATTTCCCGCTGTTCATTCCGCTGAGCTATTTCGAGAAGGAAGCCGATCACGTCGAGGGCTTCGCCAAGGAAATGGCGGTGGTCACCCACCATCGGCTGAAGACCGATGCCAATGGCAAGCTGGTGGTCGATCCCGACGCCAAGCTGGAAGAGCCGCTGGTGGTGCGCCCCACCTCCGAAACGGTGATCGGCGCGGCGATGTCGCGCTGGGTGCAGAGCTGGCGCGACCTGCCGGTGCTCATCAACCAATGGGCCAACGTCGTCCGCTGGGAAATGCGCACCCGCATGTTCCTGCGCACCAGCGAATTCCTGTGGCAGGAAGGCCATACCGCGCACGCCACCGTCGAGGAGGCGCGCGAGGAAACGATGAAGATGCTCGAAGTCTATCGCGACTTCGCCGAGACCTGCCTGGCGATGCCGGTGGTCGCGGGTGAGAAGCCCGAGAATGAGCGCTTCCCCGGCGCAGTCTCGACCTATTCGATCGAGGCGATGATGCAGGACGGCAAGGCGCTTCAGGCGGGCACCTCGCACTTCCTGGGCACGACGTTCAGCCAGGCGCAGGACATCAAGTTCCAGAACTCGGCGGGGCAGCAGGAGCTGGCGCAGACGACGAGTTGGGGCGTGTCCACGCGGATGATCGGCGGCGTGATCATGGTGCATGGCGACGACGACGGGCTGCGCGTGCCGCCGATCGTGGCGCCGTGGCAGATCGTGATCGTGCCCATGCTGCGCGACCAGCCCGAGGATGCGGCGATCGTGGACTATTGCCGGTCGCTCCAGCAGGAACTGGCGAAGCTGTCCGCGTTCGGCGAGCCTGTGCGCGCGCTGCTCGACCTCAAGGCCGCCAAGGCGGCGACCAAGCGTTGGGGCTGGGTCAAGAAGGGCGCGCCGATCGTGATCGAAGTCGGCGGTCGCGACGTGGCGGGCGGCAACGTCTCGGTGATCCAGCGCGACCGGCTGTACCGCGAGGATGGCAAGCTCGACAGCCAGGTGATGCCGCGCGGCGACCTGGTCCTGGAGGCCGCCGCGATGCTGGAGAGCGTCCAGCAGACGCTGTACCTTGAGGCGCGCGAGCGGATGGAGAGCAATATCCGCCGCGACGTGACCGATTTCGCCGGGCTGGTCGAAGTGTTCGATGAAGGCAATCGCTATCCCGGCTGGGTCGAAGTCAATTGGGCGCGCCCGACCGGCGCCGAGCTGGACGCCGTGGTCGAGCGACTCAAGGTGCTGAAGCTGACCGTGCGCAACGTGCCCAGCGATGCGGCGCCGGCGGAGGGCG
Source organism: Sphingomonas hengshuiensis (assembly GCF_000935025.1). NCBI lineage: Bacteria > Pseudomonadati > Pseudomonadota > Alphaproteobacteria > Sphingomonadales > Sphingomonadaceae > Sphingomonas > Sphingomonas hengshuiensis. Next base: position 544,925 of record NZ_CP010836.1, read on the forward strand.
CGTGCCTGTTCACCGGCAAGCCCGCGGTCGAGCGCATCCTGGTCGCGCGGGCCTATTGAGCATGGCCGTCCGGTCGCTTTTCCCGACGCTGCTCTATCAGGCCGCGCTGGGGGACGATGCGCTGATCGGCGAGCTGGAGCATTCATGCCTACAGCTTGCCGAGGACGATCGCGCCGGGCGCGGCTGGGCCAAGGCGCATGGCTATCAGGGCTATACCTCCTATGCCTCGCTCAACGACCTGCCGGTGCGCGACCCGGCCTTTGCCGATCTCAAGCGGTTGCTCGACCGGCATGTCGCCAAATTCGCCGATGCCTGCGGATTCGATCTGGGCGGGCGCAAGCTGAAGCTGGACAGCCTGTGGGCCAATGTCCTGAACGGCGGCGGCGGGCATAGCGGGCATATCCACCCGCACAGCGTGGTATCGGGCACGGTCTATGTCGCACTGCCCCCCGGATCGCGCGGGCTGCGGCTGGAGGACCCGCGGCTGGCGCGGATGATGGCCGCACCGCCGCGCCGCGCCGATGTGCCCGAGGCGCAGAGCTTCGTCGAATTGGTGCCCGCGCCGGGCGATGTCGTGCTGTGGGAAAGCTGGCTCCGCCACGAAGTCCCCGCCGGATCCGGCAAGGGCAAGCGGATCAGCGTCAGCTTCAACTATCGGTGGTAACGCAGACCGTCAGGCTTCGATGAACTCGACCACGCCCGTTTCGAGGTCATAGACCCCGCCGACGACGCGCAGCGCGCCCTTGCGCTGGAATTGGGCGAGGATCGGCTGGCGCGGGCTGCGCAGCGCGTGGACGATCTCGACGACATTCTCATGCACGGCGGCATTGATCAGATCGCCGCCGCGTGGCTGCACGAATTCGACCGCGGGAACGATCGGGGCCACCATCTCGCCCAGGCTGCCGGGGAGGGCGATATGCTTCTCGACCACTTCGGCAGCGGCCTTCACGGCGCCGCAGTTCGAGTGGCCGAGGACGAGGACCAGCGGCACGCCGAGATGCTCGACCGAATATTCGACGCTGCCCATCGCCTGGGGATTGGCGACGGTGCTGCCCGCGTTGCGGATCACGAAGAGCTGGCCGAGCCCGGCTTCGAAAATCTGCTCGGGGCCGACGCGGCTGTCCGAACAGCAGACGACGGTTGCGAACGGATGCTGGCCGCCCGCCAGTTCGTGGCGGCGCTTGCGATCGAAGGCGTAGGCTGCCGGGCGCCCCTTGGTGAAGGCGCTGTTGCCCGCCTTCAGCCAGGCGAGCGCCTCTGCCGGGGTGGGGCCGGTGGTCGGATGTTCCTCGCTCGCCCAGCCGGGCGACGTGATCCCTGCGGCGTATGCGGCGGCGCCGACGCCGAGGCTGAGAGTGGAGCGAAGCAGCAGCCGGCGGGAGAGGGGCATGGCGATCCTGTCGTCCGATGGATTGAACTCCTCTTATCATAGACGCGCCGCGCCCGCGCCGCGGGCTCCTGCGGTCTTTACCTATGCCTGCCCGGCGAACGGCGATCACGGCGCGTGACCTTTGCCCTTGGGCTCCCTATCTTCATCGCCAATGGCCAGAGATAAACAGAAACCGGGGCTACCCAGCCGCGAACAGATACTGAGCTTTATCAGTTCATCCTCCACGCCCGCCGGCAAGCGCGAGATAGCCAAGGCGTTCGGGCTGCACGCGCAGGACAAGATCGCGCTCAAGGCGCTGTTGCGCGACATGACCGACGAGGGGCTGATCGACGCAGCGCCCGGCCGCGCCTTTCACAAGATGGGCGGGGTGCCCAAGGTGACGGTGCTGCGCGTCACCGATGTCGAGGGCGATACCGTCTGGGCCGTGCCCGAGCGCTGGGAGGCGGAGGGCATTCCGGTGCCTCGGCTGCGCGTCCGCGAGCGCGGCAAGCGCAGCGCGCTGGGGCCGGGCGACCGCATCCTGGCGCGCACCGAGGAAGCGGGCAATGGCTGGATCGCGCACCCGCTCAAGCAGCTTGCCAAGGGCGAGGAACAGTTGCTCGGCGTCGTCCATGAAGAGGGCGGGCGGCTGTACCTCCAGGGCATCGAGAAGAAGGAGCGCCACAGCTTCCCGATCTCCGACCGCAACGGCGCCGAGCCGGGCGATCTGGTGCTCGCGGAGAAGGCCGGGCGCCCGCCGCGCATCTTCGCGCGGGTCACCGAGCGGCTGGGCGATCCGTTCGCGCCGCGCAGCTTCTCGCTGATCGCGATCCACAAGCATGGCATCCCCAACGTCTTCTCGCCCGAGTTGATCGACGAGGCCGAGCGCGTGTCGAAGCAGCCTTTGGGCACCGATCGCGAGGACCTCCGCCACATCCCGATCGTGGCGATCGACCCCGCCGATGCGCGCGACCATGACGATGCGGTGTGGGCGACGCCCGACGATGATCCGAAGAACGAAGGCGGCTGGAAGGCGGTGGTCGCGATCGCCGATGTAAGCTTCTATGTCCGCCCCGGATCGATCCTCGACCGCGAGGCGCGCAAGCGCGGCAATTCGGTCTACTTCCCCGACCGCGTCGTGCCGATGCTGCCCGAAATCCTGTCCGCCGAGGTGTGTTCACTGAAGGAAGGCGAGGACCGCGCGGCGCTGGCCTGCCACCTTCAGGTCGGCAGGAATGGCGAGCTGAAAAGCTGGCGCTTCACGCGCGCGGTGGTGCGGATCGTGGCGAACATCGCCTATGAAGACGCTCAGGCTGCGATGGATGCACGGGTTTCCCCTTCCGCGCAGCGGGAGGGGCAAGGGGAGGGCACTTCTTCTGCCGAGGTGCCGGGGGATGGCCCCTCCCCCGACCCCTCCCGCAAGCGGGAGGGGAGCGTTAGTCCGGCGCTGGTGGAGTCGACGCTGGTGCCCCTCTGGGACTGTTGGCGCGCGCTGTACAAGGCGCGGCAGAAGCGTGAGCCGCTCGACCTCGATTTGCCCGAGCGGCGGATTGTGCTCGACGAGAAGGGACGCATCCTCTCGGTCGCGCCGCGCGAGCGGCTGGACGCGCACAAGCTGATCGAGGATTATATGGTCGCGGCCAATGTCGCGGCGGCCAAGGCATTGGAGGCCAAGAAGACTCCAGTCATGTACCGCGTTCACGAGCCGCCCGCGCGCGAGAAGCTGGTCGCGCTCAAGGACTATCTCAAGACCTTCGACATGGAGTTCGCGCTGGGGCAGGTGATCCGTCCGGCGGTGTTCAACAACATCCTGGCCAAGGTCGCGGAGGCCGACCACAAGGCCGAGATCATGCAGCAGGTGCTGCGCAGCCAGACCCAGGCCTATTATGGCCCTGAAAATGCAGGACATTTCGGGCTTTCGCTGGGGAGTTATGCGCATTTCACTTCGCCGATCCGCCGCTATGCCGATCTGCTCGTCCATCGCGGACTGGTCTCGGCCTATGGGCTGGGGCCGGGCGGGTTGACCGCCGAGGAAGCCACCACGATGGACCGAATCGGGCAAAGCATCAGCCAATATGAACGCCGCGCGATGGAGGCCGAGCGTGACACCGTCGATCGCTATGTCGCCGCCTATCTGGCCACGCATGTCGGCGAAGTGATGGAGGCGCGGATCACCGGCGTCCAGAATTTCGGCTTTTTCGCGACGATCGAGGGCATCGGCGGCGACGGGCTGGTGCCGGTGCGCGATCTGGGCGCCGAATATTTCCGTTACGACGAGGCCAGCCAGCGGCTGGTGGGCGAGGCGAGCGGCGAGTTCTTCGCGCTCGGCCAGCGGCTGCCGCTGCGGCTGGCGGAGGCGAACCCGGTCAACGGCGCGCTGCGCTTCGAACTACCCGACGGCAAGGGCAGCGCGAGCAACAGCGCGGGCCGGGGCGAACGGCCCGGCGGCAAGCGTGTGATCAAGCATCGCGGGCGTCCGGCGAACATCCGGCATCAGGGGCGCAAGCGATAGGGGTTGAGCGTCCGGGGCGGCGGTGGCAGCCTCTCGCTTTCTGGGGAGGCATGCCATGATCGCCTATTCGCCTGCGCCTGCGATTGCCGCGATGCTCGTTCGGGCGCGGCGCAAGATTGTCGGGCATTTCTTTGCGATGCACGCGATCAGTGCTGACGAAGCGGTGGCATTCGAACCCGATAGCCACATCCTGCGCCGCCAGTTCGAGACGATGCAGGCGCGGGGCATCGTTCGGGCGGGCGCGCCGGGGACGTTCTGGGTCGATGTCGCTGCGCTGAATGCCGACCATGAGCGGCGGCGATGGCGGCTGGTGCCGATCGCGATCGTGCTGATCGTGATCGGCGTGGTCGTCCCGCTGTTCCTCTACAAGGGCTGAGCCGCCGCCGCGCTTCACGCCACCGTGAAGCTCAGCCCCGCATTAGCCTCCAGCCGCTTCTTGAGCGGTTCGGCCATCAGCGCAGTCGGGGTCCAGATGCCGCCTTCGCCTGCCACATCGCGGAGCAGGCACAGTGCAGTCTCGGCGATCATCTTGCTGGTGGAGCCATAGCCGGGGTCCTTGTCGCCCTTCACGGTCGCGGTGACGCTTTCGCCCGTGCGCATCTCCGCGATGAAATCGAGTTCGTAATAGCCGCTCTCGCGCTCTTCCTTGCTCGGGCCTTCGCCGGGGGCGGGGCCTTTGTCGGCGGTCATGGGGTTGAGCTTGGCGATCGCTTCTGCCGCCGCCTTGCCGATGTCGCCCAGGCCGGGGGCGATCATCATCTCGTCATATTGGAAATCGGCGCCATAGGGGTGGCCACCCAGGAAGTTGGTGCGGTGGACATTCTTGGTGTTGATCACCGCCATCATGAACGGCGCGACCCAGCCGCCCACGGCCTCGTCATAATGCGGGATCATCCCGTTCGGCTGGTGCGGGCCGGCGAAACCGGGCGCGAGCGCGAAGGGGTCGATCATCAGCTTGAGGATCGACGGGTCCTTCGCCGCCGCCGCCATCGATGCCTTGCCGCTGGCGAAGGTGCCGCCCGAGAAAGTGCCCTTCATCGCGCGGATACGGCCCTTTACGCGCGGCGCGGGCTTGCCGAAGCGGGCGACCGCCGCCTGCTCGGCGACCCAGACGCCTAGGTCGAACGGGATCGAGTCGAACCCGCAGGAAAACACGATCCGCGCGCCGCTGGCCTTGGCCGCATCCTCGTATTTGGCGATCATCTGCGCCATCCAATTGGGCTCGCCGCACAGATCGCAATAGGCGGTCCCGGTCTCGACGCAGGCGGCCAGCAGGGGCTCTCCGTATAGTTGGTAGGGGCCGACGGTGGTGACGACCACGGCGGCGCGCGCAGTCAGCGCCCGAAGCGCGGCGGGGTCATCGGCATTGGCGGTGAGCAGCGGGGTGTCGGCGGGGGCGCCGATTTCGTCGCGGACCTGCTCCAGCTTGGTCAGCGAACGCCCGGCCATCGCCCATTTGAGGGCGCCGTCGCCATAGGCCTGCGCCAGATATTCGGCGACCAGCCGTCCGGTGAAGCCGGTTGCGCCGTATACGATAATATCGAACTCAGCCATCGTCGCTCTCCTTGCGCTTTTCCATACCGGCTATTCCATTCTGGCGAAACCGGCAAGGAATGGCGTTGAACGCGACGTACCCGAAGCTCCGGGCGGGCCGACGCAAATCGGCCCGGCCCGGTGCCGCCGCCGTCAGCCGAGGATGCGCGCGACGGTTTCGGAAAGCGGGGTGGTGGGGCGACCGATCAGCCGGGACAGGGTGTGGCTGTCGTCGAACAGGCCGTCCTGCGCCGCGCCGGCATCGGCACCCGCGAGCATCTGGGCCACCGGCTCGGGAAGGCCGAACCCGAGCAGCGCGGCGGCATAGTCCGCTTCGGACATATTGCGATAGGGCAAAGTCTTGCCGGTCTGGCGCGAGACCTCGGCGGCGAGACCGGCCATCGTCATCGCTTCGTCGCCGGCCAGTTCGTAGGTCGCGCCGGCATGGCCTTCGCCGGTGAGTACCGCCGCTGCCGCTTCGGCATAATCGTCGCGCGTGGCGACCGAAATCCTGCCGTCGCCCGCCGCGCCGATAAAGCCGCCAGCGGCCACCGCGCCGCCGATCGCGCTCGCATAATTCTCCGAATACCAGCCGTTGCGCAGCAGCGTGAACGGGATGCCCGATTCGGTAAGCGCCGCCTCGGTCGCGAGATGCTCCTCTGCGAGGCCGGTGAGGGGCGAGGTGTCGGCGTGGAGCAGGCTGGTATAGACGATGTGCCCGACACCCGCCTGCTTCGCCGCGGCGATCACGTTGCGGTGCTGTTCGGTGCGCTGGCCGACTTCGCTGGACGAGATCAGCAGCAGCGTATCGACGCCGTCGAGCGCGGGTGCGAGGCTGACGGGGACCGCATAGTCGAATGCGCGCGCCGTCACGCCCGAACCGGCGAGCTTTTCGGGGGTGCGGACCAGCGCGACGATCCGGTCCGGCGCCACCCGCGCTTTGAGCTTTTCGAGAACGAGTGCGCCGAGTTGGCCGGTGGCTCCGGTGAGTGCGATGGTCATGTCCGAACGTCCTTGCTTGTGGAGCCGCCCAGATATGGGCGTTGCTTACCAACCGTAAGTACATACATAAGTGTAAGTATGGAAAAAGTGCAGCCACAGGGCGAAACGCCGGCATCGATCTCCGAACAATTGCGGCGCGGCGCGCTGCTCGTCGCGGACTGCCCGTCGCGCGACGTGTTGCGGCATGTGACGAGCCGATGGGGCGTGCTGGTGCTGATCGTGCTCGAGGACGGCACGCACCGTTTCGGCGCATTGCGGCGGCGGATCGGCGGGGTGAGCGAGCGGATGCTGGCTCAGACACTGCAATGGCTCGAGCAGGATGGGCTGGTCGTTCGCACCGCGCATGCCGTGGTGCCGCCGCATGTCGAATATGGGCTGACCCCGCTGGGCGTCGAGGCGGCGCAGCGGGTGCGCGCGCTGGCGGACTGGATCGAGACATCGATGCCGCGGATCGCGGCGCATTGGGACGCGCGGGGCGCCGTGGATTGAAGGTTGCAGTCCCGCTTAGGATTAATCGATAGTAAACAATCTTTTAGAGCCAGTTCCGAGCAAAGATACGTTCATGTCGACGCCGAAATAAATTATACGGCCCGCAGGTCGCGCAACGTCTGAACGCTACTCCAGCAAGGGATTTTGCATATGTCGGGCTATGACATCTACCAGCAGATTTTTGGTATCTCGATGAAGATTTGCGGTGCCGCCAATACGCAGGGCACGCCGGCGACATTGGCGCCGATCGTAACCGCCAAGCTTACGGCCTTGTTCAAGGCTTTCGCCCCCAACGACCAGTGGGATATCGTCTGGGGACCCGCCGTGTGGCAGGCGCCGGGCAGCAAGGCCGCCGACCAGACGCTGGCGGTCTGCTACAACCAGACCAGCAACCTGTACCAGATCGCGATCGCGGCGACGAACCCGTCCTCGCGCTTCGACATTCTGGTCGAGGATCTCGACGTGGCGCCGGTGCTGATGCAGCCGTTGCCGGGCGATCCGAGCGTTCGGATCAGCGCGGGCAACCATGCTGCGATGGACGTGCTGTTGAAGATGGTTCCGCTGAGCGGGCAGGCGGGCAGCGGACAGACGCTGGTGCAGTTCCTGACCGCCCAGACCCCGCGCGCGGACGCGCAACTGGTCGTTGCCGGGCACAGTCTGGGCGGCGGGCTGACGCCGCTGCTCGCCTATTCGCTGCTCAAGCAGGGGGCGTTCGGCACACGCTGGGCTTCGCTATCCACCTATCCGACGGCAGCGCCGACGGTGGCGGACAAGGCATTCGCCGCGGCGTTCAAAGCCGCGTTTCCGCCGACCGATGCGGGCACGCCGACTCGCGCGCAATTTAACGCCGTGCTGTACAACGGGCTCGACATCGTGCCGCACGCCTGGGCGACGGCGAGCACCCCACAACTGGGCGACATCACCGCCAGCACGCAGCCGGGGGCGATGTTCCTGACGTCCGCCGCGGTCGCGGTCGCGGTCGGGGGGCTGCGCCTCGAAGCGCTGGCGATGGTCGATTATGTCAGCCCGTACATCACGGTGCCCAGCAGCCAGTTGTTCCCAGGCAAACAGCAAATCGCGGAGATCGAGACGATCAAGCAATTCGAATCCGAACTGCTGTACCAGCATATCGGCGCCTATATCGATGCGTTCGGGCTCGGCTCGCTGGTCGATACGAGCGAGATGGAGCAGGAGATCGGCGTGCCGTTGATGCCGCTGTTGCTGCGCGCCGCCACGCGGATGGAGGCGGCGGAAGCGGTTCGGGAGCCCGAGCCCGCCGAATAGGGCGCTTGCGCGTGGCGCGTCCCGCAAGGGCGGGGCGCGCCATGGCGACAGCCGGGGCTCAGGCGGACTCGTGGAACTGCAGCGCCGCGAGCCGGGCGTAGATGCCGCCCTTCGCCACCAGATCGGCGTGATTGCCCGATTCGACGACGCGGCCTTCCTCCATCACGAGGATCCGGCGGGCGGCGCGGACGGTGGCGAGGCGGTGCGCGATGACCAATGTCGTGCGGTCGCGCATCAGCCGCTCCAGCGCATCCTGGACCAGCCGCTCGCTTTCGGCGTCGAGCGCCGAGGTTGCCTCGTCGAGCAGCAGGATCGGGGCGTCGCGGAGCAGCGCGCGGGCGATCGCGACTCGCTGGCGCTGGCCGCCCGAGAGGCGCGCGCCGCCTTCGCCGAGGAAGGTGTCGAGGCCCTGGGGCAAGTCGCGCAGGAAATCGGCGGCATTGGCGGCCTCTGCGGCGGCCCATAGCTTTTCGTCGCTCGCGTCCCAGGCGCCGTAGCGGAGATTGTCGCGTGCGGAGGCGGCGAAGATCACCGTCTCCTGCGGCACGATCGCCATGCGGCTGCGCACGTCCGCGGGATCGGCATCGCGCAGGTTTACGCCGTCGACTCGGACCACGCCCGATTCGGGATCGTAAAAGCGCTGGAGCAGTTGGAACAGCGTCGACTTGCCCGCGCCCGAGGGGCCGACGACGGCGACCGTCTCGCCCGGCTGGACGTCGAGCGAGAAGTCGGCGAGCACAGCGACTTCGGGGCGCGTCGGATAGCGGAAGGTGACGCGGTCGAACGCGACGGCGCCGCGTGGCGGGAGCGGGAGCGCGACCGGATTGGCCGGCGGGGCGATGTCGGGCTCCTGCGCGAGCAGTTCGGCGAGTCGGCTGGCGGCGCCCGAGGCGCGCAGCAGGTCGCCATAGACTTCGGTCAGCGCGCCGAACGATCCGGTGACGAGCCCGGCGGTGATGACGAATGCCGTGATCGACCCGCCCGAGATGCGGCCCTCCGCCACGCCCGACACCGCGTCCCACATGATCAGCGTGATCGCAGTGAACAACAGCCCGATGACGAGCGCAGTCATCACCGCGCGCAGGGCGAAGCGGCGCTGGGCGGCGGCGAAGCTGCGCGTGACGGCGTCGTGGAACCGCCCCGCCTCGCGCTTCTCCTGCCCAAAGGCCTGGACGATGCGCATCGCCCCCAGCGTTTCGGACGCGATCGCGCCAATGTCCGCGACGCGATCCTGGCTCGAGCGCGACAGATTGCGGACGCGCCCGCCCAGCCACACGATCGGAATGACCACGATCGGCAGCCCGACGATCAGATAGGCCGCGATCTTCGGCGCGAGCGCGAACAGATAGAGTATGCCGCCGACTCCGGTCAGCAGGTTGCGCAGCGCCGTGGACACGGTGGACCCGACCACCTGTTCGACGATGGCCGTGTCCGAGGTCAGCCGTGAGGCGATTTCGGAGGGGCGGTTCTCCTCGAACCATTTGGGCGGCAGCCGCAGCAGGTTGCGATGGACTGCGGTGCGCATGTCCGCGACGGTGCGCTCGCCGAGCCACGACACGAAGAAGAAGCGCACCGCCGTCGCGACCGCGAGCAACAGCACGACGAGCAACAGCCCCTCGAAATAGACGCCGATCCGGCTGGGATCCGCGCCGGCGGCAAAGCCGTTGTCGACCACCTGCTTGAAGGTGCGCGGAATCCACAATGTCGCGGCGGACGATGTGACGAGCGCGACGATGGCGATTATCAGCTGGAGCGGATAGCGCCGCGTGAAGCTCCAGATCACGCGCAGATTGCTCAGCTTGCGACGCGGTTGCGGCGGCGGCGGGGCAGCGGGGGCAGGCGGGGCGGGTTCGGCCATGCGGCGGGACCTAGCGCGAATGCGGGGTCAGGGGAACTCCCGGCGCGCAGCACCGTAATGATACATGACATTGCAGCGCAGCATCGCGCCGTATATATGGAAAGATGGACCGGCGCCGCGTGCTTGCGTGGGTGACGGTGGAAGGAATTGCATGCTGTACGACGCCTATGAAATCCAGCGCTCGCTGCTCGCCGGCGCGAGCGCGCTGGCGAATTTCAGTGCGGGGTTGCTCAACAATCCGGCCAATCCGTTCGCCTATTTCGGCGGCGGCCCGGTGATGGGCTCCGCGCTCGAAGTGTTCGCACACGCCTCCGCGCCGCGCGGCAAGCCGGATTTCAACCTCGACCACACGCTGATCGACGGCGAGCCGGTCGCGGTTCATGAGGAAATCGTGCTGCGCAAGCCGTTCGGCCAGCTCAAGCGCTTCGTGCGCGAAGGCGTCGAGGGCGGGCCCAAGCTGCTGATCGTCGCGCCGATGTCGGGCCATTATGCCACGCTGTTGCGCGGCACGGTCGAGCGGATGCTGCCGGTTGCGGACGTGTACGTCACCGACTGGCGCGACGCGAAACAGGTGCCGCTCAACGACGGGCGATTCGATCTGGACGATTATGTCGACTATCTGGTCGAGTTCCTCGCGCATATCGGCGCGGAGGGCGCGCCGCGGCCGCATATGCTGGCGGTGTGCCAGCCTTCGGTGCCGTGCTACGCCGCCGCCGCGCTGATGAGCGCCGACAAGCACCCCAACCGCCCCGCGACGCTGACCATGATGGGCGGCCCGATCGACACGCGCGAGGCGCCGACCGCGGTCAACACGCTGGCGACCGAGCGGCCGCATAGCTGGTTCGAGCGCAACGTCATCGCGACGATCCCGATGAGCTATCCCGGCGCAGGCCGGCGCGTCTATCCGGGCTTCCTCCAGCTCGCCGGGTTCATGACGATGAACCTCGGCAACCACATGGTCAGCCATTGGGAGCTGTTCAAGCATCTGGTCCAGGGCGATGGCGAGAGCGCCGACGCGACGATGTCCTTCTACGAGGAATATCGCTCGGTCTGCGACATGACCGCCGAATTCTATCTCCAGACGATCGATGTCGTGTTCCAGACGCACGCGCTGCCCAAGGGCGAGATGCTGCATCGCGGGCGTCGCGTCGATCCGTCGGCGATCACCGATGTGGCGATCCTGGCGATCGAGGGCGAGCGCGACGATATTTCGGGGATCGGCCAGACCAAGGCCGCGCTGACCATTTCCGACAAGCTGCCCGAGGCGATGAAGCATTACCACCTCGCCCCCGAGGTCGGCCATTACGGCATTTTCAACGGCTCCAAATGGCGCAACCGCATCGCGCCGGTGGTCGAAGAGTGGATGGCCAAGCATCCCGGCTGACGCCTGCCCGACAGGTGGATAGCGGCGCGATCCCCTTGTCGTAGGGCGTGGCGGCGCTACACCCTTCCCCGTAACGGGGAGGGGAATCGCATTTGGATGCGGACGCTCAATTTTGCTTCGTCATGCTGAACTTGTTTCAGCATCCATGGCGCAACAAGCTGCGGATTCGCGTGTTGCACGTTGGACCCTGAAACGAGTTCAGGGTGACGAGAAGTGAAAGAAGCAACGCCCATTTCAAAGGCGATTGCCTTCCCCGCAAAGGGGAGACGGGGATGACGACGGCGGCGAGTGCGCCCACGGCGAAGGACATGCGGCTGGTGATCGGCGCGTCCTCGCTGGGTACGATGTTCGAATGGTATGATTTCTTCATCTACGGCACCCTCGCCGCATCGGGGATCATCGGGCGGGCCTTCTTTCCGGCGAGCAACGAAGTGCTCCAGACATTGCTCGCCTGGGCGGGGTTCGCGGTCGGATTCGGGTTCAGGCCGCTGGGGGCGGTGCTGTTCGGCTATCTGGGCGACAGACTGGGGCGCAAATATACCTTCCTCGTCACCATCACGCTGATGGGCATCGCCACCGCGGGCGTGGGGCTGGTGCCGAGCTATGCGACGATCGGGATGGCGGCGCCCGCGATCATCATCGTGCTGCGCATCCTCCAGGGCCTTGCGCTGGGCGGCGAATATGGCGGGGCGGCAATCTATGTCGCCGAGCATTCGACCGACGGGCGCGCGGGCTATCATACCAGCTTTATCCAGGCGAGCGTGGCGGGGGGCTTCATCCTCAGCCTGGTCGTGGTTCTGGCCGCCAAATTCGGGCTGGCCGACTATTGGGAGGCGTGGGGGTGGCGGGTGCCGTTCCTGTTCTCGATCCTATTGCTCGGCATATCGCTGTGGATGCGGCTCAAGCTGTCCGAGAGCCCGGTCTTCCAGGCGATGAAGGAAGCGGGCGAGACCGCGGGCAATCCCTTTATCGAGAGCTTTACCTATCCCGGCAATTGGAAGCGGCTGCTGGTCGCGCTGTTCGGGATCGCGGCGGGGCTGACGGTGATCTGGTACACGTCGATGTTCTCGGTGCTGTCGTTCCTGACCGGTCCGATGCGGATGGACGCGACCGCGGCGCAGCTCATCACCGGCGGGTCGGCGATCGTGGGCACGGGCTTCTACATCTATTTCGGCCACCTCTCGGATCGGGTGGGGCGCAAGCGGCCGATCGTCATCGGCTATATCCTGACGCTGATCCTGATCTTCCCGTTGTTCTGGGTGATCGGCAGCGCAGCCAATCCGGGGCTCGTGCGGGCAGCGCGGCAGGCGCCGGTGATCGTCACCGGGCCGCATTGTGCCTATGATCCGTTCTCGACCAAGCAGGCCGATGCCTGTGGCCAGTTGCTCGACCATCTTTCCAAGCGCGGCATTGCCTATACGACGGCGACCGCCCCGGTCGTGACGGTGCGGATCGGCGGGCAGCCAGTGGACGATACCAGCCCGGCGGCGCTCGACGCGGCACTGACCCAGGCGGGCTATGCGCTCGGCAAGACGGTGCCGGCAGCGGGCAATATCGCAGTGATCGTTCTCGCGATCCTGGGCCTCATGGCGCTTTCCGGCATCACCTATGGCCCGGTCGCCGCGCTGCTGAGCGAGATGTTCCCGAGCCGCATCCGATACAGCTCGATGTCGATCCCCTATCATATCGGCACGGGCTATTTCGGCGGATTCCTGCCGCTGATCAGCCAGTATATCGTCGCCAAGTCGGGCAATCCCTTCGCCGGGCTGTGGTACACATTTGCGGTGGTGGCGATGGCGCTGGTCGTCACGATCTTCGGGCTGAAGGAGACAGTGGTGGAACCGGGGCCGAGTTGCGACTAATCCGCCGCGCATGACTGCATCGCCGTTACGGCTGCGCCTCGACGGCGCGGCGCTCGTCTCGAACTGGAAGCTGCTCGCAAGGCTGAGCGAAGGCGCGGCATGTGGCGCGGCGGTGAAGGCCGATGGCTATGGGCTGGGCGCGGGCGAAGTGGTGCGGCGGCTGGCCGAGGCGGGATGCCGCGACTTCTTCGTCGCGGCGTGGAGCGAGGCGCGGGCGCTGGCCGATCTGGGCGTGTCGGTATCGGTGCTGCACGGGGTGCAGGCGGGCGAGATGGCCGACATGCCCGCAGGGGTGCGGCCCGTGCTCAACACCCCGGAGCAGGTGGCGCGGTGGCGCGAGGGCGGCGGCGACCGCTGCGACGTGATGGTCGATACCGGCATGAACCGGCTGGGCGTGTCGATCGCGGACGTGGGCGCCGGGCTGCTCGACGGACTGCGTATCGAGACGCTGATGACGCATATGGTGAGCGCGGACGAGGATGTGCCGCTGAACGAGCGGCAGCGCGCCGCCTTTGCGGGGCTGGCCGGGCGGACGCAGGCGCGGCGGATGAGCCTTGCCAATTCCGCGGCGATTGCGCTGGGGCGCGACTATGCGTTCGACCTGACGCGGCCCGGCATCGCGCTGTACGGCGGGGTGCAGCGCAGCGGCCATGCGGGAATCCGCCAGGTTGCGACGCCCGAGGTGCGGATCATCCAGCGGAGGCGCGTCCGCGCGGGCGAGACGGTGGGGTATAACGCCACCTTCACGGCGCCGCGCGACATGGAGATCGCGACGTTGAACCTCGGCTATGCCGATGGCTATCTCCGTTGCTTCTCCGAAAAGGGGCGTGCGCGGGCCGGCGATGCGGTGCTGCCGGTGATCGGGCGGGTGTCGATGGACCTCACCGCGCTGTGCGTCGACGCCGCCCCCGAACTGGCCGAGGGCGACTGGGTGGCGATGGACTATGCGCTGCCCGAGACAGCGGCGTTGAGCGGGCTGTCGCAATATGAGTTGCTGACCGGGTTGGGGAAGCGCTTCGATCGGGTTTGGGAGTAGGGCCGCCGCGGTCAGTGCGGCACTACGCCCAGTTCGAACCCCGTCTTGTCGTGCAACGCGAAGCGATCGACCAGGTCGGCGCTGGCGCGGTTATAGCCGATCACTTCGACCTCCGACCCGTCGCGCCGCAGCCGGGCGACGATCTTGTCCAGCGCGCCCACGCCTGAGATGTCCCAGAAATGCGCGTCCGACACGTCCAGCGTCACCGCGCGCCCCGCTTCGGGCAGGAAGGCGCGGGTGAAGCGATCGACCGAGGCGAAGAAAATCTCGCCGCGCACCCGATAGAGCACCGGCGCCGCGCCCTCGCCGCCCGAACGCTCCACCGCGAACATGCGGCGGACCTTGCCCGCGAAGAAGATGCCCGACAGCAACACGCCTGCCAGCACGCCCTGCGCCAGGTCGTGCGTCGCCACGACCACCGCGACCGTCACCAGCATCACCACCGACGAGGTGGGGGGATGGCGGCGCAGATTGGCGATCGAGTTCCAGCTGAACGTGCCGATCGACACCATGATCATCACCGCGACCAGCGCGGGCATCGGAATGCGCCCCACGACCGGCCCCAGCGCCGCGAGCAGGAACAACAGGAAAGCGCCCGCGATGAAGGTCGACAGCCGCTTGCGCCCGCCCGAGGTGACGTTGATCACCGACTGGCCGATCATCGCGCAGCCGCCCATGCCGCCGACCAGCGCCGCCGCGATGTTCGCGCCGCCCTGGCCCATCGATTCGCGGCGTTTGTCGCTGTCGGTGTCGGTCATGTCGTCGACGATCTGTGCGGTCAGCAGCGATTCGAGCAGGCCCACCGCAGCCATCGTCAGCGCATAGGGCAGGATGATCCGCAGCGTCTCCAGCGTCAGCGGCACATTCGGCAGGACCAGGCTGGGCAGGCCCTGCGGCAATTGGCCCATGTCGCCGACGGTGCGCACGGGCAGCCCCATTGCGATGCTGAGCGCGGCCAGCACGACGATGGCCACCAGCGGCGAGGGCACGGCGCGGGTGACGCGCGGCAGCAGGTAGATGATCGCCAGCCCGCCCGCGACCATCGCATAGCTGTGCCAGCTCACCCCGGTAAGCTGCGGGAGCTGTGCCATGAAGATCAGGATCGCGAGGGCGTTGACGAAGCCGGTGATGACCGAGCGCGACACGAACTGCATCAGGAGGTCGAGCCGCAACAGCCCGGCGACGATCTGGATCGCGCCCATCAGGATCGTTGCGGCGAAGAGATAGTCGACGCCGTGATCGCGCACGAGCGGCGTCACCACCACGGCGACAGCGGCGGTCGCGGCGGAAATCATCGCCGTCCGCCCACCGAGGAAGGAAATCACGATCGCAATCGCGACCGATGCATAAAGGCCGACGCGCGGATCGACTCCCGAGATGATCGAAAAGCCGATCGCCTCCGGGATCAGCGCGAGCGCGACGACGATCCCGGCCAGCACCTCGCGGCGCGCCTCGGCAAAGCTGGAGAACCATTGGGATTTCAGGGAAACAAGGGTCATGAGAATACCGCAAGCAGGCACATGGCGCCCTGTCCGAGCGGAGAGGCGAATTCGCAGTCCATGTGATCTGTGGTCCGGCGGATCGGCGGCCGGAATAGCCACCCGGATTTGCACCGGGTCCATGCGAGTAGCCGGCGCTTAGCGGGAATTGGGGCGCGGGTTCAAGGGGGTATCGGTGGGGGACGCGCTATTGGTGAAATCTCGGGCGCGTGCCATCCTGACTTTCGGGAGCGTTACCTATGGCAGGTCAGGGATGGTTGTCGCTCTTTGCGGCAGCACTGGGCGGCGGGTTCACCGTCAAGACCGTTGAGATTGTCTACCAGGAGTATCGCGGCTGGAAGGCGCGGCGTGTCGATGACACTCGCACGATCGAGTCCAGTCTTGAGCCGTTGCTCCGGGCCGCAGACGAGCTTGTCGGTAAGCTCCGATCGCTAGCCGAACAGGATTTCATTCCAATCCGTGATGTCGAGAGGACGACGCTGGAGGATGTTCGCTATGCGAGCGTGGTGTACCTGTTTGTCCAATTCTGGTCCGAAGTCGAAATTGTCCGCTTTCGTGGCATGTCGGTGGCTGTGGCGAGAAGCGCACGCGGGAAGCAGTTGCGCGCCTTTCTGGTCTGCCTGGAATCGCGGAAGGTGCGGCTGATCGACCGCATTTCGCAAAGAGCGCTGGGCGAGGCGGCGCTGGTCGGCGGTCGCACCATGAATTTTGTCGAGTTCGTGCGAGCCTGCGAGAGCGACGTGTACATGCAGCGTTGGCTCGCGCCGTTGACTGCGGTCTTTTCGCGGATTCACGAGAGCGACGCGCGGCAGAGGGTCATCCAATATGGGACGGTGCTGCACGCACTGATCGACACCATCGATCCGAAGCATCTGGTGTCGAAGGAGCGTCCGGCGACGCCGAACAAGCTCAATGCGAAATCGTGGAAGGAACTGAACTACCGGGTGTTCGGGCTCTATCTGACATTCGTCAAAGATCGCCCCAAATATATAGGGCCGCCAAAGCGGCGGCCCTGATATGGTCGGCCCTGATATGGTCGGCAGTGCGCGGAGCGCGTTGGCCCGTTGCACTGCCTTTAGCTCTGTGTCGCCTAAGCGACTTGGACACTAAGCTAGTCCGACACCCTGAAAAGTCAAGCTTCGCTCAGCGCTCGACGCACATCGCGATCCCCATGCCGCCGCCGATGCAAAGCGTCGCCAGCCCCTTTTTCGCATCGCGCTTCTGCATTTCATAGATCAGCGTGGTCAACACGCGGGCGCCCGATGCGCCGATCGGGTGGCCGATGGCGATGGCGCCGCCGTTGACGTTGACCTTGTCGGGGTCGAGGCCCAGTTCCTTGCCAACCGCCAGCGCCTGTGCGGCAAAGGCTTCGTTGGCTTCGATCAGGTCGAGGTCGGCGACGGTCCAGCCGGCCTTTTCGAGTGCCTTCTTCGACGCAGGCACCGGCCCCAGGCCCATGACCGAGGGATCGACGCCGGCGCTGGCCCAGCTCCGGATCGTCGCCAGGATCGGGGCGCCGCGCTTCTCGGCCTCCTCGCGGCTCATCAGCACCAAAGCGGCGGCGCCGTCGTTCAGGCCGCTGGCATTGGCGGCGGTGACGCTGCCGTCCTTCTTGAACGCCGGGCGCAGGCCCGACACGCTGTCGATCGTGGCACCCGCGCGGATATATTCGTCCTCGGACACCACGGTCTCACCCTTGCGGGTCTTCACCGTGACGGGGGCGATCTCATCGACGAAGCGCCCATCGGCGCGCGCCTTTTCGGCGAGGTTCTGCGAGCGGACGGCGAAGGCGTCCTGCTGTTCGCGCGTCACCTGGCATTGCTCGGCGACGTTTTCGGCGGTGATGCCCATGTGATAGCCGTTGAACACGTCGGTCAGCCCGTCCTTGATCATCGTGTCGATCAGGCTGAGGTCACCCATCTTGGTGCCCGGACGCAACGATTGGGCGTGGGCGGACATCGACATCGATTCCTGCCCGCCCGCGACGACGATCGTCGCGTCGCCGGTGAGGATCGCCTGATAGCCGAGCGCGACGGTGCGCAGCCCCGATCCGCAGACCTGGTTGACGCCCCAGGCGGGGACTTCCTTGGGCACGCCGGCGGCCATCGATGCCTGGCGCGCGGGGTTCTGGCCCTGGGCGGCGGTGAGGACCTGGCCGAGAATGACTTCGGAGACTTCGTCGCCGGTCACGCCGGCCTGGGCCAGCGCGGCCTCGATCGCGACGCGGCCCAGCTCGTGCGCGGGGGTGGCGGCGAATGCGCCGAGGAAGCTGCCGACGGGGGTGCGCTTGGCGGCGGTGATGACGACTTCGGTCATGGGTACGGAACTCCTGCGTGGTTCTGTTTGGCGGCTATCTAGTGCGCGATGCGGCGATTAGCCAGTCGCGCAGCGGCTCCCAGACTTCACGGCGCGCGCGCCCGCCGACGATCATCCCGACATGGCCCGAGGCGAGGCGGCGGCTGTCGGCGATGCGCGCGGCGCTGGCGGCGGGGACGATGCGGTCGGTGGTCGAGACGAAGGCGACGCTCGGGCAGGCGAGCCGGGCTGGGACGATGCGCGTGCCGTCGATCCACCATGCGCCGCGGCCTGGCCGATCGGCGGCGTAGAAGCGCTCGAACAATTGGCGCCCGGCGGCCAGGGTGAGCGGGGCCCCGCCATTCGCCCAATCCTCGAGCGCGACGAAGGAACGCGCGGCGTCGCTGTCGGGATCGAGTTTGCCGAAGCGCTCGAACTTGGCGATCGTGCGTCCCGGATCGAGCTGCCAGAACCCGGCCTGGAGCAGTTCCATCGGCACCAGCCCCAGCGCCTCGCAGGTCGGGCGGCCCGCCTCCCAATGCGCCGCGATTGCTGCGCGTGCGGGATCGCCATAGCGCGCGAACCGCCACGGCGCGGCGATCAGCGCCAGCCCCGCCACCGGGTGCAGCGCGGCGGCGGCGGTGGCGATCGTGCCGCCCAGGCAATAGCCCGCGAGCAGCGGCGGCTCGCCGAGCGAATCGAGCAGCGGCACCAGCAATCGGGCGACGTGGTCGTCGATGCTGTCGTCGCGATTTTCCGGGCCGGGCGCGCCCCAATCGACGAGCAGCGGGCGCACGCCCTGAGTCGAAAGCCATTGAAGCAGCGACTGGTTTTCGGCGAGGTCGAGGACGAAGGGCGGGTTGATCAGCGAGGGCACGAACACCACCGGGCGCCCGCTTCCGCCATAGTCGCGCAGCGTCGCGCGCCCGGCGCTGGCGATGGGGGGCGGGGGTACGCGCTCGGCCGGGCGCTGCGCCGACTGATAGGCGCGCAAGCCGGCAAGTGCCGCCTGGCGCCGTTCGGGCGATGCTGCGGTTTCGTTGCGCAGCAGTTCAAGAAACAGCGGCAGGGGCCTAGGCCCTTGTTGCGATGCGGTATGAAAGGATGTTAGGTGACCGTCAATCACGCGGGGGTTTCCATGAAGAAAGCAGCACCTGGTTCGGGTCCGGTCATCATCAAGAAGTACGCGAACCGCCGCCTCTATAACACCGAGACTTCGTCCTACATCACCCTGGACCACCTCGCCGCCATGACGCGCGAGGGGCGCGACTTCAAGGTCGTCGATGCGAAATCGGAGGAGGACATCACCCATAATGTCCTCACCCAGATCATCATGGAAGAGGAGCAGCGCGGCCAGACGATGCTGCCGGTGAATTTCCTGCGTCAGCTGATCGCGCTGTACGGCGATTCGATGCAGGCGATGGTGCCGGGCTATCTCGAAGCGTCGATGGAAAGCTTCCGCCGCAACCAGGAACAGTTCAAGTCCGCGGTCGAGGGCGCCTTCGCCAACTCGCCCTTCGCCGAGATCGCCAAGCGCAACATCGCGATGTTCGAAGCCGCCGCGACGGCGTTCAAGCCAGGCACGGTGCCGATGCCGGGGATGCCCGGGATGCCGGGAATGCCCGGCATGGGCACGACCCCGGCGGCCCCCGCTGCTGCGGAGGACAGCCCGACGGATGTGGCCGCGCTGAAGGCGGAACTGGCGCGGTTGCAGGACAAGATCGAGAAGCTGGCGAAGTAAGGGGCGGGGGGTGCTCTGACGCCGCTTGCTCGCGGCGTGTTATTATCGCAATACACTCGGGCACCCTATTGAGGAACCGCTTTGCCCGACCTCCGCAATTTCGCGCTCGTAGCCCTGTTCATCGCGATCTCGCCGCAAGCCGTCGCGATGGCGCCCGGCGAGAAGGCGGTAACGTCAAGCTACGAAAATGCGCCCTGCGCAGTGAAGGTTGCGCCCGAAGAGCGGATCGAATGCGGCGTGCTCACGGTCCCCGAGAACCGCAGGAAAGCCCGAACCCGCGCGATTCGATTGCCGGTAATGATCTTTCGAAGCACCGCCGCCGCCCCGGCAGCGGACCCGGTCGTCTATCTGCCGGGTGGTCCGGGGCTCAGCAGTATCGAAGGGCGATCGACCGGAAAGGGCAACCCGTTCCTTCTGGAGCGCGATAACATCCTTCTGGAAGGGCGGGGAAACCGCTTTGCCCAGCCCTCGCTCGACTGTCCCGAACTGCTCGCCCTGCGCGCAGCCGATGCGACGCTGGTGGCGCAAACTGCGGCTGCCGGGCGGTGTCGGGCGGTGTTGGTCGCATCGGGTATCGATCTGGATGGCTACACCTCGGCAGAAGCTGCGGACGACCTCGACGATCTGCGGAAGGTGCTCGGCATACGCCAGTGGAACCTGATCGGCTTCTCCTACGGCACGCGCCTCGCCCAGACCGTGGTGCAGCGTCACCCGGAGGGTGTGCGTAGCGTCGTGTTGGACTCGGTGTTGCCGATCGATGTCAATTATGACGAAATGGCCGGCGCGTCGCTCCGACGTGCGATCGACCTTCTGCTGGACAGTTGCGCCAGCGAGCCTGGCTGTGCCGTGCGCTACCCCGATCTGCGGGCCCGCTTCGCCGCACTGATCGAGCGTGCGGATCGCGAGGGCATTGTGCTGGCCGAACGCACGCTGCGCGGGCGCGATATTGCGGGCGCGATCGCTGCCGGGCTTCAGCAGCCGAACCTCATCCCCTCGCTGCCCCGTATCCTCCATGAGGCTGCAGAGGGGCGGCCGAACGGGTTGCTGCCGCTGCTCGAGCAGACCCCGACGCGATTCAACTGGGGTTTGCGCCTGTCCATCTGGTGCAGCGAGGAGATGCCGTTCGAAGACCCGGCGCGCATCGCGGCGCAGGTCTTGCCCGCACTGGGGCTGGGCGGCGCCGACAGCCGGACGGCCACGCCCGAAATGTGCGCCGCCTGGGACGTCTCCGCTGCGGACGCTCGAGCCAACGAACCCGTGCAAAGCGATGTACCGGTCCTGATCCTTGCCGGTGCGTTCGATCCGGTGACGCCCCCCGCCTGGGGACAGCGGCTGCTCCGCACGATGCCGAACGCCCGGTTCGTGCTGCTTCCCGGACAGGCACATGGGGCGATGTTCAACCGTTGCGGTGGACAGTTGACGCTGGCGTTTCTTCGCGACCCGCGCGCCCCGCTGGATGGCGATTGCGTTGCGAAGATGCCGGGTTTTCGCGTCGCGGCGGAGTAGTGCACCGGGTACGTCCAGCGCCCCGGGAGAGGATGGGGAGGTTGGTTCCCTCCCCAAAGGCCTCAATGCGATGCCGCCCCTACGGCTTACGAAACTTCAACGTCATCCGGTCGCTCTCGCCGATCGCCGCGTATTTCGCGCGGTCCACGTCCTTCAGGCGATAGGTGGGGGGCAGGGTCCATACGCCGCTGGGCCAGTCTGCGGTGTCCTTCGGGTTTGCGTTGACTTCCGATGCGGCGACGAAGCGGAAGCCGGCCTGTTCGGCGAGGCGGCGCACCGTCGAGACCTTCACATAGCCGCTGCTCTGTTCGCGCGCGGCGTCGGCCGTCTCGGGCAGGCGGTGGTCGACCACGCCCAGCGTGCCGCCGGGCTTGAGCATCGCGAACATCTGGCGGAAGGCGTCGGCCGCCTTTTCTTCGCCGCCCATGCGCCAGTTATGGACGTTGCGGAAGGTCAGCACGACATCGGCGGTGCCGTCGGCAACCTTGGGCTGGCCCTCGCTCCAGGGGAAGGCGGCGAGCTTTACCGCGCCGTAGGTGGCGGCGTCGCGCGCCTGCATCGCCTGGACACCCTTCAGCCCGTCGGGCCACGGACCCGCCGCGTAATAGGTGCCATGGCCCTTGACCATCGGGGCGAGGATCTCGGTGTACCAGCCGCCGCCGGGCCAGATCTCGACCACGGTCTTTGACGGAGTCACTCCGAAAAAGCCCAGCGTCTCGACCGGGTGGCGATACGCGTCGCGCGCGAGATTTGCCGGCGTGCGGCTGGGCGCCGCCACGGCTTCGCGGATCGACTGGCGCTGGGACTTGGGCTCGCCCGCAGCGACGCTTGCGACGGCGGCTACAGTGGTGACGATTGCAAGGATTGGTAAAACCTGGCGCATAGAATTTCCGTTCCTAGAGCTTCATAGCAGATGCGGGGGCGAATCGGTTCGATGCAACAGCAATTATGGAGCGGCGCGGTTGCCGCAATGTTACTGGCCGCGGGCAGCGGGTTGGCCGAGCACCGGCGACGACGACGACGCGACGCCGACCGCGTCGGCTTCATGCCGTGGACTATGCTCCAGGTCTTGGCAATGCTGGTTGCGATGATCCTTGCGAGTCTTGCGCTTAACTTGCGGGGTTGAGGGACGGCTTTAGCGCGCCGGTCAGTAGAAGTTCGCGAGAGTCACCCTCCGCTCGCGGCCATCGCACAGCGACAGCCGCACTGTGCGGCCCGGCGCGCCCGCGGTCCAGGCGACGAGTCCCTGCGCATCGACCTGTTCGGCGACCGCCACGCCGTCCGCAGCGCAGATCGTATCGCCGTCGCGCAGCCCCGCCGCCGCTGCGGGGGAGCCGCGCATGACATGGACGATGCGGAGCGCGGTGCCGGTGAAATCGAGCAAGAGGCCTGAGGTCGAGCGTATCGCGGACGTCGTGGCGGTGGGGCCGGGTGCGAGCACCATATGCCCGGCGGCGGGATCGAGCAGCACGCGGTAGCGTTGCAGCGTGCCCATGCCGAGCCGCGCGGCCACGCCGATCCGGTCGAGAAAGCCGCGCGGCGGCTCGATCCGCACTTCGCTTTCGCGCGGGGGGAGGGTGCCCAATTCCAGCGAGGGCAAGATGGCGGTGTCGGTGACGGTGGCGCCGCCGATGCCCCAGCCGATCGTGGTGGTAACCGCCGATCCGCGATAGCCGGTCGCGACCCAAGCCGGGGTCGCCAGTGTCAGCGAGGCGCCGTCGCCGGTATCGACAACCACGGGCGAAAGCCGCTTTCCGGCGAGCGTCGCCGTCGCGAAATACAGCCCCGACGTGCCGCGGCGCAACGGCACGCTGGTCCCAGCAAACGGAATCCGCCCGCTGGGCAGGATGCGGAACCGGCGGCGTTCGAAATCGATGTCGAGCGCGCAGCAACCGAGGATGTCGCTGCCGATCAGCGCGTCGATTTCGAAGCGCGTCTCGCTCTGTGGCGGGAGGATGCCGACGCGCCCGCCGCTGCGCGTCACCCCGCCAAAGCGGATCGCGGGCGCATCGGCCCAGGTCACCGCGACATCGCCGCCGATCGCCTTTGCGCGGACCTGACGCCGCGGCTGAAGGCCCGCAGCGGCGGCGAAGGCGCTGCTGACGACGCTGTCGCTTAGCCCGGTGTCGAGGATCGCCCGTGCCGGGCGCCCGCCAATATCGAGGGTGAAGCGGATCTGGTTATAGCGGTTCAGCGTGAACGCGACCCATTGCGCCTCGGCATCAGGGGCGAGCCGTGTAGTCGCAGGCGACTGGGCGGCGGCAAGCACGGGGAAAAGCAACGCAAACACACCAAGACCCTAGCCGATCCGGCGCCGCCGCGCGAGCGTCAGAGGCAGGCTTCGAGCAACGCCTGGTCGAAGCCATATTGCTTGGCCTTGTCGAGCGTATAGGGGCGCAGGCCCTGCGAGCGATATTCGCCGATGATCTTGCCGTCGGTGCCTTCGTCGAGATATTCGAACTTGAACAGTTCCTGCGTCACGATCACCGGGCCTTCCATGCCGATGACTTCGGTTACGTTGGTCACGCGGCGCGACCCGTCGCGCAGGCGCTTCACCTGGATGATGAGATCGACCGAATCGGCGATCTGGCGGCTGATCGCTTCCTTGGGCACCTTGATGTCCGACATCATCACCATGTTCTCCATACGCGCCAGCGCCTCGCGCGGGGAATTGGAGTGGAGCGTACACATCGATCCGTCATGGCCGGTGTTCATCGCCGAGAGCATGTCGAAACATTCCGAGCCGCGGATTTCGCCCAGGATGATGCGATCGGGGCGCATGCGCAGCGCGTTCTTGACGAGGTCGCGGATCGTGATCTCCCCCTGACCCTCCAGATTGGGGGGGCGGGTTTCGAGCGGGAGCCAGTGCGGCTGTTGGAGCCGCAGTTCGGCCGCGTCCTCGATCGTCAGCACGCGCTCGCCGGGGTCGATCATCTTGGACAGCGCGTTGAGCATCGTCGTCTTGCCCGAGCCGGTGCCGCCCGAAATGACGATGTTGAAGCGGCTGGCGCCCGCGATCTTGAGCATCGTCGCCATTTTCTGCGACATCGATCCACCCTGCGCCATCATGTCGAGCGTGATCGGCTTGGCGGAGAATTTGCGGATCGAGATGGCGGTGCCGCGCAGGGACAGCGGCGGCACGATCACGTTGACGCGGCTGCCGTCCTTGAGCCGGGCGTCGGCGAGCGGCGTGGTCTGGTCGACGCGGCGGCCGACCGAGTTGCAGATGCGCTGCGCGATCTGGAACAGATGCTCCTCGTCGCGGAACTGGATATTGGCGAGTTCGAGCTTGCCCTTGCGCTCGATGAAGGTCTGTTCGGGACCGTTGACCATGATGTCCGAGATTGCGGGGTCGGACAGCAGTTCCTCGAGCGGGCCGAGGCCCAGCAGTTCGTCGACCAGCACCTTTTCGAGCGCGAACTGCTCGCGGCGGTTGAGCGTCAGCTTCAGCTCGGCGAGCACTTCGCCGATGATCGGGCGGAATTCCTCGGCCAGCTCGTCCTTGGTCAGCGTCGCCGCCGCTTCGGGATCGACGCGTTCGAGCAGGCGCGGGAGGACCTGTTCCTTGATCCGGTGGATCGAGGCCTCGAACCCCTCCATCCGCGACGCGCCGGCGTCGCCCGACTGCGCCTGGCGATCGGCGAGGCGCTGGAGCGCTTCGCTGCTGGCGGGGCTGACGGATGGTGCGTCGATCCCTTGCGGGAAGGTGGCGGCGCCGGGCAGCGGGACGCTGCCGAGCGGCGGGAACTGATCGCCGCCGGGCAGGGGCTCGGGGCGAGCAGGGCCGGGACCCTGCATCGGCCGGGCGACGCCAAAGGCGGGGCGCGTGCCGGTGCCACCTCCAAGGCCGCTGCGTCGTCCGAAAGCGCTCATCTAAAACCCGATATCAAAGGCGAATTCGGAAGGGGTAGCGGGCAAGGCTTGAGAATTCGCTAACCGCATCGGGCGGCACGCGAAGGCGGCGTTAACCTTGTTCGGGTAGAAGTGCCGGCATGACGTTGCCGGTTCCGAATAGGGTCCCACCGACCATGCCGTTCGCTCGCCTCAGGGCATTGTCCGCAGCCGAGATGCTCGCGGTGGCAGTGGGGTTGATACTGCCGCTGGCCGCCGCATTGCTCTTTCGGACCTACACGCTGGTCGTCAGTCCGCCAGCGTGGGAAGTCGCCCGCCAGTTGGGACTGCCTTTCGTCCTCGCGGAGATCGGCTTCCTTCTCTGCGCGCGGCGACAAGGGATGGAGCTTTGGACGATCCTCGCGGAATGGCCGCGCTGGCTGCGTTGGGCGCTGTGGGTTTTCGTCGGCAGCTTCTGGATCAGTTCGGCCTTTGTTTCCCAGCGGCCCGCGACGTCACTGGCGTTTACGCTGATCTGGCTGGTGCACCTGCTTTTCGCTGCGGCGGCATTTCATCTGGTGCGCGCGGCGGGCGGAGTCGATCCGTGGCGATTTGGCGGGTGGCTGAGCGCCGGGCTGGCAGCGATGGTGCTGGCGATCGCGCTGCATTTCCTGATCCTGCCCGCCGACCTGATCGGGCATCAGGGCGTGATCGATTGGGGATCGGCGGTGCCGGGCTTCATTTCGAGCCGCCTGTTCGGGGCGTGGACGGGGGCAGTCGCCGCATTCCTGGCGGGGCTCATCTGGCTGCGCGAGACCGGCGGACGGCGCCCGGGCTGGCTGTATCCTGCGTTCGCGCTGGTCGCGCTGCTGATGATGTGGAGCGGCACCCGCGCGGCGCTGATGGGATGCGGCGTGGCAATGCTGGGCGGCTGGGCAGTCGCGGGGCCGCCGCCGGTGCGTGCGATGATGGTGAAGGCGCTCCCGATCCTCGCTGCTGCGGCGCTGCTGGCGATTCCGCTCGCCCCGTATGGCCACCCGCAATTCTATATGTACATGCCCGGCGACGGCGCGTCGGTGGCGGGTTTTAGCAGCGGGCGAAACATATTCTGGGCCTCGGCGCTGCGGGTGTTTGTGCAGCATCCGCTGTTCGGGACGGGAGCGGCGTCGAGCTGGTGGCTGGTGCCGCTGGATGGTTTCTACCATGTCCAGCCGCACAATGCCGTCGTGCAGTTCCTGCTCAATTGGGGGATCGTCGCGACCGTGGCGGCATTGGCGCTGCTGGCGGGCGCGACCTGGTTCGCCCATCGCGCGGCGCGGCGAAACCGCGACCTGCTGCCTATGGTGATGCTGCTCGATTGCCTGCTGGCGATGAGCATGGTGGACGGGATGCTGCATTTCGTGCGCTTCGTCATGCTGATCGCGTTCGCGCTGGCAGTGTGCCTGGCCACCCCACCCAAGCCGCCTGCCGCTCTCGCGATCTGAGCGACGGCGGTTGTGCGCGATCTCGCGATGTGGGAGCTTCAGGCTATGTTGAGCGCGCTTTTTTCGGTCATCCTCGCCTCCGCGCCGGTGCCGCTATGGATGGTCGGCACCTGGTGCACCGCACCCACCAACGGGCGGCAGATGTGCGAGCGGTGGGAGGGCGATCCGCAGGGCGGGCTTTCGGGAGTTGCCGAGGTTCGGCGCGACGGTGCGGTCAGCCCCGGCGAGACGATGCGGATTGCGCAGCAGGGCGGGGTGTTGGTGTTCCACGCCGAGCCGCGCGGGCAGGCGCCTACCGATTTTCGCGCGATCATGGTCTCGGCGGATGCGATAACCTTCGAGAACCGCGCCCATGATTATCCGCAGCGCGTGCGCTATTGGCGCGAGGGGGCTGCGCTGATGGCCGAAATATCGCTGGCCGATGGCAGCAAGCCGATGCGCTGGACCTTCCACCGCACCGGCGAATAGCGGCTTATTCGGCCTTTTCGGCCAGCACGGTGAGCCCGCGCGCATTGACCTCGGCGAAGCCGCCTTCGATGCGGATCGTCTCGGGCGTGGTGGCGCCGCTCTTGTAGATTTCGAGCGTGCCGTCGCGGACGGTGCTCATCAGCGGGGCATGGCCCTCCAGCACGCCGAAATCGCCCTCGGTGCCGGGGACGACGACCATGTGCACGTCCTCGGAGCGGACGAGACGTTCGGGGGTGACGAGTTCGAAGTGGAGGGACATCTTTTTTATCCTAAGGCTCTAATCGCCAGAGTTATAATCTGTTGATGGAGGAAGACGGTTGTCGATTTCCCACACCAACTGGTCAATTTTCTCGTGAAGACTGTGGTCCGCTTCCGGGCGATCAGAGAGTATTTCCATTTGCTCACGCAGGCTATTCAGCTGAAGTTGAATGCTGATGTTCTGCTTGTACACGTCGGAGAATTTTGAGCGGATATAAAGCCACCCTCCAACCGCCGAGAGTACAAGCAGCATCTCAACCACAGGCTTTACGCCTCGTCGGCCAGCTTCTTGGCCTTGGCGATGGCGTCGTCGATGCCGCCGACCATGTAGAAGGCGCTTTCCGGCAGATGGTCGTACTCGCCGTTCACCACGGCCTTGAACGACTTGATCGTGTCCTCGATCTGCACGAACGCGCCGGGGATGCCGGTGAAGACTTCGGCGACGTGGAACGGCTGCGACAGGAAGCGCTGGATCTTGCGTGCGCGGCTGACCGTGAGCTTATCTTCTTCCGAAAGCTCGTCCATGCCCAGGATCGCGATGATGTCCTGGAGCGACTTGTACTTCTGGAGGATCGACTGGACGGCGCGGGCCGTTTCGTAATGCTCCTGGCCGACGACGCGGGGTTCGAGAACGCGGCTGGTCGAATCGAGGGGATCGACCGCCGGATAGATGCCAAGTTCCGAGATCGCGCGGTTGAGCACGGTCGTCGCGTCGAGATGGGCGAAGGACGTGGCCGGCGCCGGATCGGTAAGATCGTCGGCGGGGACGTACACGGCCTGGACCGACGTGATCGAGCCCTTGTTGGTCGAGGTGATCCGCTCCTGCAGTGCGCCCATGTCGGTCGACAGGGTGGGCTGATAGCCCACGGCCGACGGGATGCGGCCCAGCAGTGCCGACACTTCGGCGCCTGCCTGGGTGAAGCGGAAGATGTTGTCGACGAAGAACAGCACGTCCTGGCCTTCGACGTCGCGGAAATATTCGGCGATCGTCAGGCCCGACAGCGCGACGCGTGCGCGGGCGCCCGGCGGCTCGTTCATCTGGCCATAGACCAGCGCGACCTTCGAGCCTTCGCTGATCGCATTGCCGTCGGCATCCTTCGCGATGACGCCCGCGTCGAGGAACTCGTGGTACAGATCGTTACCCTCGCGGGTGCGCTCGCCGACGCCGGCGAACACCGAGGTGCCGCCATGGCCCTTGGCGATGTTGTTGATCAGTTCCTGAATGAGCACGGTCTTGCCGACGCCGGCGCCGCCGAACAGGCCGATCTTGCCGCCCTTCGCATAAGGCGCGAGCAAGTCGATCACCTTGATGCCGGTGACGAGGATCGAGCTTTCGGTCGACTGGTCGACGAACAGCGGGGCGGGGGCGTGGATCGGCGAGGTCAGCTCGGCATCGACCGGGCCACGCTCGTCGATCGGCTCACCGATGACGTTGAGGATGCGGCCCAGCGTCTTGGGGCCGACGGGGACGCGGATCTGCGAGCCGGTGTCGCGGACGGTCTGGCCGCGGGTCAGGCCCTCGGTCGCGTCCATCGCGATCGTGCGGACGGTGCTCTCGCCCAGATGCTGTGCGACTTCGAGCACGAGGCGCGTGCCGTTATTGTCGGTCTCCAGCGCCGAAAGGATCGCCGGCAGCTCGCCCTCGAACGCGACGTCGACGACGGCGCCGATCACCTGGCTGATGCGGCCGACATTGTTGGTAGTACCCGGACGGGTGATTTCAGCGGCGGTTGCCATCGTCTGCTTCCTTGCGGCTTAGCTGTTTGCGGGGGCATTAGCCCCGGTTCTGGTGAAAGTCACGGTGAGGTGCTGCGGCGTCGCGTCGATCGCATAGCCGGTGCCCGCGAGTGTGCCCTTGGAAGGCGCACCCTTTTCGATTGCGGCATGGACGGGCTTGGCGTCGATCTTCGACTGGAACAGATAATCGCGGACGAGGTCCGCCATGCGAGTGCGGGCGAGCTCGGCGCTGTCCGCATCGTTGATCGCGAGGTCGAACGCGATCGAATCGACCTTGTCCGCCGCGCCACCGGTCGCCGCGAAGGCGATGGTGCTGGGCTTCTTCGCATAGCTGTTGGCGATCGTCACCGGCCCGCCGACGCTGGCAAAGCCCTGCTTGGCTGCGGTGTAGGCCGATGGGCGGAAGCCGAACTGGTTCGCGGCGCCCACTGCCACGTCGGGCTGGAACGCGCGATCCCAGCCGGTGGCCTTGGCGACTTCGGCAGCCCGTGCCTCTTCCTGCTTGCGCACCGCATCGCCCTGTGACGCGCGACCGCAGCCGGCGAGTGCCAGCGCAGCGAGGAAAAGGGCGGCGGGCAGGCGCATCAGAGCGCTTCGGCGCCCGAGATGATTTCGACCAGCTCGGTCGTGATCGCGGCCTGACGGGCGCGGTTATACTGGATCGACAGGCGCTTGATTAGATCGCCCGCGTTGCGCGTGGCGTTGTCCATCGCGGTCATCTTGCTGCCCTGCTCGGACGCAGCGTTCTCGCGCATCGCACGATAAAGCTGGACCGCGACGTTGCGCGGCAGCAGGTCGGCGAGGATCGATTCCTCGTCGGGCTCATAGGTGACGGCGGCGTCGGCGGTGGCGCCGACCGCGGGTGCGGCGGCGGCGGGGACCGCGACCGGGATGAGCTGCTGCTCGGTCGGCTCCTGGGTCAGCACCGACTTGAAGTTCGAATAGAAGAGCGTCGCGACGTCGAACTCACCGGCTTCGAAGCGGGCGATCAGGTCGTCGGCATAGCCACGCGCATCGGCGAAGGTCAGCTTGCCGAGATCGCCGGGCTCGATCGAATGGACGATGTTCTTGGGGAAGAGGCGGTTGAGCACCGCGCGGCCCTTGCGACCGATCGTGTAGATCTTGACCGTCTTGCCCTCGGCCTCCAGCTCCTGCGCGCGCCGGCGGGCCAGGCGGGCGATGTTCGAGTTGAACGCGCCGGCCAGACCCTTGTCGCTGGTCGCGACGACGAGCAGTTGGACCTGGTCCTTGCCGGTGCCCGCGAGCAGCTTCGGCGAAGATTCGCTCACCGTGACCTTCGACGCGAGGCTCGCGACGACGCTCTCGAGGCGCTGGGCATAGGGACGCCCGGCCTCCGCCGCTTCCTGCGCACGGCGCAGCTTCGCGGCGGCGACCATCTTCATCGCCTTGGTGATCTTCTGCGTCGACTTCACCGAGCCGATGCGGACCTTGAGTGCCTTGAGAGAGGCCATTTTCTTCCTTCTTCGTCATCCCGGCGAAGGCCGGAACCGCATTCCCCAGGCCGTGTGCGTGCGGCCCGAGGCCCCGGCTTTCGCCGGGGTGACGCATGGGTTACGCGAAGGTCTTCGCGAACGCCGTCAGCGCGGCCTTGAGCTTGTCGCGGACGTCGTCCTTGAGGTCCTTGCTCTCGCGGATCGCAGTCAGGATGTCGGCGTGGCTGGTGCGCATCTCGGTCAGCATCGCCTGCTCGTAGCGGACCACGTCCTGCACCGGCACGCTGTCCAGGAAGCCCTGGGTGCCTGCGAAGATCGACACGGTCTGCTCTTCGAACGGCAGCGGCGAAAACTGCGGCTGCTTGAGCAGCTCGGTCAGGCGCGCGCCGCGGTTCAGCAGGCGCTGAGTCGAGGCGTCGAGGTCCGAGCCGAACTGGGCGAAGGCGGCCATTTCGCGATACTGGGCGAGCTCGAGCTTGATCGAGCCCGAGACCTTCTTCATCGCCTTGGTCTGTGCCGCCGAGCCGACGCGCGACACCGACAGACCGACGTTGATCGCCGGGCGGACGCCCGCGAAGAACAGGTCGGTTTCGAGGAAGATCTGGCCGTCGGTGATCGAGATCACGTTGGTCGGGATATAGGCCGACACGTCGCCGGCTTGCGTCTCGATGATCGGCAGCGCGGTGAGCGAGCCGCCACCGTTCGCGTCGCTCATCTTCGCGGCGCGCTCGAGCAGGCGGCTGTGGAGATAGAAGACGTCGCCGGGATAGGCTTCGCGGCCCGGCGGGCGGCGCAGCAGCAGCGACATCTGGCGATAGGCCACGGCCTGCTTCGACAGATCGTCGAACACGATCAGCGCGTGCATCCCGTTGTCACGGAAATACTCGCCCATCGCAGTGCCGGTGTAAGGCGCGAGGAACTGAAGCGGGGCGGGCTCCGACGCGGTCGCAGCGACCACGATCGAATATTCCATCGCGCCGTTTTCTTCGAGCGTCTTGACGAGCTGTGCGACGGTCGAGCGCTTCTGGCCGACGGCGACGTACACGCAATAGAGCTTCTTGCTCTCATCGGTGCCGGCGTTGACGGTCTTCTGGTTGATGAAGGTGTCGATCGCGACGGCCGACTTGCCGGTCTGGCGATCGCCGATGATCAGTTCGCGCTGGCCACGGCCGACGGGGACGAGGGCGTCGATCGCCTTCAGGCCCGACTGCATCGGCTCGCTGACCGACTGGCGCGGGATGATGCCCGGTGCCTTGACTTCGACGCGGCTGCGCTTCTCGGCGACGATCGGGCCCTTGCCGTCGATCGGGTTGCCGAGGCCGTCCACGACGCGGCCCAGCAGACCCTTGCCGACGGGGACGTCGACGATGGTGCCGGTGCGCTTGACGGTGTCGCCTTCCTTGATCTCGGCGTCCGAGCCGAAGATCACGACGCCGACATTGTCGGCCTCGAGGTTGAGCGCCATGCCCTGGATGCCGTTCGAGAATTCGACCATCTCACCGGCCTGGACATTGTCCAGCCCGTGGATGCGCGCGATGCCGTCACCGACGCTGAGCACCTGGCCGGTTTCCGAAACCTGGGCCTCGGTGCCGAAATTGGCGATCTGGTCCTTGATGACCTTCGAGATTTCTGCGGCGCGGATATCCATTGTCTTAGCCTTCAGCCTTTCATCGCGTGCGCGAGGGAGTTCAAGCGGGTCCGGATCGACGAATCGATCATCTGGCTGCCGATCTTCACGACCAGCCCGCCGAGGAGCGAGGGATCGACCGACAGGTCGACGGTGACGTCACGCCCGGTGCGGGTGCGAAGCTGCTGCTTGAGCGCATCGACCTGGGCGGCGTCGAGAGGATGGGCGGAGACGACTTCTGCCGTGGTCTCGCCGCGATGCTGCGCCGCGAGCTGGCGGAAGGCGCGGATGATCGCGGGAAGCTGGTTCAGCCGGCGATTCTCGGCGAGGACGCCGAGGAAGCTGGTCGTCGTCGCATCGAGCCCGAGCACCGGCGCGGTGGCGGCGATCGCCTTGCCCGCGTCCTTGCGACCGATCAGCGGGCTGGACGTCAGCGCCTTGAAATCGGGCGACTCGTCGAGCGCCGCGCGCACCGTGGCGAGGCTCGCCTCGACCTGGGGCAGCGTGTGCGCGTCGCGCGCGAGCGCAAACAAGGCGGTTGCGTAGCGTCCGCTTAGGCTGGCCTGGATACCGCCGGAATTCTCCACGCGATTACGTTCCTCTCGGAGGGTTCGGAGTTGGCCCCATGCACGTACAGGGCAGCGCCGGGAGGCGCGCCCGATGGGTTGGCGGGCTGCTAGCATCGGGTGACCGCCTATGCAACCCGACTCGACGCAGCATCGGCAAGGTTCCGGGACCGGCCACAAGCTCTCCGGCACTGCAACGCGAGGCCGCAGGACGTTTGCCCCCCTTGCGCTCAGTCATAGATCCACGCCGCAAGGCTCCACAGCGTATAGGCAAGGACACCCCATATCGCGACGACGATGGCGATTCCGGCGACGCTCACCGGATATTGTGTCTCGGCCCGGGCGACGGCGCGATATTCGGCGAGCAGGGCGGGCGGGACCATCTTTTCGAACAGCCACACGCCAATGGGGATCAGCACGATGTCGTCGAGAAGGCCGAGCACGGGAATGAAATCGGGGATCAGGTCGATCGGCGAGAGCGCATAGGCCGCGACCAACAGGCCGAACAGCCGCGCCGGCATCGGCGTGCGGGGGTCGCGCACGGCGAGCCATACGGCATGGGCTTCGGTGCGGATGCGGTGCGCGAGCGATGGACCCATGCAGCGGGCATCGCGCGAGCGCCGCGCGCGGTCAATGGCGCGCGGCGCGTTTCAGCGATGGGGGATCAGGATTCCGCGGTGGTCGGCACCTTGGCATGGCTGCCCGATTCGCTGGCGCGGATCGTGCCGCCGAACATCATCTTGACCTTGCCGGTCAGCGATATGTCGGATTGCCACAGCTCGGCATCGTCGATGTCGAAGCGGATCAGCGCAAGGTTCGGGTCCTGCTTGCCTTCGGGAAACCAGGCCTCGACCTGGTTGTTCCAGAGCTTGTCGATCATCGCGCGGTCATTGTCGATTCGGACGGTGCCGGCGAGGCAGGCGAAATAGTCATGCCCTTTCGACACGAACTGCGCCATCGCCGGGCCGCCGGGTGCCAGCCGATTGTCCTTGCCGACGAAGAAGAACAGCGTGTCGACCTGATCGGGATCGAGCTGCGCGGTCAGCGGCTCGCTATGGCCGCCGCTGGTGAGGCCGACCATCAGGAACGGGCTGGCGGACATCCTGTCCCAGAGCGCCTTTTTGAGTTCGGTGGTGTCGGCCATGATCTTCTCCTGTCGAATGGGTTTCGGCAGGATAACGAACCGGGTCGCTTTGGTTTCCGCTATTTAGCTGCCCGCATATGCGGCGGCGGCGCCGAGCAGTTCCAGGTCGCTGCGGGTGACGAGCGCGACGGGGACTTCGGCGAGCTGGCGGCGGAACGCGGCCTTGGCTTCCATACGGCGGCGGAAACCGGGGTCCTTGAGCTGCGGGAGCAGCGCCCGGGCGATCGCCCCGGTCAGGAACACGCCGTCCCACGCACCGAATGCGAGCACCAGATCGCCGGCAAAGGCGCCGAGATGCTCGCAGAACATCCGCACCGCGGCGGTGCTCGCCGGATCGCGCCCGACGCCGCGGGTGACGTCTTCGGGCCGGGCGAGCATCTTGCCCCCCGACAGCGCGGCATAAGCGAGCTGGAGCCCCCTGGCGCTGAGCAGCGTCTCGACGTCCAGCGGGTGCCCGTTCGCGGCGCAATGGCGGGCGAAGGCGTGCTCTTCGGCGGTCTGCGCGGCAAAGGCCATGTGCCCGGCCTCGCTCTGCACCGGCAGCAGCCGGTCGTCCGCGCTGACCAGGGCCGCGACGCCCATGCCCGTACCCGGGCCGAGGACGAGGTAATTGCCGCCTGGCGCGACAGGCTTGGGGGCGGGGCCGTGGAGCGACAGGAAGGCCCCGCTTGGCAGCATCGTCAGCGCGAGTGCATTGGCGGCGCATTCGTTCAGCGCACGCGGCGGCATGCGCAGCACCGCCTCGACTCCGGCGAGCGAAATATACCAGCGGCTGCCAGTCAGGTTGATCAGGTCGCCGCGTGCCGCCCCCGCGACCGCCAGCACGCTGGGTAGCCGCGCGTCGCGCAGCCCCAGATCGGTGAGATAGGCGACCAGCGCGCTGGTGAAGGTCGGATGTTCGGCGGTCAGGAATTTGCGGACGTCGCGGGGAGCCTGCCCGGCGTCACCGCCGGTCAGTCCGAACTGAACCGATTGCCGACCAATATCGGCCAGCAGCGCCACGCCCTCGGCCATGTTGGCCCCCTCCAAACGGCCCCGTTTTCGGGGTTCGCGACTGGTATCGCTAACAAGTTGTGGAGAAGCAACAAGAACCGGCGGGGCTGCGGGCATGTATCCGGGCGCGCCGCGGCGGGCGCGCCCGAAACGCGGTTTACAGGACTTCGAACAACCCGGCGGCGCCCATGCCGCCGCCGACGCACATCGTGACGACGACATATTTCGCGCCGCGACGCTTGCCCTCGATCAGCGCATGGCCGGTCATCCGGGCGCCGCTCATGCCGTAAGGGTGGCCGATCGAGATCGCGCCGCCATTGACGTTGAGCAGTTCGTTCGGGATGCCGAGCGTGTCCTGGCAATAGAGGACCTGCACCGCGAACGCCTCGTTCAGCTCCCACAGGCCGATATCGTCCATCTTCAGGTTGAAGCGTTCGAGCAGCTTGGGGATCGCAAAGACCGGGCCGATGCCCATCTCGTCGGGCTTGGTCCCCGCCACCGCCATGCCGACATAGCGGCCCAGCGGCTGGAGCCCGCGCTTCTCGGCGAGCTTTTCCTCCATCAGCACGGAGGCGGAGCTGCCGTCGGACAACTGGCTGGCATTGCCCGCGGTGATCGTGCCGTTCGGCAGCACGGGGTTGAGCGACTGAAGCCCCTCCAGCGTGGTGTCGGCGCGGTTGCCCTCGTCCTTGGACAGCGTCACTTCCTTGGTGGTGACTTCCTTGGTTTCCTTGTTGACGAGGTTCATCGTCGCAGTGACCGGCACGATCTCATCGTCGAACTTGCCCGCTGCCTGGGCGGCGGCGGTGCGCTGTTGCGACTGGAGGGCATAGGCGTCGGTGCGGTCGCGACCGATGCCGTAGCGCTGCGCCACGACCTCGGCGGTCTGGAGCATCGGCATGTAGATGTCGCCGTGCATCGCGAGCAGTTCGGGGTCGGCGGCGACACGCATCTGGGGCGTCTGGACCAGGCTGATCGATTCGACGCCGCCGCCGATCGCGATGTCCATATTGTCGGTGATGATCTCCTTGGCGGCGGTGGCGATCGCCATCAGCCCCGAGGCGCATTGGCGATCGACCGACATGCCCGCGACCGATACCGGCAGCCCGGCGCGGAGCAGCGCGTTGCGGGCGATGTTGCCGCCCTGGTGCCCCTGTTGCAGCGCGGCGCCGAAGATCACGTCGTCGACTTCGCCCGGATCGATTCCGGCGCGCTCGACCGCGGCGCGGATCGAGGCGGCGCCCAGCGTGGGGGCGGGCAGATTGTTGAACGCGCCGCGATAGGCGCGGCCGATCGGGGTGCGGGCGGTGGAGACGATGACTGCGGAGCGCATGGGAGCTTCCTTTTCGTTGCTCCCCTCCCGCGTGCGGGAGGGGCTGGGGGTGGGCGCCCGCTATCCACGGGCGGTGATTTCGTGGAGGGCGGGTGCCCACCCCCCGACCCCCTCCCGCAAGCGGGCAGGGGGAGAAGGGTTAAACGTAGATCAACGCGATCCACTCGGCGATCAGCGCGGGCTTGTCCTCGCCTTCGATCTCGAGCGTATAGTCCTGGACCTGCTCCCACACGCCGGGCTTGCGCTCGACGAATTTGCGCAGCGTGAAGCGGCCGCGGACGCGCTTGCCCGAGCGGACGGGGGTGAGGAAGCGGACTTTGTTGCCGCCGTAATTGACTCCCATCGTCGCGCCCGTGATCGACGGCGCGCCGCTGCGCGCGGCCAGCATCGGCATCAGCGACAGCGACAGGAAACCATGCGCGATCGTCCCGCCGAACGGCGTCTGCGCGGCGCGTTCGGGGTCGACATGGATGAACTGGTGATCGCCGGTCGCATCGGCGAACGTGGCGATCATCGCCTGTGTCACCTCTACCCAGTCGGACACCCAAGTGGTGCCGACGCGTCCGGCCATCTGCTCGACGGTGATGCTCTCCACGCGATTCGACTCCCGTTCCGGCACGCCGGTTCGCCCATCTAGGGATGGAGGCACCGCCTCTGCAAGCCTGAGCCGACCGAAAACCCGAAACTACCGGGTTCCCTAGCGTAAGCCATGCCCCTGATGCCCAGACCCGATGTTCAAAAACCGGCGAAGGGGTCAGGCGGGGCCCGCGGTCAGCGGTGCGTCGCCGCGCTTTCGCAGGTCGGCCAGCAGCACCTCGACCGCCCAGCGGCAGGCGATCCCGATCGCGTCGCCGGTCAGGCCCCATTGATCGCGCATCTCGCGCCATGCCACCTCGCTCGACAGCAGCTGCACGGCTGCGACGGCCAGCGTGCGATCGGGTTCGGGCAGTGCCCGGCTGGGCGCGTCGAGCATCGCGCGATAGGCCGCGACGCGATCGGGCGTGACTGCGTTGCGGATCGCGCGACCCTCGGCACTGGCCATCGCCACGGTCATCGCAGGCGCATTGGCGTCGAACTGCGCGAAGCGCGCGCGCATTTCGCCGAGCAGCTGGTCGAGCGTTTGCGGTATCCCGCCGGCGGGGGCCAGCTGCTTCCAGGCGCCCTGACGCAGCGCCGTCTGGTCGGGGAAATAGCGATAGACGGTGCGACGGGAGATGCCGGCGCGCTCGGCGACGGCATCATGCGTCAGCTTCGCGCCGTCGCCCATCACCGCGACTGCCGCGGCCTCGATCCGGGCGCGGGTCTGGGGGTTGTCCGATACACTCTGGCTCAGCGGCCTGGCGGGCCGTGGCGCCGTATCGGGCTTGGCGGGCGGGGTGGGGGTGGCCGGCTCGGCGGGGTCGGCGAGGAGGAACTTCCGTTTGTACATGGCGGTCCCGGCGGCGCTATCGCTCGCCGGGCTCCTTGTCGACGCGCATCACCGGCTGGACATCGGGATAGGGCATGATGATCGTGCCGTCGGGGGCGGCGGCGTAGCTCGTCTGGGTGGGATAGGCGAAGGCGATGCCGGCGGCGGTGAAATGGCGCAGCAGGTCGGTCGCGATCCGATCGCGCGCGGCATGGGCGGTGGGCCAGTCGCCGCTAGGCATTTCGACGATATATTCATAGTCGAGCGTGCTCGCGCCGAACGCCGCAAAGCCCCCGCGCACGGCATTGCCGCCATGCGCCTCGGCGATCTGTCGCAGCATTTCGGGGATGCGGTCGAGCGTGTCGGGGGGCGTCTCATAGGCGACGCCGAGCATGAACTTCAGCCGGATATGGTTCCGGTCGGAGATGTTCTGGATTTCCTTGTCGAGCAACTGGCGGTTCGAGATGATCCGCAGCTCGCCGTCGAACGACCGGATGCGCGTGGACTTCAGCCCGATGCCCTCGACCGTCCCCGTCGTCTGGTCGTAGCTGATGTTATGGCCCACCCGGAACGGGCGATCGAACAGGATCGACAGCGCCGCGATCAGGTCGCCGAAAATGCCCTGCGCGGCCAGACCGATGGCGATGCCGCCGACGCCGAGACCGGCGACGAGGCCGGTGACGTTCACCCCGAGGTTCGACAGCACCATCACCAGCGCGATCGCGAACAGCACGAAGGTGACCAGCAGCCGGATGATCCCCAGCGCGCTGGCCAGCCCGGCGGCGCGTTCGTCCTCGCCGCTGGTGCGGTGCTCGATCAGCCCGAAAATGACTTCGCGCGCCCAGATCGCCGCCTGGAACACCGCGGCGATCGTGAACAGGAAGGTCGATGTGGTGACCACCGCGGCGGGCGGATCGGCATAGGTCGTTACCAGCCGGATCGCGACCATGATGATGAAGAAGTTGCTCGTCTTCGCGACGGCGCGACCGAAGATCGCATACCAGTTTGCGACGCCATGCCCCCGCCGGCACAGCCGCGTGCCCCAGGACCGGACCAGGTGGAGCAGCAGCACGATGCCGAACGCGACGCCCGACGCGATCAGGATCTGCAGCCAATGCTCCTCCACCCAGAAGGTGGAGTCGCGGAAAAAGGACTGGGTGTGCGTTTCGAGATCGACCTTGGGCAGGATCGGGGCCGTTTTGTTGGTCATGCGCGGTCAGGCTGCCTTTGCTTGCGGCGCGTGGGCCGTCTCGTCGTCCAGAAACGCGATCAACCCGCGTTCGAAGCGGCTCAGGTACCGCGTGGTGCGCGGTAGCCGCAACCCTTCGCGGAACGCCGCCTGTGCCCCCTTGTCCTTGGCCAGCGCCACCAGCAGCGGATGGACATAGGATTTGCGCGCGATCGACGGCGTGTTGCCCAGCGCGGCGGTCACGGGCTCCAGCATCGCCTTGATCCCGACATAGCCCTCGGCACAGGCCAGCGCCTCGAACGCCAGCACGCTCGCGCCCCAGGTGCGGAAATGCTTCGCGGAGAAGGCGTCGCCGGTCGCCTCGCGGATATAGCAATTGACGTCGGACGAGGTGACGGGGTGGCTCTCGCCCGCGTCGTCGAGCCAGCGGAACAGATGCTGGCCGGGCAGGTCCTGGCAGCGTTTGACGAAGCGGCTGAGCGTGCCGTCGGTGATCGTCATGACGCGCAGTTTGCCCGATTTGGCGCGGAACTGGAGCTTGAGCGCGCGCCCCGTGACGGTGGCGTGGCGCTTGCGCAGCGTCGTCGCGCCGAAGCTCTTGTTCGCCTGCGCATAGCTTTCGTTCCCCACGCGGATCGTGCCGAGATCGAGCAGCCGGACGACCGCGGCGACGGCCTTGTCCTTGCACAGCCCGCGGCGTTTCAAATCCTGTTCGACGCGGGCGCGCAGCCGCGGCAGGCGGCGGCCGAATGCGCCGCAACGATCGTACTTGGCCGCCTCCTGCGCCTCGCGAAAGCCGGTGTGGTAGCGATATTGCTTGCGCCCCTTGTCGTCCCAGCCGACCGCCTGGATATGCCCATTGGGATCGGGGCAGAACCATGCGTCGCGATACGCAGGCGGCAGCCCGATGCGATTGAGCCGGTCGATCTCGTCGCGGTCGGTGATCCGCGCCCCCGACGCATCCCAATAGCCCCAGCCATGGCGCATCTTGCGGCGGGTGATCCCGGTTTTTTGCCCGTCCTGTCGAATCTCGACATAGACGATGTCGTCGTTGGCCATGGACATCCTCGCAGGTGGGCGTGGAATGCATATGCGACCCGCTTCGTTCCGAGCCCTGTGCAGGACGGGCGGAGGAACCTGCGGGGATGTGCAGCCGTTCTTTGGGAAAGCTCCCCTATTCAAAGGAAATTCCCATGGCCGATTTGTCCAGCGCACGCGTGCTGATGATTGCAACCGATGGCTTCGAGCAGGACGAACTGTTCGAGCCGCGCCAGGCGCTGCTCGACGCGGGGGTCCGGCTGACGCTGGCATCGCTCAAGACCGATGCCATCACCGGCGAAAAGGGCGGCGAGAAGGGCGACAGCATCACCCCCGACACGACGATCGACCAGGTCGAGGCGGGGCAGTTCGATGCGCTGGTGCTGCCGGGTGGGGTCCATAATCCCGACACGCTGCGGATGGAGCCGCGCGTGATCGAGACCATCCGCGCCTTTGTCGATGCCGGCAAGCCGGTGGCGGCGATATGCCACGCGCCGTGGCTGCTGGTCGAAGCCGATGCCGTCGCCGGGCGCCGGGTGACGGGCTGGCCGTCGGTGCGGACCGACCTGGCCAATGCCGGCGCGCATGTGGTGGACGAGGAAGTGGTGGTCGACGGCAATTTGATCACCAGCCGCAATCCGGGGGATATCCCGGCGTTCAATCGTGCGGTGCTGGCGGCGCTGGAGGAGGCGATGGCTGTGGCTGCTTAATATCCTCGTCGCATAGTTTTTTTGAGATTTTTCTCACACAAAGCCACGAAGGCACGAAGTTAGGAAGGCTTTTTCTATTTCGTGTCTTTGTGACTTTGTGTGATTTTGAGAAGATTTTTTCGCGCAAAGACACAAAGGCGCTAAGATAGAAGAAGAAGGCGCAGGTCGTTAAGATGCCCTTTCTCTTTGCGCCTTTGTGTCTTTGCGCGAAAAATCTTTCTTTCTGACGTTCGAGGCGCTTCCGCTCAGCCAGCGCTGCGCGGGGCGTTCGACCAGATGGTAGAGCGTTATCGACGCGCCCAGCACGAGCAGCAGGTAGAGCCCGATCAGCGGCCAGCCTACGGCGCGCGGGTCTTCGACCAAGGCGAGTTTGAACGTGAACCAGAGCAGATAGTGGCTGAGATAGGTCGCGTAGCTGATCATGCCGAGATAGTGGAGCGCTGCGCCCTCCAGCGGGTTGCCCGTGCGCCCGGCGGTGAGCGCCAGTGCCAGCAGCGCGGCGGCGAAGGCGGCGGGCATCGCCAGCGTTTCGGGTAGCACGCCGCCGATCCAGCTCGTGGCGAGCAGGATCGCGACCAGCCCCGCCAGCGCGGCGGGGGTGCGCCACGTCGCTCGCCAGCGCAGCCACAGCGCGCCGACGATCGTCCCGCAGCCGAATTCGAGGATGCACCGCGCGACGCCGAGCCGTGGGATGGCCTGCCCCAATTGCGTCGCGCCGTGCGATGCGAAGAGGCCGTGCAGCGCCAGCAGCAGCGCGATGCCGATCGCTGCCAGCGCGATGCTGGGCACCCGCCGCCAGTCGATGGCGAAGGCGAGGAGTGGAAAGACCAGATAGGCGGCCAGCTCGCACGAGATCGACCAGGCGGGGACGTTCCAGGCGAGCGCATCGGTGAAGCCCCAATTCTGGAGCAGCAGCAGGTGCAGCGGCAGTTCGGCGAACGGGAAGTCGGGCGCCGCCCGCCCGGTCGCGCGCATCGCCAGCGCCAGCGCGACCGCGCCGCCCAGCATGACGAGGTGCAGCGGCCAGATCCGCGCGACGCGCCGCCGCAGGAATTGGGGCACCGCGGCCCAGCCGCCGCTGCGCACCCGATCGGCATAGCTCAGCCAGATCACCAGCCCCGAAAGCAGGAAGAAGAAATCGACCGCGAGATAGCCATGCGCGAACACCGCCATCAGCGGCGCGGGCACGCCGATCAGCGCGTGTCGGAGGTGGAAGAGCACCACCAGCCATGCGGCGATGCCGCGCATGGCGGTGAGCGCGCGCAACTCGCCCATCATGCCGGCGCCGCGCCGCGCCGGGGCGTGTGCCATCCTCCCGCTGTCGCTTCGGCGCGTTTGCGCGCGACATAGGTGTCGAGCCCGATCTGCGCGCCGATCAGCATATAGACAAAGGGCTGGAACGCGATCGCGATGAAGGTCGCGCCGAGCAGGTAGATGAGGTGCGCGCTCTGGAGCGCGGAGGCGAGCGGGGCGACCCATTGCTCGTCCGGGCGGGGGTGGCGATAGCGACGGCGCAGCACCTCCATCCGCACCAGCCCGGCCAGGTTGAGGACCAGCCACAGCGCGAGGCCCGGATAGCCCTGTTCGCCCAGCATCTCGAAATAGGCGCTGTGATAGGCGCGCGCCTTGTCGATCTCCATGCTGCGCTGGATCTCGATCTGGCCGCCGACTTCGCGCGCGCTAACCTTTTCGTAGCGGATGCGGTTCTGGCGATAGGCCTCGAACCCGCCGCCCATCGGGTGCGCGCGGGCATAGTCCATCGTCCATTGCCACACCGCGAGCCGAGTCGAGGCCGACGCATCGCCCTGATAGGTCTTGATCGTCCCCATCCGCTCGGTGAACGACGCGGGGAGGAAGGGGATGGCGAGCAGCCCGGCACAGGCCAGCGCCGTCATATAGGCGACCTTGCGCTTCGAATCGCGCAGCATCAGCAGCGCGAGCAGGACGATGCAGAGCAGCCCGGTGCGCGTCGAGGTGCCCACCGGGATCAGCAGGCAGGCGAAGACGAGCGCATAAGCGATCGTCTTCACGCGCCAATCGGGGGGGAAGATCGTGCCGTGGCGGGTGAACCACAGGATCAGCGGGATGATCGCGATCGCCACGGTCGAGATCGTCGACCCCTCGTACAGCCCCGAATTATTGGAGACCATCAGGTTCAACTCGCCATAGCCGCCGCCCGACAGCACGGTCTTCAAGCCCCCGGTGATGATGATCGATGCCGCCGACAGCGTCATGAACAGCAGCAGCGCCTCGATCCGCAATTTGGTGCGCAGCGTCAGGGGGAGGAAGGCGGCGAAAGCGAGCGCCTTCCACACCCAATCCCATTTGTCCTTGGCTTCCAAAGGAAAATCGGCGTGGATCGTCGTCCAGAAGCAATAGCCGAGGAGCGCGAGGATCAGCAACTGGCGCGGGGCGAC
The DNA here is from genome assembly GCF_000935025.1 of Sphingomonas hengshuiensis. Classification (NCBI taxonomy): domain Bacteria; kingdom Pseudomonadati; phylum Pseudomonadota; class Alphaproteobacteria; order Sphingomonadales; family Sphingomonadaceae; genus Sphingomonas; species Sphingomonas hengshuiensis. Next base: position 587,952 of record NZ_CP010836.1, read on the forward strand.
GCGCACGTCGCGCTTGTCGTCGACCGCCAGCCACCCCGCCACCGCCAACCCGACTGCGATCAGCGAGATCGGCACCGAATTGAGCAGCAAATAGGTCAGCCGCTGGGGCGAGACGATGTCGATATAGGCATAGGCCAGCACGAACAGGAACGGCTTGCGAAAGCCCATGCCCAGCAGCGCGACGAGGAACAGGATGAAGGCATAGTCACGCACCGGGCTTGCCCCAGCGGCGCTTCCTTGCGGGCGGCCGATCGCGCGGGCTCGGCTCGTGATCGAGATCGGGGCGGCGCAGCAGCTGAATCGCAGCGAGCATCATCAGCCCATGGCTGACCAGCAGCGAGATATTGTCGATCATGCCCTGCGAACCGCTCCTTGTTCGCGCCGCTCTACTCTCTTGCAGTTGACGCGCCGTTAAGGGACTGCATGGCAGAGCGCAGCCATGCGCATCCTGCATATCCTCGACCACGGCCTGCCGCTCCACAGCGGCTATACGTTCCGAACGCGGGCGATCCTGAAGGCGCAGATCGCGCGGGGGTGGGAAGTGGCGGCGGTCACCGGGCCGCGGCATGGCGAGAGCCCGGCGACGGACGAGGTCGTCGACGGGCTGCACTTCCACCGCACTGCGCCGACCCGGCCCGCACCGCCTCCGCTCGGCGAGTGGCGCGAAGTGCGCGCCTTTGCGCGGCGCATCGAGGCGGTGGCGCGCGACTTTCGCCCCGACATCCTCCACGCGCATTCGCCGGTGCTCGACGCGATGGCGGGGCAGCGCGTGGCGCAGCGGCTGGGGCTGCCCTTGCTCTACGAGATTCGCGCATTCTGGGAGGATGCGGCGGTCGGCAACGGCACCGGGCGCGAAGCCAGCCTGAAATACCGAATCACCAAGGCGCTGGAGACGCGCGCGGTGCGCAAGGCGCAGGCGGTCGCAGTGATCTGCGAAGGGCTGCGCGGCGACCTGGTCCGGCGCGGGATCGACGCCGCCAAGATCTTTGTGTCGCCCAACGGCGTCGACCTGACGCTGTTCGGCGAGCCGCTGCCGCACGATGCCGCGCTGGCGGCGGAGCTGGGGGTCACGGGCGCCGAGACGATCGGGTTCATCGGCAGCTTCTATGATTATGAAGGGCTCGACAACCTGATCGACGCGATGCCCGCGCTGGTCGCGTCGCGCCCGTCGATGCATCTCGTGCTGGTCGGCGGTGGCCCGGCGGAAGCGGCGTTGCGCGCACAGGCCGCCGCGTCGCCGGTCGCCGACCGGATCAAATTCGTCGGGCGGGTGCCGCATCACGACGTCGAGCGTTACTATAGCGTGGTCGATGTGCTGGTATACCCCCGCAAGCGGATGCGGCTGACCGAACTGGTGACTCCGCTCAAGCCATTGGAGGCGATGGCGCAGCGGCGGCTGGTCGCGGCGTCGGACGTGGGCGGGCATCGCGAGCTGATCCGCGACGGCGACACCGGCACGCTGTTCGCACCCGACGACCCCAGGGCGCTGGCGCGGTCGATCGCGGCGCTGTTCTCGGGCCGCGACCAGTGGGAGGCGCGGCGCAACCGTGCGCGCGCCTTTGTCGAGGCCGAGCGCAACTGGTCGGTAAATGTCGCGCGTTATGAGTCTGTTTACCAAAGGCTCGCAATGTCCGGGGCGATGAACGACTCGCCGTCCCGAACGCCCGTGGTGAAGGCATGAGACTCCGCAGCGCGCCGCTTGCGGCGACGGTGCTGGGCGTGCTTGCGGCGATCGGCGTGGCGGCGATGCCGGGCGCGACGCTCGAAAGCCTGGTGACCGAAAGCGGGCTGCCCTCCGTGATCGCCGCCGCCGAGCCGCCGCTGGGGATGACCGCGCGGGCGCTGGTCGCGCTGGGCGTCGGGCTGTTCGTCGCGGGGTTTGCCTGGCTGCTGGTGGTCGTGGCGACGGGCGGTGGCGTAGCGGAAGCGCCGGACGACGACGTCCATTTCGGCGACCTGCCGACGCCGGTGATCCGCCGCGCGGATGCGCATCCCGATGCCCCGCCGCGCCCGCCGCTGCGGGCGATGCGTGACCTGGGGACGCCGTTTCTCGAGGTGCGCGCCGGAGGCGAAGTTTACGAAGTTGAGGCTTCTCGCGGTGTCTCGCCGGCCCCGTCCATTGACGCCGTCGCGGTGGCACAGGCTGTGCCGGAGCCGGTCGCGGTAGAGGCCATGCCCGCCGAGCAGGCGCTGCCCGACGATCTCGAACAGCCGCTGGCGGCGTTCGACCCGCAGGCGATCCCGGCGGTGCCGATGCCGCCGCCGCTGTCGCTCAAGCCGCTGCGCCCGACGCCCGCGCCCGCGCAGTATGACGACCGCGATCGTTTCGACATCTTCGCGCTGAGCCCGCCCTGCCGCCGCCCGTCGCCGCCGCCCTCGCTGCGGCCCCGCCCGCGCGACGAGGCGGTTGCGCGGCCCGAGGCGGAGGCTTCGGTCCATGCTTTGCTCGAACGGCTCGAGCGCGGCGCGGTCCGCCGGGGCCTCGCCACCGGGATCGAGAAGACGATGCCGCCGGCGCGCAGCCAGCCGCCCCAGCCCGAGCAGCAGCGCGGGCTGGAAGAGGCGCTGGTCACGCTGCGCAACCTCGCGCGGCGCGCCTGACACCGCGCGGGGAGCGGTCACCGTTCCTCCACGGTCAGCGCCTCGATCGGGATAGCGCCGTCCTGCGCCGCGCCGACGACCAGATCGGCGATCAGATGCCCGCGTAGCGGCACGTCGCTGCCCGGAAGCGCTGCGAGCCAGGCGTCGAGCGCCGCACCCGCCGGCCCGGCCAGCGACACTCGGTGACGCCCGCCGGTAAAGGTCGCGCTGGCCCAGCGGGTCGAATCGGCCAGGGTCACCACCACCGGGACTCCGGCGCGCGCCGCGCTTGCGGCCAGCGCGCGTACCAGCAGCGTCGCTGCATCCGGCCCGCGGCTCACAGCGAGTCGTCCTGCGCATCGAGGAACGCCTCGATCCGCGCGACCAGGGCCGGACGCGGCTCGCGCCCCCGGCGCAGGTCCTTGACCAGCCGCGGATCACCCGCCGCCAGCCGACCGAAGCGTGTGGCGGACATTTCGGATGCCCGCAGAAACTTCTCGATCTTCCATTGCACCGACATTGCCTGGGTCTCCTCCGCCGCGAGTCGCTCAATGTGATCCTGTTTTGTTCTCCAAATCCTACTTGTCTAGGAAAATTCCTATTGCTATTGGGACAAGCATGGATGGCGATGCGCAACGCACTGCATTGGAAGGGCTGATGGCCGCGCACGACGTGGGGTTCGCGGCGCTGTCGCGCGTCATCGGGCGCAACCCGGCCTATCTCCAGCAATATGTCCGGCGGGGCACGCCGCGCGCGCTGGCCGAGGTCGATCGCGCGCGGCTGGCGGCCTATTTCGGCGTGGACGAGACGGTGCTCGGCGGGCCTGCGCAGATCGCGCTGATCGCGGTCCCCCGGCTCGACATCGGCGCGTCGGCGGGGCCGGGGCGGATGGCCGAGGATGCGCGCGCGCGGCGCCCGGCGATGCTGGCGCCGTCGCTGCTGCGCGAACTGGGCGTGCGGGCGGAGGCGGCGTCGGTGATCCGAGTCGAGGGCGATTCGATGGAGCCGACGCTGGCCGATGGCGACGAAATCCTGGTCGACCGCGACCGGCGCGAGGTGCGCGGGGGCGGGGGCATCTTCGTGCTGCGGATCGACGGCGCGATCCTGGTCAAGCGGCTGCGCGCGTGCGTCGGCGGGGTGGAAGTGGCGAGCGACAATCCCGGCTATGCGACGCGGGTGTGTGCGCGCGGGGATGTCGAGGTGATCGGGCGGGTTGCTTGGATGAGCCGGGCGCTGGTGTAGGGGCTGGGTTGGGGCCTTAGTTTGAAGCCGTCACCCTTGCAGTCGTAGAACGAATGAGGTGGGCACCTCCATTTACCTCTCGCCAAATTGGCGCAGTGATGATTCACTGTCGGCGGTCAGCGGGAGCGGACGATGCGGCAGGTTGGGCTTTTCGGATTATCGGACCACATGAAGCGCCTTTCAGCGGACGGCGATCCGCTGGAGGTGCTGGCGCGGATCGTGGACTTTGAAGCGTTTCGGCCGACGCTGGTAGCTGCACTGGGCTATTCCGACGGTACCAAGGGTGGTCGTCCGCCCTACGATCCGGTGGTGATGCTGAAGGTGCTGGTGCTGGCGGCGCAGAACAACGTGGCCGACGGGCGAATGGAATGGCTGATCCGGGATCGGCTGAGCTGGCTGCGCTTCCTGGGCTTCGATCTTGGCGCAGCGACGCCGGATGCGAACACGATCCGCATGTTCCGCGAGCGGCTGACTGCGGTCGGCGCGCTCGATACGCTGTTTGCCGATTTCGACCGCCAGTTGAAGGCGCGGGGCTATCTGCCGATGGGGGGTCAGATTGTCGATGCAACGCTGGTCGCCGCGCCCAAACAACGCAACACCGAGGCCGAGAAGGCCGCGGTGAAGGCGGGCCGGAGCGCTGCCGAGATCTGGCCGGACGAACCCGCCAGGGGGCAGTGTCAGGAATTTCGTGTGCGGGTGGGCGGATTGAACATTATGCCGCCATGGCTCTGATGAACCGCTCACCGAAGATAACGGCGAACTGTGCCTTGGCCATGGACCATTCCCGTGGTGGCATTTTCCACTCTTTTTCCGACCGGTTCAAGATCAGGTAGAGCAGCTTGGTGGCGGCCTCGTCGCTGGGGAAGTGCCCCCTGGCGCGGACGGCCCGTCTCAGCTTCGAGTTCAAGGCCTCGATCGCATTGGTCGTATAGACGATCCGGCGGACCTCGTCGGGGAAGGCGAAGAATGGGATCACCTCGGCCCATGCGCGCCGCCAGCTTTGGCCGATGGCGGGATAGCGGGTGCCCCAAGGCCCTGCCTCGAACGCCGTCAGCGCCTGTTCGGCGGCCTCGGCGCTGGGGGCGCGGTAGATTTCCTTGAGCGCCGTCGCCAGGCCCTTGCGGTCCTTCCAGGAGACGAAATCCATCGAGTTTCGCAGCAGATGGACGATGCACGTCTGCACGACCGCGTCGGGGAATACGGCGGTGATCGCCTCGGGAAAGCCTTTCAGCCCATCGACCACGGCCAGCAGGATATCTTCGGTGCCGCGGTTCCTGAGCTCGTTCATCACCCGCAGCCAGAATTTGGCACCTTCATTCTGCTCCAGCCACAGGCCGAGCACTTCCTTCGCGCCATCGGCGCGGACGCCCAGCGCGATGTGGATCGCCTTGTTGCGCACCATGCCTTCATCGCGGATCTTCACCCGGATCGCGTCGAAAAAGACAAGCGGATAGACCGGATCCAGCGGCCGCTGCTGCCAGCTGGCGACCTCGTCGAGCACCGCGTCGGTCACCGTGCTGATCAGGTCCGGCGAAGCGTCGATGCCGTACAACTCCTGGAGATGGCCGGCGATTTCCCGCGTGCTCATGCCCCGCGCATACATCGACACGATCTTCTCATCGAAGCCGGGAAACCGGCGCTGGTACTTGGCGATCAACTGCGGATCGAAGCTCGACTGACGGTCGCGCGGCACCGCAATCGAAAGGCTGCCGGTGTCGGTTATCACGGTCTTGCGGCCATAGCCGTTGCGCGTGTTGCCGGCACCGTCCTCGCCGGCGAGGTGGTGATCCATCTCCGCGTTCAACGCGCGCTCGGCCAGCGCCTTCTTCAGCGCATCCAGCAAGCCGCCGTGTTGCAGCGCCGCTGCCGCATCCCCGCCGGCCAGCAATTGGTCCAGCACTTCATCTGGTATCGTTGGTTCTTTGCGTCGGGCCATATCGGGTCTCCTTCTTACCCACTATGCCCGCCCGCACACGAAATTCCTGACACTGCCCGCCAGGGCGCGCCAGAAGGATGTCGATGCCCGCTGGACGCTTAAATTCGCCAAGGCGCGACCGACCGCCGATGGCAAGCCGCAGCCGGATATCGCAATCCCAAGCTTCGGGTATAAAAGCAGCATCTCGATATGCCGGACCTTCGGCTTCATTCGTAAGGGCCAGGTCACCGATGGCGCGCGCTACGACGGGCGCATGCTGCGCGACGTGGTGACCAGCGACAACACCGCATCGGATGTCTGGGCCGATACCGCCTATCGCAGCCAGAGCAATGAGCGTTGGCTGAAGGCCCAGGGCCGCGTCAGCCGCATCCACCGCAGAAAGCCCAAGGGCAGGCCGATGCCCGCCCATGTCCGCCGCGGCAACGCCACCAAGTCGAAGATCCGGGCCCGCGTCGAGCATGTGTTCGCGCATCAGAAGGCCGTCATGGGCCTGTTCATCCGCACCATCGGCATCGAACGGGCCAAGGCCAAGATCACGCTCGCCAACCTGGCCTTCAACATCCACCGCCTGATCTTCCACGAGCGACGCGCCGCCATGGGATAATTGCGTCCGCGCTCTACGGAAGCCGCTGAAAATCCCGGCAAACCCAGCGCCAAACCCCAGGGCTACCCAAAGCGCCACCTCGAATCCTCAATACGATCGCATCAACGGGTAAATGGAGGCGCCCAGGTGAATGATGCTCTGTGAGCACGAAGCCCCTCACCACGACGCAGTTCTTCCGGCAGTTTCCGGATGACGAAGCCTGCCTATCGCACCTGTTCAATGTCCGTTTCGGGCAGGGCCTCTCCTGCCCCTCGTGCGGGTGTCCGTCGAATTGGTATCGTATCAAGACCGAGCGGCGTTTTCTCCGGAAGTTTGGGGCTGATCGTGAAAGCCATTTGCGTGATGTCGATCAGGACTAGCAGGTTGAACAGGACGATCAGAAGCGCCGCGCCATTCGCCAGCGACGTTGCCACATCCGAGGGCCCAAACCACGGCTTTGCGACGATGAGCGCGAGAGCAATCAGCAGCATCCCAATAAGCCAGTAAGCGGATTGCCGAAGGCGCAGCCTAGTCTTGGGGAATCCAGCGGAGCCCGCCGCCTCCTCCATTTTGTTGAACTCGAAATGGAGGTTCGCGGTTGATGCCAAGGTTATCGTGACCACGACGCCGAGGAAGCTCAGCATATCTGCGCCGACAAATTCTCTCAGGAACGGGTTCTTGTCACTCATCCATTTGGGCGCCGCCAGCGAGATCACGGCCCACGCCGCAACAGCGGCAATCATCGCGCATCGTGCGATCGTTCTATTCACGGCCCAATATCCGCGTTGCCAATCTGGCGAGCCTCACAAGCGAGGGCTCGTCGGGTAAAATATCGGTATCTAATGTAGAAGTTTCGACTTTTTTTGTCGAGTTAAATCGCTTGCCGTTCTTAGTTTTTGCCTTGATAGTTCCGCATCCTTGAACAGCATAGTCAACCGCTTCCTTGGTTCTATTTGTGGAGGTATCCAAACCTTCTTTGCTCTTTAAAACGATCTCAACTTTCTCAGCATTTTCATTATTTCTAAATGCGCGAAGCTCTTCAGTTAGGTCATCGGAGCCGCCAAACATATTAGGAGCGATAAACTCAAACGTCAGGGAAGTGATCATTCCCTTATTCTTCGCTGCAAACTCCCAGAACGATTGAGCGTTGACGATTGGTTCAACCTCAATGTCCCATCGCGCATCGGTCGATGTGGTGTTGATCGCATCCGCCAATTCTCGGATAAGGCCGGAGGGACTACCGACTTTCGGATCCACCGCTACCGCGACTTTTTGCCCGTCATCATGATGACGGGGGTCAATCACCACGACCGACGCCTTCCATCCATCGTGTACGGTTTCAGCTAGGCCCTCCTCTGGCGGCCGGTTTTCTTCCACAGTTACGGCACGGCCAATGCGAGCCATAATTACGTCCTCGCGCGACTGCTCAGGCTCCGGAACGAAGTGAAAATCAGTTCCATAAAAGACGAACTGGCGTTGCTGACCAAAAACCAATCTTAGATATTGTTCTCGCGTTTGCGCGACGTCGGCAAACAGGGGCGGTTGTCGGCGTTCCAATACCGACAGCCGGAATAATTCGAATCTCTCTGACATAGTATCCTCCCCGCGAGGTGAAGACGCTATGCGTGCCGTGGTTTACGGTCAATTCACGTATGCGGAGAATAGACGCTAGCTTGCTTCACGGGCCGTAGTGTCGAACGCACTGCATTCGCCTCTTGCACGTTGGACCCTGAAACGAGTTCAGGGTGACGAGAAGAGAAAAAGCAACGATCGCTCCCGACGCATTCCCCCCGAACCTCAAGGATGATCCACCACCGCGGTCGACGGGTGGTGGCGGTCGAGGTGGCGCTTGATGATCCGCAGGTTGCGGGTGTTCGAGCGGAAGAAGAAATCGGGTACCGCGCCGACGAACGGGATCAGGCCGAGCAGCCAGTCGAACCCGATATTGCCCGCCATGCGGACCATCGCGCTTTTGGGCATGCCGAGGTTGCGGGCCTCCCACACCATGTAGCTGCCCATTGCGGCGGCGATGAAGCTGCCGCCGACGGGGATGAAGTTGAGCAGCAGGTCGAGCCCGAATTGCTGGTTGGTGCCGGGGATGGTGAAGCCGCGTTCGAGCAGCTTCTCCATCGCGACGACGCGCCCGCGCACCGAGGCGGCGTCCTTGCCCAGCGACAAGCCGCCCAGTCCTGATGCCATTCGCGTCGTTTTTACCACAGCGCTACTCCGTCTCGTTTCGCAGGTGGTTCAACGGGTGCCACGCGCGCGTGTTCCGTTGCCACGCCTTCAGCCGAAGCGCGACGATAGACCATCGCAGCGGCTGGGCGATAGGGATGTATCCCGAATCGGCGGTGAGCGCCGCATCGGCCTCTGCAATGCGGTGCGCGCGGTTGTAGAGATCGGGGGCGTCGCGCGCGGCATCGACCAGCGTCGCGGCATCGCCGGTGCAGCCGCCGCACGCCGTCGCGAGGAACCACCGCCCGCTGTCATAGGGCGCGACCGCGTCGATCAGGCGGAGGTCGGCGGGGGCATCGTGCGCCACCCGCTCGGGCGCGATGCCGATCGTGATCAGCCCGGCGGCGACATGGGCCCAGACCAGATTGCCGCCGGGACCCGCGGGAAGCGCGATGCGCAGCGCCAGCGGACCCGGATGCTCCGCCTTCCACGCCGCGACGCGCTGGCGCGCGGCGGCGCGGCGCGCGTCGAGGCTGAGCGGCTGCCACGAAGGGACGGCGGGGGGCACCGCCGAATCGAGCTGGGCGGGCAGCACATTTTCGACCGGGGTCCAGTCGGGCATCACCGCCTGAGTCAGCGCAGTGCGATCGATCGCCATCGCCACGGCGGCGCGATCGGCAGGGTCGGCGAGGAACCCCTCGCGGCGCACAACCTCCAGCCCGAACAGCCCGGTGGCCGGATCGACCTGGATAGTGTCGCGCGCGATTCCGGCGATGGCGAGGAGCGGCCAGTCGACGAAGCTGCCGCCCAGCACCAGATCCGATTGCCGCGCCTGGAACCGCGCAATCGCCAGCGATGCGCGTTCGCCGAACAGCCGGACGGTCTCCTCGGGCGCGGGCGCCGATTCGGGCTGCATCGGATCGGGGATCGGGCGGAGCAGCGTGCTGCGCGTGCCGGCCTGCGCGCGCAGCGGGCCGCTGCCCGCGGTGCCGCCGGTGCGGAACACCGCCAGTTCGGGCTGGGCGAACAGCTTGAGCAGGTCGGGGCGCGGGCGTTTGAGCCGGACTTCGATGACCTGCGGGGTCATCTCGACGATCTCGTCGATCACCGCGAGGAACGGGGCAAGCGGGTTGCGGCTGCCCGGCGCCGCGGCGCGGCGGAGCACCGCGACGACCTGAGTCGCGGTGACGGGCGCGCCATCGGGCCAGGTCGCGGCGCGCAGGCGGAAGATGTAGCTGCGGCCCTCGTCGATCACGATCCAGCGCTCGGCCAGCCCGGGCTCGATCTGGCCGCCGGCGTCGAAGCGGACGAGGCCCTGCGCGGTGGCGCCGAGCAGCACGCGCTGGGGGAAGTCGAGCGTGCCCTTGCTCGGGTCGGCGGGCTTTGCCGCGGCGCCGATCGCGCTGACGATGACGGGGGCGTCGTCCTTGCGCTGACCCTGCGGGCCGCACCCGCCCGCGATCAGCGCGAGGCTGCACAGCAAGGGAAGGGCGGGGCGGATCATCGGTGCTTTCGCTAAGGGGCGAGAGGCCGGGTGTATGGGCGGGGCGGCCTCCTGCCAACCCCCGTGCGGGGCAGGTCGCCGCATCGGGGCGGGTCGAGGGCGGTTTTTCGCCGCAACGCACCCTCGATCATGGAACTAGCGCGCGCGCGGTGCGATTTCCGTTGTGGCACAATAGCCTATGGAGGTTCCACCGATGCGTATCCTAGCCAAGACCGCCGCCGCAATCGCGACGCTTTCGCTCGCGACTGCACCCGCACTTGCTGCACAAAGCTCGGCATCGTCGCTGTCGCTGCGCGCCGCGACGAAGGCCGACAAGTCCGAGGACCTCGCCGGCGCGCCGCTGATCGCGCTTATCGGCATCGCCGCGATCGTCGCGGGCGGCGTGATCATCGCCACCGACGACGACGAACCGGACAGCAACTAACCCCGCGCCGGAGCGGGCCATTTGGTGCGGACGGCGGGACTCGAACCCGCACGCCCCGAGGGGCAGAAGATTTTAAGTCTCCGGCGTCTACCGGTTCCGCCACGTCCGCATCGCGGCACGCAAGCCGCAAGCTGCGGCGGGCGTCAAGCCGGCATCACTGACCAAAGGCCCGGCGGGAGCGATTCCGCCGGGTTTTGTTTGCGTTTGTTGCGAAATTCGCGAACGATCGAGTTTCGCGGCGGCGCCGGCCCGCGCCGCAATGCGCCGTAAGGCGCATCGCTCACACGTTATCGCTCACACGTTGAGGCGGACGCGCATTTCCTTGCCCGGCTTGAAATAGGGCACGCGCTTGGCCTCCACTTCGACGGTTTCGCCGGTGCGCGGGTTGCGGCCGACGCGGCCGTCGCGTGCGCGGGTGGAGAATGCGCCGAAGCCGCGAAGCTCGACGCGACCATCGCTCGTCAGGCGCCCGACGATTTCGTCGAAGAACACCGACACGATCTTTTCGACCTCACGGATCGACAGCCCAGGATTTTCCTGCACCAACATTTGAACCAGTTCCGAACGGATCATTCCGCTCCCTCCCATAGCGTGCGGCCTGCAAACCATTCCGCGACGCATTCCCGCGGGGACATTAGCGCCGTTCCACAATCTTCATCAACCCGCAGATTTACGGAATAGCGTATAAATTTCAGACAAAAAGGGGGAGCGCCGCATCGCGGCACTCCCCCCAATTCCGATTCGGTCGGTTGTGACCGGTATCAGTTCTTTTCGTTGCGGGCCTTCAGCGCCTCGCCGAGGATGTCGCCGAGCGACGCACCCGAGTCGGACGAGCCGTACTGCTGAACGGCCTGCTTCTCTTCGGCGATCTGCATCGCCTTGACCGAGAAGGTCGGCTTCTTCGAACGATCGAAGCCGGTGACCATCGCGTCGAACTTCTGGCCCACCTGGAAACGCTCCGGACGCTGTTCGTCGCGGTCGCGGCCAAGGTCGGTGCGCTTGATGAAGCCCGTCGCGCCATCGTCGCCGACCTGCACTTCGAGGCCCGCGTCGCGGACTTCGAGGACGGTGACCGTAACGACGGCGTTCTTGTTGACGCGATCGCCGCCCGTGGCGCCGCCGGCAGCGGCAGCGGCCGAGGGGCCACCACGCTCAAGCTGCTTCATGCCGAGCGAGATACGCTCCTTGTCCGGCTCGATCGCGAGCACGACGGCCTGAACGGTCTCGCCCTTGCGATGCAGGTTGAGCGCGTCCTCGCCCGAGATGCCCCAGGCGATGTCGGACATGTGGACCATGCCGTCGACGTCGTTGTCGAGGCCGATGAACAGGCCGAATTCGGTCGCGTTCTTGACTTCGCCTTCGACCGTCGAACCCACCGGATGCTCTTCGGCGAAGCGCTCCCACGGATTGGCCTGTGCCTGCTTGAGGCCGAGGCTGATGCGGCGCTTTTCCTGATCGACTTCGAGCACGACGACTTCGACTTCCTGCGAGGTCGAGACGATCTTGCCCGGATGGACGTTCTTCTTGGTCCAGCTCATTTCGCTGACATGGACCAGGCCTTCGATGCCGGCTTCCAGTTCGACGAATGCACCATATTCGGTGATGTTGGTCACGCGGCCCGACAGCTTGGCGCCCAGCGGATACTTGGCGGCGGCGCCATCCCACGGATCGCTCTCAAGCTGCTTCATGCCCAGCGAGATGCGCTGCGTGTCGCGGTTGATGCGGATGATCTGCACCTTCACCGTGTCGCCGATGTTCAGCACTTCGCTCGGGTGGTTGACGCGCTTGTAGCTCAGGTCGGTGACGTGGAGCAGGCCGTCGATGCCGCCCAGGTCGACGAACGCACCGTAATCGGTGATGTTCTTGACGACGCCGTCGATCACCTGGCCCTCGGCCAGGCTCTGGATCAGGCCCGAACGCTGCTCGGCGCGGGTTTCCTCGAGCACCGCGCGACGCGACACGACGATGTTGCCGCGCTTGCGGTCCATCTTGAGGATCTGGAAGGGCTGGGGGATGTCCATCAGCGGGGTGACGTCGCGCACGGGGCGGATATCGACCTGCGAACCGGGAAGGAACGCCACGGCGCCCGACAGGTCGACCGTGAAGCCGCCCTTGACGCGGCCGAAGATGACGCCTTCGACGCGCGCCGACTTGGCGAATTCGGTTTCCAGCTTGTCCCAGGCGGCTTCGCGGCGGGCGCGGTCGCGGCTGAGCATCGCTTCGCCGTTCGCATTCTCGACGCGGTCGACATAGACTTCGACTTCGTCGCCAACCTTCAGGTCCGCCTTCTGGCCCGGCGCTGCGAATTCGCGCAGCGGCACGCGGCCTTCGGACTTCAGGCCGACGTCGATGACCGCGAGGTCGTTTTCGATGCCGGTGACGGTGCCGATGACGACACGGCCTTCAAAGCTGTCCGCCGCACCGAGGGTTTGTTCGAGGAGCGCCGCGAAATCGTCGCGGCTGGGGTTTGCCGTAGTGGCCATAAGAGGATCGTTCCTAAGGTTTCGTCATTTCCGGCCGGCCGGTTGAATCCGGCGGTCTTTTAGGCCGAAATTGCCACGGTGGCCGGACGCCGGCCGCAGCATTCCACGGACAAGGGTCGCGGGGCGTTTTCACAGCTATTCGTCGTGAAAAGCGGCGCGCATGGCCGAAACCCGCGCGCGTCCCCCGCAAACATCCGCTCGCAGAACCGGCGCGCCATAGCCGAGCGGGCGGCGAACCGCAAGGCCGGTCGCGCGGGCGGCACGATCGCGGCGGCACCCCTCTATAATGGAAACAGGGCGAGGCGCGGCTTTGCCGGCGCGGCAAGGCAGGCGATGCGGATACTCTTCTATCTCCCGGTGGTGACGCCTTTCTGGTTCGAGACGCTGCTGCTGCCGATGCTGGCTGCGCTGCACGATCATGCCGAGCTGCATGTGCTGGCCCCGGCGGAATGGCAGCATACCGGCATAGGGGCGCGCGAACTGGCGATGGCTGCGCATCTCGACCGGATTCGCTGGCACATCGTCGGCGACGGCGACCATGGGTCGCTGCGCACCCGGCCTTCGGACCCGGAGGGGCTGATCGCGTTCGTGCGCGATCTGGCGCCGGATCATGTCCTGTGCCGCAGCGCGGAGGACGCGACTCCGAAGCGATTTCCGGGGCGGGTGCAATATATCATGGAGACCGGCGCATCGCCGCTCCGCAGCGATGTGTGGCTGCGGCTCCAGGACGGCATTTTCGAGCATGGGGTGATGCCCGCGCTGGAGCCTGGGATCGCGCAGCGGCTGGACGCACTATTCGCGCCGCGCTGGCAGGCCGCAGTGACGCGGTGCCGGTCCGAAGGCGCCTTCGCGCTGGATCGCGCGGCCGCGTGCGCGGCGATGGGGCTGCCCGACGATCGCCGCATCGTCGCGGTGCCGCTGGAATATGCGCATCCGGAGAATTTCTTCGACATCCACCATCGCTTTCCCGACAATTGCGCGCTGATCGATCATCTCGTGGCGCAATTGCCCCCGGGCTGGGTATTGGCGGCGACCGATCATCCGCTGAACGAAGCCTATTGCGACACCACCGCGCTGCGTGCCTGCATCGATCGGCACCAGGGCCGCGTGCGGCTCGTCTCGGGCGAGGATGCGACCGGGCTGATGGTCAAGCATTGCGATGCGCTGGTGGTCCAGAATTCCAAGACATTCGCGGCGGGTGCGTTCTTCGCAAAGCCGATTTTGCGCCTGTCGCATTGCCGCTCCGCCGATTGGCTGAACCTGTTCGACGATGCGCCGTCGCTGTTCGCCGCCGTCGAGCGCGGCGATGCGCCGGTCGCCGATCCCGATCGGTTCCGGCTGTGGGTCGCCTATCACCTGCTCGACGAAGCCTTTCTGCCCGCGACGCTGACCGGCGCCGACCTGATCGGGCGGATGACGCAGCCGGTCGACCCGGCACGCTGGGCCGACGCCCTTGATCGCTATGACGCATTCCAGCCCCGGAGCCTGCACCATGCCTGACGCCCTCAATCCGTACCGCGATATTTCGGTTGTGATCCCCGTGCGCGAGGGCAGCAGCCGCGTGCGCGAGAAGATATTCCTGCCCTTTCACGAACAGATGACGCTGCTCGACTGGAAGATCGCGCAGTTGCTCGAAGTGCAGAGCCCCGACCGCATCTTCCTCAGTTCCAATTCGGACCGGGTTCGCGCCGCGGCCGAGCGGGCAGGCGTGGGCTTCCTGCCCCGCAGCGACTATCTGAGCACCGGGCATGACGCATCGTTCAGCGAAGTGATCACGGGCATCGTCAAGGACGTGCCGACCGCGCATTTCGCCTGGGTAACGGTGGTCGTGCCGCTGATGACGCCCGAAGAATATCGCGAGGGGTTCGACCTGTACCTGCGCGACGTGGCCGGCGCGGGCAGCCATGACAGCCTGGTCTCGGTCAATCTGGTGAAGGAGTATTTCTGGAACGCGGCGGGCGCGCTGAACTATCGCGCCGATCGCGGCCATACGATCAGCCAGGAACTGCCCGACTGGTTCCGCGTCACCAACGGGCTGTACATGCGATCGGTGGCGGACACGCTGCGCGAAGGCTATTTCCTGGGTCCGCAGCCGGTGATGCACCGCGTGGGCAAGGCATCGGGAATCGATATCGACGAATATGAGGATTACGAGCACGCCGTGGCGCTGAAGGCCCGGTATCTGGAGGGGCGCGGCGGCGCGGGCCATGGACCGGCGCGTATCGCCGCCTGACCCGGCGAAATTCCGGCGCGCCGCCGCCGCGCGGCTCCTGTCCGCGCTATAATATCCGGTAGGGCGACACCCGGTGCCGGAACAGGGCGGGAGCATGATGACGACAGGGACGATCCTTCTTCACTCGCAACGGCGCGTGTCGCGGACTCGGCGCTGAATGCTCAAGCGCATCTCTCCCGCCGAAGTGACGCTCGGCATGTATGTCCACTCGCTCCAGGGCGGCTGGCTGACGCATAATTTCTGGCGCCCGCGCTTCCTGGTGCGCCATCCCGAACAGATCGCGGCGCTGCGCCAGAGCGGCGTTTCCACGATCGTCATCGATCTCGAACGCAGCCGCCCGGCGCGCGCCAGGGCCGGGGGGCGGCGTTCGGCGGCGACGGTGCAGGCGCTGCCCCGCGCGGCGCAGCGCATCGAGGCCGATCGCCGCTTTGCCAACGAGGTCGCGACCGAAGCGCGGCGCGTGATGAAGACCGTGTTCGACGGCGCCCGCCAGGGCGAGCTGGCGTCCCCGGCGGATATGGAGGTGGTGCTCCAGTCGATCGCCGAGGCGCTGGACCGCAACCGGCCTATGCTGTTCGACGTGCTGCGGCTGCGGGGGCGCGACGAATATACCTATTATCATTCGGTCACCGTCGGTGCGCTGATGGTCAATTTCGCGCAGGAACTGCGGCTGGAAGACTCGCAGATCCGCCTGATGGGGCTGGCAGGGCTGCTCCACGACATCGGCAAGATGCAGGTGTCGCCCGAGATATTGAACAAGCCCGGCAAGCTCGACGATGCCGAATTCGAGGAGATTCGCGCGCATCCGGCGCGGGGGCACGCGATGCTGGAGCGGATGGCGGATGTTCCTGCCGAGGCGCTGGAGGTATGCCTGCACCATCATGAGAAGATCGACGGCACCGGCTATCCCTTTGGCCTGGCGGGCGACGCGATCGGGCTTGCGGCGCGGATGGGCGCCATTTGCGACGTGTATGACGCGCTGACCTCGGCGCGGGCCTATAAGGCCGCGTCCTCCCCGGTGGCGGCGATCACGATGATGGCGCAGTGGAAGGGGCATTTCGACCCGGCGCTGCTGTTCGCGTTCATGAAGAGCGTGCGGGTATTTCCGGTGGGGCTGCTGCTCCGGCTCCATTCGGGGCACCTCGCCGTGGTGCGCGACAATGGCAGGCGCGTCAGCCGGGCGCGGCTGACCTGCTTCTACGACATCGCCGCCGGGCGGCTGGTTACGCCGCGCGACGTGTATCTCGCCGATGTGGTGGGGGAGGATATTATCGCCGGGCGCGCCAGCCCTCGCGAGCATGGTCTCCCCAACTGGCCGGGGCTGCGCGACCTGCTGCTCGCCGGGCGCGACCCGACCAGCGTGGCGGGCAAGGCCTGACGCGCCGTCAGCCGGCGGCGCCGCGCCGCTGCACCTTTGCCTCGACCAGTGCGATCGCGCGCTGAGTCGCGGCGTCGATCGACAGGAAGCTGGTGTCGAGCAAGGCGGCATCGGGCGCCTGGACCATCGGCGCCTCCGACCGGCGCGAATCGCGATCGTCGCGCGCGCGGATATCGGCCAGCACCTTGTCGAGGCTGGTGTGGAGCCCGGCCTTGCGCAGTTCGAGGTGGCGGCGCTGGGCGCGGATCATCGGCGTCGCCTTGACGAACAGCTTCACCTCGGCGTCGGGCGCGATCACCGTGCCGATGTCGCGCCCGTCGAGCACGGCGCCGCCGGGCTGGTGCGCGAATTTCTTCTGCCGCTGGAGCAGCGCGAGCCGGACCAGCGGATGCGCCGAGACGATCGACGCCGCCTTGCCGACATCGTCGGTGCGCAGCCACGGATCGTCGAGCAGATAATCCTCGAAGCTGCACGACGACACCGCATCGGCTTCGCTCGAAGGGTCCAGCTCCTCGCGCAGCACCGTGGCGGCGACCGCCCGGTACAACAGCCCGGTATCGAGGTGCGGCAGGCCATAATGGCGCGCCAGGGCACGCGCGATAGTGCCCTTGCCCGATGCGGCGGGTCCGTCGACGGCGATGATCATGGCAGGCAAGGTGGCTTACTCGCTGAGCGCGTCAAGGGTGGCGAAGAAATCGGGATAGCTGGTCGCAACGGGGCTCACATCGTCGATCGTGACCGGCGACGCCGCCACGAGTCCAGCCACCGCCATGCTCATCGCGATGCGATGGTCGAGTTTCGAGGCGATCCGAGCGCCGCCGGGCAGGGGCGCGCCGCCGGTGCCGGTGATCGACAGCCCGTCGTCATGCTCCTCCAGCACCACGCCCGCCGCCGACAGCGCCGCCGCCATCGTCGCGATGCGATCCGATTCCTTCACCCGCAGCTCGTGCGCGCCGCGCGCAACCGTCGTGCCCTCGGCCAGCGCGGCGGCGACGAACAGGATCGGATATTCGTCGATCATACTCGGCGCGAGTTCGGGGGGCACGGTGATCGCGCGCAGCGGCGCGTGGCGGACGCGCAGATCGGCGACATCCTCGCCGCCCACTTCGCGGCGCGCCAGCTCGGTGATGTCGGCGCCCATCATCCGCAGGGCAGTGAGAAGGCCGGTGCGCGTCGGGTTCATGCAGACATTGCGGATCGTCACGTCCGAGTCCGGCACGATCGACGCCGCGACCATCCAGAACCCCGCCGAAGAGGGGTCGCCGGGGACGACGATGTCCTGCGGCTGCAACTCGGCCTCGCCGGTGATCGAGATGACCTTGCCCTCGGGGCTGTCCTCGACGGTCAGTTCGGCGCCGAAGCCGCGCAGCATCCGCTCGCTATGGTCGCGGGTCGGCACCGGCTCGATCACGCGGGTGATGCCCGGGGTGTTGAGCCCGGCGAGCAGCACCGCCGACTTGACCTGCGCCGAGGCCACGGGAAGCGTGTACGCGATCGGGATCGCCGGCGTGCGTCCGCGCACCATCAGCGGCAGCCGCCCGCCGGGGCTGGCGGTGATCTCTGCCCCCATCGTCGACAGCGGCTCGATCACGCGGCCCATCGGGCGGCTGGAGAGCGAGGCGTCGCCGGTGAAGGTGACGGTGATCGCATGCGCCGCGACCAGCCCCATCAGCAGCCGAGTCGAGGTGCCCGAATTGCCCATGTCGAGCGCGCCCTCGGGCTGGAGCAGCCCGCCGACGCCGACGCCGTGGACGCGCCACACCCCGTCGTCGCCGCGCTCGACGCTGGCCCCCATCGCGCGCATCGCGGCGGCAGTGGCGAGCACGTCCTCCCCCTCCAGCAGCCCCTCGATCCGGCTTTCGCCGACCGCGAGCGCCGAAAACATGATCGCGCGATGGCTGATCGATTTGTCGCCGGGAACGGCGATGGCGCCGCGCAGCGGACCGCGCGCGGACAGGGTGAGAGGGCGAGGGTTGGCATGCGTCATGGTGCGGCGGCTTTGACAGCCGCCTTGCGCCATGGCAAGGCGCCCACCACTTTCCGGGACGACTCCCGAAAATCACGATATTTTGAAAGGCAAGAGGCAACACATGGTGAAGCCGGAATGGGGCACCAAGCGCGCGTGCCCAAAGTGCGGGACGCGGTTTTACGATCTGACCAAGGACGAGCCCGTCACCTGCATCAACTGCTCGTTCTCGTGGGAGCCCGAGCCGATCCTGAAGTCCAAGCAGCCGATGCCGTTCGAAGCCGCCAAGGCCGACCCGGCCAAGCCGGTGACCGAGGATTCGGATCTGGGCGATGAAGATCTGGACATCGTTGCGGCCGACGACGAAGAGCCGTCGCCCGACGACGATGTCGACCTGGGCGGCGACGACGATCTGGGCGTCGAAACCGGCGGCGACGACGACGAGCATTGATGCGATTCCCGGTGCCGTGCCCTGGCGGGGCGGCACCGGATTTCGGGCGCGCAGGAAGCGGGTTCGGAAAAAATTCGGCGAGGCGTGCAAGCGTCCTTGCCAAACGGGCGAGGGTCTTCTAGTGGCCTCGCCTCCTACAGGGTTTGGGGCCGTAGCTCAGCTGGGAGAGCGCTGCAATGGCATTGCAGAGGTCAGGGGTTCGATCCCCCTCGGCTCCACCATTCCCCCGTTTCGCGATCGATATCGCTGCAATGCAGGTCGGGCAGGCGTGTCATATTCGCCAGCCGGGGCGGTAAGGATACGGGGGTAAACGGTCGCTCAGAACTGTTTGATTGCCCTCTCCCATATCTCTGTCATTTTCAGGCCGTAGGCGGGTAGGTTCGCAAGCCGAAGCGGGATGAGGGAGCGGTGTGTGCAAGGGCAATGGATTGGAGATATTGAAGGCGAAGTCGGGGGAACGCTGAGGGTCGAGCTAGAACGTCGAGGCGGTTTTGTGGTTGGTAACGCCTACATTTTCTACGAGCCTCAACATCAGCTTCCCGGCTTTAAGTTCTTGATCCGTATGCCGGACGTTTCCCCATACAAAGCAGAGGTGGTGACGAGCTACTGTTACTCGGATGGCGGCATCATGACCTATGATGACCGGGCTAAAGCCGAGAGAGACATAGCAGAGAGGTTTGGCGGGCCACCTGTTCCTACAAACATCCATGCTGTCTTCACGGAAAAGGAAGATGGTAGCCTTAAAGTCGATTGGAGTGGGCAAGGGCAATTCGGCTCTGAGACGATAGCCGCATCCAAGGCCACCGGTGACTCGCTGCTAGTAGGTCGAAACGACTTAAAGACATGGAGCGACTTTCGACAATGGGCTGTCGATCAAGACCCTAGGCGGTTTATATTCCGGGGGCAGTCGAAGCCATTCAAGCTTACCACTACGTTTCATCGAACGTGGCGGAGTGACTTGAGCGCATGGGTGCTTGATGACGTTAGAAGGCTCTACGGCGCTATCATCGAAAGAGTGTCATTCCCTCTCCAGCTTGGTAATCTCGAACATAACGCAGTGATCTGGAGCATCCTACAGCATCACGGATATCCAACACCGCTTCTGGATTGGTCTTTCTCGCCGTTTGTTTCAGCTTTCTTTGCGTTCCATACTGTTAAAGCAGATAGCGATTGCAAGCCGCGAATATTCATCTTCGACAAAGCCGCATGGGAGGAAAGCTATGGTCGGCAAGCCTTCATAGTCGATGCAGCGCCTCCCCAGCTTGTAACCATTGAGAACATGGCCGTTGGCAATCCTAGGTATGCTCCACAACAGGCTCTCGCTGCGGTGTCCAATGTGACCGATATTGAGGCGTTTATTCGCAAGCGGGAACAGGCGGACGGGAAAAGCTACCTAGAGGTTTGCGACCTACTGCCCGCCGAAGGCCCCCGCATCATGAAGGAGCTAGAGCTAATGGGCATCACGTTCGGTTCGCTGTTCCCCGGCCTCGACGGCATCTGCAAAGACCTCAAGGACCGGTTGTTCGCTGAGCCGGTGTGAGTCCCTGACGCACCCAAGTTGGCCAGCCCCTTGCCTCAGCTAGTACAAAGAGCTAATGCAACCGTCCCGACGCTCAGGAAAATATCCTTTTTTTGTCAATGCTTACGGGTTTGCGAGCCGATCCCCCTCGGCTCCACCATTCCCCCGTTTCGCGATCGATATCGCTGCGTCGTGACGGCGGGCCCGGGCTGGTTCCCGGGCCGCGCGCTTTTGTGCCGCCGGCGCCTGTCCCGGCGCCTTGCTCAGTCGCCGGTGACGGCCCGCCCCTTGGCCGCAAGGCTGCGCGAGCGGCCATAGGCGAGGTAGACTGCGGTCCCCAGGATATTCCAGGCGACGAAGCGCGTGAGCGTCGTCGTCGGCAGGCTGGAGATCAGGTACAGGCAGCCGGCGATCGCGAGGGTTCCCACGAGGTACGGTGCCGGGCATTTGAACACCCGCTTCAGTTCCGGCGCGCGGCGGCGCAGGATCATCATGCATGCGGCGACCGCGATAAAGGCGACCAGCGTGCCGGCATTGGCCAGTTCGGCGATCTCGTCGAGACGGAAGAAGCCCGCGACCAGCGCGACGAACACGCCGGTGACGCCGGTGACCAGCGCCGGGGAGCCGGTACGTGCCGACACCCGGCTGAGGCTGGGCGGGAGCAACCCGTCGCGCGACATCACGAAGAAGATGCGGCTCTGGCCGTACATCATCACCAGGATCACCGACGGCAACGCGATCAGCGCGCCGAGACCGATCAACCACGCCGCGATCGGGTGCTGGAGCGTGCGCAGCACGAATGCCAGCGGCTCGACCGATTTGCCGAGATCGACATAGCTGACCGCCCCGATCGCCGAGACGGCGACCAGCATGTAGATCAGGGTGCACATCGCCATCGAACCGATGATCCCGATGGTGAGGTCGCGCCCGGGGTTCTTCGCCTCTTCGGCGGAGGTGGCGACCGCGTCGAATCCGTAAAAGGCGAAGAACACGATCGCGGCGGCGGCCATGACTCCGCGGGTGGTGCCGTCGGCGGTCACATGGCTGGAAAAGCCATAGGGCATGAACGGCTCGAAATGGGCGCCGCTGAACGCGGGCAGCGCAAGCACCACGAACAGCGCGAGCGCCGCCATCTTGATGACGACCAGCACGATGTTGAGCGTCGCGCTCTCGCGCGTGCCGCCGATCAACATGCCCGCGACGCCGAGCGCGACCAGCATCGCGGGCAGATTGACGATGCCGCCGGCATGCGGCCCCGCCATCAGCGCATCGGGCAAGTCGATGCCCGCGGCTTCGATCCAGCCGACCAGATAGCCCGACCAGCCGACCGCGACGGTGGAGCATGCGAGCGAATATTCGAGGATCAGGCTCCACCCGACCAGCCACGCCACCGATTCGCCGATGACCGAATAGCTATAGGTATAGGCGCTGCCAGCTCTGGGGATCAGCGTCGCCATTTCGGCATAGGCGAGCGCGGCGCACGCGCAGACCGCGCCGGCGATCGCGAAGGCGAGGATCACCGCCGGCCCCGCGCGATCCGCGCCGACTCCGGTAAGCGTATAGATTCCGGTGCCCACGATCGCGCCGATGCCCAGCGCGATCAGATGCGGCCAGCTCAGCGTCTTGCGGAGCGCCTTTTCCGGGTCCCCGTGCATATCCAGGGGTTTCAGCGGCCCCAATATTCCCCGTGCCATAACGCGACTTTCCCCTGTTAATTGCCGTCAGGTGACGGTGAACCCCGCCCAGAACGGGTCTTCCCGGTCGATCCAGATCGTGTTGAAGCCCGTGGCCATTGCCGATCCTTCGATCGACGGGATGATCGCGGGCAGGTCGCCGAGCGACGTTGCCGCCTCGACGCGGCCGATGAAGCGGCTGCCGATATAGCTTTCGTGGACGAAGCGGTCGCCGACCTGCAACCGGCCCGTCGCGACGAGCTGCGCCAGCCGCGCCGAGGTGCCGGTGCCGCACGGGCTGCGGTCGATCGCGCGTTCGCCGTAGAACACCGCGTTGCGGCCATCGGCGCCGTCTCCGCTGGGCATGTCGGCCCAAAGGACATGGGTGACGCCGTTTATGCCGGGGTCGAGGGGATGTACGGGCGTATAGACCTCACGGACCATGGCCCGGATCGTGCGGCTGAGTTCGACGAGGCGCGCCGCGCCCAGCGCGTCGAGTCCGGCATAGCTGCCCTGCGGCTCGATGATTGCATAGTAGTTGCCGCCATAGGCGATATCGATCGACAGCGGGCCGAAACCCGGAACCTCGATCCGCAGCCCGCGCAGCGCGAGATAGGCGGGGACGTTGCGGATCCTGACCGAGGTGACCTTGCGACCCTCCGTCGCATAGTCGATCTCGATCCGGCCCGCGGGCACTTCGACGGTGAGCCGGCCCGGCTCACGCGGCAGGATCAGGCCGTTCTCCAGCCCGAAGGTGATCATGCCGATTGTCCCATGCCCGCACATCGGCAGGCAGCCGCTCGTCTCGATGAACAGGATGGCGGCATCGGCATCGCCACAGGGCGGGTAGAGGAAACCGCCCGACATCATGTCGTGCCCGCGCGGCTCGAAGCACAGCCCGGTACGGATCCAGTCGAACCGGGCGATGAAATCCTGCCGCCGCTCCGCCATCGTGGCTCCGCGCAGCAAGGGCGCACCGCCGGCCACGAGGCGGACCGGATTGCCCGCCGTATGGCCGTCGATGCAAAAAAAGGTGTGCCGCATCAAGCCGCCGCCAGCGCCTTTAACGGGCGGGTGGCCGCGCATTTCTCGACCATCGCGATCACTTCGGCGCGGCGCGCGCCCGCGAGCGGCATGCGCGGCATGCGGACGGTTTCGGAGCCGCGTCCCATGATCTGTTCGGCAAGCTTGATCGACTGGACCAGATCATGTTCGGCGTCGAGGTGGAGCAAAGGCATGAACCAGCGATAGATGCGGCGGGCCTCGATCCAGTCGCCCCGCGCGACGGCGTCCATCAGCGCGACCGATTCCTGCGGAAACGCGCTGGTCAGCCCGGATACCCAGCCGCTGGCGCCCAGCAGCATCCCTTCGAGCGCGATATCGTCCAGCCCGGCCATCACCTGATAGCGATCGCCATAGCGATTGATCATGTCGGTAAACCGGCGGGGGTCGGGGGCGCTTTCCTTCACGGCGACGATGTTCTCCACTGGCACCAGCTTGTCCAGCGTCGCGAAGTCGACCGACACGCGATAGGCGGGCGGATTGTTGTAGAGCATGATCGGCAGCGAGGTCGCCTCGGCGACGGTGCGGAAATGGGTGTGGAGTTCGTCCGGGGTGGGGACATAGACCATCGCGGGGAGCAGCATCAGGCCGTCGATTCCGATCGCCTCGGCATCGCGCGCGAACGCCGCCGCGCGTGCGGTGGTGAACTCGGACACCCCGGACACCAGCGGCACGCGTCCGCCGACCGCCTCGACTCCGGCGCGCAGCACCGCGCGCTTTTCCTCGGCGTCGAGCGAATTGTTCTCGCCGCACGTGCCGAGCAGGATCAGCCCGGTGACGCCGTCGTCGACAAGCGCGCTGAGCACCTTTTGTGTCGCCGGGAGGTCGAGCGATCCATCGGGGGCGAATTGGGTGGTCGCGGCCGGATACACACCGGTCCACAAAGGCGCTTTGATTTTCACTGGGAACCTCCGTTGAACTTTTTTTCGTATACGATATAAGATTTGGCATGCCAAACGGAAATTCGCAGTGCGGCGCCCTGGTGATCGGCGGCGGTATCGTCGGGCTCAGCTGTGCGCTGGCGCTCCAGTCGCGCGGCATCGCCACGCATCTCGTCGCGCCCGCGTCGATGATCGGGACCGCGTCCTGGGGCAATGCCGGGCATATCGCCACCGAGCAGGTGGAGCCGCTCGCCTCGCTGGGGACGGTTCGCAGCCTGCCCCGGCGGCTGTTCGCGCGCGGCGGCCCGGTGTCGCTGCCGCCGGGGGAGGTCGGCGCATGGCTTCCCTTCGCGCTCCGGCTGCTCGCCGCCGCGCGACCATCGTCGTTCCGGCGAGGCAGCGCGGCGCTGGCGGCGGGCCTGGCCGAGGCGATGCCCGCCTGGCGGCGGCTGGTGCGGCAGATTGGGGCGGAGGACCTGCTGGCCGAGGACGGCCATTTCGTCATGTGGGAAAGCGCCGCCAGCGCCGCGCGGGGGCGGGCTTCATGGGCCTCGGCACCCATCGGCACCGCCACGGTGCGCGATGCCACCGGGGACGAACTGGCGCGTATCGGGTCGCTCGTCCGCGTGCCGATCGCGGGCGGGGTGCGGTTCACGGGGAGCGGCCAGATCGCCGACCCGACCGCGCTGGCCGCGGCGCTGGAGGCGGCGCTGCTGGCTGCGGGCGCGACTCGACGGGCCGGGCAGGTGCTCGCCCTTGCGCAGCGCGATGACGGCAGCATCGAAGCCACATTGGCGCAGGGCGGGGCGATCGTCGCGAAGCGGGTGGTGGTCGCCGGGGGCGCCGCGTCGGGCGACCTGCTCCGCCCGCTGGGGCATAGGGTGCCGCTGATCGCCGAGCGCGGATACCATATCCAGTCGGAGGCGCCGGGATGGCCGGCCACGCTCCCGCCGGTGGTGTTCGAGGATCGCGCGATGATCGTCACGCGCTTCCGCACCGGGCTTCGCGCGGCGAGCTTTACCGAGTTCGGCGCGGTCGCGACGCCCGCAGACCCGCGCAAATGGGCGCGGCTCCACGCGCATGCGAGCGATCTGGGCCTGCCGATCGGCGAGGACGCCGCGCGCTGGATGGGCGCGCGACCGACGCTGCCCGACTATCTTCCCGCGATCGGGCGCAGCCGCCGCATGGCGAACCTGTTCTATGCGTTCGGGCACCAGCATCTGGGCCTCACGCTCGGGCCGCTTACCGGCGAGCTGATCGGGGCACTGGCCACCGGCGACGCGCCAGCGGTGCGGCTGGAGCCCTTCGACCTGGACCGCTTCGAACGGCGCTAGTCGTTCGCGGCGAGCTGTTGCCGCAGGTCGTCGAGCGTCTTGGCGATATGCGCGATGGTCAGCGCGCGCAGCCGTTCGGTGTCGCGCGCCAGCCACACGTCGAGCATCTCGCGATGCTCCTCGTTCGCGCGCTCGTCGCGACCCAGCGGCTCGAGGTGCTTGCGGACATAGCGTTCGGACAGGACGTGCAGCCGCTCGAGGATGTTGACGGTGATGAGCTGTCCGCTCGGGCGGAGCAGCGCGAGGTGGAACGCGCGGTTGAACGCGCCGACGCCCTCGCCGCCCGCGTCGGTCACCTGATCCATCGTCGCGAGGTGGTCGATCGCAAGCTGGTGCTGTGCGGGCGTCGCCAGTTCGGCGGCGAGCGCCACGGCGTCCGGCTCCAGCTTGAGCCGCAGCGCATAGACTTCCTCCGCCTCGCGCGTGTTCAGCGCGCGCACGAAGAAGCCGCGATGCGTGTGCGACTCGACGAGCCCTTCCTGCTCGAGCCGTGCCAGCGCCTCGCGCAGCGGGATCTTGCTGATGCCCAGCTCCTGGGCAAGCGCGTCCTGGCGAATGGCGCTGTCGGGCGCCACCCGACCGGAAAGGATGCGGTCCCGAACGAGATTGACGAGCTGATCGGACAGCGACTGGATGATCAGGCTCATGGGCCCCTCATGGTGAAATCGACGGTGGCGGGTGGCGTGCCTGGGGCATCTGGTTGGGGCGACCGGTAGAAGATAGGGACTGCGGTGCATCAGCGCCACGGTCGTCCGCGGCGTTGCGCGCGATCCGTCGCCTTGGCAAGCCGGAGGTCAGCCGAACGGATCGTCGATCGATGGCGGCGGCGCGGAGAAGAAGCGCGGGCCGGACGGAGTCATGTAGAAACAATCCTCGAGCCGGATCCCGAATTTGCCGGGAAGGTAGAGCCCGGGTTCGTTCGAGAAGCACATGCCCGGCGCCAGCACCGTCTGCTCGCCATGCACCAGATTGACCGGCTCGTGCACGTCCATGCCGATTCCGTGCCCCGTGCGGTGCGATAGCCCGGGCAGGGCATAGCGCGGGCCATAGCCCTGCGCCTCGTAATAAGCGCGGACCGCGTCGTCGACGCTGCCGCAGGTCCGGCCAAGCCGCGCGGCGGCGATCGCCGTCTGCTGGCCCTGATGGACCTGGTTCCAGACCTTGCGCTGCTCGGCGGAGGGCGCGCCGAGCACCATCGTCCGCGACACGTCCGAGCGATAGCCGCCCACGCCGCAGCCAATGTCCATCAGCACGACCGATCCCTGGCCGACATTGGCCGGGACGCGCGATCCGTGCGGCAGCGCGCTGCCGGGCCCGACCTGCGCACTGCCCCAGGGCTCCGCACCGCCCAGCGCGACCATCGCCGCGCGCAGCGCCGCGCCGATTTCAGGCCCGCCGATCCCCGGCACGATCTGTGCCGCGACCTGGCGATAGGCGGCGATGGTGATGTCGGTGGCGCGCTGCATCAGCGCGATCTCGGTCGGCGACTTGATCATCCGGATGCCGTCGACCAGCGCGCCGCCCGATGCGACGGCCGCATCCGGCGCGGCAGTCCGCAGGCCTTCGATGACGAAGGCGCGCACGGTCTGCTCGATCGCGATCGGGCCTGAGCCGAGCCTGCGCTCGCGCAGCCAGCCGCCCAGCAGCGCGAAGGGCGATTCATCCTCCTGCCAGGTGCGGACTTCCGCGGGGACGCCAAGCATCTCGCGCACGCGCGGTTCTTCGAAGAAGGGGGTGACGACCAGAATCTCGCCTTCGACCGGGAGCAGCGCCCCGGTCAGCCGTTCGCTGCGCCCCCAGCGCACGCCGGTGAAATATTCCAGCGTCGATCCCGCCTCGACCAGCAGCGCCGCGATGCCGCTCCGGCGCATCGCCTGCTGCACCCGTGCGAGTCGCTGCGCGCGCTCGGCGGCATCGATCGGCGCGGCATCGGCGATGGGCGTCCGCTGCGCGCGGGACAGCGCGCGCGGTGCGATCGTCGCGTGGCCGGCACATGCAGCCGCGCCCAGGCCGAGCCGCAACATGCACCGGCGATTGAACGCTCCATCCTGTCGAACCTGCATCGGCACACCCCTTCGCCCAAAGTTCGCCATTGACAGCGAAACATTTGCAATACTTAATACCGTATACGATTAGTCGGTTCGCACAAGGGGGCAGCGATGATGCGCGTGTTGGGAGCGATTTGCATGACAGCGATGATGATGCCGGGCGAGGCCGGGGCGCAGGCTGCGGCCTCCAGCGCGGCAGCCACGGCGACGCCCGCGAGCCACGCCGCGTTCCTGCGGCTGTTCCAGGAATGGCGGCAGTATCTGGTGCCGCCGATGAAGGACTATCTGCCTGACTACAGCGCCGCCACGATGCAGCGGAAGGCGGCGGAACTGCCGTCCTTCCGCGCGCGCCTGAACGCGATCGACCGCAGCGGGTGGACGGTGGAAGCCGATAACGACTTCCGGCTGGTCGAGGCCGAGATGAACGGCGCCGACTTCAACTTCCGCGTGCTGACGCCCTGGCGCCGCGACCCGACCTTCTACGCGAACGTCTTCGCCGACTGGAGCGACGTGCCGCTCCATGAAGGGCCCTATGCCGAGCCGCATATCGACCTCTACAAGTTCAAATATCCGCTGAACGCCGCCGACCAGGCCAAGCTGACGGCGATGCTCGCGGCAGTGCCCGCGATGCTCCAGGCGGCACGAGTCAATCTGAAGCCGAGCAACGCCAAGGACCTGTGGACCTATGGCGATCGCGCGTTCAAGGAACAGAGCGCGACGTTGCAGGCGCTCGAGGCCGGGACGCTCGTCCTGCGCACGCTCGACGGCCCAACCCCCGCCCCGATCACCGGCGCGAAGCCCGCGCTGCTGAAGGCGATCCGCGACGCACGCGCCGCCACCGATTCCTTCGCCGCCTGGGTCAAGGCGGAGGCGCCGGGCAAGACCGGCCCCGCCGGCGTCGGCAAGGAGAATTACGACTGGTTCGTCAAGAATGTCGAGCTTCTGCCCTATAGCTGGGACGAGCAGGAGGTGCTGCTGCGCCGCGAGCTGGAACGCTCGATCGCGGCATTGCGCGAGGAAGAGGTCCGCAACCGCGCGCTGCCGCCGATCCAGCCGATCGAGGACCCCGTCGCCTATCGCAAGATGGCCGAGGCCAAGGCCGAGAAGTTCGCGCGCTTCATCGTCGAGACCGGGCTCATCCCGGATCGCGCCTATGTCCGCCCCGCGGTCGACGGCCAGACGGGCAATTATGTCCCGCCGGAAAAGCGCAATTTCTTCTCGCACATCACGGCGCTCGATCCGCTGCCGCTGGTCTCGCACGCGATCCACTGGGTCGATCTTGCGCGCGCGCGGGCAGAGCCGCCCGCCAGCCCGGTGCGCAGCGCGCCGGCGCTGTTCAGCATCTATGCGAACCGTTCGGAGGGCTATGCCACTGCATTCGAAGAGATTGCGATGCGCGCCGGGCTGTATGACGATATCCCGCATGGCCGCGAGCTGGTGTGGATCGCGCTGGCCAATCGCGCCGCGCGCGGGCTGGCATCGCTCTATGTCCAGTCGGGGCAGATGGACCTGGCGCAGGCGGGGCGCTTCCATGCCGAATGGACTCCGCGCGGCTGGTCCGATCCCGAGAGCCCGCTCGTCGGGTTCGAACAACTGCTCTATGCGCGCCAGCCCGGATACGGGCCCAGCTATGTCACCGGCAAGCTGCAGCTCGATCGGCTGCTCGCCAACGCGTCGCACGCGGCGGAACAGGCCGGAAAGCCCTTCGTGATGTCCGACGTGCTCGCGCGGACCTATGCGGCGGGAATCCTGCCCTGGCCGCTGATCGAACGGGAAGTGAACGGGACCCCCGCAAAATAACAAACGGATCGGGTCCAGGAGAGGGGACTGCCTGATGGCGACCGCAAACAAGGCAACCAAGCCGGCGGTCGACGATCAATCTGAACAAAGGGGCAGAGACAATGACAGCACGACGGACCAAATGGCTGGTTTCCACAGCCATGATGATTTCTGCGTTCACGACAGCCAGCGCCTTCGCGCAGACCTCGGCTCCGGCGGACACGGTGCCGGAAACCGCATCGAGTGAGGCCGACCAATCGGACGGCGCGCCGATCATCGTTACGGGATCGCGCATCCGCCGCGACCCGCTCGACGCGCCATCGCCGGTCACTGCGCTCGACAGCGCGGATATCGCGCGCACCGGCCTGTCGTCGATCGGCGACGTCCTGCAACGGCTCCCCGGCAGCGCCGGCGGCCTGAATTCGCGCTTCAATCGCAGCGGCAACAACGGCAACCCGCCCGACGGCGGCGGCGTCGGCGCAGGGTCGGCCGAAATCGACATGCGCTATCTCGGCAGCCGCCGCACGCTGGTGCTGGTCGACGGCATCCGCTTCATCAACGGCGCTTCCGCCAGCGGCATTCCCGGCGCGGTCGATCTCAACGCCATCCCCGAATCCGCCATCGAGCGCGTCGAAGTGCTGCGCGACGGCGCGTCGACCATCTATGGCTCGGATGCGATTGCGGGCGTCGTGAACATCATCACCAAGACGCGCCAGAAGGGTTTTCTCGCGACCGCACAGGTCGGTGCCTTTGACGAAGGCGACGGCGTCACCCAGAATTACAATGTGAGCTGGGGCACGGGCGACGACGGCAGCGGCGTCTCGCTGGTCGTCGGCGGCAACTATACCAAGCAGGACAGCGTCTTCGCGAGCGATCGCCCCTATTACAGCTTCCCGGTGCCCGGCGCGACCGCGTGTACCGCGACGTGCAGCGGCACCACGCCGAACGGGCGCTTCCGCATCATCAACCCGGCGGGCGGCGGCACGCTCGACCTCACGCTCCGGAATGCGCCGATCACCGGCGTCGCGCGCTACAATCCGGCCGATCCCTATAACAGCCTCGACTTCAAGCGCTTCGCGACCGCCGACCGGTTCAACTATCGCCCGGTCAATTATCTGCTGACGCCCAACGAACGCATGGGCGGCTTCCTGAATTTCCGTGGCGAAGTGAACGACTCCTTCTACGTCGCCGCAAAGCTCATCTACAATCGCCGCACCTCGGTGAACCAGGCGGCGTACATCCCGGTGTCGATCGGTCCCGATGCCGGCAACGGCAATGGCAGCCTGCTCGACCGCATCTCGATCGACGTGACCAACCCGTACAACCCGTTCGGCTATACGCTCACCGCCGGCGGAAACGGCGTCGCGCCGAACTATAACTCGATCCACCGCCGCTTCGTCGAGGCAGGACCACGCCGGTTCAGCCAGGAAGTGAACACGATGTACGGCAATGTGACGCTGGGCGGCGAGTTCACCCTGGGCGGCGGCAGCTGGTATTGGGACGTCAACGGCGTCTATGCGATCAACGACGCCAAGCAGCGCATGACCGGCAACATCAACGCGGAGAAGCTGGCGCGCGCGCTCGGGCCGGTGTCGGAATGCACGGGCGAGTGCGTGCCGTTCAACATCTTCGGCGGCCTGGGCACGATCACCCCGGCGATGCTCAACTATGTGAGCTTCGTCCAGAACGACAAGAGCGAGCAGGAGCTGGGCGATTTCACGGCCAATCTGTCGGGCTCGCTGTTCAACCTGCCGGCAGGCCCGCTGGGCGTGGCGATCGGCTATGAGCATCGTCGCCAGTCGGGCTCGTTCACCCCGGACCCGATCGTCGCGGCGGGGCTGAGCTCCGACATCCCCGCACAACCGGGCGGCGGATCGTTCAACGTCAACGAAGTCTATGGCGAGCTGAATGCGCCGATCCTGCGCGACACGGCGTTCTTCCAGTTGCTCGAGGCGTCGTTCGCGGCGCGCTATTCGGACTATTCGACCAGCGGCGGCAAGGCGACGATGAAGGCCGGCCTCAACTGGAAGCCGTTCGCCGACCTGCGCCTGCGCGGCACCTGGGCACAGGGCTTCCGGGCGCCAAGCATCGGCGAGCTGTACGGCGCGCTATCGCGCTTCGACGGCGCGGCCAGCGGCATCGTCGATCCCTGTTCGAGCCTCAACACCGTGACCAATGCGACGACCCGCACCGTCTGCCTCGCGCAGGGCGTCCCCGCGAATGGCAGCTATGTCGCGAGCGGAACCGGCTTCGGCCTGTTGACCGGCGGCAACCGCGCATTGCGGCCCGAGACGTCGCAAAGCTGGATCTTGGGCGGCGTCTATTCCCCCGGCTGGGCGCGCGACGCCGGCTTCGCGCGCGCGCTGTCGCTCGAAGTCGATTACTACACGATCAAGGTCGACGACGCGATCGGCGTGCCCGACCCGAACGTCCTGGTCGACAGCTGCTACAACCGCGGCGACAGCATCGCCTGCTCGGCCTTCTCGCGCACGGCGTCGGGAGCGATCGCGCAGGTCCGCGGCACCCTGCAGAACCTGTCGACGGTGCGCAGCGAGGGGCTGGACGTCCAGTTCAACTATCGCTCGCCAACGGTGTGGGGCGGCAGCTTCGGGCTGAACGTGTCGAACAACTTCCTGTTCGACTATTCGATCGAAGTGCCCACCACGACGGGCACCCGGCTGACGCGCTATGCGGGGACCGAGACCGGGTCGCCACAGGCCTATCCGCGGTACAAGGGCACGGCGGTGCTCGATTTCTCGGCCGCTGCCTTCAATGCTTCGCTCACGGGTCGCTATATCAGCAAGGTGACCGAGCCCGCGGCGAACAACTATCATGTGATGAACAGCATCCTGTACCTCGATGCGCAGGTGGGCTTCTCGCCAGCCTTCCTCAACGATGCCTTCACGGTCACGCTGGGCGTCAACAACCTGCTGGGCAAGCGGGCGCCGGACTGCCTGGCGTGTGGCGGCTTCGATCCGACCACCTACGACATGCCCGACCAGTTCGGCTACGCGCGCCTTTCGGTGCGGTTCTGACCTGAACGGAGCGGCGGGTCCGGGGGCGCCCGGGCCTGCCGCTCCCCTTTCTTGCGCTTTCGACCGAGTAGACGGAGTTGCCGTACCCATGATGTCCTTGTTCGCGCGCTGGGCGGCGCTGCTGCTGCTCCTCGTCCTGGGCGCAGTGCAGCCTGTCCGAGCCGATCCGGGCGAAATGCCGCGGATCGCGGTTCAGTCCGACGGGCACCGGACGCTGATGGTCGATGGCCGCCCCTATTTCGTGCTGGCCGCGCAGCTCCATAATTCCAGCGCCTGGCCGATGGTGCTCGACCATGCCTGGGACGAGGCGCTGAAGATGGCGCCCAACACGATCGAGGCTCCGGTCTATTGGGAGCAGTTCGAGCCTTCGCCCGGCCAGTTCGACACCCGCAACGTCGACGCGCTGATCGCCAAGGCGCGCGCCACCGACACGCGGCTGATCCTGCTCTGGTTCGGCACCTGGAAGAACGGCGAGAACCACTATACCCCGAACTGGATGCGCAGCGACCCCGCGCGCTATCCCCGCATGCTCGATCCGCGCGGCGAGCCGATCGACGTGCAGAGCCCGTTCAGCGCCGCCAATCTGGAAGCCGACAAGCGCGCCTATGCCGCGCTGATGCGGCATCTGAAGGCAGTCGACGGCAAGACGCACACGGTGATCATGGTGCAGGTCGAGAACGAGCCCGGCTCGCTGGGCAGCGTGCGCGATCACGGCGCCGCCGCCGAAGCGGCGTTCCAGGCGCAGGTCCCCGCCGCGCTGGCCGCCAAGCTCGGCAAGACGGCGGGCAGCTGGCGCGAAACCTTCGGTGCGGACGCCGACGAAGCCTTTGCGGCATGGTCCACCGCCAGTTTCATCGAACAGGTCGCCGCCGCAGGGCGCGCGGTCTATCCGCTGCCGGTCTATGTCAATTGCTGGATGCGCTACAAAGGGTTCAAGTCCCCCGGCACCGACTATCCCAGCGGCGGCCCCGTCTGGACGATGTTCGATCTGTGGCGCGCGGTGACGCCCAGCATCGACCTGATCGGGACCGACATCTACACCAGCGATCCCGGCGAATATCGCCGCGTGCTCGATCAATATGCCCGGCGCGACAACCCGTCCTGGGTTTCCGAGACCGAGTTCAGCGCGCGGACCGCGCCGTTCCTTTACTATGTGCTCGCTCGGGGCGGCATCGGCTTTTCGGTGTTCGGCATCGACAAGACCCACCCGACGCCCGAGAACGAGGCCGCCACGCGCGCGCATGCCGAGAATTTCGCGCTGCTCGATCCGATCCGCGAGACGATCGCCCGCGCCGCCGCCGAGCGCCGCCTCCACGCCGCCGTCGAGGAACCGGGCCGCGCGCAGCAATCGTTGCCGCTCGCCGATGGCTGGCGCGCGATCGTGTCGTTCGGCCCGCCGCCCTGGGGCGACACCCCCGGCGTGGTCGCCAACACCGCCGACATGGCCGGGCGCGTCTTCATCGTGCAGCTCGGCCCGGACGAATGGCTGGTCGGGGGATCGCAGGTGCGCGTCGAATTCGAGCGATCCGACGGCAAGCGCGGGCAGCTGCTGCGCGTCGAGGATGGCAGCTATTCGGCGGGCGCCTGGCAAGCGCGCCGCTGGTTGAACGGCGACGAAACCGATTTCGGGCTGAACCTCGTCCGCCCGGGATTGCTCCGCGTGAAGACGGGCATTTTCTAGACACTGTTTCCGTGAAGCTGCCGGTGCAGTTTCAGCGTTGCTTCCTGGTGATGGTCGCAGTGAAATCGGGGTCTTTCTTCGCGACCCAGTCGACAAATTTGCGGATGTTGGGATTGTCCAACAGACCCGACACGTCCGTTCCGTGACGTTGCAGTTCGGAATTGGTGAAGTTTGCGATCAGCGTCTGTTGGCAGATCGCGTGCATCGGCACGACGTCGCGCCCGCCGCGACTCTTCGGCACGGGATGATGCCAGGTAATGGTCGCCCCCGTCGGGCGGCCGCACAGCCAGCAGGCCACCGCCGCCGCGGGAGCCTCCTCCTCGCGGTCCAAGTCCTGGTACGGATCGTGCTTCGAATGCTTGCGAGCCATGCGCTTCCCAATGCCAGCGGGGTGTATCGGTCCCCTACACGGCGAGGCCGTGATTACCAATCTCCACAAGGTGCGGGGCTCCGCGATTTGGCGGCGGCGTAAAACTCTGCTCTGGACGGCGCGCTTCTCTAAATGTTAGGCAGCAACTCCTGTAAATCGTTCGATTTACGGTCACGGGGGGATAGTAAATGCGGATGTTTTTGGTGGCTCGTGCCGGGCGGGCCCGGCGTTGTACGTTCGCATTCGGTGCCAGCGCCTTCGCCGTCGCGATAGCAACTGCGCCCCCTGCCGCAGCCCAATGCACCCCCGATCCCGTGACCGCGGGCGGCACCACCAATTGCACCGGGACCGACGGGGACGGGCTCGAGGTCGCCACCAGCAGCACGCGCGTCGTCGTCGAAGCGGGTGCACAGGTGCTGCCGGGCGGTGCCGCCGCCGCGATCGTCAACACCGGCTATTCCGACACCTATCTCGTATATGGCTCGATCGCCGGCGGAAGCGTGCCCGGAATGGTGCTGAGCAGCGGCCCGGCCAGACTGGTGCCGTGCGATCCCTATGGCGGGGTGGCGGTTCGCTATTGTCCGAGCCCGTACGAGCTCGCCTATCCGTTGGGCTCGGCGACGATCACGATTGCGGAAGGCGGGGCGATCAGCGGGAGTTCCGCGATCCTGCTTCGGCGCCGGAGCGACATTGGAAGCACCAGCACCAATTATGTCCAGGCGACGATCGACAATGCCGGATCGCTCACCGGCACCGCCGGCCCGGCGCTGGTCGCGGAGGCGGGCACGACCTTCGTGCGCATCGACAATCGCGCGACCGGCACGATCAACGGGATCAGCGGCACCTTTCAGAACATCGACAATGCCGGGCTGATCGATGGCGGCAGCGGCAGCGCGATCACCAGTGCCAGCCAGGCGCTGGTCAGCAATAGCGGCACCATCGCGTCGAATTCGAGCCTCGCCACGATCCAGGGCACCCCGGTCAGCGTCACCAACAGCGGCACGATCCGCAACAGCGGCAGCGGCGCGGCGATCGATTCGGTCGGCGTGCTCTATCTGGAGAACCGCACCGGCGGCGTGATCGCCACCAATGGCGGCGTCGCGATCCGTGCCAGCGCGCAGGTCAGCATCGTCAATGCGGGGACGATCACCGGATCGATTGTCGCCGGCGCGGGCCAATATTCGGGCAGCACGATCGACAATCTCGCCGGCACGATCGACGGCAGCATCCAGTTCGGCGGCAGCAACGACACGCTCAAGGTGCGGTTCGATTCGGCGACGGGCCGGGTCGCGGGGGTCACCGGCACGATCGACGGCGGCGCCGGCGTGGACCTGCTCCAGCTCGGGATCAGCGCCGACGCCACGCTGGGCCAGGGCGCGCTGCCGACGGGCTTCGAGCAATTGTCGCTTCAGATCGCCAATAATTCGACCGTGACGATCGCGAGCGCGAACGGCACCGCCAACGGCATCACCGCGACGGGATCGGGGCGGCTGATCAACACCGCCACGCTGGTGACGACCGGATCGGCGATCACGACCAACTGGTCGAACTATGACAGCCGCCTGGACGTCGAGAATAGCGGATCGATCACCGCGACCGCCACGAGCCCCTATCTCGCCGCGGTCCGGGTCTATCCGGGATCGTTCACCAACAGTGGCAGCGTCGTTTCGAACGGCGGCATTGGCGTGCAGGTCAGCGGCGGCAGCCAGACGGCGCAGCTCGTCAACAGCGGGACCATCACGGCCACCGGCACCGGCGCGTCGCTCGATTATGCGCGGCTCGCCAATAGCGGCACGATCACCTCGACCGGGGGCACCGGCGCTACGCTGTTCCGCGGGCATGACAGCGAAGCCTCGGTCAATAGCGGCACCATCTCGGGTGCGACGACCGGCGTGTCGACCTATTCGGTACGGCTGATCAACAGCGGCACGATCCAGGGCGGGACGGCGGGGATCGTCGCCGACGATCTCCGGCTCGACAATCTTGCGAGCGGCGTCGTGCGCGGTGGCAGCCTCGCGATCGATGGCCGCAATGCGACGAGCTATGGCTCGGTGGTCCGCAATGCCGGGACGCTTGCGGGGACCGTCGATTTCACGCGCAACGGCTATGACATGACCGGCGATATCTTCATCGATCGGGGCGGCGTGATCGAGGGCGCGCTGCGGATGGGCGGCGGCAACGACCTGCTCGTCGTCGATCTCGGTGGCGCGGCGGACCGGCCGCTCGCGGGGGCGACGGGCGGAGTCGATATGGGCGCGGGGGTCGACACGATCCGCTATGTCGCCGGCACCAGCCAGAGCGCGGCGATCGCCGTGCCCTCGGGCTTCGAGGCAGTGGCCTATGAAGTGCGCGATGGCGCGCGGCTGACGCTGACGGCGGCCGACACGCTGTCCGCCGGGCTGGGCTTCAGCGGCACGGGGACGATCGACTTCACTGCGACGCTGGCGACCGCGGGCACCGCTGCGATCGACCTGAGCGGCGCGACGTCCGAGGCTCTGCTCAACGGCATTGCCCCGCCCGGATACGGCGTGGGCGGCGACAATGCCGCGCTCAGCGTGATCAGCCGGGGCAGCATCGCCTTCGCGCTGGGGAACTCGCCCTATGGCGGCGGCAGCTGCGCGGTCGAGGCGGCGGGCGCGGCGTTCGAGAATGCCGGGTCGATCACGACCGCTGCCAGCCCAAATTCGTGGTACGCACCCACGGCGATCTGCGGCGGCGGCACGGTGACCAATAGCGGCACGATCCGGATCGACGGCGGACACGGCGTGTACGGCGCCGGCAGCTTCATCAATAGCGGGACGCTGAGCGATGTCGCCGGGTCGGGCGGGTACGGCGTGTATGCCGCGGAGACGATCGTCAATTCGGGCACCATCGTCACCGACGGGGTGGCGATCTCCGGCGGCTATGTATCGGCGGACATCACCAATAGCGGGCTGATCGAGAGCCGCGCCGACATCGCGATCCAGTTCGGCGCGGATGGCCGCGTGGTCAACGAGGCCGGGGGCATCATCCGCGCGTCCGAGACCGCGATCTGGGGCCTGAGCGGCGAAGTGATCAACCGCGGCGCGATCGTTGGCGACGTCGAGTTGCGCAGCAGCCTGACGCCCGCCGCCCCGGTCACGGGCCTGACCAGCCTCGCCGTCGCCGCGGCAGCGGCAGTGCCGGGCAGCCGCTATGTTGCGGACGGCGGCACGCTGGCGGGCAATCTCCGCTTCGGTCGCGGCGACGATGTCTTCGTGCAGACCGGCGCGATCACCGGCGTGAGCGGCGTCATCGACGGCGGCGCGGGCTATGACCGCATCGAGCTTTCGACCACGGGGCAGGGCCGGTTCGAGGGCGCCGCCACCGGGTTCGAACGGCTCGACGTCGTGGGCGGCACATGGACGCTGGGCAGCGCGCTGCCCGTCGCCGAAACCGGGATCGCCGCCGGGGCGACGCTGATCGGCACCACCATCTCGCTCACCGGCACAATTATCGACAGCGGCACGCTGCGCATCGAGCAGGATTTCGACGGCAGCTTCGGCGGCGCCCTGCAAGGGAATGGCGCGCTGGTGAAGGCGGGCACGGGCACCGTGACGATGGGGGACCAGCTTGGCTTTTCCGGCACCACGTCGATCCTCGGCGGCCGGTTGCTGCTATCGGGACGCTCGGCGGCGCGGCTGAGCGTCGTCGGCGGTACGCTGGGCGGCACCGGAACCGTTGGCGCGCTCAGCATCGGTAGCGGCGGGACGGTGGCGCCCGGCGATGCGGCGATCGGCACGCTCAGCGTCACCGGCAATTTCGCGCAGACCGCGGGATCGACCTATGTCGCGACCGTCACGGCATCGGGCCTGTCGGACCGCATCGTTATCGGCGGCACCGCGACGCTGGGGCAGGGCTCGCGCCTTGCGCTGGTCGGCAGTGTCGGCGGGATCGGGACGCGCTACACCCTGCTCTCCGCCGCCGGCGGGCTATCGGGCAGCTACAGCGTCGTCGAGCAGCCCGGCGGCAATTTCGAACTGCGCCTCGTCTATTCGTCGACCAACCTGTTCGCCGATGTCGCGCGCAGCGCGGTCGGGCTGACGGCGCTGGCGACCAGCGCCAACCAGCGCGCGACGGCGCGCGGCCTGACCGGGCTGACCGCCGCGAACGCCGCCTATGCCGCGATCACGCTCGAGCCGAGCGAGGCCGCAGCGCGTGCCGGGCTCGACCAGCTTTCGGGGCAGGTCCATGCCTCGCTGGCGACGGTCATGGTCCAGGATGCCCGGATCGTCGAGGACGCGGTGCTCACCCGCACGCTCGCCGACGGGGCCAAGTCCGGGTTATGGGGCGCGATGATCGGGAGCCGCGGCACCGACGATGGCGATGCCGGCGCGGCGGCGTTGCGCCGTGCGACCATGGGGGGCGTCGGCGGAGTCGATCTCGGGCTGGACGGCGCGCGGGTCGGGCTGGCGGGCGGCTATACCCGCACCGAGCTGAGCATGGCCCGCTATGGCAGCGAGGGGCGCAGCGAGACGCTGCACCTGCTCGGCTATGGCGGTGGCACTATCGGGCCGGTCACGCTGCGGGCCGGGATCGGCTATGCCTGGACCGATACGCGGATCGACCGGCACGTCGTGTTCGCAGGCGTGGACGAGCGGCTGCGCGCCGATTACGACGGAAGCACCTTCTACAGCTTCCTCGAGGCCGGGCATGGCTTCGCGGTCGGCGGCGGCTCGCTCCAGCCTTATGTCGGCTTCGAGAGCTATCGCGTGAAGACCGATGCCTTTGCCGAGACCGGCGGTTCGGCGGCGCTGCGCGGCGCCGCGCGGACCGCGAGCTTCACCTTCTCGAAGCTCGGCGCGCGGGCCGAGACGCCGATCGTCGAAGGGCTGAGCGCGCGCGCCAACATGGCGTGGCTCCGCCGGCTGGACGGCGCGACGCCGAGCCTGCGGCAGGGCTTTGTCGCCGGGGGCACGGGCTTCGACATCCGCGGGGTGCCGCTGTCGCGCGACGCGGCAGCCGCCGGGCTCGATCTCGTCTGGAGCCCCGTTGCAAATATCCGGATCGTCTCGGGCTATACGGGCCGGATCGGCAGCGGAAGCGGCGACAGCGGCTTCCGCGTGGCGGCCAATATCGGGTTCTGAGGGGCTGGTTGGAAATGCGCTTTGGCGCATTTCCCGGCACCTTCCCGCTCCCCCGCCCGGCCACCCGACGACGATATTCTAGGGGTGGCCGGGCGGGGGAGCGGGCAGGTGCCGCCCTGAAACTCGCTCTTTCGCGAATTTCCAAACAGGTTTCGCCCGCGCGTCAGGCGCCGAAGCGGCGGTGCGACACGCAGTTATTGTCGACCAGGTCCCAGTCGATATCGATCCCCAGGCCCGGCCCGGTCGGCGCGTGGATGTTGCCATCGGCATCCATGAAGTCGCGCAGGCTCTGCTTCATCGGGACCTGGAAGGTGTCTTCGGGCACGAACAGCTCGAAATATTCGGAGTTGCGCACCGCACAGGCGACATGGACGTTGGCGATGTCCATCGGGCCCATCGTCGTGGTGTGCAGCTCGCAATTCATGCCATGCGCCTCGGCGAGGTGGCAGACCTTGAGCGTGCCGGTGATCCCGCCCTTCCACGACACGTCGGCGCGAACCATGTCGACGGCGTTGTCGCGGATCGCCTGCGCCACGCCCCAGGGGCCGCCGCGCGTGGTTTCGGTGCCGACGATCGGGATGTCGACCGCGGCGCTGAGCTTGGCATATTTGTCGAGCTCATAGTCGCGGAACGGCTCTTCGAGCCAATAATAGTCGAGGCTCTCCATGTGCCGCGCGACCTTGATCGCCTCGTGCAGCGTATATTCGGAGACGGGGTCGCTCATCAGCACCATCTCGGGCCCCACTGCGGCGCGCACCGCGGCGTGGATTTCCATGTCGAGGCGGCTCGGCCCGCACGGATGGACCTTGTACGCCTTGAACCCGCGCGCCTTGTACGCCAGCGCCTCGCGGACATAGTCCTCGACGCCGGGCAGCCACAGGCTGCTGGCATAGACGGGCAGGCTGGTGCGGTAGCTGCCGATATACTGGTGCAGCGGCAGGCCCGCGGTGCGCGCCGCGGCATCCCATAGCGCGACGTCGATCGGGCCGGGCAGGAACACCGGGAAAAAGGCGCCGTGGCGATCGATGTTCCAGAAATCATGCCAGATCTTCTCGCGATCATGGATGCTGCGGCCCAGGATCACCGGTGCGATCACGTCGGAGAGATAGGCGTCGGTCACCGCGCCCGATCGCGCGGCCCAGAAGGTGGCGATGCCCTCGATCCCGTCCGATGTCGTGATCCTGCCGACGCCATAGCTCCACGGCATCGGCGCCGCGCCCTGGCGGTCCTCGTCGAACAAGCCCTTGGGGCGATTGCAGATCCAGGTCTCGAACGTCTCGATGCGCATCGCGCATTCCCCTCCCGATAAAACTTGTCTTACAGGATAGGGCGGCTACACCCGTGCGACAACCGCAAAATCGGGAGAGGACATCGTGGGCGCATCGCCATTGCTGCTGGCAAATGCAGAATTCGGCCGCCGCGCCGTGACCCTGGGGCTGGGCGCGGCCTTCGCCGCCGCCGCGATGCCGGTGCGCGCGAGCGGGGCGTTGCGCGGGTTTCACGACGTGCGCGACTATGGCGCGCGGGGCGACGGCAAGGCGATCGACAGCCCCGCGATCAACCGCGCGATCCTCGCCGCGGCGCGCGCCGGGGGCGGCACGGTGATCGTCCCGCCGGGGCGCTATCTCTGCTTCTCGATCCGGCTGAAGGACAATATCACTTTGGTCCTGTCCGCCGGATCGGTGATCGTCGCCGCCGACCCGGACACGCATGGCCGCCACTACGACCTGCCCGAAGCCGCGTTCGAGGAGCAGTTCACCGATTTCGGCGTGTACCATAACCACACCAGCCTGATTTACGGCGACGGCGCCAGCAATGTCGCGATTATCGGCAAGGGGATGATCCACGGGCTGGGGCTCGAGCGCGAAGGGCCGGGGCCGCGCTGGCACGGCATGCCCGGCTTCCGCTCGCCGCAATCGCTCGGCCTCACCCCCGAACAGGCGCGGCTGACCAACCCGGCGGAACGCGAGCAACAGGGGCGCGGCAACAAGGCGGTGGCGTTCAAGGAATGCCGCAACATAGTGCTGCGCGACTTCACCGTGCTCCAGGGCGGGCATTTCGCGGTGTATCTGCTCGGGTGCAGCAATGTGACGCTCGACAACCTCACCGTCGATACCGACCGCGACGGCATCGACGTGGACTGCTGCCGCAACGTCCGAATCTCCAATTGCGTCGTCAACGCGCACAAGGACGACGCGATCTGCCTGAAAAGCTCCTATGCGCTCAATCGCCGGATTGTATGCGAGGACGTGACGGTGATCGGGTGCAAGACGAGCGGCTATGCGCTGGGGTCGGTGCTCGACGGCAGCTATCGCATGTCCGATTACCTCTCGACCGACAAGGTCGGCGTGCTCGGGCGGATCAAGCTCGGCACCGACAGCGTCGGCGGTTTCCGAAACGTGCTGGTGACCGACTGCAATTGCGAGAACAGTCGGGGACTCCAGATGGGCGCGATCGATGGCGGCACGCTGGAGGATGTCACCTTCTCCAACATCACGATGCGCAACATCGTCAACCATCCGCTGTTCGTCCGGCTCTCCGCAAGACAGCGCGCGCCCGAGGGGGCGCCGGTGGGAACGGTGCGGCGCGTGCGCTTCTCCGACATCAATGTATCGGGCGCCGACGGGCGCTATCCGTGCGGGATCGTCGGCATCGAGGACAAGGCGATCGAGGACGTGACGCTCGCGAACGTCCATGTCCGCTGCTCGGGCGGCGGCACCGCCGAGGACGCCGCCCGCGTCCCGCCGGAGCGGCGCAATTCGAGCCTGGAGCCGAGCTTCATGGGAACGCTGCCCGCCTTTGGCCTGTACGTCCGGCACGCGCGGGGAATCGCCGCGACCGATGTGAGCTTCACGACCGAACGCCCCGACGCGCGCCCGGCGATCGTGCTGGACGATGTGAGGGGCGCGCAGATCGGGGGGGTGCGGACTTCCGCGCCTGTCGGCGGGGCGGTGAAGGCGATGGGGAGCAGCGACGTTGAGGTCGGGCGGGTCGCGTTGATCGGGTAGGGTGGGGCGTGAGGGTGTGGCAGTGATGGATTGCCGGCCGGCCCGCCCGGATCAGTCCGACTTGCGCACCAGCCATATCGTCCGCCCGCCGCTGGTCGGGTCCTCGTGCGCGAAGGCCACCTCCACCAGCCCTGCCTCGGCGAACCGCGCGCGATAGGCGGACGGGGCGAGGCTGGCATGGTAGAGCGGATCGCCGAACTGCGCGCCGACGACCTCGCCATGATCGGGGCCGGTGTTGAACAGGAACGGCGCGCCCGGTGCGAGCCAATTGCCGATCCGGGCGATCATCGCGACCTGGTCGGCGGGGGCGAGGTGGAACAGGCTGTCCCAGGCGAGCACCCCGGCGAAGTGGCCGTCGATCGCCGCCGTCCGCATGTCGGCGCAGAGCCAGCGCTGGGCCGGGAAGCGCGTGCGGGCGAGCGCAATCAGGCTATCGGACGCATCAACGCCCAGGACCCGGCGCCCGGCATCGATCAGGTGGCGCGCGACCGGCTCGCCGCCGCCGCACCCCAGATCGAGCAGATCCGCGCCCGGCGCGACCAGCATCAGGAACCGATCGAGCCACGCGCGTTCGGGGAAGCGGCGATCGCGCGCGGCGTCGAACGCTGCGGCATGACGTTCATAGTGGT
Source organism: Sphingomonas hengshuiensis (assembly GCF_000935025.1). Classification (NCBI taxonomy): domain Bacteria; kingdom Pseudomonadati; phylum Pseudomonadota; class Alphaproteobacteria; order Sphingomonadales; family Sphingomonadaceae; genus Sphingomonas; species Sphingomonas hengshuiensis. Next base: position 631,031 of record NZ_CP010836.1, read on the forward strand.
CGGCAATCCGATCGGGCATCCGGAACCCCCTGGCAACATGGCCGTTCTATTCCTGACGGTACCACAGGCGCACCCCCCGCGTCTGTCCGCAACTTGGAGTAGATTTTCATGGGCGAGCTAACCGACAAGATCAAAGGCAATGTCAACGAAGCAATTGGCAAGGCCAAGCAGAACAGCGACAACCCCGAGACGCATGACGAAGGCGTTGCGCAGGAATTGAAGGGCAAGGGCCAGCAGCTCGGCGGCAAGGTCAAGGGCGCGCTTGGCGACGATATCTGATCCGCTGACCGGAAATACTAAAGGCGCCGACCGCGCCTAGCCTCAAGGGCCGTTCCGTGTTGCGGGGCGGCCCTTTCTTTTGGAATGCGCTTCCGTTCAGTCGGGAATGTAGAAGGCCCAGAGCTGGCTGGGCAGCTTGCTCGCGGCGAAGCGCACGCTGCGGCGGTTGGTGCCGGTCTCGCAGATCATGAACGACTGGACCTGCGCGGGTTCGAGCGGGTTGGGCAGGGTGACGGTCTTCGCGTCCATCCAGCGCCATTCGCTCTGCCACAGGCGCACGCCGTTGATCGCGACGCGATCGCCCTGCTTGCCGATATGGAAACTCCGCCAGCCCATGCACCCGCTCCTCTCTCCGCATTATAGCGGAGGCGCGGGGCGGTTAGGTTGTGGGGTGATAAAAGCGGTGTGTCGGCTACTGTCCAAGCGCAGTCTTTCCAATCCTTCCCCGCCAGGGGGCGGTGGCAGGCGCAGCCTGACGGTGGGGGCGGAAGCACGTCGCTATGTTGGTGCTTCCGCCCCCACCGACGCCTTCGGCGCCACCTCCCCCTGGCGGGTGAGGATTTCGTAACGACAACGTCCGCCCCATGTGTGGACGTTCGTTGAGGTGGTTCAGCCTCCGTCAGCGAAGAAATTGACTAGCTTGCGCACCCCCCACCACGTTCCTGCCAGCAGAAACGTTAGCGCAGCCAAAGCAACATAGAGAGCCGTGTCGTCCGGTTCACAGGGGCTCGGTCGTCCCTCGCATCCCCCTCCTGATTGTAGGACGATCACCATCATTGGAAACCCGATGAACAGGAAGACCGCGACCGTTGCAAGCACACCGGTCACCGCTCCGGCGCTTGGCAGCCAGCTTTTACCGGAACGATTCATGCGGAAAGTATGCGAGCCTCAGTGTTGATCGTCAACGACTGCCTTCCACCACACTCGCACGTTCGGCCCCTCGGCTAAAGCGGTCGTTTAGGGAATTACGGCCTAGCCGCCGCGCAGCCGCGAAATCGTCGTCGCGGGGGAGATGATCTCGACATCGGTCTTGAGGTGGAGCAGCCGCACCCCGCGTTCCGCCAGCGCGCGGTCGAGCGCGGGGGCGAAGTCGGCGGTGGTCTCGACGGTCTCGGCCCAGCCGCCATAGGCGCGGGCGAGCGCGGCGAAATCGGGGTTGCGCAGTGTCGTGCCCGACAGCCGCGCCGGATATTCGCGCTCCTGGTGCATGCGGATCGTGCCATAGGCGCCATTGTCGACCAGCAACACGATGAGGTTCGCGCCGTGCTGGATCGCGGTCGCCAGTTCCTGTCCGTTCATCAGGAAGTCGCCATCGCCCGCCAGCGCCACGACCTGGCGATCGGGGAAGCGCAGCGCGGCGGCGACGGCGGCGGGGACGCCATATCCCATTGCGCCCGCCGTTGGGGCAAGCTGCGACGGCTGCGCGCCATAGCGCCAATAGCGGTGCCACCAGCCCGAGAAATTACCCGCGCCGTTGCAGATCACGGTGTCGCCCGGCATCACCGCCCGCATCGCCGCGACGCACTGGCCGAGGTCGAGCGCGGCGCCTTCGCGCGGTTGCGGCGTCGACCATTCGAGCCATTCGGAATGCGCCGCCGCCGCCGCGCCGCCGCGTACCGGCGACACATCCTCCAGCGTCGCCGCCGCCGCGAAGCTGGCCATGTCGGCGCAGATCGCGACATCGGCGCGGTAGACGCGGCCCAGCTCGGCGGGGTCGGGATGGACGTGGATCAGCGTCTGCCCGGGATGATCGGGCGTGATCAGCGTATAGCCGTCGGTGGTCGCCTCGCCCAGCCGCGCGCCGACCGCGAGGATCAGGTCCGCGCCCTTGATCCGCGACACCAGCTTGGGATTGGGGCCGTAGCCCAGATTGCCCGCATAGACGGTGCAGCCGGGGGGCAGCGCGTCCTGGCGGCGGAAGGCGGTGGCGACGGGGAGCGCGATCCGCTCGGCAAAGGCGGCGAAGGCGGCGCCGGTGGCGGGGGTCCAGCCCGCGCCGCCGACGATCGCGACGGGGCGCTCGGCCTGCTTTATGAGCGCGGCCATCGCGTGCATCGCGTGGCGATCGGGGACCTGCGCGATGCGGGGGAGCGGCGGGCGGTCGGGCGTCGAGACCTCGTCGCGCAGCATGTCCTCGGGCAGCGCGATCACCACCGGCCCGGGCCGGCCCGAGGTGGCGACGTTCCACGCGCGCGCGACATATTCGGGGATGCGCGCGGCGTCCTCGATCCGAGTCGCCCATTTGGCGAGCGGGGCGAACATCGCGGGCAAGTCGATTTCCTGAAAGCCTTCGCGGTCGCGCATTCCGCGATCGACGTCGCCGATGAACAGGATCATCGGCTGCGAATCCTGCATCGCGACATGCACGCCGATGCTGGCATTGGTCGCGCCGGGGCCGCGCGTGACGAAGGCGATGCCGGGCCGCCCGGTCATCGCGCCGTCGGCGCACGCCATGAAGCCGACGCCGCCCTCCTGCCGGCACGTCACCACGTCGATCGCGGGCGTATCGTGCAGCGCGTCGAGCACCGCGAGAAAGCTCTCACCCGGCACATGGAAGATGCGGTCGCAGCCCTGTGCGACCAGAGTATCGACGAGGACGCGGCCCCCGGTACGTTTGGCGATCATTGGGCCTGTCTAGCGAGTGCGCGGACGCTTGCTAACCCCAAAGCGGGTATTGCGATCGCATGGATACGCGATAGATTGACGGCATGGGGGAACAACTAAAAGCGCTCGCCGGAGTTGCCATAGTATTTGGCATCGCCTTCCTGCTTATGCGTGCGATGTGGCGCCAGATGCGGCGTGTGAATTCGCACACCGCCGAGGTTGGCAGGCAGCGCGCCGAAGAAAACGCAGCGCCGCCCGTCGAGGAGTGGGATGCCGAGCGCGGGCAGTATGTCCGTGTCAAGGGCGACCCCAACGAGGAGTTGTTGCGCCACGGCGAGCGTGCTCGTTCGAGCGGCTGGTATCTCGAACCCTGACCGCAAGAGCGCCCGGGCCATCTCGATTCCGTCTCGATTCCGTGGGCTTGGATAGAAAAACCCGTGATTGCGAGGACGTGCGCGGCGCTCACGTCCGGGGTGAAGCCGTCGCGGCCATGCTCGCATGGTCGGTGTCCTCGCCACGCAAGGCGTGACGGGACCTGCCTTCGCCCATCGCGGTCGCTGTCCACTCCGCGTGGAACCCCCTGCGGCTTCGCTTGACCCCGCCGCGCGCGGGGGACTATCGCCCGGCGCAAGCTCAGGAGAATCGCGCATGAACAAGCTCTATCCCAACGCCCAGGCAGCGCTGGAAGGGCTGCTGTTCGACGGCATGACGCTCTGCGCCGGCGGTTTCGGGCTGTGCGGCATTCCCGAGCGGCTGATCGACGCGATCCAGGCTTCGGGGGTCAAGGACCTGACGATCGCGAGCAACAATGCCGGGATCGACAATGAAGGGCTCGGCAAGCTTCTCCGCAGCCGCCAGGTGAAGAAGATGATCTCTTCGTATGTCGGCGAGAACAAGGAATTCGAGCGGCAATATCTGGCGGGCGAGCTGGAAGTGGAATTCTGTCCGCAGGGCACGCTGGCCGAGCGTTGCCGCGCGGGCGGGGCGGGGATTCCGGGCTTCTACACCAAGACCGGAGTCGGCACCCAGGTCGCCGAGGGCAAGGAAGTAAAGACCTTCGACGGCGAGGACTATATCCTCGAACGCGGCATCCGCGCCGACGTGTCGATCATCAAGGGATGGAAGGCCGACGAAAGCGGCAACCTGATCTTCCGCAAGACCGCGCGCAATTTCAACCAGCCGATGGCGACCGCGAGCCATATGTGCGTCGCCGAAGTCGAGGAAGTGGTGCCGGTGGGCAGCCTGGACCCCGATACGATCCACTTGCCCGGCATCTATGTGAAGCGGATGATCGTCGGCAGCCCCTATGACAAGAAGATCGAGTTCCGCACCGTCCGGCCGCGCGAGGCGGCATGATCGCGCGCGCCGCCAAAGTGACGCTGGGCGCGGCAGTGGCTTCGATGCTGCTGTCGGGGTGCGTCGCGGCGGCGGTGCCCGCAGTCGCGGCGGCGGGGCTGTACAAGACGCGGCAGGACAGCCGCGACAAGGCGCGCAAGTCGCCCAAGCCCGCCGAGCCCGTGGCGGCGGGACAGGTCGTGACTGCGCCCGACGGATCGACGCTCCGGATCACCAGCCTCACCGCGCTGCCGCCCCCCGGCGGCCAACCCGTCGCCGGGCCGCCGCCCGAGATGCAGTATCTCTATGGATCGGGCGAAGCGGCGGCGCTGAGCGTCCAGGCTTATCGCGCGATGTATTCGTTCCTGCGGAACGAACTGGGCCATTTGCGCGACAAGCGCGATGCGCGATCGGTGGTGCTCGCGCCCGGATCGACGATCGAGGACCCCAGATTCTATCGCTGCGGCGCGTTGCCACAGGCTGTGGTGCTCGACATCGACGAGACGGCGTTGCTCAATTTGGGGTTCGAAGCCGATGCCGTGGCGCGCGGCGGCGGCTATGACGCGGCACGCTGGGCGCGGTGGGAACAGACCGGTGCCGACAAGGTCGCGGCGGTCCCCGGCGCCGCCGAGACGCTGGCAGCGCTGCGTCGCGACGGCTACACCGTGATCTTCAATTCGAACCGCGCGACGTCGAGCGCGGCGCAGACGGTCGCGGCGCTCGACCATGCCGGGCTCGGCCCCGCCGTGCTGGGCGACACGCTGTGGCTGCGCGGCGATGGCGAGGCCAGCGGCAAGGATACGCGCCGCGCGAAGATCGCCGAACGCTATTGCGTCGTCGCAATGGCGGGCGACCAGCTCGGCGATTTCACCGACCTGTTCAACGCCCCCGCGACGAGCGTGCGCGCGCGCCGCAACCTGACCAGCGAGACCGCGCTGGCGCCCTTATGGGGCGCGGGCTGGTTCATGCTGCCCAACCCGGTTTACGGCTCCGGCCTCAAGGGCGGGCTGGACGATATTTTTCCGCCAGAGACGCGCTGGACGGACCCGCAGGAGAAGAAATGATGCCCTGGACCCGTGACGACATGGCGGCGCGCGCGGCGCGCGAGTTGCAGGACGGCTTCTACGTCAATCTGGGGATCGGCATCCCGACGCTGGTCGCGAACCATATCCCGGAGGGGCATGAAGTGACGCTCCAGTCGGAGAACGGGATGCTCGGCATCGGTCCGTTTCCGTTCGAAGGCGAGGAAGACGCCGACCTGATCAATGCGGGCAAGCAGACCATCAGCGAATTGCCCAGCTCGGTCTATTTCAGCTCGGCGGACAGCTTCGCGATGATCCGCGGCGGGCATATCGACCTGACCGTGCTGGGCGCGATGGAAGTCAGCGAGGGCGGCGACATCGCCAACTGGATGATCCCGGGCAAGATGATCAAGGGCATGGGCGGGGCGATGGACCTCGTCGCCGGGGTCAAGAAGATCATCGTGGTGATGGAGCACACGTCGAAGAACGGCGACCCGAAATTCATTCCCGAATGCACGCTGCCGCTGACCGGCCGGAACGTGGTGGACATGATCATCACCGACCTGGCGGTGTTCCAGCGCGTGGACCATGCCAGCCCGTTCCGGCTGATCGAGCTGGCGCCGGGCGTGACCGCTGAAGAGGTCGCGGCGAAGACGACGGCGCAGTATGAAGTGGCGCTGGTCGCGGCGTGATTTGCGCTTCCGGGGCCGCGTTGACGCGTCCCCGGGGCGGGCCTAGCGTCCAGCGATGCTGACTGCGCTGCGCACCCGGTATCTCGACCTGCTCGGGTCGATCTACCTCTATAACGAGCATCGCGGCTATACGAGCATCGACCGCGTGCTGGCGGCAGTGCGCGCGCGGGCGCCGGGGGATGTGGCGCTGATCGCGGCGATCGAGAAGCACCGCGCCGACGAGCGCAAACATTATGCGATGTTCAAGCGCTGGTTCGAACTGCGCGGCGTGATGCCGCTGAAGGTCGACCGGATGTGCGGGCATATCGACCGCTTCGTCGAGATCGTGTTCGGGCGGACGATCGACGCGCTCGATACCAACCGGATCATCGCCGAGGACGCGCAATTCGAGAAGCTGTGCCGCGTGATCGCGCTGACCGAAAAGCGCGGTCACCGGCAGGTGCATATCCTGCTCCGGCACCCGATCGTGCGCGGCGACAAGATTCTGATGCGCATTTTCACGATCATCGAGAAGGACGAGCCGAGCCATTGGGCGCCCTATGACGGCTGGCTCGCCGCGCATGGGATGCGGGTTTCCAACTGGCGCGACCGGGCGATCGACCGCTTCATCCATTCCGAGCTGTTGTTCGTGAAGCTGCCTGCGCTGTTCGTGAGCCCGTGGCTGGCGCGGCGTAGCGATTGGCCCGATGCGGGGGATGGGGTGGAGCCGGCGGCTGCGGCGGTGCCGATCGCGGCGTGATGGGGCTTGTCCAGGCATTGCGCCCAGCTTCGAGGGGCTGGCGCCAATCGCAGACATGGGCCAAGTCGCTGTTATGGAAGTGACGGGGTTCATCGCTGCCGGCGAATCTGCAACGGCACTGGCCTACATTAAGGCGCGACGGGGTTTGTCGCCGCGCCAGATAATGCTGATCATTTTGATTTGTACCCTTGCGGTGGGTATCCCTGTGGGAGCGGGGTTATCGGGTTCTTGGTTCGCTGCTGCAGTGTCGGTCGAGTTTGCTTTCATCGGTACCTTGGTGGGCTCACTGATAGTCCAAAGGCTTACAGGCCCAATGATGCGACGGGCCCTCGCCGAGCGCGGGCAGGCATATGAGCACCCATTTACGTTTCGGTTGACGCCCGAAGCGCTGGTCTATGATTCGGTGGACCTCACCATGACCGCGCGTTGGTCTTGCGTCACGGACATCTATAAAACCCGGAAATACTGGGTTTTTCTCGTTCAAAGCAGCGCCATTATCCTTCCCCGTCGGTTTTTCAACACGCCTGAGGTTGAACGTGCCTTCATCGCCGAAGCTACGGCTCGGCTTACCGAGGCGGCACGTTTGCGCAGTCCAGACACTGCTGCGTTCCTGCGCGATTAACCTGGATTTCGAATGCGAAGCGCGATCGGGCAATCCAAGCGCCGGCGTTCCATCGACAGCATAAAATTGCGTTCAGCCTTGCCTCTGCGCACGATTGGACTAGATCGCGCGCATGTCTAGCCAACCGCGCACGCTGTATGAGAAGATCTGGGCCGACCATGTCGTCGAGCGCCGGGACGATGGGACCTGCCTGATTTATATCGATCGGCACCTTGTCCATGAAGTCACCAGCCCGCAGGCCTTTGCCGGGCTCAAGGCTGCCGGGCGGCCGGTGCGGCGGACCGATCTTACGCTGGCGGTGCCCGATCATAACCTGCCGACCACGGCGCGAGTCGATGCGGCGGGCAATGCGTTGCCGATCGCCGATCCGGCCAGCGCGCAGCAGCTTTCGATGCTGCGTACCAACGTCGCCGAATTCGGCGTGCCCTATATCGACGCGCTCGATGCGCGGCAGGGGATCGTGCATGTCGTCGGGCCGGAACAGGGCTTCACGCTGCCGGGCACGACCCTGGTGTGCGGCGACAGCCATACTTCGGCGCATGGCGCGCTGGGGGCGCTGGCGTTCGGGATCGGGACGTCCGAAGTCGAGCATGTGCTGGCGACGCAGACTTTGTTGCTGGCGCAGGCCAAGACGATGGAGGTCCGCGTCGACGGTGTGCTGGGCTATGGCGTCAGCCCCAAGGACGTGGTGCTGGCGATCATCGGGCGGATCGGCGCCGCCGGTGGCACGGGACATGTCATCGAGTTCACCGGCGACGTCATTCGCGCCATGTCGATCGAGGGGCGGCTGACCGTTTCCAACATGTCGATCGAGGGCGGCGCGCGTTCGGGGCTGATCGCGCCCGATGAGAAGACCTTCGCCTATCTGAAGGGCCGCCCGATGGCGCCCGAGGGCGAGGCGTGGGAGCGTGCCGTCGCCTATTGGCGGACGCTGCCCAGCGATGCGGGGGCGGTGTACGACAAGGTCGTCACGCTCCACGCCGACGAGATTGCGCCGTCGCTCACCTGGGGCACCAGCCCCGAGGATGTCGTGCCGATCACCGGCGCGGTGCCCGACCCCGAGAGCTTCGCCGATCCGTCGAAGCGCGTCGCGGCGCAGAAGTCGCTCGATTATATGGGGCTGACCGCGGGGACGCCGATGCAGGATGTCGCCATCGAGCATGTCTTTATCGGTTCGTGTACCAATAGCCGGATCGAGGATCTGCGCGCCGCCGCCGCCGTCGCGCGCGGGCGCCATGTCGCGGATCGCGTGCGGCAGGCGCTGGTCGTGCCCGGATCGGGGCTGGTCAAGCGCCAGGCCGAGGCCGAGGGGCTCGACCGGGTCTTTATCGAGGCGGGGTTCGAATGGCGCGAGCCGGGCTGTTCGATGTGCCTCGCGATGAATCCCGATAAAGTACCGCCGGGCGAACGTTGTGCTTCAACTTCCAACAGAAATTTCGTAGGACGCCAGGGTCCGGGCGCCCGGACGCACCTCGTCTCACCCGCAATGGCGGCGGCGGCGGCGGTGACGGGGCGGCTGACCGACGTCAGGGATTTGATGGCGGCAGCGGACGCATGAGGGGAATTGCCCGTGAAGAGCGTATTGATCGCCTTGATCGCCGGAACCGTGCTGAGCGGATTGGCGGCAGCCTATGCCGTGGCGCAAAGCCCGACGACACCCACCAGCGGCGCTTCGGGCGCACGCTGAATTCTCGCCGTAGCCCGGCGGGGCTGCACGAGAGGAGTTGCTGAATGGAACCCGTCCGCCAGGTTTCGGGGCGCGCCTATCCGTGGGGCGCCAAGAATATCGATACCGACATCATCATCCCCGCGCACTGGCTGAAGACCACGACGCGCGAGGGGCTGGGCAAGGGCGCGTTCGAGAGCGTGCGCGCGCAGCCGGACAATGTGTTCGACGATTCCCGCTACAGCGGCGCGCCGGTGCTGGTCGCGGGCGATAATTTCGGGTGCGGCTCCAGTCGCGAGCATGCCGCATGGGCGCTCGCCGATCTGGGGATCAAGGCGGTGATCGCGCCGAGCTTTTCCGACATCTTCTCGGGCAATGCGTTCAAGAACGGCATCGTCACCGTGGTGCTGCCGCAGGATGCGATCGACCGGCTGGTCGAGGTCGCCCGCACCGACGAGATTACCGTCGACCTCGAGACGATGAGCGTCACCACGCCGTTCCAGGATCGCTTCGTCTTCGACATGGACCCGTTCCGCCGCGACTGCCTGATGCAGGGGCTGGACGAGATCGGGATGACGCTGGCAAAAGATACCGAGATTTCGAAATACGAATCCGGTGTCGCCGCTTCGCGCCCCTGGATCACGGTGGGAGCAGGGCATGAAGGCGTTGTTGTCGAAGGCACCGGGCGGACCTGAAACCCTAAGCCTGGACGAGCTGCCCGATCCGACACCCGGCAAAGGTCAGGTCGTCGTCGCGGTGAAGGCGTGCGCGATCAACTATCCCGACGTCCTGATCATCGAGGACAAATACCAGTTCAAGCCGCAGCGCCCCTTCGCCCCCGGCGGCGAGATTGCGGGGGTGGTCGAATCGGTGGGCGAGGGCGTCGAGGGCTGGGCAGTCGGCGACCGCGTGATTGCGGTGCCCGGCCATGGCGGGCTGGTCGGCAAGATCGCGCTGGGCGCGGGGCAGCTCTATCGCCTGCCCGAGGGGCGTAGTTTCGAGGACGGCGCGGCGCTCCTGCTGACCTATGCCACCACCATCCACGCGCTGCTCGACCGCGGGCATCTGCGCGAGGGGCAGACCTTGCTGGTGCTGGGTGCGGCGGGCGGCGTCGGGCTGGCGGCGATCGAACTGGGCAAGGCGTTTGGCGCGACGGTGGTGGCGGCGGTATCGTCCGAGGAAAAGGCCGAGGCCGCGCGCGCGGCGGGGGCGGATCGGACGATCGTCTATCCGCGCGCACCGTTCGACAAGGACCAGTCCAAGGCGCTGGCCGAGGCGTTCAAGGCGGCGGTCGGGCCGAAGGGCGCCGATGTGATCTATGACCCGGTCGGCGGCGACTATGCCGAGCCGGCACTGCGCGCGATCGCGTGGGAGGGACGGTATCTGGTCGTCGGCTTCCCGGCGGGCATCCCCCGGCTGCCGCTCAACCTGACCCTGCTCAAGAGTTGCGACGTGTGCGGCGTGTTCTGGGGCGCGTTTGCGGCGCGTGATCCGCACGCGAATCAGGCGCATGTCGAGCGGCTGTTCCGGCTGTGGGGCGAAGGGCGGATCGCGCCGCGGGTGACCGACGTCTTCGCACTCGCCGATGCGGGCCAGGCGATTGCCCGGCTGGGCGGACGCGAGTCGATCGGCAAGCTGGTGGTGCGCATCGCCGAATAGCGTCCGCGGTTGCCTTGGTCGGTTGCGCCTCCTATCTCGGCGCAGACGCTTTCCAAGGGGCTATACGATAATGACCACTTTCGACGATCGCGAACGCGGGTTCGAAGCGAAGTTCGCGCATGACGAGGACATCGCGTTCCGCATCGCCGCGCGCCGCAACAAGCTGCTCGGCCAATGGGCCGCGGCGAAGATGGCGCTGACCCCCGAAGAGACCGACGCCTATGCCAAGGCCGTGGTCCAGGCCGATTTCGAGGAAGCCGGCGACGAGGACGTCATCCGCAAGCTGATGGGCGACCTGTTGGCCGCGAACGTCGAGATCGACGAAGCGACGGTGCGCCAGGCGCTGGCCGAGCAGACCGTCGAGGCGCGCCGCCAGCTGATGGAATCGAAGTAACATGGCGATGGCCGCGTCCGAGATCGAAGAGCTGATCCGCGCGGGCATCCCCGATGCGCGTGTCGAGATCACCGACCTGGCCGGCGATGGCGACCACTATGCAGCGCGGGTAATCGCCCCCATGTTCAAGGGCATGCCGCGGGTGCGCCAGCACCAGGCGGTCTATGCGGCGCTCGGCGGGCGCATGGGCGGCGTGCTCCACGCGCTCCAGCTGACCACCGAAGCGCCTGTCGAGGAGTAGAAGACATGACCGACGAAGTGCAGGATCGCATCCAGGGGCTGGTCGACGCCAGCCCGGTGTTGTTGTTCATGAAGGGCAGCCCGCTGTTCCCGCAATGCGGCTTTTCGAGCCGCGCGATCGCCATCCTCAACCATCTCGGCGTCGAGTTCGACAGCGTCGACGTGCTCCAGGACCAGGGCGTCCGCCAGGGCATCAAGGCGTTCTCCGACTGGCCGACCATCCCCCAGCTATATGTGAAGGGCGAATTCGTCGGCGGATCGGACATCATGATGGAGATGTACGAAAGCGGCGAGCTCGCGCAGTTGCTCGCCGACAAGGGCGTAGCCGCCTCGGCGTGATGCCGTTGGGCGGGCCCGCGCTCTGGCCCGCCCTCCCTTGCCGGTTGCAAGGGAGAAACAGTTGACGGGGCGCCCCCGCGCACCGCAAAGCACGCCCATGAAACGCCGTACCGGACAAGACCGCAGCATCACCCGCCACTGGAAGCCCGCAACGCAGGCCGTCCGCGGGGGAACGATGCGTTCGGAATTCGGCGAGACGAGCGAGGCGATCTTCCTCACCTCGGGCTATGCCTATGACTGCGCGGGCGATGCCGCGGCGCGCTTTGCCGGCGAGCAGGAGGGGATGACCTATTCCCGGCTCCAGAACCCGACGGTCGCGATGCTCGAGGAGCGAATCGCGCTGCTGGAGGGTGCCGAGGCGTGTCGGACGATGGCCACCGGCATGGCCGCGATGACCGCGGCGTTGCTGTGCCAGCTTCAGCAGGGCGACCATGTCGTCGCCGGGCGTGCCGCGTTCGGATCGTGCCGCTGGCTGACCGACACGCTGCTTCCCAAATTCGGCATCGAGACGACGATCATCGACGCGCGCGACCCGCAGCAGTTCGAGGATGCGGCGAAGGCGAACACCAAGCTGTTCTTTTTCGAGACGCCGGCCAACCCGACGATGGACGTCGTCGACCTGGAGGCCGTGTGCGGGATTGCGCGGGCGCGTGGCATCCGCACGCTGGTCGACAATGCCTTTGCGACGCCCGCGCTCCAGCGCCCGCTCGATTTCGGCGCGGACATCGTCGCCTATTCGGCGACCAAGATGATGGACGGGCAAGGCCGCGTGCTGGCGGGGGCGGTGACGGGGAGCGAGGACTTCATCACCAACACGCTGCTGCCCTTTACGCGCAACACCGGGCCGACGCTGAGCGCGTTCAACGCCTGGGTGGTGCTGAAGGGGCTGGAGACGCTGGACCTGCGCATCACCCGTCAGAGCGAGAATGCGCTCAAGGTCGGGCGCTTCCTGGAAGGGCGGGTGCCGCGGATCAACTTCCCCGGGCTGCCGAGCCACAAGCAGCACAATCTGGCGATGCGCCAGATGGTCGCGGCCGGGCCGATCTTCTCGTTCGAAGTCGATGGCGGGCGCACACAGGCGCATGCGCTGCTCGACGCGCTCGAACTGGTCGACATATCGAACAATATCGGCGATTCGCGCTCGCTGATGACGCACCCCTCGTCGACCACGCATTCGGGCGTCGCCGAGGAAAAGCGCATCGAGATGGGCGTGACCGAGGGGATGTTGCGGCTCAATGTCGGGCTCGAAGACCCCGAGGACGTCATCGCAGACCTCGATCAGGCGTTGGGGCGCGCGGGGCTGTGATCATGAAGGCGCTCTTCAGCGAGGACGCGGAGACCCGCGGCATCGTCGTGCGCGTCTCTGCCTCCTATCTCCCCGAACAATCCGAGCCGCAGCGGGGGCGCTGGTTCTGGTCCTATCACATCCGGATCGAGAATAGCGGGCCGGTGACCGTGCAGCTGCTGACCCGCCACTGGGTCATCACCGACGGGCGCGGTGCGCGGCACACGGTGGAAGGCGAGGGCGTCGTCGGCGAGCAGCCGATGATCGATCCGGGCGGCAGCTTCGACTATGTATCGGGTTGCCCGCTGTCGACGCCGACCGGGCATATGCAGGGCAGCTATCACATGATCGGCGAGGACGGATCGGCGTTCGACGTGGCGATCCCCAAATTCGCACTGGTCGCGCCGGCGGTCACCGGATGAAGCGGACCCACCTGCCGCTCAACGGCCTGCGCGTGCTCGATGCAGCGGCGCGGCATTTGTCGTTCACGCGCGCCGCCGACGAACTGGCGGTGACGCCCGCCGCTGTGGGGCAGCAGATCCGCGCGCTGGAGGATACGCTGGGCGTCGTGCTGTTCCGCCGCACGACCAAGGGGCTGGAGCTGACGCCCGAGGCCGAGGCGGGGCTCGCGGCGCTGCGCGCGGGGTTCCTCCAGTTCGAGGAATCGGTGCGCGCGATGCAGGCCGGGCAATCGTCCAAGTCGCTGACGATCGCGGCGCCGCGCGACCTGACCGCCAAATGGCTGATGCCGCAGCTGGCCGAAATCGCGCGCGCCGATGGCGACCTGCGCTTCATCCTGATCCCGTCGGACGAGACGATCGACTTTACCGAGGCGAATCTGGACCTTGCGATCCGCTGGAGCGAAGGTCCGGGCGAGCATGAGGGCGAGGCGCTGGAGAGCGACGGCATGGTGACGATCGAGCGTCCGGGCGGCGGCATCGACACGCGGATCGGCTGGCCCGGCTGCCTCGCCGAGGATGCCGCGTCGCAGGTGCGGGTATCGGACGCCGGACTCGCGCTGGACGCCGCAGCCGAGGGGCTGGGCCGCGCGACGGTGCCCGAATTGCTGGCGCGCGCCGACATCGCTTCGGGCCGCGTCGTCGTGGTCGGCGCGCCCAAATCGTCGCGCTTCGGCTATTGGCTGGTCGCACCGCTGCCGCAATGGCGGCAGAAAAAGGTCCGTGCATTGGTAGACGCGCTGGCCGCCTGATGGCGCAGCGAGACACGCCCATGCTGGAAAGCCCCCGCCTTTTGCTCCGCCCGCGGACGCCCGACGACGCCGAGGCGCTGCACCCCAGCTTCGCCGACCATGACCTGATGACCTGGTGGTCGAGCGGGCCGCATGAATCGCTGGCGGAGACGCGGTCCGATTTCGCGCGCAGCGGCGGCGACTGGCGGGTGTGGGCGATCACGGTCAAGGGCGACGATACTGCGATCGGGTTCGTCGCGGCGGGCGAGAAGCGCCAGGGCAATGTGTCCGAGATCGGCTATATGCTCGCGCGGACGCATTGGGGCACCGGGATCGCGATCGAGGCGGTGGCGCGGGTGATCGAGCAAATCTTCGCCGAGGGCCAGCGCCGCGTGTTCGCCGATACCGATCCGGAAAATGTCCATTCGCGTAGGCTGCTCGAACGGCTGGGGTTCCGGCTGGAGGGCGTGCTGCGGCAGGAGTGGGAGACGCATATCGGGGTGCGCGACACGACGCTGTACGGGATGCTGCGCGACGAATGGCAATGGCCGCGCCCGATCTGAACGATCCGGCCCAGCGCGCCGCCTATGCCCGCGAGCTGGCGGGGGTTGCGCGCCGGATTCGGCTGGCGGGGGTGGTGCTGGCTGTGATCGGGGCCGTGCTGATGCTGCTCCAACGGCGCGGGTTCGATGCGGTGCCGCTATGGCTTGCGGCCAGTGTCATGGGCGCGGGCGCGATGCTGATGGTCACGGCGATCGCGGCGCGGAGGCGCTATCACCGGTTGCGGATGCAGGGGTAGCCCCGGCGTTCAGGGAGCGGCCAGTTCCGCCGCCTTGCCCACCAGCCCGGCGAAGCGGCCATTTTCCACCGGCTGGGTCGGATCGTTCCAGCTCGCCGACCAGACATACCAGTCGCCATTCTTGCCCTGGAGCAGCAGCGTCATCGCCATGACGCCGGGTTCCGAACCGCCCTTATAGCCCACGAACTGCCATTTCGACGCGACCAGCGCGGGCACGCCCGGGTTTTTCGACAGGATTGCGCGGGCGTCGGCGCCCTTGGGGCCTTCGGTGTTGCGGCGAATCCAGTCCATCACGCGGACAAGGTCGTTGGGCGATTCGAACCATTCGAGCGTGTCCGGCGACAAAGGCTGCTTCGATCGGAACAACGCATGGTCGATCGCACTCAGCGGGGTCGTCGCGACCTCGCCGTCCAGCATCGCGCGGCGGCCCGCCTCGCCCTGTGCGAGATAGCGGCGGCGCAGATCGGCAATGCCCTTGAGCTTGAAGACTTCGGCGGTGCCCATGAAGGGACGGTTGCGCGCCGGGTCCTTGATCCCGATCACCGGCATCATCGCTTCGACCTTCGCACGGCCCAGCGTCTTGAGCAGGATGTCGGTGGCGCTGTTGTCGCTGATCGAAATCATCTGCGTGGCGAGTTCGCGCAGCGAGACCTGCGTGCCGGCGGGCTTGCCATGATAGCCGCCGCCGGGGAGTTCCTTGCCGTCCAGCGTGACGATGTCGTCCCATTTGCGCTCGCCGGCATTGGTCGCGCGGATCAGCTCGGCGAGGATCACCAGCTTGAACTCCGACCCGATCGCGAACGGCGTGTCGGCATTGTGCTGCATCAACACCTGCGGCGCCGGACCGCCCAGCTTGGCAAGGACATAGCCCGAGCTGCCCCGCAGCCCGCGGAGCGTCGCGCCGACGGCATCGAGCGACGCTTCGCGCGCCGTGGCGCCGAGGACGCGCAGCCCGATGACCTTGTGCTCGCCCGCAGGATCGGCGGCGATCGCCATATCGACCAGCGCGTCGCGATATTCGACGGTGATCACGCCCGACCAGGGCGTCTTGGCGTCGAGACGCTGGAGGTCGGAGAACGGGCCGTTCGCCGAGGTCAGTTGGGCGTTGACTTCGTCGAACTTTGCCTTGGGAATCTGGGCGCGAAATTCGTCAGAGAAATATGCGTCATAGTCGCCCTTTCCCGACAATATGTCGGCGAGCGCATCGACGCGGGCGCGAAACTCGGGCGCGGCGGTGACCGGGGCCGGGGAGACCGCGGGCGGCGCGGCGGGCGGAGTCTGTGCGGCGGCGGGCGCCGCGAGGAGCAGGGCGGGAACGCAGAGCAGCAGGCGACGCATCGAAAATCCCTCCATTGTATTATTTGACTAATACACCGCGGGGGGAATTGCAATGAGGCGCCGGCGCGCCCGTCAGCTGTTTGCCTTGGGCGCCTTCGGCTTGGTGGGCGCCTTGGGCGTGGCGCGGCGGGTCTTGCGTGGCTTGGGCGTCGCGGGCACCGGCACCTCGGTCGCCTTCGGCGCAGGAGCGGGTTCTGCGGGCTTTGCCGCGCGCTTGGCCGCCTTGGGCTTGGGCGCGGCGGGGTCGGCGGGTTTGCGCACGCGCTTGGCCGGCGGCGGGGCTGCGACCTCGGCGGCCGGGGGCTCGGCTGGAGCGGGGGCCGGTTCCTCGGCCTTTGTCTCGGGCTTCAGCCGCGCGGCGAGCGCCACGAGCCCTGCCGCGAGCAGATCTGCAACGGCGGGGTGTTTGGCCAGATCGGTCAGCTTGGCCCGGATCGCCTTGGGCAGTTTGATCCCCGAGACGCTTTTCGGCAGCGCCGTCGGCTTCGTATCGCCGCGCGCAGTGTCGTCTTTTTTCTTTTTCGCCGCCATTACCGTTTTCCTTCAGTCGCCTGCGATACTCTCAGGGACCAAAGCGCCCAGAGTCAATGGGCACCATAAGCGCGTTCCTCGACGTCGAACACGATTTCGAACGATGTGGGGGGATGCGGCGCGCGTTGCGGCGCGCGGGGGCGGTCTGCGATCCTGGGCGCGGAGTCGCCAGGAGCGGTGCGACGAAACACCGCGCGATGCTGGTCCAAGTTGAAAGGCGCCATTGCCGTTACTCCTGTCAGCCCCGCCCAGTTCAACCCGGCAACTGCGCAAGTCGTTCCACCTGCGCGCCGGATTGAGTGTCCGACGCGCCGGATGCACCGGCGACGAGCGTGTCCAGAAAGGCGTGGAGGCGCGCGCTGTTTGCGGCCCAGGTAAAGGGCTCGACGGTCGCGCGGACGTCCGCTGCCGCGGGTGGCGCCGCGATCAGTTCGGCAAGGGCACCGGCAAAGGCTTCGGGAGAGCGCGCCACGATGCGACCCGCGGCTGCGCTGCGCACGACCTGACGCGCGCCACCGACATCGGGGATCACCACGGGCGTACCACTGGCCAGCGCTTCGAGCCAGGCATTGGCTAGTCCTTCGCGCTCGGACGCCAGCGCCATGACGTCCGCCGCGGCGAGCATCGCCGGAAGCTCGGCATGCGGTACCGAGCCGAGCAGCCGGACGCGATCGGCGAGGCCGGTGCGCGCGATGTGGCGTTCGAGCGGGGTGCGGTGCGGTCCTTCGCCCGCGATCCACAGCGTCGCGCCGGGAATGCGGGCGACGGCGTCGATCACAATCTCATGCCCTTTTAGCGGGATGAGCGCGCCCACCGAGAGGACCAGTGGCCCCGACACCCCGAGCGCTGCCTTTGCGGCGACGCGATCGCGGGGTTCGAAGCGGGCGAAGTCGACGCCGGTCACGATGCACTGGATGCGCTCCGCGGGCATACCGAGTGCGATCATGTCGTCGCGCATCGGTTCGGAGACGGAAAGCAGCCCGTCCGCCGCGCGGCCTGCCGCCACGATCTGCTTACGGATCGCGGGGCGCTTGCCCCAGCCATGGATGTCCGACCCGCGCGCCTTGATCGACACGGGCACCCCGAACCGCCGCCCGAGCGCGACCGCGGCGACGCCGTCGGGAAAGAAGAACTCCGCGTCGATGACGTCGAAGGGAAAGTCGTCGCGCATCCGCGCAAGCAGCGGCGCGACCGACGCGGCCAGCGCGGCGGCGTGGAAGCGGCCACCCGTCAGGGGGAGATTGGCGAAGCACGGGCGATGCACCTCGACCCCCTTCCACTGCTCGTGCCGGGGGCGCGCCGCCAAAGCGCGATAGCGGGGCAGGTGGCTAAGCGGCCAGGGCGGAATGCCGAGCGGGGCGACGACGCGGACGTCGACGCCCTCGCGACTGGCGAGTCCGAGCGTCTGGCGTTCGACGAAAATGCCGAAATTGGGACGCGACGAATCGGGGAAGAGCGTCGAGAGGACGAGCACGCGGAGCATGATCCGCCCTTAGCAGGGCCGGGTTAACGCTCCGCGTGCATCGACCACGCCGTTAGCGGCAGCGACGGTTGTTGTTGCTGCCGCTACGCTCGATCTCGCGACCGGCCAGCGCGCCGGCTACTGCGCCGAGCACGGTGCCGCCGGTGCGGTCACCGCGGGTGTCGATCGTCCGGCCGACCAGCGCGCCGCCGACGGCGCCGACGACGAGGCCGGTCGTGCCATCGGACTTGCGGCAATAGCGCTTGCCGTCGCGACCGCGCCATTCGCGATAGGCGTGGCGCTTGCCGCGGCGCTGCTGGTCGTACTTATATTCGTAGGACTTCGCCTCCGCCTTGGCGGTCGGAAACGCGATGGCGACCGGCGCGAGGAGCGATGCGGCGCCGAGGGCGAGCATGAAATTGCGCATGGGGTGTTCCTTCAATGACGTTTCTGTTGCTGCTGGATGCGTAACGTCTCTGGTTTAGACGGGGTTGCATGAACCCAAAACTACACGATGGTCAGCCTGTGTAAGGATTTGGGAGAACGGGTTTGGATACGCCGCAAAGGATCATCGAGACGCTGGGGCTGGCGCCGCACCCTGAGGGCGGCTGGTATCGCGAGACGTGGCGGGCAGCGCCGAGCGGCGGCGCCGGGCGGTCGGCGGGGACGGCGATCCACTTCCTGCTGGAGGGCGGGCAGCGATCGCACTGGCACCGCGTCGACGCCGAGGAATTGTGGCTGTGGCACGCGGGCAGCCCGGTGGAGGTGCAGATCGCCGAGAGCGGTGCGCATCCGGCGCGCATGACGCTGCTCGGCGGGGACGTGCTGCTGGGGCAGGCGCCGCAATGCCGGGTGCCCGCGCAACACTGGCAGGCGACCGAGGCGCGGCTGGGGTGGGCGCTGGTGAGTTGCGTGGTGGTGCCGGGGTTCGACTTTGCCGGGTTCACGCTGGCACCGCCCGAGTGGCAGCCGGGACCATGACCGGCGTCCTTGTCCCCGTTTTCCACGTTATCCACAGCCAGCGCGCGCGATTCGTCGCTTTGTGCGACTCGGGATCGGTGAGACCATCAGACCTGTAGGAAGGCGGTTCGGTAGCGGGAAACCAACCCCGGATCAACCTCCTGCACGGACCGATCGAGCGCAGGTGCCTCCGGGAAACCGCAATCGACCGGGACGGGATACGGAAGCGCGGGCGAGCATGATGCCGGAGCCGGTGTGCAAGCACTCTGCCGAGGCGTTGGAGCGGACCCGTCAGGGCGGGCCGAAGCCGATGCGGCGCGAAAGCGGCGCGGTGGGCGGAGGACAGCCCCAGGGACTGGCACGGGTTTCCAAGGCGACGCGCGAGCGAAGGCCCTGAACACCGCCGGACCGGGAACCGTATCGCAAGGCTCCACGGACTCAGGTCCGATGGGCGGGCCGCCGATGGCCGGACACGACGCTCTTTCCGGGAGCGCATCGCCCGGCCCGGCGACCGACGCAAAGCCCGCATGCCCTTGCCGGCGCGGGTGGCGCATGCCGCCGAAACCAGGTCCATCGGCCCGTCCGGGCACTGGGCTGAAGTCAGGCGACACGGGGGCTGGCAGCGATGCCGGCCCCCTTTTGCATTTTGCGCTCCCCATTCGCCGCGGTGCCGCTATCCCGTCGCCGAGGAGGATCGACGATGGGACGCTTGTTCGAGCGATTGGCGCAACTGGTGGCAGGATGGGCGGGGCGACCGCCGGCGTTCGGGATCGCCTTTGCCGTCATCATTGGCTGGGGCGTCAGCGGGCCGGTGTTCGGATGGTCCGACACCTGGCAGTTGGTGATCAACACCGGCACGACCATCGTGACCTTCCTGATGGTCTTCCTGATCCAGAACGCCCAGAATCGCGATGCTGCTGCGATCCAGGCCAAGCTCGACGAAGTCATCCGCGCGCTCGACAAGGGGCGCAACGAGTTCATCGGGATCGAGCATCTCGGCGAGCGCGAGCTGATCGCGATCCGCGACCGGCTGGAGCGCGAGTTCGGGCGCGACGATCCGAACCTGCATCTGGGCATTGGCCGGGTGATCGGGCGCCGCTGACGACGCCCGTCCCCTGCGTCAGGCCAGCGTCCAGTCGAGGCTGATCTCGGCCTTGAGCAGTTTCGACACCGGACAATTCGCCTCGGCGCCCTTGGCCAGCGCCTCGAACTGGTCCTCGGCGATGCCGGGGATCGTCGCGGTGAGCTTCAGGTCGGAGCGGGTGATGGTGAAGCCGCCTTCGCCGTCGGAGTCGAGCTTGACCGCGGCAATGGTCTCCAACGAGCCTTCGTTGAACCCGGCGCGGGCCAGCGCGAAGCTGAGCGCCATGGTGAAGCAGCCGGCATGCGCGGCGGCGATCAGTTCTTCGGGGTTGGTGCCCTTTTCCTCGCCGAAGCGGGTGTTGAAGCTGTACGGGGTTGCCTCCAGCACGCCGGACTGGCTGCTGATCTGGCCTTTGCCGTCCTTGCCGAAGCCCTGGTAGCGGGCGGTTGCGGTGCGCGTGGTCATGGCGGATCTCCGTGGTGGTCGGGCGAAATCTAGGCGCGGCGGAGCGCCCGGCAAGCTACACTCTGGTATGAGGGGCACCGGCGGCGGGAACTGTCCACCGCCGGCGCGTACCTCAGCGGCAGCGGACGTCCTGGTTGTTGCGATCGACCGACGCGCCGACCGCGGCACCCGCGGCGGTGCCGAGCAGCGTCCCGATCGTCTCCGACCCGCCCGGCGCGATGATGTTGCCGAGCACGCCGCCAGCGACGCCACCGACGATCAGCCCGGTCGTGCCGTCGTTGCGGCGGCAGTAAAAGCGGCCGTCCTGACCACGATAGACGCGGTCGTTACGGCTCAGCCGGCGCTCGCGGTAGCGGCGATCGTCGCGGTAATAGCGGTCGGCATAATAGCCGTTGTACGAGGGATCGGGGCGGTTCCAGTCATAGTTGCTATAGCCGCCGCCCATGCCGCCGCGGGGGCCGTACCCGTCGCCGGTGCAGCCCGCCAGCGTCGCGGCGCCGAGCAATCCCATCAGGATAGCGCGCATCATGTGTCTCCCAGTCGTTTCAGATGCAGTGGGAATGCGCGACGGGCGGGAAAGTTGCCCTCAATTGGGCGCCTGGGCCCCGGCAAGCGCGGGGCGGAAGGCGTCGCGTTCGGAGGCCGGGATCGACGCGGTCGGATCGGGACGGAAATCAGCCGGAGCGCGGTCGTCCGCGCTCGGGCGGGTATCGCCCATCAGGTCGGTGGGGACATGCTCGCCGCCACCGGGCGCACGGCGGGCGAGGCGGCGGAGCCCGAAGACTCCGGCGGCCAGCACCCCGGCGATGGCGCCGAGCGACAGCGTTCCCGCGGCGATCGCGCCGGCGCGGCTGGGTTCGGGCGCCTTGGCGCGGCGTTTTGAAGCGGGAGCGGTCTTTTTCGCCATGATCTCAATTCCTTCACACTGTGAGGCGATCAACGGGCGGCGGCGACGCGTGTTCCGGGAAAGAGAGGCTCGCCTCAGCCCAGCACTTCGAGCACGGCGGCTCGGGCGATGCGGGCAGCCGGGCCGGAGCGGCGCGGCGAAGAGCTGCGGCGCGAATGCGGCAGCGAAGGCGAGGGAAGCAACGGCCGCGACAGGCGGCGGGTAATCTGAGTTTCGGCTATATTATTGAAAAAATTCACGTAGTTTCCTGTTCCAATGGTTCAAGCACCGCGGCGGAAGACGATCCTTCGCGGGTGGCGCGGGCGCGTTCGGTACGCTCCTGGCGATCGGCCATCTGCGTCCAGGCATGCGCCGCGCGCAGATTGCGGTCGCGGACATTGTCCAGCGTCGCGGCATCGGCATCGGCCTGGGCCTTTTCGGCATGGCTACGATAGGAATTGACCAGATCAGCCATGGTAATCTCCCGCAGGTGGTAGAGCGGGCGGCGCGCCCGGTTTGGCGCGCGCCACCCGTGGTAACGAAACCGCGAGGCTTATTCGGCCTGGAGGTTGGTCGCTGCCATCTTGCCCTTCTTGTCGGCTTCGAGCTCGTAGCTGACGCGCTGATTCTGGTTCAGCGTGGCAAGCCCGGCGCGCTCGACGGCGGTGATGTGGACGAATGCGTCCTGGCCACCGTTATCGGGAGCGATGAAGCCATAGCCCTTGTCGGCGTTGAAGAACTTTACGGTTCCCTGGATAGTCATGCGGAGTTTCCTTCTTATGCGGGAGTCCGAACGCCGGGCTCCCTCGTGCTGCGAGGGCATAGAGAAGGAAAAAGGGCCGCAAAGCGCCAGAGACCGTCAATTTGCGACTGTAGCAGACCTTCATATGGACCCGCTGCCCCGGAATTACAAGCAGCTAGCCCGGACGCGCGGCGGGGCGTTCAGCGCGGGCGGTGGTCCGTGCCCAGCCCCGGCGTGATGAACAGCGCGGTCGCGACGGTGCCCGGCGGCACGTCCGCAGTGTGCCACGTCCCCGGCGGATTGATCGCATAGTCGCCCGGCGCCAGCGTCACCGTCTCGGTCGACCCATCGGCATGTTCCTGGTGCAGCGTCAGCGTGCCCGCGGTGCAAACCACCATCTCCGCGCCGTGCGGATGGACCTCCCACGATTCCCAGCTCTCCGAAAAGCTGTAGAGCGAGACGAGCCGCCCCTCGGCGCCGTCGCCGGCATGGCGCGCGGCATAATCGGCATACCATTGCATGCCGTCAAAGGCGGGTTCGACCAGCGCCGTGGCGCCGGTGCCGAGATGCGCGGGGTGGGTGAACAGGCTGGGCATGATGCGATCCTATGCCGGGGGGTGGGGCAATGCCAGCGGAGCGTGCGGCTCGCCGTCCGGGGCCGGGGCCGGCTGTGCCAGCGCGGCTTCCTCCGCGAACCAGGCGTCGCGCTCGACTGCCTCGACCGCGCGGCGCGCTTCGCGTTCGGCGCGGATCGGCGCCTCGACCATATCGCGCTCTTCGTCGGTCAGCTCGCGCGAATAGCCGTCCTCGCCATAGTCACCCTCTTCCTCGCCGTAGAAATCCTCGGGCGGGGGGAAATCGGTGCGCCAATGGTCGCGGACCATGTCCCACCACACCGGATCGCCATCGGGGTTTTCGAGATCGCTAAGTTTAGGAAGTTTAGGCTCTGGCGGGGTGGGATCGGCGGGCGGCGGGGCGAGCGCGACCAGCCCGGCGGCCTCGGCGCGCGCCCATTGCTCCGCGGTCCAATCGGCACGGGCGGCGGGATCGAGATCGGCGGTGGCGAGCGGCTCCGCCATATCGGTATGCGTGCGCAGCCAGCGATCGGCGCGGGCCAGCGCGCGGACGGGGGCGAGATCGTCGGCATCGGCGGGCACCGCCTCCGCCCCCAGCCGCGCGCCGAGGAAGAGGCCTGCGCGCGCCGGCCCGCCATCGCGCGCGATCACGTCGAGAAACTGGTCGAACTCACCCGCGACCAGCCGCGCGGCAGCATGCGTCGCCTCGCGCTGCGCGGTATCGGCCATGCGATCCATGCGGGCGAGCATCTTGAGCGCGAGATGATTGTCATATTTGCAATAGCTGGTGTCGCTGCCGTCGGGGTGGAAGCGGATCTCCTGGGTGCCGTGAAGCGCCCGGTCCATCAGCGTATCGGCCAGCACCTCGCGCGCGAGCAGCTGCGCCGCCTGCCACCCCAGCGCGAACCCCGCCCCGCGCGCAGCCCGGCGAAAGGCATAGGCGGATTGGACCGAGAGGCCGACGATCTGGCACGCATGGCTGACGCTGCTCCCCTCCGACAGCGCCTGGAGAAATGCGCGCTGGCGATCGGCGGTCCAGCCGTCGTGGCGCTGGGTGCGGGCGGGATCGGCGGAGTCTTCGGGCGGCAGAATCTGGGCGGGGAAGGTCATGGCGTCGGCATCCTTTCGCGTGAGGGAGCGGTGCGACTCGCCAGATATGCCGGAAGGGGGCTTGTAGGACAGTGGTTTTTGTTGCTGGTTTGTTCTTTTTTGCGGGGGTGAGGTTTTGGGGTATCAGGGGTAGGGTTGGCGGGCGTGGAGGACGCCCATCACCTCGATATAGTCCGCGACGCGGTAAATCAGGATGTAATTGGGGTGGACGACCGCTTCCCGCGTGCCGGGCACGCGACCGGGGCGATGGACATAGGGGTGATCGGGCAGGCGATCGGCGGTGTCGCGGATCAACGCGCTGAGACGCTGCGCGGCGCGCGGATTACGCGCTTCGATGAAGTCGACGATGTGTTCGAGATCCTCCAGCGCCTCCGGGTGCCAGAGCAGCGGCAGCATCAGCCGGCTTTGCGACGATCCAGGATCACCTGTACCCGCGCCATCGCTTCGTCGTGCGGGATGCCGGGAGCCTTGGAAGCCATGCGCGCTTCGATCTTCGCGCGAAACCATGCGTCATAGGCGTCGGCGGCTTCGGTCGATTCGAATTCGGACTCGATGGGCGAGAGCTTGGCCATGGGGGGAATATAGCGCGGATGGGGGGAGGGGAGAAGGGTGCGCGGAACCCGCGAGGGCCTCAAGCGGGTTGCGCCACCATATGATCGACGGCGCGCGCGGCATAAGCGAGGCAGGCGTTAACGTCTTCGCGGACCAGAGTGGGGAAGTCGGCGAGCAGTTCCTCGACGCTGACGCCGGAGGCGAGCGCATCCAGCACGTCGCTGACGCGCATCCGGGTGCCGGCGACGATCGGCCGGCCGCCGCAGACTTGGGGGTCGATTGTAATGCACGGGGGCATGTGTGGAGGATGCGTAGTGGAAGGCGATGCGTCAAGGTAGGTAAGTAGAGTGGCGATCACCCGAGTTAGGTAGCGTGTCCCCGAAATTCTCGTTTGGGAATTGACGATATAGACGCGGGTAGCCAAAGTCTCTTGAGATAAAGCGACAAGGCAGGGGCGAGAAAATTGGAACGCGAGCAAGAAGAGTTTGTATACTACTTCTCAGTTAGAAAGAATGCAGGGAAAGGCGACATTCGAATTTTTCGAGTAGCTGCTAGCCTTGACGAGGCTGAGAGCTTTGTGGAGCCAAGTGAAGATCAAGACGATCTTTTTCCAGAACAAGGTGTCAGCGAGGCAATAGACTACAAAGAAAACTTGGATGAACTTTCACCTTTTGCATCGATGTGCGAAAAAAAGATGGAGAAGTTTTACGGCGCGCTCGCTCCCTTTCACGACCTCGTACAGGTGGCGAACTTCGTCAGGCCGTTGATGGTGAATGCGGGAATGGAGTCCGGAGTTCTCACGAAGGTTCGGGAAAAAGGTCACTTGCTACGCCAGACGGAGGACCTGGAGACATATGGGCTAAACGCGCAGACCGCTAGTGAAATCCATCTAATAGTTGATAGATTGAAGCAAATAGACAGTGGTCTGTCTATCCTGCCGTCGTCAGTACTGCTTAGCCTCGTTGCAACGTTTGATTCAATGATTGGCGATGGTATCAAGGAGCTTCTGAAAGCAAGGCCCGACAAGATCACCAGCAGTGACAAAACCGTCACGTACCGGGAATTATTCAATATCGGAAGTCTCGACGATGCAAAAGATAAATTTATCAATGATGAGGTGGATAAGCTTCTTAGAGGAAGTCATGACGATCAAATTTTGTATGTAGAAAAATTGACGGATACAAAAATCAGAGATCATTATCCAAGGTGGGCGAATTTTATAGAGGTATTTGAAAGAAGAAATATTATAGCGCATGCTAACGGTAACTATTCTCAATTGTACATTGATAGGTGTCGTAGTGCAGGCTACCCATGCGATAAAGTTGTTGTAGGCGATAAGGCGAGTTTACGATCGAAGTATCTTCACAAGTCTATCGATACTCTCACAGAATTTGGCATTTTAATTTGGTTTGTTGCGTGGAGGAAGCTTGATACCAAGTCTGAGGCAACGGCCTTCAGTCGTCTGAACATGATAGCGTTTGGAGCGATCAAAGGCTTTCGCTATGAATTGGCTATTTGGCTGCTAGACTTCGCATTGCATCGACAGCCGCGTAATGCTGACGAAATTACTACCAGAATGATGGTGATTAACCTTGCGAATGCATATAAAAAGACAAAGAAGATAGATAAATGTAAGGAAGTGCTGAATGCGATGGATTGGACTGCTACATCCGATCTTTTCGCACTGGCTCTCGCGTCCTTGAATGATGATGCTGAAGAGGCTGCTAAGCTCGTTCTAAATTTGGCCAGAAGTGACAAGCTCCGAGCTGAAGATTTTAGAGACTGGCCAATATTTGATTGGATTCGTAGTGAAATCGTTGTGGCAAAGGCTTTCGAAGAAGGCTTCGGACATCCTCTCGTTGTCAATATAGAAGAAAGGGCTTCCCTCCCGGGAAGTGAAATTATTTCGGGCGATCAAAGATCAGAAGATGCAATGGGGGACGTGGGCGAAAGGACAGACAATGAGGAAGCGAGAAAAGTCGTACATTGACGTCACCCGCTGCTAGTTCGCTCGGCGCGCCGGCTACTCCGTCATGCCCCACCCCATCCTCTTACCTGAAGGAGAGGGGCCAGCGGCGGATCGCTCCGCCACCAACTTCGCCTTCTTGCGCGGCTTCAACACCGGTACCAGATGCCGCCCGGTATAGCTGCCCGGCGCCTTCGCCACCTATTCCGGCATGATCTCGCCGTCCTTCATGCCAATTCAACCCACCGCTGAAGCCGCAGCTTGAGCAACGCCACCAACTCCGGCTGCATATACTGATAGTCGTCCGGTATCCCGAGCACGGCCAGTTCCTTGCCCTTGAGCAGCCCGCCAAACTTTTGCTGGATGCGCTTCTGGTGCGTGCGCTCCATCGAGAGGATGACGTCGGCCCATTCGATCAGGTCGCCGGTCAACGGCTGCTCGGCATCGTTATTGGTGCCGGCCGAGGTCGCCTCGATGCCCTCTATCCCCTGGCAGATCGCCTCCGCCGTGGGGCTTCGGAGCAAGTTGCGCGAACAGACGAACAAAAGGCGGCGGGTGGCGCGCTCCTTTTCGCCTCCGACGTCACCCCGCTTTACCACTTCCCCCCAGCCGCCTCGATCGCCTCGAGTAGCGCGCGTTTGCTGGCGGTGCGGCGGTTGCCTTTGTTGCGGGGGAGGTCGAGGGGGGCGCCCAGGGCTTCGCGGCGGGCGGCAAGGCGGGTGGCGAGTTCGGCCATGTCGATCACCGGCGCTTCGGCCTCAGGGGCCGGGGTGGATGTCTTGGACGCCGAAGTCACCGCCGCTTTCCTCTCTGATACGCCGCTCAAGATAGGCGAGATCGGCGTCGGGGTGAAGGGCGAGCAGGATTTGCGCCTGTCCGATGCGATCCGGGGCGGTTCCGGAGGCGTATTGGCCCATGCGATCGGCGATCAGATCCTCGACTGCGATCACGCGGAAGAGTGCGGTTTCGCCGATGGGCTGGACGAGGCGGATATGCGCGGCATCGACATTGCCGTCCATCGGCACGTCGGCGACGATTTCAAAGCCGAGCTGGAGTTCGGGGTGAATCCAGCCCTTTAGAAACCGCCCGCGCCCGCTGGGGCGGACGAAGCCGAGGCGCTGCATCTCGTCTTCCAGCTCGGGCTGGACGGGGGTGCAAAGGTCGAAGTCGCCGGTGCTGACCGCGCTGGCCGACCAGAATTCCGCCGCCGCGCCGCCGACCAGCACCGGGCGGGGCAGGCCGCGCAGGTGCATCGCCTCGCTCACCCGGGCGAAGAGGCGGAGGGCGGCTTCGAATTCCGGGCGGTAGCCGGATGGTGTGTCGCTCTCCGTCATGCCCCTCTCCCCGACCAGTTCGAGGTGAATATCACCCCGTGATATTCAGGTCGTGCCGGTGGCACGACCGACCTCGAACTCCCCGCGAGCGGGGAGAGGGAGACTTATTCCGCCGCCGCTTTCGCCTTCCGCTTTTCCAGCAACGGCGCCAGATACTTGCCGGTGTAGCTGCGGGGTTCCTTCGCCACCGCTTCCGGCGTGCCCTGCGCGACGATTTCGCCGCCCTTGACGCCGCCTTCCGGCCCCAAGTCGAGGACCCAGTCGGCGGTTTTGATGACGTCGAGATTATGCTCGATCACCACCACGGTGTTGCCCTGTTCGACGAGGGCGTGGAGGACTTCGAGCAGTTTGCGGACGTCCTCGAAGTGCAGGCCGGTGGTGGGTTCGTCGAGGATGTACAGCGTCTGGCCGGTGGCGCGGCGGGCGAGTTCCTTGGCGAGTTTC
Source organism: Sphingomonas hengshuiensis (assembly GCF_000935025.1). NCBI lineage: Bacteria > Pseudomonadati > Pseudomonadota > Alphaproteobacteria > Sphingomonadales > Sphingomonadaceae > Sphingomonas > Sphingomonas hengshuiensis. Next base: position 659,344 of record NZ_CP010836.1, read on the forward strand.
ACGCGCTGGGCTTCGCCGCCCGAGAGCGTCGTCGCCTGCTGGCCGACCTTGACATAGCCGAGCCCGACTTCGGCGAGCATCGCCATGCGGTCGCGGATCGGGGGGACGGCCTTGAAGAACTCGACGGCGTCCTCGACGGTCATGTCGAGCACATCGGCGATGCTGCGGCCCTTGAACTTCACTTCCAGCGTCTCGCGATTGTAGCGCGCGCCGTGGCAGACGTCGCACTCGACATAGACGTCGGGGAGGAAGTGCATCTCGATCTTGAGCACGCCGTCGCCCTGGCACGCCTCGCAGCGGCCGCCCTTGACGTTGAAGCTGAACCGGCCGGGCTTGTAGCCGCGCGCCTGCGCCTCGGGGAGGCCGGCGAACCAGTCGCGGATGTTGGTGAAGGCGCCGGTATAGGTCGCGGGGTTGCTGCGCGGGGTGCGGCCGATCGGGGACTGGTCGATGTCGATGACCTTGTCGAGATGTTCGAGGCCCGTAATCTTGTCGTGCTTGCCCGCGAGGATGCGCGCGCCGTTGAGCGCGCGGGCGGCGGCGGCGTAGAGCGTGTCGATCGTGAAGCTCGACTTGCCCGAGCCGGAGACGCCGGTGATGCAGGTGAAGGTGCCGAGGGGGATGCTCGCGGTGACGCCGGTGAGGTTGTTGGCGGTGGCGTTGTGGACGGTGAGCTTCTTGCCATTGCCCTTGCGGCGCTTGGGCGGCACCGGGACTTCGCGGGTGCCGTTGAGGTAATCGGCGGTGACGCTGCCCTCTGTCGCGAGCACGTCGGCCAGGCTGCCTTGTGCGACGACCTGCCCGCCATGGACGCCGGCGCCCGGCCCCATGTCGATGACGTAATCGGCGGTGCGGATCGCGTCCTCGTCATGCTCGACCACCAGCACGGTGTTGCCGAGATCGCGCAGGCGCCGGAGCGTCGCGAGCAGCATGTCGTTGTCGCGCTGGTGGAGGCCGATGCTGGGCTCGTCGAGGACGTAGAGCACGCCCGAGAGGCCGCTGCCGATCTGCGACGCCAGCCGGATGCGCTGGCTCTCGCCGCCCGAGAGCGTGCCGCTGGTGCGGTCGAGATTGAGGTAATCGAGCCCGACATTGTTGAGGAAGCCGAGCCGCTCGTCGATTTCCTTGAGGATCGCGCGGGCGATTTCGCGGCCCTGTGGGGTCAGTGTGTCGGGGAGCGTCTTGAAGAAGGCGAGCGCGTCGACCACCGAGAGGTGCGTCGCGTGGCTGATATGCTGGCCCGCGACCTTGACCGCCAGCGCCTCGGGCTTGAGGCGGGCACCGTGGCAGGTGTCGCAGGGGTGCGAGGCCTGGTATTTGGACAGCTCCTCGCGCATCCACGCGCTCTCGGTCGAGAGCATGCGGCGGTTGAGGTTGCCGATAACGCCTTCGAACGGCTTTTTGACGTCATAGGATTTGCGGCCGTCGACGAAGGTCAGCGTCACGGGCTTGCCGCCGGTGCCGTGGAGGATGATCAGGCGGACTTCGGGCGGCAGTTCCTGCCACGGCGTATCGAGCTTGAACCCGAATTCGCGCGCGAGGCTGCCCAGCACCTGCATATAATAGGGCGAGGGCGGGTTCGACTTGGCCCAGGGGACGATCGCGCCCTTTTTCAGGCTCAGCTCGTGGTTGGGGACGACGAGGTCCTCGTCGAACACGAGCTTTTCGCCGAGCCCGTCGCAGGCGGGGCAGGCGCCCTGGGGGGCGTTGAAGCTGAACAGCCGGGGTTCGATCTCGGCGATAGTGAAGCCGGAGACGGGGCAGGCGAATTTCTCGCTGAAGACGATGCGGTTGTCGGGGATGCCGGTGTTTTTCATGCCCTTCTTGCTCCCCTCCCGCTCGCGGGAGGGGTCGGGGGAGGGCGTGTCTGGCGCTTCAACTGCGAACGTCTGGGGGGCCTCCCTTACAGTCCCTCCCCCGACCCCTCCCGCAAGCGGGAGGGGAGCGCTGATCTCGGCGACCGTCGCGTCCACCAGGTCCACATAGGCCAGCCCTTCGGCCAGCTTGAGCGCGGTCTCGAAGCTCTCGGCCAGCCGCGTCGCGATGTCGCCGCCGACGACCAGCCGGTCGACCACGACTTCGATGTCGTGCTTGAGCTTCTTGTCGAGCGCGGGGGCGTCTTCGATCAGGTGGGTTTCGCCGTCGATGCGGACGCGCTGGAAGCCGGCTTTCTGCCACTCGGCGAGTTCCTTGCGATACTCGCCCTTGCGGCCGCGCACCACCGGGGCGAGCAGCAGCAGGCGCGTGCCCTGCGGCAGCGCCAGCACGCGATCGACCATCTGGCTCACCGTCTGCGCGCTGATCGGCAGGCCCGTCGCCGGGCTGTACGGCACCCCGACGCGCGCCCAGAGCAGGCGCATATAATCGTAAATCTCGGTCACCGTCGCGACGGTCGAGCGCGGGTTGCGGCTCGTCGTCTTCTGTTCGATCGAAATCGCCGGGCTCAGCCCCTCGATATGATCGACATCGGGCTTCTGCATCATCTCGAGGAACTGGCGCGCATAGGCCGATAGCGATTCGACGTAGCGGCGCTGGCCCTCGGCATAGATGGTGTCGAACGCCAGGCTCGACTTTCCCGAGCCCGACAGCCCGGTAATCACGGTCAGCGTGTCGCGCGGGATATCGATATCCACGCCCTTGAGGTTATGCTCGCGCGCGCCGCGCACGCTGATATGGGTCAGGCTCATAGGACTGGTTTGTTCCAGATTTGTTCGTTAGGTCAAGGGGAAGCTCCAAGATGGTGGCGGACCGTGCAGGAGCAAGGGCGAACATGACGACCGATACCCCCAAGACGATCGACGACGCGCTGCTGGCATTCTGTGCGCGCATCTCCCCGGCGACTCCCGAGTTCGTCGAGGTGGTGCCCGGTGACGAGGCGCGCGTGGCCTATTGCTTCAGCAATTCCGCCGAGCAGGTGGCGCGCGCAGGCGGCGAAATCGCCTATGGCTGGGCGATCTGGCGCTGGCCGGGGCGCTATTTCGAAGCCGAGCACCACGCGATCTGGCGCAGCCCCGACGGCACGCTGCGCGATGTGACGCCGATGCTGTACGGCCAGACGCGCATCCTGTTCCTGAGCGATCCGGGCGCGGTGTTCGACCCCGAACGATACCGCCCCAACATATTGGGCGCCGAGCCGGGCAATGCCGTGGCGGAGGACTATGTCGCGCTCGCCGATGCGCGCAGCGCGATCCTGAACGCCTATGGCGAGCCCGGCGTCGACCATGCGATCACCCCGGCGGACCAGGCGCGGCTGGACGCGATCACGCCGCGGTGGATGGCGCTGTATGCGGAGTTGGAGCGGGGGTGAGGGGGGCTATTGCATAGCGAGCCGGATATCTCCGTTACTTCCCGTCATGCTGAACTTGGTTCAGCATCCACCGCGCAAAAGGCGATGTCTGAGCGGGCTGAAGGTTGGATGCTGAACCAAGTCCAGCATGACGGGCAGTAGGATGAGGAACGTCCGTCGGTTTCACAAGCCGTCGCATCGCGCTTCCAGCCGCTTGAAAGCGCGCACGATTCGACCATGATAGAGTGCATTCCGGGGGAGGGACGATGCCGACGATCGCCGAACGGGTGAATGCCCATATCACGCAGGCTCGCCCGAGCGCGCTGTGCGACGACTGTATCGCCAAAGAATTGCATCTGTCGCGACGCCAACAATCGGCGCGTGTGACCGGCGCGTTGGAGACCACCAGCGACTTTGAACGGGTCGAAGGCCTGTGCGCATTGCCACGAGAGCAAGAAAGTGATTCGTCGGACATGACCAACCGGCGCTATGGCGACAACCTCGACGTGCTGCGCACGCATATCGCGGGCGTGAGCGTCGACCCGAACATGGTGCGCGATCTGGGTCGGATGAAGGAGCGCGATAAACGCCCCATGGCCTGTCAGTGATGATCGGTCTGTCGACCAAGGCCATGCGCGTCGAGACACGCAAATCGCACCAGCCGGGCGCGCAGGGGAGCTTGTTGTGAACCCATTGAACATCCGCAAGGACGACTTTTATCTGCCGACGCTGGAGGTGTTGCGCGATCTGGGCGGCTCCGCTTCTATCGAGGAAATCGAAGAGAAGCTCATCGAGCGCTTCCGCTTCAAGCAGGGTGCGCTTGACGTCGTTTATGACCGGAGTGGGGACAATGTGATCACCGACAAAATGTCGTGGGCACGGAGTTACCTGAAATTCCCCGGTTTCGTTACGACCGAGTCGCGGGGCATATGGGTACTTACCGAAGCCGGGCGGGCGGCGCTCGATCTTCCGTTGGAGGACGTACGCAAGCAAATCCATGTTGCGAAGGCCAAGCGAAGGGCCGAGCAACTGGCGGAGCGAAAGGCGGTGGTGGAGGATCTGGATCGGCTGCTGATCGACGAGCCCGACGACACAAACGGAGAGGAATTAGAGGAAGCGGCGCTCGACTGGACCGACGCGCTGCTCGCCACGCTGCGGACGATGGACCCCGCCGCATTCGAGCGGCTGACCCAGCGGCTGTTGCGCGAGAGCGGGTTCGTGAAGGTCGAAGTGACCGGCAAGTCGGGCGATGGCGGGATCGACGGGTCGGGCGTGCTGCGGATGAACCTGATCAGTTTCCAGGTGCTGTTTCAGTGCAAGCGCTATGCAGGGTCGGTCGGCTCCTCCACGGTGCGCGATTTCCGCGGGGCGATGCAGGGGCGCGCGGACAAGGGGCTGATCATAACCACCGGCACCTTTACCGCAGAGGCACGCAAGGAAGCGACCCGCGACGGGGCGCCCGCGATCGACCTGATCGACGGCGAGGCGCTGTGCCAGTTGCTCAAGGAACGGCGGCTGGGGGTGCAGGTGCGCGAAGTGGTGCGCGAGGAAGTGGTTGTCGACACTGCCTTCCTCCTGTCGGTGTGACGCCACGGCAATCGCGTCTTGAGGGGCGCGCTCAAGGTGCTTCGTCCTGCCTGTTTCGGCATCCAACGCGCATGACGCGCTGTATTCGCCGGGGGCGCGTTGGACCCTGAAACGAGTTCAGGGTGACGAGAAGTAAAAGAAGCGATGTCCGGTCCAAATGCTATCGCCCCCTCCGGTCAGCCCCCATTCACCGCGCCCGTGAAATAATCGCGCAACATAGTCGGAGAGCGTGATGCGTGGGCGGTGGATGGCGTTGGCGGGCGGGGCCGTCCTGTTGGGCGCTGGGCTGGCCGGGCCGGTTGCGGCGCAGGCTCCGCAGGCGCGCGGCGGGGTGCGCGATGTGGCCGACGACTATGGCTTTATCGACAAGGCCGATTCGCTGTGGGACGCGATCGGCGATGCGCCGCCCGATTATGCCTTTCCGTTCGAGGGCAGCGAGCCCTGGGTATGGGAATCGAGCGACGGCTGGCGGATCGTCGTCGAGGATGCCGGGCAGGGCATTCGCAGCTATTATTTCGAGCCGGGCGCCAGCGGGCCGTTCCTTGCGGTCGAGCCGGGGGCGAGCTTTGGCTATCGCGGCGGATCGATCGTGGTGGTCTATGGCGCCGATGGCAGCGCGCTGCCGCGGGGGGCGCAGGCATCCTATCGGGGCGCCGGCATCGAATTGTACGAGCGCGGGCGGCGCATCCTGCGCGCGATGGTGCGCGGGCAGCAGGTGCAGGTGGATACGCGCGCCTGGGTCGACGCGGCGCCGTGGATATTGGGGTTCCGCCAGCTCTGGATCGAGGGGCAGGTGCGCAACGACGGCTGGCGGCGCTATCGCGGGGTTTCGGAATCGCGCGAATGGCGGCGGCGGCTGGAGCGCGAGCGGGCGCGGCGCGGGGGGCAGGCAGAGGCGTTCCGCCGCTGGCGCGAGGGCGGCTATCGCGGGCCGCCGCCGGGACGCTATGGCAGGCCCGACGCGGTGCGACCGGGCGGCGGCAGGCCCAACCAGCCGGGCGCGGGCGGTCCGCCGCGCCCCGATCGCCCCGGGCGGCCCGGCGGACCGGGGCGTCCGGATCGGCCTGATCGCCCCGACCGGCCTGATCGGCCCGAGGGCGGCAGGCCCGACTGGCAGAACCGTCCCGATCGTCCGGGCGTGCCGGGGCGCCCCGGTACTACGCGCCCGACGCCGCGCCCCGATCGCCCCGAGCGTCCGGGTGCCGAGGTGACGCTGCCCGATCCGATCGAGGCGGTGCCCGGTCGGCCCGGCGGGCGCCCCGGCAGGCCCGACCGGCCAGCGCCGGTGCCGAGCGCGCCGACGCCGCCGGTGGCGGCGCCAGCACCCGGCCCTGCGGTCCAGCCCGTGCCGACTCCCGGCACGCGCCCGGAGCGTCCGCGGCGCGGCTATGGCTGGCGCGACCGCGACCCGGCGACGCCGCGCCCGCCGCGCGGCGGGCCCGACCGCCCGGTGCCGCAGCCTGGGGCCGCTGCGCCCGGCGCGACGCCGCCCGCCGGCGCGCAGCCCCAGCCGCCGCGGCGCGACTTTGGCGGGCGCGACATGCGCTGGCGCAACCCGAGCGGCGAGATGCCGCGCGTGCGGCCCGAGCGGCCTGCGGTCCAGCCGGCACCGGCGGCGCCCGGCGCGACGCCGCCTCCCGCTGCACAGCCGCCCCGTCGCGACGGGGGCGGGCGCGACATGCGCTTTCGCACCCCGGGCGGCGAGGCGCCGCGCGCGCGGCCCGAGCGGCCTGCGACCGCGCCGCCGCCTGCGCCGCGTGCCGACCCGCGCCCTCCGCGCGCCGACCCGCCGCCGCGCGCGCCGACTCCAGCCGGGCGGAAGGGGCGCGAGCAGCCCGATAGAGTGGAGTGAGCCGCGCGATCAGGCCGGGCGGAAGGGCAGCAGCGTCTCATATTGCGCGAGCGGCGGCGCGCCGGCGATCACCGCGCGGTGACGCAGCAGGAAGGCGTGGCGGACGATCTCCGCCTGCTGCTCCAGCCCATAGCGGGCAAAGGGCTGGCCGGGCTTGAGCGCATAGCCGTAGCGGCAAAAGGGATGGCGGCGCAGCGGCAGGAAGATGCCCGACTGGTGCTGCCAGACATGCACCATCTCATGCACGAACAGCCCCTGCACCCCGAGCGGGGCGAGCGCGAAATCCTCGTGATAGATGCCGCTCTTCGGGTGGAAATGGATCGTGCCGAGCGGCGCCATCGTGGTGTTCGACGGCTGGAAGAACGCCCAGGCGCGGTTGGCGACGCGGGCGCGGGCATAATCGATCGCGTCGCCGAACACCGAGGCGCAGAGGTTGACCTCGGCGTGGGTGAGCGGGCGGGAGTCGCGGGCGGCCATGCGGTATCCTAGCGCCGAATCGGCAGCCGCCGCCAGTGTTGCATGGGCTTAACACACCGGATAGGCTGGCGACGAGGCCGGCAAGGGCCGCGAGGGGGAAGGCCGATGGCGGTTATATTGGGCGATGCGCGGGTGCTCCATCCCGGAAAGCTGCGCTGGCTGCGCGCGCTGGCGTGGATGGTGGCGCTCACTTTCCTCGTGGGGCTGACCTATATCGGCGTGGCGCAGGCCGCCATGCGGATCGCGGTGGCCGCCACCGGCGGGGTGTTCACGCTGCCGAGCGCAGTGCCCCCGGAATTGCGGCTGGTGGTGACCATCGTCGCGGCGGTGGTGGGGCTGGGCGTCTATGCGCTGGCGGTGCGCTATGGCGAGAAGCGGCGCGCGGAGGAGCTTGCGCTGCGGGCGATGCCGGGCGAGCTGATCGGCGGGCTGGCGGTGGGCGGCGCGCTGATGGTCGCGGCGATCGGGGCGCTGTGGCTGGCGGGATGGGTGACGGTGGCGGCGCAACCCCAGACACAGGTGCTGCGGGCGATCGCGGCATCGGTGGAATCGGGGGTGGTCGAGGAGACGATCTTCCGGCTGGTGATGTTCCGGCTGCTCTGGCGCGCCTGGGGCGTGTGGCCGGCGCTGGCGCTGTCGGCGCTGGTGTTTGGCGGGCTGCATCTGTTCAACCCCAATGCGACGCCCTTCGCGGCGCTGTGCATCGCGCTGGAGGCGGGGATTTTGCTCGCGTCCTTCTATGTGCTGACCGGGCGGGCATGGGCGTCGATCGGGGTGCATGCGGGGTGGAATTTCACCCAGGGCTGGGTGTTCGGCGCAGCGGTATCTGGGGGTAGCGGCTTTGCCGGCGGGCCGCTGGCGACGGGGCCGGTCGCGGGGGTCTCGCCGATCCTGTCGGGCGGCGGGTTCGGCCCCGAGGCATCGGTGCCCGCGCTGGTGATCTGCACCGCGGCGGGGGTGGGGGTGTTGTGGCTGGCGTGGCGCCGCGGGGCGATGGCTACGGTCGCGTGAGGAACTGCGCCGAATGGGCGCCCAGTATTCGGTCTTATGCGATAGCGCCAAGGCGCAGGTACACTTCGAAATAGTCCCAGAAGTAGAAGCACTGGCTGACGGCGCAAGTTCGACTCGTTACGCGAGGCAGCTATGGCAGGGTGACGCGGGGGGTGCCTTTCAAACCAGTCAGACCAAATCCCTTTTCTGCAATTTGCCGAGTGCCGCAGCTTGTGGCAAAAAATGCTCAACTCGATCAAGGAGGGGGGCCTTGGACCGATTTCGCAAACGCTTCGTTGCCTCGGGCCAATCGGCTTTGGGCTGCGGATTGCTCTTCGTTTTGGTGGTGGGATTTATCACCGTCTTGGATACCGCTCGTGATTTGATTGAGGGCCTTACTTACGGAAGACAGTTTATTTCCGCTATCCCGCTGCTGTTTGCTGCTGCTATTCTAGCTGCCATTCATTGGGCTATATCGGCTTCACGTGATCCTTACGTGTGGGCGGTAGTAGTCATTGATTGTGTACTGGTGATTGGCGCCGTTCACAGTGGAAACTACTGGGCAGTATTTCCTCGCGGAGAGGGATATTTCACGCTCAACCGCGCTACCGCCTACGGGTTCTTGCTGGCAGCTATATTCGTTCCTAACGGCATTCGCGCGTTGCATTGGCGTTTTGTCGAGCGCCGCCGCCTCGAAGCTGAGTGGCGCGCGCGGCACGATCCGCGACTCTAGAACGTGACCGGATTACGCCGAGGTATATCTGCGTTGACGGGGCAGTTGTCGCATCCGGCGCCGGTCCGGTCACGCCCAACCCCTACCCGTTGTAGGCCCGTGCCTTCCCGTCAGCAAATAGGCCCAAGCGCAGTAGGATCCGCTACGCCCCCATATCCTCGTGCACCATGTCGAACTCGCGCACCCCGCGCTGACGGCGGGCGGCGTTGACATGGTCGCGGAGCTGTTCGCGGCGGGCGCGGGCATGGGGGACGTCGCGGATGACGAGCGGGGCGTCGCGCGTCGTTTCGTCCGACGACGTGATCGTGATCGTGCCGATCCCGGCGATCTGGTTGATGATCGTGAAGTCGAGCCGGACGTCCTTGACGCGGTACAGCTCGATCTCGTCGATCGACTTGGACAGGATGCCCTTGTGCAGGATCAGCCGGTCGTCGGTCAGTTCATAGGTGACGGTCAGGTTGGCGAGCCATTTGACCAGCACGATCACCAGCCCGACGCCGACGAGGCACAGCAGCAGCGTGCCCCAGCCCGCCAGCGTGCCGCGCAGCCAGCCCCAGGTGGAGGAACGAAAACGATCCGTCTCTTGTGCCATGATGTGCTCCCCCCGCGTGTCCGACACTGCTATAGTCGAGTAGTACAGGCCGGGGAAGGTCCGACGCGCGGGTCGGCGGGTGGGGCGCGCATATGGGGTCGGGGGGGCTTTACTTGCCGTCATGCTGAACTTGTTTCAGCATCCAACGTGCCACAATATGCGGAAAGGCAAGTGGAGGGTTGGATGCTGAAAAAAGTTCAGCATGACGATGTAATAAAAAGTTCAATCCTGGGTGAAAACCTGATTCACGCCGGGAGTTATCAGAAGCGGAGGCTGATCCAGCTCGACAGATAGTGCGAGCCGGTGGTCTTGACCTTTGCCAGCGGGCCGGCGGGCTGGAAATATTCGTAGCGGGTGATCAGCGAGACGCGCGGCGCGATCTTCCAGCTTGCCTGGAAGCGGATGGCGTCGCCGATATGGCTGCCGGCGATCTTCTGCGTGCCCGTATAAGCGGTGCCATTGCCCTTATACACGGCGTCGCTTTCGGTCGCGCGATAGCTGCGCTGATATTCGGTGGTCAGGTCCAGCGTCTTCGCGGGCGAGATCGTGACGTTCGGCGAGATCTGCACCAGGTTGCTGGGGCTCAGCGCGCCCTGATAGCTGTACGCGATCGCGCCGCCGGTGACGAAACGCCCGTTGTGGAGCGCGCCCTTGTCATAGGCGCCGCCGCCGCTGCCGTAATCGACATGGACGCCGATCTTGGGCGCCAGCCCTTTCCTGCTGAGCTGATAGGTCTGGGCGATATAGGCCGACCAGGCATCGATGTCGCGCCCGGCAAAGTCGCCGGTCTGGCGATCGAGCGTCCAGTCGATCGTCAGGTCGTTCAGGCTGCCCCATAGCCGTGCGCCCCAGTGGCGGCGGACCTCGCGGGCGGTGGTGCTGCCCCAGCGCGCCTTGCTGTTGCGTTCGCGCCAGGCATAGGGATCGAGGAACAGCTTCCGCGTCTTGCTGTCGGCCAGCACGATTCCGCCGGTGACCCCCGAAAAGCGCGTGCTCTTGTCCGCGACATCGTCGCCGGTGCCGCCGGTGCCGAGCGTGACATGGTGGAAATCGAACATGTCGACGCGAAACCGGCTGAGCTGTGCCCAGGCGCGGACGCCCTGTTCGACGAACAGGATCGAGTTATCGTCGCGGATCGCAAGGATTTGCGGCGATCCGTCGGTAAAGCACTGGCGGCCATAGCGGATGCCGAGCGTCGCGCGACCGACCGGGCCGCCGAGTTCGCCGAACGCCTGTTGCACGATCAGCGTGTTGCGCGACTTGCCGGCAGGGGTGCCGTAATTGACCCCCGCGAGCCCGCCATGCGCCAGCTCGCCATAGGCGCGGAACGGGCCGACGTGGACGTCGGCACCGCCGACCAGCCGGAGCAGATCCTCGCGGCGATAGGGCGAGTCGACCAGCCCGGGATTGCTCACCAGCGTCGTGCGCAGGCGCATCTCGCCCGACAGCGTGACATACGCGTCGCCATCGGCATCGATCGGAAGATATTTCAGCCGATCGAGGATGTCGTCGCGCTTCTTGGGATCGCGCATCCCGCGCCAATCCTCGGCCCAGCGCGACGTGTTATAGCCGCTGAGCTTGATGCCATGGCCGTCCGCCTGTCGCGGATAGCTGCGGATCGCGGGATTGGCGGGGGCGCGTTCGGGGGTGCGTTCGCTGGGCGGGGTGCCCGGTTGCGCGGGGGGCGTCTGCTGCATGGCGCCATCCTGCCCGCGAGCAAGGCCGATCACGATGATCTGCGCGTCGGTCGACGCAGGCGCGGCTTCGGCGGCTGCCACCTTGGTCTGCGCCTGCGCCAGTTCGGGCGCGGCAGTGGCAGCGAGCAGGGACAGGCAGAGCGCGGTCAGGCGCGGCGGCTGGGGGTACATGGTTACGCTCCACGGCAGGCGAGCCGCCGGCGACGGGCCGGTTGCAGCACGGGTTCGGGGAAGGAGCGGGCGCCGCGCGGGCACCCGCAGGGAGGCGCCTAGAAGCTGGCCCAGTCGCCGCCGAAATCGTCCGATGCCATCATCGCGGGCGCCATCGCCGGAGCGGGCATTGCGGGCGTTCGCGGCACCGCCTCGGCATAGGGGCTCGGCTCGCGCCGCGCGGCGCGGCGCGTGGCGGCGGGCCCGACCTTGAACCGCGCCGATTGCGTCGAGAGCGTCGAAACCTCGGTCGCGAGGTTGCGCGCCGCCGCCGAGGTCTGTTCGACCATCGCCGCATTCTGCTGCGTCGACTGGTCCATGACGTTCACCGCCGTCGCGATCTCGGCGATCGTCGTCGATTGGGCGCGGTTGTCATTGGCCATCGTCTCGACGAACTCATGGACCTGCCCGACGCTGCCGGTGATTTCGGCGAGCGAGGCGTCGACTTTCTTGACCGCGCTGACCGCGACGACGATGTCGGCCTGAGTCGCGGTGAGCTGTTCGCGGGCGCGCTTCGATTCCTCTTCGGCGCGCATCGCCAGCGCGGAGACGAGGTCGGCGACGACCGCGAAGCCGCGCCCTGCCTCACCCGCACGCCCGGCCTCGACCGCGGCGTTCATCGCGAGGACGCGCGTCTGGAACGCGATCTTGTCGAGACCCTCGATCACGCTGTCGATGCCCTTCGCGCTGTCCGACACGCGATCCATCGCCGTGGTCGCCTGGACCGCGGTCGAGCGCCCGGATTCGACGATCCCGATCGCGTCCTGCGCGCAGCCGACGGTGCGGTCGGCGGCGTCGGCGCTGGAGCGGAGCCGCGCGTTCATCTGCGACAGCGCAGCCGAGGTCTCCTCCAGGCTCGCGGCGTTGCTTTCGGTGCGGCGCGCAAGATCGTCCGACGCGGCGGCGATTTCGCCCGATCCGGTCTCGATGCTCTGCGACGCTTCGGCGAGCGCGGCGATGAGGTCGCGCAGATTGCCCAGCGCCTTGTTGAAGTTGCCGGCCAGCGTGCGATAGGCGGCGGGGACGCCATCGGGAATGGTCGCGGTCAGATCGCCCTCGGACAGCAATTGGAGCTTTTCCGACAGGACCGACACGATCGCCTGCTGATCGGCGTCCGACTGCGCCTTTTCGAATTCGGCCTCGGCCTTGGCGATGGCGTTCTCGCGGAAGACCTGGAGGGCGGCGGCCATGTCGCCGATTTCGTCGCGGCGGTCGGTGCCGGGAATGTCGTCGCCGGTGCTGCCCTGCGCCAGATCGCGCATCCGGCCCGTGATCTGCGCCAGCGGGCGGGTGATCGAGCGGCTGACGATAACGATGACCGCGACCAGCGCGAGCAGGACGAGGATGACGACGGTGCCCAGCCGCCACGCGGCTTCCTGGACGGCGGTGCGGATCTCTTCGTTGAACACGCCGGTGGCGATGACCCAGTTCCACGGCTTGAACCCGCGAATATAGGAGAGCTTGGGCTTCACGCCCGAACCGTCGGGCATCTTATAATCATATTGGACGAAGCCGTCGCCGACGGAGTTCGCCTTTATGACCATCTCGCGATAGTGGAACTTGCCGCTCGCGTCGGGCTTTTCGAAGACGTTGGTGCCCTGAAGCTCCGGCTTGGCCGGGTGCATCAGCATGTTGTGCCCGGTATCGAAGACGAAGAAATAGTCCTTGCCGTCCTTGCCGAAGCGCATCGCGCGGACTGCGTCCTGCGCGGCCTTTTGCGCCTGGGCGCGCGTCATGCGGCCGGCCTGTTCCTCGGCATAGAAGCGATCGAACTGGCTATAGGCGACGTCGAGCGTCTGCTTGGTGCGGCTGTTGAAGCTCGCGTTGAGCTCGCTGTCGAGGCGCTGCACCGACAGCGCGAGGACGAGGATGAGCCCGATCAGCGACGCCGCGCCGATGACGAGGATGCGCGAGCCGATTTTCATGCGCGCCAGAAATGCCACTATCTCAAACTCCGCGATCCGTATCGCCTCGTTATAGGAGGACGTCGGATGCGGTCGTCGGCGCTAGGGGTTTTACCGGAGTGGCACGTTGCGGGGTTCGGCCTGCTATCGTGCGCCGGATCAGGGGATCAGTGGTGGTCCGAGCCCGGACCGGGATCGCCCGCGCCGACGACCTTCGCCTGCACCATGATCGTCTTGCCCCCCGCGAATGCGAGCGACAGCGGGACGCTCTGGCCCGGCTTCACCGCGGGGCCGAGGTCGTACAGCATCACATGCTTGCCCCCCGGCGCGAAGGCCAGCGTGCCGCGCGGCGGGACGGGCACGTCCTTGATCGGCGCCATCGACATCATGCCGCCGTCGCCCTTCATGCTTTCATGCAATTCGCTGCGCAGCGCGGCGGGGGTGGTGACGGCGAGCAGGGTGTCCGCCTTGTCCCCGCCGCTGACGCTGAAATAGGCGGCGCCCGGGCGCCCGGCGACGGCGGGGAGGCGCACCCAGGCGCCCTCGACCTTCAGCTCCGCAGGCTGTTGCTGGCACGCGGTCAGCAGTAACGCCGCCGTAACGATGCCTGAAAATCCGCGCATATGCCACACTCCCATTTCGAGAAACTCCCTAGAATCTCGTGGTTCTTGCGGCAAGCGGAACCGCACCTATATCCGCATCCACAACGCCGATCGCGTCGCCTGATTGCTGGGGCGCGAGAGGTTAAGTGTTTGATTTTTGAACTCTGGGGGCCACGAGGGACCATGGCAAAAGTAATCGGTATCGATCTGGGCACGACCAACAGCTGCGTCGCAGTGATGGAAGGCGGCAAGCCCAAGGTCATCGAAAATGCGGAAGGCGCGCGCACCACGCCGTCGATCGTCGCGTTCGCCAAGGATGGCGAGCGGCTGATCGGCCAGCCGGCGAAGCGCCAGGCCGTCACCAACGGCGACAACACGATCTTCGCCGTGAAGCGCCTGATCGGGCGCCGCTTCGACGACCCCGTCACCAAGAAGGACACCGAGCTGGTGCCCTATTCGATCGTGCGCGGTTCGAACGGCGATGCGTGGGTGAAGGCAGGCGGCGAGGAATATTCGCCGAGCCAGATCAGCGCGTTCATCCTGCAGAAGATGAAGGAAACCGCCGAAGCCTATCTGGGCGAGAGCGTTTCGCAGGCAGTGATCACGGTCCCTGCGTACTTCAACGACGCGCAGCGCCAGGCGACCAAGGACGCCGGCCGCATCGCGGGCCTCGAAGTGCTGCGCATCATCAACGAGCCGACGGCGGCGGCGCTCGCTTACGGCCTTGAGAAGAACGACGGCAAGACGATCGCAGTCTATGACCTTGGCGGCGGCACGTTCGACGTGTCGGTGCTGGAAATCGGCGACGGCGTGTTCGAAGTGAAGGCGACCAACGGCGACACCTTCCTGGGCGGCGAGGATTTCGACGCCAAGCTGGTGCAGTTCCTGGCGGAGGATTTCCGCAAGGCCGAGGGCATCGACCTGACCAAGGACAAGCTGGCGCTCCAGCGGCTGAAGGAAGCCGCGGAAAAGGCCAAGATCGAGCTGTCGAGCGCGCAGACCACCGAAGTGAACCTGCCCTTCATCACCGCCGACGCCAATGGGCCGAAGCATCTGGTGAAGACGATCAACCGCGCCGAGCTGGAGCGGCTGGTCGAGGACCTGATCCAGCGCACGCTGGAGCCGTGCCGCAAGGCGCTGGCGGATGCGGGCGTCAAGTCGGCGGCGATCGACGAAGTCGTGCTGGTCGGCGGCATGACGCGCATGCCGCGCGTCCGCCAGATCGTGAAGGACTTCTTCGGCAAGGAGCCGCACACCGGCGTCAATCCCGATGAAGTCGTGGCGATCGGTGCGGCGGTGCAGGCCGGCGTGCTACAGGGCGACGTCAAGGACGTGCTGCTGCTCGACGTGACGCCGCTGTCGCTGGGCATCGAGACGCTGGGTGGCGTGTTCACCCGGATGATCGACCGCAACACGACGATCCCGACCAAGAAGTCGCAGACCTATTCGACTGCCGACGACAACCAGCAGGCTGTCACCATCCGCGTGTTCCAGGGCGAGCGCGAAATGGCGGCGGACAACAAGATGCTGGGCCAGTTCGACCTGGTCGGCATTCCGCCGGCACCGCGCGGCGTGCCGCAGATCGAAGTGACCTTCGACATCGACGCCAACGGCATCGTCAACGTGTCGGCGCGCGACAAGGGCACCGGCAAGGAACAGCAGATCCGCATCCAGGCATCGGGCGGGCTGAGCGACGCCGACATCGACCAGATGGTCCGCGATGCCGAGCAGTTCGCCGAGGACGACAAGAAGCGCCGTGCGGCAGCCGAGGCGAAGAACAACGCCGAGAGCCTGATCCACACGACCGAGCGCCAGCTTGCCGAAAATGGCGACAAGGTGGACGAGAGCCTCAAGACCGAAATCCAGGCGGCAGTCGATGCGGCCAAGGCTGCGGTCGAGAGCGGCGACGCTGACGCGATGACGGCGAAGAGCCAGGAGCTGGCGCAGGTCGCGATGAAGCTGGGCCAGGCGATCTACGAGAAGCAGTCCGCCGCCGAGGCTTCGCCGGGTGCGCAGGGTGCCGCCGCTGGCGGTGCCGATGCGGGCGCCGAAGACGTGGTCGATGCCGAGTTCTCCGAAGTGGACGAGAACAAGGCGTAACGGACGCCCCTCCCTCTCCCCTTCAGGGGAGAGGGCCGGGGAGAGGGGGAGTCGGGGGATGTGCGCGCGTGTCGTCGACACCGCACTTCCCCTCTCCCAACCCTCTCCCCTGAAGGGGAGAGGGCTTTTTGATTATGACCACCGAAGTCGATTTCTACGAACTGCTCGAATGCGAGCGCACCGCCGATGACGCGACGCTCAAGTCCGCCTATCGGCGGCTGGCGATCAAATATCATCCGGACAAGAATGCCGGGTGCAAGGAGCATGAGGACAAGTTCAAGGCCATCAACGAGGCCTATGACTGTCTGAAGGACCCCCAGAAGCGCGCGGCCTATGACCGGTTCGGCCATGCCGCGTTCCGCAATGGCGGCGGCGGAGGCGGGGGCCATGGCGGGGCGCAGGACTTTGGCGGGTTCAGCGACATTTTCGAAAGCGTGTTCGGCGAGTTCATGGGCGGGCGCGGCGGGCGTCCGAACCTGCGCGGCGCCGATCTGCGCTATGACATGGAAGTCACGCTCGAACAGGCGTTCCACGGGCACGAGACCGAGATCACGGTCGATGTGTCGGGGGTGTGCGACACCTGTGACGGCACCGGCGCGAAGCCGGGGACGCATGCCAAGACGTGCCAGCAGTGCAACGGCCATGGCAAGGTGCGCGCGCAGCAGGGCTTTTTCATGGTCGAGCGGACCTGCCCGATCTGCCACGGCGCGGGCCAGGTGATTGCCGAGCCGTGCCGCGATTGCCGCGGCGAGGGTCGCACCGACAAGACCAAGACGCTCAAGATCAACGTGCCGCCGGGCGTCGACGAAGGCACCCGCATCCGCCTGACCGGCGAAGGCGAGGCCGGGGCGCGGGGCGCACCGTCCGGTGACCTGTACATCTTCCTCCACGTCAAGAAGCACGGGCTGTACCAGCGCGAGGGCACGTCGCTGTTCGCGACGGCGCCGATCAGCTTCACCACCGCGGCGCTGGGCGGCGAGATCACGATTCCGGGGCTCGACGGCGAAAAGCACGTCATCCGCATCGCGCCGGGCACGCAATCGGGCCGCGAAATCCGCCATCGCGGCGCGGGCATGCCGGTGTTGCAGGGGCGCGGGCGCGGCGACCTCGTCATCCGGCTCGACGTCGAGATGCCGAGCAGGCTGACTGCGCGGCAACGCGAACTGCTCGAGGAATTCCGCGCGACCGAGACGGGCGAGGAATGCCCCGAGGCGACGGGGTTCTTCGCCAAGCTCAAGGCGGCACTGGGATGAAGACCGGACGTCGGTGCGCGTTACCGCGCGCCGGCGACCGTTCCCGCGACAGTGAAGGTCGCGTCCGCCGGGCTTGACCCTATGCGTTCCAGGCGACTGAATACATAGGCGAATTCGGCGCCTTGCGGGCCGAAGAAGCCGCCATCGACGCGGATCGACTGGACCGTTACGCCGCCCGATCCGGGCAGCGGCGCCGGGCCGGGCGCTTCGGCCGGCCCGCCGATGAGCCCGGAAGTGGCCTCCATCAGGTTGCCGATAATGTCGTGCGTGCCGAGCGCGACTCTGCTGGCGCCGTTAGACCCGACGAGGGTAAGCCGCGACGTGAATTGGCCCGTGGTCAGGTCGACCGAGAGCGTGGCGCTGCTGGGTGCAAGATCATATTCGACCAGCGTCCCCGATCGCTTGTCGAAGGCGCGGCCACGAACTGCGATTCGCGTAAATGCGACGCTGGGGACGTTGGGAATGTCGGTGTTGAGCGTGGGTACGCCGAGCACGCAATAGCTGCCCTGCGATTGCCCCTCCACCAGCAGCGAAGTCGTGCGCGAATAGATGCCTGGCGTGGGCTGGACGACATCGAAGCGCGTCGTCACGCCACTGACCGAGTCGGTTCTGGTGTAGGCGGAGGTTGCGCTGGCGCTGCCCGAGATGCGGTTGGCAACGCCGAACGTCGTGCCCAGCTGGGTGAATGCTTCGCCCGTGGGATTGTACGACACCGATCCGCTATTCAGCGCGTAGAAGGGTGCATTCTGTAACCAAGGCGCACCACCGCCGACCGCTCCGCCGAAGGCGATACAGCCCGATGCGTAATTCTGGATGCCGGTGAGCGAGGCTAACGTCGCGTAGCTGGGGCTGGCAGATGGTGCGGGCGTCGGCGCAGAGGGCGATGGCGTCGGAGTTGAAGGCGTCGGCGTGACCGTGCCCACAGAACCGCCGCTGCCGCTGGTGCTTCCGCCACCGCCCGAGCAGGCAGCCAGAACCGCAAGGGCAGAAACGCCCATCCACTTTATCCCGATCATGTATCCCCCCCCGTCCGCCAGAATATGGCGGCCACACCAACCGTAGGGCAAACCAAAGCCGCGCAAAAGGCTAGTTTTACTTCGACTTTCGACCGAAGAGGGTTTCTACCAACTCCGAATTTGCGGCAACGCGCGTAGTTTTGGAGTAGGCGCGGGGCGGGCGCACAGGCCCAAGGAGCATCCATGACGACCGACAAGACCCCCGACCGCCGCATCGCGCTCCTGATCGACGCGGACAATGTCTCGCACGGCAAGATCGCGGCGATCCTGGCCGAACTCTCCAAATATGGCACGGCGAACATCCGCCGCGCCTATGGCGATTGGGGGAGCGACGGGCTGAAGGGGTGGAAGGCCAAGCTCCACGACTTCGCGATCCGCCCGATCCAGCAGTTCAGCTATACCAGCGGCAAGAACGCGACCGACATCGCGCTGGTGATCGACGCGATGGAACTGCTCTACACGCAGAAGCTCGATGCCTTTTGCATCGCGTCGAGCGACGCCGATTTCACCCCGCTGATCATGCAGCTCAAGGCCAATGGCCATGACGTGTACGGCTTTGGCGAGCGCAAGACGCCGACGCCGTTCGTCAATGCGTGTACCGCGTTCCTGTATCTCGACAGCATCGACAAGGCAGTGCCGGTGGCGCCGGCCGACGAGGGCGAGCCGGTGCCCGCGACCAAGGCCAAGCCGGCGGCGAAGGCCAAGCCGGGCGCCCCGGCAAAGCCCGCCGCCAAGGCCGTAGCGGCTGCGGCGCCTGCGAAGAAGACGCTGACGCAGGACGAGACGCTGGCGACGCTGCTCCGCGGGGCCGTGGAGGCAGCGGCGCGCGACGATGGCTGGGCCGAAATGGGCGCGGCGGGCAGTGCGGCGAAGCGGCAGGCGCCGATCGACCCGCGCAATTACGGGGTGAAGAACTTCCCCGGGCTGTTCGAGGCGACAGGGCTGTTCGAGATCGCCAAGACCAAGGCGGGGCATTTGTATGTCGCCGACAAGCGCAACAAGGACCGCGCGGCGGAACCCGGCGGCGAGGCGCGGCCCCCCGCGCTCGACGCATGGGGCTTTCCCGTGCGCGACGGGGGCTGACGCTGGCGAGGACCTGTGGCTTGTTCCACCGGTGCCATCTTTCCAATCCTCCCTCGCCGGGGCAGGGCAATCGCATATGGCATCGGGCCAACATAAACGCCGTCATCCCAGCGAAGGCTGGGTCCATTCAGCCACTCCGCTCGACCCAAAAGCCGCTACGTAGCACCGAATGGATCCTGACTTTCGTCAGGATCACTCGGGTTTTGTCAAATGCGATTGCCCGGCTTGGCGGGGAGGATTGCGTAACGACGCCCTCCGTTCAGTCGCGGACGTTCAGATCTTTGGCTGCCTTACTCCTGCGTACCAAAAGGTCGTGGCGGACAGCGACGCGACAGCGGCAAACGCCAGAAGGAATTTAATGACCACGCCACCCTGCATGTAGAGGCCGTGTGGGTTGACGGACGGCGCAGGCGCAGGAGCCAGCGGGAGCCAAACAGCGATCGCGCCAGCAAGGACCACGAAGGGCAAGGCGGCGCCGATCAGATAATAGACCAAAGCGCTTTTATGAAAACGCCGCAACGCGAGGTGAATCGGGAGGCCGACCGAAAGCGCGGCGCCATAGCCGAACAAAATCAAGACCGACATGATGAGGAGAATATCTGCGGCATTCGCATCTCCTCTATCTCCGATTACCGCTTTGAATCCGGTCCCAAGCAACAACGGAACAAGTATAGGCAGCGGAGCCAGCGCAAACGCCTTTATCTCTCGCTCGCCCATCGCCTTTCCCCTTCTTCGTGACACCTCAGCTCAAGCTATATCGTTCTATGCCCGCATTCAACTAACTACCAGCCGTTTAGGTACACCCTCGGGCCCCGAAGCCCCCCGCAACCCGCAACCCCCCTCACCCATGGTGCCGCGCCTCCGCCAGGTCCAGCTCGCGGGCGAGTTTTCGCGCGGTTTCGCTGCCGATTGCGCGGGTGCGGATGAGTTCGGTCAGGCGGGCGCGTTCGGCGCGGACGCCGACCAGGCGGAGTTCGGTGTTGAGCCGGTCCTGTTCGCGGCTCTGGCCGGGGGCGTTGGCGGTGCGCGCCTCGATCCGGTCGCGATAGACTTCCATCGCGCGGGCGCCGGCTGCGGCGTAGAGGTCCGGGTCGTCGTGATCCTCGGCCAGCGCGTGCTGGTGTCGCTCGATCGCGCGGATCGCGGCTTCGGCGGTGGCGATGCGGGCCATGTCCTCTTCGGCGAGCTTCGACGGTTCCTGCGGCATGGTCAGCCCCTTGAGCAGGATCGGCAGCGCGATGCTGGCGAGCAGCAGCGACGCGATGATCACGCCCGCCGCCAGGAAGATTGCGAGATCGCGCGCGGGGAACGGGCTGCCGTCGCCCATCGTCAGCGGCAAAGTGACGACGCCCGCCAGCGTGATCGCCCCGCGCACCCCGGCGAACGACATTGCCGCGACCAGCCGCCAGCCGGGATTGTCGGTATCGTCGCT
The DNA here is from genome assembly GCF_000935025.1 of Sphingomonas hengshuiensis. Lineage (NCBI taxonomy): Bacteria > Pseudomonadati > Pseudomonadota > Alphaproteobacteria > Sphingomonadales > Sphingomonadaceae > Sphingomonas > Sphingomonas hengshuiensis. The sequence continues at coordinate 680,158 of NZ_CP010836.1, forward strand.
GCCGCCGCGTTTGCGCAGGATGGTCAGGTGCAGCGAGGTCCACACCCACAGGAAGCGCAGTGCGCCGAGCCCGGCGACGATCGCCAGGACATAGGCCGCGAGCCACCAGGGCGAGCCATGGCCGGTCAGCGCGACGGTGCGCTGCGCGCCGCCGAGGATCGCGGGCAATTGCTCGCCCAGCAGCACGAAGATGATGCCGTTGAGCGCGAACTGGACGGTATCCCACACCGAATTGCGCCGCATCCGGGTGACCGCCATCGCCTGGCGCGAGATTTCGGCATAGGTCATCGTGACCCCGGCGGCGACCGCGGCGAGGATGCCCGAGGCATGGAGATGCTCGGCGAGCAGATAGGCGCCGAACGGGATCAGCAGGCTGACCAGGATCTGCGAGCCCGTTTCCTCGCCCCAGCGGCGCGTCACCCATGCCTTTGCCCGCGTCACCGCCAGCGTCACGAGCACGCCGGTCGCCATGCCCGCGCCGGCGACCCACAGGAAATTGAGCGCGGCGGTGCCTGCCGAGAAGCTGCCGGTCAGCGCGGCTGCAATCGCGAAGCGCAGGCAGACCAGCCCCGAAGCATCGTTGAGCAGCGATTCGCCCTCGAGGATGTGCATCATCCGCTTCGGGATCGGCACGCGCGCGGCGATTGCCGAGACTGCGATCGGATCGGTCGGCGAGACCACCGCTGCCAGTGCAAAGGCGACCGCGAGCGGCATTGCGGGGATCATCCAGTGGATGAAGAACCCCATGCCGATGACGGTGAGCAGCACCAGCCCCAGCGCCAGCTCGACCACGGTGGGAAGATCCTTGAGCAGTTCGTCCTTGGGGATGCGCCACCCGTCGAGGAACAGCAAAGGCGGCAGGAACAGGAACAGGAACAGCTCGGGATCGAGTTCGACACGGTACGAGGTCGACAGCCCGATCAGCGCGCCGAGCGCGATCTGGACGAGCGGGGTGGGAATCGCGACGGGCAGCATGCGCGCGCCCGCGCCGCTGACGACGACCGCGAGCAGGAGGAACAGGGCGATCGACAGCGATTCCAAGGCAGCTTCCCGATGGTTGCGCTGCGGTCGTAGAGGGCGGCGGCGGTGCGGGACAACCCCTTGAAACCAGACTTATTCGCTCAATGCCCGTCGTCGCTCCAGTGCGGCGGATCGCTGAGCAGCTTGAATACCCCATAGCTTTTGCCGATGCGGTGGAGATCGGCGTTGCTCTCGCCCGATCGCGGGGCGGCGAGGGGGCGGGGGGCGCCGGTGGCGTCGCGGACGGTGATGGTGCCGGTCCAGCCGATCGTCATGTCGACGGCGCGCCCCTCGATATGGCGCGAGGTGAGCGAGGGCTGGTAGGCGATGGCGAACAGGTCGACCATCTCCTGCGCGCCCCGTTTCGAGCGGGCGGTGTCGCCATGGTCCCAGCGGATCGCGCAGCCGGGGAGGGCGGGGACGGCACCGGGCGCGACATCGCCCTTCGCGATGCGCCAGCAATAATGCATCAGGTGCGCGCGGGTGCGGTTGCGCAACGTGGCGGAGAGCGTGACGCTGGCGCCGGCGTCGCGCATTGCCTGGACAAAGGCCTTTGCCTTGTCGCGAAAGGGCGGGGCGAGATCGGCCAGCGCCGCGCTGTTCGGGAAGCGCGCCTGGTTTGCGTGCCACCATGCGGCGCCGCTGAGCGGGGCGGGCGGGTTGGCGGCGGCGGTGAGCGCGGCCCAGGTCTGGCCGCCGGGATCGATGCGTCCGTCGGGCGCGGTGCGACCCATCACGCGCGACTGAAATCCCTTGATCGCGGCGATCGTCCTGGGGCCGCAGGTGCCGGCGGTGGGCAGCGCCTCCTGCCCGGTCGCGGTGAGCCACGCGTTGAGCAGATGCTGGACGACGATCACGTCCGCCAGATCGTTCGCCCCGCCCGTGCCGACCGATGCCGCGATAGCCATTCCGCTCTCCCCCGATAGCGTGTCGGGCAAGCCTAGGGCACGAGGTGAACTTTGGGAAGCCAGCGATGACCGCCAAAAAAAGGGCGGCGTTCCGAAGAACACCGCCCAGTCGCGAGGTAACCCAATCAGAACCGGAAGCGTGCGCCCATGGTAAAGGAGCGGCCAATCGGGTCGTAGATCGTCGGGAAGGTGTTGCCGCTATTGAACGCGGTGCCGCCGACGCCCGAACCGACTGCGGGTGGGTCCTTGTCCAACAGGTTGTTCACGGTGAGCGTGAAATCCACGTTCTCGACCGGGGACACCCGCGCCGTCAGGTCGAAATAATCATAGGCCGGGATGTTACGATAGGCCGGCAGGATCGTGCTGGGGTTGGGGCCGCCGGGCTGGGCCACGTTGCCGGGCAGGCGCGTGGCGCGGAACGGTTCGAGTTCGACCGCGCTGACATGGCTCCACAGCAGCGATAGGTCGAACCGCTCCTGACCATAGGTCAGCCGGCTGTTCCACCGCCACTTGGCGCGCGGATTGGTGCAGCCGCCCGCGCTGTAATAGCCGGTGCAATCGCGGTTGATCGCATTCGGCGTCGCCTGGAAATGCCAGTAGCTCAGCCGGGTGGCGTTGAAGTCGAACGAAATCGACCCGTCGCCGCCAAGGCCCAGATCCGCCGTGGGGATCCGCTGACCCACTGCGAAATCGATGCCCGCAGTCTCGATCACGCCGAGGTTCGAATAGGTCAGGATCACGCCGGGGGTCTCGCCCGCGCCGTTAAGGCTGCCGGTGAGCGGATTGCGCCCGATCAGCGCGCAGAACGCGTTGTTGGCGAAGCCGGGGTTCAGCGCCGACGAATAGCAGCCGTTGAGCACGTCGGCCTGGAGCGGCTGGGTGATCGCGTCTTCTACGCGGATGTTGAAATAGTCGATCTTGAAGCTGAAGCCGGGGATGTAGCTGGGGGCGAACACTGCGCCCAGCGTCCACGTCTTTGCGCGTTCGACGTCGAGGGTCGAGTTGCCCGAAGAGGTGTTGTTGATCTGGCCCGAGGTCGGCGAGGGGATCGATCCGATCGTGTTCGCCGGTGCGCCGGTGGCGATGCAGAGCGCCGCCAGCCCGCCGGAAACGGCGGAGCCCTGGCACGGATCGACCGTGAGGTTGCCCAGCCCCTGCACCGGCGACTGGTACAGTTCCTGGATGTTCGGCGAGCGGACCGCGACCTGATAGGTGCCGCGGAGGCGAAGGCCCTCGAGCGGTTCCCAGGTGCCGCCGGCCTTCCACGTCGTGCTGCCGCCCGTCGTGGTATAGTCCGAATAGCGGATGCCCGCCTCGACGGTCAGGTTGCGGATGAAGGGCACGTCCTCGACCAGCGGAATCGCGATTTCGCCGAAGACTTCCTTCACGCTGTATTCGCCGATGTCGGGCGGGGTGCGGGCGCCGGTGCCGAGCACTTCGCCCTGGATCTGCGAGGGGCCATCGGGTTGGCTCGCCGCCGTGAGCTTGCGATATTCGCCGCCGACTGCGATCGCGATCTTGTTGGTGGCGAAGGGCGAGGCGAACAGGTCGCCGGTGACGCTGCCCGTCACCACCGTCTGCGTCACGGTGCGGTTGATGATCGCATCCAGATCGATGAACGCGAGCTGGTCCGCCGTGATCGACCCATTGGGGCCGAACAGGTTGAGCGGCACGCAGTTATTGGCCGTGTCGACGCAGCGCACCGCGCCGGTGGGCGTGCGATAGGCGCGCAGCGCCTGCTGGACCTTCGAGAAGGAGCCCCAATTCTCGCGCGTCTGGTTCTGCGTGGTTTCGCCGTACTGGGCCGATACGTCATATCGGAAGCCGCTGCCCAGATCGCCGCGGAAGCCGCCCTGGAACTGGAACATGCGCGATTCGAACGCATTCACGCGCGGGCCATATTCGGTGAAGCGGCGCTGCGCGACCACCGGCACTTCGAGATAGCCCGTGGTTCCCGGCCCGCCCTGGACCGCCGCCGCCGCCGCGCAATTGGGCGCGGTGATCGACCGTGCCGCGCACAGCTGGTTGCGGACGCCGGTCGGCAGATAGGGGTTGTTCAGCGCGAGCTGATAGGTGTTGCCGAAGGTGCCCGACGAGGCGAGCTGGGTGACGATCTTGTTCCGGTTGAACATCGCGCTCGAATAGAATTCGATGCCGTCGGCGATCTCGTAGCGGCCCGATGCATAGAAGTTCACGCGATCGAGCGGCGTCTGGAAATAGGTGCCGTTGTTGGTGTTGTAGGTGTCCGCCGCGGTCGCCGCCTGGAGCAGCCCGGTGGTGGGGTTGACGACGGCGCCGAAGCTGCTCGCCGGTATGCCCAGCGCCGCGTTGGTCGGCGAGCCGAAGATCGTCACCTGTGCCGCAGTGGCGCCCGAGAACAGCCCCGTCGTCGAGCTGATCGGCTGTGCGCTGATCGCGCGCGACGTGTGCAGCAGCGGATCGACCTTGGTATAGCCCGCGCTCACGACGACATTGCCGCGACCGTCGGCGAAATTGCCGCCGATGACCAGATCGCCCCGGAAGCGCGCCGAATCGCCGCGTTCGGAAATGCGGTAGCTGGTCGAGGCATCGATCCCGCTGAAATCGCGGCGGGTGATGAAATTGGCGACGCCGGCAACCGCGTCCGCGCCATAGGTCGACGATGCGCCGCCGGTGAGCACTTCGATCCGCTCGAGCAGCGCCACGGGAACATTGTTGGTGTCGGTCAGGCCGTCGAGGCCATAGGGCACGACGCGGCGCCCATCGATCAGAACCAGGCTGCGCTGCGCCCCGATCCCGCGCAGATCGAGCGTCGACGACCCGTCAGAGCCATTGTTGACGCCTGCCCCGATTGCCGGGCGGACGCCGGGGAGGGTGCGCAGGATGTCGTCGGCGGTGCCGGGCTGGCGGAACTGGATTTCCTCGAGGCTGACGACATTGACCGGGCTGGCGAGTTCGAGATCCGGGCGCGTGATGCGCGATCCGGTAACAACAATGCTAGTATCCGAATCCTCCGTTTCGTTTTGTTGCGCAGAATCATAAGTAGTAGCGACTTGCGCATAAGCAGGGCTCATCGTCGCTCCAATAAAGAAGGTCGACGCGAGCAGAATCGTCCGCCTGTTTACGGTCATATATGTCCCCATTTTTATGGGGGCGCGCAGTTACGCTGCCCCAGCGACATGTTTGTCGCGATGCAGCAAGCTGACATATAAGGTTTGCGGCGCCAATAGAGTCGAAACATCTGGAAACAAAACGTCATCTACTGAAATTTATGAAATATTTCAGTGCGGTGACGTTCGTTTGACAGGCCTTCGACAGGCGATCGGGACGGGTAATTGCCGGGTGTTGCAACGAAGCAACAGATTTTGGGGTGCCGATTCAGCGGCGCTGAAAACGAGTCAAGCGCAGTACGGCGCCGTGCCGCGCCCAATCAGAGAGGTCTCTCAGTCGTCCAGCGCGCGGCGCAGGGCCTGGGCGATGCTCGCCAGCGTATAGGGCTTCTGGATCACTTCGACGCCGGCATGGTCATCGGGAAGGCGGAGCTGTTCGCCATAGCCGGTGGCGAAGACATAGGGGGTGCCGGTCGCGCGAAGGCGGTCGGCGATCGGGAGGCTGGTCTCATGCCCCAGATTGACGTCGAGCACGGCGATCTGGAACGCGTCGCGATCAATCTCGTCGAGCGCCTGGGCCACGCCCGAGGCGGTTACGACGCGCGCCGCCCCCAGCCGGGTCAATATGTCCTCGGCATCCATCGCGATGATCAGGCTGTCCTCGACCAGCAGCACCGCGCCCGAAAGCACGGGCCGGTCGTCGCCGGGGTCGACCGGGGAGGCGGCGGGAAGCGCAGGCGCGCGACCGTTCGCGTCGGGCTCGACATGGCGCGCGGGGACGCAGAAATCGGCTTCGAGCCCCGCCAGCGCATAGCGTACCACCGCATGCCCGCCGAGATCATAGGGGATCGACCGCTGGATGATCGTGGTGCCGAAGCCCTGGCGCGTCGGCGCCTGCACCGCCGGACCGCCGCGTTCGCGCCATGCGATGTGCAGCGCGCCTTCGTCGTCGAGGCGCCAGCCGACATGGACGGTGCCGCTGTCCGACAGCGCGCCGTACTTTGCCGAATTGGTCATGAGCTCGTGAAACACCAGCGCCAGCGTCGAAAACGCGCTGGGGTGGAGCAGCACGGGCGTCCCCTCGCACACCAGCCGCCGGCTCCTGCCGCCGAGATAGGCCGCCGCCTCGGTCTCGATCAGCCGGCCGAGCGGCGCGGCGCTCCAATTATCCTGGGTGATCTGGTCGTGCGCGCGGGCGAGGCTTTCGATGCGGCCTTCGAGCAGCGCGACGGTGTTGCGGGTATCGGCGGCGGGATCGAGCGACTGGCGGACGAGCCCGCGGATCAGGCTGAGGATGTTGCGGACGCGGTGGTTCAGCTCGGCGATGAGCAGTTCCTGGCGTTCCGAAAAGCGGCGGCGCTCTTCCTGCGCATCGTCGGACAGCCGCAGCACGACTTCGATCAGCGACGCGCGCAGCATCTCCGCCACGCGCTGTTCGAGCGCGCTGAACGGGTCGGAGCGGCCGCGCACTTCCTGGCTCCACAGCGCGAAGCTCTGGCGGGGGGAGAGGCGGGGGCCGTTTGGGCCATATTCCGCCGGCTTGTGCGGATCGCCCGCCCATTTGACGGTGCGGATCTTTTCCTGGCGGAACAGCAGGACATAGTCGCGCGGGGAGCGCGAGATCGGGATGGCGAGCATGCCCGCGGCGACATCGCTATAGTCCTCCGCCGCGGGCAGCGCGTCGGCAAGCCGGTCGGTCGCGAAGATGCGCCCCGCCGCCATCGCATTGAGCCGGCGGATGATGCCGGGCAGCGCCTCGGGCGGGGGAGTCATGCCGGTCGTCGCCGATTTGCCGTCCAGCCAGATCGCAATGCCGTCGGCGGGAACGGTCTCGCGCAGCATCGCGCCCAGCCATTCGGGATTGTCGAGCAGCGTCGCGTCGCCCGCAACCGCGGCGAGCAGCCGGTCGCTGTTCCCGCGCGCCGCGGTTTCATAGACCGCCATTTCCTCGCGCTCGCGGCCTTCGAGCTTGAGCGCGAACATCTGCCCGAAAAGTTCGGCGACCGAGCGGCGTTCGAAGCCGGGGCGGCGCGGCGAATAATGATGGCAGGCGAACAGCCCCCAAAGCCGCCCCTCGACGATGATCGAAATCGACATCGACGCGCCGACGCCCATATTCTTCAGATATTCGATATGGATCGGCGACACCGATCGCAGCACCGACAGCGACAGGTCGATCGGCGCGCCGGTCTCATCAAGGCGCGGCAGGATCGGAACCGGCACGGCATCGACATCGGCGATGATCCGGAACGGCGTGCGGATATACAGCGCGCGCGCCTGTTGCGGGATGTCCGATGCCGGATAGCGGAGTTCGAGGAAGCTGCCGATCCCGGCGCGCGCCACTTCCGCGACCACGACTCCCGAGCCGTCGGGATCGAAGCGATACACCATCACCCGATCGAAGCCGGTGAGCGCGCGAATCTGGCGCGCGCCTTCGCGATAAAAGGTCTGGCGATCCTCGGTCGCGTCGAGCCGCGCCATCATCGCGCGGATCGCCGAGCCGGCATCGGTATTGGCGTCGTCGGTGCTGTCCTCGCCTTCGAGGACGATGGCGTCGCCGAGCATGTGGAGCGCGAAATCGAAGCGGCGACCGTTGGCCACCTCCAGCCCGAACACGCGTTCGACGGCATCGGCGCCGCGGAGCACCGCCAGCCGGTTGCGCAGCGTGTGGACGGCATGCCCGCCGAGCAGGTCGATCGCCGAGCCGCCCAGCATTTCCGCCGCCGGGATGCCGAAAAAGGCCTCCACATTGGCCGACGCGCGGCGCACCAGCCAGTCGGTCGACAGCGACAGCAGGAAGCCGAACGGCTGGATCGCGCCCAATTGGTGAATCGGTTCCCGATCGCAATTGGTGAGGTCAACACTGACCTGATCGGTGTCCGTCAAGCTCAACCCTTTGCCAGCCACTCCCTTGCAGAATGCTCGAAGTGCGAAAATGCCGCAAGCGCGGCCTCCTCCGCCGCGCGGAGTTCAGACGCCTTGTGCAGCAGATCGTCGATACGTTCCAGTAAATGCTGCCATTTTTCCGCGCCTTGATCTGCGTTAAGATAGCCGCTGGGGAAATCGCCGGGCAGGCCGCGCGACAGGAAGCGTCCGCCGAGTCGCGATCCTTCGAGGACATAGAGCGTGCCGGCGATCGCGCCGTCGCCCGAAAGCGGGGGGAGCGGGGCGGCAAGCGGGGTGGCGTCGCTGCCCAATCTCGCCAGATCGGCGCGGAGCAGCGGCGCGCGGCGGCGCTGGGGCCAGTCGGGAAACAGCCGCTCGGCGCCCGCAGCGTCGAGCGCATCCTCCAGCGGCGCCAGCGCATCGGCATGCGCGTGGAGGAACGCGGCATAATGCGCGCGATCGGTGAGGTCGAAGGCGCCGAACGCGGCGTCGACGCGGGCATGCGCCCCCGCCGTCGCCGCGCGCAGCGCCTTGCGCGAAGGGGTCAAGCGAAGACGCGCTCGAAGATCGTGTCGACCTGGCTGAAATGATACGCGAGGTCGAACTTGTCCTCGATCTCTTCGACCGACAGCGCGGCGGTGACGTCGGCATCGGCCTTGAGCAGTTCGAGCAGCGAGAGCTGGCCGTCCGATTCCCACACCTGCATCGCGTTGCGCTGGACGAGCCGATACGCATCCTCGCGGCTGACGCCGGCCTGGGTGAGGGCAAGAAGCACGCGCTGCGAATGGACGAGGCCACCCATGCGATCCAGATTCTTCTGCATCCGCGCCGGATAGACGAGCAGCTTGTCCATCACGCCGGTGAGCCGGCCCAGCGCGAAATCGAGCGTGATCGTCGCATCGGGGCCGATATAGCGCTCGACCGAGGAGTGGCTGATGTCGCGCTCGTGCCACAGCGCGACATTTTCGAGCGCGGGGGTGACATAGCCGCGCACCATGCGCGCGAGCCCGGTGAGGTTCTCGGTCAGCACTGGGTTGCGCTTGTGCGGCATCGCCGAGCTGCCCTTCTGGCCGGGGGAGAAATACTCCTCGGCTTCGAGCACTTCGGTGCGCTGGAGGTGGCGGACTTCGGTCGCGAGGCGCTCGATCGAGCCGGCGATGACGCCGAGCGTGGCGAAGAACATCGCGTGGCGATCGCGCGGGATGACCTGAGTCGAGACCGGCTCGACGCTCAGGCCGAGCTTGGCGGCGACATGCGCCTCGACCCGCGGATCGATATTGGCGAAGGTGCCCACCGCCCCGGAGATCGCGCAGGTGGCGATGTCGGCGCGCGCGGCCTCGAGCCGATCGCGGTTGCGGCTGAACTCGGCATAAGCCTCGGCCAGCTTGAGCCCGAACGTGGTCGGTTCGGCATGGATGCCGTGGCTGCGGCCGATCGTGGGGGTGTATTTATGCTCGAGCGCGCGGCGCTTGAGCACCGCGAGCAGCGCGTCGATGTCGGCGAGCAGCAGGTCGGAGGCGCGGACGAGCTGGACCGACAGGCAGGTGTCGAGCACGTCCGAGCTCGTCATGCCCTGGTGCATGTAGCGCGCCTCCTCGCCGACATTGTCCGCGACCCAGGTGAGGAAGGCGATCACGTCGTGCTTGGTCACCGCCTCGATCGCATCGATTGCGGCGACGTCGATTTCGGGCTTGGTCGCCCACCATGCCCAGAGCGCATCGGCGGCGCTGCGCGGGACGACGCCGAGATCGGCGAGCGCTTCGGTGGCGTGTGCCTCGATCTCGAACCAGATGCCGAAGCGCGCCTCGGGCGACCAGATCGCCGTCATCGCGGCGCGGGAATAGCGGGGGACCATGAGTTTCCTTTGCAGGGCGCGCGTTGCAGCAAGGCAACAGCGCAAACGAAATGCGACGAGGCGCCACCTAGCAGAGGCAAGCCGTGACCGCAACGGCTGAAACCGGGAACTAGAGGCGCAGCTGAGCGGTTGATCCCGCACAGTTTATGAAATGCACGTACCGAAACTCCCTGTAAACCTAAAGAATAGTCAGGAGATACGATCATGTTGAAGACCATATTATTGGCTAGTTCGTTCCTGGTTGCTGCCCCTGCACTTGCGCAGGAGGCTCCGGCGCAGGATTCGATGCAGACCGCACCGCAGACGACTGCCCCCGATACGGCCACGCCGCAGACCACGCCGCCCGCGACCGCCGACGATCAGGCGCCGGGCACGCAGGGCGCGGGCACGATCGACGATGCCGCCGCGCAGCCGGCAGCCGATAGCGCGCCGATGCCCAACAGCAGCACCGCCCCCGCCGCCGAGGCGACGCAGCCGACGCCGAGCGCGGCGACTCCCGACGCTTCGGCGACGGCTGGTACGACCGGCGCCGGCGCCGCGACGTCGACCGCAGCGACTCCCGCCGCGAGCCCGGATCAGGTGAGTCAGGCGATCGGTCGCGACTTCGGCACTTATGATGCCGACGCGAACGGCGCGCTGAATCAGGCCGAATTCGGCACCTGGGTGAGCGCGCTCCGCAAGGCGTCGGAACCGACCTTCGCACCGGGTTCGCCCGAAGCGCAGACCTGGGTCGGCCAGGCGTTCGCCGCCACCGACACCGACAAGAACCAGTCGGTGACCAAGGAAGAACTGACGACGTTCCTGACGCCCAAGGCGCAGTGAGCCCAATACTTTCGCGCAGCGGCCGCCGGACTTAGGTTCGGCGGCCGTTTGGCGTGTGCGCTACAGGAGAAGGCGGATCGCCGCGGCGACCGCAGCGACTGCGAGGACGCCGCCCAGCCAGAGCAGCGCGAACCAGAGCAGGCGGGCGCGGAGCGGGGGCTCGGCGGGCATCGTCAGAGGCTCCGGTGCATCACGAAGGCGTCCACCAGCCCCAGCCGGGGGTGGTCGAACGCCGCCGGCAGCGTGCCGACGATCGCGAAGCCCAGCGCCTGCCAGAGATGGACCGCGGGCGCGTTGGTCGAGACGACGAAGTTGAACTGCATCGCGCGAAACCCCGCCGCGCGCGCCGCTTCGAACGAATGCAGCGCCATCGCGCGCGCCACGCCCCGCCCGCGCGCCGACGCGGCGGTGACATAGCCGCAATTGGCGACATGCCGCCCGCCGCCCGCCTGATTGGCGCGGAGATAATAGCTGCCGAGCAGCGCGCCTTCGTGCTCGGCGATGAAGGTCCGCTTGTCGGGTCCCGTCCAGTAGGCGAGCGCCGCTTCGGCGGTCAGGTCGCGGTCGAGCGCATAGGTCTCGCCTTCGCGGATCACCGGCAGCAGCATGTCGGCGAGCGCTGCGGCGTCGTCGGGGGTGGCGCGGCGGAGGTGCATGGGCGGGTAAAATACCAGGTCATAGTCCCATGCAAGCGGCCTTTCCAATCCTCACCGGCGAGGGAGCGACGAAGGCGCCGGAGGGGGAGGACGCACGAACGCAGAGATGTGCTTCCGCCCCCACCGTCAGGCTGCGCCCGCCACCTACCTGGCGGGTGAGGGCAATCGCATATGACAAAAACCGAGTCATCCTGACGAAAGTCAGGATCCATTCGGTGCTCGCTATGGGCTTTTGAGGCGAGCGGAGCGGCTGAATGGATCCCCCGGACTCACGGAACAAGTGCACCACCTGCTAAGGTGATTGCGCGATGGGACGACATTACAGGCAGCTCAGCCTCGACGAGCGGATCGAGATATGCCGCCTTCATGAAGGCGGTATATCTTGCCGACAGATTGCCACCGCGATCGGGCGTGATCACACGACGGTCGGTCGGGAACTCAGGCGCAATAGCAAGCCGACCAAGGTCTGGCCCGGCGGCTATGCGCCCGGGCGTGCCCATAGGCTCGCGATCAGACGACGACGATGGGACTGCCGTTTCAAGCTGGCGCGCCAGCCGGACCTGCGAGATATCGTGAAGAACGGCCTTGCGATGGGATGCTCTCCCGAACAGATCGCCGGCCGACTGGCGCTTGAGCACGGTCGCACCATGGTCAGCCACGAGTCAATCTATCGATACGTCTATCATCGCTCGGCCCAGAAGGACTACTGGCACCGCCTTCTGCCCCGCTGCAAGGCAAGGCGCGGCCGCTATGGCCGCCAGGGCGGAAGCCCGGCCAGCTTCATCAAACAGCGCAGGCCGATCGGCGAACGCCCCCTCGAAGCCCGGGATCGCGCACAGCCGGGCCATTGGGAAGCCGACTATATGCTGTTCGCCCGATATGGGCACAATGTCCTCGTCCTGCACGAGCGCCACACACGCTACACCATCCTCGACAAGCCACCCCACCGCAGAGCCGAGCTGACCGCACGCCGGATCACCCGCAGACTGCGCCATATCCCCCAGGATCTGCGCAGGACCATCAGCTTCGACAACGGCACCGAGTTCGCCGAACATCACCGCCTTCACGACAGCCTCGGCATCCAGACCTTCTTCTGCGATGTCCGAGCCCCATGGCAAAAGGGCGGTGTCGAAAACACCATCGGCCGACTGCGCCGAAGCCTGCCTCGCAAAACCGACCTCGACACCGTCAGCCACAGACAACTCCGTGCCTGTGCCGACCGGCTCAACAACATCCCCAGAAAATGCCTTGGCTTCCTCACACCCGCCGAGGCATTCTCCAAAATCTCAACCGGTGCACTTCAACCGTGAGTCCACATCCCAGCCTGCGCTGGGATGACGGCGTGTGTGTTTGCCCGACGCCATATGCGATAGCCCTGTCCTGGCGGGTGAGGATCGCGCAAGGACAGCTCGCGCCCATAATCGGACGTTCGTGCCGCTCCCTTGCGTGGCCTGAAACCTGCCAGTTGTTGAGCAGGCTAGCTCACTGGGCAAGACGATCACTCACGCGCTTACCAGCCCTGCCCCCCGGTCACGCCCGATAGAAGCGCTTCCGTGGCAGCACATGGGGGGCCTGAAAGCGTTCGGCCTGTCACGTGCAATGATAGAGGGGCATTCGGCATTGTGTCCCGCTGCATCCTCAACTCGACTATGTGGAAGCTAGTGGCAAAGCCACCCCGATAGTACCAGACTATTGTCTTATCTTTGAATACATAGCCGCGGACAAACTGGCGATGCGGTAAACCTCTCGACGAATCATCCGTCACGTCGAAGGGAATGAAAGGTTCTCCGACGTCTGCAACGTCTAATTTCAATCTGCGAAACTCAGCCGCTACATCTGGAAGATCACGCAGCGAGGTGACGGTGCGGGCGGGCTGCGAGAGAACGCAACTTGCGGGAACTGGTTGGCTGGGAGTTGTCGCTACCGTTTGAGCATCTGCGACTTGATAACCTAAGCTCAAACTGCACGCTAACGTCAGGACGGACACTTTTCTCTGTGGCACAGGCATCTCCGCTCACACCCATCAATGACGAGCTGCAAGGCTGGGCAGCTGACATGTCCATTTGCTAGCAGCGACCGCTACTGAGGGTAGATAGAAAATAGCGTTTCGTCCGCTTTCCACCAATTCCGGGCACTCGCGGCGAGCTTCGCCCGTACCGTCCGACGCACCGGCCGCCCCCTTGCAATCGCGGCAATGTTCCCCATATGTACCGAACTTGTCACCTTCCGGCGACCGCTCTTTGATCCCGTTAGTTACCCCCTCACGTGCACGAAGCGGCGCGCCTCGCGGGCTCGACTCATGTTCGGCTGGCGGTTCCCGCCAACGCTCCACGAGCCTAAACTTCCTCAACTTCGCATCCCCTCGCCGGCCCGTGGCGAGGCCTGCCGAAAGACGCGCATACGCCTAAACTTCCTAAACTTCGCTCGGTGGCCACCACCCCGGCGCGGTGGTTCTGCACCACTATCCGCCCGTCGGCCCCTCGCTCGAAAGCGGTCGCCTGTGGCTCCCAGCCCTAGATCAGACCCTGACCGCGCAGGCTGCTATGCCCCTGCGCGCCGATAATAACATGGTCGTGGACGACGATCCCCAGCCGCTTGCCCGCCTCCGCGATGCTGCGCGTGATCTCTATGTCGGCGCGGCTGGGGGATGGGTCGCCCGAGGGGTGGTTGTGGACGAGGATCAGCGCCGCCGAGCCGAGATCGATCGCGCGGCGGATGACTTCGCGGACATAGACTGCGGCCTGATCGATCGAGCCCTCGCTCATCAGCTCGTCGCGGACCAGCATGTTGCGCGAATTGAGGTGGAGGACGCGGAAGCGCTCGATCGTGTGGTGCGCCATGTCGGCGCGGAGGTAATCGAGCAGCGCCTGCCAGTTCGCCAGCACGGGCCGCTCCGCCACCTGTGCGCGGAGCAGGCGGAGTGCGGCGGCGTGTGCGGTCTTGAGCGCCGCTGCGCTGGTCTCGCCCATGCCGGGGACGCGGGCGAGGGCGGCGGCGTCGGCGGTGAGCAGTCCTGCGATCCCGCCGAATTCGTGGAGCAGCGCCTTGGCCAGCGGCTTGGTATCGCGGCGGGGAATCGCCAGCGCGAGAAGATATTCGATCAGCTCGTGATCGAGCAACGCATCGGGTCCGCCCTCGAATAGCCTCTGGCGCAGCCGCGCGCGATGTCCGGCACTATCGGGCGCTGGGGCGGGTTCGGTGGCCATGGCGGCGACTATAGCAGCGTTTCGGCGCGCGTCATGCCGTGCAGCACGTGCGATGTGTCGCAACGGTTGACTCGGACCCAACCCCTTCCTAAACGGCCCCTGCCTTGGCGGGCTCGCCCTTAGGCACATGCGCTAGGCCCTGCCGGTAACGGCGATCGGGAGGAGCACATGGCCGAAAACGAGCCCGGACTGGAACCCCTCCAAGAGGATGCCCGCATCACTTCGCTCGACGAGCGGCTGAAGCGGGCAAAATCGGAAGAGGCGGTCAGGAACGGCGCCGCGGAGAGCAAGGGCGATTCAAGCTACGCCCTGGGCAACCGCGTGCTCGCCGAACTGATCGGTAGCATGGTTGGAGGAGCAGTGATCGGCGGAACGCTCGATTGGCTGCTGGGTACCTCCCCCTGGCTCCTGCTTGTGCTGCTGTTCCTCGGAATTGCCAGCGCGTTCAGGAACATCATTCGGATTTCGAACCAGCGCTCGAAGTGACCTTCGGGCGCTTTGGCTAAATGAGGCGGGCAAACAAGCGTGGCGGCTGAATCAGGCAAGATCGACCCGATGCACCAGTTCGAAGTGCAGACGATCTGGGACGGCTTTTCCATTGCCGGTCACCAGATTGCCTTCACGAACTCGGCATTGTGGATGTGCGTCGCTGCGGTGGCGCTGTGGGCCTTCATGCTGATGGGCATGAAGCGTCAGGTCGTGCCGACGCGCGGCCAGATGCTGGTCGAGAATTTCGTCAGCTTCATCGATTCGATGCTGGCCGCGAATATCGGCAAGGAAGGGCGCAAATACCTGCCCTATATCTTCTCGCTGTTCATGTTCATCCTGTTCGCCAATGTGATCGGGCTGCTCCCCTTCGGGCTTGTGGGCATCCACCCGTTCACCTTCACCAGTCACTTTTCGGTGACCGGCGTGCTGGCGATCATGAGCTTCTCGATCGTGCTGATCGTCGGCTTCTGGAAGCATGGGCTGCACTTCTTCTCGCTGTTCGTGCCGCACGGTACGCCGATGTGGCTGATCTGGCTGATCCCGGCGATCGAGTTCGTCAGCTTCATGGTCCGCCCCTTCTCGCTGGGCCTGCGACTGTTCGTGGCGATGATCGCGGGACACATCCTGTTGAAGGTGCTGGCCGGCTTCGTGATCAACGCGGGCAATGCGGGCATCATCCCCGGCCTTGGCGTCGGCATCCCCAGCTTCGCGCTGATGATCGGCATCTCCGCGCTGGAGATCCTGGTCGCGGGCATCCAGGCCTATGTCTTTGCACTGCTGACGTCGCTGTACATCAACGACGCCGAGCATCTGCACTAAGCTTTTTCCAACCCAACCAACGATTACGAAGCAGGAGTTTTTGAAATGGACGCAGAAGCAGCAAAGCTGATCGGTGCAGGTCTGGCCGCCATCGGCGCCGGCATGGCCGCCATCGGCGTGGGCAACGTGTTCGGTTCGTTCCTCGAGGGCGCGCTGCGCAATCCGGGTGCGGCCGATGGCCAGCAGGGCCGCCTGTTCATCGGCTTCGCGGCCGCCGAGCTTCTCGGCCTGCTCGCGTTCGTCGTGGCGATGATCCTCATCTTCGTCGCCTAACAGTTCCGATCCGGGCGGGACGCGTTCCCGCCCGCATCCGGATGGGAAAACAATGCCTCAGATCTCCCAGCTAGCCGAAACCTTCGCGTCGCAGCTCTTCTGGCTGCTCGTGACGTTCGGCCTCGTCTTCTTCGTCATCGGCAAGGGCATGCTGCCCAAGGTCATGTCGACGATCGACCAGCGCGACCAGTCGGTCGCGGGTGACCTCGCGGCTGCCGAAGCCGCGCGTACCGCCGCCGACCAGGCGGAGGAGAACTGGCGCATCCAGGAAAATGCGGCGCGCGAAGCCGCCCAGCAGCGTGTCGCCGAGGCGCGCGCCAAGGGTGTCGCCGCCGCCGAACAGACGCTGGCCGCGGGCAACGCCGCCAGCGACGCCAAGATCGCCGCCGCCGAGGCGCAGATCGCCGGTGCGACCAGCGCCGCGATGGCGGAAATCGAAGACGTGGCGGCGGACGCCGCACGCGACATCGTCGCCCGCCTGTCGGGTGCCGAAGTCACCACGGCAGAGGCCCAGCAGGCAGTGAAGGCAGCGCTCAATGGCTGAGGCACAACAGGCGACCGGTTCGGAACTGGTTGCACAGAACCTGCACGAAGCGGAACATGGCGAAGGCATGCCGCTGCGCGAAACCGGCGAACATGCCGTGACCGCCGCAGAGGGCGGCGTCGGCCCGACCGGCGCGCACCATCCCGATCCCTCGATCTTCGGGCTCGACGCGACGGTGTGGGTGTCGATCGCGATGACCGCGTTCCTCCTGATCCTGTTGTGGAAGAAGGTCCCGGCGCTCGTCACCCGCGGGCTCGACAACCAGATCGCGGCGATCCGCACCCGGCTGGAGGAAGCCAAGCAACTTCGCGCCGAGGCCGAGGCACTGCGCGACGAATATGCGCGCAAGATCGCCGGTGCCGAGAGCGAGGCGCAGGCCATGCTCGCGCATGCCGATGAAGAGGCGAAGGCGGTGCTCGCCAAGGCCGAGTCCGACGCGCAGGAACTGACCGTGCGCCGCGCGCGCATGGCCGAGGACAAGATCGCCGCCGCCGAGCGCGCCGCGATCCAGGCCGTCCGCGCCAAGGCCGCCGATGCGGCGACCAAGGCCGCAGCCTCGATCATCGCCGCCAAGCATGGGGCCGAGGCCGATCGCGGGCTGATCGACGCGACCATCGCGGGGCTGGGCCGCCCGAACTGAGCCTGTGCCGCCGGGTTCGCCCCGGCGCGCGATAAAAAAGCCGCTCCCCGGTTCGTCCGGGGGCGGCTTTTTTGCTTTTGGCCAAGGGTTTGCGGTACGGGGGCGGGATCATGGTGCAGGACCCCCAATGAACGCCGATTCCGACACTCGCTGGCTCCGCATCGCGGGGTTCGTCACGCTGGCGCTCGCGGCGCTGGTGGCGCTCTATGCCTGGCACGAGGCGGGCGAGGCGAAGCGCACCCGCGAGGATGTCCGCACCCGCGCCGACGAGACGATGGCGCGGATCGAAGCCGAAGCGCGGCGGATGGAGAATGCGGCGGGGGCGTCGGAGTAGCGATGAAAATCCTCCCCGGAACGGGGAGGGGGACCGCGCCCATAGGGCGTGGTGGAGGGCGCCGCGCAGACGGCGGGGTCGCTTGCGGCACGCGGGTCCCGCGCCTGGCGGCGCGGCCCCTCCACCATGCTGCGCATGGTCCCCCTCCCCGTTCCGGGGAGGAGTTGCGTTTTCCTTATTCCTCCCCGTGCGCAGCTCGGGGAGGGGGACCGCGCCCGCAGGGCGTGGTGGAGGGGCCGCCGCGTAGACGGCGGGGTCGCTTGCGGCAGGCGAGTCCCGCGCCTGTGGCGCGGCCCCTCCACCGGCTTCGCCGGTCCCCCTCCCCGTTCCGGGGAGGAATTGGGTTACGGCTTGCGGAAGCGGTAGACGAACTGGTCGGTTTTGCCGCGGATTTCGGGGGCGAAGACGTTGGCGGTGTGGGGGTCGGCGGGGTTGGCGAGGACCGGGAGCGCGGCTTCGAATTTGAAGCCCGCCGATTCGATCTCGGCCCGCGCCTTGGCCGGATCGATGCGGTGGAGCGTGTTGGGCGCGTCGGCAGTGCCGACCGCCGCGACATGATCCGCGACCAGCAGCACCCCGCCGGGCTTGAGCGCGTCGTACAGCCGCTTCGCGCTCACCTTGCTGAAATCGGGCGTCGTGAAGCGCGGCGAGTGGAGGTCGTGCCAATTCTCGAAGGTCAGGATCGCGTCGAGCGGCTCGGCGAAGGCGACGTCGGCGGCGGGGGTCTGGACGATCGTGACGTTCGGATAGACGGCCGAGAGCGGGGCGTCGCCGGGCTTGGGCGGGCGGGCGAATTCGGCGGGCTGGAATCCGTGGACATGCCCCTTCGGACCGACCGCGACCGCGAGGATTCGCGTCCAATAGCCGCCGCCCATGAAGTAATCGCCGACCTTTGCGCCGGGCTCCACCCCGACAAAGGCGAGGATTTCGGCGGGGTGGCGGGCGGCGTCGCGGTCCTTGTCGGCCTGTGGCCGCGCGGGATCGGCGAGCGCGGTGGCGACGCTGGGCGCGGTCTGCGCGAGGACGGGGGTGGCGAACGCCACGCAGGCGGCAGCGGCGGCGAACAATGGTTTCATGGCGATTCTCTCCCTGTTATCGCGCGACTATGCGCCGGTTCGTTGACGGTGCAAGTTGCCGCGGGTGCGCCGCGCGCCTAAATCGCTCCCCAGATCATGTCAGACCCCAATTCCCCCGATCGCTTCAACGAGGAAAAGGCCACCTATGCCGTGCGCGGCGAGGGTGCGCCCGACATCGAACTGGGAGTCGCCGCGATCCGCAACGTCGTTGCGACCTTGCCGGTGCGCCCCGGCGTGTACCGGATGCACGATGCGCGCGGCGACGTGCTGTATGTGGGGAAGGCGCGCGCGCTGAAGAACCGCGTGACCAACTATACCCAGGTCGCGCGGCTTTCGAAGCGGTTGCAGCGGATGGTGGCGCAGACGCGGTCGATGACGATCGTCACGACCAACAACGAGGCCGAGGCGTTGCTGCTCGAGGCGCAGCTCATCAAGCGGTTTCGCCCGCCGTATAATGTCCTGCTGCGCGACGACAAAAGCTTCCCCTTCATCCTGTTGCGGCGCGACCATGGCTTTCCGCGCGTCCAGCTCCATCGCGGTGCGCGGCGATGGAAGGGCGATTATTTCGGGCCGTTCGCGGGCGCAGGGCAGGTGCGCATGACGTTGAACGCGCTCCAGAAGCTGTTCCTGCTGCGGAGCTGCACCGACAGCTTCTTCGCGACGCGCGACCGGCCCTGCCTGCTCTACCAGATCCGCCGTTGTTCGGCGCCGTGCGTCGGGCGGATCGACGAGGCTGGCTATGCCGAGCTGGTCAACGACGCGCGCGACTTCCTGATGGGCAAGTCGACCAAGGTCCAGTCCAAGCTGGGCGAGGCGATGCAGGCGGCGGCGGAGAATCTCGATTTCGAGCAGGCGGCGGTGCTGCGCGACCGGCTGAAGGCGCTGACCTTCATCCAGGGCAGCCAGGCGATCAATGCCGAGGGGGTGGGCGATGCCGACATCTTCGCGATGGCGCACCGCAACGGCGTGATGGGCATCCAGGCGTTCTTCATTCGCGGCGGCCAGAATTGGGGGCATCGCAGCTTCTTTCCCGCGCACACCAACGACGTGCCCGAGGACGAAGTGTTGAGCGCGTTCCTGATGCAGTTTTACGAGGACGTGCCGCCGCCGCGCAACGTGTTCGTCGATCGCGAGCTGGACGAGGCTGCGCTGCTCGCCGAGGCGATGGCCGAGCGGGCGGGGCACAAGGTCGCGCTGAGCGTGCCCCAGCGCGGGGCGCGGCGGCGGCTGATGGAACAGGCGCAGCGCAACGCCGTCGAGGCGCTCGACCGGCGGCTGGCGGAGAGCACCACCCAGGCCAGGCTGCTCGCCGAGCTGGCCGAGTTTTTCGATCTGCCCGAGCCGCCCGACCGCATCGAAGTATATGACAACAGCCATATCCAGGGCACCAATGCGGTCGGCGCGATGGTCGTCGCGGGGCCGGAGGGCTTCCGCAAGGGCCAGTATCGCAAGTTCAACATCAAGAACCCCGACACGATCCCCGGCGACGATTTCGGGATGATGCGCGAAGTGTTCGGGCGGCGTTTCGGTCGCGCGCAGGCCGAGGACCCCGACCGGACGCAGGGCGACTGGCCAGACCTGGTGCTGATCGACGGCGGGCGTGGGCAGCTGGGCGCGGCGCGCGCGGTGCTCGAGGATCTGGGGATCGAGGATGTGTGCCTGGTCGGGGTGGCCAAGGGGCCGCACCATGGCCGCGACGGGCGCGAGGTGTTTCATATGATGGACGGGCGCGAGCTGACGCTGCCGGTCAACGCGCCGTTGCTGTTCTACCTCCAGCGGCTGCGCGACGAAGTCCACCGCTTCGCGATCGGCGCGCACCGGGCGAAGCGCGCCAAGGCGATCGGCGCGAGCCCGCTGGACGATGTCCCCGGCATCGGCCCGGCGCGGAAAAAGGCGCTGCTGATGCATTTCGGCACCGCGCGCGCCGTGAAGGGGGCGAGCCTGGAGGATCTGCAACGCGCGCCCGGCGTGTCGGCAGCGGTGGCGCAGCAGCTTTACGATTATTTCCACGCGAATTGATCGCGCTATTGCCAGTTCCCCAGTAACTGACGAGGATTGTCCCGTAGTTGCGGGGAGTTCCGGATGTTGCGTTACGGTGTTGTTACGGTCTCCCTTCTTGCGGCAACCGCCGCGCATGCCGGGGATAAGCCCCTATACCAGCCCGCCCCCGGCTGGGTGCTTGCCGCGCCGGCGCCGACCGGCGCTGCGGATGGCGATGCGGCGAGCATGGTCACGTTCGACAACCAGCAGCGGATCGCCGCCGACGGCACGCTATGGGGCTATGTCGAGCGAGCGACGCGCATCCTGTCGGTCGCCCAGCTTAGCCAGGCGGGCACGGTCAGCATCGAATGGCAGCCGCAGCACGGCGACCTGATCGTCCATGCCGTCGACATCGTGCGCGGCGGGCAGCGGATCGACGCGCTGAAGGCGGGGCCGCAATTCACGGTGATCCGCCGCGAAAAGGGGCTGGAGGCACAGATGCTGGACGGCACGCTCACCGCGACGCTGGCGGTCGAGGGACTGCAGGTCGGCGACGTGCTCGACGTGCGCCACACGGTGACGCGCAGGGACCCGGCGCTGGCGGGCAATGCCGTCGCGATCGGGCCGATCCTGTCGCAGCCGCTCAAGCTCGGCTTTGGCCGCACGCGGCTGATGTGGCCGCAGGGGACGCCGGTGCAGTGGAAGGTCTATCCCGTCGGCGCCACCCCGCGCGAAAGCGATGCGGCGGGGTGGCATGTGCTGGAGTTCACGCTGCCGCTGGCGCGCCAGCCCGAGGCGGCGGCGATGGCGCCGGGGCGATTCCAGCGCCCGCCGATCGTCGAGGCGACGACCTTTGCCGATTGGGCGGCGGTTTCGAAGGTGATGGCGCCGCTGTACAAGACCGAGGGGCTGATCGCGCCGGGCAGCGCGCTGGCGACCGAAGTGGCGAAGATCGCCAAGGCCGAGAGCGATCCGGTGCGCCGCACCGCGCTGGCGCTCAAGCTGGTGCAGGGGCAGGTCCGCTATCTCGCCAAGGGAATGGACAACGGCAATCTGGTGCCGCAGACACCGACCCAGACCTGGTCCACGCGCTATGGCGACTGCAAGGCCAAGACGCTGTTGCTGCTGGCGATCCTCCACGGTCTGGGGATCGAGGCGGAGGGGGCGCTTGCCAATCTGGGCAATGGCGATGTGGTGACGGCACGGCTGCCGTCAATCGCGGCGTTCAACCATATCATCGTGATCGCCAAGCCAGGCGGACGGACGCTGTGGCTGGACGGTACCGCCACCGATGCGCAGCTCGACGATATCGACGATGTGCTGATCACCGGCTGGGCGCTGCCGGTGCGCGCGGAGGGCGCGACGCTCGTGGAGGCGCCGCGCCGCGTGCCGGGGCGACCGACGACGCTGGGGACCGTCGAACTCGACATGCGCGGCGGGCTGGACCTGCCAGCGCCGTTCGAGGCGACGGTCACGATCCGCGGGCGCAATGCCAGCATGTTGAAGACCGCCATGGCGCAAATGGGCAAGGACGAGCAGCGGCGGATGCTCCAGAGCTCGGCGCCGAGCGGCGCCGATGTGATCCTGGCATCGCACAAGGTGACGTTCGACGATGCCGCCAGCACCGCCAAGATCGTGCTGCGCGGATCGATAACCCCGCGCTGGAGCTATGCCGATGCGCGCTATCGCTATGGCCTGGCGCCGATCGGCGTCGGGACGCTGCCCGATCGCAGCCGCGCGATTTGGAAGGAGATTCCGATCCTGATGGGTGCCCCGGCCAATAGCGTCAACACGACTCGCATCCTGTTGCCCGATGGCGGCAAGGGTATCGTGCTGGACGGCGCGCCAGCGACCGAGATCGACTTGCCAGGCGGGCGCCATGTCAGCCGCACCGCGATGCTGGCGGGGGAGGTGCTCACCGTCGAGCTGCGCAACACCCAGACCGGCGGCGAGATCGCGCCCGCTGAAATCCCGGCGGCGCGCGCGCGGCTGGCCGAGGCGAGGAACCGGCTGTTGCGGATTGCGACGGTGCCCGGTCGGCCGGGGCCGTGGAACGCAGTGGCGGCGGCCAAGCGCGCCGGGCGCTACGACCGGCAACTGGCGGATTATGCGAGCTATATCGCCGACAAGCCCGAGGACGCGTCGCGGCTGGTCGCCCGCGCGCGGTTCCTGGAAGGGATATTCGAGCGCGAAAAGGCGGTGGACGACCTGGACAAGGCGATCGCGCTCCAGGCCGACGGCGCAACCTATATGCGCCGTGCGAGCCTGTTTGAGGAACTGGGCCGCCGCGATGCGGCCGAGGCGGACCTGGTCGCCGCGTATGATCTCGATCCCGCCGACACCGTCGCATTGCGGCGGCTGGCGATCGCCCGCGCCCAGCGGGGGGACAAGGACGGCGCGCTGGCGCTGGTCGACGCGCGCATCGATGCGAGCGCCGGGGGCGAGGACGAACCCGGCCTGCTGGCGATGCGCGCTTCGGTGCTGGCCGCTGCCGGCGATGCCAGCGCTGCGATCGCCGCCAGCGACAGCGCGATCGAGAAACGGCCGGGCAATGCGAATTTCCTCAACGGGCGGTGCTGGATCAAGGGGACGCTCAATGTCGAGCTGGACAGCGCGCTGAAGGACTGTACCCGCGCCGTGGAAATGGGCGGCACCGGCGTCGCGGCGGCGCTGGACAGCCGCGCCATGGTGTATTTCCGCATGAACCGGCTGGCGGAGGCCGCCACCGACATCAAGGCGGCGCTGGAACTGCGTCCTGGTGCTTCGGCAACGCTGTTCCTGAACGGCGTGGTGCAGCGCCGGATGGGCAGTGCGGCGGCGGGCGATGCCGCGCTGGCCGAGGCGCGGCTGCTCAATCCGCAGGTCGACGCCGAATATGCGCGGTTCGGGGTCGAGCCGTAACGAAACAGGGGCATTGCGGTGCCGCCGCCTTGCCTCGCGCCGGCAACTCGCTAGCTTTGGTTCCCTGTGGGGGGGAACTGCATGATTTTTAGAGTGGCGCTCGCGGGCGCGTTGTGTGTTGCTACGGCTGCGCGGGCGGGGGACAAGCCGCTGTACCAGCCCGCGCCGGCATGGGTATTGCCCGCGCCGCCGATCGACGCGACCAAGCTGACCGACGCCGATCCGGTGTTGCTCGTGCTCGACCAGCAGCAGCGGCTGGAGGGCGGGCAGCTCTGGGGCTATTCGGACCTCGCGATGCGGATCGCGTCGCCGCAGGTGCTGACGCAGATGGGGACATTGCCGCTGCCCTGGGACCCGAGCCTGGGCGACATCGTGATCCACAAGGTCGAGATCATCCGCGGCGCCGAGCGGATCGACGTGCTGGCCAGCGGCGCGCGGTTCAACGTGCTCCATCGCGAGGAGGGGCTGGAGCGCGCGATGCTCAACGGGATGCTCACTGCGACGCTGTCGGTCGAGGGGCTGCGCGTCGGCGACGTGCTGCGGCTCAATTTCTCGACCACGCGCAAGGACCCGGCGTTGAACGGCCATGTCACCACGGTCGCGCCGGTGGTGCCCGAGCCGATGCGGTTGCAGTTCGGGCGCATCCGCGTGCTGTGGCCCAAGGCGAGCAAGGTGCAGTGGCGCACCTATATGAAGGGCTTCACGGTCGCGCCGGTCGATACCGGCAACGGCTATACCGAGCTGACGGTGAAGCTGCCCGTCGCCAAGCCGGTGGAGATGCCGGGCGACGCGCCGCAGCGTTTCCAGCCGCTGCCGATCATCGACGTGTCGGACTATGCCGATTGGGCCGAACTGTCGAAGGACATGGCGCCGCTTTACGCGACCGAGGGGCTGATCGCGCCGGGCAGCCCGCTGGCCGCCGAAGTCGCGCGGATCGCGGCGGCGAGCGCGGACCCGCGCACGCGCACCGCGATGGCGCTGCGGCTGGTGCAGGACAAGGTGCGGTATCTGTTCAAGGGGATGGATGGCGGCAATTACGTGCCGCAGGCCCCGGCGCAGACCTGGACGGTGCGCTATGGCGATTGCAAGGCCAAGTCGCTGTTGCTGCTGGCGATGCTCCGCGCGCTGGGCGTCGAGGCCGAGGCGACGTTGGTCAGTGCCGATGCCGGCGACCTGCTGGCGATCCGGCTGGCGAGCCCCGGTGCGTTCAACCATGTCATCGTCCGCGCGACCGTGGGCGGCGAGACGCTGTGGCTGGACGGGACCGGCGGCGGCGCGCGGCTGACCGATCTGGGCGACGTTCCGCCGTTCCGCCACGCGCTGCCGCTGCGCATCGCGGGCTCCGCGCTGGTCGACATGCCGCTGCGCCCCGGCAGCCGCCCGGTGACCGAGGCCGAATATGACCTCGACGCCAGCGCCGGGGTGCTGTTTCCGGCACCCTATAAGGCGCGGATCGTGCTGCGCGGGGCGGGGGCAGAACAGATTCGCGTCGCATCGGCGCAATCGGGCAAGGAAGCCGTCGAGACGATGATCGACGGCATCCTGCAAAACCATCTGGGGGCCAACGAAGCCGTCGACCGCAGCTTCAGCTATGACGAGGAGAGCGCCACCGCAGTCGTGCTTGCGTCGGGGCTCGCCTATCCCGACTGGTCGCGCGACGAGCAGCGCTACAAGACCCAGCTCGATTCGAGCGTCGACGGCATCCGCTTCGCCCCCGATCGTGCGCGTCCGGCGTGGCGCGACGTGCCCGTGGCGAGCGGGGACCCCGCCGACGCGCGGGTGGTGACGCGGATGCGGTTGCCCGGCGGCGGCGCGGGGTTCGTGCTGGAGGGCGACCAGACACTGCCCCCCAGCCTGGGCGGCGTGCTGCTCCGGCGCAGCGCGTCGCTGACGGGGGGCGTGATCACTGTCGACGACCGCGTGATCAAGGGGATTGGCGAAGTCGCACCCGCCGACATCCCCGCGGCGCGCGCGCAGGTGAACCAGGCCAAGGCGCGCTTGCTGAAGGCCGTGGCGCCCGCCGACACGCCGCCGCTGTTCCGCATCGTCGAGGCCGCGAAGCGCAGCAAGGCGCTCGACCCGATCCTGAAAATCTATGCCCGCCAGATCGCCGAGGCGCCCGAGGAGGCGGGGAGCTATACCGACCGTGCCTGGTTCCTCGACCGCATCTATGACCGGGCGGGGGCGATCCGTGATCTCGACAAGGCGATCGCGCTCGATCCCGATGCGGACAATCATCTGTGGCGGGCGCGGCTATATGCGGCGCTGGGCGACGACAAGCGCGCGCTGGCTGACGCGCAGGCGGCGCTGGCGATCGATCCCGGTTCGACCAGCGCGATCGGGCAGGTCGCCCAGCTCACCGCCGATCTGGGCAAGCGCGACGACGCGATCGCGATGCTCGCCGAGCGGGTTGCCGAGGGCGGCGACAACAAAGTGGGCTATGCGACCGCGCAGGCCGATCTGATGGCCGATGGCGGGCAAGTGGACGAGGCGATAGCGCTGCTCGACGGCATGATCGCCAAGTCGCCGGGCAATCCCTCGCTGCTCAATTCGCGCTGCTGGATGAAGGGGACGCACAATGTCGCGCTCGACACTGCGCTCAAGGATTGCACCAAGGCGATCGAACTGAGCGAATCGCCCGCCGCGGTGCTCGACAGCCGGGCCATGGTCTATTTCCGGATGCAGCGACCGGACGACGCGATCGCCGATCTCGACGCCGCGCTGGAAGTGAGCCCCGACCAGGCGGCGAGCCTGTACCTGCGCGGGGTGATCCGGCGGCAAAAGGGCGACAAGACCGCCGAGGGCGAACTCGCGGCGGCACGGATGATCGCCCCGCGGATCGACGAAGTCTATGCGCGCTATGGGATCAAGCCCTGAAGCGGCGAGAAGGAAAACCTCCCCCGGTTCGGGAATTCTTCACGCCCGCGCGTTAACGCCTCGTCATGGCTACGCGCGTCTTCATCACGATCGATACCGAGCTGATGTGGCGGCACCACGTCGCCGGGCTCGACGCGGCGGAGGTGGTGCGGCGCTCGATCGAGCCGGCGGGCGTGGGCGTGGGCTGGCAGCTTGCCCAGCTTGCGGCGCATGGGCTGAAGGCGACGTTCTTCGTCGATCCGATGCCGGCGCTGGTCTATGGCCTCGATCCGATCAAGCGCATCGTCGGCGCGATCCTGTCGGCGGGGCAGGAGGTTCAGTTGCACCTCCACCCCAATTGGACCGGCGCGCATGCCGGGGACAAGGGCGCGAGCCATGGACCGTTCGAGCTGATCGACTATAGCCTCGCCGAGCAGGTCCGGCTGATCGCGGGCGCGGCGGAGATGCTGGTCGCGGCGGGGGCGCCCGATCCGATTGCGTTCCGTTCGGGCAGCTATTCGGCGAGCGACGATACGCTGGCGGCGCTTGCCGAGCTGGGATTCGCCTATGATTCGAGCCACAACGGCTCCGAGCATCCCTGGCCCAGCGCGATCGGGCTGGACCCGCGCCAGATCGCGCCGATCGCGCATCGCGGGGTGATTGAAGTGCCGGTGACTTTGATCGAGGACCTGCCCGGCCATCTGCGCCATTTCCAGATCTGCGCGCTGTCGAGCGGCGAGATGCGCGCGGCGCTGGACCATGCGATGCACGCGGGGCACGCGGCGGTGACGATCGTCGGGCACGGGTTCGAGCTTGCCAATCGCGCCGGTACGCGGCCTAACGCCGTGCATGTCCGGCGCTTCGAGCGGCTGTGCCGGATGCTCGCGGCGCGACGGGGGGGATTGGTGACCGAATTTTTCGCAGACCGGCCGGCGCTGGCGCTGGGGCAGGACGACGTGCCGCTGGCGCCCAGCGCGCTGCGCACGCGCTTGCGACAGGCCGAGCAGCTCTGGTCGAACCTGGTCGAGGAACGCGCGGCGTGAGCGACGGGATTACCGATTCCGCGCGTCCGACTCGGCTGAAGTTCGAGATCGGCGCGCGCACGCTGATGGCGATCCAACGCTCGCTGCTGCGCGTGCCGCTGAGCCTCGCCGATGCGCGGTCGGAGGCGGTGCCGGTGCTGCCGCGGCTGGCGCGCGAGGCGCATGGTTATGCGATCACGTCGCTGCCCGAGGCATTGGTGCCCGGCATGGTCAAGGCATCGGGCGACATGCTGCCCTTTATCCGCCAGCGCTACACGCGCTATTATTTGGACTTCGCCGGCGATTTTGAGGGCTGGTTCGCAGGGCTGTCGTCGAACGCGCGGCAGAATCTGCGGCGCAAGGCGAAGAAGATCGCGCAGGAATCGGGCGGGTCGCTCGACATCCGCCGGTTCGCGGCGCCCGATGCGATGGAGGCATTCCACGACGTCGCCCGGCGGATTTCGCTGCGCACCTATCAGGAAAGGCTGCTGGGTTCCGGCCTGCCCGACAGCGCCGAGTTCCTCCACACGATGCTGGCGATGGCGGCGGCGGGGCAGGTGCGTGCCTGGCTGCTGTATATCGCGGGCGAGCCGGCGGCGTATCTCTATTGCCCGGTGGTCGAGGGCACGGTGCTCTATGCGCATGTCGGGCATGACCCGGCGTTCAACGACCTGTCGCCGGGCGCGGTGCTCCAGATGATGGCGGTGCAGGACCTGTTCGACGAAGGCGCGTTCGCGACGTTCGATTTCACCGAGGGCGAGGGCCAGCATAAGCGCCAGTTCGCGACCGGCGGCGTGGCGTGCGTCGACCTGCTGCTGCTCCGCCCCAGCCTGGCCAACCGCGTGACGATGGCCGCGCTGGGCGGGTTCAACCGCGCGGTGGCCGGGGCCAAGCGCGTGGTGCTGGGCGCGGGCTGGGCGGGCTGGCGAAGCGCGTGCGGCGGGGCTGAGCATTTGGTTTTGTACGAAATAACTGGGCGCACCGGACCGCTCAGCGGCGCAGCCATCTACATTATAACCTGACCGTTTCAAACGTTTGGGCAGTGTGTCCACGGGCGGTGCCCGGGATGCGTGGGATGACTCTCGCCTGCCTTTGCTCGACGTTGCTCCTGACGGGCACGCCGCTTCCGGGCGGTACCGCGCCGGTTCTTGCTGCCGTCGAAGCCGCGCCGCCCCTTTCGGTACGCGACGCCGATAGCGACGCGCCGAGCGCCAGCGATGCGCAGTCCGCGCTGAAGCCGCGCCCACGGATCGAATGGCGCAACGGCGTGCCCGTGCTCGTCTCGGCGGATGGCGGCACCAGCTTCCGGCTGTTGGGGCAGTTGATCGTGGATGCCGCCTCCACCAGCGGCGCCGGCGATCGCTCGCGTAACCGGCAGGACAGCGACGTGCGCGCCGCGCATCTCGGCTTTGCCGGCACCGTCGCCAACACGCTGGTCTATCAAGTGGAGACCGAATTCGCGAGCGGGTCTGCCGACGTCCTGTGGGCCCATGTCGGCTGGCGCGGCAAGATCGGGGCGTCACTGCCGACCTGCTGGCGGGCAACCTCCAGAACGATCGCAGCGTCGAGGGCAGTTCGGGCGGCGAGGCGCTGCCCTTTGTCGAGGCCAATTTCGTCGCGAGCGCGATTGCGCCCGATCGCGGCGGTTTCGGTTTCGGGGCGCAGGCGCGGCTGATCGGGGCGAACTGGCACGCCTCGGTCGCGGTGACCGGCGACGACATCGACGCGGCGCAGCCGCGGAGCGACGATCGCACCCTTCTGGCCCGCGCCCATTGGAACCCCATCAAGCGCGACGGCACGATCCTGCACCTGGGGGCGTGGACCTTTGACGAGAAATTCATCGGCGGGACGCGCAATCTCAGCGCCGGAGCCAATGTCGCGCACGGGCTGAACCCGCGCACGGTGCTGCGATCGCCGCAGCTTGCCGGCGCCACGGGCAACCATGGCGGCGGCGTCGAAGCCGGCGCGGTGGTTGGTCCCGTCTGGGTGATGGGCGAGGCGGGTCGCCGCGTGATCGACCTGCCCCAATCGGACGCGCGGACTGTCGCCAAGAGCCTGTCCGCCGGATGGTTCGTGACCGGCGAGGCGCCTCCCTATGCGGCCGCCACCGGCGGCATCGGTCGCCCGATCGTCAAGCGATCGGTGTTCCAGGGGGGACGCGGGCAGGTGGAGCTTACCGCGCGCTATCAGGAAATCGATGTCCGTACGCCCGGTCTGCGCAGCACCGGTGCCAGCGCCACCGGCGGCGCCAACTGGTATCTGAGCGGCCTGATGCGCGTGATGGTCAATGCCACCGCGTGGCGCCTCACGCCCGACCGATCGCTGGTTGGCGCAGGCCGCCGCACCGATCGCGGCACGACCTTCGTGCTGCGCACCCAAATCGTCTTTTGAAGATCGCCCTAGAGGATCGCACAATGTCCATAATCAGTCGTTTGAAGTTATCCGGGAAGCTGGTCGCCGCGTTCGCGGCGGTGATCCTGGTCGTGATCGCCTCGGGCGCTTATACCTATTCGTCGCTGACCAGCCTTGCGACCATTTCGGAATCCAATGCGAACAGCATCCAGGTGGCGCAGGACGGCGAAGCCATGCTGGGCGCCATCATTCAGCAGGAAAACGCGCTGCGAGGCTTCGCCATGCTGGGCCGCGAGGAACTGCTGGAGGAGTATAAGGCGAACATCAAGGCGTTCGAGACCGCAGCGACGAACTTCGAGGCCCGCACGAAATTGCCGGACCAGCAGCAACGGCTCCCCGACCTGCGCGCCGAGGTGAACGACCTCAACAATCGCCGCTTCGCCGAACTGATTTCGCTGGCGCGCAACCCCGCGACGCGGGCCCAGGCGCAGGAGATTTCGGGTCTCAAACAGCTTCCCAAGGTCCGCGCGATCAGCGGCGAGATCAAGGAACGCCAGCAGAAGGCAGTCGCGGAACAGCGCGATGCAATGACAGCCGCCAAGAATGGCGCGATGATCGCGGTCCTTGTCGGGGCGGTGGGCGCAGTGGTGATCGCCGCGATGATGGCCTGGCTGCTCGCAGGCGCGATCGTCCGCCCGCTGGTCGGGATGACCGGCGTCATGACCCGGCTGGCCGATGGCGACACCAAGGTGGACGTGCCCGCGACCGATCGCGCCGACGAAGTGGGCGAGATGGCGAAGGCGATGCTCGTCTTCCGCGAGAATGCGCGCCAGAAGCAGATTGCCGATGCCGAAGCGGCAAAGGCGCAGGAGGATCAGAATTTCGTCACGGAGACGATTTCGCACAATCTCGACATGGTGTCGCGCGGCGACCTGACGGCGACGATCACCGTCGAATTTCCCGCCGCCTATGGCAAGCTGCGCCAGAACTTCAACGACGCGATCTCGAATCTCCGCGAGTTGCTCGGATCGGTCGTGGAATCGGCGGCGGCAATCCGGACCGGCTCGTCGGAAATCGCCCAGGCGAGCGAAGACCTCGCCCGCCGCACCGAAGCAAACGCCGCAAGCCTGGAAGAAACCTCCGCGGCAATCGCGCAGATGGACCAGCGGCTCAAGGCGACCGCCGCATCCTCCGGCATGACGCTCGAGCGCGCAGACGGTGCCATCACCACGGTTTCGGGCGGGCGCGCTATCGCCGACGACGCGATGCAGGCGATGAACCGCGTGTCGGACAGCGCCAAGGGCATCGACAGCGTGATCGAGGGTCTCGACAAGATCGCGTTCCAGACTCGGGTTCTCGCGATGAACGCCGCCGTCGAGGCGGGGCGCGCGGGTGAGGCGGGACGCGGCTTTGCGGTGGTTGCCGACCTGGTTTCCGCGCTGGCGATGCGCGCCGAGGAAGAGGCCGGCCGCGCCCGCGACCAGCTGACCGCCACGCAGAGCGACATTGGCTCGGCGGTGGGCATGGTCCAGCGCGTCGACGGCGCGCTGGCCAACATCACCGGCGATGTCGGCGAGGTCCATGCGCTGCTGAGCAGCATGGCCGCCGACAACCAGGCCCAGGCATCGGCAGTGACGCAGATTTCCGCCGCGATCGTCGCGATGGACACGGCGACCCAGCAAAATGCGGCGATGGTGGAAGAGACGTCCGCCGCCGCGCGGACGCTGAATTCCGAGGTCTTGACGCTGACCGAACAGGCGGAGCGCTTCAACATCGGCGCCGCCAACGGCGGGGGCAGCACCCGAGCGGTGCGTCAGCCCGTGACCCCCATGGTATCGAGCAGCCCGCGTCGGTCGAAAGTTGCCGCTGTTCCGATGGCGCAGATGGCGGGCGGGGACGACTGGACGACCTTCTGATCGTCCGTCCTGTAATCGGGAAGGGCCGGGATCGCTCCCGGCCCTTTTCTTTTGTGTTGCGCGCCCTCTTCCTCAGGAGGCGGCGCGGGGCGACGGTGCTATGCGTCACCCTCACCCTCCCACTCGGCTTTGCCGAGCGGGCCCCTCCCTCTCCCAATGGGAGAGGGGAAGATTGCATCGCCATTTGCCGCCCGCGCCCCTAGAACCCCTCCATGCACCTTCGCGCCGAAGCCATTGTCCTGAGCGTGCGCGCGCATGGCGAGCATGGCGCGGTGGTGCGTGCGTTGACCGAGGCCGACGGGTTGCAGCCGGGCTATGTCCCGGGCGGACGGTCGCGGGCGTTGCGCCCCGTCCTTCAGCCTTCGAACCTGGTGCAGGGCGAATGGCGCGCGCGGACCGATGAGCAATTGGCGTCGCTCACCGTCGAGCTGATCCACAGCCGCGCGCCGTTGTTCGGCGAGGCGCTGCCCGCGGCGGCGCTGAGCTGGGCGACGGGGCTGACCGCGGCGGCGCTGCCCGACGGGCTGCCCTTTCCGCGGCTGCACGCTGCGCTGGACGGGGTGCTTGCGGCGATCGAGGCGGCGCCGGCGGCGCGCGGATGGGCGGTGGCGATGGTACGGTACGAGCTGTTGCTGCTCGCCGAGCTGGGGTTCGGGCTCGACCTGGAGCATTGCGTCGCGACCGGCGCGCGCGAGGATCTGGCGTTCGTCAGCCCCAAGAGCGGGATCGCCGTGAGCCGCGCGGGGGCGGCGGGATATGAGGATCGGCTGTTGCGGATGCCGCCCTTCCTCACGGCGGGCGGCGCGGCGGAATGGGGCGACATTCTCGACGGGTTGCGGCTGACCGGGCATTTCCTCGCGCGCGACCTGCTGACCGGCAGGAGCGCCGATGTGCTGGCCGCGCGTGTCCGGCTGGTGGACCGGTTGCAGCGAGCAGTTGCGTAACGCGGGCCGGGGCGGCAAAGCAGCGCCAAATTCGCTAGCCACAGGAGCGGGAATGCCGCTGATTGCCATTCTTCCCGGCGACGGGATCGGACCCGAAGTCACCAGCCAGGCGCGCCGCGTCCTCGAAGCCCTTGGGCTCGACCTGCAATTCGAAGAAGCGCCGGTCGGGGGTGCGGGCTATCTGGCGGCGGGCAAGCCGCTTCCCGACGCGACGCTGGCGCTGGCCAAGCGCGCCGATGCGGTGCTGTTCGGCGCGATCGGCGACCCGCGTTTCGATGCGCTGGAGCGCCGGCTGCGGCCCGAGGCGGCGCTGCTGGCGATCCGCCGCGAGCTGGGGCTGTTCGCCAATCTGCGCCCCGCCACGCTGTTCGCCGGGCTGGAGGACGCATCGGCGCTCAAGCCCGAAGTCGTCGCGGGGCTCGATATCGTGATCGTCCGCGAGCTGACCGGCGACGTCTATTTCGGCGAGAAGGGCCATCGCACCACGATGGAGGGGCTGCGCCAGGGCTTCGACGTGATGTCCTATGACGAGGGCGAGGTCGAGCGGATCGCGCGCGTCGGGTTCGAGATGGCGAAGCGGCGCAAGAAGAAGCTGTGCTCGGTCGACAAGGCGAACGTGCTCGAGACGTCGCAGCTGTGGCGCGATGTCGTCAATGAAATGAGCGTGCAATATCCTGACATCGAATTGACGCACATGTATGTCGATAACGCCGCGATGCAGCTTGTCCGACGCCCCACCGATTTCGACGTGATCGTTACCGGAAATCTGTTCGGCGATATCCTGTCCGACCAGGCCAGCATGTGCGCCGGGTCGATCGGGATGCTGCCGTCCGCCTCGCTGAGCGCGTGGAGCGGCGCCAACGGCATGTACGAGCCGATCCATGGCAGTGCCCCCGACATTGCCGGGCAGGGCAAGGCCAATCCGTGCGCCGCGATCCTGTCCGCCGCGATGCTGCTGCGCCATTCGCTGGTCGACGAAGCCTCGGCGCTGCGGATCGAGGCGGCGGTTGCCGCCGCGCTCGCCAAGGGCGCGCGTACCGCCGACCTGGGCGGCAGTCTGTCGACCAGTGCGATGGGCGATGCGGTACTGACGGAGCTTCAGTGACGCCCGACCTGCTCGAGCTTGCCGTCGTCGTTCCCACGTTCAACGAGCGGGCGAACGTCGCCACGCTCGTCGCGCGGCTGGACCAGGCGCTGGCCGGGCGCAACTGGGAGGCGATCTTCGTCGACGACGACAGCCCCGACGGCACCGCGCAGGCGGTGCGCGAGCTGGGGCGGATCGACAAGCGCGTGCGCGTGATCCAGCGGATCGGGCGGCGCGGGCTTTCGTCGGCGTGCATCGAGGGGATGTGCGCGACCGCGGCGCCGATCGTCGCAGTGATCGACGGCGACATGCAGCATGACGAGACGCTGCTGCCGCGGATGCTCGACGCGCTCCAGGCGGACGAGGCGCTCGACGTGGTCGTCGGATCGCGCTTCTGCGCGGGCGGCGGCACCGGCGAATGGGACCATGACCGCGTCGCCAAATCGGCGCTGGCGACCAGGCTGTCGCGCCGCGTGCTCAAGGCCGACCTGGGCGACCCGATGAGCGGCTTCTTCATGATCCGCACCGAGATCGTCCGGCGGCTGGTGCCGACGCTGTCGGGGATCGGGTTCAAGATCCTGCTCGACATCCTGACCGCGGCGCCCAAGCCGCTCAACTTCATCGAAATGCCCTATGTGTTCCGCACCCGGACCGAGGGCGAGAGCAAGCTCGATCATGTCGTGGCGATGGAATATCTGATCGCGCTGTACGACCGGATGTTCGGCAAGGTGATCCCGGTGCGGTTCGCGATGTTCTCCGCGATCGGCGCGCTGGGGGCGGGGGTGCATTTCCTGGTGCTGGGGGTGCTGTTCCTGCTCGCGGGGATGTCGTTCGTCACCGCGACGGTGATCGCGACGGTGTTCGCGATGACCTTCAACTTCTTCCTGAACAACACGCTGACCTATCGCGAGCGGCGGTTGAAGGGGTTCAAGCAGCTGCTCGACGGATGGGTGATCTTCTGCGTCGTCTGCTCGGTGGGCGCGATCGCGAATGTCGGGATGGCGGCGTTCCTGCACAATGTGCAGCATGGCGACTGGCGGCTGTCGGCGATGGCCGGGATCGCGGTGGCGGCGGTGTGGAATTTCGTGCTGTCGTCGCGGTTTACCTGGGGGCGGTACTGACCGAGCGCAACGGTTCCCCTGCGCAGGCGGGGGGCCAGAGCCCCGAGCGGTTCGCCCGCGACTCTGGACCCCTGCCTGCGCAGGGGAACGGGGCCTCACCGCCAGCTCGTGAACCACATCCAGTGCGTGAACCCCTGCGAATCGCGTAAGGGCGAGGCGGCGAGGATCGGGTAGAAGTAGAGGAAGGCGATCAGCGCAGCGGCGGCGAACCATTCTTCGCGGCCCTTGTTCCGGCCTCGGTCGAAATGGTGGAAGGCGACTGCCAGCACCAGGCACAGGAAGATGCCCGACAGATGGTAGTAATAATAGAAGCCCAGCGATTTCGGGATGATCGCATAGAGCGCGACCGACGCCGTCCATAGCAGCGCCACCGCCAGCGGATAGGCGGCGCGGCTGCGGAACCAGGCCCAGTAGCAGGCGAGCACCGCGACGAGTCCGCCCCACATGATCACCGGATTGCCGATCAGCAGCACCCCGCGCTGCGCCCCGCGATCCCATTCGTAGAAATACCAGATCGGGCGGAGCATCAGCGGCCAGCTCCACCAGTCTGACTGATAGGTGTGGCCGCGCAGCTTCTGCGTCTGGAGCGCGTACATGTCGAATTGCTGGGGGAGCAGGCTGGACCAGGTGAGCGGCTGGTTCGCGTAGAAGAAGGCGGGATAGAAGGTCGCGAAATAGACCGTGATGCTGACCGCGCCGAGGATCAGCAGCCCGGGCACGACGCCGAGCCCCGGCCAGTGCGGCTGGTCCTTGCCCGAAAAGGCGCTCGCGAGCGGCCGCTTCGCACGGCGGGCGTCGCGCAGCCGGATCGCGACAAAGGCGAGTGCGGCAAGCGCGACATAGGGGATCGCCGCCCACTTCACCGCGACTGCCAGCCCCATCAGCGCGCTGGCGCCGATCCAGCGGCCCAGCACCCGGCCCGGCGGCGCGCGCATCGCCCACAACATGACGATCATCGCCCACAGCACGAAGGCGCCAAGGTACACGTCGAGCATCGCGGTGCGCGCCTGGACGAACAGCGTCTGGTTGAGCATCGCCAGCGCCGCGGCTACCAGCGCGGCGCGCATCGACCCGAGCAGCAGCCAGACAAAGGCGAAGGCCCCGACCACGGTGGCGGTCCCCGCCAGCGTCGCGGTGATCCGCCAGCCGAACGGATTGTCGCCGAGCGCGACGATGCCCGCGCCGATCAGCTCCTTGCCGAGCAGGGGGTGCTCGACATTGCGCGGCCCTTCGAGGTCGATCAGCGCCTGCGCGGCGGGCACATAATGCACTTCGTCGAACAGGATCCGACTCGGCTGGTCGAGGTGGAAGGTGAACAGCAACTGCGCGGCGAGGCCGATGAGGAGCGCGACGAGGAGGGGCCGGGTGCCAAGGGCCTGGAGGCGAGCGAGCATGGCGCGACGCTAGCCGATCGCGTAGCGGGCTGGAAGGCGGCAAAGATGCGGGATCGGGGAAGTCCGGGCGGGTGGGACGACCTGGGACCGGAGACCTTGGTCGACCCACCCTTTGGAATGAAGCGTCGAAACGCTTGCTGTGTTGATACTAGCACGCTGCGTGCCAGGCGCAAACAAAGATGCTATTACAAACTGTTGCGTGATTAATGGGCCATCGGACCCCGGCCAAAGTGTAAACTGTGCCGACAGGTGCGGCGCGCTACAGCCCCTGCGCCGCCAGCGAGAATTTCGATCCGTTGACCCAGCCTTGCCCCATCGCGATCGTGCCCTTGCGGTTGATCACGACATGCTGCCAGCGCGGATCGGCGGTCTTCGAGCGCAGATAGGTCATGCACAGGATCGGGAGCTTCTCCGCGTCGGTTTGGTTGCGCCACAGGGCCGCATTCTTGGCGGCGTCGGTGGCGTGGCCGCTGGTGCCCTTTATCCCCGCCATGAAGTCGCAGATCACGTCGTCGGCCTTGCCCGGCGCGCTCGCTGCGATGAAGGCGCGCATCTTGGCCGGAGTGAGGCCCTCCAGCGATCCGTTCTGCGTGACAATGTCGAAGAACCAGCAGAACAGCCGCTTGGTCGGCGCGGCGCCGCCGTCTTCCTTTGCCCATGCGGTCGCGCGGTCGAATGCCGTCTGCGCCTTGCCCGAAATGCGCTTGTCCTGTTCGGCGCGCATCTGCGGCGTGCCCATCAGCGCGCGCAGTTCGGCGAGCGGCGTGGCGCGCAGCCGGGTGCCGGTCTGCCAGCTGCGGACAATCGTCAGGCCCGAGCCGATGCCGCCGGTGCAGGCGGTCCACATCTGGGCGCCGATCGTCGGCATCGCCGCCAGCACGACCGGGCGCCCGACCGCGACCACCATCGGCTGGAGCGAGTTCTTGCCGATATTCCATTGCAGCGCGCCGCACGAAATCCCCATGCCGTCGAAATCGCCCGAGACGCCCTGATACGGGTCGCCCTGGGTTTCGAAATGCGGCGTGATCTGGACGGCGGCGGCGACCCAGTTGGCGGGCGGCGGGGGCATGGCGATTCTCCCAATGAGGCGGCCTCCGCCCGCATCGGGATGCGGCGGCGGGGCGGCTGGATTTTCGAAGACGCGAGTCACTAGCCCGCGGCTGCGACTCTCTCGCTGGGCGTGCCGAGTTTCGTGCAGCCTGCCCGGAAATGCAAATGTGGCCTCGCGCCGGTCGCAGGGGCGATTGCAGATGAACTCGCGCACTTATTTTTTACGTCGTCATGCTGAACTTGGTTCAGCATCCAACGCGCAAAACGCGCGGGATTCGCCCGTGGAAGGTTGGACCCTGAAACGAGTTCAGGGTGACGGGCAGTAGAGAAGGCGACGCCCGATCCTTATCGATTCCCCTGCGGCATTCACCCGCCGTTCAGCCCATTGACTACAGACGTAATCATCGATTACAGACGTAGTCAGCGAGGGACCGATGACCGAACGTATCAGTGACGCCGAACATGCCGTGATGGAAGTGTTGTGGGACGAATCGCCGCTGTCCGCGCAGGATGTCGTCGAGCGCGTGCCCGCCGATCGCGGCTGGAGTGCGAACACGGTCAAGACGCTGCTGGGGCGGCTGCTCGCCAAGTCGATCATCGCGCATGAGGAGGAGGGGCGGCGTTATCTTTACCGCCCGCTGGTGGCGCGCGGCGACTATGTCGCGGGCGAATCGCGGCGGCTGATGGACCGGCTGTTCGGGGGCAAGCTGACGCCGCTGGTCGCGCATCTGGCGGAGCGCGATGCGATCACCGACCAGGACATCGCCGAGATCGAGGCGCTGCTGAAGGATCTGAAATCATGATCGGCTGGGCAGTAGAGACGTTCATCGCCACCACGCTGCTGATGCTGCTGGTATTGGCGATCCGCGCGCCGGTGCGGCGCAGCTTCGGGCCGCATCTGGCCTATGCCTTGTGGCTGCTGCCGGTAATCCGGTTGCTGATGCCGCCGCTGCCGGGGGAGTGGCAGCTCAGCCGGCTGGTCGCGCCGCTCGCGCGCGATGCCGCCGCGGCGCCGGGGATCACGGTTGGGGTGATGAACCCCGCGACGCTGCCGCCCGAGGCGGCGAGCCACGCGGTGATCGCGCAGGTCGACCTGCTCGGCCATCAGGGCGGCGTCGCGCTGGTGCCGCCGACCGCGGTTGCCGACGGGCCGAGCCTGATAATGCTGCTGCTGGGGCTGTGGGCGATCGGCGCGCTGCTGTTCCTTGCCTATCATCTGGTCGCGCACCGGCGTTTCTGCGCCCGGCTGCTGCGCCGCGCGCGCGTCGACCGGACCGTGGCGCAGGGCAAGGTGCGCGTGATCGAGACCGACGCCGCGCATGGTCCGCTCGCCTTCGGGGTGTTCCGCAAATATGTGGCGTTCCCGCGCGACTTCGCCGAGCGCTATGACGCGCAGGAGCGCGACCTCGCGCTCGCGCATGAGCTGGGCCACCATGTCCGCGGCGACCTGATCGCCAATTGGGTCGCGCTGTTGGTGCTGGCACTGCACTGGTTCAATCCGGTTGCGTGGCGGGCGTTCCGGGCCTTTCGCGCCGACCAGGAAATGGCGTGCGACGCACTGGTGCTTGCGGGCCGCGCCCAGGCGCTGCGCCATGCCTATGGCCGCGCCATCGTGAAATCCGCGCATGGCGGCGCCGTCTCCGCCGCCTGTCACCTGCACACGATCAACGAAGTCAAAGGGAGGTTACGCATGCTTTCGAAGACCAACCGGCCGTCGCCCGCACGGATCGCAACCGGGCTGCTGGGCGTGAGCGCGCTGTCGCTTGCCGCGCTCGGGCTCACGGCATCGGGCACCCAGGCGGCGGCGGAAATCCGCACGTCGATGGGCAAGGGGATCGGCGCGATCGCGCAGAACCTGCCCGCGCCGCCCGCGCCCCCCGCCGCCGCCGCGGCGCCCAGCGCTCCCGCCGAGGCAGACGCCCCGGAAGCGCCGGCTGCACCCGCCGCCCCCGTCGGCGCACGCACGATCAGCACCACGACGACGACCACCGACAAGGACGGCAAGCGCGTCAAGAAGATCGTGCTCGTGCGCAGCGACGGCGAGCGCAAGGAAATCACGCTGCCCGATACCGAGGCGATGCTCG
The DNA here is from genome assembly GCF_000935025.1 of Sphingomonas hengshuiensis. Lineage (NCBI taxonomy): Bacteria > Pseudomonadati > Pseudomonadota > Alphaproteobacteria > Sphingomonadales > Sphingomonadaceae > Sphingomonas > Sphingomonas hengshuiensis. The sequence continues at coordinate 719,479 of NZ_CP010836.1, forward strand.
CGTCGATGCCCGAAGTGCGCAACGCCAAGTGCGGCGCCGGTTCGGAGGCGACGGTCGAGACGCAGAGCGCCGGTGGCAAGCGCATCATCACGATCTGCTCCGACCGGATCGAGCGGATCACCGCTAGCGCAAACGCGACGGCGATGCGGAGCAAGGCGTTCGGGCTCCAGACCGCGATGATGAGCCTGCGCCACGCGCGGATGTCCATCCAGAACGAAACGAGCATGACCGAAGAGCAGCGCGCCAACGCGCTGTCCGGCATCGACGAAGCGATCGCCGAAATCGCCGAGCAACAGTCCGAGAAGGACTGACGAGACGGGAGGGCGGCTTTTCGTTTTCGCGTTCACTCGGAAAGCCGTTCTTCGGCGGGGCCGGCCGGTCTCCAACTCCTTCGCGGCCGGCCCCGTCACCCGCTCTTGTGTTCTCGCGGCTTAGCCGCCATTTCGCAGGGCATGATCGATGCCCCAACTGGCGTGGCGCTCGCCATCGAGCCGCTGGTGACGCGGGTGCTGGCGCCCAATCCGTCGCCCTTCACCTATACCGGCACCCAGACCTATCTGGTCGGCACGAGCGACCTGGCGGTGATCGATCCCGGCCCCGCCGAGCCTGCGCATCTGGCGGCGCTGATGGCGGCGATAGGCGGGCGACCGGTGGCGGCGATCGTCTGCACCCATACCCACCGCGACCATAGCCCCGCCGCCGCGCCGCTAAAGGCCGCGACCGGTGCCCCGATCATCGGCTGCGCGCCGCTGTCGCTCGACGATGCCGGGCCGCGCGCCGATGCCGCGTTCGACACGAGCTATGCCCCCGATCGCGTGCTGGCCGATGGCGAGAGTATCGCGGGGGCGGGTTGGACGCTGACCGCGGTCGCCACGCCCGGACACACGTCCAACCATTTGTGCTTCGCGCTGGCGGAGACGGGGGCGCTGTTCAGCGGCGACCATGTCATGGGCTGGTCGACTACGGTGGTCGCGCCGCCCGATGGCGACATGGCGGCGTATATGGCCAGCCTCGCGCGGCTGATGGAGCGCGAGGACCGCGTCTATTACCCCGCGCATGGCGAGCCGATCGAGCGGCCGCAGCGCTTCGTGCGCGGGCTGATCGGGCATCGCAAGCAGCGCGAGGGGCAGATTTTGCGGCTGCTGGGCGAGGAATCGCGCCCGGTTCCGGCGATGGTCGAACGCATGTATGTCGGGCTGGACCCGCGGCTGACCGGCGCGGCGGGGCGATCGGTGCTCGCGCATCTGATCGACCTGCGCGCTCGCGGGCTGGTGTCGGAGGAGGACGGCGTGTGGAAGAGGGCCGCGTAAGAAACTGGGGCTGTGCCAAGTTCCTGCTGCTGCTCGTCGCGCTGCTGGTCTCGATCGGCGCGGGCTTCTGGTTCCTGGGCGATACGGTCAAGCGCCAGTTTTTGGGCGGCAGCGATCCGGTGACGGTCGCGCAGGCGAGCCTGGAGGGGCTGCGCGAGCAGAACCGGCTGTCGACCTTTGCCGCGCGCTATGTCGCGGTGGTGACGTCGAAACAGTCGCGGCTGGGGCTGACGGCGGAAAAGACGCTGATCATGCCGGGATCGGTGCGGTATGAGGTCGACATGTCCAAGCTCCGGCAGGAGGATCTGGACTGGGATGCAGAGGCCAAGAGGCTGCGCATCACGCTGCCCGCCGTCGAAGTGGTCGGGCCCGCGGTCGACCTCGATACCCTGCGCGAATATGGCAATGGCGGCATCCTGATGCGCGTCACCGACGTCGAAAGCGCGCTCGACGCCGCGAACCGCAAGGCGGGGCAGGCCGAACTGGTCCGCCAGGCGCGCGAGGCCACCCCGATGAAGCTGGCCAAGGACGCGACGCGCCGCGCGGTGGCGCAGAGTTTCGCGATGCCGCTCAAGGCGGCGGGGATCGACGCGACCGTGGAGGTGCGGTTCGCCGACGAAGCCCGCGGCCCCAGCGAGCGGTGGGACGTGTCGCGCCGCCCCGAAGAAGTTATCGCCAACAAGTGGTGACCCGTTGAGGCACTAGGCGAAAACATGTATCTTCCGGGTATCGCAGAATCCCGGGGGGTGATATGGCGACGATTGCAGATCCGACGATAACCGAACCGCTGCCGCGTGCAGGCAGTCGAGACCGCTTTTTCCTGTTTCTTTCGCTGGCGATGTGCGTCGTCATTGTCGGTGGCTTCTCGCTTAACCTGGCGATGGGCCGTTCGAGCTTCGGACTGCCGCTGATCTACCACGTCCACGCCTTTATCTTCATGGGATGGCTCGCAATCTATCTGGCGCAGACCGGGCTGGTCGCGTCGGAGAATGTGCGGGTGCATCGCCGGCTCGGCTGGATCGCGCTGGGCTGGGTGCCGCTGATGGTGGTGTTGGGGATGGCGATCACGCTCCATTCGGTGCGCACCGTCGGTGGACCGCCGTTCTTCGCGCTGCCCGAATTCGCGTTTGGGAACCCGGCGGGGCTGGTCTGCTTCGCGGGGCTCGTATTTGGGGCGATCGCGCTGCGCCGCCGGTCGGACTGGCACAAGCGGCTGATGATCTGCGCGGTGGCGGTGCTGACCGGGCCTGGTTTCGGGCGGCTGCTGCCGATGCCGTTCCTGATTCCCTGGTCCTGGGTGGTCGCGGCGCTGATTGCGCCCGCGATCTTTCCGGTCATCGGAATGGCCCGCGACTGGATGCGAACGCGCCGGGTGCACCCGGCGTGGCTATGGGGATGGGGCGCGATGATCGGGACGTTCGCGGTCGGCGAAGTCCTTGCATTTACGCCGCTCGGCACCGCCGCCGCGCAGGCGATCGTCGCGGGCACGCCGGGGGCCGAGCGCCCGTTCGCCGCCCATTTTCCCTGAGCCCCAGCCTTGATCCCACGCGCGGGGCGGGCCATGTGCCCCGCACGGCAAGGGAGAGCGGCACTATGGACGCGCGTAACGGTATCGGCGGAAGCCTGAGCGGGCTCGACCTGCGCGCGGAGATCGATCGGCTGCGCAAGGAGCGCAATGCGGTCATCCTCGCGCATTATTACCAGAAGCCCGAATTGCAGGACCTTGCCGATTTCGTCGGCGACAGCCTCGACCTCAGCCGCAAGGCCGCCGAGACCGATGCCGATGTCATCGCGTTCTGCGGCGTGCGGTTCATGGCGGAGACGGCGAAGATACTGTCGCCGGAAAAGATCGTGGTGCTGCCCGACATGGATGCCGGGTGCAGCCTCGAGGATAGCTGCCCGCCCGCGCAGTTCGCCGCGTTCCGCGCTGCGCACCCCGATCACATCGCGCTGACCTATATCAACTGCTCGACCGAGGTGAAGGCGCTGAGCGACATCATCGTCACGAGCTCGTCCGCCGAGAAGATCCTCAGCCAGATTCCGCGCGACCAGAAGATCATCTTCGGCCCCGACAAGAATCTGGGGGGCTATCTCCAGCGCACATTGGGGCGCGAGATGCTGTTGTGGCCGGGCGTGTGCATCGTCCATGAGGCATTCAGCGAGACCGAGCTGCTCAAGCTGCGCGCGCAGCATCCCGGCGCGCCGATCGCCGCGCACCCCGAATGCCCGCCGCATATCCTCGACCATGCCGATTATGTCGGGTCGACGCGCGGCATCCTGGAATTCGCCCAGTCCTTCCCCGGCCAGACGCTGATCGTCGCGACCGAGCCGCACATCATCCACCAGATGGAAAAGGCGCTGCCGGACAAGCAGTTCATCGGGGCGCCGGGCGCGGACGGCAACTGCAACTGTAATATCTGCCCGTATATGGCGCTCAACACGATGGAGAAGCTCTACCTCGCGCTGCGCGACCTGACGCCGCGGATCGAGATCGAAGAGGGGCTGCGGCTCCAGGCGAAGAAGAGCCTCGACCGGATGCTGGAGATGGCGAGCGGGACGGTGGGGCAGGGCGATCTGGGGCCGGTGCCGGTCGCCGAGCCAGCGGTCGGCGGGCCGGTCGACAAGGGCGATTGAGGGTCAGCGCCACACCGGATTGCTGGTCAGGCTGGCCGGATACATATTCACATAGTGCGCCATCCGGGGGCGGGCGGCGCGGTTCGGGCTGGCGCCGTGGGGCAGGTCGTTCCGCCAGATGATCAGGTCGCCAGCGCCGGCGGCGATCGGGACCGCCTCCGCGCTGAGGTCGATCGCGCGCGGATCGCGGTCGCCGAGCGTTTCCAGCCAGGGGCCGAGCCGATGGTGGAAACCCGGGACGAGCTGGAACGCGCCCTGATCGGCGGCGGTGTCGGTCAGGTACAATATCCCCTGCGTGGCGAAGGGGATCGGCGGCGCGAGGCTCACGTCCCAATGGAGATGCGGGCCGGGGAAGCGATAGTCGGGGCGCTCGGGCGGGTTGAAGCTCAGCCGGTCGACCCGCGACCAGAGATTGGCGGTGCCCCATAGCTGCGCGAACGCCTTGTGGACGCGCGCGCTGTAGCGGGGAACGTCCATCGCCGGGTGCTGGAAGATCTGGAGCATGATCCCGCCCTCGCGCTGCGGATACCAGCGGCTCGGATCGTCGGGCGATGCGTCCAGCGCGCGCCAGAGCACCGCCTCGATCGCGGTGGCTTCTGAGGGCGCGATCGCGTTGCGCAGGATGACATAGCCCTGCGCGTCCCACTGTGCGAGGTCGGCGGCGTCGAGCACCGGGGGCGCAGCGTCGATGGCGTCGAGCCACGCCTGCGTGGCGGGGGGCGGCGGTTCGCCGGCGATATATGCGTGGTAGCGCGCGAGCCGCTCGGGATCGGGAGGGCCGGCGGTTTCCGTCGTCCAGGCGGCGAATGCCTCCAGGCTGGGGCGCTCGGCCAGCTTGCGATAGGTCTGCTCCAGCCCGAGGCCGAGCATGTCGAGCATGATCCGCTGCCGGGTGGTCAGCGGGCTGCCGCCACCGTGAACCAGCTTCGCCCAGAACGCCTCGAATCCGTGAACGCCGATCATTCTGGTCCACCCCTTTGGCCAAGGGCTATTGCATTCGCACTGTGGTCACCCTCACCCTTCCGGCGCTTCGCGCCTCCCTCCCTCTCCCAACGGGAGAGGGAAGGGGCCCGCCGCCGTAGGCGGTGGGAAGGGTGAGGGTGACCACAGTGCAATGCGACTGCCCCTTTCCACTATCCTAACGCCTTCCCGGCATCGCTGGGAAGCGCAGGCTGACAATCGCGGATGGGAGGGCTAGAGCATCGGGCATGACCTTTGCGCTGCCCGGCTTCGACTTGCCCGCCTTCCTCGCCTCGACGCTTGCCGAGGACCTGGGCGGGGCGGGGGACATTACTTCTGCTGCGGTGATTCCCGCCGACGCCCGGTTCGATGGGGTGATGGACAGCCGCGACGCGATCGTCGTCGCGGGGCTGCCGATCGCCGAGGCGTTTTTCCGTGCGCTCGATCCCGGTGTCGCGATCGAGGCGCTGGTCCAGGACGGCGACAGCGTTGCGGCGGGCAGCGAACTGTTGCGGCTGCGGGGGACGGCGCGGGCGATGCTGACGGCGGAGCGATCGGCGCTCAACACCGTCCAGCATCTGTCGGGGATCGCCACGCTGACGCGGCGCTATGTCGATGCGATTGCGGGGACCGGGGCGGTGCTGCTGGATACGCGCAAGACGCTGCCGGGGCTGCGGATGCTGGAGAAATATGCGACGCGGATGGGGGGCGCGCAGAACCATCGCATGGGACTGTGGGACGCGGCGATGATCAAGGACAATCATGTCGCGGTCGCCGGATCGGTGGGCGAGGCGGTGCGGCGCGCGGTGGCGGCGGGGATTGCGCAGATCATCGTCGAGGTCGACCGGATCGACCAGATCGCGCCCGCGCTGGAGGCCGGCGCGACCCACCTGCTGCTCGACAACATGGCGCCGCCGATGCTGCGCGAGGCGGTGGGGCTGGTCGATGGGCGCGTGCCGACCGAGGCTTCGGGGGGCGTCACGCTCGACACAATCCGTGCCATCGCCGAGAGCGGCGTGACCTATGTCAGCGTCGGGCGGCTCACCCAATCGGCGCCCGCCGCCGATATCGGGCTGGATTTCACCGCGCGATGAAGGCGCCCCTTCTCCTCGCCGCCGCGATGCTGGGTGTGGTGCCGCAGGGTGCGCAGGCGCAGGCGCAGATGTGCCGCGTGCCCGCGCGGGTGCCCGCACCGCATCCCGATCTCCCGAGCGACCGCGAGCCGCGCCGGGTGCTGCCGATCGGCAGCTACACGCTCGCGCTGAGCTGGAGCCCCGGCTATTGCCGCGGGCATGGCGACGATCCGAAGGCGGCGTTTCAGTGCGGCGGGGGCAATCGGTTCGGCTTCACGCTGCACGGGTTGTGGCCCGATGGCGTGGGCAGGGAGTGGCCGCAATATTGCCGGGCCACGGGGATCGTGCCCGCGCCGGTGATCCGCCAGACTTTGTGCGCGACGCCCTCGGCGCAGCTGATCCAGCATGAATGGGCCAAGCACGGGACCTGCATGCCGGGCAGCCCGCAATCCTATTTCGCGACCGCGCGGGGGCTGTACGGCAAGGTCCGCTATCCGGACATGGCCGCGCTGTCGCGCGCGCCGCTGACCGTGGCGGGGTTCCGCTCCGCGATGGCGCGCGCCAATCCGGGGATGCCCGCCGACGCGATCCGCGTCACCGCGACGCGCGAGGGCTGGCTCGACGAGCTATGGCTGTGCCTGGACAAGGCGCTGCGCTATCGCCGGTGCACCCCCGGCAGCGGCGGGGCGCCCGATGGTGCGGCGCTGCGGATCTGGCGGGGAAATTAGCCGCCCGGTTTCAGTTTCGCTGAACTGCCCCCTTGTATCTGGACGAGCACGGCTCGTTTCTGCTGGAAGCGACTGAGCGCCGGTGTGGGTGGCCACCCACACCGGCGTGGCGGCGATGTCGCCCGTTCCCCCTCAGGTGCTCACCCGCGTCGGAGCCAGGGATCATCGCCGTTGTCACGCACGACCGAACAGTCGGTTGATTCTCAATCGCACAGACAAGTCAGGTTACCGTGATGCGCAACCTTTGTGGAGTGGATGTTTCCAAAGCCTGGCTCGATAGCTGGTCCGCCGGACGATATCAGCGTTTCGCCAACACGGCAGAAGGCGTCGCGCAACTGCTCGCCTTCTGCCGCGAACACAGTGTCGAACTGGTCGTGATGGAGGCGTCGGGAGGTGTTGAGCAAGCGGCCTTCCTGGCGCTGTGGAAGCAGGGTCAGCCCTGCGCCATCGCCAACCCCAGGGCCGTTCGCAGCTTCGCCGACGCCATGGGTAATCTGGAGAAGACAGATCGCATCGATGCCGAGATGATCGCCGGTTATGCCGATGCCAGACAGCTGGTCGCCACGCCTCCGCCGTCTGAGGATCAGCGCCGGCTGACGGCACTTACGGCCAGATTGCGCCAGGTTACCGCCGATCTCTCGGTCCAGAAGCAGCGGCTGCACAGCACCAGTGAGCCCACCGCATTGGCGAGCCTGAAGGAGGCGATTGCCTTTTTCAACCGCCAGACCAAGGCGCTTGCGGCCGAGATCGCGGCGCTGATCACCGCCGATCCGCTCTGGGCCGAACTCGACAAGACCATTCGTTCGATCAAGGGCCTTGCCGACAGAACCGTTGCCGTCCTGCTCGCCGACCTGCCGGAACTCGGCACACTCTCGAACAAGGCCATCGCCAAGCTCGCGGGCCTTGCTCCCCTCGCCAACGACAGCGGACAGCGCAATGGCCGGCGCCGCGTTCGGGGCGGAAGGCCTTCCGTCCGATCGATCCTCTACCTCGTCGCCGACGTCGCCAGAAAATACGACGACGATCTCGCCAGCTTCCGCGACCGGCTGCTCGCACAGGGCAAGGCGAAGATGGTCGTCCGCATCGCTCTTGCACGAAAATTACTCGTCAGGCTCAACGCAAAAGCCCGCGATGCACGCGCGCAAATGGCCCATGCCCTTTGACAAACCAGATAGTCGCTTCGACGACGCCTGCGGCGTCGCTCTGGACAGGCTTCGACAAGTTCAGGGCGAACGGGTGGGGGGATCAAGCCAACCTCGTGACGAAGTAGCGTTAGCGCCGCGCGCGATCGATCAGCCAGACGCCGATCGTCAGCGCCAGCCCGACGCCAAGCCCGCCGACGAAACCGACCGAGGGTTGTCCGGCGATCGCGCCGATCACCGATCCGGCGACCAGGCTGATCGCGAGCAGGAAGCCGCCGGCCAGCGGCGTGCGGGAGGGGGTGTTTGCCATGGCGGCCGCTTTGCCACGTCGCGGCGCGCGGCGCCACTGCGGCATTGCGGGCCGCTATCGTATCGGCGGACGGACCCGGAACCGCCCGGCGCGAGTTAAGGGCGTCTTCTCCTGATCTCGAGGCCCGATGACGCTCCCCCAAATCCTGTCGGTCGGCGTCCTTAGCGGGATGATGCTGCTCTTTATCTGGGGCCGGTTCCGATATGATGTCGTCGCCGTCATGGCGCTGCTCGCGGCGCTGGCGCTGGGCATCGTCAAGCCCAAGGAAGCGTTCACCGGCTTTTCCGACGACATCGTGATCATCGTCGGATCGGCGCTGGTGCTGTCGGGCGCGGTGCAGCGATCGGGGATCATCGAAAGCGCGATGCTGTTGCTGCAACGGCGGGTGACGCGGGTGCGGTCGCAATTGCTGCTGCTATGCGCCAGCGTCGGCTTCGCCTCGGCGTTGGTCAAGAATATCGGCGCGCTGGCGATGATGATGCCGGTCGCGTTCCAGATGGCGAAACGCTCCAAGGCGACGCCCGCGGTGTTCCTGATGCCGATGGCGTTCGCCTCCCTGCTGGGCGGGCTGATCACGCTGATCGGCACGTCGCCCAACATCATCGTCAGCCGCGTGCGCGAGGAGATGACCGGCGAGCCGTTCGGGATGTTCGACTATGCGCCGGTCGGGCTGGGGCTGACCGTGATCGGGCTGATTTTCCTGCGTTTCGGCTATCGGCTGTTGCCGCGCGATCGGCGGGCGGTGCCGACGCTGGGCGAGGCGCTCGACATCCAGAATTACGTCACCGAGGCGGAAATCCCGGCGGGATCGCCTGCGGTCGACGAGAGCGTGATGGCGTTTCGCGCGCGCCACGACAATGAAGTGACGGTCACCGCGATCCTGCGCGGGGGCATTCGCAGCACGCCGTTTCCGGACACGACGCTCCGCCCCGAGGATCTGCTGATCCTGGGCGGCGCGCCCGACAGCCTGGAGCGGGTGATCGCTGCCGATGGGCTGGCGCTGGAGGGGCAGGAGCGCGAGGCCCCGCAGGGTGGCGAAGTCGGCGTGCTGGAGGCGGTGATCGGCACCGACAGCGCGCTGGCGGGGCGCACCGCGGGGCGGCTGGGGCTGCATGAGCGGTTCGGCGTGAACCTGATCGCGGTGTCGCGGCGGGGCGAGCGGCTCGCGAAGCGGCTGGGCGAGATCGAGTTGCGCGCGGGCGATGTGATCGTGCTGCAAGGGCCGCTCGAGCTGTTGTTCGAGCGGCTGAGCGAGCTGGGGTGCCTGCCGCTCGCCGAACGCACGCTGCGGCTGGGCAGCGCGCGCAAGGGGTTGTTGCCGCTGCTGATCCTGGGGGCCGCGATGATCGCCACCGCCAGCGGCTATGTGCCCGTCACCGTCGCATTCTTCGCCGCCGCCGCGCTGGTGGTGCTGAGCGGGTCGCTGCCGGTGCGCGAGGCGTATAAGCATGTCGAGTGGCCGATCCTCATCATGCTCGGCGCGCTGATCCCGGTCAGCGATACGCTGCGCAGCACCGGCACCACCGACCTGATCGGCGAGCAACTGTCGCAGCTTGCGGCGACGCTGCCGCCCTGGGGCGCGGTCGCGCTGATCCTGGCGGCGGCGATGGCGGTGACGCCGTTCCTCAACAATGCCGCGACGGTGCTGGTGATGGCGCCGATCGCCGCAACCTTTGCCACTGGGCTCGGCTATCGGCCCGAGGCGTTCCTGATGGCGACCGCGGTGGGGGCGGGGTGCGATTTCCTGACGCCGATCGGGCACCAGTGCAACACCCTGGTGCTGGGGCCGGGGGGCTATCGGTTCAGCGACTATGCCCGGCTGGGAGCGCCGCTGTCGCTGCTGGTGCTGGTGGTGGGGACGCCGCTGATCCTGTGGGTGTGGCCGGTGTGAGGGCGGCGATGCGGCGAGCCGAGCGGAACCGGGCGTCGGGGTGCCGGGTTCCAGAGGTCAGGCTGCGCGCGCCCGTCGGGCGACACCAGCGCCGCCACCGAAGGAGAGGTTCATCGTGCTGCTCGCACGGATCGGAATGGCGCCGCAGCCCCGCCGCATGATGATCGTTCAGTAAAGGCGTACCCCCATGACCAACCTCGTGTTCCGCAAGGCACTGCTCGCCGCAGCCTCGACTTTCACCGCCGCCGTAGCCTATTCGGGCACTGCGCACGCCCAGGCCTTCTACCTTCAGGAACAGTCCGCGCGCGGCGCGGGGCGGGCATTTGCCGGCGAGGCGGCCGATACCGGCGCCGCCTCGATCTGGTGGAACCCCGCCTCGATCGCCGGGATCACCGAGGGCGAGGTCGTCGTCAACGCCACCGCGATCCTGCCGCGCGGCGAAGTGGTCGACACCGGCACGCTGATCGCGCGCCCGGGCCAGCCCTATGCCCCGGTCGGCGGCAATAGCGTGGCGCGCAATCCGATCAACAACGGCGTCGTCCCCTCGGGCGCAGTCGCCTATCCGATCACCGATCGGCTCGCGGTCGGCGTATCGGTGACGTCGCCCTATAGCTTCACCACCGACTACAGCGGCGATAGCTGGGCGCGCTATGGCGCCGCCACGACCCGGCTGCGTACCATCGACGTCCAGCCTTCGATCGCCTTCGCGGTGACCGACTGGCTGCGCGTGGGCGCCGGCCTGAATGTCGAATATACCGATGCGTCGCTGAGCAACGCGCTGCCCAACGTCCTCGCGACGCTCCCCGATGGCCGGCAGGAGCTGAAGGGCGATGGCTGGGATCTGGGCTGGTCGGCGGGGCTCCAGATGCACAACGAATTTCTGACGGTCGGCATCAGCTATAAGTCGGCGATCGAGCATAGGCTGAAGGGCAGCCTCACCGTTTCGGGGCTGGTCGGCCCGCTTGCCGCGTCGAACGAGGCGCTGAGCGGAGTCGAGGCGCGCTTCTACACCCCGGCGCAGGCGATGATCGGCGCGCGGGTGCGGCTGAGCGATCGGCTGACGCTTAACGGCCAGGTGACGCATTTCGGATGGGACAGGTTCGACGCGATCCGGCTGGGCGCGCCGATCAACGCCGCGATCCCCGAGAATTACCGCGAAAGCTGGAGCCTTGCGACCGGGCTCGACTATGCGGTGTCGCCCAAGCTGACCGTCCGCGCGGGCGTGCAGCGCGCGCAGACTCCGACGCAGGACGGCGAACGCGACGCGCGCGTGCCCGACGCCAACCGCTGGAACTTCGGGACCGGCGCCTCCTATGCGCTGTCGCCGCGCTTCACGATCGATGCGGGCGCCAATTACGTGACGTTCGAGGGCGAGACGATCGACCGCGTAACCGCTGCCTATGCCGGCACCCCGGCGCAGACGCCGATCCTGACGTCGGGCGAGTTGCGCGACGGACGGGCGTTCGTGTTTTCGCTTGGCGCGCGCGTCGGGTTCTGACGCAAAGACAAACATACTTGACTCAAAAGTCGCGTATGTTTTACATCGCTTCGTCCGAGAGGAGGAAGCGATGTACGAATTCACGCATGGCGGAATGTGGTTCGATTGGGCCAAGCTCGACGGCACGTCGAAGCGGCTGGCGCGGTGGAGCCTGATCAGTTCGGGGGTGGCGGCGCTGCCCGTGGGCGTGGTGGCGGGCGAGGCGGGGTATCGGTTCGGCTATGCGCTCGCGAGCGGCGCGCCCGCGACATTGCAGGCGACCGTGCCGCCCTGGGCCGCGATCTGGGTCGTCGTGTTCATGCTGGTATCGGGCGTGCTCTGGTGGCGGATGAGCCGGCGCCAGGACGAGATGTTCAACCGCATCCAGAATTGGGCGTTGGGTGCGGGCAGCGGGGGGAGCGCGGTGCTGCTCGCCTGCTGGGCATTCCTCGCGATGACGGGGCTCGTGCCCTGGGCCAGCCCGATGGCGACGATCCTGATCTTCTGGTGCGCGATCGTGCTTGCCTGGACGATCGCGTACCGCAGATGGGCGTAACCACGACGTTGCCCGAGCTGCGCCGCGAGCACCGGCTGACTCAGGCCGATCTCGCGGCGGCAGTCGGGGTGTCGCGCCAGACGATCAATTCGATCGAGACGGGGCGGTTCGAGCCCAGCCTGAGCCTCGCGCTGACGCTGGCGCAGCATTTCGAGACGCCGGTGGAGGCGATCTTCGCGCTGGCGGATGCCGGGGCAGGCTGAGCCCCGGCATCCCCCGTCTTATCGGTCGAGCCCCAGCGCGGCGGCGATGTCGTCCCACGCGACGAGCTTGAAGTTCTGCGCGCGTGGCGGGTTGATGCCGTCCTGCGCGATGAACAGCCCGCCGGGATAGCCGGGGCCGAAATCGCCGATGGCCAGTTCGATCCCGTCGGTCTCCTCGGTCGCCCCCAGCGCGCCCGCCCCGATGCGGAAGCGGCCCAGATAGGCTTCGTCCGAGAGCCGGTATACGGCATAGGCATTGTCGCCCTGGCTCGACACCAGCAGATAGCCGCCATTGTCCGGGCCGATCGCGGCGATCGCCACGCCTTCGGTATCCGCGACGATCTGGTAACCGTCGGCGGCGGCGATCTTGGTCGGCATGGTGGCGCCGTCCGGGCGCGCATCGAAGCGCCACACGCCGACATCCTCCTCGCCGACATAGAGCCGGTGGGTGCGTTCATCGGTGACGCAGCCTTCGGACTGGGTGGCGAGCTTCATCGTGCGGACGACGCGGCCCGTGGGCGTGGCGCCCGACAGGTCGATCGCAAGCTGGTGGATGGTGCCGTCCTTGAGCACGTTGAAGGCATAGAGCTGGCCGTCCTGCCGATACAGGCAGATGCCATAGGCCTCGCCCGCGCCGACCGGCAGCCGCGCCAGTTCGGTGAGCGTCGCGGTGGCGGTGTCGAGCCGGAACAGCGCCGCCTTTGCTGCCAGCCGATCGGTGCGGTCGCTGGCGGCGACGATCACGCCCCGCGTCCCCAGATCGCGCAGATCGACATTGTTGACGCGGCCCGCCGCGACGAACGCCCGGTCGCTGCCGTCCAGGCCATAGACGTGGAGTCCGGCCTTCTTGTCGGTGGCGACGATCAGGCTTGCGGAGGGATTGGCGGGGTTGCGCCAGATTGCGGGATCGTCGGCGGCGTCGGCATTGGCGGTCTCGACGGCGGCGGTTTCCCCCCGCGCCGTTACCGTGGCGGTGGGGCGGGGGAAAAGGCCGGCGCGGCGGGGGCGGTTCCCGTGGTCGCGCAGCCTGCCGCGCCCAGGGGCAGCAGGCCGGCGATCAGGATCGTGAGCGCCCGCATCAGAAGGCGACTCGTGCCATCAACTGGAACACCGGCCCGGCCTTTTCGGATTCGAGCTCATATTCGTCGAACGAGCGGGTGGTCTGATCGTCGATCGTATTGAACTTGTTGAACGTCTCGTTCTTCTTCGCGTCGAGAAGGTTCGATCCCACCGCGCGGATGGTGATGCTTTTCCCGATGCGCTTTTCGACGAAGACTTCCAGGTCGGCGCCATAGCTCGTGGTTACTTCCTCGCCCACCATGCGGCCATAGGCATCGCCCTGCTTGCGATAGCTGGCGCCGAACGCGGCGCCGACGCTGGGCAGGTTTTGGATGAAGCCGACGTTGAACACGAAATTCGATTGATCGTTGAAACGGCGCGTGCCGAAATCGTCGGTGATTTCGCTGTCCAGCAGCGAGAAGTTGCCGAAAATGCCGGTATTCGCCATCCCGATCACGGCCAGGTCGCTCGAAAGATCGAATTCGACGCCATAAACTTTCCCGTCGCCCATATTGCGCGGCTGGAGGACAACGGTGCCTTCGCCTTCCGATCCCTCATCGCCGGTGTTGGCCAGTTCGACCAGATCCTGCACCGATCGATAGAACACATTGATCCCGACGACGCCAGTCTTGCCGATGCGATGCTCATAGCCAAGATCGACGCCCCATGCGGTTTCGGGACGAAGGTCCGGATTTCCGAGCAGATCATTGTCGCCAAGCTCACCTTTGAGCAGCGCGGGCGAGATATAGTCGAAGCGCGGACGCCGCATCGTGCGTGCGCCCGAAAGCGTGATCCGATCGGCCGAGGTCAGCGCGAATTTCAGCGACGCCGAAGGCAGCAGGTAGTTATAGTCGGTCTTGCTGGTCGCATCCGCGGCATCGACCGTCGCATCATTGATGCGGACGCTGGTGTTTTCCCAACGCACACCGGCTTCCCATTTCAGCGGGCCGGAATCACCCTCGACCAGCGCGAACAAGTCGCGGCGATGTTCCCGGATGGTGTTCACGCCCCCCGCTGCCGCTTCGCTGGCATCGAATGCGGTTGCCAGGCTGGTCGGGTTGTTGGTGAACTGGTCCCAGCTGCTGCGGATGCTGTTGTCCAGATCCGGTTCCTGCTCCGCAGTCGTGATGTTCGATTTGCGGTTCTTGTTCTGGAGGAAGCTGCCGAATACGAAATCGATGCTGGGATTAAGCTCGATTTCATGGTCCAGCCCGACCGAAAATTCGCGATCGTCGATGCGGGTCTGGGTCAGCTCGCCGCTGAACTCGGGCACCTTCTTGTCGAACTTTATCTCGAATTCGGTCTCATATTGCTTGTCCAGGAACCGCGAATAGCCAAGACGCAGCGTCGTTTCGCCCAGCGCCCATTCCTGCTCAAGCTTGCTGCTGATCGTGTAGTTATACTGGTCGATCTCGTTGACGTTGGCATTATCGCTCAACAACCCGGGATCTTCGCTGCCCTTCTTCGACAACGGGCCATAGCTGCCGGTCTTGGTGTTATATTCGAACGAACGCTCGGTCTCGGTCCGGTCGGTGCGGACATAATAGGCGCTTACTTCGAAATCGGTGGTGTCGGTGTCGATCGTGTAGCTGCCGTTGAACGCATAATCGGTGCCGTCGCGCGTATCGGTCTGGACCTCGCGATTGTCGAAATCGTCGGCCGCATAGTCGGCGTTGTTTTCCGGCGAGTCCTTGTACCGCAGGCTGGTCTTCTTCTTGGGATTATACCGGCCCTGGACGTTGGCGCCGAGCAGGATGCGCCCCGGCCCGACCGCGCCGCCATAGACTGCGCCGAAGCTGGGCTTGACCTCGCCGTCGTCGAACAACAGCCCGCCGCCGCGAACATAGCCGCCGTCCAGCTGATACCCGTCGCGCAGCACGATATTGAGGGTACCCGCCATCGCATCGGCGGTGCGCCGTGCCGAGGAGGAGCGGACGATTTCGACCTGCTTGATCAACTCCGCCGGGATGCGATCGAGGAAGAAGGAGCGATCGGCGTTCGAACCCGGCACCTTCTGGCCGTTGATCAGTACCTGGGTATAGCCCGGATCGAGGCCGCGCAGCCGGGCGCCGTCGCTTTCGATCACGTCCGACAGGAACGTCACCGACGGCACCCGCTTGAGCGCATCGCCCGCGGTCAGCGGTTCGAAGCGCTGGAAATAGGCATTGTCATAGACGAGCACCGGCTCGGCTTCGTCCGAATGATTGCGATAGCCGATCCCGCCCTGGACGACGATTTCCTCGGAGCTCTGGATCGTATCGGTTTCGCCGGCATCCTGCTGCGCCGCAGCGGTCTGCGCCTGGGCGCCATGGGCAAGGCCCAGCGCGAGCGCGGCGAGCCCGGCGTTCATCAGCATCTTGAACTGCGTCTTCATTCTTCGCCCCCATGGGTGTGTGGGGCGGGCGTTAGGCGAAGAATAAGACGGTTCGACATCATTTCGATTGCGGAACGGTTACAGATGAGCGAGCGGTCCCGCGACAGTCCGGCGTGACCCAAAAGCTGCACCTCAGCGGAAATGCCGCGCCGCAACGCATTCGTCATCAACCGGGAGCAACGCCGCGGACAAGGGGCGCACCAAAGCGCTCCACCATTCGGGGGTTTCCATGTCCATTCGTACCGCGCTGCTCGCGCTTGTAAGCCCGCTCGCGCTCGTCGCGGCGCCCGCCTTCGCCCAGCAGGCGACGCCGCCTTCCGACGCCGAGCCCGATGGCGAGATCGTCGTCACCGCGCAGCTGCGCGAACAGAGCGCCACCGAAGTCCCGTTCGCGCTGACGGCGTATAACGGCCAGTTTCTCGACGATCTTGGGATTACCGAGTTCGATCGGCTGGGGCAGTTCGTGCCCGGCTTCGACGTGCAGAACCAGTCGCCCAACAACCCCGGCTTCGTGATGCGCGGGATCACCTCGGACTCGGGAGCGGCGTATAGCGAGCCGCGCGTGTCGGTTTTCCAGGACGGGGTGTCGATCTCCAAGTCGCGCGGCTCCTATGTCGAGCTGTTCGACATGGAGCGCGTCGAAATCGCCAAGGGGCCGCAATCGACTCTGTACGGTCGCGGCGCGCTGATCGGCGCAGTCAACCTGATCCAGGCAAAGGCCGATCCGACCCACGGCTATGGCTATGTCTATGGCCAGTACGGCAATTATAACGGCTATCGGATCGACCAGACGGTGAACCTGCCGCTGTCGGACGATCTCGCGGTGCGCGTCGCCTCGCGCTTCAAGGAGCGCGACGGGTTCGTCGACAACCTGCTGGGAGGAGACGATTATAACGGGATCAAGTCCGAAGCGGTGCGCGGTTCGCTGCGCTGGGCGCCGGGGGCGCTGACCTTCGACCTGATCGGCAACTACCAGCATGATCGCGCGACGGGCACGGCGTTCAAGTCGATCGCGTACAACCCCACCGATCCGACCACCGGCGTGGTGATCGGCGATCGCGGGCGCACTTCGGGAGCGGCGCTCGTGCCCGGCGCCAATTTCGAGCATAGCAAGCCGCTGGGCCTCGACCGCGACGTTTGGGGCGTCACCGGCATCGCCAATTATGCGCTGTCCGAGACGCTTTCGCTCAACGCGATCGGATCGTATCGCGAATTTGCCGGGATCGAGATATTCGACGCCGACGGCATCTCGCTCCCCGTGCTGACCGCCGCGGAGGATGCGCAGGGCGACCAGACGATGGGCACGCTGCGGCTGACCTACGCCAATGACCGGCTGACCGCCTTCGTCGGCGGCACCTATTTCCGCGAGAACGGCTTTCAGCGCACGCCGGGGCAGTTCGACGAGCGCGTCACGCTGGCGCGGCTGACCAATACGCTCAACGGCGGTGGCGCGATCCCGGGCCGCGCGGCGACCGACCCTGCGCCGCTCGCGCTGTTCTCGAACACCGCGTATACCGGGCAGCTGCTCCAGGGCGTCGCCGCCGCTTATGGCGTCGCGTTGCCGACCGCGCAGGCGCAGGCGATCGCCGCCAACCTCAAGTCGAATCATCTCGAGACCAACACCAATTCGGCGCGCACCAAAAGCTGGGACCTGTTCGCCGACGCGACCTACAAGCTGACCGACCGGCTGGAAGTCGGCGGCGGCATCCGCTGGAGCCATGACGACAAGACCACCGGATTCCAGTCCGCCATGGTCAATGGCCGGTCGATCCTCGGCGGGTTCGTCGCCGCGCTGGGCCAGCCCGCGGCGACGCGCACCGCGTTGCTTGGGGCGCTCGCGGTGCCGGGCGCGGCGAACATTCCGACCTCGGCGCTCTATCCGGTGCCGCTGTTCGGGCTGGGGCTCCAGCCGACCGGGACCAATGGCCAGCTCTATAGCCAGGATCACACCGATGACGGCATCACCTGGCGCGCCACCGCCCGCTACGAACTGGCGAGCGACGCGAGCCTCTATGCGACCTATGCCCGCGGGCGTCGTCCGGAGATCCTCAACGTCTCGGCGCCGTCGGCACCCGGCGGCGCGGCGCTGTTCAACATCCTGCCCGCGGAGACGGTGGACAGCTATGAGACGGGCGTGAAGGCCGCGCTGCTCGATCGCACGCTGTTCGTCGACGGATCGGTGTTCTACTATCGCTACTCGAATTTCCAGACGACCGAGCAACAGGGCACGACCTTCGTCACGATCAACGCCGGGCGCGCGCGCAGCTATGGCTTTGAGGGTCAGTTCCGCTGGAACGCGGCGGACTGGGTCTCGCTGTTCGGCAACTATGCCTATAACCACAGCCGCTTCATGACGGGCGCCCGCGACGGCAACCGCTTCCGCCTGTCGCCCGACCACAGCGCGGCGCTGGGGATGCTGCTCAAGGCGCCGGTCGGGCCGGTGAAGATCGACTTCACGCCGAGCGTGACGTGGCAGTCGTCGGTGTTCTTCGACGAAGATAACGACCTGCCCGCGCTTCAGGCCGCGAACCTGATCCCGGACACGGTACAGGACGAGAAGCAGGGCAGCTATGCGCTGGTCGATGCGCGGCTGGGCTTCGAGACCGAGAACGGGCGCTGGCGAGTCGAAGCGTTCGCGACCAACCTGTTCGACCGCGACTATATCAAGGATGCGGGCAACGCCGGCGACAGCCTGGGCCTGCCGACCTTCATCGCGGGCGAGCCGCGCATGTATGGTCTCGCGCTGAGCCTGAAGATCGGCAAGCGCTGAGCGTTCGCTTCGATTGAGCCCGGCTCGGCCACCGACTGCCCCGGTGGCCGAGCCTCGGGTGGCGGGCGCGCATCCGACTTCCTAGCTGGCTGCTTTGGCGAATGGAGCGGCGCGCATGGCGAAAACGGCATTGGTGGTTGGGGCAAGCGGGATCGTCGGCAGCGCGACTGCGGCGCTGCTGGTCGAACAGGGCTGGGCCGTGCAGGGGCTCGCGCGGCGTCCGGTGGCGCAACCCGGCGTCGAACCGGTGGTTGCGGACCTTCAGGATGCCGCCGCGACGGCATCGGCGCTGGGCGATGTTCGTCCGGATGCGGTGTTCCTCACCACCTGGCTGCGACAGGACAGCGAGGCGGAGAATATCCGCGTCAATGCGGCGATGGTCCGCAATCTGCTGGACGGGCTGGCAAAGCCCGATACGCCGCGCCACGTCGCGCTCGTTACCGGGCTGAAACATTATCTCGGGCCGTTCGAGGCCTATGGCAAGGGCGCGCTGCCGCAGACGCCGTTCCGCGAGGAGCAGGGGCGGCTGGACATCGAGAATTTCTATTATGCGCAGGAGGATGAAGTGTTTGCGGCGGCGGCGCGCGACGGCTTCACCTGGAGCGTGCATCGTCCGCATACGGTGATCGGCAAGGCGGTCGGCAATGCGATGAACATGGGCACGACGCTGGCGGTCTATGCGAGCCTTTGCCGCGAGACGGGGCGGCCTTTCACCTTTCCGGGTTCCGCCGCGCAGTGGAGCGGGTTGACCGACATGACCGATGCCCGCCAGCTCGCGCATCATCTGCTCTGGGCCACCGAGACCGAGGCGGCGCAGGACGAGGCGTTCAACGTCGTCAATGGCGACGTGTTTCGCTGGCAATGGATGTGGGGGCGGATCGCCGCATGGTTCGGGCTGGAGGCCGCGCCGTTCGACGGGGTGATCCGCCCGCTGGAGCAGCAGATGGCCGACGACGCGCCGCTTTGGCGCGCGCTGGCGGAGCGGGAGGGGCTTGCCGAACCCGACCTCGCGCGGCTGGCGTCGCCCTGGCACAGCGATGCCGATCTGGGGCGCCCAATCGAAGTGGTCACCGACATGTCGAAGAGCCGGCGGATGGGATTCACCCGCTACCAGCCGACCGACGATGCCTTTTTCGCGCTGTTCGAGCAATTGCGGGCGGACCGGCTGATCCCCTAGAGTCGGATGACATCAGCTTGATCCATCCCCCACCGTTCGTGCTGAGCTTGTCGAAGCACAGTGAGTCTCACTGCCCTTCGACAAGCTCAGGGCGAACGGGTTTATTTCTCGTCATCATCCTCTAACGCAATGTCCATGAGAAAGGGCGCCCGGATCGCTCCGGACGCCCCTTTCTCGGCAATGATCCGCTGGATCAGCCCGAATAATACATGTCGAACTCGACCGGGCTGGGCGCCATTTCCCAGCGATACACTTCGGGCCATTTCAGCTCGATATAGGCATCGATCTGGTCCTGGGTGAACACGCCGCCGCGCAGCAGGAACTCGTGATCGGCGATCAGGCTTTCCAGTGCCTCGCGGAGCGAACCGCAGACGGTCGGAACCTGCGCCAGCTCTGCCGGGGGCAGGTCGTACAGGTTCTTGTCCATCGCTTCGCCCGGATGGATCTTGTTCTGGATGCCGTCGATGCCCGCCATCAGCAGCGCCGAAGTGGCGAGGTACGAGTTGGCGAGCGGATCGGGGAAGCGGAACTCGACGCGCTTCGCCTTGGTGCCGGCACCATAGGGGATGCGGCACGATGCCGAACGGTTACGCGCCGAATAGGCGAGCAGCACCGGCGCTTCGAAGCCGGGGACCAGCCGCTTGTAGCTGTTGGTCGTCGGGTTGGTGAAGGCGTTGATCGCCTTGGCATGCTTGATCACGCCGCCGATGAAGAACAGGCAGGTGTCCGACAGGCCGGCATAGCCATTGCCCGCGAAGGTGTTCTTGCCTTCGTTCCAGATCGACATGTGGGTGTGCATGCCCGAGCCGTTATCGGCCTTGATCGGCTTCGGCATGAAGGTCGCGGTCTTGCCATAGGCCTGGGCGACCATCTTCACGACATACTTGTAGACCTGGATGCGGTCGCAGGTTTCGACCAGCTTGCCGAAGGTCAGGCCCAGCTCGTGCTGGCTGCCCGCCACTTCGTGATGGTGCTTGTCCATCGGCAGGCCCATCTCGATCAGCGTCGAGACCATTTCGGCGCGGATATCGGTGGTGACATCGACCGGGCCGACCGGGAAATAGCCGCCCTTGGCGCGCGGACGGTGGCCGAGGTTGCCGCTCTCATATTTGGTGCCGGTGTTGGTCGGCAGCTCGACATCGTCGACCTTGTAGAAGCTCGACGAGTAGGTGTTGTCGAACTCGACGCTGTCGAACATGAAGAATTCGGGCTCGGGCCCGATATAGACGGTGTCGCCCAGCCCGGTCTGCTGCAGATAGGCCTCGGCGCGCTTCGCGGTCGAGCGGGGATCGCGCGAATAGAGCGAGCCGTCCTCGGGCTCGACGATGTCGCAGATCAGGATCAGCATCGGCGTCGCGCTGAACGGATCGATATAGACCGCGTCCAGATCCGGCTTCAGGATCATGTCGGATTCGTTGATTTCCTTCCAGCCCTCGATCGAGGAGCCGTCGAACATCAGGCCGTCGCCCAGCTCGTTCTCGCCGATCACGCTGGCGCACATGGTCAGGTGATGCCAGGTCCCCTTGGGATCGGTGAAGCGGACATCCACCCACTCGATCTCATTCTCCTTGATCATCTTAAGAATGTCATTGGCCGAATTCGCCATGGAAGTCCCCTTTCGCTCTCAATTCAGAACCCGACGAATCGGGCAATAAAATTACCTGTGCACGCGCAACAATCACATCATGTTGCGTTGCGTCAAACGGCGTTTTCGTTGCGCTCGCCGGTACGGATGCGCAGCGCGGTCTCGACCGGGATCACGAAAATCTTGCCGTCGCCGATGCGGCCGGTCTGCGCCGCGGCGGCCACCGCCTCCACGACGCGGTCGGCCAGCGCGTCCTCGACGACGACTTCCAGCTTCACCTTGGGCAGGAAATCGACGACATACTCCGCGCCACGATACAGTTCGGTATGGCCTTTCTGGCGCCCGAAGCCCTTGGCTTCGGTCACGGTGATGCCGCTGACACCGACTTCGTGCAGGGCTTCCTTCACTTCATCGAGCTTGAATGGCTTGATGATGGCTTCGATCTTTTTCACGTCTTCCCCCAGGTACGAGGTGGTTCCCGTGCCGCGCGACTGGCAACTTCCGTGCCAGTACGGGACTCGGGGTTTTGGCTGCGTTACACGCTGCGGCCGGGTTCACAAGTGCCTAGCAAATGGGCAGCGACCGCCGCGATGCCCGATTGGGCGGCAAGCGCGCTGCGCCCGGCACCGGAACCGCAGCCGTACATTCACGTTCCTGAAGGTGAACGAATGTGCGAGTTCCCAATGTACCCTGCCATGTCTGCCCCCGCCGAATTGCGCCGCCGCGTCGACGACGCCGCTGTCGGTGCGGGGGACGACGTCCTCGTCGCGCAGGGGCCGCTGATCATCATGGCCTATGCACTGACGTCGATGCCCGATGCCGCGCGCGAGGCTTGCACGATCGCCACCGCCGTGGGGGACTATAGCGCCAGTGAGGCCGCGGCGCTGTTGCGGCACTGGTCGCTGAGCCCGCAGGGCTGATCGCGCGCCGAACTCCACACCGAAGGGGTGGCATTTTGCGGATGCGAATCTCCGACCGTCTTCCGTGCGGACCGCTTCTGACATTCGAGGAATTTCAACATTTTGCCGAAGTTTCGGATGTTGTGCAGTGCAATGCAACTAGTCATTGGTAAATATGTAAGTAAGTACTGTAATAATACTTATATGGTCCTGCGTTGACACCGGCAGTAATTGATGAGCAATTGTAAGGAACGAGCCTGACTCGATAATGCGCTTCAGGAGGATGTCATGGGCGACGCTGTCGGATATTACATTGTCAAGCTGCTGGTGGAGCGCGCCGGGCTGCTGGGGGCACCCGCGCTCCGGCTGAACCTCGGCGTCGATGCGGGGGCCGGAAAGGTGACGGGGTCCGGCGAGATCACCCAGTCGCTGCCGCCGCCCTATGGCGAAATCACCATCCACCAGCTCGCCGGAGACGTGCTGCACACCGGCTTTGGGCAGGATACGCGGCTGGTTCACCTGACCGGCCAGTATCTCGTGTCGGTACCGCCGCCCGCGATCGGAACCTATCTCGCGCAGTTTAGCGCCGCGCTGGCAGTCGATGCCAGCTGGAACGGATCGGGCAGCTTCCAATATGGCACGAACACCGTTTCGGGATGCACCGTGACCAATGTCTCGGAAGAAGCGAAACCGCTGATCGGCGCGTCGGCCACTGCCAGCGCCTGACGCTTTTTGCTTGGGTGCGGTGCGCCTGCCACTCCCTGTCACCGCGCCCTGCGATGCACCCGCATCGCCGCCCGCCCGTCGGCCATGACCCCCGGCCGGCGGGCGCCGTGCGTCCTGCGCCGTTGACGCGCGCCGCCGAATCGAGCTAATGCGAGTTATTCGCAATAACTCCCGAGGCCGGCGTGTATCGATTTCTCGACCGCCCGGTGGCCAGCCTGGCCCCCGGCGAACAGATACTCCTCTGGTCGATGCGCGGCTGGGTGACGGCGATGGCGACGCGGCAATGCCCCGCCCGGGCGCTCGGCCCGTTCTTCGAACGCTGGCGGCTGGCGGACATCCTGCCCGATTTCAACATGGCGATGGCGCTGCTCAACTGCGAGGGGCAGGAGCGGCTGCACTTTTGCGGCCAGCAATGTCCCCAGGCCAATGACGATGAAGCGCGGCTGCTCGCAATGTTCCATGCCGCGGCGGCGGACGACTATCGCGTCCTGCGCCCGCTGGTAGATTTGACCTTAAAACCGCAGGCAGTACCGCCTTTCCTTGCAGCGATCGGTCAGGCAGCCGATATGCTGCGCCGCACGCCCGTTCCGCGGGCATCCTGAACCTGCCAAGGACCCTGACGATAATGACCCTGCTTACCCGCCCGCCGGCGCTGCTTCCCGCGCATGGCTCGTTCCTCACCAGCGGCGTGCGCTGGGTGCGGCACTGGAACGAACATCTGTTCAG
This sequence comes from Sphingomonas hengshuiensis, assembly GCF_000935025.1. Lineage (NCBI taxonomy): Bacteria > Pseudomonadati > Pseudomonadota > Alphaproteobacteria > Sphingomonadales > Sphingomonadaceae > Sphingomonas > Sphingomonas hengshuiensis. Next base: position 743,079 of record NZ_CP010836.1, read on the forward strand.
TTTCGCGATCGAGCGCCCCGCCAGCTTCCGCTTCCGTTCGGGCGAGTTCGTGATGATCGGGCTGCTGGACGGCGAACGCCCGCTGATGCGCGCCTATTCGATCGCCAGCCCGGCCTGGTCCGACGAGCTGGAATTCCTGTCGATCAAGGTGCCGGACGGGCCGCTGACGTCGCGGTTGCAGATGATCCGCCCCGACGATCAGGTCTATCTCGGCCGCAAGCCCACCGGCACGCTGGTCGCCGACGCGCTGCTGCCGGGCAAGCGGCTGTTCATGCTGTCGACGGGCACCGGGTTGGCGCCGTTCCTCAGCATCGCGCGCGATCCCGAAATCTATGACCGGTTTTCGCAGGTGGTGCTGGTCCATTCGGTGCGCCGGGTGAGCGACCTTGCCTATTATGACGAGTTGACCGCGCAGCTGGCGTCCGATCCGCTGGTGCAAGAACAGGCACTGCTCCAGTTCCACTATATCCCGACGGTGACGCGCGAGCCGTTCCACACCACGGGCCGAATCGACGCGCTGGCGGCGAGCGGCGCGCTGTTCGCCCCGCCGGTGCTGGGCGAGCGCCGCTTCGACCCGGAGACCGACCGTGTGATGCTGTGCGGGTCGACCGCGATGATCCGCGACTTCGCGGCGATGCTGGAAGGACTGGGGTTCGACGAAGGCTCGAACGCGGCGCCGGGGCATTTCGTGATCGAGCGGGCTTTTGTGGGGTAGGGGGCGGCCGTTCCATGGCGAATGCGCGGGGCTATCACGCAGCGATGCATTCGCCCTCTTCATACCGCTGTCATGCTGAACTTGGTTCAGCATCCAACGTGCAACAAGCTGCGGAGAGGCAAGTTGGGGGTTGGATGCTGAAACAAGTTCAGCATGACGGGAAGTAAAGAGAAGACCTGCGGCTCATATGCGATTGCCTCACGCAACGCGGGAGCCCGGGGTAACGGGCGGTGCGCTTGGGACCCCGGGGTCCCCGCTTTAGCGGGGAAGCCGGAGGGCTGCCGGTCGCATGCCCTGAATTGGCCACAGGGCGCGCGGACGCTGGGTGCAGGAGGCCAAGATGATCCTGCCCTTGCTGATCGGTGCATTGCTCCAGCCCATGCCCTCGCCGGAACGGCGCGATGCGCGCGGCCTGCTCGACACGCCCTGCGATTTGGGCGCCGGGACCGTCACGGCCACCACGCTCGCGGCGCTGCCCCGGCCCCTCTCGGAGGCAGTGGAGCAGTTCTTCGCGCCTAGGCGCGGGATCGCGGATGCGGGTGGGGCTTATAACGCGACGGATGTAGTCGATAGCCGCCTTCCCAGCCGCCGTTTCATCCGGGCCTATCGCGTCGGTCCGATCTGGGTGGTCTGGTATGTGCGGGGCGGGGGCATCGTTTCCTCGCCCCAGACTATTGCGTTTCGTCCGGACGTGGGGCCGGGCGGCGTCGATGCGGGCTTTGTGGCGATGCCCGGCACGGTCTTCGCCGGGGAAGACCTGTGTACCGCGACCAAGGCGATCGTCGCGGGCGTCCGCAACGGAACGCCGTGAGGCTCAATAAGGCGGCTTGTCCAACCCCTTGGGACTGGTCGTGAAAATCTCGCACCCGGTCTCGGTGATCCCGATCGAATGCTCGAACTGCGCCGAGAGCGAGCGGTCGCGGGTCACGGCAGTCCAGCCGTCGTCGAGCAGCTTCACATCGGGGCGACCGATGTTGATCATCGGTTCGACAGTGAAGATCATGCCGGGGCGCAGTTCGGGCCCGGTGCCGGGGCGGCCGACATGGACGACTTCGGGCGCGTCATGGAACATCCGGCCCACGCCATGCCCGCAGAAATCGCGGACGACGCCATAGCGATGCTTCTCGGCATGGCTCTGGATCGCGTGGCTGATGTCGCCCAGATGGTTGCCGGGCCGTGCCTGTTCCAGCCCGAGCATCAGGCATTCATAGGTCACGTCGACCAGCCGTCGCGCCTTGATCGGCACGTCGCCGACCAGGAACATCCGGCTCGTATCGCCGTGCCAGCCGTCGAGCAAAGGCGTCACGTCGATGTTGACGATGTCGCCGTCCTTGAGCGTGCGATCGGACGGGATGCCGTGGCACACGACATGGTTGATCGAGATGCAGCAGCTATGCGTATAGCCGCGATAGCCGAGCGTCGCGGGCACGCCGCCGCCGCCGATCGACATGTCGCGGACGATGTCGTCGAGTTCGGCGGTGGTGACGCCGGGCACGACATGCGGCACGAGCGCGTCGAGAATTTCCGCCGCCAGCCGCCCGGCGGCGCGCATGCCTGCAAACCCCTCCGGCCCATGGAGCTTGATCGCGCCGGTGCGCGCCTGTGGCATGTCCTCGGTTACGGCAACATATTCGGTCATGCTTGCGATATAGGAAGCGCGGGCGCAAAGGGCGAGAGGGTTTTGGAAGGCGTGCGGATGCAGGAATCGGGGACGGAGTGGCTGGACGGCGGGTGCGCATGCGGCGCCGTCCGCTATCGCGTCGCGGCCGATCCGATCTTCGTCAACAACTGCCATTGCACGCTGTGCCAGCGCCAGACCGGCGGGCCCAGCGTCGTCAACCTGTTCATCGAAGCCGAGCGGCTGGAGCAACTGTCGGGGGAGACCGTCAGCCATGTCGTGCGGGCGGGATCGGGCGGCGATCACGAGATCGTGCGCTGCGCCGCGTGCGGCACGGCGCTGTGGAGCTTTTACCCACGGCTTGGGCGGCTGGGCGCGGGCGTTCGGGTGACGACGCTCGACGAACCGGCGCGGGCGCGGCCCGATGCGGCGATCTACACCGACGATCGCCTGCCCTGGGTCGCACTGCCCGAGGGAATCCCGCATTTTGCGGGGCCGTACAACCCGGCGGAGTTGCTGCCGCCCGAACGCATGGCACGCCTGCGCGCGCTTGCAGAACGCAGCGCCGCATTGCGTGAGGCGCGGAACTGATGGGCGAGCGTATCTGGACAGCCGCGCTGATCGTCATCGGCGACGAGATCCTGTCGGGCCGGACGCAGGACAAGAATGTCGCGCAACTCGCGACCTGGCTCAACGTGCAGGGCATCCGCCTTGCCGAAGTGCGGATCGTCCCCGATGTCGAGAGCGCGATCGTCGAGGCGGTGAACGCGCTGCGGGTACGCAATGATTATCTGTTCACGACGGGCGGCATCGGCCCGACGCATGACGACATCACTGTCGACGCGATCGCCGCCGCGCTGAGCGTGCCCGTAGTCGTCCACCCCGGCGCGCGCGACGTGCTGGAGCAGCATTATGCGACGCGCGGCGGGCTGACCGAGGCGCGGTTGCGGATGGCGCGGGTGCCCGAGGGGGCGTCGCTGGTGCCCAATCGCATGTCGGGCGCGCCGGGCATTCGCTGGGGCAATATCTTCATCCTCGCGGGCGTGCCGCATATCACCGCGGGGATGCTCGATGCGCTGACCGGCACGCTGGAGGGCGGGTTGCCGGTGCTGTCGCGCACGATCGGGAGCTGGGTCGCCGAAAGCGAGATCGCCGACCTGCTTCGCGAGACCGAACGCGCGCATGACGGCGTGTCGATCGGCAGCTATCCGTTCTTCCGCGAGGGGAGAGTGGGCGCGAACTTCGTCGTCCGCGCGACCGCACAGCCGCTGGTCGACGCCTGTATCGCGGCGCTGGTCGCGGGGCTGAAGGCGACGGGGCGCGACGTGGTCGACGGCGGGATCTGATGGACCCGGTCCGCGCGCTGCTCGATGCGGCGGGGCAAGCGATCGGACGGGGCGATTTCGATGCCGCAGGGCGCGCGCTGCGCCGGGCCGAGGCGATCGACCCCGCGCCTGCGGGCGCATGGCGCGCGATCGGCGATGCGTGGCACGCGGCGGGGCAAAGCGAGCCGGGCGGCGCCGCGCATCTGAAGGCGGTGCAGCGATCGATCCACGATCCCGACCTGGTCGCCGCAGCCGCCGCGCTGGGCCGCGACGCGCTGGGCGAGGCCGAGCCGATCCTGCGCGCCCGGCTGAAGGCGCTGCCCACCGATGTCGCGGCGATCCGCATGCTCGCCGAGCTGGCGACGCGGCTCCAGCGCTATGGCGATGCTGAGACGCTGCTGCTCCGCGCGCTCGACCTCGCGCCGGGCTTCCTGCCCGCGCGGCACAATCTGGCGGTGGTGCTGTACCGGCAGGCGCGGTCGGAGGCGGCGCTGGATCAGGTCGAGCGCTTGCTGGCGGCGGACCCGGCGCATCCCGGCTATCGCAATCTCAAGGCCGCGATCCTCGTGCGCATCGGCGATTATCCGCAGGCGATCGCGCTGTATCGCGGCGTGCTGGCCGATCTGCCCGAACAGCCGCGGGTGTGGATGAGCCTTGGCCATGCGCTCAAGACCGTGGGGCAGATGCCCGAGAGCATCGCCGCCTATCGCACCAGCATCGCGCAATTGCCGAGCCTGGGCGAAAGCTGGTGGAGCCTCGCCAACCTCAAGACCTTTCGCTTCGCGGATGCCGATATCGCGGCGATCCGCGAACAGCTCGCGCGCGACGATTTGGGCGACGAGGATCGCTTCCACTTCGATTTCGCGCTGGGCAAGGCGCTGGAGGATCGCGCCGACTATGCCGCGTCGTTCGCGCATTATGACGCGGGCAACCGGCGGCGGCGCGCGGGGCTGGCCTATGATCCCGACGAGCTGACCGAACAGGTGGCGCGGGCGCGGGCGCTGTTCTCGCCCGATTTCTTCGCGGCGCGGCCCGGGGGCGATCCGGCGCCCGATCCGATCTTCGTGGTGGGGCTCCAGCGATCGGGATCGACCCTGGTCGAGCAGATATTGTCGAGCCACCCGCTGATCGAGGGGACGATGGAGCTTCCCGATCTCACCGGGATCGTCCGGCAACTGGCGGGGCGGCGGCTGCGCGGCGAGGGGAGCTATTATCCGGAAGTGCTGGCCGAGCTGACCCCCGATGCGCGCGCGGCGCTGGGGCGCGAGTATCTCGCGCTGACGCGCATCCAACGCAAGACCGACCGGCCGTTTTTCATCGACAAGCTGCCCAATAATTTCGCGCATGCCGGGCTTATCCACCTGATCCTGCCCAATGCCCGGATCATCGATGTGCGGCGGCACCCGATGGGGTGTTGCTTCTCCTGCTACAAACAGCATTTCGCGCGGGGGCAGGGCTTTGCCTATGACCTGACCGAGCTGGGCCGTTATTATGCCGATTATGTAGCGATGATGGCGGTGGTCGACGCCGCGCTGCCGGGGCGGGTCCACCGCGTCATCTATGAGCGGCTGGTTGGCGATCTGGAGGGTGAGGTGCGGCGGTTGCTCGCCTATGTCGGCGTCGATTTTGACCCCGCCTGCCTGGCGTTTCACCAGACCGATCGCGCGGTGCGCACCCCCAGCGCGGAACAGGTCCGCCAGCCAATCTATGCCGATGCGGTCGAGCAATGGCGGCATTTCGCGCCATGGCTGGGGCCGCTGCGCGACGCGCTGGGCGACGTCGTCGACCACTATGCTGATGCGCCGGAGCAACACACAAAACCTTCCTGATCGTGCATTGTGCGCTGCGGTGTGAAACGCCTTGACACAATTCCGGCCCCGTAACAGCTTGGTAACACAGCAGGGGGAACGGCCATGGTGACGCGCGTGCAGACTTCGTCCAGGGCTCTTATCGGGGCTTTGCTCGCCTCCACCGCGATCGCCGCGACGCCCGCCTTCGCGCAGGACAGCGGCGTCGTCGACAGCAACGAAATCGTCGTGACCGCGCAGAAGCGCGAACAGCATCTCCAGGACGTGCCGCTGTCGATCGTCGCGCTGGGGACCGAGAAGCTTGACGAGCTGCAGATACAGGATTTCGACGATTATGCGCGCTATCTGCCCGCGCTTTCGTATCAGACCGCGGGGCCGGGCGCGTCGGTGGTCTATTTCCGCGGCATCGCGTCGGGCGAGACGATCAACCATTCGGGGCAATTGCCCAGCGTAGGCACCTATCTCGACGAAGCGCCGATCACCACGATCCAGGGCGCGCTCGACCTCCATATTTACGACGTCGCGCGGGTCGAGGCGCTGGCCGGGCCGCAGGGCACGCTGTACGGCGCCTCCAGCCAGGCGGGCACGATCCGCATCATCACCAACAAGCCCGACACCAGCGGTTTCTACGGCGCGGTCAATGTCGAGGGTAACACCGTCAGCCATGGCGGCCAGGGCTATGTCGGCGAGGGCTTCGTCAACCTGCCGCTGTCGAGCAGCGCTGCGCTGCGCGTCGTCGGCTGGTACGACAAGGATGCCGGCTATATCGACAATGTCGCCGCGACCCGCGTCTTTCCGACGCTGGGGCCCGATTTCGACATCCCCGGCACCAATACCGTCAAGAACACCGCCTATGCGAAGGACGATTACAACGACGTCGAAACCTATGGCGGCCGCGCGGCGCTCAAGCTGGAGCTGGACGACAGCTGGACGGTGACGCCGCAGATCATGGCGCAGAAGCAGAAGAGCAACGGCTCCTTCGCCTATGAAATGGATCGCGGCGCCTACAAGACGGCGCAGTATAATCCCGAGGGGCTGCAGGACGAATGGTTCCAGGCGGCGCTGACGATCGAGGGCAAGATCGGCAGTTTCGACGTGACCTATGCGGGCAGCTATCTGAAGCGCAAGGTCGAGACGCAGAGCGACTATTCGGACTATGCCTATTATTACGACGCGCTGTTCGGATACGGCGCCTATTATGTCGATAACGCCGGCAATCCGGTGTCGAACCAGCAGGTGATCGGCGTCGATCGCTTTACCAAGCAGAGCCACGAGCTGCGCTTCGCCTGGGAGCAGGGCCCCGCACACCTGATCTTCGGCGGTTTCTACCAGCGCCAGACGCACAATATCCAACAGGACTATGTCATCCCCGGCCTCGCCGACGATCTGGAGGTGCCGGGCTGGGCCGACACGATCTGGCTGACCAAGCAATATCGCGTCGACCGCGACTATGCCGGGTTCGGCGAACTCACCGTCGACATCACGCCCAAGGTTTCGGCGACGATGGGCACGCGCATCTTCAAATACGACAATTCGCTGGTGGGCTTTTTCGGCTATGGCGCCGGTTTCGGCAACACCGGCGAGCGGCAATGCTTCGCGGCGGCCAAGGTGGCGGGAAGCCCGTGTACCAATCTCGACAAGCGCGTGAAGGACTGGGGCTTCACCCACAAGCTCAACCTGACGTGGCGCCCGGTCGACGGGGTGATGCTGTATGGCACGATGTCGCGCGGCTTCCGCCCCGGCGGGATCAACCGGCGCGGGACGCTGCCGCCGTTCGGATCGGACTTTATCGACAATTACGAGATCGGGTGGAAGACGAGCTTCCTCGACAAGCATGCGACGTTCAATGGCGCGATCTACCAGCTCGACTGGACCGACATGCAATTCTCGTATCTCGGTGCCAACGGGCTGACCGAGATCCAGAACGCCGGCAATGCGCGCGTTCGCGGCGTGGAAGCGGAATTGACGGTGCGCCCGGTGACGGGGCTTAGCCTGTCGGTGTCGGGGGCGTATAACGACGCCAAGCTGGTCTCGCCCTATTGCCGGGTGCTGTCGACCGATTGCTCGGTGCCAGAGGGCAATAGCGAGCAGGCGCCGGCGGGAACGCGGCTGCCGATCACGCCGAAGTTCAAGGGCAATGCCCAGGCGCGCTATGAATTCCCGGTGGGCGGGGACGCAGTGGCGCATGTGCAGGGCGCGATGGTGTATCAGGGCGATATATTGTTCGACCTGCGCACCGACGCCCGCGCCGCATTCGGCACGCAAAAGGCGTTTGCAACGGCGGATTTCGCGGCGGGCGTGGCGTTCGCCGACTATACGATCGAAGTCTATGCCCGGAACGCCTTCGACGTCGTCGGCGGCCAGTTCCGCACCGCGCAGTGCGGCGTGGGTACGTGCGGGGGGACGCTGTACAGCTATCCGATCCAGCCGCGGACGATCGGGGTGCGGCTGGGGCGGAAATTCTAGGGGCTGGTTCGCGCTGGGGTAAACTGATGCCAGCGCCGTCTTTTTCGACGTCATGCTGAACTTGTTTCAGCATCCAACGCGCCACAAGCAGCTGCGGTGCGGGCTGAGGGTTGGATGCTGAAACAAGTTCAGCGACTGTCTTTGGCGTCAAGCGGCGAGCCATGGGGATTTGCTCCTCAGGATGGCGTTTGCGAAGGTGAGCAGGCGGCGGGCGAGGGCGATCAGGGCGACCTTTTTGGGTTTTCCGCTGGCAACGAGGCGCTGATAGAGCGCCTGGAGCACGGGATTGTAGCGACTGGCGACGAGTGCGGCCATGAAGAGGGCCGAGCGAACGGTGGGGCGTCCTCCGCCGATCATGGCCTTTCCGCGCCATTGGCCGGACTGGCGGGTCCAGGGCGCGACGCCAGCGAGCGCGCTGATCTGGCGGCGTCCGAGCTGGCCGAGTTCGGGCAGTTCGGCGAGCAGCGTGCGGGCGGTGGTCGGGCCGACGCCTGGGATCGAGGTCAGCAGCGCTTCCTGATCGCGCCACAAGGGCGAGCCGCGCACGGCCTCGTCGATCGTCCGTTCGAGGTCGGACAGTTCCTTTTGCAGCGCAGCCAGCAGGCGCTCGATGCTTTTGCGCAGCGGCAAAAGCGTTGCGCGCCGCAGCCGCTGGCGCTCGCTCACCATCATCGCGATGATCTGCCGGCGCCGCGCCACCAGGTCGGCCAGCGCGCGCGTCTCGGTATCCGCCAGCGCGCGCGGCGGCGGGCGCGTCGCCTCGACAAAGCGCGCAATCACTGCCGCATCGATCGGGTCGGTCTTGGCGCGCTTGCCCAATGCGCGCGCAAAATGGCGGATCTGCGCGGGATTGATCACCGCCACCGGCAAGCCTGCGGCCCCCAGCGCGGCAGCCACCACCGTTTCATAGCCGCCGGTCGCCTCCAACCCGATGCACAAAGGTGCCGATACGCCCAGTCGCGCGACCAGCGCCTCCAGACCCTCGGCATCGCGCCCGACCGTCCAGGCCTCGCCCGCGGGCGAGACATGGACGTCCAGGCGATCCTTCGAAACATCGATACCCACATACGTCATGGTCATCGTCTCCCGGGCTTGCGCAATCGGGCTTGCCTTGCAGAGGCCCAAGCGACTGTTCGGGTTCAATGACCTTACAGCGGGCTGTTCACGCTGAACTACGGGCTCTGCGACCCTTGCATGATTCGAACTTCCCGCCGAAGCCGCACCGCATTCTTCATGCAATGCTGCATTTGGCAAGTTACAAGCATGACGGCAAGTAAAGGAGGAGACCCCGGCTCCATATGTGATAGTCGTGCGGTGAGGGGCTCCGACAATGGACGAAACCAAACGCCCGTTCGGCTTCTGGATGGCGACCGCGCTGGTCGTCGGCGGGATGATCGGGTCGGGCATCTTCGTGATGCCGGGCCAGCTCGCGCCATTCGGCTGGACCGGGGTGGCGGCGTGGATCGCGGCGATTGGGGGCGCGGCGATCATTGCGCTGGTCCTTGTCCGGCTGGCGGCGGCGATGCCCGAGGCGACGGGGGCGGTGGCGATCTGCGCCGCGGCGCTGGGCCCGTTTCCCGGCCTGCTCGTCGGGTGGAGCTATTGGGTCAGCGTGTGGAGCGCCAATGCGATCATCGCGCTGACCGCGGTGCGCTATCTCGCGGTGTTCTGGCCCCCGCTGGCGGCGACGCCGGTGGCACAGGCGGTGTCGGCGGTGGCGCTGATCTGGCTGATCACGCTGCTCAATCTGCGCGGCGCGCGCGCGGCAGGGCGGTTCCAGGTTCTCACGACCGTGCTCAAGCTCGCCCCGCTGGTCGCAGTGGTGCTGATGCTCGCGGCGTTCGTGCTCGGCGGCGGCCATCAGTTCGCCAACCATCCGCAGCCGCCCTTTGCGCTGGGCCAGCTCACCCCGGCGCTGACGCTCGCCTTTTTCGCGCTGGTCGGGTTCGAAGGCGCGAGCATCGCCGCCGAGCGTATCCGCGACCCCGCGCGCAACGTCGTGCGCGCGACGATGACCGGGCTGATCCTCACCGGCGCGCTGTACCTGATCGTATCGACCGGGATCGTCCTGGCGATGCCCGGCGGCGCGCTGGCCGCATCGACTGCGCCGGTCGCGCTGTTCGTCCAGACCTATCTGGGCGAGGGCGCGGGGCTCGCGGTCGCGGGCTTTGCCGCGATCGCGACGATCGGCTGCCTCAATGGCTGGGTGTTGTTGCAGGGCGAAGTGCCGCTCGGCATGGCGCGCGCGGGCGTGCTGCCGCGCTGGATCGGGCGCACCAGTCGCCGCGACGTGCCGGTCGCCGCGCTTCTCGCCGCCAGCGTGATCGCGAGCATCCTGGTGCTCAGCAACACCGCGCGGACCACGGCGGGGCTGGTCGATTTCATGCTCCGCCTGACTGCCGCGGCAAGCCTGTGGCTGTATATCGGCGCGTGCGTGTCGGCGCTGGTGATGGGCATTGCGCGCCCGCTGGCGCTGGCGGGGATCGCGTTCAGCCTGTGGGCGATGTGGGGCTCCGGCGTCGAGGCCGGCGGGCTCAGCCTGGTACTGATGCTGACGGCGATCCCGCTCTACCTGCTGCGCGGGGCAGCGCGCGCGGTGCCCGCCGTTTAGCCGAACAGACGCCCCAACAGGCTGCGGTCGCGCAGGATTTCATGCGCGGCATTGTGCCCCGGAGCGCCGGTGACGCCACCGCCGGGATGGGTACCCGCGCCACACATATACAGTCCCTTGATCGGCGCGCGGTAATCGCCGTGGCCGAGCACCGGGCGCGCCGCCCAGAGCTGGTCGAGCGACATATGCCCGTGCATGATGTCGCCACCGATCAGCCCGAACTTGCGCTCCAGGTCGAGTGGCGAATGGATCTGCACGCCCAGGATCGAGGCGCGGAAATTGGGCGCGTGCTGCGTCACCGTATCGATGATCGCCTCCGCCGCCGCCTCGCGCGCGTCGTCCCAGCTCCGGCCATCGGGCAGGACGGGGGCGAATTGCTGGCAGAACAGGCTGGCGATGTGCATTCCCGGCGGGGCGAGGCTGTTATCGACGCTGGTGGGCAGCTTCATCTCGACGATCGGCGCCTTCGACCAACCGAACGCCTTCGCGTCGGTGAAGGCCTGGTCCATATAGTCGAGCGTCGGGGAAATGATGATCCCGGCGGTGTGGTGTTCGGCCTTTTCCTTGCCCGGCAGCACGGTGAAGTCGGGCAGTTCGGACAAAGCGACGTTCATCCGGAAGGTGCCCGATCCCGCCTTGAAATGATCCATCCGCCGGGCGAATTCGGGCGTCAGGTCGGCACGATCGACGAGCTGGCGGAACAGCAGCGCGGGGCCGGCATTGGACGCGACCACCCCTGCTGCAATCTCCTCGCCGCTCTCCAGCCGCACGCCCGCGACGCGATTGCCGTCGACCAGCACGCGCGCGACGGGGGCCTCCAGGCTGATCTCGACTCCCGCCTCGACGCACGCTTCCGCCATATATTGCGTGATCGCGCCCATCCCGCCGACGCTGTGGCCCCAGGTGCCCTTCTTGCCGTTCACTTCGCCAAAGACATGGTGGAGCAGCACATAGGCGCTGCCCGGCGTGTCCGGGCTGGCATAATTGCCGACCACCGCGTCGAATCCGAACGCGGCCTGGATATACGGATGCTCGAACCAGCTATCGAGGAAGCTTCGCGCGGACTTGACGAACAGGTCCATCACGTCGCGCTGCGCCTCGATGTCCATCCCCGCCAGTTGCTTGCCCTGCATCGCCGCCGACAGCAGCGCGCGGATGCCGCCGCCGGCATTGGGCGGCGTTTTGAGCGAGAGGTCGCGCAGCACTTCGGCAACGCGCTCAAGCGCCGCTTCATAGGCGGGGAAGGTGTCGGCATCCTTCTGGCTGAAGCGCGCGAATTCGGCCTGGGTCCGCGCCTGGCCGCCGCCCAGCTTCAGATAGCCGCCGTCATGCGGGAAGAAGTTGCTGATCGTCCGCTCGATGATCCGCCAGCCGCGCTCGTGCAGCCGCATGTCCTTGATGACCTTGGGCCGGAGCAGGCTGACGGTGTAGCTGGCGGTGGAATTGCGGAAGCCGGGGTGAAACTCCTCGGTCACCGCCGCGCCGCCGACGATCGCGCGGCGCTCCAGCACGCGGACCTTCAGCCCCGCGCGGGCGAGGTAGAAGGCGCAGACCAGGCCGTTATGGCCGCCGCCGATGATGAGTGCGTCGTAGTGGGTGGTCATTTCCGTACCTTTCTCCCCTCCCGCTTGCGGGAGGGGTCGGGGGTGGGCCCCCGCCATCCTCGAAACGCCCGGTCGAGAGTTTCACCTGAAACTCGCAAGCGGGCAGGGGGCTAGTCCGCCAGCGCTCGCCCCCGCCGCGACCACCCCGGCGCCGGCGCGCGGTGCAGCCGTGCCTCGGGGATCAGCCCGCGTATCTTGCGCGCGAAGCTGCGCAGGCAGACTTCGCTGTCGCCGATCGGGCCGACGGTATAGCTTTGCGAGGCCATGCCCTGCTGGACATTGGTGATCAGCCAGGTGTCCTCGGCATTGACCATCCGGTTGATCCGCCAATTGGCATAGCGCACCAGCTTCATCTCGCGCCGGTCGTCGGGCAGCGCGAACGCCATTTCCCGCAGCACGCAGCTTGTCGGGCCGGTTGGCAGCCATTGCATGAAGTCGATCTGGTCCGAATAAATGTCGAACGCCTGGTTGGGCCACAGCTTGTAATAGAGCCACAGCTTCTGGTTCTCCGGCGGTAGGTGCGGCGCGTGCGGCAAATGGCGGCGGTAGAATTCCTCCCACAGATTGCCGGGCCGGTCGGTGAGGTACCCCGACATCTTGTCGACCCAGGGCTGCGCCTCGATCGCATAGCTTTTGCCGAACAGCCGGGTCAGCCCCGGATGCGCCACGGGGATGTGGAGCCCGTCCGAATAATTGTCGCCGACATTCTTCCAGTTGACCGCCCGATCGCGCAGCCGCACCGGGCTGATCGTGCGCATCTCCTCAAAGCGATAGGGCGCGATCTCGGCATCATAGGGCGCCATCATCGCCGCGACCGATGGCCCGCCATCGTCGCGCAGACGCACGAACACGAAGCCGCGCCAGACCTCGACATCGACCGGCGCGAGCCCGTGCTGCGCCGGATCGAGCGTGCTGTAGTCGGCGCGCATCGGCACGCCCGACAGCCGCCCGTCAGTCTCATAGGTCCAGGCGTGATAGGGACAGACCAGCTTCTTCGCGCACCCCGCCGGCCCCTCGACCAGCCGCATCGCGCGGTGGCGACAGACATTGGTGAAGGCGCGCACCGCCCCGTCCTGCCCCCGGATCGCGAGGACGCTTTCGCCGATATAGTCGAGCGTGTGATAATCGCCGGGCGCCGGAATGTCGCTGACATGGCAGACGATCTGCCAGGACGGGCGGAACACGCGGTCGATCTCGACGCCCAGGAATTCGGGATCGGTATAGAGCCAGCCGGGCAGGCTGAGCCCGTCGTCGGGATCGGCCCGCTCTGCCTCTGCGAAACGATGCGCCATGCGCGGCTCCTGGAGTTGTTGCACGAGTGTATAATAGCAAGGGGTGTCGCGCAAGCGGTGCCGGTGTAGAACCCGACCGCATGACCCGCAGCTACACCCGTGCCGAACCCGACGCCCGCCGTGCCAGCCTGATCGCGGCGACGGCGGAGGTGCTGGGCGAGCGGGGGGCCTCCGGCGCCTCTGTCCGCACCATCTGTGCGCGCGCGGGGGTGTCGCCGGGGCTGCTGCGCCATTATTTCGAAGGCATCGACGCGCTGATCGCCGAGACGTATCGCGCGACGGGCGAGCGGGTGACGATCGCGCTGGCCGATGCCGTTGCCGGGGCGGGCACCGATCCGCGCGCGCGGCTGCTCGCCTATGTCTCGGCCAGTTTCCGCGACCCGATCGCCGATCCGCGGCTGCTGGCGACGTGGATCGCCTTCTGGTCGCTGGCCAAGGCGAACCCGGACATGGCGGCGCTCCATGCGCAGGTTTATGGCGAATATCGCGCGGGGCTGGAGGCGCTGATGGCGGAGTGCGGGGTTCCGGCGGGCGAGGTCCGGCTGGCGGCGATCGCGCTTACTGCGCTGGTTGACGGGCTATGGCTGGAACTGTGCCTCGCGCCTGAGGCCGTGAGCGCGGAGGATGCCGCGACGATCGCGGAGCGCTGGATTGCAGTGCTGCTGGGGTAACCCAATTCCTCCCCGGAACGGGGAGGGGGACCGCGCCCGCAGGGCGTGGTGGAGGGGTGCCGCGCAGACGGCGGGGTCGCTATCGGCTCGCGAGTCCCGCGCCTGCGGCGCGGCCCCTCCACCATGCTGCGCATGGTCCCCCTCCCCGTTCCGGGGCGGAATGGGCTATTTTGCCAGCGCGGTCAGCACCCTTTTGTAAAACACGATCGACGGCGCGATTTCGCCCAGCGACGTGCGTTCGTTCAGACCATGCGCGAAGCTGTCCGATGCCTTGGAGAATACCGGGCTGATGCCATAGCTCGGCACGCCCTTTGCCCGGAACCACATGCTGTCGGTCGCGCCCGAGGACATGACCGGCACCACCTGCACGCCCGGAAAGCGGGCATGGACCGCGCCCGTGACCGCCGCCATCAGATCGGGGCGCAGCGGCGATGCGTCGCTGGCGACGCTGCCGCTCTCCAGCGTCTCGATCTTCATCGCGGGATCGCCGACCACTTCGACCAGCTTTGCCGCGACGGCGGCGACCGGGGTGCCGGGGAAGATGCGGCAATTGATGTTCGCGGTCGCGCGCTGGGGCAGCGCGTTGAGCGCATGGCCGGCATTCACCATCGTCGCGACGCAGGTCGTGCCGGTCTGCCCCACCAGCCCCGGCTGTGCGCGCAGCGTGGTCCGCGCCGACGCATCCTCCGGGTTGGCGGCGAAGCGGCGCATCGCGTCGGCCAGCCTGGGGTCGGCTTCGGTGCTCGCGCTGGCGAGCAGGCTGGCGCGGGTGATCTCGTTGACTTGGCCCGGAAATTCATAGGCGCCGATCCGCTCCAGCGCGCGGGCGAGCTGGGTGATCGCATTGGTCTTGCGCGGCGCGCTCGAATGGCCGCCGGGATTGGTGAAGGTCAGCGCGAAATCGGCATAGGTCTTCTCCGCGCCCTGCACCCCGAACAGATGCGGCTTGCCCGCCTCGTCATAGTCGCCGCCGCCGCCATCGATGTTGAGCAGCAGCTCGGCATCGGGAAACTGATCGGCGAGCGCCATCGTCGTCTTCATCGACGTCTCTTCATCGCCCGAGAACAGCAGCACGATGTCGCGCCCCGGCTTGAACCCTTCGCGCTTGAGCTGGAGCATGGTGGCTACCATCGTCGACAAATCATATTTCATGTCGCTGGCGCCGCGACCGAAGATATAGCCATTCTCGATGACCGGGGTGAACGGATCGCGCTCCCAATCGGCGGGCTTGGCCTCCACCACGTCCATATGGCCGGAGACGAGGATCGGCTTCTTCGCCTTGCCCGTGCCGCGATAGCGCGCGACCAGATAGGCGGTGTCGTCGACCGTCTCGACGCGCACATCCTCCGCCGCAAAGCCCCCCGCGACCAGCACGCCCTTCAGATAGGCGGCATAAGCGGGCGTCTGGTTGCCCGGCCCGGCAACGGTGCGAAAGGCGATGCCGCGCTTCAGCAGGTCGAGCGCCTCCGCCTCGGCCTGCGGATTGCCCTGCGCGAAGGCGGCATGGGGGGCGGCGGTCGCCAGCGCCAGAAGTGCAGCATATCCGAGCGCGCGCATCGGCTTGTCTCCCTGTTGAACGAGCGTAAAACTAGCCCGCATCGGCGGTGGGTCAACGGGGGCGCGGGGGATATGCGGAATTTTGTGAAGCGCGTTGTGGTGGCGGCGTTGCTGCTGGTGCCGGGCGTCGCGGCGGCGCAGGTCCGCTATGTCCATGCCGGGCATCTGGTCGACGTGGTGGCGGGCCGCGTGCTCGACGACCAGCTCGTGCGGATCGAGGGGGAGCGCATCGCATCGGTCGCGCCCTGGACGGGCGCGCCCGGCGACGGGCCGGTGACCGACTGGACCGCCTATACCGTGCTGCCCGGACTGATCGACATGCACACGCATCTGGCCGACTTCGCCGATTCCAACCCCGCGACGCCCCTTCTCCATTCGCAGGCCGAGACGGTGCTGAAGGGCGCCGACAATGCCCGCGCGACGCTGCGCGCCGGGTTCACCAGCGTCCATGACGTCGGCACCTATCGCGGCCTCAGCGACGTGGCGCTGCGCGATGCGATCGCGGCGGGATGGGTGCCGGGGCCGCGGATGAACGTGGTCGGCGCCTATATCACCGTTCCCGGCGGCGGCGGCGACGTCACCGGCTTTGCGCCCGATGTGACGATCCCCGCCGACATGCGGATGGGCGTGGTCCGCAGCCCCGAAGAGGCGCGCGAGCGGGTGCGGTATCTATTCCAGCACCGCGTCGACAGCATCAAGCTGCTCGCGACCGGCGCGGTGCTGGCGGTCGGCACCGAGCCCGGTCGGCTGGAGCTGTCCGAGCCCGAGATGCGCGCGGCGGTGGCGGAGGCGGCTGCCAATGGCGGCTATGCGACGGCCCACGCGCACGGCGCCGAGGGCATCAAGGCCGCGATCCGCTCCGGGGTTCGTTCGATCGAGCATGCCTCGCTGATCGATGCCGAGGGGATCGCGCTGGCCAAGGCGCGCGGCGTGTGGCTGGTCATGGACATCTATAACGGCGACTATATCGATACCGAGGGGCGCAAGGCCGGCTGGCCCGCCGAATATCTGCGCAAGAATCTGGAGACCACGGTCGCCCAGCGCGAGGGGTTTCGCGCCGCGGTGAAAGCCGGGGTGAAGATCGCGTTCGGCACCGATGCCGGAGTGTATCCGCACGGGTTCAACGCCCGCCAGTTCGCGTACATGGTCCAATGGGGGATGACCCCGATGCAGGCGATCCAGTCGGCGACGACGGTCGCGGCGGAATTGCTGCGCTGGGACAAGGACGTCGGCGCCATCGCGCCGGGGCGCTATGCCGATATGGTCGCGGTGCCGGGCGATCCGCTGCGCGACATCCGCGTGCTGGAGCGCCCGGCGGCAGTGATGAAGGGCGGGGTGGTCGTCGACTGACCCTGGCACTCCGGGGGCGGTGCGCCGCAGGCAGATTTTTCTCACACAAAGCCACGAAGGCACGAAGAGGAAGGGTGCAGGGGCGTTTCTTCCTTTGTGCCTTCGTGGCTTTGTGTGCGCTAAAACTTCAAGAATATTTCTCGCGCAAAGACGCAAAGGCGCAAAGAAAAGAAGTCAGGCCGCGCCGCCGGGCGTATTTCTTCTTTGCGCCTTTGCGCGAAAAAATCTTACTTTTATCCCAGGAATATCGACTGGGGCCGCACCGATCGCCGTACGGGCTGGTTTTTTAATTCGTGGCTTCGTGGTTTTGTGTACAAAATTCAAGCATACGATAAGTCCTCCCGCGCCATTGCTCACGCAACCAGCCGCAGGCAGATTATTCTCACACAAAGCCACGAAGGCACGAAGAAGAATTGTGCTGGGCGTTTCTTGCTTCGTGCCTTCGTGGCTTTGTGTGCGCTAAAACTTCCAGAATATTATCGCGCAAAGCCGCAAAGAGAAGGACATCAGGCTGCGCCGCCAGGCCCTCTTCCTTCTTTGCGGCTTTGCGTCTTTGCGCGAGAAACCTTCTTTCTTTTTCCCCGGATGGCGCGGGTATAGCTCACGCCACCAGCGACACGGCCACGGCCCCCAGCACCGCCGCCGCCGCATTGGGATCCAGCCGGACCTGCAACCCGCGTTGCCCGCCGTTGAGATAGACCAGCGCCTCGGCAAGCGCCGTCGCCTCGATCACCGTCGGCACGCGGCGGCGCTGCCCGAAGGGGCTGATCCCGCCGACGCGGTATCCGGTCATCCGCTCGGCATCGGCGGGCTTCATCATCGCCGCCGCCTTGCCCCCGAACGCCGCCGCGAGCTTCTTCATCGCGACTTCGCGGTCGGAGGGCAGGATGGCGCAGACCGGCTTGCCGTCGACCAGCGCCATCAGCGTCTTGAGCACGCGCTGCGGCGCCTCGCCCAGTGCCTCCGCCGCCTGCAACCCGACGCGCTCGGCGCCGGGATCATAGCCGTAGCGGTGCAGCGTGAAGGCCACTCCGGCGGCGTCGAGCGCCTTGGTCGCGGGGGTGGTGGCTGCCATGGCCCGGCTATAGCGAGCGAGCGGGAGCGGGTGAAGCCAGCCCCTACGCATCTGGCCCGGCTCCCGTCGGGAAGCCGGGCCAGGGAGATTATTGCGCGTTCAGCGTCGGGGGCGCCGCAACCGCAACGGGCGCCGCGACGGGAGGGGCGGGGCGCCCGGCGCGGTGCCCGGCTGCGGCGCGGCAACCCCGCAGCCCGCGGGCGCGGGCGGCGGCGCGGGCTCAGGCCGATCACGCGGGCCTCCCGGCGGTGGCGGCGGGCCGTCGGGGCGAGGCCCGCCTGCCGGACCCATCACGCTGACCTTGCCATCCGGGCCGACCAGATAGGCGGCGTGCAACTGGCCCTCCTCGAAACGCCCCTGCACGGTGACGGTCTGGCCCACGACCGGGCTCGCCCCGGTTTCGCGACCGGCGTCGATCATCGTGCGTCCGGTCTGGTCCTGGAGCACGAAGCGGTCGCCATAGACTTCCGCAATCCGGCCCTTCACGGTCACGATGCCGCTGCTCGCCGCCAATTTGGCGATCGGGGTGTTCACCATCGGCGCCATCTGAACCGAGGGCCGCGTCAGCGACACCGCGCCTGCGCCGCCCGCGGCGCCCAGCGCCAGCAACACCGCCGCGCCGATGCCCAGTCCGCTGCGCCGTCCAAGCTGCGGCAACCTGTCCTTGAAACCCGTCATCGTCTTTCTCCTTCACATGTCGATGAAGAAGCTTCTACGCAGGCAGTGCCCACACCCCGCTGAACCCGCGCGTTCAGTTTCGGTTTAAGCAGCGGAGCTAGTCAGCCGGCATGCGCATTCTGCTCGTAGAGGACGATCCCGACCTGGGGCCCGCGATCGCCCAGGCGCTTCGGCAGGAAAATTGCGCGGTCGATCTGGTCGCGAACGGAATCGACGCCGCGCATCTCGGCGATACCGAACATTATGACGCGGTCGTGCTGGACCTCGGTTTGCCCGGCAAGGACGGCGTGACGGTGCTGCGCGACTGGCGCGCGGCGGGGCGCAGCGTGCCCGTGCTGATCCTGACCGCACGCGATGCCTGGTCGGACAAGGTGGCGGGGTTCAAGGCGGGCGCCGACGATTTCCTGACCAAGCCGTTTCGGATCGAGGAACTGACGATGCGGCTCCGCGCGCTGGTGCGGCGTTCGGCGGGGCACGCCGCGACGCGGATCGAAAGCGGCCCGCTCGCTTTCGAATCGCAGACCGGGCAGTTCGAACTCGACGGCCTGCCGCTGCGGCTGACGGCGCTCGAATGGCGCGTGCTGTCGGCGCTGATGCTGTCGAAGGGCGCGGTCATCGAGCGTCTCGCGCTGCTCGAGCGCGTCTATGAAGGCGATGCTGATGTCGATTCGAACAGCCTCGAGGTCATTGTCGGGCGGCTGCGCAAGAAGATCGGCGCCGACCGGATCGAAACGGTTCGCGGGCGCGGCTATATGCTGAGGGACGGCACGGCATGAGGCTGGTCCCGCACTCGATCCAGGGGCGCATGCTGCTGTTGTCGGCAGTCGCGACGGCGATCGCGCTGGCCCTGGCGGGGGCGCTGATCGCGGGCGTGCTGGCGCGGTTCGTCACCCAGGGGATCGACCGGCGGCTGGATGCCGAACTGGCGCTGATCGCGAGCGCGGTCGGCAATGACGGGTCGATCGATCGCCCCCGCTTGGCTCGGCTGCAAGGCGCATTGGAGGCGGGGCCGGGCTGGCGATGGCGCATCGAGACGCCCTTGGCCGGTTTCGGGTCGGACGACATGCCGGTCGCCGACATCGCGCCGCCGCGGCCCCGGCGGGAGCACGATGCGGGCGCCGAACCGGTGCGGCCGATCGACGGGCGCGATGCCAGGGGAGAGCGGGTGCATGCGCGCCAGCTCCGCATCCAGACCAGCGCGGGCGTGGTGCTGTTGACCGCCGCGGCCCCGCGCGACGTGATCGAACGACCGGTGCGCGATACGCTGTTGCCGCTCCTGCTGACGCTGGCGGCGCTGGGGCTGGTGCTCGGGGCGGCGGCGTGGCTCCAGATCCGGCTGGGGCTGCGGCCCGTGCGGCGCCTGCGCGATGCGGTGGTCGCGATCCGGGCGGGCGGCGCGCATAGCATCGGCGGCGCCCAGCCGAGCGAGCTGCGCCCGCTTGCCGACGAACTGAACGCGCTGGTTCGCGACAACGAAGCCGCGCTCGCCGCCGCGCGGGGCTCGGCGGCCAATCTGGCGCATGCGCTGAAGACGCCGGTCGCGACACTGGCGCTGGCGCTCCGCGGCGATCCGCGTGAACAGCAGGTCGAGCGGATCGACCGGACGATCCGCCATCATCTCGCCCGCGCACGAATGGCGGCGGCATCGACTCGCGCGGCGACCCCGCTGGACGCTGCGGTGCGCGCGTTGCTGGAGGTGATCGCGCGCCTCCACGCGGATCGCCGGATCGCGATAGCGGTCGACGTCACCCCCCATCTGATGGTCGCGATCGACCCGGCGGATTTCGACGAACTGCTCGGAAACCTCCTCGACAACGCCATGCGCCATGCCCGTTCGCGCGTTGCAGTCCGCGCGCGGGCCGAAGGCAGGGTTGCGCGCATCACGATAGCCGATGACGGCCCGGGCATCCCCACCGAGGATCGCGCGCGCGCCACCCAGGCCGGGGTGCGGCTGGACGAGCGCAGCGACGGTCACGGCTTCGGCCTCGCCATCGCGCGCGAACTCGCGACGCTCCATGGCGGTGCGCTTACGCTTGACGAAGCGGCAGGCGGCGGACTGGCGGCATCGGTGACGGTTCCGCTTTCGAGGGGTGGCGAAGGCGCCTGAGGGCTTTCCTGAAATCCCGCGCGATCCAGTGCGCCGGAAACGCCATTTCGACCATCTTTGGGGCGGCGAGCAGCTTGTCACCGATCAGGATCGGTTGCTGGTGAGAATGCTGGCCAAGGACCGCCCGCTCGAATTCATCCGCATGTTCCTGCTGTTCGACCGGAAGGCGGAGAAGATCGCGGTGCGCTATCCGCAGGCGTTGGGCATCAAGAAGGCCATGATCTACCTTGCCGCTGCGGTCATCAATTCACGGCGAATCCCCACGGGCCCTAAGGTGCGAGCCAGGCGCGCAGCATCGCCGAGCAGTGCTCGAGCCGCTCGGCCCGCCATGCCGGGCTGGTCAGATCCTGGTCGAGCCCGATCGCCAGCGACCAGGCATTGGCGAGGTGGAACCGGCTGAGCCCCGCGATCGTGACATAGAGCTGGAGCGGGTCGACGCCGGGCCGGATCGTGCCTTGTTCGACGCCGGCGGCGAGCACCGCCTCGATCCGCGCGCGCAGCCCCTGGCCTTCGCCCAGAACCTGGCGCGATTGCCGGATGAAGCGGCCCTGAAACGCGTTCTCGACGCGCAGCAGGCCGTCCAGGTCGGGGTTGGCTTCGAAATAGGCGAAGTTGAAGCGCAGCAGCCGGTCGATGCAGCCTAGCGGGTCGGCAAGGTCGTATTCCAGTTCGGCCTCGCGGGCGCGGAGGTCGGCATAGGCGGCCTCGATCGCGGCGCGGTACAGGCCCTCCTTGCTCTCGAAATGATGGTAGAGCAGCCGGATATTGCACTTGGCGGTGGCGGCGATGCGCTCGGTGCGCGCGCCTGCGAAGCCGTTTGCGGCGAAATCGCGCGTTGCCGCCTCGAGCAATGCCGCGCGGGTGCGGGCCGGATCGCGCTTCGCCGTCTCGCTTGCCATCCCGGCCAGTGTAGCGCGGTGCGCCCGAGACGGTAAGTAAGTAATTACTGAATTCGATGTTGCGCTGCGAAAGGGGCGTGATAGGCTGGTGGGCAGGAGGTTTGATGCGCCACGCCGACGCCGATGCACGGGGGGACTGCCGCTGATGCTGCACAGCGTCCGGGCACGCCGCGGCGTGGTCACCGCGCCGCATCACCTCGCGGCCCAGGCAGGGCTGGGGGTGCTTCAGGACGGCGGCAATGCGATCGAGGCGATCGTTGCCGTCGCGGCGGCGCTCGCGGTGGTCTATCCGCACATGACCGGGATCGGCGGCGACGGCTTCTGGCTGGTCGCCGAACCCGATGGGACGACCTGGGCTATCGATGCGTGCGGCGCGGCTGCGGCCAGCGCCGACCTTGCGCTCTATGCCGGGCTCGGCGCGGTGCCCAGCCGCGGTCCGCTCGCGGCGAACACCGTGGCGGGGACGATCTCGGGCTGGCAGGCGGCGCTGGAGCGCGGCGGCGGCGCGCTGCCGCTCGACCGGCTGCTGCGCGACGCGATCCACTATGCCGAGCACGGCGTCGCGGTTACGCGCGGCGGGGCGGAGATCGTTGCCACCAAGCGTGCCGAACTGCGTGACCAGCTCGGCGCATGGGCGACGACCTATGACGGTTGTCGGGAAGGCGATCTGCTCCGACAGCCCGCGCTCGGCACCACGCTGCGGCGGCTGGCGGCGGAGGGGCTCGGCAGCTTCTATCGCGGCAGCCTGGCCGCGGACATTGCGCGCGCGCTCAGCGATCTGGGCAGCCCCGTGGCGCTCGCCGATCTCCAGCGCCATGCCGCCGCGACGCCCCACCCGCTGCGCGTCCGCGTCGGAAACGCCACCTTGTTCAACACCGCGCCGCCGACTCAGGGTATTGCCTCGCTGCTGATCCTTGCGCTCGCGCATCGGCTGGCTGCGGGCGCGGCGGACGGATTCGCGCATGTCCATGGGCTGGTCGAGGCGACCAAACAGGCATTTCTCTACCGCGACGCACAGGTCGGCGATCCGGCCTATATGGATGTCGATCCGCAGGCACTGCTCGATGATGCCGCCGCGCTGGATGCGATGGCGGCGCGGATCGATGCAGCGAAGGCGCTGCCCTGGCCGCACCCGCCGCAGCCCGGCGACACCTGCTGGTTCGGCGCCGCCGATGCCGAGGGGCGCGTGGTGAGTTGCATCCAGTCGACCTATTTCGAGTTCGGATCGGGCGTGGTGCTGCCCGACACCGGCATCACCTGGCAGAACCGCGGCAGCAGCTTCCGGCTCGCCCCTGACGGGTGGAACGCGCTCCGGCCCGGGCGCAAGCCGTTCCACACGCTCAACCCTGCGCTGGCGCGGTTCGAGGACGGGCGGGTGATGGCCTATGGCACGATGGGCGGCGAGGGCCAGCCGCAGACCCAGGCGGCGCTCTTCTCGCGCTATGCCTGGCTCGGCGTGCCGCTGCAGGAGGCGATTACGCGACCGCGCTGGCTGCTGGGGCGCACCTGGGGCGCCGAGAGCGTGAGCCTGAAGCTGGAGGATCGCTTCGATCCGGACCTGTATGCGCGGCTGCGCGCGGCGGGGCACCAGGTCGAGCTGGTCGATCCGTTCACGTCGATGATGGGGCATTCTGGCGCGATCGTGCGCCATCCCTCAGGCATGCTCGAAGGCGCCACCGATCCGCGCAGCGATGGCCAGGTGGCGGCATGGTAGGCGGGGCGCGGGCGGTCGCGCGCTGCGACGAACTGGGCGCCGCACCCTATAGCGACGCGCGCGGCATGCTGTTCCGCGCGTACCTGACGCCCGGCTTCGCCGCGACCCAGCGCGCGCTGGCGGGGTGGATGCAGGAGGCGGGGATGGCGACGCGCATCGACGAAGCCTGCAACCTGATCGGTCGCTACGAAGGCTCCCGGCCGGACGTGCCCGCGCTGATCCTGGGCAGCCATATCGACAGCGTCCGCGATGCCGGGCGCTATGACGGCCCGCTCGGCGTGATGCTGGCAATCGAGGTGGTAGCCGCGCTCCATGCGGCGGGGCGGCGGATGCCGTTTCCGATCGAAGTCTATGCGTTCGGCGACGAGGAAGGCTCGCGCTTCCCGGTCGCGATGCTGACCAGCCGGGCAGTGGCAGGCAGCCTCGATCCCGCGATGCTCGAAACCGAGGATCGCACCGGGCTTTCGCTCGACGAGGCGCTTGCCCCGTTCGAGCTTTCGACGCTGCGCTTCGCCGAGGCGCGGCACCCCGGCGCGCTCGGCTATCTGGAGGCGCATATCGAGCAGGGGCCGACGCTGGAGGCGGCGGGGCTGCCGGTGGGGATCGTGAGCGGGATCGCCGCGCAGTTGCGCTACAGCGTCGCGGTCACCGGCATTGCGGGCCATGCCGGCACCACGTCGATGGGCCTGCGCCGTGACGCGCTGGCCGCCGCCGCGGAGATGGTGCTCGCGGTCGAGGACGTCGCGCGGCGCGACGCATCGGATCTGGTGGCGACGGTCGGCAAGCTCGACGTGGCGCCCGGCGCGGGCAACGTGATCCCGGGACAGGTGACGTTCACGCTCGACATCCGCGCGGGCGACCAGGCCCGGCGCGACGCTGCGGCAGAGGCCATTCTGGACCGGATTCACGCGATCGCCGACATACGCCACGTCGACTTCGATATTCAGCGTACGAACGATCTTGCTGCCGCACCCTGCGATGGCCGGTTGTCCGGCCTGCTGGAAGCATCGGTCGCCGCGCTGGGGATTGCGCCGTTCTCGCTGGTGAGCGGGGCGGGGCATGATGCGATGATCCTGGCGGCGCTCTGCCCGACTGCGATGCTGTTCATCCGGTGCCGGGGCGGTGTCAGCCACAACCCTGCCGAGCATGTCGCCCCCGAAGACGCGGAAATCGCGCTCCAGGTGATGCTTGGCTTCCTCGATCGCCTGGGAGCGCGATATGCCGCCTGACCTGTTTGGCGAGATCGATCCGCCGCACCGCCTGTTGATGGGGCCCGGCCCGGTCAACGCGCATCCGCGCGTGCTGCGGGCGATGTCGGCGGACCTGCTCGGCCAGTTCGATCCCGAGATGACCGGCTATATGGAGCAGGTGATGGCGCTCTATCGCCCGATATTCGGGACGCAGAACCGCTGGACCTTCCTGATCGACGGCACCGCGCGGGCGGCGATCGAGGCGTCTCTCGTGTCGCTGCTCGCGCCCGGTGACACGCTGCTGGTGGTCGACTTCGGGCGTTTCGGGCTGTTGCTGCGCGAGATTGGCGAGCGGATCGGCGCGAAGATCGAGATGCTGTCGGTGCCCTGGGGCGAGACCGTGCCGATGGACCGGATCGCCGCGGCGATCGAGCGCGTGGCGCCAAAGGTGGTCGCGAGCGTCCATGGCGACACCTCGACCACGATGGCGCAACCGCTCGAAGGGTTGGGCGCGCTGTGCCGCGCGGCGGGCGCGTATAGCTATGTCGATGCCACCGCGACGCTTGGCGGGATGGCGATCGAGACCGACAAATGGGGCATCGACGTCGTCACCGGCGGGCTCCAGAAATGCCTGGGCGGGCCATCGGGATCGGCGCCGATCACGATCTCGGACCGTGCCGCCGCCCACATCCTGGCGCGGCGCCATGTTGAGCGGGGCATCGCGCGCGACGATCTCGCCAACGGTGCGGGCAGCCGGATCGGCTCCAACTATTTCGATCTTGCGATGGTGATGGACTATTGGTCCGAAAAGCGGCTGAACCACCACACCGAGGCCACGACGATGCTGTACGGCGCCCGCGAATGCGCCCGCGTCGCGCTGGGCGAAGGGCTGGAGGCGCGGTTCGCGCGCCACGCCGCGGCGGGCCGCGCGGTGACGGCGGGCGCGCGCGGGCTGGGGCTGACGGTCTATGGCGACGATCGCTTCCGGATGACCAATGTCACCGGGATCGTGATTCCCGAGGGCGTCGACGGCGAGGCGGTGCGCCGGCGGATGCGCGACGATTTCGAGATCGAGATCGGCACCGCCTTCGGCCCGCTCACCGGCAAGGTTTGGCGGATCGGCGCGATGGGCTACAACGCGATGAAGCATAAGGTGCTGATTACGCTGGGCGCGCTGGAGGCGGTGCTGCGCGCGGAGGGCTTTGCGTGCGAGGCGGGGGCCGGCGTCGACGCGGCGTTGCGGAGCTATGAAGCGTGATGCGGGCGGACGACCGCACCTCCTCCTTGCGGGAGCGCGAAGGATGAGCCGCGACCTTATCGGCTATGGCGCCACGCCCCCTGATCCGCGCTGGCCCGATGGCGCGCGCGTGGCGGTCAATTTCGTGATCAACTATGAGGAAGGCGCCGAGAATAGCGTCCTCAACGGCGACGAACGCAGCGAGGCGTTCCTCTCTGACATGGTCGGCGCGGCGAGCCATCCCGCGCGCGCGATGGCGATGGAGAGCCTCTACGAATATGGCAGCCGCGCCGGCTTCTGGCGGCTGCACCGGCTGTTCACCGGGCGCGGCGTTCCGGTGACGGTGTTCGGTGTCGCCGCGGCGATGGCGGCGAACCCCGCGGCGGTGGACGCCATGCTCGCCGCCGGATGGGAAGTCGCCAGCCATGGCTATCGCTGGATCGACTATCAGACCGTCCCCGAAGCCGTGGAGCGCGAGCATATCGCGCGCGCGATCGAACTCCATGCGCGGCTGACCGGCGAGCGCCCGCTCGGCTGGTATCAGGGGCGGACCTCGCCCAATACCGCGCGGCTGATCGCCGAGGAGGGTGGCTTCGTCTATGACGCGGACAGTTATGCCGACGACCTGCCTTATTATGCGGGCGGGCAGCTGATCGTGCCCTACAGCCTCGACGCCAACGACATGAAGATGGTCGCGCTCAACGGCTTTACGGAGGGGGCGCAGTTCTTCCGCTACCTTGTCGACAGCTTCGAGCAGCTGCGCGAAGAGGGCGGGCGGATGATGTCGGTCGGTCTCCATGGCCGCATCGCCGGACGTCCCGGACGCGCGATCGCCGTCGCCCGCTTCGTCGACCATGTGCTCCAGAGCGGCGACGCCTGGATCGCGCGGCGCATCGATATCGCGCGCCATTGGCAGGAGGTGCATCCGCAATGACCATCGACGACCCGCAGGCACTCGCCGAAGTCACCGCCGCTTTCCACGAATATGAGCGCGCGCTGATGGCGGACGACATCCCGGCGATGGACCGGCTGTTCCACGATGCGCCGACCACGGTGCGCTATGGCGTGGGCGAGGTGCTGTACGGCATCGACGAGATCCGCGAATTCCGAAAGGGGCGCGGCGGATCGCCCCAGCGCCGGCTGGGTCGCGTCGCGATCACCACCTATGGGCCCGACCTCGCCACCGCCAATGCCGAGTTTTTCCGCGAGGGATCGGAGCGCCGCGGTCGCCAGAGCCAGAACTGGGTGCGCTTCGCCGATGGCTGGAAGGTCGTCGCGGCGCATGTCTCGCTGGAAGGCACCAGTTCGTGACTGCGACCGCCGACCGCGATGCCTTTGTCGCGCGCCATGCCGCGCTGTTCGAGCATAGCCCCTGGGTGGTGGAACGCGCCGCCGCGCGGCTGCCGCTGGCCGACCTCCATGCCGGGCTGATGCAGGTAGTTCATGACGCGACGCCTGCCGAGCAGCTGGCGCTGATCCGCGCGCATCCCGAGCTTGCCGGCAAGGCCGCAGTCGACGGCACCCTGACCGCGGCTTCGGCGGCCGAGCAGGCGAGCGCCGGGCTCGACCGGTTGACGCAGGCGGAGTTCGATCGCTTCCACGCGCTCAACACCGCCTATGTCGCAAAGTTCGGCTTCCCCTTCATCATCTGCGTGCGGTTGACCGACAAGGCGGGGATACTCGCGGCGATGGAGCAGCGGCTGGGCAACGACCGCGCGACCGAGATCGCCAACGCGCTGGAACAGATTGGCGAGATCGTCCGGCTCCGGCTGGAAGCGGTGGCGTGAGCCTGACGGACCTGGGGGCGCGGGTTGCGCACGACCTCGACTGCCTCGGTTTCGGCGAGGCCGACTGGCTGGCGCCGCGCCGGCAGGCCGGGGCCCCGATGGTCGACGTCGCGATCGTCGGCGGCGGGCAATCGGGGCTGGGTGCGGCATTCGGGCTGCTGCGCGAGCGCATCGCCAATCTGGTGGTGCTCGACGAGAATCCTGCCGGCTATGAGGGCCCGTGGGACACCTATGCGCGCATGGCGACGCTGCGCACTCCCAAGCATCTCGGCTCGATCGAGATGGGGGTGGCCTCGCTCAGCTTCCGCGCCTGGTGGGAAGCGCAGCACGGGGCTGCGGGCTGGGAGGCGCTGGGCAAGATCCCGCGGCGCGAATGGATGGCGTATCTGCGCTGGTATCGCGCGGTGCTGCGACTGCCCGTGCGCAACGATGCGCGGGTGACGCTGGTCGAGCCGATCGAGGGGGGGCATCGGCTGCATTTGGCCGGGGGGGAGACTTTGCTCGCGCGCAAGGTGGTCCTGGCCACCGGAATTCAGGGCGGCGGACACTGGCACACGCCGCCGATGGTCGCCGAGGCGCTCGGGCGCCACCGCTACGCCCATACTGCCGACGCGATCGATTATGCCGCGCTGGCGGACAAGCGCATTGCGATATTGGGCGGCGGCGCCTCGGCGTTCGACAATGCGCATGCCGCGCTGTCGGCGGGGGTTGCGGCGGCGCACGTCTTCATGCGTCGCGCGGAACTGCCGCGGATCAACCCCATCCGCTTCATGGAGCGCGCCGGAATCATCCCGCGCTATCCGGTGCTCGACGATGCCGCGAAATATGCGCTGATGGCGGCCTTTTTCCGCCATAACCAGCCGCCCACGGTCGACATGTTCGAGGCAGCGGCAGCGTTTCCGGGTTTCGATCTGCACCTCGGCAGCCCGTGGCTGTCGGTCGAGGAGACCGGCAGCGCGGTGCGCGTCACGACGCCGCACGGGACGTTCGACTATGACTTCCTCGTGCTCTCGACCGGGCTCGTCACCGATCCGGCGCTGCGCCCGGAACTCGCGCTGGTGCAGGACAGGATCGCCCGCTGGGCCGACCGGTATCGCGCGCCCGAGCCGCATCCGCTGCTCGACGCGCACCCCTATCTGGGCCCAGGCTTCGAGCTGCTGCCGCGCGATCCCGCCGATCCGTCGCTCCATGGGCTGTTCGCGTTCAACTATTCGGCCTTGATCAGCCTGGGGTTGTCGGCCTCGGCGATCTCGGGATTGAAGCACGCGCTGCCCCGGCTGGTGGGCGGAGTCGCCGACCAGCTTTTCCTCGACGACAAAGCCGAGATCCTCGCGGATTTCCACGCCTTCGCCGAACCCGAATTCACTGTGGAATGGCCGCCCGCATGACGCTTAGCACCCATGTCCTCGACACCACGCATGGCCGCCCCGCGGCGGGCGTCGCGCTGCGGCTGCAAAGGGGCGATGCGCTGCTGTTCGAAGGCGTGACCGATGCCGATGGCCGCTGCGCCGGCCTGCGCGACGTCGCGGCTCCGCCCGGCGCGTACCGGCTCGAATTCGCCGTCGCAGACTATTTCCGCGCGGCGGGGGTGGCGCTACCCGAGCCGCCGTTCCTTGACCGCGTCGGGATCGACTTCGGGATCGCCGGGAACGGGCATTATCATGTGCCGCTGCTCGTTTCGCCGTTCGGCTATTCGACCTATCGGGGCAGCTGAGATGGACAATGCCATCCGCTTCCTGCTCGACGGCGAAGTGATCGCGATCGAGGCGCCCGACCCCACCGGCACGCTGCTCGACCTGTTGCGCTATCGGATGCGGCGCACCGGCACCAAGGAAGGCTGTGCCGAGGGCGATTGCGGGGCATGCACCGTTGCGCTGGGCAGCCTGCACGGCGACACCGTGCGCTGGCGTGCAGTCAATGCGTGCATCCTGTTCCTGCCGATGCTCGACGGCAAGGCGCTGATCACCGTGGAGAGCCTTTCGAAAGGCGGCGCGCTCCACCCGATCCAGCGGGCGCTGGCGGATGGCTATGGCTCGCAATGCGGCTTCTGCACGCCGGGCTTCGTGATGTCGCTCTATGCGCGCAGCATCGCCGCCGAGGGGACTGAGGACCTGCCGGTGGGCGACGTGCTCGCGGGCAATCTGTGCCGCTGCACGGGCTATGGACCGATCCTCGCGGTCGGGGAGGCGCACCCGCCCGCGGCCCCCGCGGCGGACCCGGCGCTCGTCGTCGCGCTGAGGGGGCTCCAGCGCGACGCGCCGCTGACGTTGCGCCACCCCGGACGCACGGCGTTCGTCCCGCGCACCTCGGACGAGCTGTCCGCCTTCGTCGCCGACAATCCGGCGGCGCGGATCGTCGCGGGTGCCACCGATGTCGGGCTGTGGGTCACGAAGCAGCTGCGCGAGATCGACAGCCTCGTCTTCGTCGGCGACGTCGCGGACCTGAAGATCATCGACGAGACGCCCGACGGCATCACGCTGGGCGCCAATGTCCGCTATAGCGAGGCGCGTGCGGCGCTGGCGCGGCTTCACCCCGATCTGGGCGAGCTGGTGCGGCGGATCGGCGGGCTCCAGGTCCGCAACGCCGGGACGATCGGCGGCAACATCGCCAACGGCTCCCCGATCGGCGACATGCCACCCGCACTCATCGCGCTCGGTGCCACGCTGACGTTGCGCCACGGCGACGCGCGCCGCACGCTGCCGCTCGCGGATTTCTTCCTCGCCTATGGCAGGCAGGATCGCGTGCCCGGCGAATGGGTGGAGCGCATCCATATCCCGCAGCCCCCGCCCGGCGCGCTGCTGCGCATCGTCAAACTGTCGAAGCGGTTCGACAGCGACATCTCCAGCCTGTGCGCCGCGTTCCTGCTGCCGATCGCGGATGGCAGGATCGGCGCGGCGCGCGTGGCGTTCGGCGGGATGGCGGGCATTCCGTCGCGCGCGCCGGCGTGCGAGGCGGCGCTCAGCGGCCAACCCTGGAGCGCGCAGACCCTCGACGCTGCGGCAGAGGCGCTGCGCGACGATTTCGCGCCGCTCGACGATCTGCGCGGGTCCGCCGAGTATCGCCTCGCCGCCGCGGGCAATCTGTTGCGCCGGCTGTGGCACGAGCAGGCCGACATCCCGGCGCTCGCGCATGTCTGAGGGCGATCCGATGCCGCCCGGCGCGGTCCACCGCTCGCTGCCGCACGACAGCGCCGACCTCCATGTCGCGGGCACGGCGCTCTATGTCGACGACCTGCCCGAGCCGCCGGGGCTGCTCCACTGCGCCTTCGGCCACGCGACCGATGGCCATGGCCGGCTGGTCGCGCTCGATCTCGACGCGGTGCGCGCGGCGCCCGGCGTGGTCGCGGTCTATACCGCCGCCGATATTCCCGGCGACAATGACGTCAGCCCGGTGGCGGGCGACGACCGACTGCTCGCCGAGGCCGAAATACTCTATCCCGGCCAACCGCTGTTCCTGGTCGCCGCAACCAGCACGCGCGCCGCCCGCGCCGCCGCGCGCCTGGGCCGGGCGGTGATCGAGCCGCTGCCCGCGCTCGTGACCATCGCCGATGCGATCGCCGCCAATTCGCTGATCGAGCCGACCCAGGTCATGCGCCGCGGCGACGCCGATGCCGCGCTGTTCGCTGCGGCGCACCGCATCGCGGGCCGGGTCGAGATGGGCGGGCAGGAGCATTTCTACCTGGAGGGACAGGCGGCGCTCGCCACCCCGGGCGAGCAGGGGGAGATCCACATCCTCAGTTCGACGCAGCACCCCAGCGAGATCCAGCACCTGGTCGCGAAGATGCTCGGGCGCGCGCACGCCGACATCACCGTCGAGGTCCGGCGGATGGGCGGTGCGTTCGGCGGCAAGGAGACCCAGGCCGCCGCCTTCGCCGCCGCCGCCGCGCTGGTCGCCGCCACCACCGGGCGCGCGGCGAAGTTCCGCGCGGCTCGCGACGACGACATGGTCGCTACCGGCAAGCGCCACGAATTCGAAATTCGCTATGACGTGGGGTTCGACGATGCGGGCCGGATCGAGGGCATCCGCCTCGACCTCGCCTCGCGCTGCGGCGCCACCGCCGATCTGTCGCCCGCGATCAACGACCGCGCGATGTTCCATTCGGACAATTGCTATTTCCTGCCCGCGGTCGAGATCGTCAGCCGCCGGCTGAAGACGCACACCGTCTCGAACACCGCGTTCCGCGGCTTTGGCGGGCCGCAGGGGATGCTGGGAATCGAGCGCGTGATGGACGCGATCGCCGCGCATCTGGGGCACGATCCGCTCGCGGTGCGCCGGGCCAATTTCTATGGTCCGGGCCGCGACACTACGCCCTATCACATGCGGGTCGAGGACAATGTCGCGCCCGAGCTTGTCGGGGCGCTCGCCGACCGTGCCGGCTATGACCGCCGCCGTGCCGATGTCGCAGCGTTCAATGCCGCCAGCCCGGTGGTCAAGAAGGGGCTGGCGCTGACTCCGGTGAAGTTCGGGATCAGCTTCACCACCACGCATCTCAACCAGGCCGGGGCGCTGGTGCTCGTCTACGCCGACGGCTCGATCCATCTCAACCATGGCGGCACCGAGATGGGGCAGGGGCTCCACACCAAGATCGCGCAGATCGTCGCCGACGTGTTCGCCGTGCCGGTCGACGTCGTGAAGGTCTCGGCGACGCGCACCGACAAGGTGCCCAACACCTCGGCCACCGCCGCCTCCTCGGGCGCGGACCTCAACGGCATGGCTGCGTACAACGCCGCGAATACGATCCGCGACCGCCTCGCCGCTTTCGCCGCGGGCAGGTTCGGCGTCGCTGCGGCGGACGTGCGCTTCACGCGCGGCGGCGTGATCGCGGGCGGCGACGTGGTGGCGTTCGCCAGCCTGTGCCGGATGGCGCATTTGGGGCGCGTCTCGCTGGCGTCGACGGGCTTCTACGCCACCCCCGACATCCATTATGACCGCGCCACCCACACCGGACGCCCGTTCCTCTACTTCGCCTATGGCGCCGCGCTCAGCGAAGTCGCGATCGATACGCTTACCGGCGAGCACCGTGTGCTGGCGGTCGACATCCTCCACGATGTCGGTCGCTCGCTGAACCCCGCGATAGACCTTGGCCAGATCGAGGGCGGGTTCATCCAGGGTATGGGCTGGCTCACGACCGAGGAGCTGGTCTATGATGATTGCGGGCGGCTGCGCACCCATGCGCCGTCGACCTACAAGATCCCGACCGCCAACGATCGCCCGCGCCACATGCAGGTCGAGATATGGGAGCGCGGGCACAACGCCGCGCCGACCATCCATCGATCGAAGGCCGTTGGCGAGCCTCCCTTCATGCTCGCCCTCTCGGTGTTCAGCGCGCTGACCGCCGCAGTCGCCGCCGCGGTGCCGGGCAAGGGGATGCCGACGCTCGACGCCCCCGCCACCCCCGAGCGCGTCCTTGCCGCGCTGCGCGACCTCCGCGCGCGATGACCGAGTGGCTGGAGGCGTTGCGCGCGGTGCGCGGGCGCGAGCCGGTGGCGCTCGTCACGATCCTGTCGACCGAAGGCTCGTCGCCGCGCGGGGCAGGCACGCGGATGGCCGTCACTGCGGGCGATGCCGCGGGCACGATCGGCGGCGGCGCGCTCGAACTGCGCGCGACCGAGCAGGCGCGCGCGATCCTGGCGCAGCCGCCGGGCACGTGGCGCGTGCAGGATTGGCCGCTCGGGCCGTTGCTCGGGCAATGCTGTGGCGGGCAGGTGCGGTTGCTGGTCGAGCATGTCGAAGCCGATCCTGCGCAATGGGACTGGGCCGAAGCTCTCGGGCGCGGCGAGCCGGTGGTCGCGCGTTTCGGAGGCGATGCGGCGCCGATCCTGCGCACCGCTGCCGAAGCTGGGGCGGGCGTCGAGCCGCCGGCGCCGCCGCGCGGGCCCAGGCCGGGCGAGGGCACCGCTTTCGTCGAGCCGGGCGATCACGGCGCGCACCGGCCGCTGATGATGTTCGGCGCGGGGCATGTCGGCGTGGCGATCGCGCAGCGGTTACCGCGGCTGCCCTTCAGGCTTGCCTGGTTCGATACCCGCGACAATCGCGGCTTTCCCGGCGTGTCGGTGCAGGACGAAGCGGCGCTGGTCGCGTGCGCGGGCGATGCCGCGCCGGGCGCGGCGGTGCTGATCTTCACGCACGATCATGGCCTCGACTATCGGCTCGCCGCCGCCGCGCTGCGCTCGCAGGCCGGATTTGTCGGGCTGATCGGGTCGCAGACCAAGCGTGCGCGCTTCCTCTCGCGGCTCGCTGCCGAGGGAGTCGATACCGCGCGGCTTACCTGCCCGATCGGGTTGCCCGGCATCGTCGACAAGCGCCCCGACGTGATCGCGATATCCGTGATCGCGCAGTTGCTCGCGCTGGATAGTGCCGCATGAAGGCGTTTCGCGGCGAAATTCTCAGCGTTCCCGACGATCCCGCCCGTGCGGGGCCGGAGGCGATCCGGCATTTCGCCGATGGGCTGCTCGTGGTCGAGGACGGGCTGGTCGTCGCGTGCGGATCGCATGCCGAGCTTGCCAACGCCTTCGCCACGGTGCCGGTCGAGGCGCTGTCCGGGCTGATCGTCCCCGGTTTCGTCGATGCGCATGTCCATTATCCGCAGACCGATCGCATCGCGTCGCATGGCGAACAACTGCTCGAATGGCTCGATCGGCACATCTTTCCCGCCGAACAGGCGTTCGCCGATCGCGCGCACGCCGATGGCGTCGCGGCCTTCTTCCTCGACGAATTGCTGCGCAACGGCACCACCAGCGCGCTGGTGTTCGCGACCGTCCATGCCGCGTCGGTCGACGCATTGTTCGATGCGGCGCTGGCGCGCGACATGCGGATTATCTCGGGCAAGGTGTTGATGGACCTCGGCCCGCCGGGCCTGTCCGACACGCCCGAACAGGGCCGCGCGGAGAGCGAGGCGCTGATCGCGCGATGGCGCGGGCGCGGGCGGCTTGGCTATGCGGTGACGCCACGCTTCGCGCTGACCTCGTCCGACGCGCAACTGACCGGCGCGGGCGAACTGCTCGCCGCGCATCCCGACGCGCTGATGCACACGCATCTCTCCGAGAATCCCGGCGAAATCGCCGCAGTGGCCGGACGTTTCGGCCAGGCGCAGGATTATCTCGACGTCTATGACCGCTTCGGGCTGGTCGGTCCGCGCTCGGTGTTCGCGCATTGCATCCATATCGACGCGCGGGCGCTGGGACGGATGGCGCAGGCGGGGGCGGGGATCGCATTCTGCCCGACAAGCAACCTGTTCCTCGGCTCGGGGCTGTTCGATCTGGCCGGCGCCCACCGCCATGGAATCGCAGTCGGAATCGGCACCGACATCGGCGCGGGAACCAGCTTCAGCGTGCTCCACACCCTCGGCGAGGCGTATAAGGTGTGCCAGTTGCGCGGGTGCAGCCTCGATCCGTTCCGCGCGCTCCACCTCGCCACTGCGGGCGGGGCGGCGGTGATGGGGATCGCCCAGCGGGTCGGCGGATTGCTGTCCGGACAGGAGGCGGATTTCGTCGTGCTCGATTGCGCGTCCACCCCGCTGCTCGCGCGGCGCACCGCAGGGGCCGACCTTCACGACCGGCTGTTCGCACTTCAGATGCTCGGCGACGATCGTGCGATCGGCGCGGTCTATCTGCGCGGTCGGCTCGCACACCGCAGGGACTGAACCGGGCCGCGCGGGTCCTCGCGGTGCCGATGGGACCGGCTCAACGGTCTTTGCGGAACGCGTACGTCGCGTCGAGCCGCTCGGTCAGATATTGCGCCGTGGTCACCGGCGGATAGCGCGCCGGGCGATCGGGGCTCTGGCAGGTCGGCAGGCATTCGATGACTGCATCGGGATTGGGATCGAAGAAGAACGCGACCGAATAACGCTCGCGTCCGCTGATGTTGGCGACGCGGTGCGGCGTCGAGACATAGACGTCGTTGCTCCACCGCATCAGGCAATCGCCGATGTTGCACACATAGGTGTCCGGGATCGGCGGTGCGGAGACCCATTGGCCGGCGCGGGTGCGCACTTCGAGCCCGCCGACCGCGTCCTGCGACAACAGCGTCAGATTTCCATAATCGGTGTGCGCCCCGGCGCCATAGCGGCTGCCGTCGAATATGCCGGGATGCGGCGGATAGCGCAGCAGCCGCAGCGTCGCGAGCGGACGATCGACCTTGTCGGCGAAAAAGCCGGGCGGCAGCCCGAGATCGAGCGCGAAGGCGGTATGGATGCGCTCCGACAGGCGCCGCATCGCTCCGTAATAGCCGAGCATCGCGGCGCGGAAGCCCGGCAGATCGGGCCATTGGTTGCGCCCGACCGACGGCATCGCCGGATCGGTGACTTCGCCCGGCTCCGGGTCGCGCCCGATGTTGAATGCCTCTTTGGCGTCGGAAAGCTTGCTGGGATCGAGGCTTTCGGATTCCATTCCGGCATAGCCGCGATTGTTCATCGAATTGGCGATCGTCAGCGCGCTCTTCTGGGCGAGCGGCAGCGCGAAGAATGCCGCCGAGCGCGCGTAGATGTCCTCCAGCATCGCGTGCGAAATGCCGTGGTCGCGGATATAGAAGAACCCGATCGTGCGGCACGCCCGCCCGATCTCCGCCGCGACATGCGCGAGCCCCTCCGGCCCTTCGCCCAGCGGGGACAGATCGATAACCGGAAGCGATTCGAGTGCAACAGACGCCGTGGCGGTCATCCCGCTCCCTCTCTAAAACATATATTGTGCGGCGGGGCCCGCGCGGCCCCGCCGCCGCCGGTCTCAAAAGCGCGCAGTGACCTTGAAGATCGCGGTCCGGCCTTCGCCCGGCATGGCCGACCCCTCGGTCTCGGTGCTGCGCTGCGGGATGTAGTATCTCTGGTCGAGGATGTTGTTGACGTTGACTGCGAAGCGCAGCTTGCCGACGTCGTAATGGACCGATCCGCGCAGCAGGAAGTAGCTCGGGAACACGACCGCGCCGGGAAGATGGCCGCTGGTCTCGTCGACCCAATTGCCGCCGAGCGTCGCGCCCATGCCGTTGCCGACTTCGTAATTGCCGAACAACCCGAACACATATTCAGGCTGCGTCCGGTCGGTATAACCGGTCGACAGGCCCGGAAAGCCTGCGGTCGAGGCCTGGTAGATCAGGCCCCAGCCATCGGTGTTGGCCAGCCCGAAATTGGCCGGGGTCACGACCAGAAAAGACCCCCCGGCGATCTTCGTCTTCTGTTTGGTGGCGACGGCCGACAGGCCGAAATGGCGGTCGACCGCCCAACGGAGTTCGCCTTCGAGTCCTTCGGTCTTCGCGCCGACGAAATTGCCGCTGAGCAATTCGGACTGGACGCGCTTCTGGCGATAGGCCGACAGTCCAACGAACAATTTGTCGCCGAAGAAGCTGCCCTTGATGCCGGCTTCGGTCAGGTCGGTCGGCGACAGGAAGGTACCATTGCGGACATTGCCCGGCGTAACCGCGCCGCCCTGCGTGGTCTCCAGCGCATAGGAGCGCCCGCGCGTGACATAAGGGACGACTCCGAACGGCAGGATGTAGCTGACGCTACCCGACCAGCTGACCGCATCCTTGTTGTTGCTGTAGCTGATGTTGAGCGGCACCGAATAATCGAGCAGCCCGGTGTTGATCGAGCGGACCTGATAATCATCGTAGCGCGCGCCGCCGGTGATCTTCAGCCCGCCGAATAGCGAGACATCGGCGTTGAAGAACACGCCCATGTCTTCGACGGTCGAGTGATATGCCTGGTCCCATGCTTCGCCGCTGACATAGAGCGGATTGAAGATCGAATCGGGCGTCGCGCCGACGCTCAGATCCTGCCGGTCGAGCACCAGATAGCCGCGCGCGAAGACATAGCCTTCGGTTGCGGTGTAGTGCCGATAAGTGGCGCCCGCGACGTAATTGGCGTTGAACCAGGGCGCCGGCGTGATCTTGCCGGTAAGCGAGACCCGCCCTTCGATCGCCTGGTCGCGCAGCCGCTTGGCGAAACCATAGCCGTTATAGCTGTCGGCGTTCAGGTCGTCGATAAAGCCCTGGATCTTGAGCTTGCCGGGACCGACATCGTGCGAGAGATCGACATAGGCGGTCGTCGTCTCGGCATCGCCGAAATCATAGTCCGAAGTGTAGACGGTGCGCCGGTCGAGCTTGACGGTCTTGATCGTCGCCGGATCGAGCTTGCTGTAATTGTTGACCGCGCCGTAATATTTGGTGACGCCGCCGACCCGGACGATATCCGCCGGCGTGATATAGTTTGCGCCGGGCGAGACGATCTGGGCGATCGGCGAGCCCGAGATGTAGTTCCCGTTATCGACCAGATCCTGGGTCAGGCGATTGACGCCGGTCGAGCCCTGCATGCCGCTGGCTTTGTAATATTGCGCGCCGATCGCGATTTCCCAGCCGCCGGGCAATTCCGACGCGAAGCCGATCTGGCCCAGCGTATGTTCGGGTTCGATGCCGTAGAAATAGCGCGAAGCCTGGACGCGCTCGACATAGAGGTCGATCCCGGCACTATAACCGCCGATCTTGAGCGGCGCGCCATATTCGCCCGAGGCGCGATAATAGCCATAGGTGCCGATCGAGCCGACGACTTCGCCCGATGCCTCCTGGCCGTTCATGAAGCGCGTCGCGCGATCCGAACGCGGGCTGAAATTGACATAGCCGCCCGCGCGCCCGGTGCCATAAGCGGGCGATGCGATGCCGCGCACGATCTCCAGCCCGAGCGCGGATTCGATCGGCGTGACATAGGTGCCCTGGTTCTCCACACGCTTGAAGTCGCGGAAGAAATTGTCGGCATATTCGCCGCGGACGTTCACCGTCCCGTCCACGCCATAGAAGCTGGCGGTAAACACGCCGGGGGTGACCGCGATCAGATCGCGTACCGTCGTCAGGCTATACTGGTCGATCATCGCCAGCGAGACGGTGGAGGTCGAGCGCGGGGTCTCGACCTGGCTCTGGCCCAGCCCGAAGGCATCGGTCTCGGTTGGCAGTATCGCCGATTTACTGCGGCGGCCGGTCACCACCAATATGCCCTGTTCGGGTTGCTCGGCCCCCGACGGAGCGCTTTCGTCCGCGCGCGCATCGGCGCCCGCGCTCTGCGCGGATGCCGGCATTGCCATAAGCAAAGCGGTAGCGATCGCGGCGCACCCGGCGCCGCGCTGCAGTGTCTCGACCCTCATTTTTTTGCATCCCTGAATTAGTTGCGGCTGCCCAGGCCCGATGCCGGCCCTCTCCCTGAGGTATTCATTCGACAAATCGCATTGTTGGGACTCGATACAGGGTCGTGGCCACCAAAATCGCCGTTCCCCGTTTCGTTTACTGCTACGCTTTACTTGAACATCGTGTCGTAGAACTTGCCGAAGAACCGGCGCATATACTCGTCGTTCGAGAAGGGTTCGTACCGCGCAGGGTTTTCCTTCGTAACGAACCGGTCGATGGGGCGCACCACAACCTCCCGATCCGGATTCATGAACATCGTTGCCGAGAAGCGATCGACGGGCTTGCGGCTGACGACGCGGTGGAGCGTCGAGACGAACTCGCCGTTGGTCCATCCCATCATCGTGTCGCCGATGTTGATGACATAGGCGCCCGGCACATGGGGCGCCGAGATCCAGCGCCCGCCCGAATCGCGCACCTCCAGTCCGCCGACATCGTCCTGAAGCAGCACGGTGAACGACGAGGCGTCGCAATGCGCCCCGACCCCGACATCGGCGGAGGGCTGCCCCGCCACCGGCGCGGGATAGAAATTGAGCCCGAAGGTGGCGAGGGGGCTCCGGTGCATGCCGACGAAGAAACCCTCGTCGAGCCCGAGCGCGAGCGCGAACGCCTGCATCAGCGAGGTCCCCAGGCTGCGCAGCGCGCGCTGGTTGACGATCATCGTCTCGACAAAGCCCGGCGCGTCGGCAGGCCAGCGGTTGCGCTGGTAGATCGGGTCGCGGGCGTCGTAATTGACGTCGTCGGCGTCGCGCACGCGCATCATGTTGAACTGTTCGAGCGAGCCGCCCGAGACCTTGGCCTTGGTCGCACCGGGGAGCAGCGATCCGCCCGGCTGGGTGCCCTCCGCCGCGCCGCGCCCGGGCAGGTAGCCGCACCATTGCCCGTCGAGCAGCGGCGCCGTTTCCATCTTGGCCGCGCGCGACCGCGCGAAAAAGGTGCGCGCTTCCGAAAGCACCGCCTGGCGCAGGCTTTCGGGAACGCCGTGATTGACGATGTAGAAGAAGCCGATGCGGCGGCATGCTTCGCGGATCGACTGTGCCACGCGGGCGCGATCCGCGGCCCCGCCGTGAAGGAACGGCGCGAAGTCGATGATCGGGATTTCCTCGATCGCGACAGTCTCGGCCT
Source organism: Sphingomonas hengshuiensis (assembly GCF_000935025.1). Lineage (NCBI taxonomy): Bacteria > Pseudomonadati > Pseudomonadota > Alphaproteobacteria > Sphingomonadales > Sphingomonadaceae > Sphingomonas > Sphingomonas hengshuiensis. Next base: position 783,065 of record NZ_CP010836.1, read on the forward strand.
GTTCGTAGCGCAGTTCGGCGGTCGGCGTCATGATACGCTCCTGAAGGGATGAGACGCGCGGGTCATGCGGCTTCCGCGTCGCGGTCGAGCCCGCGCAGCCATTCGGCGATGGCACCATCGGGGCGCAGATAGGGTTCGACTCCGGCGGCAAGCACGATCAGCACGCCGACATAGACCTGGACCCAATTGCCCTGGACGCCGAGCAGGACGAGCCCGGTCTGGAGCATCGACACGATGATCGCGCCGATCAGCGTGCCGGTTGCGGTGCCGACGCCGCCGCTGAGCGCCGCGCCGCCGATGATCACCGCGGCGATGATCGCAAGCTCGCCACCCGCCCCGGTATTGGGCGAACCCATCCGCAGCCAGCCCGCGGTGAGCGCACCGGCCAGCCCGCAGGCGAGCCCGAGCACGGCGAAGGTGATGATCTTCACGCGCCCCGGATTGACGCCCATCTGAAGCGCGGCGCGGGCATTGCCGCCGGTCGCGTAGAGCCGCGCACCGAACAAGGTGTAGCGCAGCACCAACCCGCTGACGATGAACGCGCCCAATGCCCACAGCACCTGCACCGGCACCGGTCCTGCCATGCCCCCGGCTGCCGAGAAGAAGCTGCTTTCGATCGCCGCGGGAATGTCGATCGACAGCCCCATCGTGATCACCAGCGCCAGCCCGCGCAACAGGCTGAGCATGCCGATCGTGAGGATGAACGACGGCACCTTTAGCTTGACCACGGCCACTCCGTTGAACAGCCCGATCGCGCCGCCGAGCAGCATCGCCAGAAGCGCCGCGGCCCAGGGATTCCAGCCCCAATCGACGATCGCCAATCCAGTCAGCACGCTGCACAGGCCGTAATTCGATCCGATCGACAGATCGACTTCGCCGGCGATCACCAGCCAGGTCAGCGGCAGCCCGATCAGCAGGGTGAAGGCGGCGATGCGCAGGATCTCGAATTGCGTCTGCGTCTCGAGGAAATGCGGTGCGTTGCCGGCAAATCCTGCGAACAGCGCGAGCGCAACGATCAGCATCGCAGTCTGGCGGTTGAGCAGGAGAGGGATCAGCGACGATAGCCTGGCGGTCATGCCGCTTCTCCCCGGCGCGGCGCATCGGCGCTGCCGACCACCAGCCCGACGATCTCGGCCTTGCTGGTCTCCGCGATCCGCAGGTCGGCAACCTTGCGACCAAGGCGGAAGATCACCGCGCGATCGGCAACGTCGAAGACATTGTCCATGTTGTGGCTGACCAGCAGCACGGCGGTCCCCTCCGCGCGGAGCTGGCGGATCAGATCGAGGACCTTGCCGGTTTCGCGCACGCCCAGCGCCGCGGTCGGCTCGTCCATGATCACGATCCGGCTGCCGCGCAGGATGGTGCGCGCGACGGCCACGGCCTGGCGCTGGCCGCCCGAGAGATAGCGTACCGCCGTGCCCACCGGCGGCAGGTTGACCTTGAGCCGGTCGAGCACTGCCTGTGCCTCGCGCGCCATCCGGCGGCGATCGAGGATGAAGCCGAAGCGGACCGGCTCGCAGCCGAGGAAGAGGTTCTCGGCGATGCTGCGATCCTCGACCAGCGAGAGATTCTGGAACACGGTCGCGATCCCCGCGTCGCGCGCGGTGACCGGGGAGTCGAAACGCACCGACCGGCCATCGACGAGGATTTCGCCGACGCTGGGGCTTGCCACCCCCGACACCAAAGACACGAATGTCGATTTGCCGGCGCCATTATCGCCGAGCAGCGCGGTGACTTCGCCCGCAAACAGATCGAGCGTCACATCCTCGAGTGCCGAGACCTTGCCGAAATGCTTCGACAGGCCCCGCACGCCCAGGATCGGAACGCTCATGGGCGCTCCCCGGATCGGCACGACGTCATGAGAGGCCATATGCCGCCGCCGCCTTCTTGCGGGTCTCATAGCTCTGAATCATCGCCTCGACATTGTCGGGCGTGACCCAGATATGGCCGGGTGCCATGCTGACCGCCGGCATGCCGCGCTCGATCATCGACCAGGCGAGCAGCACCGCGAAGAAACCCTGATAATACAGGCATTCGTCGATCGCGAAGCGCATTACGCCGCTCTTGACGAGGTTGAGAACCTTGAGGCTCGAAACGGTGCCGACCACCAATATGCTGCCCGGCGTTTCGCCGAGTTCGGCCAGCGCCTTGGCGAGCGGTACCGCGGACATTTCCCCGCCCGCCGCGGCATGCGCGACGACGTCGCCGACTTCCCGGATCTTGGCCTTGTACAGTCCCACCGCGGTTGCCGCATCCGCCGCCGAACCGTCGGGAAAGCTCACCAGCCTGAGCCCGCCGCTGCCCAGTCCGTCACGCACGCCGAGGATGCGCTCCTCGACGTTGAGCGATCCCGGAAAGGGGTTGCCGACCAGCACCGAGCCGCTGGTCACGCCCCCGGCCTTGAGCGTGGCAGCGATGCGTTCGCCGATCATCCGCCCGGCGTCGCGTGGCTGCTGCCCGACGAACGGCACGTTGAGCGGCGCCAGTGTATCGGGATTGTTCGCCGAATTGACGATCGCGAAATGGCTGCCCTGCTTCTGGCCCTTGGCGACCTCGTCGATCACCGCCTGATACCAATCGACGGTGAGGATCACGTCCGAGCGGGCAGTGATCGCCTGGCGGATCGCATTGATATGCGCGTCGGGCGAAGGCTGTGCGTTGAGGATGCGATTGAATTTCCACCCGACCATCTCGGCCGCGTCGGCGGCGCCCAGCGAAATTTCGAGGACGAAATCCGAACCCGGCGTCCCCACGGCCCAGGCAACGCTGCGCTGTCTGCCGAGCTTACCGCCAGTCTCACTGCCCGACCCGCTTTTGCTGCAGGCAGCCAGCGCGAGCAACGCACCCGCGATCGGGATGCCACTCAACACGCCACGCCTGCCAGTCTCGACGGTCACCTGCGTCTCCCCCGCACCGGCAGAACTCCGGCCCGAATGTCATGTTGCAGGTGCGAAATGATCAAATCCAGTTCAATTTTTCGGGTAGCGCGTTCGAAAAAAGGCAACACCTAGCCGACATGCGGTGCAGGCTCGTCGCGCATTGCCAGCGCAAGATGCTGAAGAAGCAGCGAAGCGACGGTCGAAAGCTGCCGTCCCGATGCGCTGATCACCGACAGCACGGATAGCGGTATCCTGCCGCCGGTCAGGGGCACGAAATGGAGCAGGCCCTGTTCGGCCTCGGCGACGATGTCGATTGGCGTGAGCAGCCCGACGCCCATTCCGCCGAGTACCAGCGCCTTGATCAGCTCGACGCTGTTGACGCTGGCGGCGAAGCGCGGGCTGCCGCCGACATTCGCCGCCCAGGCGCGATCGAGCACGGCACGAAGAGAATGGCCTTCGTCGGGACCGACCAGCGAATATTCGGCGCATTCGTCGAGCGTGATTTCGGACCGTCCCGCAAGGGGATGCCCCGCGGGCACCACCGCCCCGACCTGATAGATCAGCGCCCGCTCGACGCGCAGCTCGTGCCGCTCGGGCGGATTGAAGGTGAGGCCGATATCGACCTCGCCGCGCAACACCATGTCCACCACCGCCTGTGACCCGGCGATGTGGAGGCGATAGACGATGCCCGGATAGCGGCTGCCGAAGCTGAGCAGGTTGCGGGTGACGAGTTCGCCGCTGCCCTCCGCCAGGGCGATGGTGACCTCGCCGCGGCGCAACCCGCGCAGTTCGTCGATCCGCACCTCCAGGTTGCGCAGGTCGCGCCGCCAGCGCCGCACCACGCCGATCATCAATTCGCCGGCGGCGGTCAGCCGCAGCCCCTGCGACGTGCGATCGAACAGCGCGACGCCCAGTTTCTCCTCCATCCGCAGGATCTGGCGATCGACCGCGGAAGGTGCGATGTTCAAATATTCGGAAGCCCGGCGGATCGATCCGCGCTTGGCGACTTCGTCGAAATAGAGCGTGAAGCGCGAGAGCATCCGGTGGGTATAGCCGCGATTCCGGAGTCACACGAGCGGATGATCGGCCGGCGGTAGCGCGCCTATAGCTCCTTGAGTTCGCTCACGAATTCATAGCGGTCGCCGCGATAGACCGAGCGTGTGAACTCGACGATCCGGCCGTCGGGGATGCGCGTGACGCGTTCGATGCGCAGCACTTCGGAGTTCTGCTTGACGTTGAGGATGCCTGCCTCGGTCGCCGTCGCCAGCGAGGCGCGCACCCGCTGCGTGCCCGAACTGGGGCGGAAGCCATGATGGTCCAGAGCGTGGTAGAGCGAATCCCCCAAAGCATCGAGATCCGGCAGAAAGGTCGCCGGGATCACCGCGTGCTCGATCGCCAGCGGCTCTCCGCCCGCAAGGCGCACGCGGCCCAGGCGCGCGACACGCGATGCAGGCGAAACATCGAGCGCGTGGGCCTCTTCTTCGGTGGGCTGGGCGTACGAGCGATAGATCCAGACGACGCCGGGAGATTCACCCCGTTGCCGGGTTTCGTCGCTGAAGCTGCTGAGCTTGCCGCCGGAAGCCTCGATGCGCCGGGCAACGAACGTGCCGGAGCCCTGGCGACGCACCACCACGCCTTCCTCGATCAACTGCTCGATGCCCTTGCGCACCGTCACGCGCGAGAGGCCCGCCATCTCGCTGAGATCGCGCTCGGAAGGAAGCGCGCTGCCCGGACCGATGCCGCCGCTGCTGATATGCTCGCGCAGGGAGCGCGCGAGTTGCAGGTAGAGCGGTGTACCCTCGTCGCTTCGCGTCCAGGCAATGTCCCGTATCACAGCTCAGCTTGGCCTTTCAGCATCATCAGGGCCTTGCGCAGATCGCCACCACAGGCACGCAGCAACGCTTCCCCTTCCGCGACGGGGCGATCGAGCGCGACGAGCACGCCCAACCGGATTTCGTTGCCCGCCGCTTCCAGAGCGCGCGCCGCCGTATCGGCATCCACTCCGGCGATATCCTGAACCATGCCGCGCCCGCGCTGCAAGAGCTTAGCGTTGGATATCCGCATCGCCACCATGCGCCCTTCATACACGCGTCCCAACCGGATCATGATCGCGGTGGAGAGCAGGTTGAGCATGGCCTTCTGCGCCGTCCCCGCCTTCATGCGGGTGGACCCGGCGACGATCTCGCCACCGGTGACTGCGCAGAGCGGATATTCGCTGGCGTCCAGCAGCGCCGACCCGGCATTGTTGGCGATGCCCACCGTCAGCGCGCCCGCGCGACGCGCCTGTTCGATCGCGGCCAGCGTATAGGGTGTGCGGCCGCTGGCGGCCACGCCGATCACCACGTCATTCGGGCCGGCCCCCGCCGCGACGATATCGGCGCGCCCTGCATCGGCATCGTCCTCGGCGCCTTCCTGCGCCTCGCTCAGCGCGTCGCTGCCCCCCGCCATCAGGAACACCATGCGCTCCATCGGCCAGCCATAGGTCGGGTGCAACTCGGTGCCGTCCTGCACGGCGAGGCGGCCCGACGTCCCCGCGCCGACGAAGATCAGGCGTCCGCAATCTTCAAGGCGCGCGGCAGCAGCCTCGGCGGCCAGGCCGATCGCCTGAGTCTGCGATTGAATAGCGGCGACGGCGGCCATCTGCCCTTCCAGCATGGCTTCGACGGCAAGCGTCGTGGGCCAGAGGTCGAGTTCTCGGTAACGGGGATCGAACGCTTCGGTCTTCATGAGATACCTTGGATTAAGTTTCGTTCGTTGCCAGTGGCTTACTGGATCCGGCCGGTAGGACGCAGACGATGAAGGCCACCAGCGTGGCAATGCAAAGCTGAAACGGAAACGACAGGCCGCTGAGCACTCCCGGCAGTCCGATGACATGGGCGATAGCAGGCTGAAGAAACAGCACCGTGACGAAGCCCACGATGAGCGACGCGATCACCGAGCCGGTCGTCCCGCGCGTAGTGAACAGCGCAGTGAAGTAGACGCCGAGCAGGCCCGCATAGGTAAATACCATCACCTGCAGCGCGAACTCCAACAGCCCCATGTCGGTATAACGCTGCCAGTAGAACGAGACGACAGCCATCACGAACATCGCGAAACCGATCACGACCATCCCGGCGCGCCCGGCCTGCACATAATGATGCTCGGGCGGGCTGATGCGCTTTTCCTTCCACGGGCGATAAAAGTCCTGCACCAGCACCGAGGACATGGCGTTGAGCGCGGAATTGGTCGTGGCCACCGCTGCCGCGCAGATGCCGATCGTAACGAGGCCGCGCAGGCCGCCTGGTAGCTGCGTCAGAATGTAATGCATGAAGATGCTGATCTTCTCGCCGCCGAACTGCGTGCTGGCCGACGCGGTGGCGCCGCCCATCAGGTCCGGCCTGTCGTAGAGGATGTATAGCAGCAGGCCGATGACAATGAACATGCCCACGGTCGGGACCGTGGCCAGCACCGAGAGATAGAGGCTCTTCGCCCCGGTCTTCGCGTCCTTGCACGACAGCAGGCGCTGCGTGGTGTCCTGATCCATTCCGGAATTGGCGATGTAGAGCAGCGAGAGCCCGGTCACGATCGCCAGCATCGAGAACGGGCGCGACGGATCCATCGAGAAGTCGAACAGCTTGAGCTTATTGACGCCTTCCGGCGTGTGCATCAGCCCCTGCACGATCTCGGAATTCGAGGCCGGGATAGACAGGCGCAGGAACACCAGCACCGCGATGGCCGAGCCGAGATAGACCACGAACTGGATGAGATCATTCCACAGCACCGACTTGAGGCCACCGACGAACGTGAACAACACGCTCGCCACGATCAGCACAAGGGCGGCGATCATGATGCCCTGTGCATCGACAGTACCGGTGATCACCATCGCCAGCGCGATCGCCGCGAGATAGACGCGCGCGCCGCCCGCGAAGACCCGTCCGACGAGGAACGTGCCACCCGCCCAGCGCGTCGCCTTCTGGGAGAAGCGTATAGTGAGCAGTTCATAGGCGGTAGTGGCCTTGATCGCGTAGAAGCGCGGGATCATGACGTGCGCCACGAAGATCGCGCCGATGAGACCGCCGATGTTGCCGGCCAGATAGGTGAGGTCGCCGTGATAGCCATAGTCCGGCCCGCCCAGGAACGTTGCCGCCGACTGGGTGGCCGACAGCACCGAGATCGCGGCGAGCCAGGCGGGCACGCTGCCGCCGGCAAGGAAATAGTCATGCGCCGAGGCGGTCTTGCGCGGCGTGAATATCCACCCGCCCGCGACGAGCAGCACGAGATAGGCGGCGATCACCAGCCAGTCCGCCATGGAAAAGGGCAGCGTCATCGCGATAGTCTCCGAATGGGGTGACGCCGGGCCATGAGGGCCGCTCCCGAAGAAACGGCAGGCGCCCGGCCAGAGGATCGCTGGCCGGGCGCCCCGTCAGGGAAGCTCCTCAGATTCGCGCGGTAAGCGAGAAGCCGAACGTGCGCCCGAGGATTTCATACGTGTCGGGGAAGGTGTTGAACACGCCGCCGGTGGATACGTAGGGGGGGTCTTTGTCGAAGAGGTTGTAGATTCCTGCGGTCACCGCGATGCCGTCCGCGAGTTCATGCGAGGCGGACAGATCGAAGGTATTCTGCGCCGCGATGGTCTCGGTCGAGCCGGAGGCGCTCGATTTCACCTTGCCGATGCGCTGCCAGTCGAACTGAATCGTGCTGCGACCGAACGACAGGCCGACGCCCGCGGTGTGGCGATAGTCGGGCTGCACCAGCGTGGTGCCGTCGCTCGAGCAGGTGGCGCCGAACGTGCCCTTGCACTGGATCGGGGCGACGGTGGGGTTCGCCTGGATCGTGTAGGACGTAACGATGTTGCCCTGGTAGCTGAAGCGCACGCCCATGCCGCCCAACCATTCCGGACGCGCGGTGTAGCTCGCCGAGATGTCGAGGCCGCGCTGCACGATGCTGCCGAGGTTCTGATTGTTGACATAGGCGTCCTTGAAGCTGCCGTCCGCGTTGCGCGTCACCAGCTGGCACAGCGGATTGCTGGCAGAAGGGTTGGTGATGTAGCAGCTCGTGATCGCCGCGATCGGCTGGATCACGCCGACAGCGCCCTCGAGGTTCATCTCGTACCAGTCGAGCGTGACGTTCAGGCCCGGCAGGAAGGTCGGCGTCAACACCGCGCCCACGGTCTTGGTCTTGCCGGTTTCCGGCTGCAGGTCGGGGTTGCCGCCGTAATAATAGTTGCCGGTGAGGTAGCTGGCCGCGGTCGAATTGGCCGAACCCGCCGCCGGGGCGCCGAACCGCGCGCACTGCGCCGCATTGCCGGTACCCAGCACGCACGGGTCGCCGCCATAGCGGGGCTTGAGGCGGTCCACGGTCACCAGGCTGCTGAACGGCAGCGACGAGACGCCGCCGGCGAATTCGCCGAAATTGGGCGTGCGCAGCACGCGCTGGAAAGTGCCGCGCAGCCGCAGGTTACGGTCGACCTTCCAGTTCGCCTCCATCTTCCACGTTCCATGGGTGCCCCACAGATCATATTTGGACAGACGATAGGCGCCGCCCAGGTCCAGCTTCTGGATCAGCGGCAGGTCATGCAGTACGGGGACCAGGACTTCGCCGTAGAGCTCGGCCACGTCGAATTCGCCCTTGTAGGCGGCCTGCACGCCTTCCTTGTAGGTATTGCCGGTCAGCAGCGCGCTGTCCTGGCCGATGCTGGCGGTCTCGCGGCGATACTCGACACCGACCGCGAAGCCGATCGGGCCGGCGGGCAGCGAGAACAGTTCCTCTGACGTACCGCTGAGCGTGGCGGCAGTGACGAACTGGTCGCGCTTGCGGTGAAAGCTGGAGATGTCGCTGGTCAGGCCCTTGGTCAGGCCGGCGCTGGAGAAGATGTCGCCCATCGAGGCGAGCGTGGCGAAATTGTTGGCGCCCGTCGCGCTGGCGACGAGGCCGTCGCCGGTGATCCGGGTGCTCTCGTCCGAGCGGCCATATTGGGCGTAGACATTCCAGTTGATCGCGCCGGTAACGGCCCCCCGGAGGCCGGTCTGGACCTGGTAGGTGTCGCGTTCGGTGTGATACATGATGATTTCGTCGAGCGAGCGCGCCACGTTCACCTGGGCCGCACCGTTCACGAACGTCAGCTGGTTGCGAATGTCGTTGGTCAGATACGGATTGCTCGCGCTGACCGAGACGGTGCGGTTGAGTGCGACCGGCGTGGCGCCGACGGTGCCGGTCTCGGTGGTGCGCGAGTTGTTGAACATCGCGCGGCCATAGACCTCGATGGCGGGCGACAGCTCGTATTTGAACAGCGCGGCGGCGTTGATGCGCTTGAGGCCCGACACCAGCGGATAGCTGCTGCTGATGTTCGACGTGGCGGTCGGTGACGTGGTGAACGCCCCGCTGTCCGTGAATCCGAAGCTTTTGCCGCTCACCACGTCGGTATAGACGCCGCCGGTGCTCGGGATCGTCGATTTCGGCGTCGTCGCCCAGTCGCGCTGGCCGGCGCGGATCATGTCGCGCTGGGTATAGTCGAGCGCGACTACGATATGACCGCCGTCACGCAGCCCGGTGCCGACCATGACCGAACCGCCATATTGCGCGCCGCCATGCTCCGACAGGCGTGCCGCCGTGGAACCACGCACGCCCTCGAAATCGTCGTTGAGGATGAAGTTGACGACACCCGCGACCGCATCGGCGCCGTAAACGGCGGCCGCACCGCCGGTCAGCACGTCGACCCGCTTGATGAGCGAGGCGGGGATCGCGTTGACGTCGATCGAGTTGCGGAAGCCGAACGGGGTGCCGCGCGTGCCGTCGATCAGCACCAGCGTGCGGCTCTGGCCGAAATTGCGGAGTTCGAGCACCTGCGCGCCGAACGCGTCGCTGCCCTGCGAACCCTGGCGCACACCGCCGGAAAGCTGGGGAAGCTTGGTCGAGAAGTCCTCTACGGTCAGTGCCGCCTGCAGCTTGATCTGGTCTTCCGACGTGGAGGCGATCGGGCTGCTGGAGGTGTTGCCCGGAATCGTGATGCGGGTGCCGGTGACGACGATGTCGTCGCCCGTCGCAGTGGCGCCGTCATTCTCCGACGGCGGTGCCGACTGGGCAAACGCGGGCGCACTGGCGAGTGCGAATGCGAGCGCAGCCACGCCCACGGCATTCCTACTGAACTTAACCATCGGCCTTCCCTTCATCTTCTTGGACTTCCCTGAATCCAGCCGCCGTACGACTTACCTCAGCGCGACCCGAAGGATTCGGCGGCATCTTGCTGGACTGTCCATTCTGACCATAGCCGTCACAAAATGTAAATACCGGTATCTTATTGGTCTTGTAACAACCAAGAACCGTTGCGCGGGCGCCACAGCGTCCCGCCGGTCAGGGGCTGCGGCACGCCCGTAGTGCCGGGATAGGTCAGCGGCAGCCCCCGTAGCGACCGCGCGGCGAGGAAGGCCATCGCCTCGGCCTCGACGAAGTCGCTCCGCAGGCCGAAGTCATCGGCGCTCCGGCATTCGCCCAGCCGATCGCGCAGCGCCTGCATCAGCACCGGGTTGTGACATCCGCCGCCACATATCACCCAGAGCCGGGGCGCCTCCGGCAGGCCCGCCGCCGCCAGCGCCACCGAATCCGCCGTGAACGCCGTCAGCGTGGCCGCGGCATCCTCCAGCGAGCAGGCGTCGGCCCAATCCAGCGGAAAATCGTAGCGATCCAGCGAGCGCGGGCCTTCTCCGCGGAAATGCGCATGCGAAAGCAGGTGCGCCAGCACCGCCGCGTCCGCGCGGCCCGCCGCCGCGAAGCGCCCGCCATCGTCGTAGCGGCCAGCCCCGCGCGACTGCACGACCTGGTCGATCAGTCCATTTGCGGGGCCGGTATCGAAGGCGATCAGCGCGCCATCCGAGCCGATGAAGGTCAGGTTCGCGACCCCGCCAAGGTTCAGGAACGCCACTGGAGCGCCCAACCCCAGTTTCGACGCGAGGGCCGCGTGATAGGCGGGAACCAGCGGTGCGCCCTGGCCACCCGCCGCCAGATCGTCCTGCCGCATGCCGGCGACGACCGCGATGCCCAGCGCATCCGCGAGCGCCTGCGCATCGCCGACCTGCACCGACAGTCGCTGTTCGGGCCGATGCAACACCGTCTGTCCATGGAAGCCGATAAGTTCCGGTCGCCGCCCGGCCTGGGCGATGACCGCTTCCGCCGCGCGGAGGTGCGCGGCGTGGACCACTGCTTCGACGGCGCCGAACGATGGACGCGCCGGACCGCGCCCGTTCCAGGCCAGGGCGGCGTCGACGCCGGCCTCGATCACCGCGCGCTCCGAATCGGTGAAGGGCGACAGGAAGCTCGGGCCGAATGCCTCGATCCGCGCGCCGTCCGTCTCGACGAGCGCCGCGTCGACGCCGTCCAGCGACGTCCCGCTCATATATCCAAGCACCAGCATCCGAACCGCCTCCGCCGAGAGGATGCCGAGTTGAGGGCGTGGCATCCTGAATTGAACGCGGCGACGGGTATCACCGGCGCGTGGTTTTACAATACCAATGTAATGCCTATTGTGCAAAAGCTGGCGGATTGGTATCGGTGTCCATCATGACATCCACATTATGCAAGGGCGCCACACAGATGGCGCAGGAGGCGCGCGAGGCGCCTGCGCGCGCGGCTGAACAGCTCCGGCGCAATGCCGGCCTGATGCGCGAGGTGGGGCGCCGCATGCGCGCGCTGTCGCCGCCGTTCGCCGCCACCCTCGCACGCGGCAGTTCGGACCAGGCCGCGGCTTTCGCCAAGTTCCTGTTCGAAATGCACGCGGGCATCCCCACGCTCAGCCACGCGCCTTCGGTCGGATCGCTGTATCACGCCACCTCGCCGCGATTTGACGGCGTGCCGATGATCGCGATCTCGCAGTCCGGCCGCAGCCCGGACCTCATCGCCGCCGCCGAGGATGCGAAGGGGAAGGGCGCGGTAGTGATCGCGCTGGTCAACGACACCGCCTCGCCATTGGCCGAGCTGGCCGAGATCGTCATCCCCGTCCATGCCGGCCCGGAAACCAGCGTAGCGGCGACCAAGAGCTTTGTGTGCACCCTCGTCGCACTGACTCATCTGGTCGCCGAATGGAGCCAGGACGCCGGACTGCTCGCCGCGCTGGAGCGCACCGGCGCGGTGCTCGAAGCGGCGGCGCAGGCCGATTGGACCGGCGCGGTGCCGCTGCTGCGCGACGCGAGCCACATGCTCGTGCTCGGGCGGGGCCCGACATTGCCGATCGCGGGCGAGGCTGCGCTCAAGCTCAAGGAAACCTCCAGCCTTCACGCCGAAGCCTTTTCCAGCGCCGAGGTCGCGCATGGGCCGATGACGCTGGTGGGGCACGGGGACCCGGTGCTGGTACTCGCTCCGCTTGACGCGGCCCGCACCGGCCTGCGCGAACGACTTGAGGACTTTGCCGCGCGCGGCGCGCAGGTGATCGGCGCCGGGCTGCCCGAGGACCTGGCGCCCGCCGCGATGGTGCTTCCCTTCGACGCCTCGGTGCACCCGGTGCTGGGCGCGATCGCCCAGATCCAGAGCTTCTACGCGCTGGCCGAGGCGCTCTCGCTGGCGCGCGGGCGCGATCCGGATAGCCCGCCGCACCTCAACAAGGTAACGCGTACATTATGATGTCCAGCCCTTGCGGACTGACCGCCCTCACCGGCGCCAGCATCGTCTTCGCGAACGAAGTGGCCCATGACAGGGCGCTGGTGCTGGACGGCGCGCGCATCGTGGGCACCGCCGCGCCAGGCGAGCTGCCCGAGGGCTGCACGGTGCGCGACCTCGTCGGCGGCTGGTTGCTGCCGGGCTTCATCGACACACAGGTAAACGGCGGCGGCGACGTGCTGTTCAACGACATGCCGAATGTCGAGGGCATCCGCGCGATTGCCGAGGCGCACCGTCGCTATGGCACCACCGGCCTGTTGCCCACCCTCATCAGCGATTATGCCCCCGTGGTCGAGGCCGCCATCGCGGCAGGCGAGGCGGCGCTGACGGAGGGCGTGCCCGGCGTGCTGGGCATTCATATCGAGGGACCGCACCTCAATCCCGTCAAGAAGGGCATCCACGACGCGGGTCGCTTCAGCACCCTCGACGCGAAGATGATCGCCACGCTGGCGGCGCCGACAAAGGGCCGCCGCATCGTCACCCTCGCTCCCGAACTGGCGCCCCAGGGCGCTGTGCGTGCGATGGCCGAGGCGGGGGTTCTGGTCTGCGCTGGCCATTCGCTGGCCGATTACGACCAGACCCGCGAGGCGCTGGCCGAGGGGCTTTGCGGTTTCACGCACCTGTTCAACGCGATGACGCCGTTGCAGAGCCGCGAGCCCGGCATGGTCGGCGCCGCGCTGGAGGATCGCGCCAGCCTCTTCGGGCTGATCGTGGACGGGCTGCACGTGCATCCCGCGACGCTGCGCGTGGCGCTCCTGGCGCGCGGAATCGAGGGCGCGATGCTGGTGACCGATGCGATGCCCCCGGTCGGCGGGCACCGCGACCGCTTCACCCTGATGGGGCAGGAGATTGTCGTCGCCAACGGCACCTGTCGCGGGCCGGACGGCACGCTTGCCGGGTCGGCGCTGACGATGGCCCAGGCCCTGCGCAACGCGATGGACATGCTGGGCCTCGATATCGTCGCGGCATCGCGCATGGCGAGCGGCAACCCCGCGCGCTTCCTGCGGCTGGAGCAGGAAACCGGCTCGATCGCGCCCGGTTTGCGCGCCGACCTCGTCCATCTCGACGCGGCGTATCACGTCACCGCCACCTGGATCGGCGGCGACCACGCGGAGCACCGCGAATGACGCCCGAACGACTCCCCGAACTGGGCCTTGTCGAAGGCCGTTTCGGGCGCATCTGGGACGAGGCGGAGCGCGGCTATGTCGTGAAGACGCTCGCCAGAGCGGGCTATGGGTTCTACCATTATGGCCCCAAGGCGGACCGCGCGCTGCGGCGGGAATGGCGCACCGCGCACACGCTGCAGCAGAGTGAGATGCTGGCGCGCCTCTCCGCAGAGGTTCGGGCCAGCGGCATGCGTTTCGGCATCGCGCTGACCCCTGTGGGATCGACGCACCCCTTTGACGATGCCGCCCGCGCCGACCTTGCCCGCCGTGTGGCGGACCTCGACGCGATCGGGATCGACGATCTGTGCGTGCTGTTCGACGATCTTCGCGGCGATATGCCCGAACTCGCCGCACGGCAGGCCGATGTGGTGAATTTCTGTGCGCAGGCGACGCGGGCGACGCGGGTCTATGCGTGCCCGACCTATTATTCCGACGACCCGGTGCTCGATCTCGTCTTCGCGCAGCGTCCGGCGGCGTATCTGGGCGAGCTGGGGCGGCGGCTGGATGGCCAGGTGCAGGTCTATTGGACCGGCGAGGAAGTCTGTTCGAAGGCGATCGACGCCGCGCATCTCGAACGCGTCGCCGGCGAACTCGGGCGCCGGGTGTGCCTGTGGGATAACTGGCCGGTAAACGACGGCGCGCGCATGTCGCGCTTCCTGCACCTCCGCGCGTTTACCGGACGCAGCGCCAGGGCGGCGCAGCATCTCACCGGCCATGCGGTGAACCCCGCGATCCAGGCGCATCTGGGCTGTATCCCTGCGCTGACGCTGCCGATGGTCTATCGGTTGGGGGACGGCTATGCCTATGGCGCGGCTTTCGCCGAGGCGGCACGGACGGTGCTCGGCTCGGAATTCGCGACGGCGCTGCAGCAGGATATCGCCGCATTTCAGGACGTGGGACTGGACCGCCTTGGCGTCCGGGCCGACCGGCTGCGAAGCCGCTACGCCCCGATCGACCACCCCGCGGCGCGCGAGATCCTGCGCTGGCTGGATGGCGACGACCTGATGACCGACGACGAGGTGCAGACGCAGTGACGGCGCTTCCTGCCGCCTTGCGCGCCATGCTGCCCGATCACCGCGCCGGCGCTCGCTACCGGACGCGCGGGAGAACCCCCGCATGACCTACTATCTCGGCATCGACGCAGGCGGCAGCAACTGCCGCGCGCGGCTCATCAATGCGGCGGGCGAGGTTATCGGCGAGGGGCGGTCCGGCACCGCCAATGCCCGCATCGGCATCGAGGCGCTGTACGAGACGCTGAAGGAGACCGCTGACCAGGCAGTGGCGCAGGCGGGCCTGAGCGTGGCGCAGCGCGCGACCATCCGCGCCGGCATGGGCATTGCCGGGATCACCCGCCCCGGCGTGTGCGAGGCGCTGGCGGATCTCGACTTCGGCTTCGCCGGCGCGAACTACGCCACAGACGCCCAGATCGCGAACCTCGGCGCGCACGGGGGGCAGGACGGCGCGATCCTCATCATCGGCACCGGCAGCGCCGCGCAGTTGCGCGTGGACGGCCGCGACTTCGCCATCGGCGGCTATGGCTTCCCGATCTCCGACGAGGGCAGCGGCGCGGCGCTCGGGCTGTCGGCGATGCGCCACGCGCTGCGGGCACTTGACGGCCGCAGCCACAACAGCCCGCTCAGTGCCGCCGTCACCGAGCGCTTCGGCCACGATACCGCGCAGGTCATCGCCTGGATGGACCAGGCGACCCCGCGCGACTACGGGACGTTCGCGCCACTCGTGATGCGCTATGCCGAGTCAGGCGACGCCATTGCGCGCTCGATCGTCGAGAACGCCGCCGAGCATATCGAGCGCTTCATCGAGACGATCTTCGAGCGCGGCGCGGCCCGCTGTGCGCTCGTCGGCGGCCTTGCGCCGCGCATGCGCCCGTGGCTGCGCAACCGCACGGTGGAACGGCTGAGCGAGGCGATGGGCGATTCGCTCGAAGGCGCGATCAGGCTGGCCGGCCACGTGCCCCACGACGTCTGAAAACACCTGCGGCGTCCTGAACGGTGCGCGGCGTGGACGGCACGGACTCGGCATCTGCCCGACGGAGATATATTGCTAATATAGCAGTATATAGAGCCTAAATAATCACAGAATGCGCAAATTCGGCCTGTATCGCGGGAGTTTCATTGCTATAAAATGCACATAATGGGTGCAAGGGGAGAGGTGTAATGCCGCGTCTGAACGGTTCCTCACGCAGAGATATGCTGAAGATCACTGCAATTCTGTCGGGCGCCGCGGCCATGCCGCAGGCGCAGGCGCAGGAATCGATTGCGACCGATTTCCGGCGGTACGCGGCAGACATGCGCGAGCCGGATCTTGTCGTCGGGCTCTGGCCGGAGGGCCGAATGCCGGGCGGACCTGTGCCGGACATCCGCGAGACCATCGACGATCAGACCGACAACTCCGGGTTGCGCTATCGCGTCGCCGAGCATGTGACCCGCCCCACTCTCGCCTATTTCGCGCCCGCCAACCCCACCGGCGCTTCGGTGCTGATCCTTCCCGGGGGCGGCTATTCCCGCGTCGGCATCGACCGCGAGGGTTATGAGACCGCCCGCTGGTTCAATGCGCAGGGAGTCGCGGCGTTCATATTGCGGTACCGCCTGCCAGCGGATCGTTGGGGCGGCGGCGCGCTGGTAGCCCTCCAGGATGCGCAGCGGGCGATGCGCCTGATCCGTGCAGGCGGCAAATGGAGCGTCGATCCGAAACGGGTCACCGTGTTGGGAGGATCGGCGGGCGGGCACCTCGCGATCAGCCTTTGCGTCAAGGTCTATGAGCGCACCTATCCCGTGATCGACGCCGTCGATCGGCTGCTTGCCCGGCCCGATGGCGCGATCCTGCTCTATCCCGTGGTGTCGATGGGGGCAGGGGACAGCGCGGCCGTGACCGGATCGAAGCTGGCGCTGCTCGGCGCAAATCCGACGCCGGGCGAAATCGCCGCATGGTCGTTCGACCAGCGCGTGCCCGGGATCACCCCGCCGATCTTTCTGGCGCATGCGGTACACGATCGGGTGGTCCCCGTTGCCCATGCGCTCGCGCTGTTCGGTGCCGTGCGCGGATCGGGTGGGGAGATCGACATGCACCTGTTCGAGGACGGGGCGCACGGCCTTGGGCTGCGCGGCGATCCGGCCTGGCCCATGTCGGACTGGCCAAACCTCGCCCGCCGCTGGCAGGTGCGAAACGGTCTCGCCTAGGCGGGCCGGAGCGTCGAGCGCGGCTGGCTGCGGAGCGCGCCCCAGGCGATCAGCATCGCGAGCGGATGCAGGCATCCCATCAGCAGGAATATCTGCCCATAATTGCCCGTCTGCGCGATTTGGCCGACGAGCTGGGTGGAGAAGATTCCGCCCAGTCCGCTGCCCGCCGCGACGATGCCGAACACCGTCGCGACGACGCGGGTGGGGTAGAGATCGACCACCAGCGTGCTGAGGTTGATCTGGAAGATCAGATGCGCGAACGCCACCAGTGCCGCCAGCGCAAAGGTGATCTCGATCGCAGGCGCGGTGGAGATGAGCATGCCGGCGGGCGCCAGCACCGCAGCGACGATCAGGCCCGCCAGGCGGCTGTTGGGCGGGGTCATGCCGCGTTTGACGAGCTGGCCTGAAAATATTCCGCCAAAGATGCTGCCAAAGTCGGCCGCCAGATAGACGATCCAGGCCGTGGCCGCGATTGCGCCGAGGCTCAGCCCGCGCTGATCGGCCAGATATTTGGGGAACCAGAACAGGTAGAAATACCAGACCGGGTCCGCGAGCATTCTCGAAAGCGCGAATCCCCAGAGCGGTCGTTCGCGCAGGATTGCGCGCCACGGCGTCGGTTCGGCCCGGCTGTCGGCCTTCTCCTTGCGGCGCGGATAGAGGGCGAGCCAGGCGATCAGCCATAGGAAGCCCATCGCGCCGGTCACCATGAACGCCGAGCGCCAGCCATAGCTGAGCGCCAGCCACCCGATCAGCGGCGGGGCGATCGTCGCGCCGACCATCGCACCGGCGGTATAGATGCCGAAGGCGAGCCCCCGTTCGCGCGCCGGGAAATGCTCGGAGATTGCCTTGGGGCCGACAGTGTAATTCCCCGCCTCGCCCAGCCCGAGCATCGCGCGGGCAATCCCAAGTCCCGCGGCGCTGCGTACCAGGCCGGTGGCCATATTGGCGAGCGACCACCAGCCGACGAACAGTGCCAGCGCCATTCGCGTGCCCAACCTGTCGGTCAGCCAGCCCGCGAGCAGATAGGCAATCGTGTAGGCGATCAGGAACAGTTGGACGACATGCGCGTAACCGACGTCGTCCATGCCCAGATCGCGCTGGACCATCGGCGCGAGGATCGACAGCGTCTGCCGGTCGACATAGTTGAGCACGGTCGATGCGAACAGCAGCGCCAGAATCGCCCAGCGCAAAGGGCTCGGCGAGCGAGGCTCGCCGATGGACACGACCGGGTCGGACATTTCAGCCTCCTATTTCGGGCGCAGCCTCGCGCAATGCGGCAACCAGCGGCTCTGTCGCCGCCTCGGGAATCCAGCCGGACAGTGCGATTCCGGCGTGCGCGGGATCGCCGGTCGACACCGCGATGACGTGATGGTCGCGTTCGTCGGCGACGTGGACGCGCGCATATCCCAGCCGTCGCACCTCGGCGAGCTTGGCGAGCAGTTGTTCGATCCCTTCGGGGAACATCGGAATTTCCCGGTCGCGATAGACATCGCGCACTTCGTCGTCGTCGAGTTCAGAGAGCAGGACGACGCCGATTCCGCTGGTGGTGGCGGGAAGCAGGCCGATGCGGCCCAGTCCGCGTGAGGCTTCGATCCCCGGCGGGGCGTGGAACAGATAGCTCACACTGTCTCCCCACAGCACGCCCAAGGCGACCGTGTGGCCGAAACGGCGCAGCCCCTCGAGCACCGGCAGCGCGCGCCGGATCAGCCCCGATGCGAAGAGGCTCTGCGCAGCGAGCACGTGCATGCCCGCGCCGGCGGTATATTTCCGGTTCGCCGTCTGGCGGGCGATGCCGAGATAGGCGAGCGTCTTGAGCAGCCGGTTGATCTTGGTCGGATCGGCATCGAGCCGCCGCGCCAGTTCACGGCAGCCGACCGGCTCCGGTGAGGTTGCCAGCGCCTGGAGCGTGGCGATCCCGTCGATAAGGCTCTGGTTGGGCTGGGCATTGGGTTTAGCGCGCATGGCGCCATCCTATGCACCCGCGCGTGCAGGCCGCCAATCCGCTCACGTCACCAACTCCGCATGGTCCCAGAACCGGGCATTGGGCGCAACGCCCAATCCCGGCGCCGACGGCAGGACATAGCCGCCCTCGCCATGCGCCATGTCGGTGTCGAGCAGCGCCAGATTCCGCTCGAACACCGAATGCTGCCACTCGTGCTTCCACAAGCCGGGGAGGGTCGCCGAGGCCTGGAGGCTGGCGGCAAGGAAGATGCCGGTGCCTATCGTTGCATGCGGCGCCACCGCAACGTGTTTGAGGGCCGCAAGGCGCGCGATCCGGAGGAACTGGGTAATGCCGGTATGGCCCATTTCAGGCTGGATATAGGCCAGCGGCCCCGCAGCGAGGCGGTTGATCGCCTCATATTCGGTGTACCATTCCTCGCCCGCCGCGACCGGTACGGGGCTGGTTGCGGCAAGATGGGCAAGGCCGGCTACGTCTTCGGGCTTGACCGGCGCCTCGACGAAGCCGGGGCGGTAGGGGGCGAGTGCCGCGATAAGTTCGGCTGCCTCGGCGGGGGAGAACTTCCAATGCAGGTCGATCAGGATCTCGGTCGCATCGCCCAGCGCGTCGCGAAGCGCGGCCATCTCGGCGACGATTCCCTCATGGCTGACCACCGCCGCGAATTTGAACGCATCGATCCCGCGCGCCTGCCACTCCTTCGCCAGCGCCACCCGCGCCGCGAGCGTCGCCGCCGGCAATCCGGAGAGGTAGCTCGGGATGATCGCATGCGCCGTCTCCCCGATCAGGTCGCGCACTGGCTTGCCCTCGGCTTTGCCCTTCAAGTCCCACAGCGCAATGTCGATCGCAGCGATCGCATCGACATGGAAGCCGCTCCAGGCCCCGCGCACGCGCATCAACCCGTAGAGCAGGTCCCAGGTCGCCCCGATATCGGTCACCGCCTCGCCGATTAGTACGGGGGCGAGCAGGTCGTTGACGATCTCGCATGTCGCGCGGGGCGCGCAGAGGCCATAGGTTTCGCCCCAGCCGACACTGCCATCCTCCGCGGTGACGCGCACCGCGATCGAGCGGTCGGTGGTCGGATAGAGGGTGCCGTTGCCCGTGCGCACGATATAGCCCCGCGCGTTCACGCGTTCGCCTTTTGCCAGCGGTCCCAGATAGGGTGTTTCGCGCGGAACGGTGACGATGAAGGTGTCGATGGCGGCGATGCGCATGATCAGGCGAGCGCTCCCTGTGGCGCTTCGAGCGGAAGCAAGTCCGCCAGCCGTGCGAGCAACGCGTCCAGTTCGATCCGGTCGTAGCGATCCAGCTCCGGTCCCGGCGCGCGGACATAGGCGCTGTCGATCAACCCGCGGCGCTGGAGCACGGCCTTGGTCAGTCGCCAGCGGAAAATCGCCTGCATGTTGAGAAGGGGGAGAGTGCGTTCGAACAGATCGCGTGCCCTGCCTTCCTCGCCGGCCGCGTGCTCGGCAAGCATATTCACGTGCAGTTCGGTGATTTCGCAGGCCGGCATCGTGCCGCGCGCGCCGCGGGTCAACTCGTCCAGTACGAAGCGCGCACCGGCGCCGCCGAAAACCGCCTCCAGCGAATCGCCCGCCAGTTCGGTGAGGCGCGTGATTCGCTGGCCCGAGGGTGGGGCCTCTTCCTTGACGTATTTGATCCCGGGCTCATGGTGCGCCAGTTCGGCAACCTGCTCGAGCGGCATACCTATGCCCATCGGGGCTGGGGCGTTCTGCAGCATGATCGCGATCCCCGAACCCTCGTGCGCCGCTCTGAAGAAGCGCGCCATCGCGGCCAGGTCGCCGGCAAATGCTTTGGGTGTCAGGATCATCGCGGCGACCGCGCCGGCACGGGTGCCTGCTTCGGCATAGGCGATTGCTTCGTTCGTGTCTCCGGTGCTGCCGCCGACGACGAACGGCACGCGCCCGCCCAGCCATTCGCCGACTCGCGCGGTGAGATGGAGTCGCTCTTCGACGCTCAGCATGTCGTATTCGCTGGCGAGCCCGGGGAACACCACGCCCTGGGCCCCGCTCGCGACGATATAGTCGAGAACCCGGCGCGTGGCGGCTTCGTCCACGGCGCCCGACTGCGTGAAGATTGTCGGTAGGATCGGCATCACGCCGTGCAGTTGGGTCATGGCCCCTCCGGATTAGCATTGTTGCTATATATGTCATACTCTTTGCAGCGGCCTCCGTTGTCAACCGCCGATATCGGGGAAAAATGGCGGAATGACCGTAAAATTGGGTATTGCGAGACTAAAAACGTTGCTTTAGTAGCCACAATACGAACCATAAGGGCGCAAAGCCCGGGTTCGCCAACCGTCGAGTTGCCAAGGGGAGAGGGTATGAAGAATCGCATCGCCCAATATTTGCTGATGTCCACCGCGCTCGCGTCGGCTGGCCTGCTTGCCGCACCCGCTGCGGCGCAGGCCGACTCGGCCATGCCTGCAGCGCAGGAGAGTGATCCCGCGCAGGACCAGCAGGACGACACCGCCATCGTCGTAACCGGCATTCGCCAGAGCCTGGGGGCCGCGCGCGACATCAAGCGTAACGCGGTCCAGTTCGTCGACGCGATCGTCGCCGACGACATCGGCAAGCTGCCCGACCGCAACGTCGCCGAGTCGCTGGCCCGTGTCTCGGGCATCCAGGTCGATCGCGGCATCGCGGAGGGCACCAGCGTTTCGGTGCGGGGCCTTCGACAGAACGTCTATCTGTTCAATGGTCGCGAGATCGTCGACGCAACCGGGCGCGGCGGCGTGGGCCTCGATCAGCTCGGCAGTTCGACCTATGGCATCCTGTCGCTGGTTCCGTCCGAACTGATCGCGCGCCTCGAAGTGACCAAGCTGGCGGGCGCCAACGACATTGCCGGGGCCCTGGGGGGCATCGTCGACATCGAGACGCGCAGGCCATTGGACGGTCCGAGCAGCATCGCCGCGCGCGCCGGAGCCAGTTACGACACGCTGACCGAGAAGCCGAGCTACGAGGTGTTCGGCCTGGTCTCGCAGAAGTTCGCCAACGACACGCTGGGCGTGCTGGCCTCGGGCTCCTATGGTCGCCGCCGCCTGTCGCAGCAGGGGCTGGACACGTTTTCGGGCTATACGCGGTTCACCTCGGGCGGCACGACGCGTTTCGGCCATTCGGACGTCCGTCCAGAAGAGATCTCCGAGACGCGCACCAAGTTCGGCCTGGATGGCGTGATCCAGTGGAAGCCGGCGCCGGGCGTCGAGATCACGCTCGACAGCTTCTATTCCAAGCTGATCTCGGACCGGGAGCGCTACTGGATTTCGTTCAACCCGCAGACCGGCCTGACCAACGCGACCTATTCGCCCAACAATGTGCTGCTTTCGGGTACGTCCACGGCGCCGGTCCTGACCAATAGCGAGTTCGCCTATACAAAGGCCGACACCTGGTCGTCGGCGCTCAACGGCAAGTTCGACGTGACCGACCGGATCAGGGCGAGCGCCGAACTCTCGTACAATCGCTCGACCTCGAGCTATGATCAGAACTATCTCCGTCTCCAGCCGGTGGCCGGGATCACGCCCAGCACGAGCTTTGATTTCACCAAGGGCGAGCTTGGCGCTTATTCGATCAGCGGCATCGACCTGACAGACCCTTCGCAGCTCCGATTGACGATCCTGTTCGATAATCTCTATCGGGCAAAGACCGAGGCGACCGCTGCGCGCACCGACTGGAGCGCCGCACTGGGCGACGGTTTTCTCGACGCGCTGAACGTCGGCGTGCGCTATCAGAGCCTGGATACGCATGTTACGCCGTCGCTGGCCGATATTCGGCCCGCTGGCGGGATCACCGCTTCCAGCCTCTCGCAATATCTGACACTTTATTCGAACCAGGATTTCGCCAAGGGCGATTTCGGAGGGCTGCCCCGCAGCTTCCTGGCTGCGAACGACAGCATCGCTGGCGGATGCGGCGTCTGGACCACGGTCGCGGCGGTCTCTCAGGCGGCTGCCTGCCTCGATCCGACCAGCACCGCCACTGCGCTCGCGGGCACCTATCGGATCAAGGAGAAGTTCACCGAGGGCTATGCCAAGCTCGACTTCAAGGTGGAGGGATCGCTCGATCTCGCCGGCAACATCGGCATACGTTATCTGCATCGCGACATGACGTCGATCGGCAACCTGATCGGTGCCACCGGTGGGGTCACGCCCGCCACCTTCCTGCGCAGCGACGACGAATGGCTGCCCTCGGCCACGGTCAAGATGAACGTTATGGAGGGCCTTATCTTCCGTCTGGGTGCGGCCAAGGTCGTTGCCTTCCCCAACACGGCCGACCTCAACAACGGCGTGACGCTCAACAACACAGCGGTGTTCGTGAACGGCGTGCAGACCACGCCAGGCACCGGCAGCGGCGGCGCGCCGAACCTGAATCCGTTCAAGGCCAACCAGTTCGACGCATCGGTCGAATATTATTTCGGGCGCCAGGCGCTGTTCTCGGTAGGCGCCTTCTACAAGGACGTCTCGACCTTCATCGTTGCGAAGCAGAGTGCCGAGACATTCAACAACGTCAGCTACCTGATCAACCGTAAAATCAACGGCGACGGCGCCAAGGTGAAGGGTGTCGAGGCGCTGCTCCAATTGCCATTCTACTTCCTGCCGGGCGCTCTCGACGGGCTCGGTATCGTCGCCACCTATTCGTACATCGACTCCACGACGCCGATTCGCGACGCGGTGGGCCGGGTGCTCGCCTTTCCCGGCCTGTCGAAGAACAACGCAAATCTGGTCGGCTATTACGAGAAGGGCCCGGTGTCCTTCCGGCTGGCCTATAACTGGCGCGACGACTATCTGGTCAGCCTCTCGGGCGCGAACACCGGCATCTACAATGATGCCTATACCGATCTGTCGGCAACCTTCCGCTATGATCTCTCGCAGAACCTGTCGCTCAATCTCGAGGCGAACAACCTCCTGAACGAACACCAGCGCACCTATGACGGCACCGCCGAGGCGCTGCGGACGAACCTGTTCTTCGGGCGCATGTACAAGGCCAGCGTCAGCGTCAAATTCTGACGCCGGCTAGTGGTCCGATTCTGACATTCGGTACCGTGTGACGCTAGGTCGCGCTCGAATGTCAGAATCTCTTCGGACCACTAGAAGCATTTGATTCTAGTGGATTTTACGATTTTGACATTTGCAGACCCATCCCATCCGCCAGGGGATGCAAATGTCAAAATCAATCCACTAGCAGGCAAGGGGAGCAAGAATGAGCGATAGCGAACTGGCCGGGCGCACCGCACTGGTGAGCGGCGCGGCAAGCGGGATCGGCGCGGCTATCGCCCGGCGGTTCCGCGCCGCCGGGGCACGCGTCTGCGGGCTGGATCTCGCGCCGGCGCAAGGGGTGGACGTGGCGCGCGTCGCCGATCTCCGCTCGGATGGAGATGTCGAGAGCGCCTTGGCGCGGCTGGGGGAGGTGGATATCCTCGTCCATGCCGCCGCCCTCTCCCTCCATGGCGGAACGATCGACACCGCACCCGCGGACTGGGCCGACATCTATGACGTGAACGTGGTCGGCGCAGTGCGGCTGATGCGTGGGGTGGTGCCCGGGATGCGCGCACGCGGCGGCGGATCGATCCTGCTGCTTTCCTCGATCAACGCGCAGTTCGCGGCCCCGACGCTTGCCGCCTATGCTGCGTCCAAGTCGGCAGTCGAGAGCCTGACGCGCACCGCCGCGCTCGAGTTCGCGCCTTATGCGATCCGGGTCAATGCGATCGCCCCGGCGTCGGTCGATACGCCGCTGTTGCGCGAGTCATTCGATCGCACCGGCGACCCGGAAGCGGCGCGGGCGGCGAATATCCTGCGCCATCCGCTTGGCCGTCTGGGCATGCCCGAGGATGTGGCGGAACTCGCGCTATTCCTCGCCTCGGATCGGGCGAGTTGGATCACGGGGGCAATCCACCCGCTGGATGGAGGTGCGCATGTCACACGCCGCTGATGCCGAGATCGTCGGCGTGAATTGGGGAAGCTCGAACTTCCGCGCCTGGCGCATCGCGGGCGACGGCAGCATGGTGGACGAAATCGCCGCGGCAACGGGTGTCGCCGCACTCAGCCGCGACGGCATGGTCGAAACGATCGCCATGCTCGCCGCGCGCTGGCCCGATCACGGGCCGATCTATGCCTCGGGTATGATCGGGTCGAACATCGGCTGGGTCGAGGCGCCCTATGCGATTGCCCCTGCCGGCGTCGCGGACCTGGCCCGCGCGGCGATCCCGGTGGAAATCGCGGGGAGGCGGGTGCGCATCGTT
Source organism: Sphingomonas hengshuiensis (assembly GCF_000935025.1). Taxonomy (NCBI): domain Bacteria; kingdom Pseudomonadati; phylum Pseudomonadota; class Alphaproteobacteria; order Sphingomonadales; family Sphingomonadaceae; genus Sphingomonas; species Sphingomonas hengshuiensis. Next base: position 808,140 of record NZ_CP010836.1, read on the forward strand.
CCCGGCATCGCCTGTCGCCGCGCCTTTGACGACGCACCGGATATTCTGCGCGGCGAGGAGATCGAACTCCTCGGGCTGATGGAACGGGCGCCGGGGGACGGAATCGCGGCGTTGCCCGGCACCCACACCAAATGGGTGCGGCATGAGGCCGGGTGTGTGGGCGAATTCCTCACTGCCATGTCGGGCGAGATATTCGATCGCCTGACCGCCCAGGGCCTGCTCGCCTCGATCGTCGAGGGCGATGCCGCCGAGGGGCCGGCGTTCCAGGACGGCGTTGCGCGCGGGCGTGCCGGCGGTCTTGGCCTGTCGAGCCTGTTGTTCGGCGCCCGTGCCCGCGTGATCCGGGGCGATCTGACGCGTGCCGACGCGGCATCCTATATTCGCGGGCTGCTGATCGGTGCCGAGATCGCCGATGCTCTGACCGCTTTCCCTGAGATGCGGGAGCGAGTGGTGCCGCTGATCGGCAATGGTCCGCTCTCGCGCCTCTACGCCGCCGCGCTCGGGGCCGTCGGCATAGAGGCTATGCTGGTCGAATCGCGCCTCGCCTGCCTGCTCGGTTTCCGCGCGCTGCACCGGGCGAGCCTCGAATGAGTGGCGGCTCGCGCCTGAACGTCGCGCTGGCAGCGATGCCGGTCGTGGCGATCCTGCGCGGATTGCGTGCTGACGAAGCCGTGGCGGTGGTCGGCGCGCTGTACGATGCGGGCATCCGCGTGGCCGAGGTGCCGCTCAACTCGCCGGACCCGTTCAGGACGATTGGGTTGCTCTGCCGCGCATTCGGCGACGCCATGGTCGTCGGGGCGGGGACGGTCACCGCGATCGGGCAGGTCGGCCGCCTCGCGGAATGCGGCGCCGCCCTGTGTGTCTCGCCCAATACGGATGCTGCCGTAATCGGAGAAGCGTTGCGGCTGGGCATGATTCCCCTGCCGGGCTGTGCGACCCCGACCGAGGCCTTTTCAGCGCTCGCCGCCGGAGCGAGACATTTGAAATACTTCCCCGCCGGGGGGCATGAAGGCGACATCGCCGCGTTACGCGCCGTGCTGCCCGACGGCATTGCGGTGTTGGCGGTCGGCGGCGTGAGGCTTTCGAACATCGCGGCGCTGCGGGCCGCCGGGTGCGCCGGGTTCGGCATCGGCGCCGATCTGTACGTGCCGCGGCGCACGGCGGAAGAGGTCGGCGCCTGTGCCCGCGCGCTTGTCCACGCCGCCCGCCATATCCCATGCGCGCGCCTGCTCGCCAATCCGGGGGCGATCATCGGCGAGTCTCCGGTGCTACTGAACGATACACTGGTGTGGACCGACCCAGTTCGCAGCCGACTCTATCGCTTCGCTGGAGGGCGGGTCGCCGAGGCGCCCGTGGATGCCCCGATCTTCGGGCTCGCCGCGCTGGACGACACGCGCATCGCGGGCACGCTGGAAAGCGCGTTCTGCACGCTGGATGGCGGCAGCGGGCCGGCGGCGGCCATTGGAACCGGCTGCCGCTTCAACGACCTGGCCATCGATCCGGCCGGCGGCCTGTGGGGCGGGACGATGCACAAGGCAATCCTCGCCGGTCGGGGTGCGATCTTTCATGCACCCGCTCCCGATGCGCCGCCGCGCCGCGTGGCACAGGGGCTGGGCGTGCCCAACGGGATGGCGTTTTCCGAGGACGGTCGCACGCTGTTCGTCGTCGACACGCTCGCACGGACGCTGGTCGCCTATCCCGCGGATGTCCCCGCCGGCAGTCTCGGCGAGCCGGTGATCCTCAGCGACTTCATGAACGTAGCGGGCAAGCCGGACGGCATGACCCGGGCGTCCGATGGCCGCTTCTTCGTGGCGATGTGGGGCGGCGGCTGCGTCGCCGAACTGGCTCCCGATGGCGCGCTGCTCCGCACGATCTCGGTTCCCGCGCCCAATCCCAGCAGCGTCGCGCTGGACGGCGACACGCTCTACGTCACGAGCTCGCGCATGCGGCTGGCGCCCGCCCAGCTCGGCAGCTTCCCGGCAAGCGGCGGACTCTTCGCGATTGATCTGACGGGCGGGTGAGCTCGACCTGCGCGCAGCACCCGCAATCCTGGAGTCGCCGAGGGCGGCGACCATCCTCATCCCCGAGTCCAGCGCGACCGCAGCCGATGGTGCCGTCGTCCACCGGTGTACGGATCCGGAGTGCTAGCGTCTGATGACGCGGGATTGAGCGCGATCCGATCTATCGGCCGAAGCGCTTGGTGAGCACCAGGCCGATCGTGCGCGGATTTGGCGGATTATTGTAGGGATCGTAACCCAGCACTGCGTCGACGATAGTGGGCGGGCGCTGGTCGAAGACGTTGGCGACCACCAGTTGTACCTCGCTGTTGGCGAGCCAGGACGACGATGTCAGCCGGCCCAGATCGAAGCCAAGAAACAGCGAGGCAGTTGTGTATGCGCTGATCTTCCGGGGCGCCCTGCCAGCACGGTTATCGGTGAAGCCATCGACATAGTTGACGACGGTGCCGCCGGAAAAGCCGCCGCGCCCCCAGATGAAGGTGCCGTTGAGCCGGAGGTCGGCGGCCTGCGCATAGCCGTCGAGACGCGATATGGCGGTCCCGCCCGCAGCCTTGAGGCTGAGGTCGAGGATATATTGGCCGGTGAGGTGAACGCTCGCATCGCCGCCCAGCAGGTTGGTCCGATATGCGAGATCGAGATCGATGCCGTCGGTGGTTTCCACCGCGAAATTCTGCGACCGGATGTCCGCGATTGCCTGGACCTGCGACAGCAGCGCCTCCGGGATTTCGCTGGCGCTGCTGTAGATCGCGTCCACGCCGCCGTTTACGAACGGGATGTCCGAGGTGAACCAGCGGAACACCGTGGGATTGTTGACGATGCTGTCGATCTGGGCGCGGGTTGGATTGCGGGTGTTGAAGACCTGAAGGTCGGGGGACGACACGCTATCGTCCTGCGACGGCGTGACGACCCGGTCGGAAATCTTGATCCGGTAATATCCAGCCTTGATCGAGAGGCCGGGGATGAAGGTCGGCGTGAGATCGACGCCGAGGGTGAAGGTATCGGCCTTTTGCGTCTTCAGATCAGGGTTCGAGCCAGCCCGGAACATCACCAGCGCGTTGCCGGCGGGAAGCGCGGGATTCTGATCGGCCGGGTCCAGGAAGGCATAGGGGTAATTCCAGAACGAGACCTGTTCGGCGATGCCGATCGTGTCGCGAAACCGTGGCACCAGGAAGGAGCGGGCATAGGTGCCGCGCAGCGCGATCGATCGGTCGACCTGCCAGCGCAGCCCGACTTTGGGGGCAAGCGCGTCGTCGAAGCCGAGATCCTCATAACGGGCGGCCGCGGACAAAGTGAGCGATCGCACCAGCGGCACGCCCTGCTCAGGTCCGACGATCGGCACGCTGACTTCGCCGAACGCCGACTTCGCCTTGCGCGTCCCCCCGTTGCGGTTGAAGAAAATCTTCGCATCGGTGCGGAGCGTCTCGACGCGATATTGGAGGCCGCCGGCGACCAGCACCGGCCCTGCGGGAAGTGTCGCAACTTCGGTCTGGCCGCTCAGTTCGGCGACGAACAGCGTGTTGCGATATTCATATTTCGTGCTGGTCGGGCTGTACGGCGGCACGCCGCTGAACAGGCTGCTGTTGGTGCGGTTTTGGCCATAGTCGATGTTCAGATCGATCGAGGTCGCCCCGTTCCCCTGCCAATGGGTATTGCCATTGATCGAATAGCCTGTGGTGCGCGTCTTGTAGAGCCGATTGTACCGCGGGAAATCCGGGTAGTTCCGAATGGCATTTCGGTCGCGCTGAAACCGCGACGCATCGATCGACACGCTGAAGTCTCCGGCCTCCTGGCGCACACCGCCGTAGAAGCCGCTAATCTCTTCGTCGGGAAGCTGGGTGATCTGCAGCTTCGTGTTGCTGGCGACGATCGGATCTTCGATGAATGCGGATCGCTTCTGGTACATCGCCATGCCGTAGACGCTGCCGGTCGCCCAGCTATGCCCGGCAAGCGCGCTGGCTTCCCAGTTCTTCGACCCCGTCGCGGTCGTGGTCGCGCCGCGCACGCGCAGTTCGAGACCGTTTTTCGGCTTGCGGGTGACGATATTGACCACCCCTGCCACTGCGTCGGCACCGTAGGTGGCGGATGCGCCATCGGAAATGATGTCGATCCGCTCGATCAGCGCAGAGGGAATGACGGATACGGTCGGCGATTCGACCATCCCGACCGATGCCATGCGGCGACCGTTCAGCAGCGTCAGCGTGGCGTCCGAGGCAAGGCCGCGCAGGGCAAAGCTGGCGAACCCGTCATATTGATTGTTGGTCGTGCCGCTGCCGAGTGTGCTCCCGATGCTCGACGCCGAGCTGCCGAAATCGCTGAGATCGCCAGTGAAGTTCTGCGGGATCGACAGCATATACTCCGATACCGAGCCGGCGCCCGATCGGACGATGTCGCCCTGGCCATAGGAAAAGACCGGGCTGGCGACGAATTCTCGTGGAAGCCCACGAATCAGCGAGCCGGTGACTACGATATCGTTTGCTGGCGGGGCCGGGGTCGCCCCGGTGGCGCTCTCCTCGACCTTCGTATCGCTCTGTTCGGTTTGCGCCGCGGGCGGCGCTTCCTGCGCCGCGGCGGGAGCGACGGACGCGAAAATGGCGATGTACCCAATGTTAGAAAATCGCAAGACAACCCCCAATTATTATAAGATGATATACCATGTCCTTGGCCGGCGGCTGGTTTGGCCAGCCAGCGTGCGGTCAGCCGGGTCGGCGACGCTGGTCCGGAATCGCCTTAAGCGCGGACCGCGCCAGAGCAGACGCGCGCGATACCGACCGGCCCGAGACCGGGCCGGCCCAGATAAATGTCCGATTCAAGATTCCCCCCTTGAAAAATCGCGATATAATATATCGTCTCTCTTATGCCCGGATTGTGCGCTGCGCAATGCGTTTGAGCGTTGCAATGATGACAAATGTTAACGCGGACCCGGTCCGCACCTCGGACGCTGCCACAGCCCTGCCTTTCCGGCGGCTCGGCGTTCTCGCGCGCGACCTGCAGGTATCGATTCTCGCTGCCGGACTGTTGATGACGCGCGTACGGTGTTTGGCGTGCTCAAGAAATGCAACGACGCCCAATCCTTTATTCGAAGTTGCCGCGCGGGCGTCACAAAGATGAAACGATTGGGTGCGACGCAGCATCACACTCTAATTGGTAGTCGATGCGATGGTGCCTGGGGGGCGGGCCAATGCCGGTTTCGTAACGACTTCGCTCGTCGTGATGGCATTTCTACCTTTCGTGATCGTCCCGCCCGCTTCGGCCCAGGATGGGGCTGCGCGGCCAAGTCTGTCGCAACCTGCAAAGCCTCTGGCGGAAGCGCTCCGGAAATTTGCGCAGGACAGCGGCTATGACGCCGTCTTCCAGGAAACGCTGGTCGAGGGCCGGCGGTCGGCGCCGGTGCACGATGCGCGGAACGCCCATGATGCCTTGAACCAGATGCTGGCGGGTTCGGGGCTTGTGCCGCGGTTCACCCGGCCAAACGCCTTCATCCTCGAAGTCGCGGGCGCCACGGCACCGGCTGCGCTGGCGCTGGAGCGGATCGAAGTCGTCGCTCCGGCTGTGCGCGAACGCGAGGCCGCCTATCGCTGGTATGGCGAGAAATTGCTGGAAGCCAGCCTCGCAACGCTGCGGCGCTCGCCCGAAATGGGCATGCGCGCCTATGATTTCACCATCTATGTCTATCTCTCCGAACGCGGCACGATCATCGATCTGGAGGCGGGGGATGTCTCCGGTCAGAGCGACGTGCTGCAGAGCGCCGCGCAGATGCTGAAGGGCCTCGCGGTGGGGATCGTGCCGCCAGCGGATATGCCCCAGCCCGTTGGCTTGCGGATCAGCGCACAGTGAGTTTCCCCGGCTTCGGCGATCACACTGCACTGTCCGGCGCGCACTATCTCAACGCACCCGACCAGGCGCGCATCCGTGCTGTGTCCCTTTCGATCGTCATGACCCTCTATCTGGCGGCGTTCCTGCTGTTTTTCGGGGGCTGGTTTGATCGTGTCGGCGACGTCGACGGCGCGCCGGCGGGGGCCGGACATATTAACAGCTTCCTCCTCGCTCCGGCGCCGCCGATTGCGGCCCTGCCGGCCAGCGGCGGATCGGGGACTGCGCCCGCGTCGCGAGGCGACACTGAGCGTGCCGTCAAGGAACAGCCGCAGGGTGCCGGGCCGGGCAAGATCGCCTATGGCGGCGATGCCGCGTTGACCCAAGCCCTGGCCGATGCATTGGCCGACGATCCGCTCTCGGGTGGCGGTTCGCCCGGCTATGACGCCGCGCTGCGCCGGCACCTTGCGCGATTTGCCCAGCCGCCGCGTGCGAGCGCAGGGCGGCGTCGCGGCATCGTGGTGATCCGCTTCCGGATCGATCGCGACGGCCGCGTCGTCGATGCGCGCGTGCTGAAATCGCAGGGCTCCCCCTTGGACGAGGCGGCGCTGGCGACGCTTTGGCGGGCAGAGCCCCTGCCCGGGGTGCCCGCCGGATTGCCGGCGCCGCTGGAGGTCGATGTGCCGATCGATTTCAAGGCAAGCGGGTGACGCGGCCGTTCCCGCGAATTCCGGCCTGAAGTCCGATGGATTCGACCTTCCTGCTCCACCGCTTCCTCCAACTGTATCCCGATTTTCGAGAGCGGCTGCGCCGACGCCTGGGTTCCAGCGATCTCGCGGATGAAGCGCTCAACGAAGTATATCTGAAGCTTCGCCACACCGATAAGACCTATTCGGTCAGGAATATCGGCGCCTATCTGTTCCGCCTCACGCTGAATACGGCATCCGATCAGCGCCGCGCGGCTGCTCGGCTGGCGGGCGCCGACGAGATCGAGGCGGCGATGGAATTGGCCGATCCGGCACCCGATCCATTGCGGACCATTGATTCGAAGGACATGCTTGCGATGCTCGCAGAGGCAGTCGAGACCCTCTCCGAACGCCGACGATCGATTTTGATCGCAGTGCGCCTCGAAGGGCGGTCATGCCGGGAAATTGCGCAGGAGATGGGGCTCAATAAACGGACAGTGGAACTTGAATTGCGGCACGCGCTGGATCACTGCGCCGAACGGCTTGCAAAGTCGCACCGATCGAATTTCGCAAATGATCCTGCCCGAACGTCATATCATTAAAGGATGCAGGCACCCCGCATGAAGTCGGACGAATACATGGTTGACGGGCGACTGGTGCCGCAAGCGCAAGCACGCGCTTGGCTGGTGCGTCTCAGGTCGGGCGACGCGACCCGGGGCGACCTTCAGGCGCTGGGCCGCTGGCGTGCGTCGAGTGCAGACCATGAAAAATCCTATCAGGCCGAACTGCGCATGTGGAATGCGCTGGGTCCGGCGCTGGCCGGGGGGGACGCCGTGTTTCCGCGCCCGGCACCTGGTCGCGTGTCGCGCCGTTGGATATTGGGCGGCGCGACCGGCCTGGCCGCGAGCGCGGTGGTGGCGGTCGCCCTGGTCGGCGGCAATCCCGCACCGGCGGGGGCTACGGTGTTCGAGACGAACAAGGGCGAGCGCAGGCGGGTGCGCCTGGCCGCGGGTCTCGATATGGAGATCAACACCGATTCACGCCTGTACTTCTGGCCGGAGGCGACGCCGCGACTGACGCTGGATCGTGGCGAGGCAATGATTTCGGTCGCTTATCGCGAGGGCCGCCAGTTCGTGGCGCGCGCCAACAGCGTGGAGATCACGACGCGCCAGGCGCGCTTCGTCCTGCGCGACGACAATGGCGTTACTCGAATCGCCTGCCTGGACGGCGATCTCTCCGTCCAGTCCGATGGCGCCGCCTATGCGCTGGGCAAGAATATGTCGCTGGTCCTGGGCGAAGGAGCTGCCCACCCGGTCGAGACTGTCGCGAGCGACAGCCAAGTGGCGTGGCAGCGCGGACTGTACCTGTTCCGGGATCGCCCGGCGGGCGAAGTGGTGGCGGAGATCAATCGCTATCGACCGGGCCATGTTTACTTGCCCGAGCATCGCAGCGGGGTTCGTATTACCGGGGTGATTCATCTCGATCGCGTCGATCTGGCGGTCGATCACATCGCCCGGTCGCTCGGCATGAAGGCGGTGCGATTGCCGGGTGGTGTAGTGTTCCTCCGCAATTGAAGGCCGCGTGCGCGCCCGGACCGCGATCACGAAATTAATTTTCGCATTTCCGCCCCTCCATTCGTCCTTGGGATAAGGGGGACGCGGGATGGCGCAGGTGCGCGATAGTGCAGCATGTTTGAACACCACTGCGCTCGCGGCGGCGCCGTTCGCGGCAAACCTGTCGCGTGCGCAGAGCCGCAGACAGGCATTCGAGCTTCTGGCCGCGGAAGTGCGCCGCATGGGGTTCGAAAATCTGTGCCTGAGCATCGAGAATGCCGGCCCGTTCGGGATCGAGCGGTGCGCACGCTGGTCGACGCTGGACAGCGACCGCCAGGCCTGCCTGGATGCGATCGGGTTTGACGGGCATGATCCCATCCGCCGCTTTGCGCGCAAGACAAGCGATCCGTTCCTCTGGTCGCGCGGCGACTGGCCCGGGGAGCGCAGCGCGACCGCACGCGAGATCATGGCGGGGCTGCACAAGGTTTCGATCGGGGCAGGGATGAGCGTCGCGATCTGGGGGCGGGCCGGAAGAGTCGCGATCGCGGATGCGTTCGGCCCGGAGGATTGGGTGCGCACCCTGTCGTCCGATACCGCCGACCTGTTTTTCCTGGCGTGCGCCCAAACGGTCCGTCTGGTCGATCGCTACACCGATGCGCCGGACATGCCGGCGCTGACGCGACGAGAGATCGAGATCCTCGAGCTTGCCGCGCAGGGGCTCAGTTCGCGGTTGATCGCGATACGGCTGGAGATTGTGGAGCCGACGGTGAAATTTCACTTCAAGGGCATTCGCGCGAAGTTGAATGCCGGCAGCAAGGCCGAGGCCGTTGCCCGCTTTGCGTCGCTGGGGCCAGCCCTGGACGTCGCTGGCGCACATCTCGGTGGCGGCCATGTTCCGCAAGAATCCAGGCTATAAGATAGCAATACTAGCCACGGTGTAAGTATGTACTGTGTAGAAATTTACCGTCGATCTTCGGATCGGCGGGAATTTTGCGTGAACAACTCATATCGACAATATTATCCGAACCTATTCCATTGGGATAGTATTTATCGCGTCACACACCCTCCCTATCGGACCTTTCGACGGTCGGCATGAACGACAAACTGATTCGATAACCTTCGGGGGCGGGCAATCGTGATATTACGATTACAAGAAGACTTGGTGCGCAAATCTCGGGCGCGCATCGCCGCACGGTTTCTCTGTGCGGCGAGCATCGCGGCGACCTGTATCGCCGGCCCGGTTCAGGCCCAGCAGGCAGACGCACCTGCTGGCGCGGCGACGGGTGAAGAATCCGAACTCCATTTCGACGTGATGGAATATGTCGTGCGCGGCAACAGCGTGTTGGCCGCCGCGGACATCCAGACCGTCCTCACGCCGTTCGCAGGCTATCGCAAGACCGTAGCTGAAGTAGAGGCTGCGCGCGCGGCGCTGGAGAAAACCTATCGCGACCGCGGCTATGCCACCGTCGTGGTCGAAGTGCCGCAGCAGGCAGTCAGTTCGGGCATCATCGACCTGATCGTGACCGAGGGACGGGTCGGCCAGGTGCGCGTGACCGGCGCCGATTATGTCCTTCCCAGCGAAGTGCGCGGGAGCCTGCCGAGCCTGCGCAAGGGCAATGTGCCCAATGTCCCGGTGCTCCAACAGGAACTGTCCGCCGCCAATGCGCGGACGACGCGGACCATCACGCCGGAATTCAAGGCCGGCCTCGCGCCCGGAACCGTCGATGTCGATCTGGCGGTCAACGACAAGCGCCCCTGGGGCGCGGGCGCCGAGATGAACGACCAGTATAACCGATCGACCGAGCGCCTGCGCGCGAACGTCTCGGCGCATTACGACAATCTCTGGCAGGCGGCCCATAGCGCCAACATCTTCTTTCAGACCGCGCCGCAGGATCTGAACCAGGTCCAGGTCATTTCGGGCTCCTATTATGCCCCCCTGGGCTACGGACGGACCAGCCTGCTGGGCTATGTCGTCCATTCGAATACCGACGTCGCGACGGTAGGCGGGCTGGCGGTCCTGGGCAACGGCCTGACGGTGGGCGGCAGGCTGATGCGCACGCTCGGCAATTCGCCGCCGGGCGTGGTCCAGTCGCTGCTGATTGGAGTCGACTATAAGGATTATCTCGACCAGATCGGGCTCACCGATCCCGAAACCGGCGACCTGCTGACCTTTGATACGCCGGTCAAATATCTGCCCTTCACGGCCCAGTATCGCTGGCTGGGCGGCAATGCCAAGTCGAACGGCGAATTCAGCGTCGGTACGACGTTCGCGTTCGACGGCGTCGTCGGCAAGCAGCGCGAGTTCGGCCTGGTTCCCGATAACCCGCTGACGCCCGGCATCAACGAGCAGAGCGTCGGCAAGCGCGCAGGCGCCGAGGCGAGCTTCATCTACCTCTATGGTAGTGGCGCCTATAACCGGCAATTGCCGGGCGGCTTCGATCTCAAGGCGGCGTTCGACTGGCAGCTTGCCCCGCGCCCGCTGATTTCGAACGAGCAGTTCGTGCTGGGCGGGGTGGGCAGCGTCCGCGGGTATCGCGAAGCCGAGGCGCTGGGCGACAGCGGCGCGCGGCTTTCGCTGGAGCTTGGCTACCACATCCCGATCGGCAAGCCCGGCTCGGCGACCGCCCGGAACATCGACTGGCGCGTCGCCGCCTTTGTCGAGGGCGGCCATTCCTGGAACGAAGATCCGCTTCCCGAAGAACAATCGAAGTTCTCGCTGGTCAGTACGGGCCTGACGACGCGGTTCGATCTCTACCAATATCTCTATGGCCAGTTCGACCTTGCCTACCAGTTCGACGCCGATCCGACGAAATCGGGTCAGGACGTGACCGACGACGTCGGTGGCATGCGCGCGCACTTCAAAGTCGGCATCAAATACTGAGGGTTGCTATGAAAGCTTATTTATTTCGAGGCCTTGCTGCCTCCTTACTGGCCTTGGGAAGCCTGGTCGCGATGCCGGCCAATGCGCAGGACGCGGACTGGCTCGACGACAGCCTTGCGGTTCGCAAGGAGATTGCCGTGAAGCCCGGCGCGGGCGGGGCCGGCCTTGACGCAAAGGTCGCGACATTTCCGTTCGCGTTGCGGCTTTCCACGCAGACGCTGGCGTTCGAGGATGTGAAGCCTGACGGCGCGGACCTGCGGGTTGCGGGACCGGACGGCAAGCGCGTCGATCATTATGTCGAGAATTTCGACCCAAAGGCCGGGCTGGCGACAGTCTGGGTCAAGGGCGTCAATTTCGATCCGGCATCGACGCAGAATTATCATCTTTACTACAAGGGCGACGCTGCCTCGACTGCGAATTCGTCCGCCGTTTTCGACGCCTCTGAAGTCCTGGCGCTCGATTTCAGCGGGACCGGGCCGATCAAGGACCGGACCCGCAACAACAACCAGGCAAGCTCGGTTCCGACCGCGGCAGGCTTTGCCGGCCAGTCCGCGACCTTCAGCGGGGCCGAGATCTTGCGGGTCGCAACCTCGTCGAGCCTTGAGATCGCCGGGCGGCCCTTCACGCTGATGCTCTGGGTAAAGCCGCGCGGGCCCTCGACGGGCGTGCTCGTCGATCGCTCGGGGTCGTTCTCGATCGGATTGAGCGGGCTCAACCCGGTGGCGACGGTCGGCGGCGTCCAGCTTGCGTCCGGCATCGCGCTGGCCGCGGACACGTGGAGCCATGTTGCGCTGGTCGCGCGCGCCGACGGCAAGGTAGAGCTCTATGTCAACGGCAAGCTTGCGGGTACGGCACAGGCGGCGCTGCCGGCGCAGTCGGGCGACATCGTCATCGGCCAGGGCTTTTCCGGCCAGATCGACAATGTCCGCTTCGCCGCGGTCGACCGCACCCCCGGATATATCAACGCCGTCGCGCAATCGGACAATGGCAAGGGACTGGTGACGTTCGGCGCCGAGCAGGAGCGCAGCGGGAAGTTCGAAATCGGATATTTCGTCACGGTCATCAAGAGCGTCACGCTCGAAGGCTGGATCGTGATTGCGATGTGCGCCGTGCTGCTGGTGCTCGCGCTTGCCGTGATGGTCCAGAAATTCGGGCTGCTCGGCAAGATCGAGAAGCAGAATCGGGCGTTCGAAAAGGCCTATGCGGGCGCGGCGGAAATCGATGGGGCCACGCTGGAAAGCGATGCGAAGCGCAACGATGCCTCTACGCTGTCGCAAATCTATCGGGCAGGGCTGCTGGAAATATCGCACCGTTCGAAAAACGGGCCGGCGCGCTTCACGTCCTCCGGCATCGAGGCGCTGAAGGCGCGGATCGACGCGGTCAGTTCCAACCAGGCGTTCGAACTCTCCGACAAGCTCGTCGTTCTGACGTTGTCGATCGCTGGCGGGCCGTTCCTCGGGCTGCTCGGCACGGTGATCGGCGTGATGATCACGTTCGCGGCGATCGCGGCCGAAGGGAATGTCAACGTCAACGCGATTGCACCGGGTGTTGCTGCGGCCTTGCTGGCGACTGCCGCCGGCCTCGCCGTCGCGATCCCTGCACTGTTCGGGTACAATCTGATCGTCACCCGCATCAAGCGCATCAACGCCGCCAATCGATCCTTCGCCGACACGCTGGTCGCGCGGATCGCCGAACAATTCGGCGCGTGAGGGCAGTACGATGGCAAAAGTCCAAGACGAAGACGCGATCTACGACGAGATCAACGTCGTACCGATGCTGGATCTCGCTTATGTGCTGATCGTCATCTTCATCCTGATGGCGACGGCGCAGGTGTCGGGGATCGAACTCGATCTGCCCCAGGCATCCAACCGCAAGACGCTCGAGGCTTCGCAGACGCAGGCGATCAGCATCGCTTCGTCGGGCGACATCTATCTCAACGGCGCGCCGACGTCGGTGCCCGAACTCGACGCCGAGATGCGCCGCAAATTCGCCGAGGACCCCGAGGTTCCCGTGGTGATCCGCGGCGACACGCAGGCGGCCTATGGCAAGGTCGTCGAGATTCTCGACGTCCTGAAGGGGGTGGGGATCACCAAGATCGGCCTGCCCGCCGAAAAGCCGGCGGCTTGAGCGATCATGGCAGCTCAGCGTGCCTTTATAACGGCCCCAGCCTGGGGCCGGGTCGCCCCGGTCGCGATCGGGCTGCTCCTGGCGCTCGCGGGCTGGTGGCTGCTCGGTCTCGACAAGGTCGAAGACCGGGTGCGGGATGAACAGGTCGAGATGTTCGACCTCGCCGTTCCGCCGCCACCCCCGCCACCGCCACCCGAGCCAATGGAGCAGCCCGAAGTAACCCCCGAGACCGTCGCCGCGGAAGCGCAGGCGATCCAGCCCGATCCGCTTTCGCCCCCGCAGCCGGCAAGCGTAAATCCGCCCGCCGGCGACCTTTCGAGCCTGATGCAGGACCCCACGGGCGACAGCGGCGCTTTTGTCGGCGGGGCGCGGGGGCAGGGCGGAACGGGCAAGGGGCCGGTTATCGGCGGCGTCGGCAAGGGCAATTCCAGCGGCGCGTCCCGCGCCTATGCCGAACTCGTCCAGCGCGCGCTGATGCGACATCTGCGCAAGCGGGCCAGCCTCGCCACCGCGCAGTTCCAGTTCCGGGTGCGGGTGCGGGTGTCGGCATCGGGGCAGCTCGAGATACTCGGCCTGTCCAACGTCCGCCCCGCCGCGCTCGAAGGCGAATTGCTGCAAACGCTGCGAAGCCTCTCGCGGGTCGAGACGCCGCCACCGGCGGGCGTGCCCAACCAGATCACCGTTGAACTCAATCAGGCCTGAACAGGGCCGAAGACGAACCTCCAGGGAGCACGATAATGCGAAGCCCGAAATGCATGACGACGTTGTTTTCAACCGCGGGCGGCGCCGCCATCCTGCTGGCGCTGTCTGGCGGCGCGCAGGCGCAGACGCGCGCTACCGATCCCTCCACGCTCGATATTCTCGACGTGCTGGTGGAAAAGGGCGTCCTGAACCGTGCCGATGCGGATGCGGTGCTGGCCGAAGCGCGCAAGCGCAGCGAGGCCGATGCGGGCACGGTTCGCGTGCCCTATGTGCCCGAAGCCGTGCGGGCGCAGGTTCGCGAGGAAGTGAAGCGCGACGTGATCGCCACCGCCAAGAGCGAGGGCTGGGCACAGCCCGGGGCGATTCCCGCCTGGCTGGATCGGTTCACCCTCTCGGGCGACATGCGCGTCCGCGGTGAGCGCCAGGCCTTTGGCGGAAGCAACACGCCGTTGCTGCTCGACGTCAATGCGATCAATGCCGATGGCAGCTACAGCACCGATGACGTGCTGCCGTTGCGCTCCACGACGAAGGACCGGTATCGCGGCCGTATCCGCGCGCGCCTGGCGGTCGACGCCAGGATCTCGGACGGGATCGATGCCGGGGTGCGCTTCACGACCGGAAATCCGAACGACCCGACGCAGAACAACCAGACGCTGACGGGCAATTTCGGCAAGTTCGTCGTCGGGCTGGACCGCGCCTATATCCGCGCCCGCCCCTTCGCGAAGGATGGCACATTCGCGAATACCAACCTGATCCTCGGCAAGTTCGACAATCCGTTCTTCTCGACCGAGCTGCTGTTCGATCGCGATCTGCAGTTCGAAGGCGTGGCCGGGACGCTCAGCGCCCGTCTGGGCGATGGAAACGGTGCGCCCGAAGTCTTCCTGACCGGGGGCGCGTTCCCGCTGGAAGAGTGGGACGTCACCAGCGACGACAAATTCCTCTTCGCCGGCCAGGTCGGCGCCTCGGGCAGCCCGATTGACGGGTTCCGGCTCAAGACCGCCGTGTCGCTCTATGAATATACCAACGTCCAGGGCCAGTATAACACGCTGGGCACCCGCGATAACGAACACACTGCGGTGCAGCAGATCCAGTTCGGCAATTCGGTCTTCAATCTTCGCCGTGACGGTGGTTTCGTCAACACGGTCAAGTTCGGGCTGGCGTCCAAATTCCGGGTGGGTGCGGTAACGGCGCGCGCCGAGTTCGACGTCACGCCGTCGCTGGTCGCTGCGATCGATATCGAGGCGGCGAAAAACTTCGCCTTCGACCGCGCCGCGATCGACGCTCGGGACGTGCCTGCGTCCAGCGGCGACAAGGCCTGGTATGCCAATGTCAGCATCGGCCATCCGGTGATCTCGGCCAAGAACTCGTGGCAACTGGCCGCGGGCTATCGCCGGCTTGAAGGGGATTCCACCTTCGATCTGTTCACCGACTCAGACTTTGGTTTTGGCGGCACCGATCAAGAGGGCTTCGTGGTCGTCGGCTCCTGGGCCGTCGCGCGCAATCTCTGGCTGACCGGTTCGTGGTTCTCGGCCCGGACGATCAACCTTGCCGATCCGACGACCGGGACGCTCGCGCCGCCGATCGATTCGGACACCTTCATGTTCGACCTCAACGTCAAATTCTAAAGGACGCGAAACATGAAACGATCCTTGATCATCGGCAGCGGCGCCGCCGTGCTTCTGCTGTGCTCGACGCAGGCACAGGCACAGGCACAGGCGCAGACGGCGGGTGCCGGCGGCCTGGCGCCCGAGCAGGCGCAACAACTCATCGCCACGCTTACCCAGCGCAACGCGCAGTTGCGCGAGCTGGCGGCGCGCATCCGCGAGATGGAAGCGCAGGTCGCCGCCGGCCGCGAGGCAGTGAAGGAGCGGGAGAACGCCCGCAAGGCGCTCGTGATCGCTGCGCAGAAGAACCGCGAATTGGTCGAAATCGCCGAGGCTATTCTCGACGATTACCAGAAGATGGACCTGGGCAAGCGCGTCGCCGCGCGCGAACCGCTGACGCAGCTCTACCGCGTCAGGCTGGAGAACAAGCTCCAGGCGTTTCACGACGAGATCGCGGCGCAGGGCTTTTATCCGCAGCGCGAGCTGGATGCGCTTCAGGCCCCCGCTGCCGCGCCGGTTGCTCCGCCGGCCCAGTAACCTGGTCCTTTTCGACCCCTTGAGGGGCGGCGGCTGTCCATTTCGCCGCCCCTCGGGGCCGACGCCAGTCAATGCGTTTCCAACCTTTTGATCTCGAGGAGATCACCATGTCCTATCGTCGTCGCCCCAACGTCCTTTTGTCCCAACCGCTGCGCCTTGGCGTTTCGCGCCTGAGCCGGGCCGCGCTGGCCACCTCGGTCAGCATGGCGTCCTTGCTGGCACTGGCGGCGAGCCCGGCTGCCGCGCAGCAGGCGGGCACGCTTCCCGGCGCGCAGGTGCTTCAGGGAGGACGCTGGACGGGGGCGAAGCTCCCGACCGTTGCGCAGGGCAATAACGGGCTGGTGATGACGATCGAGCAGGAGCAGAAAAAGGCACTGCTCGACTGGTCGCGCTTCGACGTCGCCAAGAACGAAGAAGTGGTCTTCAAGCAGCAGGCGACCGACTGGATCGCGCTGAACCGGATCTTCGACGTAAAGCCGAGCGAGATCGCGGGCAAGATCACCGCCAATGGCCAGGTGTGGTTGCAGAACACCAACGGCATCATCTTTCGCAATGGCGCCCAGATCAACGCGCACACCATTTTGGCCACTGCGCTGCCGATCACCGAGGAACAGCTCGACAAGGGGCTGTTGTCGGGCGAGGGGATAATCCGCGGCACCCGCGCGGACACTCTCTTTTCCGACCTCTACCCGGTGCCGACGATCGCCGTCGCGCCGCGCCCGGTCGAAGGGCTGGACCCGACTTCGTGGCTGAATCCGACGGCGCGCCCTGTCGGCGGGGAGAACCCCACCGTCCTCGATCTGATCGCGCGCGCCGCGATCCGCCAGGCGGTTCTGCGCGACCAGAATTATCAGGGCGTGGATGGCGATTATCTCAAAGGTTATACGCTGGGGCTGTTGAACTATTACGATGCCGCCCAGGGCAAGACCGTTTATTATGTCGACTATAACTATGTCTCGAACGGCCTTGGCGATGTCATCGAATCGATCGTTTCGCAGATCGATGTGTCCAAGCTTGGCGATTACAACTACGACAACTTCAAGGACCCGCAGCTCTTCTTCAACGGCATCAGCTACCAGAACAAGCCGGCGACGTCCGCGCTGATCCCGCAGGCGCTGCGCGACGAAGTGGCCGCGCAGATCAAGGCGCAGTTCATCGACGTATATGCGGCGCGCGTCGCCACCGCGCAGCAGACCTACAACAACTATATCGCCAATTCGCGCGTGATCGTCGAGAAGGGCGCCACGCTGCGCGCCGTGTCCTCCGACCCCGCAAGCCCCGGCAAGATCATGTTGTTCGGGCCCAATGTCAGCAACGCCGGACGGCTTGAGGCGCATGACGGGCAGGTGCTGATCGCCGCCGGCGAACAGATCAAGCTGAGCGCCGGGCAGAACTACACCAATTCGGTGCGCGGCGGCCTGACGGCGAACGTTTCGGCGGTCGGCGTGTCCGACAGCCGCGGCTCGATCCCCGGCCTGCCCTATAGTTCGGCGCTGGCCGCGGTGTGGGACGACCTCTATCTGGAGCGCGCCGACGAGGTCGGCATGTACGCGACCAACACCGGCGAAATCGTGGCAGATCGCGGGTCGGTCTCGATGATCGGCGCCAATGTCGAGCAGAAGGGCTCGATCCTGGTCACCAACGGCGTGCGCCAGCGTAGCGGCTCGATCCTGCTCCAGGCCAGCCACGGCCCGCGCAACCGCTTTGGCGGCGCGCTCACGCTGGGCGAAAACAGCATCACCCGGATCACCCCCGATCTTTCGTCGCTGACCGGGCTGGCCGCCGACACGTTCGCGCCGGGCAAGATCCTGCTGGCGGGCAAGGACATCCTGCTCGATCGCAATTCCGAACTGACTTCGCGCAGCGGCGAGATCACGATTCACGCCAATGCCTATGGTTCGGGCGCGAGCGGCGGTACCAGCCCGGACGCGCCCGACGATACGTGGTCCGATAACGGTGAAGACGAAGGCAGCTTCACGATGCGCGCGGGGGCGCGGATCGACGTATCGGGCCTGCGCGATGTCGAGCGCAGCGTTGCGGACAATGTGTTCGCCGTGGAAGTGCGTTCCAACGAAGTCTCGGGGTCGCCCAAGCAGCGCGACGGCATCCTGGTCGGCGAGACGGTCTATGTCGATCGCCGCGTCGGTGCGGGGATCGTCGACTGGACCGGCGCGCTGAGCGGCGAGCAGCGAACGGCATCGCAAATGTCCACCAAGGGCGGCAAGGTGCAGATCCGCGCGACCGAATATGCGGTGGTGGACGATGGCGCGACGATCGACGTATCGGGCGGAAGCACCAAATATCTTGAAGGTCAGGTCAAGACGACCCGGCTGGAAGACAGTTCCGGGCGCTTTCACGACATTTCGACTGCCGACGGAAACATCAAATATGTTGGCCTCACCGAAACGACGCGGATCGAGCAGGGCTATGTCGAAGGGTCGGATGCCGGATCGGTAGAATTGCTGGCGGCCAGCGCACGGCTGTTCGGCAAGCTCAAGGGCGATGTTGTCGTCGGCGAGCGCCAGCAACTTGCGGCGATCGGGCTTATCAAGGCGCCGCGGATGCCCGTCGGTGCGGTAGGCGCGACGCTGGTGACCACCGCGGCCCTGCCCAAGGCGGGCTCGGCGGTGCTGCATCGCGGCGGTCCGGAATATGGCGCCTGGGCATCGCGCCACTCCATCAT
The DNA here is from genome assembly GCF_000935025.1 of Sphingomonas hengshuiensis. Taxonomy (NCBI): domain Bacteria; kingdom Pseudomonadati; phylum Pseudomonadota; class Alphaproteobacteria; order Sphingomonadales; family Sphingomonadaceae; genus Sphingomonas; species Sphingomonas hengshuiensis. Next base: position 826,741 of record NZ_CP010836.1, read on the forward strand.
CATGCGCGATGAGAACGCCTTTACGGGCGATATCTGGGTGGAACTGACCGACGAGGATGCCAAGGATTACTGGGAAAAGCAGACGCTGCGGCTCGACCCGGGGCTGATCGGGCAGGACTGGTCGACCTATGAAGGCGAGCAGGGCGAAGCGATCCAGTTCATCGAGGATGATTTCTTCAGCGGCATGGGGGAGGTGTCGCTAAGCTTCGGCAGCGGTCATCAGTCGGAGACGATCCATTCCGGCGCGTCCATCCGTCTCCAGCCCGGCGGCGGATTCACGATGGCGGGGGAAGGCGGCAAGCTTACCGTCGGCAACAATGTCAGCGTGATCGCGCCGTCGGGCACCATCGCCTTCGGCGGCGGTGACGGCACCGTCATCGGCCGCGGCGTGCTGCTCTCGGTCGCGGCGCCCTGGGTCAATGATGCCGACGCGCCGGCGGGCACTTCGCTCGGCTATGTCGACGGCGGCAGCATCTCGCTGCTCAACGCCGAGCTGACGGGCCCGGTGACGCTCGATGCCGGCGGCGGCGGTTGGTACAAGCGGCTTTCGCCCCCGACCGCGAGCGGACCCGGCGAATTCCAGCTCGTCGCCGGCAAGGGCGGCGGCATCGCGCTGGGCGGTTCCGCAATGTCGCTGACTGCGCTGCTCGACCTTGCCGACATCGATCTCGGCGGTCTTGGCGGCGGTGGCAGCCTGAACCTTGTTGCGGGCGGTGACGTCATGATCGGGGTGGCCGGCGGCACGGGTGCCGAGGGCGTCGAATATCTCAGCGACACGCTGTTCGACGATATTGGCGCTGGCAGCCTGACGCTGACCGCGGGTTCGATCGACATCGCCCAGGGCGCGAAGCTGGCGTTTCAGACGGGGGTCATGAGCTTCGACGGCAGCCCGATCGGGATCGCCACCGGCGCCGATCTGGACGCGGTGACGCTCTCGCGTCAGCGCACCGGCGGGGCATTGGCGCTTCTGGCCGGGCGCATATCGGTCGCGCAGGGCGCATTGGTCCAGGTCAACGCCACGGGCAGCGTGTCGCTGACCGGCGGGGAGATCGATGTCGCCGGGACGATCCGCGCCCAGGGCGGCGCGATCTCGCTGCGGGCGGGCGAAGGTGCCGGGACCGTCCACCTCGCGAGCACCGCGGTGCTCGATGCCACCGGCCTGGTCCAGACCACCAAGGTGCCCGGCGGCGCCGATGGTCGTGGCTTCTGGTATGACGGGCGCATCGTCGCCGGCGGCAGCGTCGTGATCGACGCCAGCAATGCCGCGATCGACAGCGGCGCGCTGATCGACGTTTCGGGCACAAAGGGCCTGCTGACGGTCAATCAGCCCGGCCGCTACACCGTGGTCCGGGTAAACGAGGTGATCGGCAGCGATGCGGGTTCGATCACGCTCGATCTGACGGGCGGCAATGTTCTGGGGACGCTGCGCGGCAATGCCGGGACGATCTATAATTATGCGGGCACGCTCCATGTCACCGGGGGGCGCGACGGCACCCTGCTCGGCTCGCCGGGCATCTACGACGTCGAAAGCATCCTCCAGAACCTGCAATGGTCCGTCGCCGAGCCGACGCCCGAAAACCCGCTGAGCCTGGTCGATTTCTATCGGTCCAATTCCTATTGGCAGCAGGAACTCGGTTTCGGCCCCAATGCGATCGAGGATCTCCAGTTCACCAGCATGGCGGAGTTCCAGGACTTCATGCGTGCGGCGCTCGCGCCGTTGACGCTGACTCGTCCTGAGGATGTCCAGGGCGCGCTGTATCTCGATCCCACCCTGACGGTGTCGCCGGCGCTTCCCGCTGCCGGGGGCGGCAAGTTCGCGGTTCCGGACGGCTATACGCCGGTCGACGCCGCGGAATTCCAGAATTCGATCGAATTCGTGTTGCGCGCCATGGCCTATGGCCCGAATCCGGACAGCCTGTCGCGCGGCAGCAGCCTGCATATCGGCGCTACCCCGCTGAAGGACATGAAGGGCTTCGATACCGTCTCGATCGCCGGCAACATCAAGTCCGAACATGCCGTCGAACTCGCCAGCCAGCGCGTCCTGAACCTCACGGGCGTCATCAGCGGCGCCAGCGACATGCGCTTCACCAGCCGCAACATCAATCTCGGCGGGGTGCTCCAGCAAGGCCAGGTCCTCGACGCGGCAAAGACGGGCACGCTGACCATCTCTGGCGAGACGGTGGAGTTCCAGTCCAAGTTCAACGTCGGCGGGTTCGAGAAGGTCGTCATCGAGGCGCGCGGCGACATGCGCGGCGGCTATGGCCTGAACCAGCAGGTCGTCGCCGATACCGGCCCGTCGACCCCGGGCGTGCTCACCACCGGCGCGCTCGTGCTGCGCGCCGGCCAGATCTATCCGACCACCGACGGCAAGCTCGAATTCGCATCGTCCCAGAGCATCCGCATCGAGCGGGCGGGCGCCAGCATCGCGCCTTTGTCCGCGGGCGGCCTGATGACCTTCACTGCGCCGCTGATCGAGCAGGCCGGCACGCTTCGCGCGCCGTTCGGCGAGATTCGCCTCAACGCCACGCGCGTCGCGCAGACCGACGCGGATGGCTTCCCGATCTACGACGACAATGGCGAACCATTGTTCACCCCGGGCCGAGTGGAACTCCAGTCGGGCAGCATTACCTCGACCGCTGCCGATGGCCGCACCATCCTGTACGGCACCACCTTTGACGGCCAGTCCTGGTACCGTCCGCAGCGCGCGGAAGGCGATGTCGAGCTTGCGACCCCGCCCGAGAAGCGCGTGTCGCTGACCGGCGATCTGATCGATGTCCAGTCGGGCGCCGTGATCGACGTTTCGGGCAGCGGCGACGTGCTCGGCCTGGAATTCGTCGCGGGTCCGCTCGGCCAGTCCAACGTGCTCGAAGGGCAGGGCGTCTACGCGATCGTGCCGACCTATGGCACCGGCGTGATCGCGCCGATCGATCCGCTCTACAATCCCGGCCAGGGCGTTGCCGCGCCCGGCCAGGGCGTCAGCCAGGACCCCAATGCCACCGGCCTGTCGATCGGCGATGCCGTCTGGCTCGCCGCGTTCGACGGCCACCAGGCGGGCTGGTACACGCTGTTGCCGGCGGAATATGCGCTGACCCCCGGCGGCTATCGCATCACGCTGGCCGAAGGCCTGGTCCCGGCCACAGCGACCGCACAGCAGGTGGGCGACGACAGCTTCGCGGTGCTCGGTCGCCGTGGCGTGCTGGGCACGACGATCGCCGATCAGGTCCAGTCGACCTACCGCGTCGAGCGTGGCACCGACGTCCGCAACCGCTCGGAATATTTCGAGACCTATGGCAACAGCTTCTTCTCGAGCGCGCGCTTCCTCGAGGGGCTGCTCCGTTCGGGCAATCCCTATAATGCCGATCCGCGGCTCCCCACCGATGGCGGCTTCCTGACGCTCGCCGCCAACACGTCGCTGACGCTGGACGGGACGATCCTCGCGGCCGGGCAGGGCGGCGTTCAGGGCACGCGCGGCGGCGTGGTCGACATCACGTCGGACAATATCGTCATTGCCGCGCCGGGCACCGATGTCAGCGATCTGCCGGGCTATCTCGTACTCGACCCGAACAAGCTGTCGAACATTGCCGAGAGCCTGTTGATCGGCGGCATCCGTCGCCAGGGCGCGGCCGGGCTGGAGATCGTCACGGGCCAGTTGACGCGCGAAGACCCCGGCGAAATCCGCTCGCCCGAAAAGAGCGTCGGTGCCGAGAATGTCGTCATTCGCACCAATGCGCAAAATGCGCTGACCGGCACCGAATTGCTGTTCGCCGCCAACCAGACGGTGCGCGTCGAAAGCGGCGCGGTGGTGCGCGCCACGGGTAACGGCACCGATGCGGCAAATCTCGCCATCGCGCCGAGCATACCGGTGTACGTCACGCCGTGGAATCAATCGGACATCACGCCCGCCGAGGATCGCGGGGGCGCGTTCCTGCGGGTTTCGAACCTTGGCGACATCACCGTCTCGCGCACCAACGTCATCAGCGACGCGGGCGACATGATCGTCGAAGCGGGCGCGATCCTCGAGGCCACCGATTCGATCCTTCTCGACGCGACCCAGAACACGCTGGTCGGCGACGGGGCCACGATCAAGGCGGGTGCGATCACCGCCGCGTCGGGTCTGATCAGCTTCGGCGCAGTGCCCGAAGGCACCGAAGGGCTGCTGGTCTCGGGCGGTACGCTGGCGGGCCTTGGCCAGGCGAGCAAGTTGACGCTCAAAAGCTATTCGACCTTCGATTTCTATGGCGACGTGGCGCTGAACCTTACCGGCGCCGTGGTGCTGGATGGTGCGGCGCTGGTCGATCGCGGCGACGCGCCCGGCACGGCCAGCATCACCGCCGGCACGCTTGAACTGCGCAACAGCGATGCCGCTGCGCAGGATGCCATCGGCAGCGGCGGCACGCTGGCGCTGAAGGCGCGCAACGTCGTGCTGGGCGAAGGCGATTTCGCGATCGCTTATGGTGCAACGACGATCGATGCCGCGGAACGGCTGATCTTCGCCGGCCAGGGCGACAATCTCCTCGACGGTCCGCTGACGGTGCGCGCAGCGCAGATCACCGGCGACAGCGGCGCTGGCCATGAAGTGCGCGTGGATGGCGCGATCCAGCTGCTCGGCAACGGCGCGACCGCCGCCCTGCCGGCGTTCGTCACCGCCGGTGCGTTGCTCGATTTCATCGGCGACAGCGTCGAAATCGGCGGCACGATCCAGGCTGGCTCGGGCACGGTCCGCGCCACCGCCACCGACGGCGATGTCCGCCTGCTGACCGGGGCGAAGATCGATGTTGCCGGTGCTGACGTGTCGTTCTTCGAAGTGCAGGGCTTCTTGCCGGGCGGCGGGGTGCAACTGACCTCGATCCTTGGCGATGTGTTGGTCGATAGCGGCGCATCGGTGAACATCTCGGGCGGCCAGGCCGGCGGCGATGCCGGTTCGCTGGTGCTTTCGGCGGGTCGCGGCAGCGCGACGCTGGCGGGGGCGCTGGAGGCGAAGGTGGCCAGCGGCTATCGCGGCGGCAGCTTTGCCCTGACCACGTCGACACTGGCGGATTTCGGCAGCCTGAATGCCCTGCTCAACAGCTCGGGCTTCTCCCGCAGCCGCGATTTCGCGATCCTCGACGGCGATGTGACGCTGACCGGGGTGACGCGAGTCGATGCCCTGCGCATCGTCACCGGCACCGGCGACATCCGCGTCGCCAGCGACGCGCGGATCGGCAGCGACAGCGCCAAGGGCGGATCGATCCTGCTGGCGTCGGGCGGCAATCTGGTCATCGCCGATGGCGCGGCGTTCGACGTCAACGCCAAGGGGACCAATTTGCGTGGCGGGTCGGTCGATCTCCAGGTCGCGACCGGGGGCAGCATCGATGTTGGCGCGGCGGCGATCAACGTCGCCGGGACCGGCACCGGCGTGGCGGGTGAAGTCCGCCTGCGCGCGCCGCAGATGGGCGGCGATGTCGGGGTCAGCCGCTGGTCGGCAACGGTCACCGGCGGCGACACCCAGCTCGAGGCGTTCCGCGTCTATGACCTGGCCGATGCCGACGGCAATGCCGCCAACGGCCATCTCGCCGAAATCGATACGGCGCTGCAGACCAGCGTGATCGGCGATGCTTCGGCGTTCATGACCGCCAATGCGGCCAATATCCGGACCCGGCTCAACCAGACGGGCAATGCGTCCTTCGTGATCGTGCCGGGCATCGAACTGCGCTCGGCAGGCGATCTCGACCTGGTCCATAACTGGAACCTCAACGCAGCGCGCTTCGAGGGGCGGGCCGGCGTGCTGACGCTTCGCGCCGGCGGCGATCTGCTGATCAACGCCAATCTGTCGGACGGCTTCATCAGCGCGACGCCCACCACGGATGCCATTGCACCGCCGGCGGGCTATGAACTGGGCCAGCCCTTGCCCGCCGCCCCGGCGGACGATCTCACCAACGATCGGTCGTGGAGCTTCAACCTCGTCGCGGGCGCCGATTTCGGGCAGACCAATGTCCTGTCGACGCTGGCCGGCAGCGACGGCAATATCGAGATCGGCGGCATCGTCCGCACCGGCACCGGCGACATCAATGTCGCGGCGAGCGGCGACCTCAATTACGAAGACGCATCCTATATCCGGTATCAGGGCTCCTGGACCGCGAGCGCGCCGGCGGCACGGATCACCGTCCCCGCAGGCACGCCGATATTCGACGGCACGGTGCTCAAGCCGACCACCTATGCAGTCAAGACCCCCGACAAGATCCTTCAGAACCCGGTATTCCCGGCGGGAACCGTCATCCCCGTGGGCACCATCCTGCCGGCGGGAACCCGGATGCCGGACGGCAGGGTCGTCAACTATACGCAGAGCCTCTCGACTCCGATCACCCTGACTGCGGACTGGAGCGTCCCCGGTCGCGTTACGGTCCCGCAGGCGCCGGGGCGCAACACCATCTATCCCGAGCTTCCTGCCGGCACCGTGCTGCGCAGGGGTACGAAGCTGCCCGCCGGAACGGTGTTGCCCGATGGCACCACGCTGTCCGCCGACACCGTGCTGGCGGCGGACCTGGAACTGATCGCCGATACCAGCTTCCCCGGCGAGGTGGTCATTTCCGGCAAGACCCTGCTTGGCAGCGAGCTGGTATGGGAGATGGCGTCCAACCGGAGCACGGACCCGACCGCGTCGGTCGATCGGGCCATACCGGTCTCGATCCCCGGCCTGGGCGATGTCGTCGTGAACGTCGTCGTCGGGGGAACCGGCAGCTCCGCCATCACGCTGGCCGACGGACGCTTACTCGGATCCGGATTGGTCGAGATGGTCAATGGCGCGATCTATACGGCGGGCGTGGAAGCCGCGCCGGTGGACGGCTTCACGCCGCCGGCGCTGGCTGGTTATGTGAACACCAACACCACCGGCTATGTCCTCAATCCGCTTTATGCAGAAAAGGGCGGCGACGTTTCGGTCAATGTCGGCGGATCGATCAACGGCGCCGGCATGCTGATCGAGAATTTCCGCTGGCTTGCGGATAATGGCGGGACCGCGGCGACGACGCTCTATGGGTACAGCTATTCAGGCAAGGACCCGGACGCGCCGTTCAACAACGTCGTCCAGCCGAACCAGAATAATTTCGTCGGCCAGACCTCGCTGTCGCTGCTTGTCGATCGCTTCGTGCAGGGCATCGGCGCGCTTGGCGGCGGCGACGTCAGCATCGTCAGCGGCGGCGATGTCGACAATCTGCTCGTCGCGCTGCCGACCACGGTGCGCGTGTCGGGTGGCAGGTTTGCGGGCGACGCCAAGGAGGTCCATTATTCGGGTGGCGGCGATCTGGTGATGGATGTCGGCCGCAATCTGCTCGGCGGCATCGTGATGGTGTCCAAGGGCACCGGGACGATCGACGTGGCTGGCAGCGTGACCGGCACCGCCGAGCGGACGAGTTCCTATCTCGTCCGGCCTGCCAACCGGAACCTCGCCAACCTGACTCTGGTCGTCGATGACGGCAGCATCGCGCTTCAAGCCGGCGGCGACGTCGTCCTGCGCGGGATCACCTCGAGCCTGGGCGTGGCCCAGGAACAGCCGCGCTGGCTGGGCTATACCGAGAATACATCGGCGCGGATCACCTCGCTGGGTGGCGACATCACGATCCTGGGCCAGGAATATCAATATGGCGTTGATATCCTGCCGAGCAAAACGGCCTTTATCGCGACGGCCGGATCGGTGAATTTCGGTCGGTCGGACCAGCATATGGCGCGGACGATCGTCGATATGTGGGCCGACACCCGGCTCGACATCCTGGCCCAGCAGAACGTGAATTTCTGGGGAACCGGGGGCGATTATACGGGCGCCGATCTGACCATCGGCTGGGCAGATTCCGAATGGGTGGCGCGCGCCATCAATCCCGGCGGGGGCAATCTGCAGCCCTTGTTCACTTCGACGATCACGCTGGACCCTGTCAGCGGCAAATGGACGTTCAAACAGGCCGGGCCGGGCTTCGGCATCGACGGCGCGAACGTGCACAGCGGATCGTCCAGCTACAGCCGCATCTACGCTGCGCAGGGCGACATTATCGGTCGCAGCGCCGCCTCTTATGACCTGAACGCGCAGCGCGCGCATGGCGGGGCCTTCACCTTTGGCCATGAGACCCGGGTCAAGGCCGGCGGCGATGTCCGCCTGGGCGAGATGATCTTCCTCACCCATGACGGTTCGGACGTGCCGGTGATCGAGGCGGGCGGCGCGATCTATCTGCCCAATGCGACGCTGTACGGTCCGGGCCGTTTGTGGGTCCAGGCCGGGGACGAGATCTTCATGGGCCGCACCGCCGGGGAGGGCATTCGCGCCCGCGAGGCGATCAGCTCGGTCGCGACCGCCGCGCCGCTCAACGGGGGCAGCATCACGATGCTGGCCGGTATCGATCAGGCACCCGAATATGAGGCCTTTTTCGATTATTATCTCGATCCGGAGAGCATCGCCGAAGCACCGGCCTGGCTGCGCCAATATTATGTCAAGGACGAGCGCGGCCTGGCGGTTTCCACCGATGTCGTGCTCAAGGACGGCACCACCCGCGCGACGGTCTATGCGATCGAGCTGATCAACTATATGCGCGGGCTGAACGGCGACGCGCTGATCCCGACCACCGTGGCGGACGAGACGAGCGGCAGCCGCGACGTGACGCGGGGCAAGCTGGCCGCGGCGATCGACCCGGCGGAATATGCCGCCGCGCTGGCTGCGTTCGAGGCGCTCGATCCGGTGCTCAAACAGCCGCTCGCGGTGCGCATCCTCAATGCCGAGCTCAAGACCGCGGGCCGCGAGGCAGTGGGGCGCTCGGACGAGACCGATGGCCGCTTCGAACGCCAGGGCGATCCGACGCGCGGCTATGATGCACTGGGCCGCCTGTTCCCGGGTGCCCAGCGCAAGCCGGGCGAGGCACTGGCCGCGGGCGAGCATAGCTGGACCGGCGACATCAACATGATCGTCAGCCAGGTGCGCGCCGAAAGCGGCGGCGGCATCGATCTGGTGGCGCCCGGCGGTTCGGTGCAGCTTGCCAGCCTGTCGGTGGCGAACACCAATCCCGGCGAGGCGGGCATCGTCACCCAGCGCGGCGGATCGGTCAACGCGATCGTCAAGGGCGACTATATCGTCAACCAAAGCCGCACGATGACCGCCGACGATGGCGACATCATGATCTGGTCTTCGTTCGGCAACATCGATGCCGGGCGCGGGCGCAAATCGTCGCTCTCGGTGCCGCCGGTGGCGTTCCCGATCGACGCTTTCGGCCAGACCCGCGTCCAGCTATCGGGCCTGCCCAACGGCGCCGGTATCGCGACGCTGGATCAGGTCGACGGCAAACAGGGCGGCGATGTCGACCTCTATGCCTTTAACGGCATCGTCAACGCCGGCGATGCGGGCATCCGCGCCTCGCGCGATCTGTTCGTCGGAGCGATCGAAATCCGCGGGCTCGACAACATCACGGTGGGCGGCCTGACCAATATCGACCTGACCACCGACGAAGGGTCGGTCGGCGCGCTCAACCTCGAGAATTTCGCACAATCGGCGGAAGACAACGCGCTCGACCGGGCATTCGACATGGCGACCGTGGTCGAGAAGTTGCGGACGGTGCGTCAGACTATCCTGACCGGTTCGGTGGTCAGCTTCGGAACCGAAGGCTGTGAGGATAGCGATACCGATGGCTGCCGGCGGAATCGCTGAGCGACCAAGGACAAGGCGCGGTCCGAGCCGGGCCGCGCCATCATGCTTTCGCCGCCAGCCGACCCGGGCGGCGAGCGGGCGGGGTTTTTTACTCCCTTTTCTTCCCCGCCCGCGAACTTCCCTGATTGAAGGATCAGACCGTGTCCAACGCCCTGCCATTGCCGCTCTTCTATCGCGCGCCCCAGGCGCTATCGCTCGAACGCCACCGGGATTGGCGCCTGAGAATGGGCGATTATCGCTTCGCGGCCCGGACTCCCTATGTCCCGATGGTCATCGGGGAATTCGTTGCCGCAGCGCGCCACTATCCGATCCTGTTCGCCGATGCCGAATTGCCTTCGCCGGTGGCGCTGCTCGGGCTCGGCGAGGATAATCTGTTCGTGACCGACGGCGCCTGGACCGAGGGGATGCACGTCCCTGCCTATGTCCGGCGCTATCCGTTCGGCTTCGTCGCGACGGGCGACACCGAGCAGTTCGCGCTGATCGCCGACACCGCGTCGGAACGGTTTGCGGATTCGGGTGACGAGGGCGTCGCCCTGTTCGAGGACGGCAAGCCCAGCGCGCTGACGCACCAGGCGCTCGAATTCTGCGAATTCTATCGCCGCGACGCCGCCGCGACTGCGGCATTCTGCAAGGCGTTGAAGGCAAGCGATCTGCTCGTGTCGCGTCGCGCCGACGTCACGCTGCCGGACGGTCGCAAGCTCGGCATCGACGGGTTTCTGGTCGTCGACCCCGCCCGGTTCGCGGCACTCGACGATGCGACGATAGTCGCGTGGCACAAGAGCGGCTGGCTGGCGCTGGTTCATAGCCACCTCGCCTCGCTCGACCATTTCAATACGCTGCTGGCCCGCCAGAGCGCGCGTACCGAGTCTGCGGACTCGTCACAAAGCAGCGCTAATTTGCCCGTCGAACACCCTGTCCATTGCTGAATGAAAGCCTTGCCATGATCCTTCGTACCATTCTGAGTGCCGCCGCCTTGCTGTCGACCAGCGCTTCTGCCTTCGCCCAGACTGCCCCGGCAACGGCGCCCGCGGCGCCCACGCTGGGCGGACCGGTCGTCCCCGGCGTGTGCCTGTTGTCTCGCGAGGCGATCTTCGCCAATGCCCTGATCGGCAAGGCGGCGACGGCCCGCCTCAAAAAGATGGCCGACGACGCCCAGGCCCAGATCGCCGCCGAGCGCGCGCCGCTGGAAGCCGAAGCCAAAGCGCTCCAGGCCGAAGCCGCCAAGCTCACTCCCGACCAGCGCCGCACCCGCGAACAGGCGCTGTCGGCACGGCTCCAGCCGCTCCAGGCCAAGGCGCAGAAGCATTCGAGCGAGATCGAGGCCGCGCGCACCCGGGAAATGCAGCAGATCGCCGACCTTGCCCAGCCGGTGATTGCCGCGGCGTACCAGCAGAAAAAGTGCGGGCTGCTGTTCGATCGGGGATCGGCGCTCGGCGGCAACTTCGCCAACGACCTTACCGCCGATGTCGTGCGCGCGCTCGACGCGAAGAGCGGTAAGAGCGCGGGCTGACCGCCGATCGCCTGGGCCGTTGCTTCGGCCAGCATCGCTGCTGCGGGCTCTTAAAGCGGCACCCGACCGCATAGTGCCTCGATAATGTCACGACATCTCAGATTGATGAAGGAAACTTGAAAAATATGTGTCTTGATCGATGCGGGTTGGGCGCCCGCATTCGTCCTTGTTGGATCGCTACGCTGACACTGGCCTGAGAGCCCGGCGGATGCGGTCGACAGGGGGACATTATAGTGCGTCGGACGTTCCGGGGGGAATTCATCACGACTGGCATGGCGCTGGCGATCGCCGCCGCGGCCTGGGCGGCTTCGCCTCTTGCCGTGGCGCAATCGGTGCCGGGTTCGACCGGGCAATCGGTCGCACCGACACCGCTGCCGATCTCGGCGATCTCGCGCTACGAGCAGATGACCGCGGCCACGATTTCGCCGGACGGCAAGCATCTCGCCGCACTGGTCGCGACCGACAAGTATAAATGGCCCGTCATCGCGATCTACGCGACCGATGACCTGTCAAAGCCTCCGGTGTGGATACCGTCCGAAACGCTGCGGATCGTCGGGGTCGGCTTCTACGGAAACGATCGGATCAGCTTCGTCGTCGAGGCGCCGGTCATCAATCCGTCGGGCCGTCCGACCATCACCCGCAAGCTCGCGTTCAGCGACCTCGACGGCAAGAATGTTATCGATGGATCGGGCGCCGCCGGATCGCGCAACAAGGGCGCGCGCGAAAATCAGGAGCGCTATGGCGGGATGGGGTCGAAGACCTTCGTCCGCGATCTCTACAATCCCGATCTGGTCCTGATCGAACGTTCGGGCGACGCACAGAGCATCGTCGAGCTCAATCTGAAGACCAAGGAATCGCGACTTGTCGCAGAGGCCGGCGCCCGTTCGGTCTTCCTCGCAGGCGGTGTCGATCTCGCCACCGGCGAACCGCGGATCAAGCTCCAGCTCGATCTGCAGGGCGATAGCCTCCATGCCCGCATGTACATTCGCGACGCGAAGACGCGCGCCTGGGTGCGGCACGACCCGCTGAGCTATGCCTTCAAGGACCGGCACAGGATCGAAGTCGCCGGCTATGGCAGCAGTCCGAACGAGCTCCTCGTGCTCACCAACCGCGGGCGCGACAATGTCGCGGTCTATTCCTATGACATCGCCAACCAGAAGATGTCGGCCGAGCCGCTATACCAGGCGGCGGGGTTCGATGTCGCAGGGGTGAGTTTCCGCCTCGATCGCGAAAAGAAAGTGACCGAGGTCTCCGGGATCGCGGTCGAAGGGCCGGCGACGACGCAGGTGATCTTCGATCCGGCCTGGGCGGAGGCGCAGCAAAAGATTCGCGCGCGTTTCCCCGGCAAGAATGTGACGCTGGAGCTCAATCGGGAGAGCCGGACGATGGCCGTGGTGCGGGTCGACGCGCCCGATCTGCCGCCCGAATATTATTTCTACCGCAACGGTGCTCTGGCGTTGCTCGGCAAGCAGCGCCCGTGGATCGATCCCGCCACGCTCGGCCATGCCGAATTCATCACCTACACGGCGCGCGACGGGCTCCGCATCCCCGCCTTCGTGACCTATCCGGCCGGATGGACGCCCGCAAAGGGCCCGGTCCCGCTGGTGGTGATGCCGCATGGCGGCCCGTGGGCGCGTGACGAACTGAGTTGGGACCCGGCGGGCTGGGTACAGTTCCTGGCGACGCGCGGCGTTGCAGTGATCCAGCCGCAATATCGCGGCTCCGATGGCTGGGGGCATCGCCTGTGGACCGCGGGCGACCGCGAATGGGGCCAGAAGATGCAGGACGACAAGGACGACGGCGCCGCCTATCTGGTGGCCAAGGGCGTCGCCGATCCCAAGCGCATGGCGATTTTCGGCTATTCCTATGGCGGGTTCGCAGCGATCGCCGCGAGCGTGCGGCCGAATAGCCCGTATCGCTGCGCGATCGCCGGCGCGGGCGTGGCCAGCATCGAGCGTATCGGTAATTTGTGGGGCGCCGGCCCGATCCAGCAGGAAGTGCAGGGCTGGACCGTGCGCGGCATGGATCCGATGAAAAACGTCGCCAAGGCGAACATACCGATCATGCTTTACCACGGTGACCATGATCGCCAGGCTGATACCGAGCATTCTCGCATGTTCTACCGCGCGATGAAGTCGGCCGGAAAGAAAGTAGAGTACCACGAAATACCGGGGATGTGGCACACATTACCTTGGCATACGGAGTGGCACGAACAAACGCTGACGCTGATTGAGAAGTATCTCAAGAGCGATAACTGCAAAATACTTTAATTTAGCTGATCAGATGCGCGTGGCCGGGGCCGCCGCTTCTGCGCCAACGCGCGCGCCAAAAGTTCAGGGGGACACATTGACGAGCTATATCCGGAATCCGCGCAGCGCCATGCTCCCGTTTCTGATGGGAACAGCCGCGCTCGCGCTCTGTTCGGCGGGCATTGCCCAGGCACAGGACGCGACCGAGAAGGCGCCCGAACCCGTGGCAGACGCGACCGTGCCCGAGGCGCAGGCGGGCGGCGCTGCCGATCAGGGTGCGATCGTGGTCACGGGATCGCGTATCAAGAACACGATCTATACCTCGACGTCGCCGGTAACCGTGATCGATACCGCAAGGGCCGCGGAATCGGGCAGGGTCACTGCCGCAGAGATCCTGCAAAGCACGCCGATCGCCGCCAGCGCGGGGCAGGTCAACAATACCTATACCGGCTATCTCGTCGGCGGTGGCGCGGGGATCAACACGGTGTCGCTGCGCGGATTGGGCGACCAGCGCTCGCTGGTGCTGCTGAACGGCCGCCGCCTGCCGCCTTCGGGTGTCGGCGGGTCGGTCGGCCCGGTCGATCTGAGCGTGATCCCGGCCACGATCGTCCAGCGCTATGAAGTGCTGAAGGACGGGGCATCCTCGGTCTACGGATCGGATGCCGTCGCGGGTGTGATCAACGCGATCACGCGCTCGAACGTGGAGGGTCTCGACCTCAGTGCGCTCGGCACGATCACTCACGGGGGCGGGGCGGGGGCCTATTCGCTCAATGGCGCATGGGGGCGCTCTTTCTCGCAGGGGCGCGTCTCGATCGCCGCGGACTATTACAACCAGGGCCGGCTGACGATGGCGCAGCGCGCGAACTTCGCCTGCCCGGAGCATCGCTACTATAAGCCCGACGGATCGCGCGCCGACCTGATCGATCCCGTGACCAACAGCTACAAATGCTATTTGAACACGTCGGCCGAAGGCTCGGTCTATGCCTATTACCCGATCGAGGCGACCGGCGTGCCGCGGCTGTTCGACGTCTACGCCATCCGCCCGGGCGCGGTGAACCAGAATGTGTCGGGCTTCGCGCCGGTCGGGGGGCTCGCGCAGCTCAGCTATGCCGATTCCCGGCAGCTTCGCCAGACGGTGTTCTCGCCGATGCAGCGCGGCAGCGTTTTCGTACAGGGTGAATATCGGCCCGAATGGATCGATGTCGAACTGTACACCGAACTCCTATATTCCAAGCGCAAGTCCGAACAGGTCGGCTTCTCGGTCTTTCGCCCCTTCTATGCACGGAAATCCACGATCAATCCGCTGCGCGACGCGATCGTGCCGGGGCTGGAGCAGTATGGCGAAGTGGGCCTGATCGCCCGGCCGCAGGTGCTGTACGAACTGACCAGCGAGCAGGATATCGATGTGTATCGTGGCGTGCTGGGCGGGCGCGGCAGCCTGTTCGGCTGGTCCTATGACGCCTATGCCTCGCACTCGCTCAGCAAGGGCCGCTATTCCTCCGATGCGATCTACAATGATCGCGTCGCCTATGGCACGGGCACGAACCAGAGCGATTTCAGTCCGCTCGCGGGGGGCGTGTGCGGCACGGGTGCGCCGGCGGGATGCGTACCGCTCGACCTGTTTTCGCGCGACGTGCTGGAGGACGGCAAGTTCACGCAGCAGATGCGCGATTATTACTTCACGCGCGACGAAGGGCGGACCTCCTATTCGCAGACCATCGCCGAATTCTCCGCGACCGGCGACCTGTTCAAGCTGCCCCACGGCCCGCTGAGCGCCGCTGTCGGCGCAACGGTCCGGCATGACGCGATCGACGATCGTCCGGGTACGCTTTCGACCGACCATAATATCTGGGGCCGCGCCACCGCCGGGCGGACCAAGGGCGACGACACGGTGTTCGAAGTCTATGGCGAGTTCGACGCACCGCTGATCCGCAACGTGCCGCTGATCGAGGATCTGAAGCTCAATGTCTCGGGCCGCTTCAGCCATTATCAGAGCGTGGGCAGCGCCGGGACGTACAAGGTCGGGCTCAACTGGGCGGTGAACAACACCATCCGCTTGCGCGGCACCTATGGCACGTCGTTCCGCGCCCCGACGCTGTACGAACAATATCTCAACGACCAGCGCGGCTTCCTGGAACAGGCGGATGTCGATCCCTGTGTCGGCTTCGACCAGACCGACAGCAGCGGCAATTTCCTGCTTACCAACGACCTTATCCGCCAGAACTGCGCTGCCGCGGGGCTTCCGGCCGCCTTTGTCGGTGGTTTGAACCGCGTGACGATCCAGATGAACGGCGGCGGAGACCAGCTCAAGGCGGAGCGATCGACGGCAAGCACCGTGGGGCTGGCGCTCACCCCGCCCCGCTCGGGGCTCCAGATCGCAGTCGATTACTGGCGGATCGAGATCACGGACCAGATCAGCAATGTGGGCGCGGGCGCAGTCAACGCCTGCTATAATGCCGACGATTTCCCGACGAGCGGCTATTGCAGCCTGTTCCAGCGCGATCCGGTCGATTTCGGTGTCCAGACGATCGATACCCGTTTCGTCAACATCCCGACCGAGCGTTCGTCCGGCATCGATTTTACCGGCGACTATGAGCATGAGTTCAACAGCGGAACCTTGTCCGCAAATCTGCTGGCCTCGTACATTCTGGAGCACAAGATCCAGCCGTTTGCGGGCAACGAGGTGCAGGAATATGTCGGGATGCTCGGCTATCCCCGACTGGTCGGCAATTTCAACACGCGGTTCCATCGCCGAAACTGGCTCGTCGCCTACACGCTCAACTTCACCGGGGCATCGAGCAATATCGGGCGATATGGCGAGACCGGACAGCTGAATGGCGGCTATGCGAACGGCGCGACCTATGAAGCATCGGTCGATGCCTTCGTCACGCACGACCTGTTCTTTTCCTACAGCGCCAAGACCTGGCAGGTCCTGTTCGGCGTGCGCAACCTGACCGGCCAGAAGGCGCCGATCGTCGGGGAGGGGATCAGCTACTCGCGCCTCGGCAACTACCCGTGGAGCAGCCAATATTCCGACGGCTATGTGGGCCGCCGATACATGATGCGCGTGTCGAAGGTGTTTTGATCGTGGGGGTCAAGCACTTGATTGTACCGGGAAACATCTGGGGCGGGGCAGGGATGGACAGGATATTCGACCGAGGACTGGGGGTCTGCATATTGGGAGCGGCCTCGGTCGGATTGATGGCTGCGGCGTCCGGTCAGGCGCGGGCGCAGGACGAGCCGCCGGCACAATCGGCGCCGCAGCCAGAAACACCACCCGAACGGCTGGTCGACGTCTATCGCTATCGCGTGCTGGGCAACAGCACGCTGCCGCGCACGGAGATGGAGCGCGCGGTACTTCCTTATCTGGGGCCGAAGCGCACGATCTCGGACATCGAGGCGGCACGCGCTGCGCTGGAAAAGGCCTATCGCGACCGTGGCTTCGAAACCGTCGCGGTGGAAATCCCGCAGCAGGACGTGCGCGGCGGCGTGGTCGCGTTCCAGGTGGTCGAACTCAGCATCGGGCAGGTCCGGGTGGTCGGGGCGCGGCATTTCTCGCCCCAGGATCTGAGAGACCGGCTGCCGGAGCTGAAGGAAGGCACCGTCCCCAATTATGGCGAGGTGTCGCGGCAGCTTGCCCTGGCCAATCGCTCGGCCCTGCGCTCGATCACGCCGACCCTGCGTCGCGGGGCGGCGCCCGACACGGTGGACGTCGACCTCAATGTCGAGGAAAGCTCGCCGTTCAGCGGGACGATCGAGCTTAACGACCGGACCAGCAGCAGGACCCGCCGGCTGCGCGTCGCAGGATCGCTCAGCTACAATAATCTGTTCCAGCGCGAGCACAGCCTCAACCTTCAGGGGCAGTTCTCGCCCGAGGCGCCTTCCGAATCCTGGGTGGCGTCGGCGTCCTATGTCGTGCCGGTGCTCGGCACGCCCTTGTCCTTCGTCGCCTATGGCGTGCATTCGGACAGCGACGTGACGGCCGTCGGCGGGATCGGCGTGATCGGCACCGGCGACATTGCCGGGCTGCGCGCGCTCTACAGTTTCGCGAGCGGCGATCCGGCCAGCGCGTGGCAGCACCAGCTCACGCTCGGCCTCGACTATAAGAACTTCACCGAAAATCTGGTGGTCGGATCGGATTCGGCCAACACCCCGATCGATTATGTCCCGCTGACTGCGCAATATGCGTTGGCGCGGCACCAGCCCGAATATGATTTCGACATGAGCCTGACGCTCACCGCCGGCTTGCGCGGACTGGACGCAACCGAGCGCGAATTCCGCCTCAAGCGCTACAATGCCAGCGCCAATTGGCTGACGCTCAGGGCCGAGGCCGGCTATCTTCACCGGCTGAGGGGCGATTGGCGCGTCGGCACGCGCTTTGCCGGGCAATTTGCGGGCAGGCCGCTGATCGCCAACGAGCAATTTTCGATCGGCGGCCTCGAATCGGTTCGCGGCTATTATGAAAGCCATGAGCTCGGCGACGACGGCGCATCCGTCCAGTTCCAGGTAGACACGCCCAACATCGCGCCTGCCAAATGGATGGATCAGCTTCGCCTGTTCGCGTTCACCGACGCGGGTCTCGTCCGCATCTATGACCCGCTGAGCGATCAGAACGCCTCGACCGGCCTGGTCAGCGTCGGCGCCGGGCTGACGCTCCGCGCATTCGGGCGAGTCAACCTATCCACTCTGCTGGCCGCGCCGCTGCTGCGACCGGGAAGCACGGTCACGGACGCCGCGGATTCGGTTCGCGCACAGGTTCGGCTGTGGACGCAGTTCTAAAGCAGCGACGAGGGGGAATGAACAAGATGAAACGTGGTTTGATGGCTGTCTTGATGCTGGCTCTGGCGGTTCCCGTGCCGGCACTGGCCTGGTGGAGCCAGGATTGGCAGTATCGCCGCAAGGTGACGTTGGACGCATCCGCCGTCGCCGGGCTGAAGGAGACGTTGCACCGGGTGCCGGTGCTCGTCCGCCTGCACGGCGGAACGGTCGACTTCACGCAGTTCAAACCCGACGGCAGCGACATCCGCTTCGTCGCGGCGGACGACAAGACGCCGCTGAACTTTCACGTCGAACGCTTCGATCCGGCGGCCGAAATCGCGCTGATCTGGGTCGATGTGCCCGAACTGGTGGCCGGCAAGCCCCGCGAGATCTGGATGTATTATGGCGGCAACGGCACCGCCGCCAACAACGCCTCCGCCTCGTTCGACGGCGAGCAGGCGCTGGTCCTTCACTTCGGCGAAGCGAATGGCATCCCGGCAGACCTGACTGCCAATCGCAACAAGGTGTCGGTCGCCGGGGTCGCCCCGGTTGTCGACGGCGTGGTTGCAGGCGGGCTCGCGCTGAAGCCGGGCAGTCAGATCCACATCGATCCGAGCCAGTCGCTCAGCATCCAGCCAGGCGGACAGATGACCTGGTCGGCCTGGCTCAAGTCCGATCTAGAAGCCGGAGCGGCGGATACCGTGATCTACACCAAATTCGGCAGCGGCGACGAAGCGTCGCCGGATCGGTTGACGCTCGGCACCCGCGGCGGCCTGCCCTACATTCGCGTCGGCGCCGCCGAGGCCGCGGCCCGGACTCCGCTTACCCCGGGCACCTGGGCGCATCTGGCGATCACTGCCGATGACAAGCAGGTGATCCTCTATGTCAACGGCAGCGAAATGGCGCGGCTGACGGGCGGCCTTCCGGCGCTTGGAGGGGCCGAGGTGATCGGCGGCTATGGCGAGACTCCGGGCTTTGCCGGGACCGTCGACGAGGTCGGGCGGGCCAATACGGCGCGCTCCGCTTCTTTCCTCGCGGTGCAGGCGCAGTCCCAGGGGCCGTTGTCGCGCTTTTCCACCGTGGCCGCGACGGCGGAGCAGCGGGGAACCGAGTCGGTCGGCTATGCCCGCATTCTGGTAGGCGCGCTGACTCCCGACGCATGGCTGATCATTGCGCTGCTTGCGCTGATGGCCGGCGTCTCCTGGGTCGTGATGGCGTCCAAGGCGCAGTTGATCAGCCGGACTTTGGCGGCGAACCGGAAATTTCTGAAGGCACTCCGCCAGGCGGTCATCGCGCCGGACGGTGCAAAGGCGCTGGCCGAACTGCCGCTTGGCAAGGATGTGCCGGCATCGACGCTGGGGCGCATCTTCACCGCCGCTCAGGAAGAACTCGGCCTGCGCCTCGGCGAAGCGCGCCGGCTTGGCAACGGCGGGCTGCTGGTGCCCGAAGCGGTGGCGATGGTGCGGGCGATGCTCGACGCGACCCGCGTCGAAGAGGAGCAGCGCCTGTCCAGGCGGATGGTGCTGTTGACCATCGCGATCTCCGGCGGGCCGTTCCTGGGGCTGCTGGGCACCGTTATCGGCGTGATGATCACCTTTGCGGGGGTCGCCGCTGCGGGAGAGGTCAACATCACTGCGATCGCGCCAGGCATTGCCGCGGCGCTGGTGGCGACGGTGGCGGGGCTCGCCGTCGCGATCCCGGCGCTGTTCGGGTATAATTATCTCAACAGTCGCCTGGACGAAGTCGCCGATTCCCACGACGTCTTTGCCGAGGAGTTGGAAAAGCGCATCGCAGACAGCTACCGCCCCGGCGGTTCGCTGACCTCGCCGGCCCGATAGGAGGCCGCGATGAAGCGCAGGAATCGGCGGCCCAAGCCGTATGACGACATCAACATCACGCCGATGGTGGACCTCACCTTCGTTCTGCTGGTGATTTTCATCCTGATGACGACGATGTCGGTCCAGGGGATCAAGGTCGCGCTGCCCAAGGCCAGCTCGTCGGTGAGCCTGGAAAAGCCCTCGACGCGCGCGGTGACGATCGATGGCGCGGGGCAGATCTATCTCGACGCTTCGCCCGTCACGATTCCCGAGCTCGAATCGGCGCTGCGCACACTGCGCGCGACCGATGGCGAGTTCCCGGTCGTGGTGCGGGGCGACCGCGTCGCGCAATATGGGCGGCTGATGGAAGTGATGGACGTGTGCGGACGTCTCGGCATCTCGCAGATCGGCCTGGTCAGCGAAAAGCCGAGGACGTGACGATGACACGCGCCGCATCCAGCCGCGTCTTCTGCGGTCCCTGCCTGATCGTGATGATTGCGTTGGCGCCTTCCGCCTGGGTCGTGCTCCTGGGCGCGTGGGCGCTCGTCACCGGCTCTGCCGATGGCGACCCATGCGCCGCGGACCATAGGCGCGGCGGGCAGGTCGGCTCCGCGGAATCGGCGCGGGACGCGCAGATCCGCCGATCCGACGAGGCGCGCCGTTGGGCGTGGACATGCAATTGAGCGGCACCGTCCCTCCCTGCGTCGGCGCGACGCGATGATGCGGTCCGTCCCTGCGCGTCTGCGCGAACATGGCGCCCCGATCGCCGTCGCGGTCCTGACACTCTGCGCCGCCGTGTCGCTGGCGATCCTGTTGTGGCCGCGCCCGGTGCCGGCGCCGAGGACGGACCGTGTGGTTCAGATCGTCCAGGTCGAGCCGCAACCGGCGCCCGAGCGTCCCGAACCGGAGCCGGAACCCGAAGAGGTGAAAGAGGAACCGGTCGTCAAGCCGGACCCTGTCGTCCCGGTGGAACTGAACAAGACGGTTGCGGAAAAGCCCAGCGCCACGCCGGCCACGGTGCCCGATCAACTGCCGCCGTCCCAGAGCACGCAGCAGGGCGGGCTCAACCGTTTGGCGGATGCCGGATCGGACAGCTTCCGCCTGAGCGCCGGGCAGGGCGGGGGGCTGTTCGGACGTGGTGGCGCCGGCGGTGGCGGTGGGGACTGGGAAGCGGCAATCGCGCTGCACATCACCCGCGCGCTTCAGCGCGACCAGCGGACGCGCGCGGCGCGCGGCAGTCTGGCGGTGTCGGTGGCGATCGAAGCGGACGGGCACTTCGGCTCCGCCCGGCTGCGTTCGAGCACCGGCGACGCATCGCTGGATGCCGCGATCCGCGATGTCCTGAACAGACTCTCGCCCATGAACCGGCCCCGGCCGGCGGGCGTCGGCGCCGCGACTAACATGACGATCGATCTGAAACGCAAATAGTTGATCCGAGATCATTAGGGGGTCCAGAAACGTGAACATCTTCAAGCTTTTAATTGGAACGAGCCTCACTGCGCTGGTCCTGACGAGCGCGACGCCCGCGTCCGCCCAGGCGGTCGACGACATCGGCTTCGACTTGCTGCAACTGCTCGTCGATGAAGGGCTGATCTCCCGCGAAAAGGCCCAGGGCCTGCTGGAGCGCGCGCGGGCAAGCGCCGAACTGCGCCAGAAGCGCGAAGTCGCGGCGAACCAGCCTGCGGTCGACATCGCCTATGTGCCCCAGGTCGTCCGCGAGGAGATCAAGGCCGAGGCGAAGGCCGAGATGCTCAAGGAGGCGCGCGAAGGCGGTCTGCTGGCGCCCGATGCGCTTCCGGCATGGGTGAAGGCGGTCAAGCTCTCAGGCGATTTCCGCGTGCGTTTCCAGAGCGAACGGTTCGACCCCGACAATTTCCCGTTCTTCCCCGATGTCGCCGCGATCAACGCTGCCGGTGGAGTCGCCGACGCGGCCGGATTCCCGTTGCTCAACTCGACGGTGAACCGCAAGCGGGCGCAGTTCCGCGGACGCTTCAACGTCGAGGCCACCGTCAGTCCCAATGTGGCGGTAGGGTTCGGCCTGGCGGGCGGGCAGGTGCCCGGCGCGGTGTCGACGGGATCGCTGCTGGGCGACTTCTATGATCCCAAGGGCGTGTGGATCGACAATATCTATGCGCGCTTCACCCCGGCCAAGGGCGTGGACCTGACTGTCGGGCGGATGCCCAATCCCTTCTATTCCACCGACATGGTCTGGGACCCCGACATCCGGCCCGAGGGTGCGGTTTTGTCCGGTCGCTATCAATTCAACAATGGCATTGGCGCCTTCGCAACCGCTGGCGTGCTGCCGCTCCAGGAGCGCGAACGGTTCGCGGACAGCTATCTCTATGCCGGTCAGATCGGGGTCGAAGCGCCGTTGACCGACGGCATCTCGGCAAAGCTGGCGGCCGCTTATTATTATTACGACAATCTCCAGAGCATGAAGAACCCAGCCGATGGTTCGCGCCTCAACGACTGGAGCGCCCCCGCAATCGTCGCAAGGGGCAATTCGGTGTTCAACATGCGCACCGACGGCACCACGACGCTGGCCGGGCTCGCCGCCAACTACGAACTGGTCGCGGGTACGGGGCGCATCCGCTATTCGACCGGGGAGATCGGGGTTGGCCTGACGGGCGAGGTCGTGAAGAATCTCGGCCTCGACACTGCCCAGGTCGCCCGCCTGCGCGGCGAACCCGGCGTGACGCCGGGCAGCCTCGGCTGGCAGGTGCGCCTGGACGCAGGCTATTCGAGCATCACCCGGCCGGGCCAGTGGCGCGCGGCGGCGGCGTATAAGCGGATCGAGACCGATGCCGTGCTCGACCTGTTCACCGATGGCGAGTTCGGCCTGGGGGGCACCGACGTCAAGGGATATGTGCTCGAGGCCGAGTATGGGATCTTTACTAACACTGGGATCGAGCTGCGCTATCTGAGCTCGGATTCGATCAACCGGCCCCCGCTCGCGATCGACGTGCTCCAGATCAACCTGAACACCCGGTTCTGAGGAGGGCGCGATGATCAAGCTTTTCCTGCTTTCCGCCGCGCTTGCCGCGGCAGCCACTCCGGCGACCGCGCAGACCGTATCCGGAACTCCGGCGGTGGTCAGCGACAAGGCGCGGATCACCGAACTCGAGGCGCAGCTTCGCCGCCAGACGCTGATTGCGGAGAATGCCCGCAAGGAGGTCGAAATCGTCCGCGCGAATGCCAGGCTCAAGGACGAGCTGATCCTGCTCGCCCGGCAACGCAACGCCGAACTCTATGCGATCGCCACCGAGATACTCGATCGTGGGATGCATCCGCGATCGGTGGAGCCGTTCCTGCAGACCCGTCGCGTGAAAATGGAAAATCTGAAGCAGGCGTTTGAGGATCGTCTCAACGCTGCTCGCATCTTCGAAACCACGCAGCCTCCCAGCGTTCAGCTTCGGATGGACAGCGAGCTCAAGGCCAAGCGCGCGGCCGATGCAGCCGCACCCCGCAACTGAACTCTCAATCTAAAGGTCCATGCCGATGACCCGTTTCCAGCCCGCCCGCATTCGTGTTTCCGGTATCGCTCGCCTGCGTGGCCTGTTGGGCAGCGCCAGCGTCGCCGCGATCGCGATTACCCTGCCCTTGACCGCCGCAAAGGCGCAGACCCAGCCGTTCGGCTCGATGGTGCGGATGCAGACGGGCACGGTGATCGGGACCAACGGCCAGGTCTCGCAATGGACGGGGGCATCGGCCCCGGTGGTCGGTACGGACGCGGACGGTCGCCCGCTGATGACCATCCAGCAGAACCAGGCCAAGGCGTTGCTGGACTGGGAGCAGTTCCGCCTCCAGACCAACGAGGTGCTGGAATTCCGCCAGCAATCCGCGGACTGGATCGCAGTCAATCGAGTGCATGGGCAGCAGGCGTCGGAGATCCTTGGCGAGATCCGGGCGCCCGGCAAGGTGTTCGTCTTTGACGATAACGGCGTGCTGGTGGGCAACGGCGCGAAGATCAACGTCCGCCAGCTCGTGACGGGCAAGGGCTTTTCCGACGTACTCGTCGACGGCAAGACGACCACGCTCGTCCAGTCCCGGTCCAAGGCGATCCTCGACTGGAGCAACATGAGCCTCCAGGCCGGCGAAGTGCTCAAATATCGGCAGGAGGCTAAGGATTGGGTCGCGCTCAACCGCTCGCATGCGGCAGGCGTCACGACGATCGACGGCAACGTCAGCGCCGATGGCCATGTCTATCTGGTCGCGCCCAAGGGGCTCGCGGTCAACGGCAACGTCAGCGCGCAGCAGGTGGTGCTGTCGTCGCTCGACATCAGCAATGACCAGTTCGAACAGAACGGACTCGTGTCCTCCTATTCGACACGGCTGCTCCCGACCTTCACGAACAGCGTGGTTACCGTCGGGGACTATGACTATTCGGCAGTGCAAGAGTCGATCCTCAACATCGGCGGCACCTGGGCGGAGGCAAGCGACCCCAACGATCCGCTCAAATATAATGTGACGATCGGCAAGAATGCGCGGATCACGACGGGCGCCGGCGGCAAGATCATGCTGTTCGGTCCGCGCGTGGTGAACAAAGGCATATTGAGCGTTTCCGACGAGGGTCAGGTGATCCTGGTCGGCGGCGAGAATATCTTCCTGACCAACGCGCTCGGCAATGGCATGCTTTCGGCCTATAGCGCGCCCTATTCGCCGCTGGCGACGTCGCGGGAGGGGATTCAGTATCTCGTTTCCGATTTCGTCGAGAATGCGGAATGGGCAGTCTTTCTGTCTAAATTGCTCGGTCGCACCGTCGAAGCCGGCGACTCGCTTGGCTATGAAGATTGGACGCTGCTGACCGGGAGCAAGTCCATCAACGGGCTATATGCGCCCGGCGGGCTGATCGCCGAGTATCTTTCGAACAAGCAATATGAGCGCGCGCATGCGATCGGCTATACCGCGCGCAACGAAGGCATCATCTATGCCGCGGGCGGCGGCAATGTGGGGTTCCACGGCCTGAACCTGGAACAGATGGGCTCGATCGAGATGACCTCGACTGCCAAGTTCCGGGGCAGCATCGAGTTTCTGGGCACCGTGCAGGAATATGGCGATTATGCCGACGCCAATGATCTGCGCGGGATTCCCCTCGCCGGGAATGGGACGGTCACCTTCGGCGTAAACAGCCTGACCCAGATCGTGCCCGATCTCGATTCCAAGGATACGATCGCGGTGTCGTCCGGCGCCCAGTCGGTCGGATCGATGACGATCCGCGCGGGCAAAGTCGATATGCAGCAGGATTCGCTGATCAACATGCCGGCGGGCACGATCAACGCCGTGCTGGATGCCACCTGGCATGTCTTCGGCAATCGCGGGAATGGCGGCAATCGCGGCAACGAGGACGGCACGCGCTTCTTCATGGATGCAGGTGCGACGATCGACCTGTCCGGATGGAAGCAGTCGGTGCTCGACATGGGCTATCATCAGGTAACGGGTCGCCTGTTCGCCGCCGAACTCGCCGATTCCCCGGTCCAGCGCGACGGCGCGCTCTATCGCAAGGAAATTTCGGTCGATCGCCGCTTCGGCACCGATTTGGCCAACTGGCAGAATTTCGACAATCTGAGCCTGGGCACGCTGGCGCAGTTCCTGGTCGATGGCGGCACGTTCACGCTCGACGTCGGCGACGACTTCATCATGAAGCCGGGCTCGGTCATCGACGTGTCGGGGGGGATCACCACCTATTCGGCGGGCTATGTCACCACGACATTGCTCCGCCGGCTTGACGGCACGGTGATCGACATCCGCGCAGCCGATCCCGACGAGCTTTATATGGGCCTCGCCAACGAATGGGTTCAGTACGACACCAAATGGGGCAAGCAGCAATCCTATTACATCCCGCTGCTGTCCAGCTACCGGGGCCAGTATGAGACGAGCTACGTCGAAGGCGGCAAGGGCGGCCTGATCGAAGTCCTGGCGCCCGACGCGCTGCTCCAGGGCACGGTCAAGGGCGAGACGGTCGCCGGCCGCTATCAGCGCGGCAACATCCCGGCCGGCGGCGTATTCGCGCTCAATTATATCGACAACGAGAAGGTCACTACCAACGAGAAGGAATATATCAGCAACCTGGTGCTGATCACCGACAGCCTGCCCGGCCTGACGGCAAGCTTCGGATTGCAGACCAGGCTCAGCGATGTCTTTGGTGATGTTTTCGGGGATGAGTTCGATCCCGAGACCGACGCACCCGCCACCGATACTCCGCGCTCGGACAATGCCACCGTTGCGAGCGTCGGCTTCCTCAACAATTCCACGATGGGGAGCTATGCGTTCTACCAGCGCGGTGCGACTTCGTCGGGCGTCCCGCTCAACGGCTTCGCCGCCTATGTCGGCTCCGACGTCCAGATCGACCTTCAGAACGGCGCGAGCTTCACCATCGGTGCGGAGCAGCGGCTGGGCTTTGACGGCAGCATTCGCACAGAAGGCGGCAACGTGTCGCTTTCCGGCATGGCGCTTGCCTTCTCGAACACCAGCCGGATCGATACCCGTGGCTCCTGGTATAGCGATTACGAACTGAGCGATGCGGTGCCGCTCGTCGGCCAGCCGCGGTTCGATGGCGGCACGGTGTCGCTCACCGCGGGCGCGGATGCCGAATGGGCCGGTCTGCCTGGGATGGGCATGAGCCTTCCCAAGGGCATGGTCATCGACACGAGCGGCGGCGGCTGGGTGAATCGCGACGGCATCCTGACGCCTGGCATCGCCGGTGACTTGTTCGTCAGCACGTCGTTCCCCTATCCCGGCGACCCGGTCGATCTTTCGGCGGTGTACGATGCGCGCGCCTTTGGCCTGGCCGGAAACGGCGCACTGGTTCTGCGCTTCAGCGATCCCGTCTACATCGGCAATGCCACTGCGACACCGGTCGAAGGCGAACGTTCGGCCGTCATTCTCAACCCTGAACTCTTCGAAAACAGCGGCTTTTCAACGATCGGAATCCTCGCCCCCGGCGTAGCGCTGCTCGATGGCGAGACGATCAATGCGTCGACCGCCAGCCTGGTGCTGCGCGATGCCACGTTGGTGAACGGCCTTCCGGCCGCCTATGCCGCCACGACGGGCACCGACATTTACGACATCGCAGACGTGCGCACCCTGTCGATCGAGCAGCGCCCGCTCGACACGCTTTCCGGAATGAACATCGCCTTTGTTTCCGGGGACTATCTCAACTATATCGGCAAAGGCAGTTCGATCACGACCCAGCTTGGCGGCAAGATCGAACTGGTCGGCAATAGCTATGTCTTCGGCGCGCTGACCGCGCCTGCGGGCCAGATATGGCTCGGCGGCGCATCGAGGGCCGGCTCCTACAGATTCAATGGCGTCGGTCGCGACGGTGTCATCTGGATTCCGCAGGCTTCCGAGCTGACCTACACCGTCTATGTTGGGCCAAACGGAAAGCTGCTGGCGCCCGGCGCCTCGCTGGTCCTGTCGCAGGGCGTCGACGCGAATGGAGCGCCGACGCGCGACGGCGCGGTCTTCGACGGCGGGCTGATCTCGATCATCGCCGACCAGATTTTGCTGGATCGCGGGTCGTTGCTCAGTGTGGAGGGCGTTGCCGACCAGTTTGATCGACCGGCGTCGGCAACGCCAGGCCAGCTTGTGCCAACCATGGTCGCATCGAACGGCGGCACGGTGATGCTCCAGGGCCTGGAAATGAATATCGACAGCGCCACCTATCGGGCCGCGGCGGGCGGGGCCGGGGCGGTCGGCGGCACATTCAACCTGGCCTGGCGTCCGCGCTATGGCGCGACGGAAGCGGTCGATCCGACCCAGATGGTCGATACGCTGGAGAGCTATTTCACCGCCGGCTATTTCTTCGACGTCGACGGCCAGCAGGTCAGCAGTCTCTATGGCGCCGACCTCAGCAGGATCGACTGGGCAAATGTGCTTGGCGCCAGCTTCGATTTCGCGCCGGGCTTCACGCTGGAGGATCGCGCCGCCCTGGTCGGCATGTTCACCGACTATAGCGCCGCCGCTGCGGGGGCGCCGCCGATGCTGGTGATCGGCGATGCGATCGACCTGAACGGCGTCGTGCCACCCACCGCGGAGTTCTCTCCGGGCCTGGCCCGGGTGTTCGAGACGCTGTTCGGTTATACGCTGCCGACGCTGAATACGGCGGAGCCTGCCGTCACCGTTCTTTCTACGCAGCGGATGGACAATGCAGGATTTTCCAGCCTTGGCATCGACGCCTCGGCGGGAATCGTTTTCAACGGTGACGTCACGTTGGGCGGAAAGCGCGCCGATGGCAGCTATGTGTTCGACACCGTGCGCCTCAACGCGCTGAGTTTCATGGGCACTGCCGGGTCCCACGTCACGATCGAAGCCGGCTACCTCCAACTCATGACCGCCGCCGGCATCGATTCCGCGCTGTACAAGCAGAATATCGCCTCGGCGGGCGTGAGCCCGGTAATGGCCAACACGACGATCACCGCAAAGGCCGGTACGCTGCTCGGCGTGTCGTCTGCGGACTTTTACGGCTTCTCCACGGTGGATCTCGTCAGCGCCGGCGACATTCGTTTCAGCGGCGTCTACGATGGCGTCAGCAATCCAACGGGGCTGCTGCAAGCCACGGGCCTGCTGCGTTTCACCGCGGACCAGGTTTATGCCGGTTCCGGGCGCATCTTCTCGGTTTCGTCGGATACGGGGATTGAAATTCGCCCGCAGAATGATGGCGGTCCGATCAATGCCAGCCCGTATGAGGCTGCGGCGGAACTCAGCTTGAATGCGCCGCATATCCTCCAATCGGGCATTCTTCGCTCGCCGCTCGGCATCCTGAACCTCAATGCCTATCAGAACGGCACCGAGGGATCGGGCACGGTCACTTTTGCGGCGGGCAGCATCACTTCGGTTTCGGGCGAGGGGCGGCTGATCCCCTATGGCTATACGTCCAACGGCGATACGTGGATCAATCCGTTTACCGGCACGGAGATGAAGACGCTGCCGTCGAAGGCAGTCAACATCAACGCCAACCTCGTCGATTTGCGCGAGGGATCAAAGGTCGACATCACCGGCGGCGGCGACATGGTGGCGCGGGAGTTCATCCAGGGGACCGGCGGCACCTATGACTGGCTGCGCGGGTATCGCGATGCCAATAATAGCTGGATTGGAGACGGATCGGGCATTTACGCGGTGATGCCGGGCTATGAAGGCGACATTGCGCCGCTCAGCTTTGGCGGCTCGTCTATCCCCATCGGCGCGAAAGTCTATTTGCCGGGCGGCAGCGGGCTCGCGGCGGGCTATTATGTGCTGTTACCGGCGGAATATGCCCTGCTTCCGGGCGCCTATCGGGTTACGCTGAACCATCGCGAGCAGGATACGGTCGCAATGGCCGCCGGCGAGGTGCGCAACCTTAGCGACGCTTCGTCGATCCAGGCCGGATATCAGGTGAGCGGGATCACCGGCCAGTCGACGTCCGGCACGCTGCCGTTCCTGGTGATGTCGGGAACGACGTTGCGCGCACGCAGCACCTATATCGAGACGTCCGCGAACGGCTATTTCTCGTCCGAGGCCTATCTGAAGAAGGCCGAGCGCATCAACCGCGAGCTGCTGGACCTGCCTCGCCGACCGCTTGACGGGGGAAGCCTGTCGCTGACGGTCGCAAGCGAATTGCGCCTGGATGGATCGCTGCTGTCGGGCGCGGCCAAGGGGGGGCGCGACGGCCTGTTCGACATTTCCTCGTCGCATATCGTCGTCGCGGGAAGCCATACCGATCTCAGCCAATATGCGGGGTATCTGGCGCTCGACAGCGATCAGCTTTCCAGCTTCGGTGCCGAAAGCATCCTGATCGGCGGCACGCGATCGCAAACCGAAAACGTGCTCCAGCTCACCGTCGGCGCAACCGATCTGGTGATCGACAATGCCGGGTCGACGCTGAAGGCGCCGGACATCATCCTGGCCGCATCGGGGCGGCTCGACGTGCTGGGCGGTGCTTCGGTCGAGGCTGCGGGCACCATAACGGGCGCGGTCGGCGACATCCATGTCTCGCAGCTCTACGCCACTGCCTATGATGACGACGGCACCCCCGATTATATCGCGGATGACGCAACCTATCACGGCGCACTCGACGCCGGCGCGCTGGTCCATCTCTCGGTCGCGCGACAAGTGGACATCGTCCGCGATCAGGCGGCGGTGGATGCCTATGCGCAGCTCATGCGCGATCCCGAAGCACTGGCCGCGGCCAATGCCGGTCGCGCGAAGTTGGGGCTCGCACCGCTTGTCGCCTATGCGGGATTGCTCACGATCAACGAAGGGAGCAGCCTGATCGGCGGGCATGCGCTGGCGCTCGATGCCACGGACAATGCCATCGCCGTGCCGGGGGCGACGCTTCGGGCCAGCCAGATCAGCGCCTCGTCGTCGCTGATCAGCATCGGCGCGGTGCCGCAGGGTACCGGCGGGCTGGTGTTCGACGCGTCCTCGCTGCTGGCGCTGGGCAATGCCCAGGAACTGACGCTGAAGAGCTATTCTTCGATCGACATTCACGGTTCGGTCAATGTCCGCGCCGCCGATGCGCTGCGTCTCGACACGCGCGAACTGCGCCTTTTGGGCGATGCCGATCAGGCCGCGACCATTCGCGCCAATAGTTTGACGCTGGCCAACAGCCAGCAAAGCGCTGCGGTCGCAGTGGCGGGCGAGGGAACGCTGACGCTGTCCGGCGCCACGGTCCGGCTGGAGGGTGGGGACAAGGCACTGAGCGGGATTGATCGTCTGGTGATCAATGCCGACCAGCGGTTGATCGGCTCCGGCACGGGCACGCTGCACGTGCCGGGCAGTGTCGCGATCTCTGCGGGGGCAGTGACTGCGGAAAGCGGCCAGCGGCTCGCGATTGACGCGACCGGCGACATCGCCGTGGCATTCAACGGCGCCACCGCGCTTCCGGTCTTTGATGGGGTCGGCGGGGCGGTTACGCTCGCCGGCTCGACCATCGATTTCGATGGCCAGATTCGCATGATCGGCGGTCAGGTGAACCTGACCGCGAGCGACGGCGATCTGCGGCTGCGCGAAAATGCGCGGATCGATGTCACCAGCGGCGTGGCGACATTCTACGACGTGTCGGTGGGCGTTGCGGCGGGCACCGTGAACCTGACTGCGGCACGGGGCGACATCGCGCTGGGCCAGGGCAGCGTCATCGACGTGTCGGGCGCTGGCACCGGCGGCGATGCCGGTACGCTGAACCTTTCCGCCGGGCTGGGGGACGTTCGGTTCGACGGCATCGTCAAGGGTCAGGCGGGCAAGGATGCGCTGGGCGGGACGTTCTCGCTGTTGACCGGCCAGATCGACGATTTCGGCGCGTTCGACGCAAAGATTGCGGCGGCAGGTTTCGATCTTTCGCGGCGCTATGAATTCAATGCCGGCGATGTCGTGATCAATTCGGTGGTGCGCGCGCAGAATTTCACTCTCCTTGCCAATGCGGGCACGGTGACGCTGACCGGCGCGATCGAGACGACCGGCGCCAATGGCGGGCGGGTCCAGCTTGCGGCGGCGGGCGCCGTCACGCTTGCCGGGTCCGGTCGGATCGCGGCCGGCGCAAAGGCGACAGGCGGATCGGGTGGCACTGTCGTCCTGGAAACCGCCGGCGCGAATGGCGGGGTCATCTCGATCGCAGCAGGTGCGGTCATCGATGTCAGCGGCGAAGGCGAGGGCGGACGGACGGTCCGCCTGCGCGCGCCGCAACTGGGCAGTGGCGACGTTGCGATCGGCACCATTGCGGGCAGCTTCACCGGCGCGCGCTCGGTGACTGCCGAGGCCTATCGCGTCTATGATAATGTCTCGACGATCGACCGCGCGCTGATCGATCGGGTATCGGCCGATGCCACGACCTTCTTTGGCGCAAACGGCACCGCGATCCAGGCGCGCCTCGGATCGCAGGTTTCGCTGATCGCCGGGATCGAGCTGCGCAATGCGGGCGACATGCAGCTTGCTACCGATTGGGACCTGTCGGGCCTGCGCTTCAACGGTGCAGCGGGTGCGCTGACGCTGCGCGCCGCCGGCGACCTGCGGATCGATGCCAATCTGAGCGACGGCTTCGTCGGGACCCAGCTTTTGAGCGGCGATAGCTGGTCGTTCAACCTGACCGCCGGCGCCAACATCGCCAGCCCGAATTCGATGGCGGTGCTGCCCACCGATCTGCTCGCCGCCGGGAAGGGATCGCTGATCATCGGCGGTAAGGCGGATACGATCGAATATTATTACGATCCGGCCTATGGGAACGAGAATCGGCTGTACATCCGGAACTCGGCCGGCGGTTTCGCGCGCGATACATCGGCTCAACCCAGCAACTTTTTGCTTGGCTTCATCGAGCTTCAGCGCGACGCGGCGACGGGCAAATATATCGATCCGACCACCGGCGCGCTGATCGAGAAGGACCCGGTGACGGGCGATTACACCGATACTGCGGTATACGGGCGGCGTCCGCTGGCGTGGATTCATTTCGCATCCGGTGGTGCATTTGCCCGGCAGGCGCAGGACGGTTCGATCATTTCGTACTTCGGCGCCGGCATCGACCAGAACGACGTCGCCACCATCCGCCCATTCGCGCAATGGAACAATGCCACCGGCTATTCGGTGCGGACCGGGACCGGCGCGATCGGCCTTTCGGCGGCGCGCGACCTTGTGCTCGAACAGCGCCCATCGGTGGTCTACACGGCGGGCCGCGCGGCGGACGCACTGCCGGGCTTTTATGCGCCGCCAAAGGCCGTCTATGGCACGCAGGGGGGCGACATCCGCGTAGAGGTGGGCCGCGATATCGTCGCCGATCCGCGGACACCGCAATTGCCCAGCGGGTATCTGCGCCAGAGCGTGTCGATGAACGGCGATCTCGGCACCTTCGATGCGGGCACCGATCGCGCGTTCCAGCAATCGACCTGGTGGATCGATCATTCTGCGTTTGAAGGCGGGCTCGGCGCGTTGGGCGGGGGCAATATCGACATCGCGGCGCGCGGCGACGTGCGTAATCTGGGTGTCGCCATTCCGACCAGTGGACGCGTTACCGGCGGCACCTTTGCCGGCGATCCGCTGGAATTGCACACGCTCGGCGGCGGCAATCTGACGCTGCTGGCGGGTGGCGATGTCGCGGGCGGCGCTTTCTATGTCGGTGACGGGCTCGGCACGATCATTGCGGGCGGCGCACTCACTTCGGGATCGCAGGTGCATGAATATACCTACAGCTGCCGAGAGCTGAACGCCAATATCGGCACCTGTAACATGCACTATGACCCGATCGGTCGCGACCTCACCTACGATCTGTACCCGATGCTGTTCACCAGTTCGGGGCAGTTGACCATTCGCGCGGCGGGCGACCTCAACATCGAAGGCGTCTTCGATCCGCTGCTTTTGGGGAGCCTGGCGCAGCTCAACGACGGGACTGTTACCCGACAGGGGCGCCAGGACATGATCTCGTACACGGCAGAGGCTTCGCTTTCGCTGTTCTCGTCGGGTGGCGACGTGACGATGTGGAACAACGACCTCAACGTCCTGATCGCCCATCTTCAGTCGGTGCCGGATCAACTCCAATATCTATCCTCGGATGTCGCCATTCTGGGAAGCGTCGAGGCGAGCGACTTGCAGCCGTCGATCGGATGGCTGCTGCGTCCGTCGACGATCAGCGCTATCGCCGCTGCCGGCGATGTCAGCATCCTCGGCGGCATCGTCATGATGCCTTCGCCTACCGGCAACCTGGATCTGCTGGCCGGCGACAACATAGTCCTGGGCTATGAGACCGAGGCACGGGCCGAGGCGCCGCGTACCGGCGTCGGCAACCACCCGCTGAACTACCGGACCACGTCCTACACGGAACCGGGCATCCTCATGAGCCAGGCGGACATCGCGTTGCTGCCCACGCCCGACAATATCGCACCCACGCGAACCCGCACGCTGATCCGCGAGAATTTCTTGTACGCGGGTCACGGAAATATCTCGCCGGCCGGCACCTATTTCACCGAGGATAACCTGCCCGACCTGCACGTCGGCGATGTGCGACCGGCGCGCATTTATGCTGCGCGGGGCGATATCGTGTCGGACAATCTGGCGATCCTGACCTTGCCCAAGTCAGCCTGGGTGCAGGCGAATGGCAGCATCTATTTCCCGTCGTTCAGCTTCCAGCACAATCAGGCGACCGACCTCAGCCTGCTCCGGGCCGGTGACGGAATTTACTTCAGCCACGTTTTGCGGCGGGACGTGCGCTATCTGCGCGCCTTCGTGGATTATGGCTATGTGAATGTGTTTGGCCCGGGCCGGCTGGAAGTGGAGGCGGGGGGCGACATCTACCTCCCCGACAACAGTCTGGGGATCACCACCGACCGCATTCAACTCTATCCGGTCAACACGGCTGTCCCGGCCTTCACTCCGACGGCGCCCTGGCACCCAGACGAGAACGCCGCCGACATCGCGATCAGCGCCGGGTTCAACCAGGCGCCGTCCTACGCGGCGTTCGAAGCGGCCTATCTCGATCCGCTCAAGGCGGACGGCATGGCCGAGTATGTGATCGACGAAGCCAGCGGCAAATCGCTCTATCTGTTCGATCGCGACTATCCGCGCGCGCAGGGCGCTACGGGCGAGTTTGCGGTGCCCGAGCCGCGGGAGGGGCTGGTGAATTACGTGCGCCGTCTCCAGGGGCTCGCGCCGCTGGAAACGCGGGAGGCTGAGCAGGGCTATCTCGATACCGCCTGGGCTTACTGGCAGACGCTGTCGACCGACTACAAGACGCCCTTCTATCGCAGCATCCTGTTCATGGAGACCCGGTCGAGCGGTCGCGAAGCGAACGATCCCAAGAGCGATCGCTACGGTTCGGCACAGCGCGGCTATGATGCCATCGCCACGCTCTTCCCCGGTGCCCAGAAAGCAGCGGACGAAGCGCTGGCGGAAGGCGAATCGCGCTGGAACGGGGATTTCGAAACCTATGCCAGCCGCGTCGTCAGCTTTGGCGGCGGCAAGGTCGAACTGGTCATCCCGGGGGGCAAGGTCGATCTGGCCAATGTCGCCGCGGCCAACGACCAGACCGGTCAGCCGTCGCTCGAGCAGCCGCGCGGCGATGCCATGCGCGCGGGGATCATCACCGCGGACGGCGGTGAAGTGAACATCCTTGCCCATAACAGCGTGATCCTGAACAACTCGCGCCTGCTGACCACCAAGGGTGGCAATGTGATGATCTGGTCGTCGTTCGGCGACATCGCCGCGGGCCGCGGCGCGAAGACGTCGATCAGCCCGCAATATTACGACTATCTGCTCGATAAATGGGCGGCGATGGAGCGCGAGCCCGCCGGGCTTCCCACCGGCGCGGGTATCGGCACGCTGGCGACCCAGCCGGGTACGCCCCCGGCCGACGTCGATCTGGTCGCGCCGCTGGGCATCGTCGATGCGGGAGACGCCGGCATCCGCGTCTCGGGCAATTTCAACGTCTTCGCATTGCAGGTGCTGGGCCTCGACAATATCGAAGTCGCCGGGATCGCAACCGGCCTGCCGATACCGCCCGCCGCACCGCCGACCTCGCTCGACACCGGTGAACTGGCCGCCAAGGCGGACTTCGCCGACAAGGCACTCGACGATGCGATCGACCGCGTACGGGCCAATAATGCAGTGCTGTCGCCTTCGCTGATCCAGGTTCGTGTCACCGGCTTCGAAATCGATGGCTGCGACGGCTGCGCCGATGACGGCAAGGATCTCGCACCCGGCGCCGCTGCCGCACCGCAGGGCCCGGCACTAGGCCAGCAGCCCCAGTCGCGCCCGATCACTTTCGACCGGCGCGAAGTCGATTTCAACATTCCGTCGCAGCCTCTGGACGACGCGATCCGTGCCATCGCCAAGGCGTCGGGCTTCAACATCCTGTTCGAAGCGACCGAAGTGGTGATCAGGACCGCGCCGCCGATGCAGGGTCGCATGACACCCGAGGATGCACTGCGCCGTCTCCTCGCGGATCAGGGCCTGCGCGTGACTCGTACCGGGCCGCGGACGATCGTTCTGAGCAAGTCCGATCACTGACGCGATCCGGAATCTCTATCCCAAGAAGCGCTTTCACGGAGACTTTTCATGGCCACTTCTCCCGACCGCGGCGCACTGCCGCTCTTCTTCCGCAAGCCGGTCGCATTGTCCTCGGAGCGCCACGCGCATTGGCGTGTGCGGCAGGGCGATGTCGGTTTCGCCGCCGGGTCCGCCGCCGTGCCGATCGTTGTGGGCGAGTTCGCCGCGGCAGCGCGCGACTATCCCATCCTCTTTGCCGATGGCACGGCGGCGCCGGTCGCACTGCTCGGCTTGGAAGCACGCAACCTGTTCATTGCCGATGGCGCATGGGACCCGGCGTCCTATGTCCCGGCCTATGTTCGGCGCTATCCCTTCACGACGGTCGTCGATCCGCAGGGCAATCACGCCTTGGTCGTTGATGCCGAAAGCGACCGGATCGTCGCCGATTCCGACATCAGCGAAGGCGAGGCGCTGTTCGCCGAAGGAAAGCCCGCGGTGCCGCTCAACAACGTCATCGCCTTTTGCCAGCGCTTCCATATCGACGCCGAGGCGACCGAGGCATTCGCCGCCGCGCTGCTGGCAAGCGACATCCTGGTCGAGCGGCGAGCGGACATCACGCTGGCCGCGGGCCAGTCATTGCGCATCGAGGGCTTTCGCATCGTCGATGAAGCCCGGTTTCGGGCCCTGGAGGCAGATAAGGTTCTGGACTGGCACCAGAAAGGCTGGCTAGGATTGGTTAGTTTCCATTTAGCGTCGCTTGCACGGTTCGAATCGCTGGTGTCGCGCCACAGTGCTTTGCCTGCCTGATAGGCCAGGAAGCAGATGTGACGGCGATTCAAAGCACCCGGAGAGGAGGTACGAAGTTCTGGGGGGGCGATGGCGTCCCCGGAAGGGATAGGACTCAATTACCCGCAATGAGCGCCTCGATAAAATCGACAATCCAGCGACTTAAGCTTGTGCTTTACCAACGGGGTGTATCGCCGCAGGACGTCGAAGATATCATCCAGGAGGCATATCAGCGTCTGGAGAAGTATCAGCAGACGCATGAAGTCCGGCACATCGAGGGATTTCTGGTGCGGACCGCGGCAAATATCGTTATCGATCGCAGCAGGGTTCGCAAATGGGAAAAGCTGGCCGACGACCCAGACGCGCTGATCATCGCGGACGACGCGCCCCGACCTGACGAGGTCTATGCGTCGCGCAAGCGGTTCGAGCGGCTGAGCGAGGGGTTGGCGATGCTGGACCCCTTGACGCAGCAGTTTATCCGGCAGAACCGGATCGAAGGTATAACGATGGCGCGCATTGCCGAGCAAAACGGCCTGACCGTGAGCGCGATCGAGAAGCGGATGGCGAAGGGCCTGAAGTTTCTCATGGGATGGATGGACGGGTGGTAATGGCGGGACGAATCCTCTTTCCGTTCGCCCGCGGCGATAGGCTAAGAGCCGAGGCCGCGCAGCTTGTCGTCCAGGGCGACGATGCCAAGCTCGACGAGTGGCTGTCGGCAGACGTGGAGCGAGCGACTGCGTATCTCGAAGGCGCGTTCCTTTGGAACGATCTCAAGGGCGTTCCGGCGGCAACTGCGCCCAGCGTCCCGGCGTTCTCGGCCAATCGCCGGTATTTTGTCGCAGCGGCTGCGGCTGCGGCCGTCGTCGTCGCAGCCATCGGCTTGCCGCTGGTCAGCGGCACCGGTGAAATCGTCCACCGCACGGCGGTCGGCGAACAGCGCGTCGTCACGCTGGCCGACGGCAGCCGGGCAACGCTCAACACCGACACTGTGCTCGAAGTGGCGTATACCGCCGAGCGGCGCGGCATGCGGCTGGTGCGCGGCGAGGCCTTGTTCGAGGTCGCGCACGACCCCAACTATCCTTTCCTGGTCGAAGCCGGCGGCGGAACCGTGCGCGCGCTGGGCACCGCGTTCGTCGTTCGCAGCGAGCGTGACCGGCTCGAAGTGACGTTGATCACCGGTCGAGTCGAAGTGTCGCGGCAAACCGGCGCCGCGCGGCGCGTTGTCGAGCTTTCGCCGGGCGAGCGGTATAGCAGCGATGGTGATGCCGGTCCGGTGAAGCTGGACAAGCCTCGAGTCGAGGCGGTGATCGCCTGGCGCAACGGCCAGCTGATTTTCGACGAAACCCCGCTCGCCGAAGCCGTGGCCGAGGCCAACCGATATGAAATCCAGCCCATTGAATTGCGGGTCACCGGGGACCCCGCCACGCTGAGCGGCGTGTTCCGCACCGGCGAGAACCACAATTTCGCGCGCAGCGTCGCGACGATGTACGGTCTTCAGATCGATGAAGCACCCTCAGGCATTGTGATCAGCGGCCGGATCAACACGCGCTAGCAGGCTGTTGAAGAAGTCCATTTCCGCTGGAAGCTCAATGCGGAGAGGCACCAGGTCGAATGCTTCTTCAACAAACTCAAACGCTTCCGGCGCATCGCCCTACGATGCGAGAAAACCGTCACTGCCTTCATGGGCGTCGTACGTCTCGCATGCGCCATGATCTGGATGACAGCACCTGGGATATTGTACTCGCGGCCTGAGCGCCTGTCAGCCCGGGCGAC
This sequence comes from Sphingomonas hengshuiensis, assembly GCF_000935025.1. Taxonomy (NCBI): domain Bacteria; kingdom Pseudomonadati; phylum Pseudomonadota; class Alphaproteobacteria; order Sphingomonadales; family Sphingomonadaceae; genus Sphingomonas; species Sphingomonas hengshuiensis. Next base: position 865,231 of record NZ_CP010836.1, read on the forward strand.
CTCCTCCGCCTTTCGGCTCACTAAGCATGCCGAGAATCGGGGCGAGGGTGACTAGGGCGAGGGCAGCCACCAAGATGCAAACGATCTCGTCGGCGATCGCAAGGCGAAACGCCATCCACAAAAGCAGGAACGTGCCTGCCCAAACGGCAACGATGCCGAAACCACCAGCGATCGTGGATCGGACCGGGGGTAACGGGGCGGCTTTGTCCGCGTGTCTGGCCATCTGTGGTTCCTTTCAATCCTGATCGGATCCCAGGAAATATCCGGCGAATGCGGGCTGCTGCTATTCTACGGCAGGACGGCATAGCTATGCGGTGGTATAAATGATCGAGGCGCTGCGACGCATCTCCAGCCGGCGCCGGCACGATCGTGCCGCCGCTGAACATACCTCGGTATATCTTTCAACTTCGCTGGAAATGCGTGACGTTGGCCGCATGGAAGACGATGCCATCGTTCACGTGATTGATGACGATCCGTCGATGCGTCGTTCGGTCGAAAGCTTGCTGCGATCCGTCGATATCGTCGCCCGAACCTATGAATCGGCGCGCGCCTTTCTGGCCAGCGAGCAGCCTGACCTTCCTGGCTGCCTGTTGCTCGACGTCCGGCTCCCCGGGCTCAGCGGCCTGGACTTTCAGTCGCAACTCGAACGCCTTGGCATTGGATTGCCGGTGATCATGATGACCGCGCATGGCGACATACCGATGACCGTGCAGGCGATGAAGGCAGGCGCAACCGACTTCCTGCCGAAGCCGTTCCGGGATCAGGATCTTATCGACGCGGTCGCCGTGGCGATCGAGAGGGATCGGGTGCGCCGTATCGATGATCAGGAACTGGCGCTGGTCCGGGAACGCTATGCGTTGCTATCCGATCGCGAGAAGCAGGTGATGGCGTTCGTGACCAATGGCCGGCTGAACAAGCAGGTTGCCTTCGATCTGGGCCTGAGCGAGATCACGATCAAGATTCACCGCGCATCCGGGATGCGCAAGATGGGCGCCAGGACCTTGCCCGATCTCGTCAAGATGGCGCAACTGCTGAAGCTCTAGCAGTGCCGGTCGCCTATTGCCCGGTCGTTGGCAGGGTGAAGCGGAAGCATGCGCCGACCGCGCCGTTAGACGCATTGATAAACCCGCCATGCGCCTCGATGATCGACCGGCAGATCGCCAGGCCCATCCCCATGCCCTGCGGCCTGGTGGTGAAGAACCCCGTGAACAGATGATCCAGATTGTCGGGCGCGATGCCGGGGCCGGTGTCGCTGACCGATACCGCCAGCGTGTCCCCGTCGAGAGAGGTCGATACCGTAATGAGCCGCTTGTCGCGGTCGGTCGTGGACATGGCCTGGGCCGCGTTGAGCGCGAGGTTGACGATGACCTGCTGGAGCTGAATGCGGTCCCCGACGATTGCGGGCAAGCCGGAAGCGAGGCGGGTGGCAATCTTCACGGCGTGCGTTGCAGCTTCGTGCCGCACGATCACCAGCGCTTCTTCGACGACGTCATTGAGGTCGAGAGCGACATAGGCCGGGTCGCGCTTCATCGCCATGCCGCGGATGCGCGCGATGATGTCGCTCGCGCGTTGCGCGTCCTCGATGACCTGCTCCGACAAGGTTTTGAGCTCATCCATGTCGGGCGTCTCGCGCTTCAGCCAGCGCAGGCTGGCCTGCGCATAGGCAGCGATCGCCGCCAGGGGCTGATTGACTTCATGCGCGATCGACGCGGCCAACTCGCCCAGCGTGGACACCCGCGCCGCATGGCTGAAATCGGCCTGGACGCGTTGCAGTCGCTGTTCGGCACGCTTGCGGTCGCCAATGTCGAGGGTGCTGACCACGCTGATCGCCTGATCACCGACCTGTGTGGGATAGGCGACCGAGAAGGCGATGTCGGCGGTGCCGCGATTCGGCGTCTCCATCAGCCCTTCTTCGGCATAGCCGCCATCCCCCCGCCAGCGCGCGAGCAGCGAATTTCGGAAGATCTCGGGATGGTTGCGCCAAAAATCGGCGGTGGTACGACCCGTGAGTTCCTGGGGGTCCTGCACCCCGGCCAGCTTGGCGGCGGCCGCGTTCGCCTCGACGATCGTGACCTGCTCCATGCACCGCACCAGAAGGTCCGGGTTCGCATCGAAGTGCGCGCCAAGATCCTCCACCCCCTGATGCTTCAATGCCGTCAGCAGGTCGGTCATGCCACTGGGATCGAGCCGCCAGAGTGCTACGGGGATCTGCTGGAAGAGTTCACGATACCGACCCTCGCTCAGGCGGAGCGCCTGGCTGGTCCGCGTGCGTTCGCTCAGGTCGACGAACCCGACGATGTTGATGCCGCGCGCGACCAGTTCGGCTGGGTAGGCGATGGTGTACAGCACATCGACCACGTCGCCCTGGAGATTGACGACCTGGGTTTCCTCCGAGAACGCCTTGGCGCCGCGCAGCCTGGCCATGGTCGAGCGCAGGACCGTGTCGGGGCGAAGCGTCCAGAACGGCTCGATGGTTCGGGGAATCACCGCTTCGCCCTGCATTCCGAAGAGCCGTAGCGCTTCGGGGTTGCACGCATCGACCTGCACATGCCGCAGGAGTTGTTCGATCAGCGCGGGCTGTGCCTCAAGATGGGCGGCGAGCGCATCGTTTTCCAACCCGAACCCCTCCAGCCAAAGCTGGAGGTCGCGCATGTCGAGCTGGACGAGCGCGACGGGCATGTGGTCGAATAGATTGCGGAAGCGCGCCTCGCTTGCCTCCAGCGCCTTGAAAGCGTCGACGCGATCGCTGATGTCGAGCGCTGCGACCAGGTTTACACTCTGATCGGCGAAGGCATCCGGGAAGCCTACGGTTACCAAGGCATCGAATTCGGTGCCGTTTGCGCGAAGCAGGCGCGCCTCGGACTGCACATATTTGCTGCCGCGCATGCGTTGGTCGCTGATACGAATGGTGGCTTCATCGGTGGCCCAGAAGCGGCTCAGCGGCCCGATTGCCTGCTCCTTGGTTTCCAGCCCGAACAGTCGCAGTGTGGCTTGGTTTACCTCGATAACGTTCAGCAGGTCTCCCGCGCTGAAATCGGGATTGGCGGCGGCATAGGGCAACAGGCTGGTTTCGCCGGCATCGCGGAGTGCCTGCAGCTTGGCCTTCATGGCGCTGCCGTCCATGCGCCAGACGGCCATGGGCATGAATTCGAAGAGGTTGCGATAGCGCTCTTCGCTTTCGCGCAACTCGCGCTCCATCGCCTTGCGATCCGAAATGTCGATCACGCCGACAAGGACCGTGCCGCGCGCCTTGTGATTCGAGGGCCAGCAGACCGTGAACAGCGCGTCCAGAAGCGAGCCGTCCCAGCGCTGCAATCGCACTTCGGTCATGAAGCGGTCGCGTCGCTCTGCGGCGGCGATCAGGGCTTCGGCGTAGACCGGACGGCTTTCCTGCGGCCATTCCCAGCCGAGCGGAAGTTCCAGAATCGCCTCGCGCGACGGTGCGCGGAAAACCTCTATCGTCGTGTCGTTGACGTCGACGATCCTGGTGGCGGCGATGCACTCGTCGACAAAGCCTGGATGCGCAGCGAAATAGGCGCGGAGGTCGGTGACGCCGGACCCGAAAAGCGCGCCAATCTTCTTGCGAACCTCCGAGAAATCCATCTCCCAGAAGGACGCCGCCATGGCGTGAAACAGATTATTGTAGCGGTGCGCGGTTATCTCGTTTTCGAGGCGTGCCTTCTCCTCGGCAGTCTTGTCGATCCCGCGTTCAAGGATGTCCAGTGTCGCGCCGGTCGCGTCGCGGCGCAGCAGCCAGCGGACATCGATGCACAGCTCGCGACCGTCGGCGGCGGTGCGAAACACTTCGCCCGACCAACTGCCATTGGCCTCCAATTCCCGCTCGATCGCGGCCAGCCCGAAAGGATGCCGCGTGTTCAGGTGCGCATTCAAAGGCTGACCGATCGCTTCCGCCGAGGCGAGGCCATAGAGCGATTGCGAAGCCTGGTTCCACAGCACGATTCGGCCGGATGCGTCGCGGACGACGACGCTCTCCGGCGCAAAGTCGGCAAGCGCACCGATCAGGCTATCGTTCACGCGCGCCAATCCAGTTTGCTGCTCGGTCGCCGCCTTTACCCCCAAGGTCGAAAGTGCGCGCTGTTCGCGTGGCGCGCCGTTCGGGGACAATGCGGGCTGCACTGTCCATGGTCATCCTGCACGATGGTATTAGCGCGAAACGTACGGGCAAGATTGCGACACTTTACAAGGGTCTCGGTCAACCGAAATCGCAGATCGATCGCCCGGCCAACAGTGTCGTGGACTCGCCATACCAAAGCATGATGGAGCGATCCCGGCGAAGACGTGCGCCGCCCGCCGGGTGGGCGCAGGACGGTGTCTCCGATTATCCAGGAGATGCGGTATGACTTCGACCATCCTGTTCGTTCACGGCGCGTGGCTAACGCCGAGTTGCTGGACGCCCTGGCGGGCCCATTTCGAGGCGCTAGGGTACAACACCGTCGCGCCGACCTGGCCCCATATGGACCGGCCGATCGCGGAGCTGCGGCGATCGCCCCGCCCGGAACTCGCGAAGCTGGGCGTCGGCGCTATCGTCGATGGCTATGCGGCCGCCATCGCGCAACTGGACGAACCGCCCGTCATCGTCGGGCACAGTTTCGGCGGTCTGGTGACGCAAATGCTGATCGGTCGGGGGCTGGGCGTGGCGGGCGTGGCGATCGACCCGGCGCCGCCCCGCGGCGTACTGCCCGGGTTGCGATCGGTGGTGAGCGCGCTGCCGGTGCTGACGGCGTTCAATGGCTGGAATCGCATTCTAACCATGTCCGAGAAGGGCTTTCGCGCCGACTTCGCCAATGCGGCGCCTGCAGACTTGCAACGCAGCGCGTTCGAGCGCGAGATCGTGCCGTGCCCCGGGCGTCCTTACTTCCAGGCGGCGATCGGCATTGGCAACGGCGTTCCGTTCGATACGATCACGCAGCCGATGCTGTTCGTCTCGGGCGGTCGGGATCGCACCGCGGATCCCGCGATGGTGCGGCGTATCCAGCGGCGCTACCAGAAGGCGGGCGTGAAGGCCGAACTCGCGCTGTACCCGGATCATTCCCATTTCCTGATCGCGGAGCCTGGTTGGGAGCGTATCGCTAAAGCGGTTGCGGCCTGGCTGGAGCACAACCGCTTAGGGATCGCGAAGCCGGGATCGGACAGGGTCGCGGCCTGACGATCTGCCGTTCTATTATACCAAGGTATGGCGCGATTGAGGGCGAGGCGTGATGCCTCTAGTGAGAGCCTGGCCCGATGCTCCCCCCACCTGCGTCAGTGGGTTGTCTGCGTATTAGGCGCGGCAGCGGAAGTCCTGGCAGTGCGGCCAGCGACGGGGCTGCCGCGCTTGCTGGAGTCAATGCGTGCCCAATGATCCGCTGATCTCCGTGATAGATGATGATGGCTCGTTACGCCGGGCGCTCGTCGCGCTGTTGCGCTCGCTTGGATACGAAGCCAGCGGCCATGCCTCGGCCGAGGAGTTTCTGGCCACCGGTGAGATTGATCGTTCGGCGTGTGTCATCACCGATATCCAGATGCCCGGGATGAGCGGTATCGATCTCAAGATTGCGCTCGATGAACGGGACACCCGCGTCCCCGTGATAATGATCACGGCGCGATCCGAAGAGGCCCTTCTCGCGCGCGCTGCGGCCAGCGGCGCTGCCTGTGTTTTGCAAAAGCCCTTCCCGGCCGACAGCTTCGTCGAGAGCCTGGAGCGCGTGTTGCTCGCTCAGCCATAGAGCGCGGCGCGCCGAGCGAGGAGGGGCCGTCGAAGTTCAGCCACCCTAACAGGGTGGCGAAGCCGATCGAAGCCGGGGCAGTGCCGATCCGCCGGGAGAAGCGCATCCTCCCGGCGGCAGTCGAGCTTAGCTGTTGCTGATGAAGGTGGCGATGATGTCCGCCGCCATTTCGGGATATTGATGCTGGGGGCCATGTCCGCTCTCCGGGAACGTCACGACGAAGAGCGTCGGCCAGAGATCGTTGAGCGCGTACCAATTCTCGACCGGGAAGATGATGTCGTGATCCCCGCACAAAGCGAGCACCGGGATGTCGGTGCCCCGGAAGAATGCGCCGAGCGCGCCGTCGGGGTCCGGGAAAGGGGTGGTCGGATCGCTCGATTCACCGACCGACTTCATGAAAACCTCGGAAGGGGTGATGCGGTCCGTCACGTCGCTGCGCGCGGCGATCCGCGTCAGCGATGCATCGGCAAGCGCCCGGCTCTTCGCCGAGCCCGGTTCGAAGAAGAGGGTATATTCGTCCTGGGTCGAATAATCGGGCTTGCCGGCGGTTTCGAAGAACAGCGGTTCGAACGGCTTCACCATCAACCCCGGCGGCATCGTCCCGATCGCCAGCACGTGGCTGACCTTGTCGGGGTGGGATGCCGCGTAGGTCTGCGCGGCAAAACCGCCCAGCGACCAGCCCCCGATGACGATCTTCTCGAAGCCGAGGGCCTCGACCAGATCGTTGACGTCCTTCGCCATGGCGGGCTTGGCGTAGCTCGGGGTGCCGGTGGAGAGACCGAGCCCCGAATAGTCGAATATGGTCACGGTGAAATTCTCGGCCAGCTTGTCGAGGAAAAGCGGGTCCCACATGTCCATCGTCGCGCGCAGCCGGACGCAGAGGACCATGTTCGGGCCCGAGCCGAAGGTGCGATAGGCGAGGGTCCGGCCATCGACATCGACCGTCTGATTGGGCGCGGTCAGCGCCGTCTTCTCAAGAACGTCAAGCATCAGAATACTCCTTCAGGCGGCGAGCGGCGCGGTCGCGGGGATCGCGGCGAGCAGCTCGTTGGTGGTGAGGATCGCGTGGGCGAAGGTCGGTCCGTTGATCTCGTGCGCGCAGTGCATCGCCGCATGGCTGGCAGCGGCGGTCGCATCGCGGACCAGGGTGACGTGGTAGCCCAGTTCGACGGCGTATTTGCCGGTGCTCTCCAGGCAGGTGTTGGCGATCAGACCGACCAGGATGACATGCGTCAGGCCCTTTTGCTTGAGCAGCGTATCGAGATTGGTATTGGCAAAGCCACTGCTGCCCCAATGCTCGGTGGCGATCAGGTCGCCTTCCTGCGGAGCGAATTCGGGGTACCATTCGCCGCCCCAGTCTCCCTGCGCGAAGATCTGGCGGTCATAGCCGCCCAGCATATAGGAATTGGGGTGATCCCAGCCATCGAGCTCGCCGGGCTTCCAGCGATGGTGCGGCACGATCACGATCTGGATGCCGGCGCCGCGGATGCCCGATACGACCCTGCGGAGATTGTCGTGCAGCCCGGTCTCGTTCGCCACCGCGGCGACCATCGGCCAGAGCTTTCCGTTTTCGGCGAGGAAGTCGTTGTAGGGATCGACGAACAGCAACGCCGTGCGGGCGGGATCATAGGTGGGTGCAGTGCTCATGGCGGTCTCCCTGTCAGTCATGTGCTGACGAGGATGCGTAACCCGACCCGACGGGCCAATCGTGCCCGCGCATGCGGCATGTATACCAATGAATAAGCCCGCCCGCCTGCGGGTGTGATGGCTGCGTGGCGCGCGCTGGTCGATAACGATGCGGCACCGGCCTTGCCCCCGGTCCGGTGCAAGCCGCCGCGGTCTCCCCCGACCTGCGGCGCACCAGAGCGGGCCGGCTCCGTCCCGGCTGGCCCGCTCTCCCCTTTTGAGGAGAGCAGGCGATGTTGCTGGAAAGCACCCGCAGTACCGGAGCCTTGCGGCCTGCGCTGGACGGCTGGCGGCCGATCGCGTTCTATCCGGAGGCGCAGGACCGTACGGGTTCTCGCGACGGCCTGATCACGGCCTTCGATCCCGATTTCCCGCAAACCGCAACGCGAACTCGCTTCACGGCGCTCGAACGAGCCGCGGTGCGATTGGGCGCCCGCGATACCCCAGCTTCGTTGCGGCCACATTCGCGCTGGCAGCGGGTCAAGTTTCTGGTCTTTGGCTTCACTCCCGCCACCACATTGTCCAACCCGCGGCTGGAGGCGATGCGCCGTCTGGTCATTGAACTGCGCCATTCCTGCGGTCGCGGCCTCGCGCCGATCCGTGCACGCGCTGTCGAGGCGGGCATCAGTGAACCGCAGATTGGCGCGTTGATGCGTCGTTTCGCGCGGCGCCGGCGCCAGTGGTGGCAGACGCGATGAGCGCGCCAGCGACCTTCGCGGAATATCGCTTCGGACCAAGCGAGCGACCGCTCCTCCCCGGCTCGCCTCATGCGCCGGTGCATCATCCGGTTTGCAGGGCGGCCTATGTAGCGGTCGCGCTGCTGGCGGACAGCGGCGTTCACGCCATCGGCATCAGCCGGCAAGCCAGAAGTACGCGGCGCTGATGGCGCCGATGGCGCCCAGCATCAGGCCCTTGTGGCGCGGCTTCCAATAGTCGGCCCGGTGCAGCATCAGCGCCGCGTAAACCAGCAGGACCACGCCTAGCATCGGTCGGGCCAGTTCGTCGCCCGCGAGCAGGCGCAGCGGGAAATAGCCAGCGGCGGCGAAGGCCGCCCAGAACACCGGCATGCCCAGATAGGCCAGCTTCGCGGAGCCGCCCGCGGCGGGAATCTCGATATTGCCGATGCCGTTGAAGACCGACAGGCGGATCAGGCCGGCGGCGATGAAGACCGCGAGGATCGCCAGCGCCCATGGGGTGTCGAAACCGCTGGCGTAGAACCAGGCGGCGGGCGTGATCAGGTAGATGAACACGTCGACGAAGCTGTCGAGATAGCGCCCGAAGTCCCGCGCCAGGCCGAAGCGGCGGGCCAGCACGCCGTCGAAGGCGTCGCAGAACACGGCGAGGAACAGCAGGCCCAGGGCCAGAGCAAGCTGGTGCCGGGCAGTGGCGAGCAGCGCGCCCAGGGCCAGCAACAGGCCGCCCAGGGTGACGGCGTCCACCCAGTTTAGGCGGACGATGACGCGGCCAGGCGCTGGCGGCGGCGACAGGTGGTTCATAGTGGCACCGCCCGTAGCTTGCAGAGGTACAGCAGGTAGTTGACCGCCAGGTGCAGCGCAGTGAAGGCCACCACTCCGGTCATCACGAAGGCAAAATCCATGCGGCTGAAGGGATAGAGCAGCAGCAGGCAGCCGAGGACGGAATCGGCCTGGTCCAGCAGGATGTGGGGCAGGGCCCCGGCCTGGCCCGGGCGGATGTCGCGCCGACGCTTGAGGAAGCTGTTGGGCAATTCGAACAGGCTGTAGCCCAGACCGTAGAGCAGGCCGTAAAACGGCGCCCCATGGGTGCTGAAGTCCAGAACATTATAGGGGGCCAGCCCGGGGGCCAGGGCCATCAGGCCGGCAAGCGCATAGCATCCCAGGATGCTGAACAGGATCATGGCGACCAGGCCGCGCCAGGTCTTGTTGTCGCCGAAGATGCGGGCGCCTCGCCAGCAGCGCCCACCGTCCAGCGGACGCGCCAGCCAGGGGCACAGGTCCAGGCGCACCACGGCCATGTGCAGGCAGCCGGCGATCACGGCGGGCAGCGCGCACAAAGCGAGGGCGGGCCACAAGGATGGCTGCGAGATCAGGGGTGCCATAAGGTTTCTCCCATCCGGATGCGGGGGGCGTCCGCGTCGTCGTGTCGGGCTGTCCGCAGGCCGGGGGTGGCGAAGATGACGATGACGGTGGAGCCCATCTCGAAGCAGCCCAGCTCCGCCCCCTTGGCCACCGCCACGGGCGGATCGAACTCTTGCACCGGCCCGGCGGCGTCGCGGTGGTCCGTCAGCAGGACGCCCAGCGCGGCGTCCAGTTCGATGCGCGCCCGGCCGATCACCGTGGCGCCCACGGCGATCAGGTACAGCGGACCGTGGTGGCTGTCGGCGCGCAGCACCAGGCGCTCATTCCGGCAATAGACGCGGTCCGTGGCGGCGATCGCGTCGCGGTTAGTGGCCAGCAGGTCGCCGGGCAGGCGACGCGCGGAATGGATGCGCAGGTCGCATGGCGCATGGAAGCGATGATAATCCGCTGGCGAAAGGTAGATCGTTGCATAGTGCCCGTCCGGCCAGCCCACGGCCTCGCCCAACAGGCTGTCCAGGGCGTAGGTGCGCCCCTTCACCTGCAGCATCAGGCCCTGATCCAGCCGGCCCATGGCGCTGAGATAGCCGTCCGCCGGGGCGACGATGCCGGCGGCCACCGGGCGGGCACCCGGCTTCAGCGCCCGGGTAAAAAAGGCGTTGAAGGTGATGAGCGGGCCGTCGATGTCGAAAACGAAGTCATCGGGCCGAATGGCGAAGCTGCGGCAATAGGCGCGGATGATCCGCCGCAACAGCCATTGCGGCAGCCGGCGACTGTCCGCCAGCCGCCCGAACCACCGCGCCACGCTGCGCTGGTCGGCGAAGCGCTGGAACCAGGGCCGGGTGACCAGATGATTGATGGCGCCGATCATGCGGCGGCCTCGCTCGCCGGAAACGCGGCCGCTTCGGCCAGCCGCTCCACCGTGCCGGCACCGCCGTCCAGCCGCAGACGGGCACCGTCGCGCAGCCAGCTGGTCGCCCCCTTGACGCCGACGACGGTGGGGATGCCCAGCTCGCGCCCGATGATGGCGGTGTGCGACAGCAGCGACCCCTTTTCCGCGATGATGCCGCTGGCCTGGGTGATCAGGAATATCCAGCCCGGATCCGTCATGCGGGTTACCAGGATCTGGCCGTTGACGCGCTGGCTGAGTTCCGGGGCGTCCAGCACCAGGGTCGTAGCCTCCACCACCCCGCGCGACACGCCCAGGCCCAGGCGCAGGACGCCGTCCTCCGCCTGCTCGCCGCCGCCGGCCGCGGCGTAATGGCGCAGATCGGGCTCCTGCCCTGGCGGGAAGATCAGGCGATCGGGCATGTCGCAATAGGCGCGCTGTGCCGCCGCCTCGCGCCGACGCTCCTTCACTAACGCGCGGCGGTCGCTGTGGTCGCCACCGTGGGCGAAGGCGCGCAACTCGTCCAGACGCAGCGTGAACACATCCTCCGCCTGGTCCAGCAATCCCTGCGCCCGCATGCGGCTGCCCAGCGCGTGGAACATCTCCTTCACTGCACCGAAGGCGCGGGCGCGGTTGATCCGCATGGCCTCGCGGTCGCGCACCGCCTGGCGTGCCCCGGCCAGCAGCAACCCGACGATCCGGCGGCGCACGGGGCGATGGCGCAGCGCCCCGGCCAGACGCTGTTCCGCAGCGCTGCGGATTGCGCGCTGGCGCTCGCGCATCGTGTCGGCGTCGTGCGGGCTGGCCAGTTGGTTCTGGACCATGCTGGCCAGCAGATCCGGCCGCATGCGCAGGGTGGGGCGCTCCAGCTTCAGCTCCTCCAGCGTGCGGTCGCCGAATTCCCGCAGATACGCGCTCCAGGCCTGGCGGAAATCATCCGGCACCGCAGCGTCGCCGTCGGCGAGGCGGGCCGCGACCTCCGCCGCGGGCCGCGCGAACAGCTCCTGGAGGACCGTGTCCGCCTCGATGCGCCGCTTCAAGGCCAGCAGGGCGAGGAAAGGTTCCTCGGACGGCAGTCCCTCGATGCCGCACAGCAGGTCGTTGCCCAGCCCGTCGCCGCAGCCGGGCAGGCGACCCAGTTCGCGGCGCAGCAGTTCGTTGAGCTTCATCGTGAAATAGTCGTTGACGATAGTGGGCGCCCAGGCAGCGAACAGGGCAGCCGCCCGGCTCTCGAAAAAGCGCCAGATGGTTGCCGTCTCCTGCCCGTCGATGCCGTCGACAAAGGCGCGCAGGCCGTGCAGCTCGCTCTGGAAGGCGGCTGCCAGGCGGCGGTTGTTGCGCCGGTACCCCAGGGCCAGGCGAGTCAGGCGCCCGAGCGCGCGCACTCGTGCCCCCATTCCCGGCCGCGTGATGGGCCAGGGCAGGCTGGCCAGCCCGAGGAAGTCCTGCCACCCGCGTTGGCTGGCGACGCTGATCAAAACCTTCGACGTGACGCGCCGGGCATTGTCCAGCCGATAGTAGATGCGGCCATTGAGGTGCGCCAGCAGGTGTTCGAATACGGACGCGTTGGCCGCGATCCAGCCGGCGGGGATTCCGAAGGCCCGCGCCGCGCCGGCGAAGACGTGGCGGTACGCCAGGCGCGCGAAGTCGAAGCCCAGCGGCAGCGTCACGCCGGGGTAGGATTCGACGATGTTGGCATTATCCAGAATGACCCAGTCGCGCGCGCCCCCCATGTCCAGGCTGGTGATGGGGCGGGCCTGCAGCAGAAACAGCGCGCCGGCCCCGTCGAACGCGAACTCCAGATCCTGCGGGCAGCCCTGGCGGCGTTCCAGGTCCAGGGCCAGGTCGGCCAGTTGGCGCAACTCGTCATCGCTCAGCACCGCGGCGGCGCGCTGGTCCGCCTGCACCGCGCTGGCGCGCAGTCCCCAGGCACGGTCTGGATCGGGCTCCAGCCGGGTGTCCTTCATCGCCACGGCGCGATGGATGTGACGGCTGTCGCGGGCGATGAAATAATGATCGCTATCGGCCCGGTCGGCGACCACGCCCTCGCCCAGCCCATAGGCGGCGGCCACGACGATCTCGTTGAGGTTGCCGCCGGCGGCCATGCTGAACACCACCCCGGCGCGCGCCGCCGGCACCATCTGCTGCACCACCACGGCGATGCCCTCGCTGCCCGCCGGCAGCCCCCGGTGGTGGCGGTAATGGAGCGTGCGCGCGCCAAGCAGCGACGCGACGCAGGCGCGCATGCGATCCAGCAGGTCGGCCTCGCCGACATGCAGATAGGTGTCGAGCTGCCCGGCGAAGCTGTCCTTGCCGCCGTCCTCGGCGAGGGCGGAACTGCGCACCGCGCAGCGGTAGCCGGCGCCGAACAGCGCCCGGCAGCGGGCCAGTGTGTCCGCCGCCATCGCCGCATCCACCGGGTGGGCCAGGATCCAGCCGCTGATTTCGATCGCGGCATACTGGCACTGCGCCGGGTCGTCCCGATCGGTCGCCGCCAGGCGGGCATCGATGCGGCTGCGCAAGGGGTGCAGCCAGGCGGCTACTGCGTCCGCTGGCAGTATCAGGAAGGGTGGCACAGGCATGCCCCAGTCGACCAGTCTCAGCAGCGAGCTGCCTTTGCCACCGCATTCGGGGGCCTTGGCGCGCAGCGCTTCGCGGTCCTCGAGGCGCCAGGTCATCTACAGGCTCCAGCCGAACAGAATGACGGCGCGTTGGGTGAACAGCTGCAGCAGGAACAGGGCGAATATCGATCCTGCGACGGCCTCGGTGGCCGCACGGATGCGGTTGTTGGCGGCGTCTGGCCGAAGGATGAAGCGGACGCAGACGGCGACATGGCCCAGCGCGGCCAGCCCGATGGCCCAGAACGTCCAGGACGCGAAGCCCAGAATCACCACCAGGCGCATCAGCAGCCCGGCCGTCAGCGCCATGAAGACCAGGGGGAACAGCGCGGCGCGGCGCGGCCCCAGCAGGCTGGAATAGGTTATATAGGCGGTTTCCTGTTCCGGCGCGCGGATCTTGCGCGAAGTTTCCCAGGCGCCGACCGGGAAGAAGAAGGCGAACAGCGGCAGTACCCATTGGCTGTCCAGCGCCTGGGGTGGCCCGCCGTTCAGGGCATGCCAGGCGACGGCGATGACATAGGCATTGACGAACAGGCCCAGCGGCTGGTGAGTGACGAGGGCCAGCAGCAGGCTGTTGCGGTGGAGCCGTTCCAGGAAGAACCATTTGAAGGTCAGCAACGCATAGGCGTGCATGGCCAGATAGGGCCACAGCAGCCAGCCCTCGCGCAGGTTGAGCACCAGGCCCAGCGCCACGGTCCCGACGCACAACGCGACCAGATCGCCGGCGCGGACCGCGCCCCGCGGGAAGGGGCGGTGGGGGAATAGGACGCGGTCCAGTTCCCTGTCCTTGAACTCGTCATAGACCCGCATGGTCAGGCTCATGCCGAAATAGGAGAGGAACCCCACCACCGCTGCCGGGCCGAAGGCCAACGTCGCCGCCCCGGCCTGCGCCTGCAGGCAGCCATACAGGCCCAGGAACGACACCAGCAGCAGCGGCAGGTGCTTTTCGAGCGGGAACATCTCTCGCAGATAGATCCACAGCCGGTGGGGCATGGAATTTGTCGGCAAGTGGACGGGGTCGGCGCTGGGCATCGGCGTCTCCGGTCTGATCAGGACAGCGTGCGTTCGTAGAGGGTGTATTCGCGCCGTGTGCCGGCCCAGGGGCGCGTGAAGGCGATGTTGGGCGAACCGTCGCGCATCAGGGCGACGACGATGCTGCGGTAGCGGGGCTGGCCGAGGATGCGCAGGGTTCCGTGGTGATAGACCGCATGGCCCAGGGAAAGAGGCCGGTCGAGGCGGCGGCGGCCGAGCACCGCCGCCTGCTTCAGCTCGCGATAGGGAATGCCGATCTGGTAGGCCGTGGCCACCGGCCGCCGCGCGCGTGGCGCAGGAAACGCAGGCGGTCCAGCCAGACGCCCAGGCCGCTGCTATGGCCTCGCATGGCCCGCAACGCCGCGCTCAAATCCTTCAGCACGATGCTGAAGCCGACGCGGGCGCCGCTCGGATCCAGGACGAAGCAGCTTGCGGCCCGGTCCACCGCCAACGGCAGCCGGGCATAATGGTCGCGGAAACGCTCCCAGGGCAGGGCCACGAAGCCCGGCATCCCGCCGTAGCTGGCGTTGATCAGGCTCCAGACGTGGTGCAGCGCCTCTTCGGTGGTGCAGTTGTTGTAATCCTCGAAGCGGTATCCCAGCGCCTGGGCGTCGGCATAGTCGCTCGCGGTAGCGGCCAGCGCGGCGGCGGCATGTGCCCGGTCGATGTCATGGCTTTCCCAGCGATGCAGCGGGATAAAACCCAGCGCGTCGAAATGGCTGCCATAATAAGCCGGGTTGCGCGGTTCCCCGATGAAGGGCGGTGCATCGAAGCCCCCGGTCTGGCAGCGATAGCCGTGGAAGATCGAGAAATCGACCGGCGCCAGCACCCGGGACGCGCCGCGCCCGGCCAGCCACCCGACGCCCGCGTCGATCAGCAGGTGGGCGACGCCCGGATCGTCCTCGGCCTCGTACAGCCCCAGGCATGCCTCGCCCTCGGTCTCTTCGGCGGGGCCCATCGCGGCCATGCGCCCCACCACCGGCCCGTCGGCACCATCGCGCACCAGCCAGGCGGCCACGGCACGATCCGCCAGCCATGGGTTGCTGGCCGGGTCCAGCAGCGCCATCTCCTGCGCGATTGGGCGCGGCAGGTGGCGGGGGTTGCGCGCGTTCACGGCGCTGCCGAAGGCGGCGAAGGCCGTGCGCGCCGCGATGTCGCCAAGGTCGACGCGTTTCAGCACGGGGGTCATGCCGCCGCCTCTGTCATATCGACGTCCACCGGGGCGGGGGCTAGGGGGGTGATCATGCCGGTGCCGCCGTCGAGGCGCACGCGCATGCCGGTGCGCAGGTGCTGGCGGGCGCCCTTGACTGCCAGCACGGCGGGAATGCCATATTCCCGCGCCACCACGGCCCCATGCGACAGCACCCCGCCAGTCTCGGTGACAAGCCCGGCGATGCGGGCGAACAATGGCGTCCAGGCCGGGTCGGTATAGGCCGTTACCAATATCTCGCCATCGCGGACCTGGCCCGCCTGCTCGATACTGTCCAGCACGCGCAAGGGCGCCTCCACCACGCCCGGGGAACAGACGATGCCGCGCAGGCCATGCGGGTCTGCCACTCCAGCGGGGGCGATGGCGGCGTGGGGCATGATCTCGTTGGGGCGGGGGTAGCTGCGGAAGCTTTGGTGATAGTCGCGGTTGCAGCGAAGCTGCGCCAGCAGGCTGGCAACACTGTCCTCCTCACGCGCCGCCACCGCCCGGGCCAGGGCGATCACCTCCGGGAAGGCGAGGTGCATGACCGCGTCTGGCGCGTCGGCCAGGCCGGCAGCATGCAGGCGCCGGCCCAGCGCCAGCGCGGTGATGCGGACCAGCCGGTACATGCGCGTCGACCGCTCGCGCATCTGCTCGCGCAAGGCCAGCATGGCGCGGTGGATGGCAAGATCGCGACGTAGATCGGTTTCGGTCACGTCGCCCAGGGCCTCGCGGTAGCGGGCCAGGCTACGCGCTTCCTGCCGTTCGGGCGCCTCGTCATCGTCGCGGGCCAGCAGCAGCAGCAGGTTCTCGAATGCCGGCAGCGGATCTTCGTCCCAGCACGGCACCAGCAGGTCGAGTTCGCGCAGGCTGCGGTGGCGGTGGACATGGATGAAGGGGCGCAGTTCCTCCGCGCCCGGATAGGCCTCGCCGGCCAGATGGCGGCGGCATAGGTCCTCGGCGCCCAGTCTCCGCAAGGCCGCGGCGTCGTCCGCGCGGGCGCGCAGGCGCCGGCTGATCCGCCACAGGTCGCGGAACGGCGCCAGGTGGGGCACATCGGTCAGGCCCCCGGCCAGGACCAGATAGTCGTGCTCCGCCCGCCCGCGCGCCTGCCGGCGGCGGTTGCGCTTGCCCAGCGTCTCGCGAAACAGCGTCGCCATGTTGGCGCTGTCGTATATCGTGGTGAAATAGCGTGCCTCGCACGCATAGTGGTGGCGGGCCAGAACCGCCTCGACGTGGATGGCCAGCGCGCTGTCATCCAGGGCGTCGGGATCGACCGTTTCCAGGCGGGCCAGCAGCGTGTCCAGCTCGGCGAGGGTCGCGCCGGCCGTCTTCAGCCGGCGCCGGACCGAACGACGGATGCCGAACAGGGTGCGCAGGCCCGCCAGCAGCGTGCGGGGAGTCACGGAAGTGCGGACGCCGTCGCCCGGATAGGTGGGGGCGATGCCCAGATCGGCATCGAATTCGCGTTCCACGAAGCCCGGGATGCGCCGCAAGCCGTCCTTGACGGCGCTCAGGTTCCAATAGGGAAAGCCACAGCGGAGCAATGTCCAGGGGCGAGGCCTGGACCGGTCGAGCAGGCCGACGCTGTCGAGATAGGCCGACATGCTGGTCTCGAGCACCAGCTTGTACAGCGACCAGATCAGGGCGCAGGGGACGTGCGCCGCGACGCCGCCATCCTTCAGGTCGGCGTTGGTCCATTGGTCGACCACGTCATGGTGGATGGCGGCGATGGCGCGGCTTTGCAGGACGTGGAATTTGCCCCGATACCAGGCCCATTCGATGTCCTGGGGGCGACCGTAAAGCTTCTGGATGGCGAGCGCCAGGACACCCAGCGCGCGGACCTGGTCGTCCGTCAGGGGGGCGTCACCGGCGGTTCCCTCGCGGCTCAGCCGGTCTGCCATCCAGTCATAGCGCCAGGCGATGGGGTCGCTCTCCCCCTGTACCAGCGCGTCGCCAAGGCCGGGCACGGCCTCGATCAGCATCTCGGTGTCGTGGCCGCGCACCGGGTCGACCGTGAACACTACGCCGGCGCATTCCGCCGGCACCATGCCCTGGACAAGGCAGGCCGGCTGCAGGTCGGCCACCGACAGGCCGCGACGCAGGCAATAGTCGCGCACCCGCGGGGCGAATGCAGAGGCCCAGCAGGTCCGCACCGCGCGGCGCAGGTCGTCCACCCCCCGCACGTTCAGCACCGTCTCGTAGAGGCCGGCGAACGAACTGCCGTCCAGATCCTCCAGCGTCGCGGAGGACCGCACCGCCAGCGCCTCGAAGCCGCGGGAGAGCAGGGCCTCGTGCACGCAATCCAGCGCGGCCACGAGGGTGTCGGGCAGCGGCATGGCCAATATTGCCGCCCGCAAGGCCTCCCCGCCATCGTCGTCGCGATCGGCGACGAAGTCCGCCACCCGACCGGCCAGGTCGCCGCCGGCGGCCTGCACCGCCGCCCGAAAGGTCCAGGTGGGCAGAGCGTAGGCCGCGGGAACGGCGAAACCCGCGCGGGCGAGTTCGGCCAGATGGCGCGTCTTTCCACCCACTGCCGCCGTCTGCGCGGGACCGATTTCGTCGAGGGGCAGGGCGAGCGGCTTGTGCATGGCGCGTCCGATGGCGTTTCAGAAGATACGGGTCTGCTTGTGGTGGCCCACGCGGAAGCCGTGCTTTTCGCCCAGCGCCCCCATGGCATCGACGTCGCAGGGCTGGATGTTCCCGTAGGAACAGCTGGCGTGCCCCTCCTCCAGGCCCAGCAGGATGGTTTCGGACAGGCAGGCATAGGCCATGCCGTCGGCCAGGCGCATGCCCCTGACCGGCATCACCTCGGCGTTGGGCAGGGCAACCTCACCCCCCAGCAGCACGGTGATTCCGCGGTCGTTGTCGAACAGGTCGTCGCGGCAGTTCATCGGGACGGAGATGTCGCAGACGATGGCGCCCGGCTTGCAGTGCTCCGGCCCCAGAAAAGGCTCCGCCGCGTTGGTTGCCACCACCAGGAGGTCGCAGTCGCCGAGCGCGTCCAGCGCGTCCACCACCTGCAGTGCGGGTGGCGATCCAAGGTCCCGCCAATGCTGGTGAAAGCGCGGCCAGGGGCGGGCCGGGGCGCCGTCACCGGCGGCCCCTGCCGCCGCCGCGACCGCGCGTTCGAAGCCGCTGCGTGGCGTGCCCCCGTCTGCCAGTTCGCTCAGCGTATGGCGCAGCACGGAATCGGCAGCGCGCTCCGCCTTGCGCACGCCGCGCGCATGGTCGCCGCCGTACAGCAACAGCCGGCCGGCATGCCGCGTGAAGCATTGGGCATAGGCGCTGCAGATGTTGCCGCCGGCACCGATGATCCCGATGGTCAGGTCGCGCGTGTCCCAGCCGCGCTCGCGCGCCATGGCCAGTACCGCCTGCACCCCGACGTAAACGGTGTAGCTATTGCCGGTGGTGATGATGGTCGCGTCGTCGGGCACGCTCTGGCCATTCTTCGTCAGGATCGAGGTGTACTGGCCCAGTCCGACCACGGCGCAGCCGAATTCGTTGCGCAGGGTGGCGACGCCGCGATGGCACAGGGCCTGCAGACGGCTTTCGTCCTGGTTCAGCAGCGCGCGGCGGATCATGCCCGAGGTCACGGGAATACCAGCGAACACCACGCTGGCCTGCCCCCCGTGCGACGCAGTGATCGTGCGCCGGCCCAGCACGATCGGCTCGGTCACCGGCAGCATGCGCTCCAGCAGATCTTCCAGCGTGTCGGTGTCCAGCAGCGCCAGCGACGGGTCGGCCACGCGCAGGTGCGCGGCGTCGATGTAGTGGGTCAGGAAACCGACGCGGCGCATCCCCGCGGCCGGCGGCTCCAGCGCGATCTCGCCCTGGCGGAAGTCGCCCAGAGGGCGCAGGCCGCGCGTGTCCTCGGGCAGGGCGAATTCGATGAGCTTGTAGATATCCTCGTTGTCCACGATGCGGCACAACTGGTCGAAGGCCGCAAGGACGCGCTCGATCTCCGTGGCCTTGATATAGGCGGAGGGCTGGATGCGGATGACGGTCGAGGCGGCCAGTGCCGGTGCAACGCGGATGCCGTGCTCGTGCAGGAGATGGCCGGCCAGTACGTAGCCCATATATCCGCTGCGGGCGAGCAGCTGCAGGCCATAGCTCTGGCGCAGCTTCATGTCGGCGAAGGCGATGCCCAGCATCAGGCCCTCGCCCCGCACGTCGCGGATCACCTGAGGATAGCGCGTGCGCAGGGCTTCGAAGCCGGCCCTCAACTGGCCGCCCCGCGCCTGCACGGCGTCACCCAGCTGGCGCGCGATCACCAGCGCTTTCCGGGCGATGCCACAGGACGGGTCGTCCTCCACGTTGGTGGAGGTGTGCAGCAGGCCGAAGCGCGGCAGATAGTGTTCCCGCGTGACGGCACAGGCGGCGATCTTGGCCAGGCCCCCGCCCAGCGATTTGCCCAGCAGATAATAGTCGCCGACCAGTCCCATGCGGCTGGACGCCAGCAGCGCCCCGGTGCGGTAGAAGCCGGTCTGGATTTCATCCACCACCACCGGCACGCCGGCGGCGCGGACCGCCGCCACCAGTGCCATGGCGGCTTCGGGCGGGACAGGGATGACGCCGGCCTCGCCCTGGATGGGTTCGAGGAACAGCGCGGCATAGGCGTTGAAGGTTTCGTGCTGGCAGGTGACCCGGCCATCGACGACGGTGCCGGGCAGGATCAGGGTGTACGCGCCGGCGGCGACCAGGGCGTGCGCCGCCGCTGGATCGGCACTGAGGCGCTGCCAGTCGAAGAAATTGGTCTCGGTGCCGCCGCGCAGGAAGGGGTCGCGGAACAGCGGCTTGTGGGTCAGCGCCAGCGCGCCCATGGTCTTGCCGTGGAAGGCGCCCTGCGCCGCCAGGAAACGGGGGGCGGCGGCGACGACGGCCCTTGCGTTGCTTGCCCGCACGGCGGCGGCGAAGGCGTCGAAACTGGTATGGGCGTGGCCGTCCAGGATCAGTTCGAGGGTTCCGCCCAGCCGTTTGGCCGCCGCCTCGGCAGCGCGGATGCGGGCCAGCCGGCGTTCCACCTGTTCGGCAAAGGCGTCCAGCCGCGCCAGCTGGGCCATGCGCGCGTGCTTGGCGGCGGCCTCCACCGCCTCCGCGCCGGAATTGCCCAGGGTTATCACGAAGTGGCGGCCGGTGGCGGCGTGCAGTTCGGCATCCAGGTCGCGGCACAGCAGCCCGGCTTCGCCCCGGATGGACATCTGCGCGTGAGTCGGCATTTCCTGCCGCAGCTGGGAAATCGCCAGGCGGCGCAGCTCCGGATGGTTGTGCCCGAGGATCAGCGAGCCGTAGCCGCCCGCGATATCCAGCACCTCAACCTCGTCGCCCGCTTCATCGCGGTAGCAGAGATAGTCGTCATGGGCCCGGACGTAGGGCTTATCCAGGCTGAGGATGCGCAGCAGCTCGGCCGTTTGGGGGCGGGCAAATTCGGCATAGCCCTGCAAGGCGGCGGCATCGTGGTCGCGAATGTCCGCGATCTCGGCATGCCGCCGGCTCAAATCCGCCGAGGCGGCGATGTCGGCGGACAGCGCGGGCGAAAGCGCCCCGAGGGAATCGTCGTCGAGGGTATCCACGGGGCGTCCACCTCCCTTCTGTCGCGGAAAGGCGTTGGCCGTCATCGGCCGTCCCGCCATTGCTTCAGCAGCCACAGGTAACAGCCGACCAGGGCGATCCCGACCGGCCAGGCCACCGGCACGCCGACCCAGACCGGCAGCGAGCCGGCGCTCAGCAGCACGCTCAGGCCGACAGTGACGATAGCCACGGAGAGTATCCGCACATGGCGGTCGTTGAGGTGCTGGTCGCGGGCGGAGGCGCGGGTTTCGACGTTGAAGACATAGCGCCCGGCGAACAGCTCGCCCAGCAGATGCTCCAGTCGCTCGGGCGCGCGTTTCAGCAACTCGGCGAGGCTGCCGGCGATGCCCTGCACTTCCTGCGGGCTGAGCGGCGCCAGCAGTTCGCGCATCTGCAGGGCGGGGAAGAAATCGGCACCGACCCGACGCAGGTCGGTGCGCGCGCCCAGCATCCCGGTCACGGTCTCGGCGGTCAGCAGCGCGCGGTATAGCGCCAGCGAGTCCGTGGAAACGCGCATGTGCGCGCTGCGGGCGGCGCGAACGATCTGCATCAGCCAGATGTGAGTCTCGCCGCCGCCGGAACCGTCCTCGCTGGCCGCAGGCGCGCGGCGCCTGGCGGTCCATACGCTGGTGGCGGCGTAGAATTCGCGCTTGAAGACTTCGGGGCGCGAGGCGTCGGTGCTTTCCAGCAGCGCGCCCGCCGCCTGATACAGCGCATCGGCATCGTCGCGGACAATGGCACCGAAATAGCGCAGCAGCCGCTGGCGCATGGTGGCTTCAAGGTCGCGGCACAGCCCGAAGTCGATCATGCCCAGGCGACCGTCGGGAAGCAGCATGAGGTTGCCGGGGTGAAGATCGACGGCGAAGAAGCGATGGTCGAAGATCTGGGTCAGGCAGGTGTCGAGCAACCGATAGGCCAGGCGTTCGCGCTCATAGCCCAGTTCCTGCAGGCAGGCGGTGCGCTGCGGGTCGCCGCTTTGTTCGGCGCGGATGATGCGGCTGAGCGCGATACCGTCCAGGAACTCGCAGGTCAGCACGCCCTCGCCGCTCAGCTCCGGATAGGGTTCGGGGATATGGATGCCGTCGGCGCCGACATGGTTGGCGTGCATCCGGGTGAGGTTGTCCAGCTCCCGCTTGAAATCGAGTTCCTGGCGCAGCCAGAGGGCCATTTCCTCCACCGCCTCGCGCGGGGAAGCGATCAGTTGGGCACCGGCGCGTTCCAGCAATGCCGCAAGCCGCGCCGCGCGGCGCAGGTCGCGTTCCACGCGTTCGGCAATGCCGCGCCGACGGATTTTCACGACCACCTCGCGCCCGTCGTGCAGGCGGGCGCGGTGCGCCTGGGCGATCGATCCGCTGCCCACGGGCTGGGGGCGGACATGCGCGAATAGCAGGTCCGGATCCTGGCCCAGCCCCTCCGCCAGCAATGCCCGCGCCTCGTCCCACGGCATGGGGTGGGTGTCGTCCAGCAACCCCAGCAGCGCAGCGCCATATTCCGCCGGGATCAGGTCCGGGCGCAGGGCAAGGAACTGTCCGAGCTTCATGAAGATCGGGCCCAGCCGCTCCAGGCGGGCGCGGAAGGCCTCCGGCGTGCCGATCAGGCTGCGTTCGACGCTGTTCAGGGCGCGTGCCTCGGCCAGGCCCATCATGTCAGGCGGCCCCCGGCAGAGGCTTCAGAAGCCAGAAGACACCGCCCAGCAGGACCAGCAGCAGGACCAGGTGGTACGCGGCCCGATCGCGCTGACGCCGGCTCTGATCGGACCATAGCCGGCGCACGCGCCGGTCCCGCACCGTGGCGCCGCTGGCCAGCCTGGTGGCGATGCGGCGGCGGGCGGTGGAGCGTGCCGGGTCGATCACGGCGTCCGGCGCGCCATAGAGGGCCGGCAGACGCGCCGTGTCCTTCCCCTGCGACCGGAAGAACAGCGCCATCTCCGCGAACAGATCGACATGGGCGCCAAGCTTCAGCGCGCTGGCGTCCAGCATGTACAGCGCGCGCCAGTACAGCAGGGTGCTGCTGCCGCCGCGCAGGCCGTGGCGTCGGGCGGCGTCGATGATCTCGCCGCTGTGGTTGCCCAGGTGGCGCGCCTTGAGGGAGGAGCTGGGGTCCATCGACGCGCGATACCAGGCGCGCAGCCGGTCCTTGGTCTCGCGCTCGAAGGCGCGCCAGTCGGTCCTGTCGGTGGCGGCGACATATTGTTGGCGCACGCAATCATAGCAGCCATCGACGTCGCCGATGCTGATGCGCTGTATCTGGCGCGCCAGGACGCAGCGCTGACGGGGGTGCAGCGCACCGAAGATGCCGAAATCGACAAAGGTCACCTGGTTGTCCAGACCGACGATGACATTGCCCGGATGCGGGTCGCCGTGGAAAAAACCGCGGGAAAACAGCTGGTGCAGCACGGACTGCACCAGGTTATGGCTGAAAAGGGAGAGGTCCAGGCTCGGGAAGGTCCGGCGAAGTTCGGCCTCCGCCTCCGGGCCATCCCCCAGTTGCTCCATCCGCGCCAGTACCTTGCCCAGGGTGGGGCCTTCGATGAATTCGCTGGTCAGGACGCGCCGGCTGGTCAGGTCCCAATGAATGCGCGGGAAGCGTTCCCAGGGGCCGGCCTCGCGGCGCAGGCGTTCCGCGACATGCCCTTCCTGGGTGAAGTCGAGCTCGCCCCGCGTCCACTGCGCGAACTCCTCCACGGTTTCGCGCACGGAGAACACCGACGACAGTCCCAGACGGTCCAGCATGCCGCCATAGGCCGCCAGCAGGCGCATGTCGGCCTCGAAGATCGGCCCGATGCCCGGACGCTGCACCTTGACGGCCACCTTCTCACCGGCGCGCGTCCAGGCGACGTGAACCTGGGCTACCGAAGCCGACGCGATGGGCACCGGATCCAGCCGATCGTAGAGATGTTCGGGTGCGGCCCCCAGCTCCGCCGCGATCACCGCGTGAATGTCGGCGAAAGGGACGGGTTCCACCGCCTCGAACAGGCGCGCCAGTTCCTGGCACAGGGCCGGCGGCAAGATGTCGAAACGCATGGCCATGAACTGGCCGAACTTGAGATAGGTCAGGCCGAGATCCTCGATCGCCCGGCGGATAGCGGGATAGAGCCGGGCGCTGGTCGGTCGCGGCAGCACGGGCGCCAGCCGATGCAGCAGCACCCAAGCCAGGCGCGCGGCCCTGCGCAGGGTGCGCGGCAAGGTTGGGCCAGGGCGCGGTTGAGCCATGGTCTGCATGATGTGCGTCGATCCCAAAGGGCAAATCGGGTACGCAAACAGACGCTCCGGGCCGTCGCGCTACCGCCGCCATCCTGGCGGGGTATGGACGGAAGGAAGACGCGCGGGTCCGGTGCCGCGACCTGGACCCGGGACCGGGAGATCAGGACTTGGCAGCGGTTCGATGGGCTTTGGTGAACCGTTCGGCCATGCGGCCGGGCACCTCCGTCGCGCGGCCCAGCGCCCGCAGATAGCCTTTGTAGATGTCGGGGAGCACGCGGTTCAGGGTCTTTCCCAGATCGTCCTGGTTGGTGCGGCCGTTGGCGGTGGCCTCGTCGTTCAGCTTGACCAGAATGTCGGCTCCCGACTGTAGCAGTTCGGCGCTGGCGGCGTTGACGCCCTGCACGATCCTGTACAACTCATCGAGGGCCGTGTTGTTGGTGTCGTTGGCGACGGAGTTGATCTCGTCCCGCATATCCTCAGCCGTCTGAGTTGCGGACCCCGAAGTTGCGCTTGACCTGGCGCTCAACTCTTCGCGCAGACGCGTAACTTCTGCCTGTAGTTCATCGGTCGTTTGGGCTTTTGGTGTCGCCATGGCGCCATGCTCCTAAATTCGACGGGAACGAACAATTGCTGATATGTTTCAAAGTATCGAAGAACAAAAATATGTAAAGTGACAAAAATGTGAATTCAGTACATTTATTGTTATCGATATTGGCGGATATTTCTATCCATTATGGACTAAAATAAGGTGTTTTGAACACGGCGAATTTCGAAATGACTTGTTGTCACCTAAAGGTCGGTTGCAACGCTGAGGTTGGAACTGGTCGATCACTTCCAGGAGATGGTGGTGGCCAAAGTCGATCTATCGGTATGAATAACGATCAGAGCGTGGCCTTCACCAGCAGGGCAAGGCCGTAGAGGCCGATAAAGGACGTAAAGGCGCGGTCGTAGCCGCGATTGTCGAGCCCGTCGAAGACGCGCCGCCCTACCAGCCAGTGGACACAGAAAGCCACGCCGGCGGCCAGCAGGCTGTGCCAGGATAGCATCGTCGGCTGGAAGGCCGCCAGCACGCCGAGTTGGACGATGCCGAACGCCAGATAATAGTTGGCGACGATGCCACGCACCGCCTTTTTCCCCGACGCGACGGTGGCGGCGTAGAGGGACAACAGGCTGCCGCCCATGTTGGTGAAGCCGTGCAGGGCGCCCATGGCGACGAGATAGCCACGCTCCGATCGCCCGATGGTGGCCTGCACCCGGTCGCGCAGCGGCGGGCTGAGGCGCAATAGAGCGGCGGCGCACATGGCGAGGCCGATGGGCAGATCAAGACGGAAGCGCAATTGCAGGTACAGGGACAGTGCCAGCACCGGCACCAGGATACCGATGCACCACAAGGGCTTAAGCCCGCGCCAAGTCGTGCGCACCTGGCCCGGCGCCTCCATAACCTGGAGCAGCGAAATGGTGGCAGAGGCCGGCAGCAGCCACCCCAGGGTCGCGCCGAACGTCAGCCCGAGCAGCAAAAGCGTCGGCGTCCCAAACACCAGCAGCCCCATGCCGAACACCGACTGCACCACGGCCAGCGCCGCGATCAGGCTGACCGCCAAGATCGGATTTTCCATCCCCGCTTGCCCTCCGAACGCTTGGATCGCAAAATCTAGCGCTCCTCCCCGGGGTATTACGAGTTGGATTGCAGCCTATTTGGTGGATGTTTGCGAGATGGGCACGACGAAATCTCGTTCGCAGCAGGAGACGTACAGAGATCGCCTGGGGAAGTTTTTCATGCGTTTCGGACGCGGCCTACGCCAACGGCACGGCCCTCTGGTAGACCCCCGGCGCCGAAAAGCCGGGCTCCTGCACGCGGGAGGCGCACCGCACTGCCCCAGGAGCGGGCATCGTCCGCCTGCGCTTGGCCGCAGTCGGGGAACCTAAAGCCGCAGCATGATTTGGCAATGCTGGGCCTCCGATCACGGGGGGACTTAGCGCGCTTTGCGCAATGGGCTGGGAAACGAGCCAGAAGGGAGCATCGACATGACGGACGATCAACAGCGACTGCGCGAGCGTGCTTATGCGCTTTGGGAAGCGCAAGGCCGCCCGGACGGCATGGCGCATGCGCATTGGGATCAGGCGAGCCAGGAGATTGCGCGGGAGGATGAGGGCAGGGGCGCAGCGCATGTGCAAACCCGGGCGGTGAAACGGACGAAGCCCAAGGCTGCGGCTCCTTCTCAAAGCGCGACGCCGGACGGATCGACACCAACGGCGGGCAAAGCGAGCGGACGCAAGAAAAGCGCGTTGGCTTCGCCCACCAAGAAGGGCGGACGCGTTACGAACGGATGATGCGCTTCACGCCTTGATCAGCATGGGAGTAACGCGCTCGGACGTCGGGGCGTGATCCGGACCCATAAGCTCCTCCAAAAAAGAATCGCGCCAGGCGTCGAGATCGTCGCGGACGAGGCCGGCGTGGAGCGCGCGCCATCGTGCCACGCGTTCGGTACGCGGCATTTCCAGCCCTCGGCGGATCGCATCGGCAACGTCTTCGCGGCTGTAGGGATTGACCAGCAACGCCTCGCGCATCTGGCTCGCCGCACCGGCGAACCGCGAGAGGATGAGAACGCCGGGGTCGGTGGGGTCCTGGGCGGCGATATATTCCTTGGCGACCAGGTTCATGCCATCGCGCAGGGGAGTGACCAGCGCGACCTGCGCGGCGCGATAGACGCCCGCGAGCACATCGCGCGCCATCGATTGGGCGCGGTAGCGCAGTGGACTCCAGTCGAGAGTGCCGACTTCGCCGTTGATACGCCCCGCCTCGGCGAGCAATTGCTCGTGCAGGTCACGATAATCGTCGACATCGGTGCGGCTGGGTTGGCCGACCTGCAGCAGGAACAGCCGCTCGCGCCATTCGGGGCTGTCGAGCAGGAATTGGCCGTACGCCGCGAACTTCTGCAGCAGGCCCTTGGTATAATCGATCCGATCGACGCCCAGCAGGATCCTTTGTTCGCCGGCGGATTCGCGCATCGCAGCGACGCTTTGCCTGGCCTCGGGTGAGGCAACCAACGCCTGCATCTCGGCCATGTCGAGCCCGATTGGAAAGGCGCGCGCGGTGACGGTCTTGTTGAACGCGCGCACCGTCCCGCCGTCCTGATCGACGCGACCTTCGAGCGCAAATCCTACATAATTCTGGAACGCCCGCAGCCAGTCTTCCGTCTGGAAGCCGATCAGATCATAATCGAACATCGACTGGACGAGGTCGCGGTGCCGCGGCAGCGTCGACAGGATTTCCGCCGCCGGCCAAGGGATGTGGAGGAAGAAGCCGATCTTGTTCCGCACGCCGCGTTCGCGCAGCGCGCGGGCCAGGGGGATCAGATGATAATCATGCACCCACAGCACGTCGTCTTCGCGCAGCAAGGGCGCGAGCGCGGCGGCGAAGCAATCGTTGACGCTTGCATAGGATGTCGTGAAGTCACGCTCATAGGCCGTCAGGTCCATCCGATGATGGCATAGCGGCCAAAGCGTGCGGTTGGCGAAGCCGTTATAATATTGATCGACGGAGTGCTGCTCAAGATCAAGCAACGCGGTCTGGACATTGCCGTGCGTCTCCACCCTTGCCTTGGGCTCGAAGCGTTCGGTTGTCTTCCCGCTCCAGCCGAACCATAGGCCGCCATGTTCGCGCAGCGCGGATGCCATCGCCATCGCGAGCCCGCCCTTGGAAGCCTGTCCGCTGCCGTCAACGTCCGCAACTCTGTTTGAAACTACCACCAGGCGTCGCATGATCCATTCCTCGCTTCGATAGAAGAACGGTTGCGGCCAAAAAAAGAGCCCGGCGCGGGGAAACAAATCGCGCGGATATTTCGCCCGAACTTTTCCCGCTCTGGCGGAACGAGGGCGCCGGCAGGCTGTTGTCAGGGGTAACAATAGTCGGAGCCCATCTTGTCCATTGCCGCCACTGCCGTCTCGATCGTCACCCTCGATCGGCCCGAAATGAGCGCGCCCGTGCGGGAAAAGGCGCTGCGCGACGCCGCCGCGGCTGGCTTCGGGCATCTGCTCTATCGGCATCGGGGGCCGGTGTTCCGCGATGATCCGGGCGCAGCCGATGAAGTGGCTGCAGGGTGCGCGGAGGCGGGCCTTGCGCTGATCGTCGAAGTGGATGTCGCGCGCTTCCCCCTCGAACACGCGCTCGTCGCGTCGCATCCCGCCTTGTTCACGATCCGCCGCACGGGAAGCCCGGATGCGCCGATCGATCCGCGCAAGACGAGCCCGGCGCAGGGCGAGGCGCGCGCACGGCTCCGCCAGCGCGAGGCAGGCGACGCACTGTTTCCCGCGATCGAATCCGCATTGACCACGTGGATCGATGCCGGTGCGAAGGGATTTCGCTTCGTCGAGCTTTCGCGCCTCCCGCCGGCTTTTCTCGAGCGGCTCGTGTCGGCGCTGCGTCGGCGCGACCCCGATCTGATGTTGCTTGCGGGACCGCCGGGCCTGTCGCGCAGCGAGGCTGCGGCGGCGGCGGGGGCCGGGTTCGATCATATCGGTTCTTCCTTCGGCTGGTGGGATTATCGCGCGAGCTGGCTGGTGGAAGAAGCCGAGGCGCTTCGCCCGGTCGCATCGCTGGTGGCGGAGGTGCGCCCCGAGCAGATTCGCAGCGACAATCCGGCCGCGACCAAGCGCGCGCTGCTGGCCGCCGCCGGATCGGCATGCGGGCTGATCGTGCCGCTCGAGATCGTCGCGGCGAACCCGCAGGCAGCGGTCGAGGCAGTGACCATGGCGAAGCGCGCCTGCGGCTATGGCGGCGAGATGCGCCGGCTGTCGGGCAGTGCCGCGCCGGTGACCGTGTTGCTGCGCGCCGATCGCGGCGACGTACGGATTTCGCAAAGCGCGCTGTTGACGCTGATCAACACCACCGACGAGCCCCAGCCGATGCCCGATCCGGCGGCGCTTCTGGAAAGTGCCGGCGCCGCGTTCGTCTTCGACGGTCCGGAATCGCCGCTCAAGCCCTATGAAGTGCGCGCGATCGAGGGCCGGTGCGCCGAGCCGATCCTGCTGCCGCACCCCGGCGTGACCGCGGTCGCGGATTGGCCCCGGCTGGTGGTCGAATCGATCACGCCGAACGTCGTGGGCGGAGACTTCGCCGTGAAGCGCGTCGTCGGCGAACGGATTACCGTGGGCGCCAAGGTTTATGCCGACGGGCATGAGCAGCTCGCAGTCGAATTGCTGTGGCGCACCGGCGATCAGGAGGCGTGGCGGGCGGTGCGAATGGAGCAATTGCCCAACGACAGCTGGCGCGCTGCGTTCGCGCTTGGCCGAATGGGGCAGTATGAATTTTGCGTCGAGGGCTGGCTCGATAGGTTCGGCGGGTTCCGGCGCGATTTCCGCAAGAAGCTCGATGCCGGCGTCGCGCAGTCGGTGGATTTTGCCGAGGGGCGCGTGCTGGTCGAACGGGCGCAGGGAAGGGCGACGGGGAAGCTGAAGACCGCGCTTGGCAAGGCTGCGATGCGGCTGGCAGGCGACAATGACGCCGACGCGCTGCTGTCGACCGAGCTGGCAGAACTGATGGACCGCGCCGACGAACGCCCGCATCGGCTGCGCTCGGCGGTCCAGCGCGTCGATGCCGAGCGGCTGCAGGCGCGCTTTTCGAGCTGGTACGAACTTTTCCCGCGCTCGCAGACAAAGGACAAGGCGCGCCACGGCACCTTCATCGACGTGATCGAGCGGCTGCCGGCGATCCGCGAGATGGGGTTCGACACGCTCTATTTCCCGCCGATCCACCCGATCGGCACCGCCAACCGCAAGGGGCCCAACAATACGCTGACCCCCGCCCCGGGCGATCCCGGCAGCCCCTATGCGATCGGCAGCGAAGCGGGTGGCCACACCGCGCTCCATCCCGAACTCGGCAGCTTCGACGATTTTGCCGCGCTGATCGCGGCGGCGCATGCGCATGGTCTGGAGATCGCGCTCGACTTCGCGATCCAATGTTCGCCCGATCACCCCTGGCTCAAGGCGCATCCGGGCTGGTTCGACTGGCGGCCCGACGGCTCGATCAAATATGCCGAGAATCCGCCGAAGAAATATCAGGACATCGTCAATGTCGATTTCTACGCGGCGGAGGCGATCCCCGATCTGTGGCTGGCGTTGCGCGACGCAGTGCTGTTCTGGATCGACCGCGGGGTAAAGACCTTCCGCGTCGACAATCCGCACACCAAGCCGCTGCCGTTCTGGGAGTGGATGATCGCCGACGTGCGGGCGCGGCATCCCGACGCGATCTTCCTTGCAGAGGCGTTCACGCGCCCGGCGATGATGTACCGGCTCGCAAAGGTCGGGTTCTCGCAGAGCTACACCTATTTCACCTGGCGCGACGAGAAGGCCGAACTCACCGACTACATCACCGAATTGACGACCGAGGCGCCGAAGGAATTCTATCGGCCGCACTTCTTCGTCAACACCCCCGACATCAATCCGATCTTCCTCCAGACCTCCGGCCGCCCGGGCTTTCGCATCCGCGCGGTGCTGGCGGCGACGCTGTCGGGGCTGTTCGGGGTCTATTCGGGGTTCGAGCTGTGCGAAGCGGCGGCGATGCCCGGCAAGGAGGAATATCTCGACTCGGAGAAGTACGAGATTCGGCTGCGTGACTGGAACATGCCGGGCAATATCGTCGCCGACATCACGCTGCTCAATCGCCTGCGCCGCGCGCATCCGGCGCTCCAGACGCATCTCAATACCCGCTTCCTCGTCGCGCACGACGATGCCGTGCTGTATTATGCCAAGCCGTCGCCCGACGGGACCGACATGATCCTGGTGATGGTGAGCCTCGATCCGCACCAGCCGCGCGCGTGCGACTTCGAAGTGCCGCTGTGGGAATTCGGGATCGGCGACGATGGCAGCATCGGCGTCGAGGATCTCGCCTCGGGCGACCGCTTCCGCTGGCACGGCAAGATCCAGCACATCCGCCTCGATCCCCAGGACAGCCCTTACCGAATTTGGCGCATCGCGCCCGGAGCAGACGCATGAACGCCCCCGCGACGATCACCCATATCCCTGACACGGCGCAGGCCGATCCGCTCTGGTACAAGGATGCGGTCATCTATCAGCTGCACGTCAAGTCCTTCTTCGATGCCAATGACGATGGGATCGGCGACTTTGCCGGCCTGATGCAAAAGCTCGATTATATCGCCGAGTTGGGCGTGACCGCGATCTGGCTGCTTCCTTTCTACCCCAGTCCTCGCCGCGACGACGGCTATGACATCGCCGAATATCGCGACGTCAGCGCCGATTATGGTTCGATGGACGACGTTCGCGCGCTGATCGACGCGGCGCATGCGCGCGGCATCCGCGTGATCACCGAGCTGGTGATCAACCACACTTCGGACCAGCACCCCTGGTTCCAGGCGGCGCGCAACGCCCCGGCGGGGTCGCCCGAGCGCGATTTCTATGTCTGGTCCGACGACGACAAGCTCTATTCGGGCACGCGGATCATCTTTTGCGATACCGAGAAATCCAACTGGACCTGGGACGAGGAAGCCGGCGCCTATTTCTGGCATCGCTTCTACAGCCACCAGCCCGATCTCAATTTCGACAATCCCCGCGTGCTCGCCGAAGTGCTGTCGGTGATGCATTTCTGGCTCGATGCCGGGATTGACGGGCTGCGGCTCGACGCCATTCCCTATCTGATCGAGCGCGACGGCACCTCGAACGAGAATCTCGGCGAGACCCACGACGTGCTGAAGGCGATCCGCGCCGATCTGGACATTCATTACCCCGACCGGATGCTGCTGGCCGAGGCCAATATGTGGCCCGAGGATACCCAGCAATATTTCGGCGGGACGCCCGAAGGGGTCAGCGACGAATGCCACATGGCGTTCCATTTCCCGCTGATGCCGCGGATGTACATGGCGGTGGCGCAAGAGGATCGCTTCCCGATCACCGACATCATGCGCCAGACCCCCGCGATCCCCACCGACGCGCAATGGGCGATCTTCCTGCGCAACCATGACGAGCTGACGCTCGAAATGGTCACCGATGCCGAGCGCGATTACTTGTGGGACACTTATGCCGCCGACAAGCGCGCGCGGATCAACCTGGGCATCCGTCGCCGCCTCGCGCCGCTGATGGAGCGCGACCGCCGCCGGATCGAGCTGATGCAGGCGCTGCTCCTGACCATGCCGGGCACGCCGGTGCTCTATTATGGCGACGAGATCGGCATGGGGGACAATGTGTTCCTGGGCGATCGCGACGGCGTGCGCACGCCCATGCAATGGTCGATCGATCGCAACGGCGGCTTTTCGCGCGCCGATCCGCCCGCGCTGGCGCTGCCGCCGATCATGGACCCGCTGTACGGTTATCAGGCGGTCAACGTCGAAGCGCAGCAGCGCGATCGCCATTCGATGCTCAACTGGCTCAAGCGGATGCTCGCGGTCCGCCGCGAGTTCCGCGCTTTCGGCCGCGGCGAGTTGCGCTTCCTGCGGCCGGCCAACCGCAAGGTGCTTGCCTATCTGCGCGAGCATGACGGCGAGACCATATTGTGCGTCGCCAATCTCGGTCGCACCGCGCAGGCCGTCGAGCTCGACCTCCATGACTATGAGGGGCGCACCCCGGTCGAACTGTCGGGCGGCACGTCCTTCCCCCGGCTGGGCCAGCTTCCCTATCTGCTCACCCTGCCACCCTATGGCTTCCTGTGGTTCCGGCTGTCTGAGAATGAAGCGGCGCCCGACTGGTCGACCGGCGCGCCGGGCGTCGAGATCGAACGCCACACCTTCGTGCTGCGTCCCGACCTCGCCGACGTCAGCCGCGGTGCGAATGCGCAACTGCTCGAGGACATGCTGCCGGCCTATGTCGCCCAGCGCCGCTGGTTCGGCGCTAAGGACGAGACGGTTCGCCACGTGCGGATCGTGCGCTCGATCGCGATGCCGGGCGTAGAGGATCTGACGCTTACTCAGATCGAAGTTGGCACCGATCGCGGCACCGCCCTCTACAACCTGCCGCTCGGCATCGCCTGGGAGGGCGAGGTCCAGGGGCCTTTCGCCACTAATCTGGCGCTCGCCCGGGTGCGGCGCGGCCGGCATGTCGGGCTGTTGACCGACGGCTTCGCGGTGCCGGGCTTCCGCGCCTCTGTACTCGGCGCGCTGGCGGCGGGCGAGACTGTGGAACTCGACGGCGGCACGCTTCGCTTCGTGGGGACGCCGGCGCTCGATATAGGCCCTGATGCCGCGCCCGAATGGCTGTCGGCCGAGCAGTCGAACAGCTCGATCGCCTTGGGCGAGCGCGCCGTCCTGAAACTGCTGCGCAAGGTTCAGGCCGGGGTGCATCCCGATGCCGAGATGGTCGGCTATCTCACGCGACACGGCTTCGCCAACACGCCCGAGATATTGGGCGAAGTCTGGCTCGACGATGAGAAGGGCTCGAGCCTGCTGATGCTCGTCCAGCGCTTCGTCTACAACCAGGGCGACGGCTGGGCCTGGACGCTGGCGATGCTCGAGCGCATGGCGACCGACGCCGAATGGAGTATCTCCAACTACGAGAATTTCGCGCAGAAATTCGGCGAGCGCTTGGCCGAGGCGCATGCCATCCTGGGCCAGCCGAGCGACGATCCGGCGTTCGCGCCCGAAACGCTCGATCTGGCGGCTGCGGACGGGGTGTCCGGGCGGATCGAAGGACAATTTGACAAGGCGCTGGGCCTGCTTCGCGCGACCGACTGGGCGAGCGAGACGGCGCGCGATGATGCGGCGTTTCTCGTCGGCCAGCGCGACGCGATCATGGCAAGGATCAAGGCGGTCGCGCGGCGCGCCGAGGGGCGTATGCGCTCGCGTATCCATGGCGACCTGCATCTCGGCCAGGTGCTGGTGACCGGCAGCGACGTGATGCTGATCGACTTCGAAGGCGAGCCCGCCAAGTCGCTCGATGCGCGCCGCAGCAAGGACCTGCCCCAGCGCGACGTCGCCGGCGTGCTTCGCTCGTTCGACTATGCCGCGGCGGTGGCCGAACGCAATCTGCCGGGAAGGGCGACAAGCGACGAACAGCGTGGCCTCGATCGGTACGCGCGCTTCCGCGACGCCGCCGCCGCCGCATTCTTGCGCGGTTATCGCGGAGAAGAAGAAGCCGGCGACGCCGATCCGCTTCTCGATCTCTTCCTGCTCGAAAAGGCGGCGTATGAAGTGGCCTATGAGGCTGCCAATCGCCCCGATTGGATCGAGGTGCCACTGGGGGGCCTGGCGCGTGTAGCCCGGCACATGATCGCGGGAAGCGCGGCATGAGCGCGACGCAGGACATGCACATCGCCGCCGCGGCATTGCTCGAGGGCCGTCTCGACGATCCCTTTGCGTGGCTGGGCCTGCACGGCGATGGAACCGAGCGGGTCGTCCGCACCTTCCAGCCCGGCGCCGAAGGGGTGACCCTGCTGGGCGCAAACGGGAACGAGATCGCGCAAATGGACGAGCAGGCGCCGGGGATTTTCGTCGGGGCGGCACCGGAGGGGGCAGGCTATCGGTTTCGCATCGCCTGGCCCGGGGGCGAAACCCAGGAGACCGAGGATCCGTACAGCTTCGGTCCGGTGATCGGCGATCTCGACCTGCATCTGTTCAGCGAGGGGCGGCACTGGAATCTGGCCCGTGCGATGGGTGCGCAGCCGCGGACGATCGAAGGCATCGAGGGCGTAGCCTTCTCGGTATGGGCACCGAATGCGCGCCGCGTCTCGGTGGTCGGCGATTTCAACAATTGGGACGGTCGCCGGCATCCGATGCGGCTGCGCCACGATGCCGGCGTCTGGGAATTGTTCGTGCCGCGCGTCGGACCCGGGACGCATTACAAGTTCGAGGTCGCAGGCGCCGACGGAAGCGTGATCCAGAAGGCCGATCCGCTCGCACGCCAGACCGAAAAGCCGCCGGCGACGGCATCGATCGTCTCCGCCGCGCCCGATTTCGCGTGGACCGACGAAGACTGGATGGAGGAGCGCGCCGCGCGTCATGCGCCGACCGCGCCGATTTCGATCTACGAAGTCCATGCCAGCTCGTGGCTGCGGCCCGAAGGCGATCCCAACGGCCATTTCGGCTGGCGCGCGCTGGCCGATCGGCTGATCCCCTATGTCTCGGAAATGGGCTTCACCCATGTCGAGCTGCTGCCCATCATGGAGCATCCCTTTGGCGGCTCCTGGGGCTATCAGCCGCTGTCGCAGTTCGCCCCCTCGGCACGCTACGGCTCGCCCGAGGGCTTCGCCGCCTTCGTCGATGCCTGCCATCGCGAAGGCATCGGCGTGATCCTCGATTGGGTGCCCGCGCATTTCCCCACCGATGCGCACGGCCTTGCCCGCTTCGACGGCACCCCGCTGTACGAACATGCCGATCCGCGCGAGGGGTTTCACCAGGATTGGAACACGCTGATCTACAATCTCGGGCGGCGCGAAGTGGCGGGTTTCCTGCTCGCCTCCGCGATGTGGTGGCTCGAAACCTTCCATATCGACGGCCTGCGCGTCGATGCCGTCGCGTCGATGCTCTACCGCGATTACAGCCGCAACGCCGGCGAATGGGTGCCCAATGTCCATGGCGGGCGCGAGAATCTCGAATCGGTCGAGTTCCTCAAGCGGATGAACAGCATCATCGCCGATCGCTGCCCCGGCGCGATCACGCTGGCCGAGGAATCGACTGCATGGCCCGGCGTGTCGGCGCCCGTTGCCCAGGGCGGGCTCGGCTTCAATTACAAATGGAACATGGGCTGGATGCACGACACGCTCCAGTATGTGGAGCGCGATCCGCTGTACCGCAGCTGGCACCATGACGAGCTCACCTTCGGGCTGGTCTATGCCTTTTCGGAACGCTTCGTGCTGCCGATCAGCCATGACGAAGTCGTCCATGGCAAGGGCTCGCTGATCGGCAAGATGCCGGGGGATCGCTGGCGCAAGTTCGCCAATCTGCGCGCCTATCTCAGCCTGATGTGGACGCATCCGGGCAAGAAGCTGCTCTTCATGGGGTGCGAGCTGGCGCAGGAGGCCGAGTGGAACCACGACACCCAGATCGGCTGGGAACTGCTCGATCGCCCCGAGCACGCCGCGATCCAGCGGCTCGTGCGCGATCTCAATCGCCTCTATGCGTCCGAACCCGCGCTCCACGCCCGCGATGCCGATCCCTCCGGGTTCGACTGGATCGTCGGCGGCGATGCCCAGAACAGCGCGTTCGTCTTCGCCCGCTACGCGCCCGATGCGCCGCCGGTGGTGGTGCTGCTCAACATGAGCGCCAATCCGCTGCACGGCTATGAGATCGGCCTGCCGCGCGCCGGCACGTGGCAAGAGATCCTCAACAGCGACGCCGACATCTACGGCGGCGCCAACATCGGCAATGGCGGACGGGTGCACGCATCGCCCGCGCCCGCTTATGGCCAGCCTGCCTCGGCGCGCGTGACGCTCCCGCCGCTCGCCGCCGTCCTCCTCCGCCACGAAGGAACCAACCACCTGTGACGCCACTTCCCGACCGGCTTGCGCCGGGTAGCCCCTATCCGCTCGGATCGACGTTCGACGGATTGGGCGTGAATTTCGCGGTCTTCTCGGCGCACGCGGAAACGATGGAGCTGTGCATCTTCGAACCGACCGGGCGGCGCGAGATCCGACGCTACGAACTGCCCGAGGTCACCGACGAGGTCTTCCACGGCTATCTGCCGGAGGCGCGGCCGGGATTGCTCTACGGCTTCCGCGCGCACGGCCCCTATCGGCCGGAGGAGGGGCATCGCTTCAATCCCAACAAGCTGCTGCTCGATCCCTATGCCAAGAAGATCCACGGCCAGGTGCGCTGGACCGACGCGCTCCACAGCTATCGCGTCGGGTCGCGCCGCGGCGACCTGAGCTTCGATCGCCGCGACAGCGCGCCCGCCATGCCCAAGGCGGTGGTCACCACCGGCGCCTTTGACTGGCGCGGCGATCGCCGGCCCAACACGCCCTGGTCCGAAACCGTGATCTATGAGGCGCACCCCAAGGGGCTGACCCAGCTTCTCGAAGAGGCGCCGGTCAACGAACGCGGCACCTTCGCCGCGCTCTCGCACCCCAAGGTAATCGCGCACCTCCAGCGCATCGGCGTCACCGCGCTGGAGCTGTTGCCGGTCCATGCCTTCGTCCAGGACCGCCGGCTCCAGGAAATGGGGCTCGCCAATTACTGGGGCTATAACACGCTGGCTTTCTTTGCGCCGGAGGGGCGCTACCTTGCCTATGGCTCGGGCGAGGAAATCCGCATCGCTGTTCGCCGCCTCCACGCCGCCGGGATCGAAGTGATCCTCGACGTGGTCTATAACCACACCGCCGAAGGCAGCGAACTCGGCCCCACCTTCAACTTCCGCGGTCTCGACAACCGCACCTACTACCGCGCCGTCGAAGACAATCCGCGCTACTGCGTGAACGACACCGGCACCGGCAACACCCTTGATCTCAGCCACCCGCGCGTGCTGCAGATGGTAGCGGATTCGCTGCGTCACTGGGCGGAAAGCTATCATATCGACGGTTTCCGCTTCGATCTCGGCGTGACGCTCGGCCGCGACGGCAACAACGGCTTCGATCCGCGCTCGGGCTTCTTCGACGTGTTGCGGCAGGATCCGGTGCTCAACCAACTCAAGCTGATCTCCGAGCCCTGGGACATCGGTCCCGGCGGCTATCAGCTCGGCCATCATCCCCCCGGCTTCGCCGAATGGAACGACAAGTTCCGCGATTCCACGCGGCGCAACTGGCGCGGCGACGACGGTCAGCGCCCCGAATTCGCCTCGCGGATCGCCGGCTCGGCCGATCTGTTCGATCGCCGCGCGCGGCGGCCCTGGGCCAGCGTGAACTTCATCACCGCGCACGACGGCCAGCCGCTCGCCGACGTAGTCAGCTATGAAGGCAAGCACAACGAAGCCAATGGCGAGGACA
This sequence comes from Sphingomonas hengshuiensis, assembly GCF_000935025.1. NCBI lineage: Bacteria > Pseudomonadati > Pseudomonadota > Alphaproteobacteria > Sphingomonadales > Sphingomonadaceae > Sphingomonas > Sphingomonas hengshuiensis. Next base: position 903,057 of record NZ_CP010836.1, read on the forward strand.
ATCGCGACGGGCACAGCGACAACAACAGCTGCAACTGGGGCGCGGAGGGGCCGACCGACGATCCCAAGATCCAGGAAATCCGCGATCGCGTCGCCCGTTCGATGCTGGCCACGCTGCTGCTGTCGCTCGGCACGCCTATGCTGCTCGGCGGCGACGAGTTTGGCCGCACGCAGCACGGCAACAACAATGCCTATGCCCAGGACAACGCGCTCAGCTGGTTCGACTGGAGCCAGATCGAAAGCGATCGCGGCCATGCGCTCAGCGACTTCGTCCGCCGCCTCACCGCAATCCGGCGCTATTACCCGCTCGTCCGCGCGGGTCATTTCCTCCACGGCGAGGTCGAGGTCGAGCCGGGCCTGCTTGACATCGACTGGTTCGACGAGCGCGGCGAGCATTTGAGCGACGCGGATTGGGAGAACGCCCAGGGCAAGGCGCTGGTGATGCGGCGCGTGCGGCGCTGCGAGGACGGCCGCATCGAAGCGGTGACGATGATGATGAATGCGTCGCACGAGCCGTTGGTGTTCCGCTTCCCGCCGCCGGGTTTCGCCCGCAGGCTCGTGATCGACAGCGCCGATCCCCAGGCGCCCGAGCGCGATGTTGGCGACGAGATCGAAGTCAAGGACCGGGCCGTCGTGCTCGTCGTCGGCACCGAGGCGCGGGCGTGACGCGCTGGGGGCCCCGGCTGCTCGGCGACGGCTGCGTGCGCTTCCGGCTGTGGGCGCCCGGCACCGACGCCGTCTCGGTGGAGCTTGCCGGGGCGGAACCGCTCGCGATGACGCCGCAGGACGACGGCTGGTTCGCAGTCGATGCGCCGGCTGCGCCGGGCGCGCGCTATCGCTTCGTGCTCCCCGACGGCATGACCGTGCCCGACCCCGCGTCGCGCGCGCAGGCGGGGGGCGTCCACGGCTGGAGCCTGCTGGTCGACTCCGAATCCTATCGCTGGCGCACCGACTGGCGCGGGCGGCCCTGGCACGAAACCGTGCTGATCGAAGTCCATGCCGGCGTGCTCGGCGGCTTTCGCGGGGTGCGCGATCGGCTGCCGGCGCTCGCCGAGCTGGGGGTCACCGCGGTCGAGCTGATGCCGGTCGGCGCGTTCGGCGGGACGCGCAATTGGGGCTATGACGGGGTGCTGCCGTTCGCGCCGGCGGAAAGCTATGGCACCCCCGACGACCTCAAGGCGCTGGTCGACGGTGCCCATGCGCTGGGGATGATGATCTTCCTCGACGTGGTCTATAATCACTTCGGTCCCGACGGAAACTATCTCGGCGCCTATGCCGGCGACTTCTTCGACGCCGAAGTCGATACGCCCTGGGGCGGCGCAGTGGCGGTCGCCCGGCCGGCCGTCGCGGCTTTCTTCATCGAGAATGCCCGGATGTGGATCGAGGAATATCGCTTCGACGGGCTGCGCTTCGATGCGGTCCACGCGATCGGCGACGATCGCTTCCTCGACGCGCTTGCCGCCGAGCTGCGCGCGGCGGTGCCCGACCGACGTGTTCATCTCGTCCTCGAAAATGAGGGGAACGATGCGGATCGGCTCGCGCCGGACCGTTTCGATGCGCAATGGAATGACGATTTCCACAATGTTCTGCACGTCCTGCTGACCGGCGAGACCGCGGCATATTATTCGGGGTTTGCTGAAGATCCGACCGAGAAGCTCGCACGCTGCCTTGGCGAAGGGTTCATCTATCAGGGCGAGACCCCGCCCGGCGCCGAGCACGCGCGCGGGAAGGCGAGTGGGCACCTCCCGGCGACCGCCTTCGTGGCCTTTCTCCAAAACCATGACCAGATCGGCAATCGAGCGATGGGCGAGCGGCTCACTTCGCTCGCCGATCACGACAAGTTGCGCGCGGCGACGGCGCTCCTGCTGTTGTGCCCGCAAATCCCACTGCTGTTCATGGGCGACGAGGACGGCAGCGAAAGCCCCTTCCTGTTCTTCACCGACTTCCACGACGAACTAGCCGATGCGGTGCGCGAGGGGCGCCGCCGCGAATTTTCAAACTTCTCCGCCTTTGCCGACCCCGCAGCGCGCGAAACCATCCCCGATCCCAACGCCCGCGAGACATTCGATCACTCACGCCCCGAACCGGGGCCGGCAGCAGGCGAATGGCGAACATTCTATCGGGAACTGCTTGCGCTGCGGCACGCGCACATCATCCCGCGGTTGAAGGGCGCGCGACCGCTCGGCGCTCGCGTGATCGGCACGGGGGCAGTGGAGGCGCGCTGGAAGATGGCCGACGGCGCGACGCTGGCGATCGCGCTGAACCTCGGCGATGGTCCGGTCGCCTTTCCCGCCGGGACGGGACAAACCCTCTTCGCGCTCGGTGCACCCGGCGCTCCGGCAAGCATCGTCGTGGAACGCATCCCATGAGCGCGCTGCACGATCTCGCCGCCGCCGTCGGCCTGCCGCGCGACTGGGAAGATGCCGCCGGCACCGCGCAACAGGTTAGCGACGCGGTGCTCGCCACGGTGCTTGCCCGGCTCGACTTTCCGGCGGCCAGCAGCGCCGAGATCGCCGAAAGCCGTGATCGCCTGGCGCAGGAGAGCGATGGCGCCCTTGTCACCGCTGATGTCGGGCGCCCGATCCGCCTGCCGGACAGCATTGCAGCTGCCGCCCGCGGCGAGTTGCTGCTCGAAGACGGCACGCGCCGCACGGTTTCGATCACTTCTTCCCTCGCCGGGCCGATGCTCGCGCCGATCGACCAGCCGGGCTACCACCGCCTCGACCTGGGCGCGCGCGTGATCGAACTCGCGGTCGCGCCCGCGCGATGCTTCGGCATCGCCGACGCGGTCGGACCGCGCCGCATCTGGGGTCCGGCGGTGCAGATCCCCGGGCTCCGCGACGATCGCGGCACGGCGTTCGGGGATTTCGGGACTCTCGCCGACAGCGCGCGTGCCTTTGCAGCCGGTGGCGCAGATGCGGTCGCGATCAGCCCGGTGCATGCGCTGTTCCCCGCCGATCCGGGACGATTCAGCCCCTATGCGCCCTCGAGCCGTGAATTTCTGAACGTGCTTCTCGGCGATCCGGCGCTGGCGGGCGTGGCGGCGGGCGCGGAGGCCTCGCCCGATCTGATCGACTGGGAGCACGCCATCCCGCAGCGGATACAGCTGCTGCGTCGCGCTTACGCGATGCGAAGCGACTCGGTCCGCGAACAAGTTGCGGCCTATCGCGCCGTGGCGGGCGATGCGCTCGAGCGCCATGCGCGGTTCGACGCGCTGCACGCGCATTTCCGCGCGGAGACCGGCGCCCACGGATGGCAGGGCTGGCCCACCGCCTATCAGAATCCCGATTCCGCCGAAGTGGCACGCTTTGCAGGCGAGCAGGCCGACGAGGTCGATTTTCATGTCTTTCTCCAATGGCTCGCCCGGCACAGCCTGGAGGCGGCGCAACGCAGCGCGGTCGATGCCGGGATGGGGATCGGCCTGATCGCGGATCTGGCGGTGGGGATGGACGCCGGCGGCAGTCATGGCTGGAGTCGCCGCGACGAACTGCTCGCGGGGCTTTCGATCGGCGCACCGCCCGATCTGCTCGGTCCGAGCGGGCAGAATTGGGGCATCACCGGCTTCTCGCCGCATGCCCTGCGCCGCACCGGCTTCGCGCCTTTTATCGCGACGCTGCGCGCTGCGCTCGAGAGCGCCGGCGGCATCCGCATCGATCATGCGCTCGGGCTTCGCCGGCTTTGGGTCGTGCCGGAGGGCGCGACGTCCGCCGAAGGGGCCTATCTGACGATGCCGATGCAGGATCTTTTCCGCCTCCTCGCGCTCGAATCGCATCGCGCGCGCGCGGTCGTGATCGGCGAGGATCTGGGCACAGTGCCCGAAGGATTCCGCCCGGCGATGGACGCTCGCGGCATATTGGGCATGCGGGTCCTGTGGTTCGAACGCGATGCCGCGGGGAGCTTCCTGCCTGCCCGCGACTGGTCCGCCGACGCAGTGGCGATGACCGGCACGCACGACCTCTCCACGATCGCGGGTTGGTGGACCGAACGCGATATCGACTGGAACTGGCAGATCGAGCGCGCCGCGCCGACCGCCGATGAAGCGGACGACCGCGCGCACCGAACCGAAGAGCGCGCGGCGCTATGGCGGGCATGCACCGCTGCCGGCACCGCCGAGGGTTCCCCGCCTGCGATCGATAATCCCGCGCCGGCCGTCGATGCCGCGGTGGCGTTTGTCGGCGCTACGCCCTGCACGCTCGCGCTGGTGCCGATGGAGGACATTGTCGGGCTGGTGGAGCAGCCCAATCTGCCCGGCACGGTCGACGAGCATCCCAATTGGCGCCGCCGCATGCCCGATACGACCGAGGCGCTGCTGGCGCGCACGCCCGTCGCGCGCCGGATCGAGCGGCTCAATACCGAAAGAAGCCAATGACCCCTCGCGCCACCTACCGCTTCCAGTTCCACAAGGGTTTCACCTTCGCCGCCGCAGAGGCATTGGTGCCCTATCTCGATCGGCTCGGGATCAGCCACGTCTATGCCTCGCCCATCACAACGGCGCGTAGCGGCTCGATGCATGGCTATGACGTCGCCGACCCGACCCGGATCAACCCCGAACTCGGCGGCGAGCCGGCGTTCCGCAGCCTCGTCGCCGCGCTCCGGGCGCGCGGCATGGGAATCATCATCGACATCGTGCCCAATCACATGGGCGTGGCAGGCGGTGAAAATGGCTGGTGGAACGACGTCCTCGCGAAGGGCAGGGCGAGCCGCTACGCGCATTTCTTCGATATCGACTGGCGCGAGAAGCTCATGCTGCCGGTTCTCGGCGACACGCTGCCCGAAGTGCTGGCCGCGGGCGACCTGGCGCTGCGCGAGGAGGATGGCCGCTTCATACTGGTCGCCTATGGCGAACATCGCTTCCCGATCCGCGACGAGGATCAGGCCGGGCTGAGTGCCGGCGCGGACGCCGATACGATCGTCGCGCTGCTCGATCGCCAGCACTACCGGCTCGCCTCGTGGCGCACCGCCGACGCCGATCTCAACTGGCGCCGTTTCTTCACGATCAACGATCTGGCCGGGCTGCGCGCAGAGGACCCCGCGGTGTTCGAGGCGAGCCATGCGCTGTTCTTCCGCCTCTATGGCGAAGGACTGATCGACGGGCTGCGCGTCGACCATGTCGACGGCTTGACCGACCCGGCCGGCTATTGCCGCCGCCTGCGCGCGCGGCTCGACGGCATCGCACGGCCCGAGGCTGCGCCGCCGGGGCCCGCTTATCTGGTCGTCGAAAAGATACTCGGCCCCGGCGAGCCGCGGGCGCAGGACTGGGGCGTCGCCGGCACGAGCGGCTATGACTTCATGGAGCAGGTCTCGGCGGTGCTGCACGATCCGGCGGGCGTGCCGCCGCTCACCGAGCTATGGACGCGGATCAGCGGGCGCAGCGGCGATTTCGCCGACGAGGAGCTTGTCGCGCGGCAGGAGATGCTCGCCACGGCGTTCCGCGGCCAGCTCGATCGCTGCGTCGAAGCTTTCGCCGCGCTCGCAACGTCTGCGAACGACACCGGAGATTGCACACCGCAAGCGCTTCGCGATGCGATCGAGCGGATGCTGTGGGTGTTCCCGGTCTATCGCACCTATGGGACCGGCGGCGGCGCCCCCGCGCGTGATGCCGCGATCCGCGCCACGGTGCGCGAGCGCGTCCGCCCGTTCCTCCGGACGGGCGAGGCTGCCGTTGTCGATGCGGTGCTGTCCTGGCTTGCCGGCGAAGGACCGGGCGATGCGGCGCTCGCCGCGGAGGCAGTGCGGCGCTTCCAGCAGCTCTCGTCGCCGATCGCAGCCAAGGCGGTCGAGGACACCGCTTTCTATCGCTATGGCCGCTTGCTCTCGCGCAACGATGTCGGGTTCGATCCTGCGCACCTCGCCTCGTCCGTCGCCACGTTCCATGCCCAGCAGACCGCGCGCGCGGACCATTTCCCGCACGCGATGCTCGCCACCGCCACGCACGACCATAAGCGTGGCGAAGATGTGCGGGCGCGGCTGGCGGTGCTCAGCGCGCTCCCTGGGGCCTGGGCGGAGCGCGTGGCGCAATGGGAAAGCATGGCGGCGCCATTCGCCGAAGGGACCGATCCCGCCGACCGCTACATGCTGTACCAGACGCTGTTCGGCGCATGGCCCGCGGGGCTCTCCGCGCACGATGGCGGTGGCCTGTCGCGCTTTGCCGAGCGGGTAAAGGCGTGGCAGGAGAAATCGCTGCGCGAGGCGCGGCTGCGCTCGTCGTGGGAAAGGCCCGACGAGGCAACAGAGGGGCGACTGAAGCGGCTGATCGATGCCCTGCTCGATCCGGCTCGATCCGGCGCGTTTCTGGCCGACCTTTCGGGCTTCGTCGCGTGGACGGCGCCCGCCGCGCTCGCCAATTCGCTGGCGCAAACGGCGTTGCATCTCGCCGTCCCGGGAATGCCCGATCTCTATCAGGGTTGCGAACTCGCCGACTTGAGCCTGGTGGACCCCGACAATCGCACGCCGGTCGATTATGCGGTGCGCGAGCGGCTGGTTGCAGCAAGCGCCGACGCCCAGCCGGCCAAGCTCGCGCTGATCCGGCAATTGCTGGACATGCGCCGCAGCGCACCGGCGCTGTTTTCCGATGGTGCCTATCGGCCGCTACACTGCCGCGGCGCGCGATCGGGGAATGTCATCGCATTCGAGCGAAGCCATGCCGGCGTGACGCTGACCTGCGCGGTTGCAATCCGTTGCGCCGCAGCCCTGGTGGGCGGTCCACGCCCGACGCCCGAGGCTGACTGGTGGGCAGACACGGAAATCTGTGCAGACGGCGGCAGCGTCCGTGCCGCCGAGCTATTTCGCGATGCTGCCGTTTACGTGCGGCTCGCTTGAGTGAAGGCGCGCTTGAGGCCGAGCGGTCCGCACGAACGGATTTCGACCCGCTGTTCGAGGACAGTGGCCAGTTTGCGATCGGCGGGCTGGAGGTGGAGGTGCTCCACGTCCCCGGCCACACGCCCGCCTACGTTGCCTACCGGATCGGCGATATGCGAAACTGTATCGGTCGCGCTGATGCGCGAATGCGCGGCCGATTGACGCTCAATGGCCGCAGCACCAGCGAGAATGCCAGCATTGCCGCTCTGGCGCAGCGACTGACGCGCGACGCCCACTGGGAAGCGACTGCGCTAACCGTCTGCGAGCATGTCCACGGTCTCCTCAAGGCGCAGACCGTCGTGTTTAGGGAAGTCGCCGGCACGCTGGCACCCGCCGCCGCAGACGGCGCCACGAGCAGGTAGAGCCCGTCGCTATCGCTCAGCTTGTACGCCTTGTCGCGACTCTCGGCCACTTTGATCGCCACGACCGACAACGCCATGATGGTATCTCCATCCAAGCGACCGGCGTGGTGCCATCAGAAATACCATCAGATTGCTGGTATGGAGTGGTATTTCACCGATCCGACTGGGATGCTTATACCACAAAAAAACCGCAGAAAACAGCCACTTATGGCACATTCTCGGACGCCCTGGGATGGCGTTTTGGTGACCCCTACGAGAATCGAACTCGTGCTTACGCCGTGAGAGGGCGTCGTCCTAACCGCTAGACGAAGGGGCCATGCGTGGTTGAAGGCGCGCACTTAAGGGCGCTTGCGCTGGCCGTCAAGCCGCGATGGACGATAGCCCAAGCCATTTGCGCGCCGCAGGCCATCCCCGCAGCACGAAGCCCTCGACGAGCAACGCGAGAATTAGGGTCAAGCCGAACAACGGCATCGCCACCGCAAGCGTCGCGATGGTCCCCAGCAGCAGCGCTCCGGCCCGCGGCGCGGAGCGGGCGGGTGGGGCGCCGAGCACCCCGCTGGGGCGTCTGCGCCACCACATCACCGCGCCGGACACCGACAGCGTCGCAAGCAGCAGTGCAGTCAGCGTGCCGAGTAGCTGATTGACGAGCCCGAACAGCGCGCCTTCGTGGAGCGCGATGCCATAGCCGACGACGCGATCGACCCAGTGGCGCTGGGCGAAGTCGCGGCGGGAGGTGACTGCGCCGCTGTCGCCGTCGATCGTCAGGCTGGCGGCGAGCGGGCGGTTGGCGGGTTGCGCCAGCACCGACCAGGGTGCGCCCGGCGCGGCGGGGGGCAGGATCATCACGGGTGCGGCGAGCCCCAGCGGGTAGGTGCGCGCGACCACCCGGTCGATCGCCGGGCCGCTCGGTACGGGTGGCGGCATCGACGCCATGCCGCCGTGCCCGGCATGTTCGTCGAGCACGACCTTTTTGCCGCCAATCGTCCAGTCGGGCGGGCCGTCGAGCGTGCCGGTGACCTTGCGCACCTCCAGGAAATAGCTGCCCCAGAACTTCGCCCAGGGCAGCCCGGTCGAAATCAGCACGAGTGCCGCCGCCGCGACCCAGATGCCGCTTACGGCATGAAGATCGCGCCAGAACACCCGCTTGCCCCGCCGCCGCCGCGGATAGAGCGTGCCCGCCAGTCCCGCGCCGCCGCGCGGCCACCACAGGAAAAGGCCGGTGAGCAGCATCACCACCGCCCAGCAAGCGGCGATCTCGACCAGATAGCTGCCCGGCGCTCCCGCGAGCAATGTGCCGTGGAGCAGGAACACCGTGCGCATCAGCCGGCTATCCTCGCGCTCGATGTGGAGCACGCGCAGCCGATACGGATCGACATAGACCCGCCGGTCGACGCCCGCCGAGGTGACGGTAATGCGCGTCGACTGGCTGGCATCCTCCGGCAACTGGAAGCGCCGCAGCGTCGATCCGGGCACTGCCGCCACCGCCGCCGCGACCTGTGCCGCAGCGGAGGCGCGGGGGCCGTCCGCTGCGAGCCCGTCATAGGGGCGCTCGATCAGCGCTTCGATCTGCGGCTTCCACAAATAGAGGGTCCCGGTGGTCGCGAGCCACAGGATGAACGGCATGCAGAGCAGCCCGGCATAGAAATGCCAGCGCCATACCGTGTTGTACCACCGGGCGCCCATCAGAACGCGGCCCGAACGCCCGCGAACACGCTGCGGCGCTCGACGGGGTAGAAGATCGCGCTGGCGGGGGTGTATTTCACCACCGCCGATATGTCGCCGACCGCCTTGTTGCCGGTCAGGTTGCGCGCATCGGCAAAGACGGTGAAGCGCTCGTCGAGCTTTGCCTGCGCGCTCAGCCCGAGCAGGACATAGCCGTCGGGTCGGAAGCTGTTGCTGTAGTCCACCCATGCCCCCTGCGGCACATATTCGAGGTTGGGGGAGAGGCGCAGCGCCTCGCTGCCAATCTGGAGTTCGGTGCGGAACATATGTTCGGGGATCACCGGCAGGCGGTTGTCGCCGAACTGGGCATCGTCGCGGAAGCGGAAGTCGCTCCACTGATAGACCTGGCGCAGCTTCGCCCATTGCGCGAGTGCCAAATCGAGCCCCAGTTCGACGCCCTGATGCCGGGTCTTGCCCGCGTTGAAGGTCGATGCGGGGATGCTGAACGACACGGTATATTGTAGCAATTCGCCCTTCAGCTCGGCGCGATAGGCGCTGAGATCGAAGTGCAGCGGGCCAAGCGTGCCGCGCGTGCCGATCTCCGCCGTCCAGGCGCGCTGCGCGTCGAGGGGGACGAAGCTCGCGACCTGCGCCAGCTCGATAAAGCCGGGAAGTTCATGGCTGCGGCTGAAATTGGCGTAGAACTGCACGTTCTTCGCGGGTTCGTACAGCACGCCCAGCTTGGGCGAGAGCTGGTCGAAGGTCTCGCGCCCGCTGACCACCGCCGGATAGCTTTGGTCCTGTCGCCGCAGCCCTGCGGTGTAAATGCCGCCTGCGATCAGCGTGAGGCCCTCTACCGGTTTCACGCGACCCTCCGCATAGGCGTCGATCGTGCGGGCGACCTGATGCGCGCGGAACGTCGGCGCGCCGCGATTGCCGTCGACATTGACGAAGCGCTTCGAATCGACGTCGCCGAACCGCGCGGTCACGCCCGCTGTGAACCCCAGCACGCCGAAATCCTGGTCGAGCCGGGCATAGCTGCCCCAGTCGGTCGAGTTCTGGTCGACCGCCTGATAGATCGGATGGTAAAGCTTCTTGGCGTTGAGGAACACGCCGACATCGAGCCCGCCATTGCCCAGTTCGAAGCTGGTGCGGTTTTGGACGCGGATCGAATCGATGTTGCGCTGCTGGTTGCCGACGCGGTTGCCGGTTTCGGGCTTGGTGGTGGCGACGGCATAGGTTAGCGCGCCCGACAAATCCTGCGCGATCGACTGGGCGCTGGCGTAGAAGCGCGTCTCGATGCTGTCGGTCAGCCGGATGCCGGCATTGCCGTTGAAGCGGAACGCCTTGCGCTCGCCATGGTCGCGGCCGCCGTTGGAGGTGTCGCCCGCGACCGCCAGGAACAGGTCGCCGCGTTCATCGGCATAGCCCATGCTGGCCAGCGCGCGCACCGTTTCGAAGCTGCCGCCGTCGATGCGCAGCCGCACGCCGTTCGCGGAGCGGCCCGTGGGGGTGACGCCGTTGATCGCGCCGCCCAGCGTCGACGCGCCGAAACGCAGCGCGTTGGCACCGCGGAACACCTCGATATGCTGAAGGACGCTGGGGTCGAGTTCCTGGAAGTCGCCATTGTCGTCGGCGAGGTTGATCGGCACCCCGTCCTGCAACAGCGTCAGCCCGCGCATGTGATAGCCCCGGCTGATCCCGGAGCCCCGGATCGAGATGCGGACTTCCTGCCCGAAACGCGGCTGGAGATAGACGCCGGGGGAGAAGGCGAGCGCGTCGCGCAGCGATACCGCTGCCTTGTCGGCATAGTCATCGGCGGCGACGACATTGGCCCCGCCGGGGGTCTCGTTGACCTTCTGGATGGCCTGCTCGACGAGTTGGCGCGCGGTTACGACGATTTCGTCGCGGTCCTCGACCGGGGCCTGCTGGGCGAAAGCGGGAAGGGCGGCGAACAGGAAGGGCGCGCTATACAGCGCGCGGACGAACGGATTCATTTGGGAGTAGTTCCTCGGCAAGACAAACGAACGGCGCGCGCGGAGGCGCGCCAGTGGCGTCAGGCGAGGAGCGGGGGCCAGTGGAAAGCGGGGCGGGGCGGCGAGGCCGCGACCGGGGACGGCGGTGAGACGCGGCAATGCGGCGACGCGATCGGGCGCAGGCGGCGGTGCGAGTTCGGCTGCCGCGACGCCGGTGACGGGCTGGGCAGCGGCGGCGAAGGCGCAGGGTTGGTGATCGGATGCGGGCGCTGGATCGGGCGCTTGCTCCTTGCCCACCGCCTTGGACAGCAAAGCCGCCGCGCGGAGCTGTACCGCGCTGCCGCTGCTGTCGCTGCACCAGTTGAACGCGATCCCGCCGGCATTCGCGACCGGCATCCACCCGGCGGGGACGAGGATGCGCAGGAGCAGCGCACACGCGACGAGCATCAGCGCGACGCGCTGCATGGCCCTGCCGCTGGTGTGAACGCCCCGAATCATCGCCGCGCCTGTCTCACCCTTTTTGGCGCCCGGCAAGACGACAAAACGCCTCAACCGGCGACGGGCAACCGCAGCGCACCATCGGCTTCATAGTGTAGCCCGCTATAGGCGATCACTGCGTCGAGCGGCAGCGGGCCATGGATATGCGGGAAAAGCTGTCCCCCGCGCGAGGGCTCCCACCGCACCGTATCGCCCAGCGCGTCGAGATCGACCGCGGCAAGCCACAGGTCGTTCTGGCCCGCGAAATGCTTGTCCAGCGTTTCCTGAAGCTGGGCTGCGGTGGACAAATGGATATAGCCATCGGCCAGATCCACGGGTGCGCCCCCGAACACCGCATCCGCCTCCAGCGCCGCCATCTGGTCGGCGGTGAGGATCTTGTACGCGGTGTTCGGGGTGTCGCTCACTGGCCGTCCTCCGGCCCTTCGGCCAGGTCGTCCTGCGTGTCCGCATCGGGAGTCGGCGCGGCGGCGGTCGGGCCATCGGCCAGATTGACCTCGGCCTCTTCCTCGCTCTCCTCGATCCGCGCCGCGGAGACGACGAACTCGCCCGATGCAACGCGGAAGATCGTCACGCCCTGGGTATTGCGGCCCGCGACGCGGATGTCGCCGACGGTGGTGCGGATCAGCTTGGCCTGGTTGGTCACCAGCATCAGCTCCTGCCCGCGGCTTGCGGGGAAGCTCGCGACGACCGCGCCGTTGCGGTCCGAGGTCACGATGTTGGTGATGCCCTGACCGCCGCGATTGGTCTGGCGATATTCGAACGCGGAGGTGCGCTTGCCATAGCCATTGGCCGTCACGGTGAGGATGAACTCCTCCGCCGCTTCGAATTCCGCCATGCGCTCGGGCTCGAGCGTCACTTCGCGCTCGCCTTCCTTCCACGGCGCGGCCTTCAGATAGGCTTCGCGCTCGGCAGGCGTTGCGTCGAAGCCGCGCAGCACCGACATCGAGATGACCTCGTCGCCCTCGGCCAGCCGCGCGCCGCGCACGCCGGTCGAATCGCGGCTCTGGAACTCGCGGACGTCGGTGCCGGCGAAGCGGATCGCCTTGCCCTGCTTGGTCGCGAGCAGCACGTCGTCGCCTTCGCTCAGCAGCGACACGCCGATCAGCCGGTCCTCCGACCCCTCCTCGAACCGCATCGCGATCTTGCCCGAGCTGCGGATATTGGCAAACGCATCCATCGAGTTGCGGCGCACCGAACCCTTGGCCGTCGCGAACATCACGTGCAGATTGCCCCAGCTTTCCTCATCCTCGGGCAGCGGCAGCACGGTCGAGATCGTCTCGCCATTCGCCAGCGGCAACAGGTTGATCATCGGCCGCCCGCGCGTGGCGGGGCCACCCTCTGGCAGGCGCCAGACCTTCATCCGATAGACCTTGCCCTCGGTCGAGAAGAACAGCACCGGGGTATGCGTCGACGTGACGAAGAGGTGCGTGACCGCATCCTCTTCCTTGGTCGCCATGCCCGCGCGGCCCTTGCCGCCGCGCTTCTGCGCGCGGAACGTGTCGAGCGGCGTGCGCTTGATATAGCCTTCCATGGTCACGGTGACGACCATGTCCTCGCGCTCGATCAGGTCCTCGTCCTCGATCCCGTCGGCGGCGGCGGCGATTTCGGTGCGGCGCGGCGTCGCATAGGCGGCGCGGACCGTAGTGAGTTCCTCGCGCAGCACTTCGTACAGCTTGGCGCGATTGCCGAGGATTTCGAGCAGTTCGGCGATCGTCTCGGCGAGCTTGGCCAGTTCCTCGCCGATCTCGTCGCGGCCCAGCGCGGTGAGGCGGTGGAGGCGCAGGTCGAGGATCGCGCGGACCTGGAGGTCCGAAAGCCGATAGGTGTCGCCGGTGACTTCGGTGTCGATCGCTTCGACCAGCCGGATATAGGGCGCGATCTCGGCGATCGGCCATTCGCGCGTCAGCAACCGGTCGCGCGCGACCGCGGGGCTGGGCGACGAGCGGATGATCTTCACAACTTCGTCGAGGTTGGTCACCGCGATGACCAGGCCGAGCAAGATGTGCGCCCGGTCGCGCGCCTTCGCCAGCTCGAATTTCGAGCGCCGCGTGATGACCTCTTCGCGGAACTTGACGAACGCCTCGATGATGTCGCGTAGGTTGAGCAGTTCGGGGCGACCGCCGCGGATCGCGAGCATGTTCGCCGGGAAGCTCGATTGCGCCGGCGTGTTCCGCCAGAGCTGGTTGAGCACCACTTCTGGGGTCGCGTCGCGCTTCAGGTCGATGACGATGCGCACGCCTTCGCGGCTCGATTCGTCGCGAATGTCGCTGACGCCCTCGATCCGCTTTTCCTTGGCGGCCTCGGCGATCTTCTCGACGAGTGCGTTCTTGCCCTGCTGGTACGGGATTTCGGTGAGCACGATCGAACGGCGCTCGCCGCGCTGCTCGGTGATGTAGCGGCTGCGGACCATGATCGATCCGCGCCCGGTCTGGTACGCCGAGCGGCAGCCCGAGCGACCGAGGATGATCGCGCCGGTCGGGAAGTCGGGGCCGGGGACGATCTCCATCAGCTCTTCGAGCGTGACAGCGCCGTTGTCGATATACGCCAGGCAAGCGTCGATCACTTCGCCCAAATTGTGCGGCGGAATGTTGGTCGCCATGCCGACCGCGATGCCGCCGGCGCCGTTGACCAGCAGATTGGGGAAGCGCGCGGGCAGGACGGTGGGCTCGCTTTCGGAGCCGTCATAATTGTCCTGGAAGTCGACCGTGTCCTTGTCGATATCGTCGAGCAGCGCCGATGCGACGCGCGCCAGGCGCGCTTCGGTATAGCGCATCGCGGCGGGCGGATCGGGGTCCATCGAACCGAAGTTCCCCTGACCGTCGATCAGCGGCACGCGCATCGCCCAATCCTGGGCCATGCGCGCCATCGCGTCATAGATCGAGCTGTCGCCGTGCGGATGGTATTTACCCATCACGTCACCGACGAGGCGGGCCGATTTGCGATAGGCGCGACCGGCGACATAGCCGCCTTCCTGCGCGGCATAGAGGATGCGGCGATGGACCGGCTTCAAGCCATCGCGAACGTCAGGGAGCGCGCGCGCCACGATCACGCTCATCGCGTAATCGAGGTACGAGGTCTTCATCTCGTCGACGATCGAGACGGGCGTAATGTCGGATCGGTCCGCGAGGACGGTCTCGTCGGTCAAAGGTTCATGTTTCCAGAATTGTTACGAGTGGGAGACTGCTCTAGCGACCCCGATAGCACCTGCCAACCCCGCGCGCCCGCGCGTGCGTGGGCGCGCGTGCGAGGACAAACAGAGCCGCGATGCCAAAGCCCCGTCGCGCCGCAGGCTGTGGCGAGGGCGATCGCGGCATGGGTCCGCCGCGGGCGCTCAGCATCGAATTATTTCTCCCCCGTTTTGCCGTAGCTTTAGCCCGCCGCATCCGGCAAATGCCAGCGGCTTGCGCACGCAACCAAATCGGGCCCGAACCATTCAAACGGCGTTCATTTGGCGGTTGGCATGCGCTCGACGATACGTCCGCTTGTATGGCACGAGAGGGCCAATTAGAGGGGCGACCGATCCGTCCGCCGTTCCCACGAGGAGAGTAGTACATGACGTTCGTTTCGAAGCTCGCGATGGCCGCCGTGCTGACGCTGGGGACCGGCGCGCTGAGCACGGTGCCCGCCAGCGCGCAGAAAGCCGATAAAAAGGCTGCCAACGCGACCCCCGAGTTGAAGGTGAGCGAGGAGTTCCGCAAGGCTGCCGCCGCTGCCGAGACTGCGATCAAGGCGAAGGACGTCGCGACTGCCGAGCCGCAGATCGTCGCCGCGGAGGCCGCATCCAAGAATGACGACGAGCGCTATTATGCGGCGTGGCTCCGGTTGCAGCTCGAACTGCAGCGCAAGGACGAAGCCGGCCAGATGAAGGCGCTCCAGGCGCTGTGGACCAATCCCAAGACCCCGGCCGATCGCGCGCCGCTCTATGGCTCGGTGTATAACTTCATGGCCGGTTCGCGCGCAGCGGCCGACAAGAAGCATGCCGAAGCGATCGCGTTCCTGCTCAAGGCCCGCGAACTGGGTTCGAAGGAAGCCGATCTTCCGGTGATGCTCGCCAATTCCTATTCGGCAAGCGGCAACCAGCCCGCGGCGATCGCCGAAGTCGAGACGGCGATCGCGCAGAGCAAGGCAGCCGGTCGCAAGCCTCCGGTCGATTGGTACAAGTTCGCGATCCCGCGGGTGAACCAGTCCGGCGATCGCGCCAAGATGGCCGATTGGCTGACGCGCTTCATCCAGGAATATCCGACCGTGCCGAACTGGCGCTGGGCGATCCAGGTGTTCCGCCAGGGCACGCCGGCGGGTGGCAGCGAGAAGGTCGAGAAGCTCGACCTGTATCGCCTGATGCGCGCGACCAACGCGCTGGCCGATCGCGGCGACTATGCGGACTATGCGTTCCAGGCGCAGCAGTCCGGGCTTCCCTGGGAAGCCGTGGCGGCGATCGACGAGGGTCGCAAGAGCGGCAAGATTCCGGCGGGCGACGCCGATACCGGGCGCACCTACACTGCGTCGCAGGCCGCAGTGAAGGCCGAAGGGTCGCTCGACACGCTCGCCAAGCAGGCGGCGGCGGCCAAGACCGGCGCGCCCGCGTCGCAGACGGCGGACGCGTTCCTCGCGGCGGGCAATTATGCCCGCGCGCTTGAACTCTACGACCTGTCGCTGACCAAGGGCGGCGTCAATGCGGACGAAGTCAATCTGCATCGCGGCATCGCGCTCCACGCGCTGACCCGCAAGGACGAGGCGCGCACGGCGTTCCAGCAGGTCAAGAGCGGCCCCTATTCGAACCTGTCGCTGCTGTGGCTGGCTTCGATCGACTTCCCGCCGCTCGCTTGAGCCGGCGGTCGATCCTGAACGACTATGGGGAGGGGCGGTCCCGCGGGGCCGCCCCTTCTCACATCTCCGGAACGGGCACGCCAGGAAGCGCCTTCGACGTGCGAATCGTCAGCGACGTCTTGACGTGCTCGACATTCGGCGCGGTGGTCAGCTTCGTCGTCAGGATCTGCTGGAAGCTCTGGAGGTCGGGGGCGACGATCTTGAGGATGAAGTCGATCTCGCCGTTGAGCATATGGCATTCGCGCACTTCCGGAATCGTCGCGACCAGCGCCTCGAACGCGCGCAGGTCGCTTTCGGCCTGGCTCTTGAGGCTGACCATCGCAAAGACCGTCAGGTTATACCCCAGCGCGCCCGGATCGAGCGCGGCGTGATAGCCGTTGATCGCCCCCTGCAGTTCCAGCGCGCGCACGCGCCGCAGGCAGGGCGGTGCCGTCAATCCCACGCGTTCCGCCAGTTCGACATTGGTCATCCGGCCATTGTCCTGGAGGAGCCCCAGGATTCGCACGTCGATGTCGTCGAAGCGCATTTTTTCCATATCTCCGCGTTGCGTTCGTTGCTTGGACCCCCGCGTAACTATAAGATTATTACATCGCAACGCAATTGTCCCACATTGCGACGTATCGAAATGAACGGTTCCCTGACCATGACCCCGCGCGTTAAGAAATCCTTGCGGCGCAGCTTCCTGTGCCGGTTGGACGGGTAGGCAGCGTTTGCGTTTCGACGACACTCTGGAGACGGTTCTCGCTGCCGATATGGACACGCCCTATGGCGTCCAGTCGCTGTGGCGGCAGCTCGTCGACCTGATCGGTCGCCGCCGCGTCGCCCCCGACGCACGCGCCATGGCGAAGCTCCAGGCGATTCGCGATCAGGTTCCGGCGCCGATTCGCGCCGCGAGCGCCCGCGCGCTCGAATTCGCGCAGCCGCCGGCGCCGCTCGTTCGGCTGTTCGCGCTCGACACGCTGGCGATTGCGATTCCGGTGCTGCGGAGCGCGGTGCTGACCTCGTCCGAATGGATCCACCTGCTTCCCGAATTGTCGCCGCCGGCGCGCACCGTGTTGCGCAACCGCCGCGACCTGGGCCCGGTGGTGAAGCGCGCGCTCGAAAGCTTCGGCAAATATGATTTCGTGCTCCCCGACGCGACGGGGGGCGAGGCGGAGCAACGCGTCGAGGCGCCGGTCGCGAGCGACCTGGCAGAGGCCGTGCAGTCCGAACCGGTCGCTGCGTCGGCGCCCCTGGCCGATGTTGCGGAGGATGGCGCGGACGTCCCCGAGCCGGAAGTCGTTGCGCACGAACAACCGCTGGAAACTCCGGCGCCCGCGGTGCAGGCTCCCGAAAACGAGCCCGAGATGTTGCCGGTCGCAGACGAGGAGCCCGGGGTGCCGCCGGACGCCGTATTGGCCGATGCGAGCGCCGCTAGCGAGCCGGAGGCCGATGCCGTAGCGGTCGCCCCCGACGAGGATTATTCCTTCGTCGCGCTCGCAACGGGCGTCCCCACGCCGCTGCCGGCCAAGGTGCCGGCGGAGGACGAAATCATGGCCGCCCCGGTCCAATCCGGGACAGTCGGGGCAGAGGCCGTTGGCGAGCCCGTTGCGGAGGGTCCGGTCGAGCCGCAGACCGAACCCATGAGCGAGTTCGAGACCCTTGTCGCCCAGACGCCGGCCGAGGCTGCCGAGGATGCCGAATTAGACGTCGGACCCCTGCAGTTCGATTCGATGCCCGAAGCCAATGCAGAGGGCACGTTCGAGATTGCCGAGGTCGTGGCGCGGATCGACGCGTTCTGGCGCCACCGCGAAGAGAAGGGGCCGCCGCCGCCCCGTCCGCCGCGCGCCGGCGATGCCTTCCGGTTCGAAACCGATGCGAAGGGGGTGATCCGCTGGGTCGAGGGCGTGAGCCGCGCGCCAGTCGTCGGGCTCAGCCTCGACGTCCAGGGGCCACCTGCCGGCTCGCGCGTCGATGGCGCCGCAACCGGCGCATTCCGACGCCGTGCCGCGTTCGCCACGGCGCGGCTGGTGATCGAAGGCGAGTCGGACGCCTCGGGCGACTGGCTGATTTCGGGCGTACCGGCATTCGATCCCGCAAATGGTCGCTTCACCGGCTATCGCGGCACGGCGCGGCGCCCGCGCGTCGATGAGCGTGCCGAGCCGCTGCGCGCGGCGCCCGACGAATCCTCCGCCGATTCGCTGCGCCAGCTCGTCCACGAACTGCGCACCCCGACCAATGCGATCGCCGGCTTTGCCGAGATGATCGAGACGCAGATGCTGGGGCCGGTATCCGATCCCTATCGCGAGCGCGCCAACGTGATCCGCGCCCAGGCGCGCGACTTGCTCGGCGCGATCGACGACCTCGATCTCGCGGCGCGGATCGACAGCGCGGCGCTTTCGCTGGTGCCCGGCCTGCTGACGCTCCGGCCGCTGCTCGCGGGGATCGCCGACGACCTCGCGCCGCTCAGCGAGATTCGCGGCTCGGTGATCGCGCTGCCGATCGACGATCTCGCGGTGATCGGCGATCGCCGTGCCGTCGAGCGGCTGCTCGCCCGGCTGCTGGCGACGCTGGTGTCGGCAAGCGGGGCCGGCGAGCGGATCGGCATCCATGTCGCGCCGGAGGCGGACGACATCGTCGCGATCACGATCGACCGGCCCAAGGCGCTGGCCGATTATCCGGGCGATTCGGTGCTCGGGATCGACGACGAGCATGAGGATGCGACGTTGCTGGGCACCGGCTTTGCCTTGCGGCTGGCGCGCAACCTGGCACGCGAACTGGGCGGGAGCCTGGCGATCGCCGCCGACAGCTTGACTTTGCGCCTTCCCGCCGCCGTAAACAGGGCCATGGGACAGGCCAATCTGAGCTGAGGCATGGAAGCGGGGGCGCCTTCCGTATCCGGTGGCGGCTTTCGCGTGCCGGCGCCGGAGCCCGGCTCTGCGGTGGCGTGGCCCGATGCGTTTGGCACCCGGTTCGCGGTGTTCGTCGACACCGAGGAGGAGTTCGACTGGACCGCGCCGTTCAGTCGCGATGCCCATGATACGCGGCATATCGCGGCGCTCCCCGCGGCGCATGCCCGGTTCGCGGCACTGGGCATTCCGCTGACCTATATGGTCGATTTCCCGATTGCGGCGTGCCCGCGCGCGGGCGAGATTTTTCGCGGCCTGCTCGCCGATGGCCGGTCGGCGGTGGGGACCCAGCTCCACCCCTGGGTGAACCCGCCCTTCGAAGAGCCGCTGTCGCGCACCAACAGCTTCGGCGGCAATCTCCCGCCCGCGCTGGAACGCGCCAAGCTTGAGGCGCTGACCGCCGCGATCGAGCGCGCGACGGGGCGGCGGCCGATCGCCTATCGCGCCGGGCGCTATGGCATCGGACCGCACACTGTCACGACGCTGGCGGCGCTGGGCTATCGCATCGAAAGCTCGATGCGCTCGGGCTATCGCTATGCCGAGGAGGGCGGGCCCGATTTCTCCGCGGTCCCGAACCACGCATTCCGCGTCGGCGGGCTGGTCGAGCTGCCCCTGACCACGGTCTATACCGGGCGGCTCCGGCGGGGTGGGGCGGGGCTGTACCACCGGCTGGCGAAGCTGCCGCGCGGCCCGGGCATCGCGTCGCGGCTGGGGCTGTTGTCGCGCGTGGCGCTCACCCCGGAGGACATGCCGCTCGCCGACGCGCTGGAGGCGGTACGCGTTGCAGTGGGCGAGGGTGTGCGGCTGCTCAATTTCGGCTTTCACTCGCCATCGCTGGAACCGGGCCATACCCCCTATGTCCGCGATGCTGCGGATCTTGCGGATTTTTATCGCTGGTGGGACGCCGTCGCGGGGCTGCTCGCGCGGTTGGGGGTTGCCAGCGCGACGCTCGCCGAAATCGTCGAGGCAGCCGACGCGACTTGCAGCACCGGCCCAACCTCCGCTAGTGGCGGCGTTGCTGGGGGCCTGTAGCTCAACTGGTTAGAGCTGCCCGCTCATAACGGGTAGGTTGCGGGTTCAAGTCCTGCCGGGCCCACCAGCGCCGTCGCTTCAAGCCTTGTGCCCGCGGCATCAAGCCTCTAAGCGCGCAACTGTCGGGGAGTGGCGCAGTCCGGTAGCGCGCCTGCTTTGGGAGCAGGATGTCGCAGGTTCGAATCCTGTCTCCCCGACCATAAGGTTCCAGAACGTCCGGCAATGCCTCTCGGCGGCGCATGTGCTCTGACGAATTCGACGAGCGTTCAGGGCAAGATTTGGAACGGCTTTCGCGGTATTCCGAAGTGACGCGCCGGTCGCGTCAACGCGCGGTCACGTGGTTGATGGGCAATCCCGCCACGATCTTGCTCACGTGCTAACCGCAGCGGAGTGGGCGTAGGGCCCGCGCGCGGCACTCGATCCACGCAGTTTCTCGCCGATGCCGCATAGCATCGCAATCGGCACCACGAACAAGGTGAGGCTGACCAGCGTGGAAACTGAAAGATCGGGCCTGTTGCTCATGCTGCCGAGCCAGAGGGCGGCTAGATAACCCGAGACGCCCAGACCGACCTTCGTCGTCGCGG
Source organism: Sphingomonas hengshuiensis (assembly GCF_000935025.1). Taxonomy (NCBI): domain Bacteria; kingdom Pseudomonadati; phylum Pseudomonadota; class Alphaproteobacteria; order Sphingomonadales; family Sphingomonadaceae; genus Sphingomonas; species Sphingomonas hengshuiensis. Next base: position 923,743 of record NZ_CP010836.1, read on the forward strand.
TGAGTAGCCCATAATGCAGTGCCGCGCTGCTCAGCCGCTGCGTACCCGCGGTCTGCCCCAGCAATTGCGAGAAAGCGGACCAGATCAACAGCACGACGCCGCTGATACCAGCCCCGAACAGGGCAAAGGCCAGCGCGATCGCGAGCGTGCCCTGCGCCATCGCCGCCGGCATTGCGAGCATTACGAGCGCGCACATGCCATAGCCGATCGCCAGCGCCGTGCTGATGCCGATACCCCGCGCGATTGCGGACCAGATCGGAATCGCCCCCAGGCGTGCGACTGCGAGGATCAGCGGCACCGCGAGCAGGATGGCGGCGCCTGCCCGGTCGAGGTGGAGGATTGCCTTGCCGACCGCGGCGAGCGCGCCAACCCCGATCATGTGGATCAGGCAGAACAACAGCACGGGTGTGGCGATCCGCGGCCGCGGGCCTTCTGAAGGCGTCGGCAGCACCTCGGTCGCCGTCGCGAGCAGCGCAGGGAGCGGCAACAGCAGCAACCCCGCGACGAGGCCCAGCGCCGCGAGCGCGGCGGACGACAGCGCGCCGCTTCCCGCCATCAGCAGCGGTATTGCGGCAAGCGCGACGACCAGCCCCGCTCCCGCACTCGCCAGCGTGCGCAGCCGCATGATGCGCAGATGCCCATGGATTTCGGCGAATCGCGTGGTGACTGCATTATGCGGGACGTCGAACAGCGCGAACGCGGTGCGGAACAGCACCAGCAACAGCCCGGCGGTCACCGTCGCGCCGCGCGGTGCCAGCGGCAGCGCGACAAAGCTCGCGCACGCAACCATCGCCGCGACGCTGCCGATCGGCCCAACATGGCGGCGCAGCGTCTGCGACCGCGCCAGTGCCAGCCCCCAGATCGCATCGAGTCCGGCATTCCAGATCGACCCGGCGAGGAAAAGCATTCCCGCCTCCGCTGCGGGGAGCTTGAGCACCACGATCATGGTGTAGAGTGCGAAAGCGTCGCCCGCGGTCCATAACAGGCTCTTGCCGAAATGCGTTGCCGCAAAAGCCGGGAGCGCGGGACGATCGGCGCGAGTCATGCGCGCCTCTTAGGTGCCGGCTGTGACTGTTTCAGGTCGGCCCCCGGCGCACTGGACGGATCGCGTCGCGCAGCTATCAACGGCGTTGCATGTCCAGACGATCCCCTTTGTTCGCCGCGCCCGAAGGCGACGCCAACACGCTGATTCTCGACGCCGCGCGGGATGTCGTGGCCGAGCGCGGGCTGAGCCAGCTCAGCCTGCGCGGAGTGGCCGAGCGCGCCGGCGTATCGGTAGGATCGATCAGCTACCGCATCGGCGATCGGGCCGCGCTGGTCACGGCGATCGCCCGGCGCGAAGGGGAGCGCGCCGAGGCGCATTGCCGCGCATGGGAACTGCGGATCGGGGCCGTGGCCGCAGGCGATCGGGATTGCCTGGCGGATGTCGTCGCCGCATGGCTCCGGCACGGGGCGGGGGAGGGGCGGCGGTCCGCAGTGGTGCAGGCCGAACTGGTCTCTGCGGGATACCGCGACGGCGCGCTGCTCCCGGCGGTGCGTGCCATCACCGCACGGCACACCGCGATGTGGCGACAGATCGTGGCGGATTGGGCGGAGCCGGAGCGGCTGGCCCGGCGCATCGCAAGCTATTGCGTGGACGAACGCCCCTTCTCTATCCTGCTGCAGGATAGCGTCGACTATGCACTGCTGCGCGCCTCGACGGTGCGGGGGCTGCTGCGCACCCCCGATGCGATGGCGGCGCAGGCGCATTCGGATTGGCATATGCGGGTGGTCACGTTGCTGGAGGCGTTGGCCCGGGCTGCTTTCGACGCCGGCGACCCGCCGCGCGGAGCCAAGGCGGCGATCGCCGAGCGGATTGCCGACCTGATCATGGCGAATGGGTTGGAATTGTTGTCGCACCGCATGATCGCGCAGGCGATCGGGATGCCCCTGTCCAGCGTCGCGCATCATTTCCCTACCCAACGCGACATCCTGATCGGTGGAGTAGAGGCGCTGTACCTGCGCCTGCAGGCAGAGGTCCGCGACCCGCAGCGCGAGGCGCCAGGCGTGCGGACGGCGGGTTCCGCGGTGGTCGCACTGGGGCACGAGATGGCGCTGGGGGCGCTGCGCGAGCCCGCGTTCCTGCCCTTTGCGGTCGATATGCGGCGGCGGCGGGCGGAGAATGTCTACGCGATGATGGGCCCCATGCTGGGCTGCGGCGAGGTCATTGATCGTGCCCTTACCCAGGGCTGTGTCATGGCGCTGATCGGCATGCGGTTGGGCGGGCTGACCCTTGATTGGCACGGGTCCGACTTGCAGGCGCTCCTGCAGACCATTTGAGGGCGCCGCACGTTCGTTTTTATTTACGGATATGTGACTAAGAAAATTCCCGTACATGTGTCTTAATCCGGTAACGTCACGCGCCTAGTCGCTCCCCGAACCGTTGTTCTGGGGAAATGCAATGCCACGTTTTGAATCGCTTTCGCCGCTCCGCGCCGTTGCGGTGCTGCTGCTTACCGGCGCGGCGGCGCTGCCGTTGTCGGCCCATGCACAGGTGGCTGAGGAGCCCGTTGCGACGACGACCGAGAACGGCCTGGAGGAAATCGTCGTCACGGCGCAGCGGCGGCGGGAACGTGCGCAGGAAGTGCCGCTGTCGATCCAGAGCGTCAGCGGCGATGCGATCACGCAATCGGGCTATACCGATTTCACCGACATCCAGTATCTGGTCCCCGGCGTGCAATATGATCCGACGCAGGGCGCCGCGTTCCAGATCCGCGGCGTCGGCAGCACGTCATTCGACTTTTCGAACGCCAAGTCGGTCAGCGTCGTCGTCGACGATGTGGTGATGGACGGGCAGCGCGCGAACGGGCTGATCGGCATGGTCGATCTGGCGCGCGCCGATGTGCTGAAGGGGCCGCAGGGGACGCTGTTCGGCAAGAATGCGACGTCGGGGGTGATCGCGGTGAGCACCAACCGCCCGGTGCTCGGCGCCACCACGCTGCGCGCCAGCGGCAGCTATGGCGAGCATAACGAACGCATCCTCAACGCCACCGTCAACGTGCCGCTGGGCACGATCGCGGCGCTGCGCGTCTCGGGCTTCGATCAGGCGCAGGACGGGTTCGGGCGCAACGTTACGCTCGATCGTCTGGTCGGCTCGACGCACGAATATGGCGGCCGTGCCCGCCTGCTGATCGAGCCGTCGGACAGCCTGAGCATGCTCGTCTCGGCGGACTATGCCCATCACTGGGACAGCAGCGTCCGCACCCCGGTTTCGGGCCAGCCTGCCGCCGTCACGACGATGCTCAACCAGCTTGGCGTCTATCCCGGGCCGGAAAGCGCGGACACCGCCGATGGCAGCTTCGGCCAGATCGTCACCGAAGAATGGGGCGCGTCGTTCAACCTGACGGCCCGGCTGGGCGACCATGAGCTGAAGTCGATCACCGCGCTGCGCTTCACCGGCTATGACAATTCCACGCCGGTCAACCTGCTTCCGCTCGATCGTTACGCCTATATCCCGTTCAACCAGGGTGAGCTGGACACCGACAAGGTCAGCCAGGAGTTCCACCTTGCCTCGGCCACGGGCGGCTTCGTCGAATATGTCGTCGGTGCGTTCTACAATCGCCTGCACGCGCGCCAGACGCAGCTGCAATGGGCGACGCTCGGTGCACCGCTCTATGGCGCCGGCGGCACGCCGATCGCGACGCTCTATGCGCTGACCGGGGCGATCGGCGTCAATGCCAATGCCTCGCTGTTCGACTCGGTGAACGAAACCGCGGCGGCGTTCGGACAGGCCAAGTTCAACGTCACCCCGCGGCTGAGCCTGACGCTGGGCGGGCGCTACACCCATGACTGGAACTCCCAGCGGCTGACATTCATCACCATCGATCCGGTGCCGGTCGCGGGCTATCAGCCCAATTTCGTCGGCACCAGCGCGGCGCCGGCTTTCCCCTATGGCAAGGTGACGGGCGGAAACTTCTCGTACCGCGTCTCGCCCGAATGGCGGATCAGCGACACTGCGATGGTCTATTTCACCTATTCGACCGGGTATAAGCCGGCGGGGGTCGCGTTCGTCGGCAACAAATATAATCCCTATCGCGCCGAAACGGTCGAGGCGCTGGAATTCGGGATCAAGTCCGAATGGCTCGATCGCCGGCTGCGGGTGAACCTGAACGCGTTCCGTTCGGATTTCACCGATTTCCAGACGACGATCCTGACCACCATTCCCGACGGTGCGGGTGGCCAGCTCCAGACGACCGCGATCGGCAATGCCGGCGGCCTGCGGTCGCAGGGCGTCGAGGGCGAAGTGGCGGTTGCGCCGGTGCGCGGCGTCTCGCTGACCGGCAACTTCACCTACACCGACGGTGTGTTTACCGACTATGTCTACAACAAGACCACCGACTATACCGGCACGCGGCTGACCAACTCGCCCGATTGGTCGGCGAGCGTCGCGGCCGATATCAGCCATGATTTCGCCTCCGGCTTCGGCGCGCGCGTGCATGCCGATTATGCGTGGCGCGCGGATTACTGGACCGTGGTGGGCCAGCCCGCCTATTCGCGCGTCCCCAGCTATGGCATCGCCAATGCGCGACTGACCTTCACCCTGCCGCGCCAGGACCTGGAGTTCGGCGTCTATGCCCGCAATCTGTTCGACACCTATTATTCGACCGGCTGGCAGGTCTATGGTGCGATGGGGCTATTGCACTATACCTCGCCCAGTGCGCGCCGCACCGCCGGCGGCTTCGTCAACGTGCGGTTCTAAGGGCGGAGGCGAGACCATGGCTTTGCACAAGCGCATCCTGTGCGGCCTGGCGCTGGTGGTACTGGCATTTGCCGGCACCGCCACCGCCGGGCGTGACGGCCCCGCGCCGCGCACGCCCGAAGCGGCGGACCTGCCCGGCAGCCTGCCGATCAACCAGATCCAGGTGCTCGGCACGCACAACAGCTATTCGCTGCCGATCGACCCGCAGCTCCGCGCGCTGCTCCGCCCGATCTTTGCCGGCTTCGACAAGATGATCGAGGCAATGCCCGATCCGCAGAAGGCGCTGTTCCGCGAGGAGCACCCCAACGCGATCTCGATCGAAGAGGGGCTGAACTATACGCATGACGCCCTCACCGCCCAGCTCGATCTGGGGCTGCGCAGCCTGGAGCTGGACCTCAACCCCGATCCGCAGGGCGGCCAGTATCTCGATCCCGCCGGCTACCGCGCGCTGCGGGCGCAGGGAAAGGGCGGGCTTCTGCCCATCGATTCCGCCGCGCTCGCCAAGCCGGGGTTCAAGGTCCATCACATCACCGATGCCGACTTTCGCAGCCATTGCCCGCTGTTCACCGACTGTCTGCGCGAGATCCGCGCCTGGTCTGATCGGAACCCCGGCCATGTGCCGCTGTTCATCCTGATCGAGGCCAAGAGCCAGTCGCTGCCGTTGTTCCGCGACTCGAAACCGGCGCTGCCCTTCACGCCCGAACGCTTTGACGAGATCGATCGCGAAATCCTCTCCGTGTTCCCCCGCGAGCGGCTGGTGACGCCCGATGACGTGCGCGGGACGCATCCCACGCTCAATGCTGCGGTACGGGCGGGCGGCTGGCCCACGCTGGCGCAGGCGCGGGGCAAGGTCCTGTTCCTGATGATCACGGCCAATGGTCCGCAGGGGGCGGCGGGCTATCTGGCCGGCCACCCCTCGCTCCAGGGTCGCGTGGCGTTTCTGCGCGCGCAGCCGGGGGAGGATCACGCCGCCTTCCTGATGTATGACAATGCACTGACCCGCACGCGCGAAATTCGCGACGCCGTGGCCCAGGGCTATCTGGTGCGCACGCGCTCCGACATCGAAACCTTTGAGGCAAAGGTGAATGATCACCGTCGCGCGGACGCGGCATTCGCCAGCGGCGCGCAGATCGTCTCGACCGATTTTGAGAAGCCCGGCAACGCGTATGGCACCCCCTATGTCGTCACCTTGCCCGGCGGCGGCGCCGCCCGGCGCAACCCGGTGGCGCGACGGTAAGCGCGCGGTCGACCGAATGGCCCGATTGCGCTCTATGGAGCAGAGCCTGCGCCGAGACAGAGCAGGGTGATGGGCGTTTCAGCTTTTCGACTTTGCCGCCGATGCGCGAGGCGCTGGACCGCCGCCGACCAGCGCACCCTGCGCGGCGCGCAGGCCCAGCAGGCGTTCGGAGCTGTCGGCGGTGAGTTCGCCCCAGGCGAAAGCCGAACGCGTGCCCCGAACCTCGGTCCAGATATGATCCGCGACGCGCAGCAGTTCGTCGACGCTGGGATCGCGTCCCTCGGCGATGCAGGCGATGACCTCGGGCGCGATGGTCGCAGGACAGGGTTTCACGGCTCTCTCCCCTTTCGACCGGAGGTAGGCGCTCCGGTCTCCGATGAAAGGTCCGCCCCGCCGCGAATGCGATGAACTGCGTGCCGAGCGCGCCTCCGCGCGACGAAGCGTTCGCACTGCGCAAGCACGTGCCGGGCTTGGGTCTCGGCCAAGTTTAGCATCTCTCCGACAGGCGATCATCTTCAGACACCGTTGTCTCATTTTCTCTGGACACCGATGTCTGATCCTGCCTAGACATCGGTGTCTCGATGAGCCGGAAACCCGGACGCGAGTCGATAACGGGCAAAAAAGGGGAGGATTATGAGGGATTCCGCACGCGCGATTCGTGTTGGCGCAAGCGTCGCCGCGATCACGATCGCATTGCTGATGGGCGGCCAGGCGATGGCGCAGAGCAACGCTGCCGGTACGGCCGCACAGGATATACAGACGGACGCGCCGCTGCCCGAAACGCAGGAGGCGCCGTCGGAGGGCGATACCGCGGATAACGACGCGATCGTCGTGACCGGCTCCAATATCGCAGGCGTCAAGCAGGTCGGTAGCCAGGCCGTCACCGTCGGGCGCGAAGAGATTCTGGCCAGCGGCAAGAACTCGGTCGCCGATGTGCTGCGCACGCTGCCGCAGGTGCAGAATGTGAGCGGTTCGTTCGATTCGTCCAGCAACGGCGCGAGCGGCAATGCCCAGACCGGGGGCAACACCACCCGCGGCACCGCGATCAACCTGCGCGGCGTGGGGCAGGGCGGCACGCTGACGCTGGTCGACGGCCACCGCATCACCCCTTCGGGCACGGCGAGTGCGTTTACCGAGGCCAATCAGGTGCCGATCGCGGCGGTCGAGCGGATCGAAGTCATCCTCGACGGCGCCTCGGCAGTCTATGGATCGGATGCGATCGCGGGCGTCATCAATTATGTGCTGCGCAAGAACTTCAACGGCGTCGAGCTGAGCGGGCGCTATACCAGTGCCGAGAACGGCAACGACGAATATGCGCTAAGCGGCGTCGGCGGGCTGAGCTGGACCGCGGGGATGGGCGCAGGCAACATCATCGCGACGTTCGAATATTCGCACCGCGATCCGTTTCGGCGCTACAACAACGCCCGCCTGCGCGAAGATCAGCGCGAATATGGCGGCAACGACAATCGGCTGACCACCGGCGGCACCGCCACCGTGCCGCTGAACGGCAACATCGTCGTTCCCACGGTCGATCCCACCAATCCGTTCGGCGCGGCGCCTGTGAACAGCGCGTTCACGCTGGGCGGCACCAACACCTATTACGCGCTGCCGCTGAATCCCACCGGGCGCATCCTGGGCGTGGCCGATCTGCAGGAGGTGCGCAGCGGATCGTGCGCGGGGGCCGCGACGGCGACCTGCGCCAGCTATCCCAATGTCGTCGATCGCGCGCTGTACGAGGATTATCTCAGCCGCCAGACGCGCAAGCAGGCCGCGATCATCCTGAACCAGGATGTCGGCCCGATCAGCTTCTACGACGAATTCTTCTGGGGCCGCACCGATCAGTTCACGCGCACGTACAACGGCAGCAACGGCGTTTCCAACCCGACGCTGACGATCGATCCGACCAGCCAATATTATGCGCCGCTGGCCAGCCTGCCCAATCTGTTCCGGTTCAGCACCACCAACTTCACCTATGGCTATCAGCCGATCACGGTGCAGTACAATCTCGCCAGCCGGCTGCCGGGCGTCGCGATAGGCAACGAGAATTTCGACGAGACGTTCAACAACACGTTCGGCGCGCGCGCCAATCTGTTCGGGGACGTAAAGGGCGAGATCTATTATAATTTCGGCCAGAACCACACTTGTGGCGTCTGCTATCTCGGCAACTTCGTCTCGTTCGAAGCCAATGATCTCGCCGGCCTCGCCGCGACCAGCGCGATCCAGCAGCTCGTCAACCTGCCGTCGAGCAACGCGCTGGCGCTCAACCCGCTCTCCACTGCGCCGCTCACCCAGGCGCAGCTCGATTATGTGCTGGGCAGCAACAAGCAATATTCGCAGAACTGGAGCCACGACGTCGTCGCGAAAATCGACGGCACGCTGATCGACTGGGCGCCCGGGCGGTGGAAGTTCGCAGTCGGCGGCGAATATTATTCGGGTATCCAGAAGCTGCAGAACGGCGCCAACCGTCCGCCCGACCAGGGCAGCGTGACGACCTGGGACGCCAATGCCCGCACCACCCGCAAGCAATATGCGGCGTTCGGCGAGCTGTACATGCCGCTCATCAATGCCGAGATGGGCATTCCGCTGGTCCGCGACTTCACGGTGAGCACGGCTGCACGCTACGATCACTATTCGGACTTTGGCGACACCAAGAACAGCAAGGTCAGCGCAACCTGGGAGCTGGTCGAGGGGCTCAAGCTGCGCGGGTCGTGGGGCACGTCGTTCCGGGCACCGGGGCTGCCCGAGCTGAATTCGGGCGCCTTCTCGTTCGCACTCGGCGGCAACATCGCCGCCGATCCGGCGGTCAACGCGGCGCTGGGCGGCACGCGCCAGCCCAATGGCTCGATCAACGTCATCAATATCATCGGCGGCAATCCGAACCTGAAGGCCGAAACCGGCACCAACTGGCAGTTCGGCGCCGATTTCACCCCAAGCTTTGCGCCGGGGCTGCGGCTGTCGGGCACCTATTACAACCTCAGTTATGCCAACAAGCTGGGCACGGCGGGCGTGCCGTTCACGATCAACGCCTTCGTCCCCGGCGCGCTGGCGAACCTGACCCAGCTCAATCGCTACAGCGCCTATGTGATCCCGCTCAACAATGTCCGGACCGCTTCGGGCTGCACCTCGATCGATCCGAAGGCGCAGCAATATTCGGGTTTTCTCTACACTGCGATCGCCGGGTTCAACCCGCGCGACCTCTGCGCCGCCGATCTCATCATCGACGGCCGCAGCATCAGCGCGGCCAAGACGTTGCAGGAAGGCGTCGACGCCTCGGTCAACTATACCCGGATGACCGATATCGGCACCTTCTCCGCCAATGTCTCGGTCTCGCACATCCTGAAGAATGCCGAGGCGACGGTGGCGGGATCGCCGCTGGTCAGCCGGCTGGATACCGTGGGCGACCCGATCAGTTGGCGCGGACGCAGCAGCCTGACCTATAATCGCGGGGCGTTCACGACCTCGCTGTTCGGCAATTATGTGGGCAGCTATACCAACGACTTGCCGATCACGCTCAGCGGGGCATCCGCGCCGCTGCCGCAATCGCGCGTGCCCTCCTGGACCACGTTCGATCTCAACCTGACCTTTGCCTATCCGCGTGGCGAAGAGCGGTGGAGTTTCATGCGCGGCGTGCGGCTGAGTTTTGCAGTGACCAACGTGTTCGGCAGCGAGCCGCCGATCGTGTTGTCCACGGCGAACGGGAACTCGTCGATCGATCTGTACGCGCACAATGCCTATGGGCGGTCGATGCAATTCTCGTTGACCAAGGCGTTCTGACGGCGGCGCACCAAGGGGAGGGCCCCTTCCCGGTGCGGGGAGGGGCCTGGATGTTCGAAGGAGAGAATGGCGTGAACAGATTCGGGAAAATCGGCGCGATGGCGCTGGCGCTGGCGCTGCCGATGGCGGCGGGCGCGCAGCAGGCGCCGGCGGGGCAGGGGGCGGGGCCGGCGGCATCGTGCCGCGGCCAGGGGTTCTTTGCCGGGCCCGCGCGCTACCAGTCGGTCGAGCAACTGCCCGACGGGCGCGTCACCTTCCGCGTCTGCGCGCCGGACGCGCGCGAAGTGAAGGTCGTCAGCACCGATATCGCCGACGTCATCCCGATGGGCTTCCCTCCCGGATCGCCCGTGGGGCTGGCGATGACGCGCGACGCGACCGGGCTGTGGAGCGCCACCACCGCCGTTCCCGTGGCCGCCGACACCTATCGCTTCAATTTCCAGGTCGATGGCGCGCGCGTGCCCAATCCGATGGGGACGACCTGGTCCGAGGAGCGCGTCGGGATCAACTCCACTTTCGAGACGACCGGCCCGGAGGGCGCGTTCCAGACCTATCGCAAGGACGTGCCCCATGGCGCCGTCAGCACAGTCGAATATTGGTCGGAGACGCTGGGCGCCAAGCGCCGCGCGCATGTCTATACGCCGCCGGGCTATATGAACGGCACCACCCGATATCCGGTGCTCTATCTCGTCCACGGCGCCGGCGACAGCGACGACAGCTGGACCAGCGTCGGCCATGCCCACTACATCCTCGACAACCTGATCGCCGCGGGCAAGGCGAAGCCGATGATCGTGGTCATGCCGTTCGGGCATACGCCGGACCGGCCCGGCGCGGACATGCTGAACAACAATGATTTCGGCAACGACCTGCTCAAGGACCTGATGCCGACGATCGAAAAGGACTTCCGCACGATCAATGCCCCCGCTTCGCGCGCGATGGCGGGGCTGTCGATGGGCGGGGCGCACACGATCCGCAACGGGCTGACCCATTCGGATCTGTTCCGCTATATCGGCATCTTCTCGATGGGGCTGGGCTTTGGCCAGGATGCCGAGAAGCAGCTTGCCGAGTATCAGGCCGCCAACGATGCGGCGCTGAAGCGCGGCGCGAAAGAATTCCGGCTCGTCTATTACGCGATGGGCAAGGACGATTTCCTCCACGCGACCGTCGCGCCCACGCGCGGCATCCTGAACAAATACGGGATCGCGCATGTCTATAACGAGAGCGCGGGCGGCCACACCTGGATCAACTGGCGCCGCTATCTCGCCGATTTCGCGCCGCGCCTGTTCCAATGATCCTCGCACCCCAAGGGACCATCCCGATGACACGCATGCCCATCGTCCTTGCCGCCACCGCGCTTGCGCTGCTCGCGCCGGTCGCCGCGGCGCAGGAGGTGAAGACCGACACCGGATCGCTCGCCGGCACCACCGAGCAGGGCGTGGCAAGCTGGAAAGGCATTCCCTTTGCGGCGGCGCCGATCGGCCCGCTGCGCTGGCGCGCGCCGCAGCCTGCCGCGAAGTGGAGCGGCGTTCGCGCCGCGCGGGATTATGGCAATGATTGCATGCAGGTGCCGTTCCCCAGCGATGCCGCGCCGCTGGGCACGCCGCCTGCCGAGGATTGCCTCTACGCCAATGTCTGGAAGCCCACAGGCGCCACGGGCAAGCTTCCGGTGATCTTCTGGATCTATGGCGGCGGCTTCGTCAACGGCGGCGCCTCGCCCCCCACTTATTCGGGCGCGGAGATGGCCAAAAAGGGCGTGGTCTTCGTCAGCGCGAATTACCGGGTGGGCCGTTTCGGCACCTTCGCGCACCCCCAATTGACGCGCGAGGACCCCGACAAGGGGCTGCTCGGCAATTACGGCTTCCTCGATCAGATCGCGGCGCTGCACTGGGTACAGCGCAACATCGCGGCGTTCGGCGGCGATCCCGACAATGTGACGATCATCGGCGAAAGCGCGGGCGGCATGTCGGTCCACACGCTGGTCACCTCGCCGCTCGCCAAGGGGCTGTTCCACCGCGCGGTCGCGATGTCGGGCGGCAATGCCGACACCTCGACGAGCGCGAAGCTGGCGGATGTCGAGCGCATCTATCTCGACTTCGCCGCGTCGAAGGGCATCGCCGCGGACGATCCGCAGGCGCTGGCGAAGCTGCGCGCGCTGTCTGCCGAGGACGTGACCGACGGGCTGAGCATGATGCAGATGTTCCAGCCAAAGCCCGGCCCCAAGACGTTCAGCGGCCCCTTTGTCGATGGCCGGATCGAAGTCGATCAGGGCACCGCCTATGGCTCGGGAGCGTTTGCGCGCGTGCCGATGCTGATCGGAGCGACCAGCGCCGACATGGGCGGCAAGTCGGGCTTCATGATCGCGGGCGCGCGCAGCGCCTCGGCCAGGATCGCGCAACAGGGGGTGCCGGTGTGGCACTATCGCTTCTCCTATGTCGCGGATTCGGTCGGTCAGCCGGGCGCACAGCACGCGACCGACATCCCGTTCTTCTTCGACACGCAGGTCGCGAAATATGGCGACAAGACCAGCGCGCGCGACAACCAGGTCGGCAAGACGGTCAGCGCCTATATCGTCAACTTCGCAAGGACCGGCGATCCCAACGGCGCCGGGCTGCACGCATGGCCGCGTTATGATCCCGCCGCCGACGTGCTGATGGACTTCAGCGCACAGGGCACGCCGGTCGTCGGCAGGGACCCCTGGGGTGCGGAGATCGACGAGGGGCAGAAGCGCCTCGCCGCCGCCACCGCATCGGGCCGCTACAACAGCCTGACGACGCCGCTGGGCACGATGCTCGACGATCCGGCGGCGAAGGCGGTGCTCCAGCGGCATATCCCGCAGGTGATCGCGAGCGAACGGATCGCGATGGCGCGCGGCGTCACGCTCACGGCGCTTCAGTCCTACATGCCCCAGCTGCTGACCGACGCCTTGCTCAAGACGATCGACGGCGATCTGGCGAGCGTGCCCGTAAAGCCCTGAATCCCGCGAAGACCCCTCCTGGGCTGGGCTCGCGCCCGGCTCCCTTTTCTCTCGGAGTAGCTATGAAATCCCTCTCCCTCGTGACTGCCCTTTTGCTCGCTGGCGGGTCGGTGCTCGTCGCGCCCGCGCTGATCGCGCAGGAGCGCCCGGCGCCCGTTTCGGAAAAGCCCTGGGCGGACAAGACCCTGACGCCCGATCGCCGCGCCGAGCTGTTGCTGGCGGCGATGACGTTGGAGGAGAAGGTGGCGCTGCTCCACGGCCCGATGGCGATCCCGTTCGGGCCCCAGCGTCCGATGCCGAAGGGCGCGGTGGGATCGGCCGGCTATATTGCGGGCAACGAGCGACTGGGCATCCCCGCGCTGCAGGAAAGCGATGCCAGCCTGGGCGTGACCAATCCCGGGCTGGTGCGCGGCGCGGCGGACATGTCGACGGCGCTGCCCGCCAGCCTGTTGCTGGCCGCGACCTTCGATCCGGAGATCGCCCGCGCGGGCGGGGTGCTCGTCGGCACCGAGGCGCGCGCCAAGGGGATGAACGTCCAGCTTGCGGGCGGCGCCAATCTGCTGCGCGATCCGCGCGGCGGGCGCAATTTCGAGTATGCCGGCGAAGACCCGTTGCTCGCGGGCACGATCGCAGGCGCGGCGATCCGCGGCATTCAGTCGACCGGCATGGTCTCGACGATGAAGCATTTCTCGATCAACGGTCAGGAGCATAAGCGCATGACCGCGGATTCGGTGATCGGCGAGGCCAATCATCGCGAAAGCGACCTGCTCGCCTTCCAGATCGCGCTGGAGGCGGGCGATCCCGGATCGGTGATGTGCGCGTACAACCTCGTCAACGGCGTCTATGCCTGCGAGAACGACCCGCTGCTCAACCGCACGCTGAAGCGCGACTGGGGCTATAAGGGCTGGGTGATGTCCGATTGGGGCGCCGTGCATTCGCTGGGCGCGCTCACCGCGGGGCTCGACCAGCAATCGGGCGAGCAGCTCGACAAGCAGGTGTTCTTCGACAAGCCGCTGAAAGACGCCGTCGCCGCCGGGTCGATCCCCGAGGCGCGCGTCACCGATGCCGCCCGGCGCATCCTGCGCGCGATGTTCGCCAACGGCCTGTTCGACACGCCCCCCGCAAAGGCCGAAATCGATTTCCCCGCGCACGCCCGGATCGTCCAGAACCAGGCGGAGCAGGGCATCGTGCTGCTCAAGAACGACAGCGGCGTGCTGCCGCTGGCGCGCGGCGCGAAGAAAATCGCGGTGATCGGCCAGCATGTCGAGGCAGGCGTGCCCTCGGGCAGCGGATCGTCGCAAGTCACCAACCCGTGGCGCGCGAGCCCGATGACGCAGGTGCGCAGCGTCCCGATCGGGGGCGAGGGGATGATGGCGTCGTGGTCCAACGTCGTCTTCCACCCCTCATCGCCGCTCGCCGCGATCCGTGCGCGGTTCCGCAGCCCGGGGGCAGCGGACGCTTCACCGTTCGCGGGGCCCGCGCCGTCGCCGGTGGTGTTCAACAACGGCATCTATCCTGAATCCGCCGCCGCCGATGCCAAGGGCGCCGATGTTGCGATCGTGTTCGTCTATCAACCCTCGGGCGAGGGCGATGACGTGCCGAACCTCACGCTGCCCTTCGGCCAGGACGCGCTGGTCGAGGCAGTGGCCGCGGCCAATCCCAACACCATCGTCGTGCTCCAGACCGGCAATGCCGTGGCGTTGCCCTGGGCGGACAAGGTGAAGGGGATCGTCCAGGCCTGGTATTCGGGCGGCATGGGCGGCGAGGCGATCGCGCGGGTGTTGTTCGGCGAAGTCAATCCGTCGGGCAGGCTGCCGCTGACCTGGCCCGTCGACGAAAGCCAGCTGCCGCGCCCGGCCATCCCCGGCTGGGGCGAGCCCGCCGATGCCCGGGTGCAGGTGAACTACGATATCGAGGGTTCGGACATCGGCTATCGCTGGTTCGCGCGCGAGAACAAGGTGCCGCGCTATTGGTTCGGCCATGGGCTGAGCTACACCAGCTTCGCCCGATCGGGCCTGACGCTGAAGGGCGGCCAGACGGTGACCGCCAGCGTCGACGTCGCCAATACCGGCAAGGTCGCGGGCAGCGACGTGGTCCAGCTCTATCTGGTCGAAAAGCCCGGCGGTCCGGCGCGCCGGCTGCTGGGCTATCAGAAGGTCGCGTTGCAGCCCGGCGAGACCAAGCGGGTGACATTGAACGTCGATCCGCGGCTCCTCGCCGAATATGACGAGAAGGCGCATGGCTGGCGCATCGATGCGGGCGAGTATCGGATCGGCGTCGGCGCGGATGCCGGCGCGGTCGAGGGCGTGACCGCAGTGCGGCTCGCCGCGCGGCGCATCAAGCCCTGATCGCGGGGCGGGGGCGGGGGCGCTGCGGCACCCGATTGCCCCCGCCGCCGGGTCCCGGCGTCGCGGGACGATCGGGAAAGAGTTTGACGCAATAATAGGGTGGCTGCGCCGATTGCGTCGCGGTAGTTTGTTGCGCATGTGGTAGCGTTACCAATGGCGGTAGCTGCATGCGCAACAGGGTGACGGACGTCCATGACGAAGCGCGGCGGGTCGCTTACCATCTACGATATTGCCCGATCCGCGAATGTCTCTCCAAAGACGGTGTCGCGGGTCATTAATCGCAATCCGCAGGTCGGTGCGGAACTGCGCGCTCGAGTCGACAAGGCGATTGCCGAGCTGGGCTATGAGCCCAATCACGCCGCACGCACGCTGAAGGGGCCGCGCGGCTATACGCTGGCGATGCTGGCCGACCCCGCTCTGATCGCGCTGCCGCTCGACGACGAATGGTTCCTGATCCCCTATATCGGCACGCTGGAGGCAGTGGCGCTGCGGACGGCGCAGCAATATGGCTATCGCTTCCTCGCCGAGGGCATCCATCGCGATGCCGAGGGGATTGCGGCGGACATCGCGCGGCTCCAGCGGCGCCAGATCGACGGTGTCGTCGTGCTCCCGCCGCATTGCGACGATCCGCTGCTGCTCGACGCGCTCGCGGCGGCGCAGCTGCCATTCGTGCGCATGGCACCGGGCACCGATTTCGATCGCGGCGCGACGATCTCGATCGACGAGCGCAGCGCGGCACGCGAGGCGACCGAGCATCTGATCGGGCTGGGGCACCGCCGCATCGCGATGATCGCGGGCCCCGAAGCGCATGCGGCGGCGGCGCAGCGGATCGACGGCTTTCGCGATGCGATGGCGACGCTGCCCGATGGCTGGACCCCGCCTGTCGCGCGCGGGAATTTCATACCCGAATCGGCCTATCGCATCGCGACCGAATGGCTGCAGGGCGCCGAGCGGCCCAGCGCGATCTTCGCCGCCAACGACGGCATGGCGGCGGGGGTGATCGCCGCGGCGATCGACCTCGGGCTGCGCCTGCCGCGCGACTTGTCGGTGGTGGGGTTCGACGATGTCGACGGCGCCAAGTTCACCTGGCCGCCGCTCACCACCGTTCGCCAGCCCTTTGGGATGATGGCGCGGCATTCGATCGAATTGCTGACCGGGCTGGTCGACGGCACTGTGGGGGCCGACGCCCACATCCAGCTCTCCTGCCGGCTCGTCATCCGCCGTTCGACCGCCGCGCCGGGGGGCGAGCCGCCGGTCGGCTGAGCCGGGCGGGCAGCGGCTATGGTTTCTACTGGACCGCAGGCTCCAAGGGGCGCGGTCATGATCGCCGGGATTACGCATTTGCGGGCGGGGTTGTAGGAAGGACCCGACCTCGCGTCGCGGATCGCTGTCAGGACATGCCATGATCACGTCATTTGCGGACTTGCTCCACCCCCATGATCCCGCCGCGCTGCGCGCCGCCGCCGCGAGCGGAACGCGGTTGCTGCTCCGCACCGATCGCGCCCGTCAGTTTGCCGGGCTCATGCCGTGGGAGCGTTTCAACGACCTCGTCACGGCGGACAGGGTGCTCGCCGGGGACATCGAATTCGCGCGCAACAACGCCATCCTCCCTGCCGAAATGACCATCCTGCGCCCCAAGCGGCAAAAGCCGCCGACGCGGATGCGGGCGGCGGCGCTGCATCACTATGCGCAACAGGGCGTGAGCACGGTGATCAACGGTGTCGAGCGGTTCGACTCCGAGACCCGGAGACTGAATGCGATTTTCGAGCGGGCCTTTCGCGCGCCGGTCAAGACCAACCTCTATGCCAGCTTCGGTCGGGACAGCGCGTTCAAGCCGCATTGGGATGGCCACAATGTGCTGGTCCTGCATCTCCATGGCCGCAAGCACTGGCGTAGTTGGGGGCAGCCATGGCGCGCGCCGCTGTCGCATGCGACGTGCAAGGTGCCGGACGTGCTGGGCGAGCCCGAATGGGAAGCCGTGCTGGAGCCCGGGGACATCCTCTATCTGCCGCGCGGCGAGGTCCATGCCGCGGCGCTCGCGCCCGGCGAGGACGCGATGCACCTGACGATCGGGATCGCGACGCCCGGTTTCGAAGCGCTTACGGCGGCGCTGGCGGAGGCGTGCCAGGCGGAGGAGATCGGGCGCCAGGACCTGCCGATCCTGGCCGACGCCGCGCAGAAACAGGCGTGGCTGACCGCCGCCAAGCAGCTGTTGCATCGCGCCGTCGACGCGTTGGACCTCGATGCCGTGCTCACGCTGCTGGATCAGCGCGTGGAACCGCTACAGGCCGGGTTCCTGGGTGTCGACCGGCGCGTCCATCCCGATACGCGCGTGGTTCCGACGCTGCGCCGCCCGCTGGGGCAGGCGGGGGCGCACGGCGAACCCGGCCGCACCGTCCAGGCGGGGACGCAGAGCTGGACGCTGGAAGGCATCGAATGCCATATTCTGGCGCTGGTGATGGCGGACGCCGGCCACACGGTCGCGAGCCTATCCGCCGCGCTGCCCGAGATCGACGCGACAAGCGTCAGAGACGGCGTGATCACATTGGCCCGCAAAGGGCTGGTTACTGTCCGAAATTAAGTCCCGGACGAAGCCAAAGGAATGCGATCAGGAGCCCGTCTTCATGACGGGAGTGCCCTCCATCCCCGAGTTTCCGCCGCCATGGGTGACCGCGGAAATATCTGCATCCTCGATCACCGGAGGATGCCACGGCTTGCGCAGGTTGCCGCCAGTAAGCTCTGGGGCGGAAGCGCTTGGTAAATCACCGCTCATCATTTGAAATTCCCGGCTCAGCTATGGCACTATGTAGATAAGGATAAGCCTAACCCGGCCGTTTGGCAATACAAGTGCATCGTGTCTGTCGCCCGATTTGACGCGGACTCGCCCGCTTGGACAAAATGCTTGTGTTTCCCACGTGCTGCTTTCAAATCGCGCCATGTCCGCGCGTCCCTCGTCGCCTTACCGTTATCGCTTGTCCGGGCTGTCGGTGGCGTCCGAATTCGCGCTCCCGATGCGGTTGGCGGACGATCCGGCAAAGGCCGCGCCGCCCGACGTCACCATCCATCTCGGCGAGGTCGCGGAGAGCCTTGCGACCCCCGCGCACCGCGGGGCCAATTGGACCGCCGACGACCGCAGCTTCCTGCTCAACCTGCCCCAGATCGGCCGCTTCCTCGCCGAAGACGGTCGCAAGATCACGGTGTGCCCGGCGCCGGAGACTCCGCTCGACGATATTCTCGTGTTCGTCACGGGCACGGCCTTTGCGGCGATCCTCTATCAGCGGGGCGCGATGCTGCTCCACGGCTCCGCGGTCGTCCGGGAAGGCCGCGCCTTCGTGTTCTGCGGCGCAAGCGGTGCCGGAAAGTCGACGCTTGCCGGCGCGCTGGTGCGCGACGGCGCGACCTTGCTGGCCGATGACGTCTGCGCGATCGAGCAGCCTCCGCACGGCGGGCCGCTGGTGCACGCGGACGGGCGCGCGCTGCGCCTCTATCCCGACAGCATCGCGACGATCGGGCTGGGCGACGGCGTCGGCGCGCGCGTGCGGCGCCGGATCGAGAAATTTCATGTGAGGGTGGGGGACGCATCGGACGCGCCCGTCGCCGCGCCGCTGGCCGCAATCTACATGCTCGCCCACGCCAATGCCGCCGCCCCCGCCGGCATCACGCCGTTTCCCTTGCTGGACGCGGCGCAGGCGCTGCTCCACCAGACCTATCGCCGGCGGCTGGCACTCGCCTATTCGGACCGGGCGCAGCCGGCCAGACGGGCGGCGGCGCTGCTCGGCCATGTCCCCGTGTTTCGCCTGCACCGCGCCTTTGAGTTCGGTCGCCTCGACGAAGGCGTGGCGATGCTCAACGCGCACTGGGCCGGGTTGCGCTGAGGAGGCGGGGCGGTGACCGACATCCCTCCCGGGCTCGTCTGGCTCGCCTCCTATCCGAAATCGGGCAATACCTGGATGCGCGTCCTGCTCGCGAACCTCCTGTCCGGCGCCGACCGCCCCGCCGACATCAACAACCTGTCCGAGCCCGAGACGCTCGTGAGCCGGTGGCGCTTCGCCGACGATATGCTGGTCGATCCGGACATGCTCGACCGCGACGAGTTGGACGCATTGCGCCCGCTGCACTGCGATTTCGTGGCGCAGGACCGGCGCCAGGCGTTTTTCTGCAAGACGCATGATCGCTTCTGGCGGCACGCGGGCGAGCCCACGCTCGGCACCGCGGCTCGGCGCGCGCTGTACATCGTCCGCGATCCCCGCGACGTCGCGGTATCGCTCAGCCACCATGCCAGCCTCTCGATCGACGCGGCAATCGCGCAGATGATCGATCCCCGGGCGCATTCGGCGGGCTCGCTTCTGCTGCCCTATGTCGTCGGCGACTGGGGGGCGCACGTCGCCGGATGGTCTTTGCAGCGCGTGGTCCCGACGAAGGTCGTGCGGTACGAGGCGATGCACGGCGATACGCCCGCTACGCTGCGCGGCATCATCGACTTTCTGGGCGGGCACGCCAGCGACGCCGATATTCGCCGCGCGGTCGACCATTCCCGGTTCGAAGAACTTCAGCGCCAGGAAGCCCGCAAGGGGTTCCGCGAAAGCCGCCCGGGGCAGGCGCGCTTCTTTCGCTCGGGCCGCGTCGGCGGCTGGCGCGACGTGCTGACCCGCGCCCAGGCCGGCGTGCTCGAACGGCATTTCGCCGCGGTAATGGCAGATCACGGCTATCGGATCGACGCGTGACTCGGCCTGCGAGGGGCCTTGGTCAGCCGAGAAAGCCCTGGTTGATCCGGCTCGCCGCCTTCAGCAATTCGGGGACGAGCTGCTGCTCCATGTCCTTCACGGTGAAGCGCACCGACGGGCAACAGGCATTCAGCGCGGCGATCACGCGCTGCCGCGCGTCGCGGATCGGCACCGATAGCGATCGCACGCCCAGCTCCAGTTCCTCGTCGACCAGCGAATAGCCGCAGCGCCGCGTCTCCAGGATCGCCTCGCGCAATTTCGCCTTCGACGTCACCGTGCGGGCCGTGTGATGCGTGAGGTCGACTCGGTCGAGATAGCGCTCCAGCGCCTCGTCGCTCTCCCCCGCGAGCAGCACCCGCCCGGTCGATGCCGCATAAGCGGGCAGGCGATTGCCGATATTGATGCTGACCGCCATCACGCGATCGGGAGTCGACCGCGCCAGATAGGTGACGTCGTCGCCGGTCAGCACCGCGGTGAAGATCGATTCCTGCGTGCGCTGGGTCAGCTCGTTCATGATCGGCTGGACCACGTCGAGGATTCCGACCGACGACAGCGCCGAATAGCCGAGCTGGAGGACCTTGGGCCGCAGCGAGAAGAGCCGGTCGTTCTTCTCGGCATAGCCCTCGCGGACCAGCGTCAGCAGCAGCCGCCGGGTCGTCGCGCGCGACATGTTCACCGACTTGGCGACTTCGCTCAGCGTCATGCGCGGCGTGAAGCGGGTGAAGGCGCAGATCACGTCGAGACCCCGGGCCAGCGACGCCACGTAATCGCGGTCGCTGTCGTCCGGTTCGTGCCCGTCGCTTTCGACCCCATCGCGTTCAATAGGCGCCAGATCTTCCAGAATGTCGGAATCGTCCACTTTTCAGTCCTCTTCGCCGCGAAGGGCGCGTCTCTATCTGCTCGGGGGATCGGCTAAATTTTGAACCTTCTCCATAAACCGCCCGGACATGTTCGCCAGGCGAACGCCCCGACGACTCGGTTCAGCCCGCCAGTGTACGCAATTATCCTCGGAAATCCGCTGAAATCGGTGAATGTCGTAGATTCCCGGAGGTTCGCGCAGTTCACTGGCAAAACATTTGTGCGCTATGCGCTCAAACCCTATTGACAGACGGCGTAACCAAAATCACACATTTGTTCACGGTCAGACCCGAAAAGGGGCGCCGGAACAGGGGAAACGGACATGCGAAAGATATTCGCGGTCGGTGTCGCGATGGCGACGCTGACGCTGGGCACGCACGCGCTTCATGCGGAGGAATTCCGAGTCGAACTGGCCGCGCCGGTTTCGGCGACGACCTATGAAGGCCGGCTGATCCTGATCCTGACCCGGGACGACAAGACCGAGCCCCGGTTCCAGGTCGGCCCCGCGTTCGACGCGCCGCAGATTTTCGGGCTGCAGGTCGAAAAATTCGGCAAGGGCCAGTTCCGCGTGATCGGCGCGACCGTCCCCGGATATCCCGGCCGCACGCTGGCCGACATCCCGGCGGGCACCTACACGGTGCAGGCCGTTCTCCACAAATATGACAGTTTTACCCTGGGCAACGGCAAGACCGTAAAGCTCCCCGCCGCGCGCGGCGCAGGGCAGAATTGGCGCAAAGAACCCGGCAACATCATCAGCAAGCCGGTCAAGGTCGATTTCGACCCCAAGCGGGCAGGGGCGATCACGATCGCGCTCACCGATATCCTGCCCCCGGTGGTCGAGCCCAAGGACAGCGAGTTCATCCGCCACTTCAAGTTCAAGTCGGAGCGGCTGTCCAAATTCTGGGGCCGCGACGTCTTCCTCAACGGCCATGTCCTCGTCCCGAAGGATTTCGACAAGCATCCCGAGGCGAAATATCCGCTGGCGATCTTCCACGGGCATTTCCCCGACGATTTCGGCGGCTTCCGCACCACGCCGCCCGATCCGAACGTCAAATGCGTCCAGAGCGAACGCTTCCGCAACGAGCCTTGCTATGCCCGCACCGAGCAGCAGGAAGCCTATGACTTCTACAAGAAATGGACGTCGCCCGATTTCCCCCGGATGCTGATCGTCGAGATCGACCATAGCAATCCCTATTATGACGACAGCTATGCGGTGAACTCGGCCAATCTTGGGCCGTATGGCGACGCCATCACCTATGATTTCATCCCCGCGCTCGAGAAGAAGTTCCGCGGGTTGGGGCAGGGTTGGTCGCGCTTCCTCTACGGCGGATCGACCGGCGGCTGGGAAGCGCTGGCGGTGCAGGTCTTCTATCCGGACGACTATAACGGCGCGTTCGCGGCCTGCCCGGACCCGATCGACTTCCGCCAGACGATGGTCACCAACCTCTATGAGGACAAGAACGCCTATTGGCGCGAAGGCCCGTTCGGGCGCGTCGCCAAGCCCGGCAAGCGCGATTATCTCGGCCATGTCTCCTACACTGCCGAGGACGAGAATCGCTGGGAAGCGGTGCTCGGCGACAAGACGCGCTCGGGCGGCCAATGGGATATCTGGGAGGCGGTCTATTCGCCGATGGGCGCGGACGGCTATCCGCAGCGGATCTGGGACAAGGCGACCGGCGTCATCGACAAGAAGGTCGCCGACTATTGGCGCGAGAATTACGATCTTCGCTACATCATGGAACGTGACTGGAAGACTTTGGGGCCAAAGCTCCAGGGAAAGATCCATATCTATGTCGGCGACATGGACAATTTCTACCTGAACAACGCCGTCTACCTGATGGAGGATTTCCTCAAAAAGGCGACGCCGGCCTATCAGGGCGAGCTCACCTATGGCGACCGCGACGAGCATTGCTGGAACGGCGATCCCAGCGTGCCCAATTCGGTCGGGCGGCTGCGCTACAACAGCATGTACGTGCCCAAGATCCTCAAGCGGATCGAGGCGGCGGCCCCGCCGGGCGCCGACCTGACGAGCTGGCGCTACCGCTGATCGCGGCCCGGGCCGCCCAATCACCAAGACATAAACCAAAAACGGGGAAATATATCATGATCCAACGCAACGGAATTCGCGCGACTTTGCTCGGCTCGGTCTTCGCGCTCGGCACGCTTTCGGCGCTGCCCGCGATGGCGCAGGTCGCCGAAGACGCGCCGGTAAGCGAGGAAGGCGAAGCCATCGTCGTCACCGGCTCGCGCATCAGCTCGGCCAATGTCGTCAGCGTCAGCCCGATTACGACGATCTCGTCCGAAGAGTTCGCCCAGCGCGGCACGGTGCGCACCGAGGATCTGGTGAACCAGTTGCCACAGGTGTTCGCGGCGCAGGGGGCCGCCAATTCGAACGAAGCGACCGGCACGGCACAGGTCGATCTTCGTGGGCTCACGCCGTCGCGCACGCTGGTCCTCGTGAACGGTCGGCGGCTGCCCTATGGCTCGCCCAAGAACATCCCGTCGGATCTCAACCAGGTGCCGACGCCGCTGATCCAGTCGGTCGAAGTGCTCACCGGCGGCGCATCCGCGGTCTATGGCTCGGACGCGATCGCCGGCGTGGTCAATTTCAAGCTGATGGACAATTTCAACGGCTTCCGCATGACGGGCAGCGTCGGCGGCTATCAGCACAATAACGATCGCGGCGAACTGCGCGACTTGCTGGACAGCCGGAACGCGGCGGTCCCGGGTGCCTATCCCAAGCCCGACGGCAGCGTGTGGAACGGCTTCACGACCGAGATTTCGGCGGTCGCGGGCGGCAATCTTGCCGATGGTCGCGGCAACGTCACGGCCTATGCCACCTATCGCAAGGTCAATGCGATCCTCCAGGCCGATTATGATTACAGCGCGTGCGCGCTGGGCACCACCGGCACCGGCGGCAACACCTATTCGTGCAGCGGATCGGGCACCAATGCCCCCGCCAACCTGACCAATGCGGGCGGTATCGCCGGGCTGCCGACCTCGTTCCGCGTATCGGACGGCCAGTTCGTCGCGGGCACCCAGACCTATAATTTCGCGCCCTATAACTATTACCAGCGCCCCGATGAGCGCTATTCGTTCGGCGCGACGGCGCATTACGAAGTGAACGACCATTTCAAGCCGTATCTCGAACTGGCGTTCATGGATGATCGCTCGGTGGCGCAGATCGCGCCGGGCGTGAACAGCGCCGGCATCAACATCAATGCCAACGGCATCAACGGGATCAATTGCGACAACCCGTTCCTGAGCACGCAGCAGGCCAATTTCCTGTGCACCAGCCGCGGCCTGTCGACCGCCAGCACCTATGACGCGCAGGGCAATTATGCCGGCCCGGCTTCGGTCGCAGAGGGCGTGCTGGTCGCGCGCCGCAACGTCGAAGGCGGCAACCGCCAGGACGACATCCAGCACCAGACCTATCGCGTCGTCGCGGGGACCAAGGGTTCGGTTTTCGGCCCGTTCAACTATGATTTGTACGGCATCTATTCGAAGGTCAGCTATCGCAGCCGCTTCTCGGGCGACTCCAATCGCCAGCGCACGGCCAATGCGTTCAACGCGGTGCGCAACTCGACCGGCCAGATCGTCTGCGCGATCAATGCCGATGCCAATCCGAACAACAACGACGCCAATTGCGCGCCGCTCGACTATTTCGGCGCCTCGGCCAGCCAGGCTGCGACGGACTATGTCGCCGAAGTGAAGAGCATCACCGGCGACACCAGCCTGATCAACATCGTCGGCGTGATCGAGGGCAATCTGGGCACCTATGGCATCCAGTCGCCCTTTGCGGACAATGGCATCGGCATCGCCTTCGGCCTCGAATATCGCAAGAACAGCGTCGATTACCAGCCGGACGAAATCTATCAGGCTTCCGCCAGCCCCGAGCTGCCGATCAGCGGTTCGACCGCGGCGAAGGAGTTTTTCGGCGAGCTGATCGTGCCGCTGGTCGAAAGCCGCCCGTTCTTCGACACGCTCTCGTTCGAAGGCGCCTATCGCTATTCGGACTATGACACCGGCTTCAAGACCGACACCTACAAGCTGGGGCTGAACTGGGCGCCGGTGCGCGACGTGCGCTTCCGCGGTTCGTACCAGCGCGCGGTGCGTGCGCCGAACGTGATCGAGCTGTTCTCGAGCCAGACGCTGTTCGAAGTCGAGCTGACCGAGAATGCCGATGGGTCCTACGATCCCTGCTCGGGCGCGACCCCGATCGCGACCTTCGCGCAATGCGCACGCACGGGCGTGACGGCGGCGCAATATGGGAATATCGTCGACAATCCGGCGGGCCAGTTCAACTCGCTGATCGGTGGTAACCCGGACCTCCAGCCGGAGACGGCGAAGACGCTGTCGCTCGGCGCGGTGTTCGAGCCGAGCTTCGTCCGCGGGCTGACCATCTCGGTCGATTATTTCGACATCAAGGTCGAGAACCTCGTCGGCAGCGTCAACCCGAACCTCTCGCTGGCGAACTGCCTGTCGAGCGGGGATGCGTATTTCTGCAACCAGATCCAACGCAGCCCGGCGGGGTCGCTGTGGCAGGGCGAGGCGGGGTATTTCCGCCGCTTCAACGTCAACACCGGCTCGCTCCAGACCAAGGGCGTCGACGTCGCCGTCGATTACCGGATGAACCTCGACGATCTCGGCATCGGCGGCGGGCGGCTGAGCTTCAACCTCGCGGGCACCTATCTCGACTCGTACAAGACGGTGCCGCTGCCCAATTCGCCGAGCGCCGACGTGTATGAATGCGCGGGGCTCTATGCCGGGCTGTGCGGGCGTCCGCGTCCCGAATGGCGCCACAAGCTGACGACGATCTGGGCGCCGAGCAGCGCGTTCAACGTGGCGCTCGGCTGGCGCTTCGTGTCGTCGGTCAAGATCGCGCAGACGAGCGATCAGCCCGCGCTCACCGGCAGCTATGCCGCGCTCAACGAGCAACTCAACGCGCGCAGCTATTTCGATCTGTCGACGGCGCTCACCGTGCGCAAGGACTTCACGCTCCGCCTGGGCGTGAACAACATCCTCGACAAGGACCCCCCCCTCACCACGACTTCGGCGATCGAGGATGGCGGCAACGGCAACACCTACCCGCAATTCTATGACGCGACCGGCCGCTATCTCTTCCTGAGCGCGTCGATCGGCTTCTGATTGGTACCAGCCCCGGGGACGCACTATCGTCCCCGGGGATTTTTCGTTTTCGAGAGGGTGTTTGCATGAATCACGGATTTGCTCGGCGCGTCGCGGCGCTGGTGCTGGTGTCTGTCGGCGGAGCGGCTCTGCCTGCCGCGGCGCAGAAGGCGGCGGCGGTGACCGACACAGATCGCGCCATGGCCCGGGCAATCCTGGAGGAAGCCATTGCCACGCCGACCGCCAAGGGGCGGGGGCAGGTGCCGGTGCTGGCGGAGAAATTCGCCAAGCGCCTGCGCGAAGCGGGCTTTCGCGACGAGGATATCCAGATGCTGCCCGTCGAGATCGACGGCGAGAAGACCGTGGGGCTGGTGGTGCGCTATGCCGGCCGCAACCCGGCGGCGAAGCCCATCGCGTTCCTCGGCCATATGGACGTGGTCGACGCGCTCAAGGAGAATTGGGCGACCGATCCCTATGTGCCGACCGAGAAGGACGGCTATATCTATGGCCGCGGCTCGACCGACAACAAGGCGGGGGTCACCGCGCTGGTCGCCACGTTCATCCGGCTGAAGAAAGCGGGCTTCGTGCCCGAGCGCGATCTGCTCCTCGCCTTTTCGGGAGACGAGGAGACCGGCATGCTGACCACGCGCAAGCTGATCGAGCATCCCTGGGTGGCGCGCGCCGAATATGCGCTCAATTCGGATGCCGGCGGCGGTTCGGTGACCGCCGACGGCAAATATGATTTCAATATCCAGGCAGCGGAAAAGACCAACGCCAGCTTCGCGATCTCGGCGAGCAACCCGGGCGGCCACAGCTCGGTGCCGCGCCCCGAGAACGCGATCTACGAACTCGCCGACGCGATCAAGAAGGTCCAGTCGGTGCGCTTCCCGGTCGAGTTCAACGAGATCACGCGCATCATGGTCACCGACCTCGCGGCGGAGAAGGGCGGGGCGCTCGGCGCTGCGCTGACGACGCTGCTGGCCAACCCGACCGACGCCGCGGCGCGCGCCGAGGTGGAGAAATATCCGCAATATTCGAACCTGCTCCAAACCACCTGTGTCGGCACGATGCTCCAGGCGGGCAACGCCCCCAACGCGCTGCCACAGAATGCGACGCTCACCGTCAATTGCCGCATCTTCCCCGGCACCCCGGTCGCGGCGGTGCAGGCGAAGCTGGTCGAGGCGATTGGCAACGACAAGATCCGCTTCGCGCTGATCGGCGAGGCGGTCGAGAGCCCGGTATCGCCGGTGAACCCCGCGCTGTTCGCGACGCTGCAACGGTCGGTACGCAAGGTCTATCCCGGGGTCGAGCTCAAGCCGAGCATGTCGTCGGGCGGCACCGATGGGCGCGAGTTCCGCAAGCGCGGCATCCCCACCTATGGCGCCGGTGCGTTGCCGCTGCGGATGCCCGAGGACAGCCGTGCGCACGGCACCGACGAGCGCGTGCCGATCGCCGCCTATCTGCGTCAGCTCGATTATTGGGATGCGCTGCTGCGCGACCTGGGGAGCCGCGCGAAGTGAGCCTCGGCCGTCGCGGAGTGCTGGGGCTCGCCGCTGCGGGCACTGCGCTCGGGGCGGCACCGCGCGCGTTGGCCAAGCCGCAATCCCCGGCGATCGCCACCGCCCTGCCGATCACGCGCGCCGAGCGCGAGGCGCGGCTGGCGCGGGTTCAGGCCGAGCTGCGACGCCGCAACCTCTCTGCATTGCTCGTCGAGGCGGGATCGTCGCTCGTTTATTTTACCGGAGTCGACTGGTGGCGCAGCGAACGCACCACCGCCGCGGTGATCCCCGCGGAAGGCCCGGTGCTGATCGTCACGCCCTTCTTCGAAGAACCGTCGATCCGCGAGATGCTCGACGTCCCCGGCGACGTGCGGGTGTGGCAGGAGGATGAAAGTCCGTTCGCGCTGATCGCGGACTGGCTCAAGGCGAAGAAGCTGGCCGGCGGCACGCTGGCGATCGAGGAGACTGCGCGCTTCTTCATCGTCGACGGCATCCGCGCGCTGCTGCCCGATCTGCGCACCGTGTCGGGGGCGGACGTGGTCAACGCGCTGCGGCTGATCAAGAGCCCCGCCGAAATTGCGCTGGTGCAGCGTGCGAACGATATCCTCAACGCGGCGTACCGCGCGACGCACCCGCAGGTGCAGCGCGGCATGACCGCGACCGAGATCAACGCGATCATGACCGCCGAGATCGCACGGCTGGGCGGCCAGCGCGGATCGAGCAGTGCCCAGATCGGTCCCGGCAGCGCGCTGCCGCATGGTTCGAAGGAGCGGCTGAAGCTGAGCGAGGGCTTGATCGTGCTGATGGACTGCGTCTGCACGATCGAGGGCTATCACGCCGACATTTCGCGCACCTTCGTCCACGGCGCGCCCTCGGCGGAGCAGCGCAAGGCCTTTAGCGATGCCCGGCGCGGGCAGGACATCGCGATGCAGGCGGCGCGGATCGGCGCGGCTGCGGGCAGCGTCGACGATGCGGTGCGCGGCTATTACGAAAAGCTCGGTTACGGCCCGCGCTACCGGCTGCCCGGGCTGTCGCATCGCACGGGACATGGCATAGGGCTCGACGTCCATGAGCCGGTCAATCTCGTCCATGGCGAGGCCACGCCGCTGGCCGCGGGCATGTGCTTCTCGAACGAGCCGGGCCTCTATTTCCCCGGCAGCTTCGGCGTCCGCGTCGAGGATTGCTTCTACATGACCGATCGCGGCCCGCGCTATTTCACGCAGCCGCCCCCCTCGCTCGACCAGCCCTTTGGCTAGGCTCCACGAAAGGACACGTATGTCTCCCCTCAAGGCCCTGACCATGGGCAGCGCCGCCGCGCTCGCCCTGCCGATCCCGCATGCCTCGGCGGCGCCGTGCACGCCGACCCAGAGCGAGGCGTCGATGTCGCCCGCCATGCCCGCGATTCTGCCGCTGCGCGAGCAGGCGGTGCTGCGCGACCGGTGGCTGCAACAGCGGTTCGAAACCGTCCTGCCCGCGCTGATGCGCGAGAACGGGATCGACATGTGGATCCTCGTCGCCCGCGAATATCTCGAAGACCCGGTGATGACGACGATGCTCAACGCCACCAATTTGCGCGCGCGGCGCCGCACGATCCTGATCTTCTTCGATCCGGGTCAGGGCAAGCCGATCGAGCGGCTGGTGGTGAGCAAGCACGGCATGGGCGACCTGTACGAACCCGTATGGGACATGGACAAACAGCCCGACCAATGGGCGCGCGTCCGCGAACTCGTTGCCGCGCGCAATCCCAGGAAGATCGCGCTCAACACGTCGTCGCTGACGGCGTTCGCGGACGGCATCACCCACAGCCAATATACCGACCTGATGGCTGCGCTGACGCCGGCGATGCGCGAACGGATCGTGCCCGGCTATCCGCTGGCGATCGGCTGGCTCGAGACGCGTACGCCGCAGGAAATGGTGCGTTATGCCGAGGCGGTGCGCGCGGCGCATGCGATCATCGGCGAGGGCTTTTCGGCGAAGGTCGTCAAGCCCGGCGTGACCACCAACGAGGATCTGGTGTGGTGGTATCGCCAACGCGTCAACGACCTGGGCTTCGGTTCGTGGTTCCATCCCTCGGTAGAGGTCACGCGCAAAGGCACGCCGGGCGTACTGCGCGAACAGGCCGGCGTGATCCAGAAGGGCGACATGCTGCGCGTCGATTTCGGGATCGTCTATCTGGGCTTCAACACCGATACCCAGCATGTCGCCTATGTGCTGCGCGACGGCGAGAGCGATGCCCCGGCGGGGCTGAGGGCCGGGCTGCTCGACAGCAACTGTGTTCAGGATGCGGTGACGTCCGAATTCCGCGTCGGCGTGACGGGCAACGAAGTGCTCAACCGCGCCCGCGGCAAGGCGATCGCGCAGGGGCTGAAGCCGACCATCTATTCGCACCCGATCGGCTATCACGGTCACGCCGCGGGCAGCAGTATCGGCCTGTCGGAGGAGCAGAAGTTCGTTCCCACCGGCGAATATAAGCTGCGCCCGAACATCGCCTGGTCGATCGAACTCAAGGCGACCCGCACGGTGCCCGAATGGGGCAATCAGGAAGTCGACTTCAAGAGCGAGGAAGACGCGTTCTTCGACGGCCAGACCGTGCGCTACATCGACGGTCGCCAGACCAGGTTCCACCTGATCGGCGCGGAATAAGCCGGCTGCCGCTCCCGCGCGCTGGCGGGAGCGGAAATCGTAGACGCATTCGGGCAAGCATATATTCCGTCATCCCAGCGCAGGCTGGGACCCATTCTCCACTCCGTTGGGTCAAGAAGCGTAGGCGGAGCACCGAATGGATCCTGACTTTCGTCAGGATGACGGCGTGTTGTTCATATGCGATTGCGCTCCCGCGCGCTGGCGGGAGCGGCAGTCGCGATCAGGGCCTGGGCACCAGGATGAAGCTCTCCTGCCCGCCATCGAGGAAGCGGAAGCTGCCATCGGGTGACAGGAAGCCGTCTTCCTCATGCATGAACCGCACCTTCTGGCCGCCCCATTCGGGCACCTTCGCTTCGGCGTTGAGTTCGATCGACCAGGCGGTGTTGGGGTCGATGCGATACTCGCCGCGTCCCGGCGCGGGCTTCTGGCTCTCCCACGCGCCGATCCAGGTTCCCGCGCCATGGCCGTGATAGCCGATCGGGTGCGAATAGATCGTGCCCTCGATCCCCTCGCGCTCGATCTGCCGGCGCGCGGTGGCGAGGACTTCGTTGCCGGTGCTGCCGGGTTTGAGTGCGGCGATGGTGGCGGCACGGACGCGGTTCATCGCCGCCATCCCGTCGCGCAGCCCCTTGGGCGCCTGTATCTCGCCAGGCTTGAGCACATAGGCGAGCCGCTGGATATCGGTGTTCAGCCCCAGATAGGTGATGCCGAAATCGACGTGGAGCATGTCGCCGGGCATGATGATCGCGTCGCCGCGATGCCCCATTTCCTGCACGCTGAACTTGCCTCCATCGGCGCGCTGGATCGCGACGCTGGGCTGGAACCAGGTGTCGAGCTTCAACTCGGCGATGCGATTGCGGAAGTACCAGACGACATCGTCCGACGTGGTAACCCCCGGCGTGATCACCAGTTCGGAAAATCCCTCTTCGATGATCGCGTGCGATATGCGCGAGATTATGGGGTAGGTCGCCATCTCGTTGGGGATGCGCGTCTCCAGCCAGCCCAGCCCCAGCCGCTCATGTGCCACCAGCCGCTTCGACAGGTCCGGGCCCAGCGCGCGCACGATCGCCTCATAATGCGTCGAGCTGAGCCCGTCGGCGAGCGGGAAGCCCTCGGACCTGTTGAGCGCAATGGTCGACGGATTGCGCGCCGCGATGATCTTGGCGAGTTCGGCCCATTGATCGGGCTGTTCGTCGGGGTTCCAAGCCGGGGCGAAATCCCCGACCGGATAGCGCGCCAGCGCCAGCTTCTCGATCGGCTTGCCCGCGCCCGGATCGAAGAACACCAGGATCGTGCGGCGCCGCGCGTGCAGCCAGGTGGCGGGCAGCATCGTCTCGACGATCGGGTCCTCGTTATATTCGCCGGCGACAAGGACCCACATCTGCACCTTGTCGCGCCGCATCAGCATCGGCAGCACTGTCTCGAACCGCTGCTTGAGCCAGCGATCCTCGGTCTCGGCCCGGCGTTCCAGCGGCAGGATGGCGGGCATCTGCAGCACCGCGGAGCGCGCAGGAACGTCCTGTTCCGTCGGCGCGAGCGCCGCCGCGGTAACTGCCAGCATCAACGAAAACATACTATCCCCCAGATTGTTCGCATACCGTACATATGTTCGCAGGATGGTATGCCGCGCAGCCGGGCAAAGGCAATCCCTGTTTAGGTGGCCGCGCGCAATCTCCCGACGCCCTTGTTCGATCCGGCATCACCATCGATGCGGGGAGGAGGCGGCCTTTAGTCACCAAGTGGATTGTGGTGGCGGCGCTGTTGGTCGCTGACCGGAGCACCATCGGCCGCGCGATATCCCTTGCGCAGTGAAGTTCGTGCTTGGAGAGCTTATAGCTGGCTTCCGCTCTGTAGGCAGTCGGAGTCGGCCATGCGAATATCACTTAATATCGAGTTGAGTAGTTTATTGTTTGCCCGTGCCGTATTTTTTACGATGTATTGCAGTCGAATCGGACGTATCCGGATCGGCGCAGGTTGTGCGTATAAAAGATGCGAAGCTGAGATAGACAGGTGAAGTCGAAGGGGTGGGTGGACGATGGCGGGTTCTCTGCGAGCAATCATATTGCCTGTGCTTGAATCGGTATCATCCACGCGCATCCGAGATGAACTGATACGGTGCTTTTCAGAAAACTCCCGATATTTCCGTACGATCGAAGATGGATTTATCACCCTGACCGGCCAACGGCAGGATCCCGAGGCGCTGTCCAGCTTCTTCCATAGCTGGTCGCAGACCAACAACAGCGCGGCTACGGTTGCGGGGATCGGGAATCGATTGACGCTCCTGCTCCATCGCGGGCAGCCAGTCGGCGACGAGGGCGCGTTGCTGCGCGCGCTCACCAGCCTCGACCGGATCATCGATGAGGACCTCGCGGTCACGCATCGGGTGCTCCACGCGGACATGTTCTATCGCATGGCGACCGACATCGTCGGCGACGATCGCTGGTTGTCGCGGCGTTACCTGCATCCGGCGGCGAAGGCGTTCAAGGACTGGAAGGACCATAATTCGCTGCGAGACCGCGACCCCGTCATCGCGCTGCTCACCACCTTGACGCACGAAATCTACACGCATGGCGAGGTCGAGTTCATCCTCCCGCTGTTCCGGCGCTGGCTGGCCGAAGACTATGGTTTTTCCGACGCATCGATCCGCCAGACCCTCGGCTGGATCAGCGTCCATACCGGGCCGACCGAGAAGAACCATTTCTTCCACGCGCTGAGCGCGCTGGAGCATTTCGCCGATGCCATGGACGTCGCCATCGCAGACTATGCGCTCGACGAGATTGTGGGGCAGTATCTCGAGAAAAAGGCGGCCGTGCTCGAGCATATCTGTCTGCAGGACGCGGTCGAGGTCGAGGCGGTGCATTGAGCGACACAGGCGGCGATGCGCCCTTGCTGCGCATCGCCGAGCGCCGCTTCGCCGACGACCAGCGCGCGGCGCTGGCGGCGCGGATGGGCGCTCCGCCGATCATCGACAGCAAACAGCTCGCGGCGATGCCGGTGCTGGTCACCCCCGACTATCTGGCGCGGCTCACGCGGCTGAACCAGCTGCTCGACAGGGCGTTGCGCGCGATCGTCGCGCAATATTTCGACGATCCGCGCATCCGCTCGGTCTATGCCTTGCCCGACCCGATCGAAGCGATCCTGCGGCTGGCGCACGGACAGCCCTATCGCGTCGGCTGGCACCGCCCCGACTTCGTTCACGACAGCAATGGCCAGCCACGGGTCTGCGAGATCGGCGCACGCTATCCGCTCAACGGGTGGATGGTGAGCGAACGTGCAGCCGAGGCACTCGCGCCGCACGCGGCTGCCGCAGGGCTGGGCGACGTGACCGGGCATGGTTTTGTCGACGCGCTGTGCGCGCCCTATAGCCCCGGCGATACCGTGGCGATGCTCCATGCGGGCGAGGCGGGAACCGAAATCTTCCTTCTCGCCGAGATGCTTGGCGAACGCGGCATCGACTTCCTGTCGGTCTCGCCGACCGCGCTCGAACGGGTGGGCGGCACGTTGCGCGCGGGCGGGCGGACGATCGACCATGTCATCCTCGAGATGGACCGAAGCGAGTTGCCGTCGATCCCCGGCGCGGTGCTGCGGCACCTGATCGCCACCGGGCGTTATTTCAACGATGTCCGCACGCTGATCCTGGTCCATGACAAGCGCGTACTCGCGGTGCTGTGGGACGATGCGATCCGCCGGAGCCTTTTGCCGGCGGACGAGGCGGAGGAACTGCGCGGCTTCCTGATCCCCTCCTGGACGATCGGCTGTGCCGATGGCTGCAAAGCATTGCTCGCGCGCGACGAGGACATGATCGCCAAGCGCAGCAGCGGCGGGCGCGGAATCGACGCGCTGGTGCGCCGCGAGTGCGGGGAGGCGGCGTGGCGCGCGCGCGTGGAGCGCGACTGGTCCCGGGACATGTACCAGCAGTATCTGGCGCAGCGAAACTACGGCGCGCCCGGCGATGCCCGCGCGACGCATCTGGTCGGGTTGCAGCTGTGCCGCGACGCGACGAGCTATGGCCCCGGCATCTTCCGCGGTTCCAGCGCGTCGGTGATCAACCTCCACGGCGATCGCGGCCTGATCTACGTACCCCTGGTCGCGCGATGACCAGCCTTGCGGTCGTGATCCCGCTGTTCGACAAACGGGCGTTCGTCGCGGAAACCATCGCCTCGCTTGCGGGACAGGAGGTCCCGCCCGACGCGCTGATCCTCGTCGACGACGCGAGCATCGATGGCAGCGCGGAGGTCGCGGAGCAGGCGCTTGCCCACCATGCCGCCGCGCTCGCGGGTACGCGCGTCGAGTGGGTGCGGCGGGCGGAGAATGGTGGCCCGGGGGCGGCGCGCAACAGCGGCATCGAACGCGCCGACTGCGAGCTTCTCCTCTGCCTCGACGCCGACGACAGGCTGCGCCCCGATGCACTGCGCTACATGCGCGACATCATGGACCGTCATGCGCTCGCAATGGCGGTGATCGGCTATGCGAGCGACCCCGCTGGCGAAGTGTTTCCGGAGCTTGCCCTGCTCGCCGCCGAGCTTGCGCCGATCGAGGAGGGGCTGTTCGGTCTCGCCGACCCGCTGCGCGCGGTCGCACACCCCGAATTCATGATGGGCCGCGCCAGCAACGTCGTCGTGCGGCGCCGCTGGATAGGCGCGCACCGCTATGAACGCGCCCGTCTCAACGAGGGCGTCGATTTCTGGTATCGCGTTCTGAAGGACGTCGTTGCCGCCGATGCGCCGGTGGGGTTGGTCGCGGAGCCCCTGATCCGTTTTCGCGTCTCCCCCGACAGCCTGTCGCACCGCCGCTGCGGCGACTGGCGCGCGTTAGAGGTCCCGCCGACCGTACTGCGCTATCGCACCAGCGCCGACCGCCGCGACCGGCGGATGGCGGCAATGCTCCTCGCGCGCTGGCACGACCACGCGCTGGGCATCTTGCCCGAGGACCAGCGGGCGCCGTTCCTGGCGCAGTATCGCGACTTGTTCGAGACGCCCGACGCATGACCGGCCCCGGCGATGCGGCGCTGCTGCGCGACGGTTTCGCCCGCGCACGCGCGCATCGTTTCTACCGCGACCATTTCGCCGGGATCGACGACTATGGCGCCGCGCCGCCGGTCGACAAGGCGGTGCTGAAGCCGCACCTCGACGGTTTCGCGCCCGGCGCCGAACCGCGCGGCGTCTATCTGGTCCGTTCGGGCGGGAGCACGCAGACCCCGCTCGTGTTTCCGGTCGACATCGACGAAAACCATGCCCAGCGCCATGCGCTCGCCACCGCGTTGATGGCCGGCGGGATGTTCGATGCGGCGACGGTCGCGCTCAACCTGTTCGGCTATGCCGACATGTACCGGACCGCGGCGATCATCGACGACCTGCTCGAACGCTGTAGCGCGACCTCGCTGCCGATGAGCGCGCATGCCCGGTACGAGGATGTCGTGGCGACGGCGCGGCGGTTCGCGCCGACGCATCTGCTCGCCACACCCTCGAAGCTTCAGCTGTTCGCAGAATTTCTCCGCACCGGCGGCGTGCGCCTGGATATTCCCCAGTTGCTCTATGCGGGCGAACCGCTCCCCGCGAGCGCCGCGGAAGCCTTTGCCGAAAGCTTCGGCACCCGGCGATTCTGGTCGCTCTACGGCGGCGCGGAGACCGGCATCTGGGCATGGTCCGACGCGAGCCGCCAGCCCGGGCTGTTCCGCATCCTGCCGCAGATCGTCGTCGAAGTGATGGCGCCCGACCCCGACGGGTTCGGCGAGCTCGCCGTCACCAACGGCTATCGCAAGCGCTTTCCCGTGTTCCGCTACCTCGTCGGCGATGTCGGCCGGCTGGTCGAGCGCGACGGCGTGCGCCTGCTCGAACTGCTCGGGCGTAACGCGCGCTCGTTCCTGCTTGCCGAGCAGCATTTCGAGGTCGCGCTGTTTGCACCCCTCGCAGCAGGGGCAGAGGCATTCCAGATTGAGTTGCGGCGCGGGGAGCAGGGCTGGGACCGCCTCGCGCTTCTGCTGGTCGATCCGG
Source organism: Sphingomonas hengshuiensis (assembly GCF_000935025.1). Lineage (NCBI taxonomy): Bacteria > Pseudomonadati > Pseudomonadota > Alphaproteobacteria > Sphingomonadales > Sphingomonadaceae > Sphingomonas > Sphingomonas hengshuiensis. The sequence continues at coordinate 959,655 of NZ_CP010836.1, forward strand.
GCGGGAAATGCGCAGTCGATGCTGCGGCGGCGGGACTTGCCCGGCTATTGCACGAGGCGCCACGCGTCGGCATCGACGTGCGGCGCGTCACGATGGCGGCGCTGCACCACGACCCGGTTACGGCGAAGAGGCCGGTGATCGCCGATTTCCGGCGCTGATCATTGGCCGGCGTGGCGCGGAGGTCGGCGGCCTAAAGGCTAGAGGGCTCAAAAATTGCACCTACAGAATTGATATTGAACGGTAGTTATGAGAGCGATGTGATCTATACCACTAAAAATACCATCGCGTGTCCTCGTTATATTGACGGCGCTTTGGATAATAGTGCGAGTCACATTTGCGGCATGAAGCGATCTGGTCGAAGGAGGGCCGGCGCCCTTGCCAATAGGGCGGCCCATGATCGTCGGACCATATACAGACTACTTGTTCTATCGCATCGATAGCCCATTGCCCGGCATACATAACTTCGATATTCCAATAGTGTTATTGGCGCGACTCAGAGCCTTGGGCTGGAGTTTTCTCTGATTGGCGAAGTGGATTGCCTGATGTCGGCACCAAGTCTTCCAAATCCGTGGACATTGAACCAGAATATATCGCCGCTGAGTATCGCGACTGCGATGTCGGGGGGCGTATCGGTCGAACTGGTCGGCGATCCTGCGAATCCCGTGACGACCCAGATGGGCGTGACGATGCGCATGGCGAACATGCCGGACTTCTCGCTGGACGATATCTTCCGGCTGATGCGCAGACGCATCCGCATGCCGGTCAACCTCCATTTCGGGCTCTCGATATTTCCGTTCAACCTGTACGGCGTCGATGTCGTGCAATTCTCGATTTGCGGTGAGCCTCAGGTGATCCTCGACGACTATGTGCCCAACGCCTATGAACGCTGCGCCGTCGAGTGCGAGCCCTGCGAGACATGAGCGAGGCCGCAGCCGAGCCGGCCGAGGCGCTGGACGCGTTGCGGCGTCCCATGGCGGTCCATGACGACGTCATCCGGCTGCGCGGGCGGCCCGGCGACCTTGCCGGCGTGCTGTCGGTCACGCGCGCGCCGGAGCCGATCGGGCAGTTCCGCGCTGCCACTCGGAACTTCCACGAGACGCGCGTGGGCTATCTCCATCGGCTGAACCACGCGCAGATGCTTACTTCCTCGGCCCCGGTCGATCAGGACGTGCCGCGGCATCTGGTGTTTTCGAACCGCCTCGCCCCCGGATCCAGCGGCAAGGTGCCCGTGCGCTTCTCGCTTCCCGATACGACGCCGCCGGGTAGGTACCGCGCGGTCTTCGACGTCGCAGGAGAGCCGCGCGAGGCCGAGATCGAAGTGCTCCCGGACGAACGCGCTGAGATTCGCCCCGGCTCGATCACGATCGCGGGCGTACCCGGAGATATCGTCACTCAGGAATTGCTGCTGGTCAACCATGGCAATGTGCCGATCGTGATCGACGTGCTGGGGATGCTGGTCCTCCAGGAGGAGAACCAGACGTGCCTGGGGTTGCAGGAAGCGATGGCCATGGTGCAGGGCATGGAGGGGACCGAAGGAGCCCACCGCGTTTTCCTCGACACGCTGGCAAGCAGCATCGCCGCGCGGCGCACCGATTTCGCGCGCGTCCGCGCCGAAAGCGGACCGGTGATCCTGGCCGCCGGCGACGCCGAGATGGTGCCGGTGGCGTTCCACTTGCCGACCAACATGCGGGGAGGAAGGCGCTACGACGCCGAACTGCAATTCGGCGCCGCATCGCTCCAGGTCCGGATTCTCGCGCTTGGAACAGGCGCGAAAAGGCAGGGGCGGCGCGGCGGCATACTGACTGACTGACGATCCACAGGGAGGCGCAGTGTGACTACGACCTATTATGCCTCGTACGACAGCCGTCCCTCGGCCGCAGCGCTCACGCGCGGCGCGAAGGACCTGTTCGCGCAGGTCCAGACGGTGGCGCGCGCGGTGGGCGAGATCGCGACGATCGCGAGCGCCGCGCAGGGCGCGGCGCTGCGGCGCACGATGCGCGCGAGCGGGCTGGAGGGCCTGCCGATGCCGTCGCTCGCGCGCGCGCGCGGATGCCGACTGCCCGCATGCGACTGCAAATCCTCCGATCTCGGCGAAATTCGCAAGGTGATCGACAGCGCCCGCGATGTCCGTATCGTCTTCAAGCTGCGCAACACCACCAGCCAGCGGCGGATCTTCGCGCTGAACCCGAAGCCGATGACGGGCGACGACGGCAGCAATGGTGGCCGGATCCTGCTCGTTCCCGACAGGGTCGACCTCGAACCGGGGGAGACCAAGGTGATCGAGGCGGTGATCGACGCGAGCGACCACCAGTCCGGAGTCGAATATGGCGCCGCCGTGACCATCGCTTCGGAAACATGCGACGCCATGCGGCTGCGGCTCACCGTGCTTGTCGAGCGCGAGATCGATCATGCCCCCACGCTCGATCTGCACTGCTGCTGCCATCCGCGCCCGCGGCCGCTGCACTGGTATCATCACTATTACTGCGATCCGCGCGAGACAAAGGGCGCGCGGGAACTCCGTGCCGACACGGCGGACGTCGAAGCGGGGGGCGAACAGGTGTTCAAGACCGACCAGGACGAGACCGGATGATCGGACTCCAGAGCATCGGCGCAGTACTTTCCGACCCGGATCTGAGGAAGCAGCTAACCGATCTGGCCTCGCGCAAGATCAAGGCCGATCTCAAGACGCTCGAGGCCCATGCCGAACTCTCGCGGCGGCTTGCCGACAATCGGCAGGGCCAGCGGTTGGCCGAGGGCGGTGCGCTCAAGCAGATCGTCCGCGAGCATCTCGAATATTATTCGACGTTGGTCGATCTGAGCTACAGCTTCCACGAGCGCTTTCTGAACGTGTTGCGGGATTTGTCCGAGCGCCCCGAGTTCGCCGGGACGGGGGACAGTCTGACGCTCAACCTCACCGCCGCCCCGGGCTCGACCGTGCGCGCGCCGTTCAAGGTCACGAACAACCGCGCCGACACCATAGCGGTCACCTGCCGCGTCTCGCCCTTCATCAGCGAGGACGGAAGCCAGCTCATCGGAAGCCCCGTTGCCTTCGAGCCGCCCGGCGCCGAGATCGCGCCGGGTACGGAGCAGCTGTTCGAGGCGATCATCGCAGTCGGGCCCGATTTCCGGATCGGCCGCACCTATCTCGCCACGCTTTCGGCCGAGGGGCTCGACGCGATGCAGATTGTCACGCGGCTGACGATCGCGGAGCCGCGCCCCATGCAGTCCGCGGAGGTCGACGCCCCACCGGCGACGCCGGCTGCCCAACCCGCGGCGGCGCCCAAGCGCGCGGCAGCAAAGGCGGGCGGCAAGCAAGCGGTGCGGAGATCCGGCGCATGACCGCAGCGGTTTCGCGGATCGATGTCGAAACCGAATCCGCGCAGCCGTCCCTCGACGCCAACGGCGACGTGCTCGCATTTCTCGTGGCGCTGGCGGAGCGGCAGCGTGGTGTGCCGGAGGCGCTGTTGGGCAGGATGCTGGGTGGCCTGATCGCCGAAGGGCGCCGCTTCGCCGCCACCCCGGGCGGCGCGCGCTGGCGGGCGCTGATCGCTCGCAGCGAGCTCGGTTCCAAGGGCTGGATGCTTTGGAACCTGCTCGAAATCGACAGCCTGGTGTCCGCAGCGCCCGAAGACGGCGACACGCCGGCCGCGTTGCTGGAGGCGGTGCTGCGCACCCTGCATGCTGCCCAGCTCGAGGAAATCGCGCGCGGTATCAGCGCTTCGTCGCTCGAAGCCTGGATCGCCGATGCCTGACCCCCGCAACCTGCTCGAGGACGAGCTATACGACGATCGCAATCCATTCGTCGATCTGCTGCTCGGGCTGATCAGCCTTTCGGAGCGGACGCTTTCGACCGTGACCGAGTTGGCGCCGCCGCTTCCGCCCGCGGAGCCCGGTGAGAATCCGGCGGCTCCGCAGGCATCGATCCTGCGCTAGGCAATGCGGCCGCTTGTAGAGGCGCTCCAGGTCGCCGATCGGCCGCATATTCCCGGACGAGGGGACCCCAGGCTTCCAGACTATAAGGAATGGTGGCATTTCAACGTGATCGAAGACGCGAGCGGCGCCGACGTCATCGTCAATCTCAGCCTGGGCGGCGATCTGTTCACGCCCGACAAGGGGCAGGCGAACCTGATTTTGCTCGTCCACGAACGCGGTCGGGGCTGGAGCGGGGGCCTGAAGCTGTTCGACGGCGTCGCCGCGTGCGTCGACCCGCGCAGAGTCGATATCGCACTGGGATCCTCGGCGTTGCGCTGCGCGGATCGCGGCTACGCGCTCGCGCTGGCCGATACTGGCGGAACGGTCGCGGTCGATCTGTTGCTCGAGCCGCTCGCCGAACCCTTCATGGTGTGGAAGGACACGCCGATCGGCGAGGGACACGTCAACTGGCTGATCGTTCCGAACCTCGCCGCATCGGGCGAGATCCGCGTCGGGGGGCGCAGGATCGCGGTTTCGGGCGCACGGGCCTATCACGATCACAATTGGGGACGCTGGCGCTGGGGAGACAATTTCGGCTGGGACTGGGGATTCTGCGCGGCGGCGGCGGATATCGGGGGAGAGCCGCTCAGCCTCGTCTACGACAAGACCGTCGATCGGGCCCGCAGCGGCGTGATGGAGCATAGCCTCGCGCTGTGGCGCGGCCCCCGGCTCGCGAAACTCTTCAGCCGCCGCATGGTCACCGCGGGCCGATCGGATCGCTTCGCCGGCGAGGTGCGGCGGATCCCCGGGGTGTCGGCGCTGATCGACCAGTCGCGTGTCACCAGCGTTCCGCAGCAGCTGCGCTTCGCGGCGCGCGACGGCGTGGACTGGATTGACGCCCGCTACGAGCCGGACGCGGCGATCCAAATCGCGATTCCCCGCGAGACGGGGTTCGGGCTGGTCGAGCTCAACGAAACCATGGGCTGGCTCACGGCGGCCGGAAGCCTTGGCGGCGAGCCGCTCACCTTCCGCCGACGCGCCTGTTTCGAGTTCGTGCGCTGATGGCCGGTTCCTGCGCGGCGCAGACCTTGGCCCAGGCCTTCGACATCCTCGAACGCGACGAGCCTGCGGCGTTCGCCGCGATGGCGCTGCAGCTGGCAGGGCTGATCGTGTCCTGCACGGTGGATGGAGAACGGTTTTTCGTTTCGGGCGCCGGACGCCCGCAGGTTTCCGGCGCAGCGGGGGCGGCGGTTACGGTGTGGGTGGAATCCAACCGACGGGCGATCATTCGGCTGATCGACGGCGACATCGACGTGCTCGGCGCGGTCCGCGCGCGCCAGCTCCGCCTGACCGCCGACATCGCCTTGATGGTACGCATTTCGCGCGCGCAGCGGGCCTTTGCCGAGGGCGCCGCGCGCGCGCGCCGCATCCGGCCGCTACTAGAAGCACTCCGCGACGCCAGCTAGAGCGGGCGCGTGATCATGTAGTCGATCATCTCGTCGATGAAGCGCCGGTGCGGGCTTGGCGGAATCCAGCCGAAGCGCTCGTCCCATGCGCGCCGCGCCGAAGCCGTCAGCCGCTGCGCGATCTGCCGCGCATAGTCGATCGAGCCAGCCCGCCCGATCGCCTCGACGACAAAGCCGATGTCCTCCACAGTCTTCTCGACGCGCGGCTTGGCGTAAATGGCCTCGAGTCGAGCGCGTGTCGACGGATCCGCGTGCGCCATCGCATGGATGATCATCAGCGTGCGCTTTCCTTCCTCCAGGTCGCCGTTGGTCTCCTTTCCGTAGAGCGCCTCGTCCCCCACCAGGTTCAGCACATCGTCCTGGATCTGGAAGGCGGCGCCGATGCGGAAGCCGAACGGGATGAAGGCGCCGAGCCGATCGGGCGGCGCATCTGCGATCAGTGCGCCGAGCCGCATCGGCGCGATGCAGGTATACCAGGTCGTCTTCTTGTAGGTCATCAGCAGATAGTCGCGCGCACCCGCGGGTGCCTTCCTGCCCGCCACCCAATCGAGCTCGATCGACTGACCCTCGGTCGATTCGCGCGCCATCCGGCTGATCTCCTCGATCACGGTGAGCGCGCGTTCGAGGCCGAGATGGCCGGTGTTGGCAAGCAGCGTGCCGAGCGCGAGCATGTTGAGCGCATCGCCGACGTTGGTGGCGAGCGCGATACCGTGCTGGGCATGAAGCGTGGGCTGGCCGCGCCGCGAATGCGAGCAATCGGCGATATCGTCGTGGACCAAGAAAGCGTTGTGGAACATCTCGAGCGCGGTCGCGGTCTCGAACGCGTCCTCTAGCGTGCCGCCGCAGGCCTGGCACAGCGCCAGGCATAAGGCGGGGCGAAAGCACTTGCCCTCCCGCATGGGATAGTCGAGCATCGGCTGGTAAAGTGTCTCGGCGTAGCGGCCCCGGCTGGGGATATGCTCCCGCATGCGCTGCAGGACGAGCGCCCGATACTCGGCAAGCGTGTCGAGAAACAAGTTGCCCGGACCGGACTCCATGCCGCTAGCGGGCCTCCGCCGCGGCGGCGGCCTCGATGTCGCGCGCGGCGACGAGTCGATCGAGCGCACGCTGCATCTGCGCCTGCACATGTTCGTGACAGAGTTCGAGCATGGCGGGATCGCGCGCGGAAGCCGGCGAGAATCCGTCGAGGCTGATCGGCGGGCAAAAGGCGATGTCGATCCGCGCCGGGAAGGGCAGGCTGTGACGGACCCCATAGGCAAGCCCATGGGGCCAGGAATAGGTCAGCGGCAGGCGATCGATACCCAGCCGATCGAGCCCAAGCGCGTCGGCGAGGCCGCGTCCGTCGTCGAGCACGATCAGCGTCTCGTGCCCCCCCAGGCAGACGACCGGCACCACCGGCACATGGTGGCGGATGGCGAGCCTGAGATAGGCGCTGCGGCCGTGCAGCGCGACGATATTGCGATCGGCGTAGCTGCGATACGCCTCGTCGCCGGCCCCGGGATAGATTAGCAGCGACGCACCCGATGCAAGCGCGCGCTGCGCCATCCGCGGCGTGGCGGCGATGCCGCCAACGCGGGTCAGGTGCTTTGCCAGCGGCTCGAAGCCGAACATCGCCTCATCTATCAGCGCATAGACCGGCCGCTCGGGGCCGCATTGCGACCAGAAGACATAGGTGGTCATCGCCGTATCGGGAGTCGAGAGGCCTCCGCTGTGATTGCCGATGAAGATGGCCGGCCCGCGCGGGATGTTCTCCAGCCCGGAGACGCGCGTGCGGAAATAATAGCGGAAGAAGAATTCGGCGACGGGCATCCAGCCCCGGATATAGGCGAGGTCGCGCCCGCCCAGGCTGCGCCCGTCATATTCGGCGCCGTCTTCCACTAATGCCGTTGCGTGGGCGCAGCGTCGGCGCTTGCGCGGCTGCCTGGCGTCTTGACAGGATCGCGGTGGACCTTGGTGACCAGCGGGCATTTCGCATCGACCGTGCGAACCACGCCCGCGCAAAATCCCGTGGGGTGCGCCATCAACACGGTGAGGCCCGTTCTACCACCAATGTCCCCGCAGATATATCCGAGGCGCGCAATTTCCTGACAATGAACGCCGGGGAGTATTTGATCCAGTTATCGCCGCTCCACACGACAGGGTCAACACGAAGTTCCGCTCGGATCGATCACTCGGTGAAAGGTTGCCGCGCTCGTCGAGAGATATTTTACTGTGCTTGTACGTGAATAATTACTATGGAACCCTAAGTCGATGAAGTGTTTAGAATAATGCCGAATACAAGCGCGGAAGCTGTGTCATCGCGTTACCAGAAGTCCTGTACTTATTGGCGAATCCGCCGAATCGGCGGCGTTTGTGACCCACGGAAATCGCAAGGGGGATCAACGCACCGTCATCTGTGGGGCATGCCCCCTCAGATGACGATTCCCAGAATGGCGGCACAACAGCATCGGGGATTAGCTTAACTTCGCCGCCAACCTGTCCAGACATCCGGGGCCACTCACTCCACCCCATTGGGCCGGACCGCCGTCAGTAAGACACGCCGAGGGTAAGCGTCGCGATCCGGGGATTGCCGGTCACGACGAAATAGGTGCCGCTGGAGCTGGAGGCGTAGCGTTTGTCGAAGATGTTGTTTACGTTCAGGCGCGCCGAGAAGGGGCCGGTACGGTAGGTGACGTTGCCGTTGACCACGGTGTAGGCGGGGAGGAAATAGGTGTTGGGCACCGCCCCCGCCTGTTTCGAGAAATGGCTTCCCCCGAGGCTGAACGCCAGCCCGCGCAAATTGCCGTCGCGCAGTTCGTATCGTGACCACAGCCCGGCTTGGTGCCGGGGCACGCCCAGCACCCAGTCGCCGACGGGCAGGGTGTTGTCCGCCACCACCTTGGCTTCGGTAAGGGCATAGTTGGCGATGACCTGCCACCCCGGCATGACTTCGAACTGGCCGTCGAATTCAAAGCCCTTGCTGCGCTGCTTCCCCGTCACCGCATAACGCCCCGGCGCGGTCGGGATCGCTGTCGCGACATTGCTCCGCGTCAGTTCATAGATCGCGACGGTGGCGGTCAGGCGGCGGCCCCCAGGTGCGAACTTCAGCCCCGCCTCATATTGCGTCCCGCGCTCGGGATCGATCTGGTTGCCGTCGATGTCGAGCAGGCCGGCCTGCGGCGCAAACGACCGGGCGAAGCTGCCGTACAGGTTCAGCCCGTTCGCGATCGCGAAGCTGGCGCCGATATTGGGCGTGAACGCGTCCTGCGTATCATCGCCCAGGTCGACGGTCTCGTAGCGGCCGCCCACGCGCACGTTCAGCCTGCCCAGCTTGATATCGTCCTGGGCATAGAAGCCGAAGGCGTCGGATCGCGAGGTCGAATGCGTTATGCTGGTTCGGGCCTGATACTGGAACACGCTGTAATCGGGATTGTAGAGGTCCAGTTGCACCGTCGGCGAAAAGCCCAGCCTGCTTTCGCTCTTGGCGCGTCGCCCGTTATATTCGGCGCCCAACAGGAGCCGGTGGACCAGCGGCCCGGTGTCGGCGGTGATCTCGAGCCCGCTATCCACGCCGTATATCTGCCGGTCTTCGTAATAATCCTGGGAATATTCGGTCTGCAGCCCCGTGGCGGGATCATAGACCAACGGCTGTTGCAGGTTGGTCCAGGCAAGATCGAGATCGGTGATCCGCGCCCGCTGGTACAGCGAGACGGCGTCGCTGAACCGGTGCGCGATCTCATATCCTCCGGTCGTGACCGTCTGGTCGATCTGCCCCATATTCTTGGGGTCGCCGATATAGCGGTGCCGGTCATAATAGCCGAGCGGCCCGGCATAGACGAGGCCCTCGGCCGGCTGCCCCGGTATCAGTTCGCTCCAGTCCTTCGACACCGATGCCAGCAGCGTGATCTTCGTCCGGTCGCTCGGCTCGAAGGTGAGCGAGGGCGCGACATAGAGACGTTCGGTGCCAGGGTTGAAATCGATGAAACTCTTGTCGTCGCGATAATTCACGACGAGCCGGGCATAGAGGTTCCCCGCCGCATTGAGCGTGCCGCCGCCGTCAATCAGTCCGTTGGTCGAACTGAAGCTGCCATAGCTGCCCTCGATCGTGACGAACGCGTCCTTGCGCGGCTTCTTGGAGACGAGGTTGACCAGGCCGCCGGCGGACCCCCGGCCATACATGCCCGAGGAAGGCCCCTTGACCACCTCGACCTGCTCGATCCCGGCAAGCTCGGCGTTGATCGCCAGGCCGCGCGGCAGGCCGTCGACATAGGTATAGCTGCTCGCGTCGAAGCCGCGGATGCGGTAGAAGTCATAGGCGCGCGCGACCCCGCCGGGGGAAACGCCCGACACGTTGCGCAGCGCATCGTCGAGCAGGCTGATGCCCTGGTCCTTCAACAGCGTCGTCGACAGGACCTGGATATTCTGCGGCGTTTCCAGCAGCGGGACGCTGCTCTTCCCCGCGGTCTGTGCCCGTGCGCCCGTCACAACGATATCATTTGTCGGCGGCGTTTCCTCTTCCTGTGCCAACGCCGGCGAAATACATAGTGTCGCGTACAATAATGTCGTGGTTTTGAGCCATGCGCCCTTGCTGATAGCCATTGTCGATGCCCCTTGAAGATTCCTCACCAGGTCGCCTTGAGACCGGCATCGTCATCAGATGGTCACATCCGCCTTCGTTCTTTGCCGATCGGTCCTGCGAATTGGCGAGTCCGCGCCGCCCCGCGCGACGACCGGCGCAACCGCATTTCTCAGCTAACCGGGCGCTTTGATCGGTTAAGACGGCCCCCTTGGCCAGCGGCGTATCTGTGCGCCGTACAGCGAAGACGCGCGGAAAGGGACCCTATCATCGCACGGCATCAGGCGGACACGCTTTTTCGGAATGTAGAACTGGTCGACGGCACCGGGGAGGCCGGGTTTCAAGGCGATCTGGCGGTTCGCGGCGATCGCATCGCCGCGATCGGCGCGCTTTCGTCCTGGTACGGTATCCGCGAGATCGACGGCACGGGCCTGACGCTCAGCCCCGGCTTTATCGATGCGCATACCCATGACGATCGCGCGGTCGTCGGCGAGCCCGCGGACATGCTGTGCAAGGTATCGCAGGGCGTCACCACCGTCATCGTGGGCAATTGCGGGGTCAGCCTGGCGCCGCTGGTCTGCACCGAACGCCCGATGGCGCCGCTCGACCTGCTGGGCGATGCGCAGTGGTGGACGCATGCCAGCTTCGCCTCCTACGCCGATCGCCTGACGTCGGCCCCGCCGCCCGTCAACGTCCTGGCGTTCGTCGGCCATATGAGCCTGCGCGCGGCGGTGATGGGCCGCGACGCGGTGCAGCCCGCGTCGGAGAGCGAGGTCGCCCGCATGCGCGACCTGCTCGCCCGGTCGCTGGCGGAGGGTGCGGCGGGATTTTCGACCGGGCTCGCCTATCCGGCATCCCGCCAGGCGACGACCGAGGAAGTCATCGCGATCGGCCAGCCGCTCGCCGCCGCCAACGGGCTGTACGTCACGCATCTTCGCGACGAGGGCGGCAAGGTCGTGGAATCGATCGAGGAAGCGCTGGCGATCGGGCGCGCGATCGGGTGCCCGGTCGTGGTCAGCCACCTTAAATGCACGCTGCACGAGAATTTCGGCCGGTCGGTCGAAACGCTGGCATGCATCGACGCGGCGGTCGACCGGCAGCCGGTGGATTTCGACGTCTATCCCTATGCTGCGTCGTCGACGGCCCTGCTGGTGGAGCTGCTGCGCGATGACCTGCCGGTGCAGGTGACATGGTCGCTTGCCGAACCCGCGATGGCGGGGCGCATGCTGGCCGATATCGCGCGCGAATGGGGCGTGGACCAGCGCATCGCGGCCGGGCGCCTGCTGCCTGCCGGCGCCGTCTATTATTCGATGGACGAGCAGGACGTGCGCCGCATCCTGGCCCATCCGCGATCGATGATCGGCAGCGACGGGTTGCCGCACGACGTGCGCCCGCACCCCCGGCTCTGGGGCACGTTCCCCCGCGTGCTGGGCCATTACGCCCGCGACGCCGGGCTGTTCACGCTTGAGGCGGCGGTCGCGAAAATGACCGGGTTGCCCGCGCAGGTCTTTGGCCTGGTCGACCGGGGGGTGTTGCGAGTGGGAGCGTTCGCCGACCTCGCGCTGTTCGATCGGGCGCGGATCATCGATCGCGCCACCTTCGCCGACCCGATCCGCAAGGCGGACGGAGTCGTCGAAGTGTGGGTCAACGGGCACAGCACCTATGCGGGGGAGCAGGACGGCGTGCACGCATCGGCAGGGCGGCTGCTGCGCCGCGACCGCGATCAGGCCTCGCGCGCATAGCGTTCTGAGCGCGCGACATCGGCGATCAGCGTCCGTGACGCCCGCCAATAGGCGAACATCGCGCACATGCTGGCCGCCACTCCGGCCAGCAGCGCATAGCGCAGCGAATCCTTGCCGAAGACCGGCGCCAGCGCGTCGCTCAGCAGCCCGATGACCTGTGGCCCCAGGCCAAGGCCGATCAGGTTGCCCAGGAACAATTGCACCGCGGCGGCGCGCGCGCGCATCCGGGGCGGGGCGAGCATCTGGATCGTGGTGATGCACGGCCCGATATAGACTGCGCTGACCGACAGCGGGACGATCGCGGCGAGGACGGCAGTGGTGATGTCGGGCGCGAGCAGGAAACCCGGCCAGAAGGGCAGCGCCACCACGCCCCCCCAGGCGGGGACCCACATATACCATCGCGCATCGCGCCGGCTGAGGCGGTCGATAAGCACCCCGGACCCGAAGGTGCAGATACCGCCGCCAATGCCCAGGATGATCGCGAAGACCATCCCCACCTGCTGCGGATCGAGCCCGTGCGACCGCATCAGGAAGGCGGGGACGAAGGTGGCGACGCCATAGCCCGAAAAGGCACTGAACCCGCTGCCAATGACGAGCCATCGATAGGATTTCTGATCGCGCAGGAAGCGGAGGCATTCGGCCATCGACGGCGCGGGCGTCGCATTGCCCACGCTTCGCTGCGGTTCCCGCCCGCGCAGGAAGAAATAGGGGGCGAGCAACAGGCCAGGCATCCCGAGCACGAAAAAGGTCGTCCGCCAGCCGAAGCGGTGCGCCAGCCATCCCCCGAACAGAAAGGCGATCATCGTCCCGACATTGACGCCGACTGCGTACAGCGCCTGCGCGCGGCCACGGGCATGGGGGGGGTAAAGGTCGCTGATGATCGATTGCGATGCCGGTCCGGTGCCCGCCTCGCCGACGCCGGTCAGCATCCGCGCGCCGAGCAACTGCCAGAAGTGCGTCACCAGCCCGCAGGCTGCGGTCGCGGCGCTGAAACAGACCAGCGCCAGCCCGATGATGTGCGTCCGCGTCCGGCGATCGGCCAGAATCGCGATGGGAACGCCCATCGTGGCATAGAAGAGCGCGAAGGCGGGACCCGCCAGGAGCCCGAGCATCGCGTCGCTGAGCCCGAACTCCGCCTTGATCGGCTCCAGCAGGATGGCGAGGATCTGCCGGTCGACATAGTTTACCGCATAGGTTGCGCTGAGCATGAACAGAAGCACCGCACGCTGGCGCGGTCTTCCGGCGATGCCGGCCAAAGGACTCATGTCACTATCCTTGATGGTTCCTGGCGCTGATGCCAATTTTTGGGAATGGCCGCAGAATAGGGCGGCGGCGCCCGCCATCCGCACGGGAATGGGCGGCGGCTTGTCCCAAAAGGCCTGACCCCGCGGCGGCGCTGCCCCAAATCGCACAGCGCGCGCATCGCATCGCAAAGAGCGGCCGGGGAAATCCCGCCATTGGAGGTGCCCTCATCGTCATCGAAGGACGCCTCCTATGCAAAGCCCGTATCTGATCTTTCTCGGTGACGCCAATCTGACGGGCATGGACAAGATGGGTGCGGGCATCCGGCAATGGCGGGGCGAATTGTGCCTTGCCCAGCACCGGCTTCCCGGTTGCGCATTCGACCTGGACCTGCCGGAAATGGCGCCGGCCCAGGCGCAGGCCGCCGGGTGCAGGACGATGATCGTCGGCGTGGTGAATGTCGGCGGCTTCATCCCCGAAAACTGGATCGCCACCATTGTCGATGCGCTGGAATCGGGGCTGGACGTCGCGGCGGGCATGCATACGCGCCTGATCGACATTCCCGCGATCGCCGAGGCCGCCGCGCGGACCGGGCGGAGCGTTCATGACGTGCGTGCGCCGACCCGCAGTTTCGCGCCGGGCACCGGTCGCAAACGTTCGGGGAAGCGGGTGCTGACCATGGGCACGGATTGCGCGGTGGGCAAGAAATACACCGCGCTCGCGATCGAGCGCGAGCTGCGCGCGCGCGGCGTGGACGCCGATTTCCGGGCAACGGGCCAGACCGGTCTTCTGATCGCGGGGCGGGGCGTGGTGATCGACGCCGTCATCGCCGATTTCGTGTCGGGCGCCGCGGAGTGGCTTTCGCCCGATGCCGATCCCGCGCATTGGGACGTGATCGAAGGGCAGGGCTCGCTTGCGCACCCCGCTTATGCCGCGGTCACGCTGGGGCTCGCCCATGGCAGCCAGCCCGACGCCATCGTCCTGTGTCACGAGCCGGGCCGCGCGAAGATGCTGGGGCTCGACTATCCGGTGCCGACCGTTTCGGCGCTTGCCGAAATGGCGCTGCAGGCGACGCGCCTCACCAATCCCGCCGCGCAGGTGGTGGGCGTCAGCATCAACGGCAGCAACCTGGACCGGGGAAGCATCGACGCGGTGATCGCCGGGATCGAGGCGGAAACGGGCCTGCCGTGCTGCGACCCGCTGTTGCACGGGCCGGGCAGGATCGTCGACAGGCTGCTGGGCTGAGACCGGGCGCGTCCGGGTTTCAGCGGCGCGTGGCGGCGGTGCGGCGGCGCTTCACGACGCGCCCGGCCTGCGCCGCGTTGCGGACGGCGATCGGCGATGCGGCGAACGACGCCTTGAACGCGCGGGTGAAGCTCGCGGGGTGCTCATAGCCGCTCTCCATCGCGATCTCGATCATCGACATGGTCGAATCGACGACGAGATCGAAGGCCAGTTCCATGCGGAACTTGTCCCGGACGTTGCACACCGTATCGCCGTACAGGTGCCGGAATCCCTGTTGCAGGCGGCGGCGCGAAAGGCCGACCTGCGCGGCGAGATGATCCACGCGGATCGGGTGCTGGGGCGTCGCCCGGACGACCTGCAGCGCGCGTTCCAGCTTGCGCAGGTCCAGCGCGGACAGGCGTTCTCCCAGCGTCGCATTGCCCGGATCGGACATGGCGCTGAGCACATGGCAGCTCAGTTCGATCGCCTTGGCGCGCAGGAATGCGGTTCGTGCCGTCCCCTCGAACGGGCATTCGAGCACGTCATGCGCCGCAAGCGCCACCGAGGGATGCGAGACGGGGATGTGGCGGGCGGCTAAATCCGTCGTTCCCGCGAAGAAGCCCTGCAACTCGGGCGACAGTTCCGAAGGGTCGATGCCCAAAGCGTCGCGAAACCGGTCGGCCTCGATAACGATGGTGATCCAGCGCAGATGCTTGCCCGGCTCATAGACGGTCTCGACCGTGGAGCCTTCGCGCAGCCCGTAGAGCGTGCAATAGCCGCGCCGCATCGGCTCGCCCAGGCCCGTCTCGCGCGCGTCGGCGAACGGGATGACGCCGCTCACCACGAGCGACATCACCAGATGGCCGGTCATGTTGTGGCGCCGGGGGGTCGGGATCGCCGCGACCATGTCCGTCACGACCAGGCTGAGCCCCGAGCCCAGCTCGTAAAACTCCCAGCCGCCGCGCGCGATATTGATGTCATAGTCATAGCGGAAGCCGAGCGTGCCGACGGGCTTGAGCCACCCGTCCTCCTCGCCCGTCCTGCTTCCAGGCTCTTCGTGCAGCCGGCGCGACATGCGCTTTATGTCGTGGATGCTGCGTTCGGCGGGTACGCGCGACAGGAGTTTATGGCCGTTCATGCTCATGTTCCCCACGGACTGCGCCCCTGGTCGACTGCGGGAAGGTTCCCCGGATCGCAGCGTGCCGGCAGCCTCAAGCGTCGCAGCCTATCCCCGGAACGCGCCGGGGCGTTAGCGCAAAAGGCACGCGGCTTAGCGAATCCGGTCGCCGGGCGTGCGCCTATGCGGCGCCGCGGCCCCAAATCGTGTCGGGGCAGAAGATATACCCGTCGGCATAACGCACCGCCGGCGACCGATCGCTCGCCAGGAAGGTCGGCCCGTCAAGGTCGACATAGTCGCACCGCTGGCCGAGCACGAAGCCGGGCGCCTGCGACCAGGACGTCCCCGTCATGTTGCCGACCATGACCTGGAACCCCAGCTTTCGAGCGTCGGCCTCCATGCGCAATGCGTGGGTCAGCCCGCCGCACTTATCGAGCTTGATGTTGACGATGTCGAACAGCCCGACCAGCGGCGCGAGGTCGTCGATGTCCTGGACGCTTTCGTCCGCGGCCAGCGGTATCCGGCGGTCGATGCCGCGCATGTCCTGCTCGCGCCCGATCGCCAGCGGCTGTTCGATCAGCGCGATCCCGACCTCGTGGAACACCGGCAGGATGTCGACGAAGCCCGCGCGGTCGAACCCGCGATTGGCGTCGACCGCCAGCCACGCATCGGGTCGCGCGGCGCGCACGGCACGCACGCGATCGGCATCGACGCCGTCCCCGGCGAGCTTGAGCTTGATCGCCGGGGCGTGCGTCATCGCGCGCGCCGACGCCGCCATCGCATCCGGCGCGTCGATGCCGATCGTGAATACCGTCTTCAGCGGGCGAACCGAGGAGAGCCCCGCGAGTTGCCAAACGCTTTTGCCGGATTGCGCGGCCTCCAACTCCCATAATGCGCAGTCGAGCGCGTTGCGCGCACCCCCCGCCGGCAGGAGCGTCTGCACCGCTTCGCGGTCGAGCCGGTCGGCGTGCGCGCGCACCTGTTCGAGCTGGGCGACGATCCGGTCGGCGGTGTCGTTGGTGTAATAGACGCCGCATGCCTCGCCCCGGCCGCGGTGGGTGCCCTCGGTGACTTCGACCGTGACGATCTGGGCATCGACAAAGCTCTTTCCGGCGATGTGGAACGGCGCGCGCATCGGCCAGCGCTCAAGGGCTATTTCGATCTGCATATACGCTTCCTGTCGGTAACCATGGTCGCAGCGAACGACGAAAGCGGCGGCACGGCTTCGCCGGTCAGGTCCGGGGCTTAGCCGTTCGGCAGCGCGCATTTGCGCGGGTCGGCACGCGCGCGTCCGGCCCGATCGTTCACCCCGAGTATCGCATCGGCGACCAGGTCGGGATCGTCGACCGGCACGACATGCCCGCTTCTTGCTGCATGGATCAGCGTGCCGCCCGTTGTCGCTGCCAGCGCGGCATGCCCGTCGCGCCAGCGTTGCAGCAGCGGGTCGGTGATCGCCATGTCGCGCGGACCGCGGGTGATGACCGCGACGGGGATGCCGCAGGGCGGGGGATTGCGCATCAGCGTCTTCATCGTCCTGACATAGCCCTCCGCCAGCCGCGGATCGGAAAACTGGTTGGTGCCCGCCCGGATCGCGTCGGAGATCGCGTTTCGGAACAGCGTCGCCCCCGCCACGCCGCCCAGCCCCGAAACGGTGACTGCCTCGACATAGACCATCCCGGCCACTTCGCGCGGGTAGAGATTGGCGTAGAGCTGGATCAGGAAGCCGCCATAGCTGTGCCCGACCAGCACCATCTCCCTGGCCAGGCCCAGTTGGCGCAGCGCATCGTGCAGCCGGGACACCTCCTGCCGGACGTCGTAGCGCGTGCGCAGCGGCGCGCTGCGCCCCATGCCGGCCCGGTCATAGGCGATGATCGTCGCGTTGGTCCTGCTCCGAAGGCGGCGCATCACCTCGGTCCATTCGGTCGAGGAGAGCGTGGCGCCGGCCTCCAGCAGGATGACCCGGTCGGGATTGGACCCGCGCGACAGTTCGAAATGCATAAGGTGGCCCTGGACCAGCACGTCCCTGTGCTCGCTGCCCGGCGGGTCCTTGGCTGCAGCCGCCGCCTGTCCCGCCATGCCGCAGCCCAGCAGGATCGCCCAGGCCATTCCCCTGATCCATGCGAAATAGTGCGTCCGAGCCCTGGTCATGCTGCCCCCTGTGTCGGCGACGATACGATCGTTCGCGCGCCGGATTTGGCGGCGACGGGCCGGCGCTTAGCATGCCGGGTCCCGCCGGTGCATCGCGCGGCTAAGTCCCGTGGCGGATTTGGCAAGAGCGCGCGCCCCCGCCTCGATACTCCGCCCGATCGGAATGGATGATCGACGGGGCCGATATGCTGGATGCTGGAACGGGTTTGAACGCGGCGGATGCGTTTGCGATCGGGCGGCTTGATGCCCATGATCAGGCGGCGCTGGTCAAAACGGGCGAACTGACCCCGGCGGACCTGGTCGACGCCGCGATCCTGCGGATCGAGCATCTCGATGCCGCGCTGAACGTCATGACCTTCAAGGATTACGATCGTGCCCGTGCCCGTGCGCGCGCAACCGATATGCGCGGGGCGATGGCCGGGGTGCCCTGGCTGCTGAAGGACGGGCTGGACTATCCCGGCATGCCCAATCGAAGCGGCTCGCGTTCGAAGCGGGACGCTGCGCCGGGGACGATCGAATTCCCCTTCACAAGGGCGTTTGACGATGCCGGGCTGATCCCGCTGGGCAAGACCAACGCCCCCGAATTCGGACTTTTGCCGACGACCGAGCCCTTGCTCTATGGCGCGGCCCGCAATCCCTGGTCGCTCGATCGCTCGCCGGGCGGTTCGTCCGGTGGCGCCGCCGCGGCAGTCGCGTCGGGGATGGTGCCCGTCGCGCATGCGGCGGACGGCGGCGGCTCGATCCGCATTCCGGCGAGCTGCTGCGGACTGGTCGGGCTGAAGCCGGGGCGGGGGGCGAATGTGCGGGCGCGCGACCCGCATGTCCTGGAGGACCTGCTCGCCTGCGACGTCCTGCTGTCGCGCAGCGTGCGCGACGTGTCCTGGGCCTATGCCACCGCCGCAGGAGGCATCGACATGCCGGTCGCGCCGGTCGCGCGCCGGCTGCGCGTGGCGGTGATCGCGGACACTCTCGACGGCGCGGCGCCGTCGCCGCAGGTTGCTGCGGTGCTCCGCCAGGCGGCCGATCTCTGCGCGTCGCTGGGGCATGATGTCGTCGCGGCGCCACTGCCCGCGGACGGGCCGGGCGTTGCCGCCTGTTTCCGGACGCTGTGGCGCTATCTGGCCCGCGATGCGGTGGCGCATGTCGTCAGCCGGATGGGCGAGGCGGCGGCCGAGGCGGCGCTCGAGCCCTGGACCCGCGACCTGGCACGGCATGGCGAAACGCTGGGCACCGCCGATCTCGAAGGCGCGCTGGGCCAGATCTGCGCGGCGTCCGACGCCTTTGCCCGCTTCTTCACGCAATACGACATCGTCCTCTCTCCCGTCCTGCGCCATCCCGCGCTGGCAATCGGCGATCTGGCGCCGGACCGCTCGTTCGAGCACATCATGGAGCGGATGTTCGACTATGTTTCCTATACGCCGCTCCAGAACCTGACGGGCCTGCCCGCCCTTTCGCTGCCGCTCTATCTCGGTGCCGATGGGGTTCCGATCGGGAGCATGTTCACGGCGGCGCGCGGTCAGGAGGCCCTTCTGCTCGAACTCGCATTCGAGCTGGAGGCGGCGCTGCCGTGGAAGCATCGCTGGCCGGCCCATTCCATCGGCACGGAGGTTCCCCGGTGAGCGTCGCGAATGACCGGAGGCAGGTCGAGGAGCGCAACGGGGCGCATTTCGACCCCGCGATGATGGTCGAGGCGGCGAAGCACACGCGCGCGGCGATCCATGCGATCGCCGCCGCCATCCATCCCGGCATGGTCGAGGAGGACGCGGTGGCCATGGCGCGCCGCATGCTCAAGGCGCGCGAGATGCTGCGCGGCTGGCACGGCATCCATGTGCGGTTTGGGCCGAACACGATGAAGAATTTCGGCGAACGATCGGATCCGGGCGTGTTGCTGCGCGAGGACGACATCTTTTTCATCGACATCGGGCCGGTCTGGCGCGGGTATGAAGGCGATGGCGGGGATACGTTCGTGGTGGGGAACGACCCCGACATGGCCCGCGCGGCCCGGGACGTGCGCGCGGTGTTCGACGCCACCAGCGCGGCATGGCGGGAGGAGGGGCTGACCGGCGCCGCGCTGTATCGCCGCGCGGCGCTGGAGGCGGAGGCGCGGGGCTGGCAGCTCAACCTGGACATGTCGGGCCATCGCCTGTCGGACTTTCCGCACGCCGTGAAATTCGACGGACCGCTGCGCGATATCGACTATACGCCATCGTCCGGCCTGTGGGTTCTGGAAATCCAGATTCGGCACCCCGAACGGCGATTCAGTGCGTTTTACGAGTCCCTGCTCGTGTGACCCGCCTTCAGCCTACGTCCCGCGCCTCTTCCGCCAGCCAGGTGCAGAATGCCGATAGCGCGGGATGCTTCTCCCACCCGTTGCGGCGGCGGATTATTGCGCGTTTCCCACCGCGAGCGCGCAGTCGCCCATGCTGGAGCGGCTGGCGATTGCAGGGATGGATTGAGCGTGATGGCCGGGTGGCCAAAGGTGAGGCGCGCAGCATCGACCTTTCCATCACAACACTTTTCGCCAAGGGCCGGTGATCGCCAGCGTCTTGGCAGGACTATAGGCGTTGACATAGAGGGTGCCGCCATCGGGCGAGAAGCAGGCGCCGGCAAGCTCGGTCTGCGCGGTGAGGGCGCCCAGCACATAGGTGGCACCCGCCGGCGTCACGCCGATCAGGCGGTTGGCGACGACCTCGGTATATTGGTCCTCGCAGACGACCAGATGGCCGGTCGGGGCGACGGTCAGATTATCGCCGAAGTCGAGCATCGCCTTGCCGTGCGATTCGACGAAGAGCTGGAGGCGGTCGGTTGCGCGCCCGCCGTCCGGCTTGCCCGGTCGCAGCCGCATGATCTGACCCAGCTTCGCCGCGCCGCCCGAGGTGCAGCAGAAGAACAGCTCGCCATCGCCCCAATGGATGCCTTCGCCCCGCGCGAAGCGCAGCGCGCCGGCGCGATGGCCGCGCAGGCGCAGATCGTCGTCGGGCGCGTCGGTGCCGTCGAGATCGACCCAGCGGACGGCCAGCCATTCGCCTTCGGCCACGTCGGCGCCCGTCCAGTTGCGGCTGTCGGTGCGCGCGGGATCGGGCAGCGCCAGGGCCTGGAGCCGTCCGCCCGCAGCGAGTTGCCCGCGCCGTTCGGGCAGATAGCGATAGAGCAGGCCATCGTCGCGATCTTCGGTCAGATAGACGATGCCGGTGCGCGGATCGACCGCCGCCGCTTCATGATTGAACCGCCCCATCGCGCGGAGGGGCTGCGGATCGACGAGGCCGCGCGCGGCGGCGGGGACTTCAAAGACCCAGCCATGATCCTGGCCGACGCCCTTGCCTGCGCGCGTGACATCCTCTTCGCAGGTCAGCCAGCTTCCCCATGGCGTGATGCCACCTGCGCAATTGCGGATCGTCCCGGCGAGGCTCAGATGCTGCGACAGGACGCGACCGCTCGCATCGTCGAGGACGATAGTCGTCGTGCCGCCGGGCAGTGCGCGACCGTCGGGCAACCGGTCGAAAGCGGCAATGTCAGCCTTGGCCCCGCGCAGCGCGCCGTCCGCGATCCGGCTTACCGGCAGTTCGTGGTTGCGCACCAGCGCGTGACGGCCGCCGGGCAGGGCGAGGCAGCCCATGCCGTCGGCGCGGTCGGGTACGACATGGCCGTCGCTCATCGCGTCGCCGAATTGAGAGACGACGCGGTAGGAAAAGCCGGCGGGCAGATCGAGCAGACCCGCCGGGTCGGGCACAATGGGGCCGTAGCCGGGGGCTGCGCCACCCGCTGCGATCAGCGCGCCAGTCCGCCGGGCGCAACCCGCCACCGCCAGCCCGCCCAGCGCCGCCGCCATGCCGATCCCGAAGCGGCGGCGGTTCATTGGCGTTCCGTTGGTCGTCGCAGATAAGTCGATCGTCATTTCAGTCCCCGGTTGCGAAGGAGGGCATCGGCGGTAGGCATGCATTGAGCGTCGCCCGGCTCGACCATATCGCGGGCTGCGACAATCGTCATGCGCCTGCCTGGTTCGGCGCCAGGGCTGGCGCACCTTCGTTGAGCAGTCCCTCCACGAAGCCCGCGAGGCCGTAGCGCTGGATGCCGCTCGTCAACAGCATCAGCGTTTCCCGCAGCTCTTCGGCGCTAATATCGCGAGTGATGAAGACCAGCCGGGTGCGCCGATCCTCGGAAGGCCAGGCGTCGAGCAGCACCGGCGGGTGGAATATATGTTGCACCCCGTGAATGACGACGGGCTTCGGTTGGCCGGCGAGATTGACGATCCCCTTCACGCGCAGGATGTCCGGGCCCTTGAACAGAGTGAGAATGTCGAGCCAGCGCTCGAACCCGTCGGCGTCGAGCGGTTCGTCGAAGGTCAGGCAGGTCGCGTGGATATGGTCATCGTGCCGGTTCACGTCATGATGGTGTGGATGGGTGTGACCATGGTCATGCCCGTGCCCGTGCCCATGCCCGCCTTGATAAGCCTCGGCCTGAAGCCAGCGCCGGACGTCGTTGGTCTTCGACGCGGGGTCATAAAGACCGGCATCGAAGAGCGAGGCCGGGTCGACCGCACCCTGCAGGACCGGAAGGGTCGGCGCGGCGGGATTGATCGCGCGCAGCCGCCGCTCGATCGCGGCCCGCTCCTCCGGGGCAGCGAGATCGGTCTTGGTAAGCAGGATGCGGTCCGCCATCGCCGCCTGCTTGATCGCTTCCTCCTGCGCATCGAGCGTCGCCATGCCCGTGGCGGCATCGACCGTCGCGATCACACCGTCGAGCCGGTAGAGCGTGGCCAGATGCGCGTCGGTCATCAGCGTGTGCAGGATCGGCGCGGGATCGGCGAGGCCGGTGGTTTCGATCACCACCCGGTCGAACCAGCATGTCCCGTCGCGCGCGAAACGCCAGGGCGCGTCGCGCAAGGTCCGCAGCAGGTCGCCGCGGATCGTGCAGCACAGACAGCCGCCCATCATTTCCACGACCAGATCGTCGGTCGATCGGGCAATGAGGTCATGGTCGAGGCTGATCGCGCCGAATTCGTTGATGACGACCAGCGCGCGCCGCATCTCGGGCGCATGGACCAGATGGTTGAGCAGGGTGGTCTTGCCGCTGCCAAGGAACCCGGTGAGCACCGATACCGGGATCAGCGATTGCGGCCCGGCGAACACTTTGCTCATGCTGCGGCTCCGGTTGCCCGGTCCTGATGGAACCATGCGCGCACGCGGCCCAGAGGTTCTTCGTCACAGGTCTGGAGAAAGCGCGGGGTCATAGCGCATGCTCTCCCGCAGACGACCCCGCATGGCGCAGGGCGCGCCAATTGACGGCATGGCCGACCCTGTCTTCTTGCAGTTACAGCCATCTGAACTCCGTTGGGCTCTGGACAGGGGCTATCCGAGCATCTATCGCGAGATGATATACCATAACGTTTGAGTCAAGGAGCCTTTATGCTGGCTGAAGATCGCCGCCTCCCTGTGACCGTGCTCTCGGGCTTTCTGGGCGCGGGTAAGACCACCACGCTCAATCACATCCTTGCCAACCGCGAGGGGCGGCGCGTTGCGGTCATCGTCAACGACATGTCGGAAGTGAATATCGATGCAGACCTCGTTCGCGGCGGCGATGCGGCGCTGGCGCGTAGCGAGGAGAGCCTGGTCGAGATGACCAATGGCTGCATCTGCTGCACGCTGCGCGACGATTTGCTGAAAGAGGTGCGCGCGCTGGCGGAGGCGGGCCGGTTCGACAGTCTGGTGATCGAAAGCACCGGCATTTCCGAGCCGCTGCCGGTCGCGACGACCTTTTCCTTCCGCGACGAAGCGGGCAATTGCCTCGGCGACGTCGCGCGACTGGATACGATGGTGACGGTCGTCGACGCGGTCAATCTGCTCGCCGACTATTCGAGCCAGGATTTCCTCGCCGATCGCGGCGAGAGCCTGGGCGAGGACGATAGGCGCAGCCTGGTCGGGCTGCTGGTCGAACAGATCGAATTCGCCGATGTCGTCCTCATCAACAAGGCGAGCGCGGTGTCGCCCGAGCACCTCGCGATCGTCAAGAAGCTGGTCGCCTCGCTCAACGCCGACGCGCGGATCATTCCCTGCGATCAGGGCAGGGCGCCGCTTGCGGCGATGCTCGATACCGGGCTTTTCGACGAGGAGAAGGCCGCGCAGCATCCGCTCTGGGCGAAGGAGCTCTATGGCTATGCCAGCCATCAGCCCGAGACGGAGGAATATGGCATTGAGAGCTTCGTCTATCGGGCGCGGGCACCGTTTGATCCCGCCAAGCTCTACGCCTTCCTGACCGATGGCGGGCTCGACCATGTCGTGCGCGCCAAGGGGCATTTCTGGCTGGCGACACGGCCGGACTGGGTGGGGGAACTGGCCGTCGCCGGGGCGCAGACGATGACGTCGCGGATGGGGCGCTGGTGGGGGTCTATCCCGAAGCGCGATTGGCCCAACGACGACCGGTTCGAACGCTTCGTGGCGCAGCATTGGGACTCGGTCTGGGGCGATCGCCGGCAGGAACTGGTGTTCATCGGCATCGGCATGGACGAGGCGCATATCCGCCATCGTCTCGACGCCTGTCTGTTGCCGGTAAAGGCGCTGACGCCCGAGAGGTGGATGGGCCTGCGCGATCCCTTCCCGCGCTGGGAGCCGGAACTGGAGGCGGCGGAATGACCGTGGCTGCGATCGTGCGCGACGACAGTGTTGTTACGAGCGAAAGCCCCGAAATACTGCGCCGAATCGTCGAGCCCGACGTGCATCTTGCCGTGTGGGCGCGCCCGCTGCCGCACGCATTGACGGACTTGCAGGCGATCGATTGGGACACCATCGACGATATCGATGCGATCGTTGCGGTCGATGCGCTGACGGTCGACGTTCCGGCGCTTGTCGCAGCGGCCGGATATGCCGAGGCAGCGGGCGCGGCTCTCACCGAGGAACTGGTAGCGCTCTGCACGGACTTCGGCGCGATCATGGGCTGCACGCTATTGAAACTGCGGCTCGAAGTCGTGGAGACCGACGCCTGCCGCCGCTTTCACACCGACAATGTGACCGCCCGGCTCCTGATGCCGCTGGTCGGTCCGGGTACCCAGTGGATCCATGCCGGTGCCGACGAAGATATCCGGGCGCTACGGGCCGGGGAGGTGGGGGTGTTCAAGGGGCGGCTATGGGCGGAGAAACCGATGATCCTGCACCGCTCCCCACCCATCGCGGCAACCGGGGAGACTCGCTTGCTGTTCGCGCTCAATCCGTGGGTCAGGGGCGAAAACGGGTGATGTCGACCGTGCGATGCGCAGCGATACCGGGCGGGCGTGCGATAGCGCGTCTGGCGCCCGCCAACTCAGCGCGCCAGGGAGAACATGGACATAGGCCGCGCGCGAATTGTTTCGCCGGTGGAGCGGAGCGGCGCCGCTCACGCACCGCTCAGCTCGCGGGCGAGGTCCAGAAAGGCCCTGAACGCGGCGGAAGGGTTTCGGCGCCCGGGATAATAGAGGCACAGGCTGCCGAAGGGCGGCGTCCAGTCCTCCAGCACACGGATCAGGCGACCGGCCTCGATGTCTTCGCGCA
Organism: Sphingomonas hengshuiensis; assembly: GCF_000935025.1. NCBI lineage: Bacteria > Pseudomonadati > Pseudomonadota > Alphaproteobacteria > Sphingomonadales > Sphingomonadaceae > Sphingomonas > Sphingomonas hengshuiensis. Next base: position 984,581 of record NZ_CP010836.1, read on the forward strand.
CATCCTGATCCATGAAGAAGCCGAGGCCCAGGCCCTCGATCACGGCCATGCGGGCAATGCTCGCCTCATCGAGGGTGACGGGGCCGCGAACATCGACCTGCGCCGTCTCCTCGCCCCTGCGAAACTGCCATCGGTAGAGCGCGCCATCGGGCAGGCGCACGCGGATACAGGGGTGCTGCAACAGGTCGGCGGGGTTGTTCGGACGATCCCGCGCCTCGAAATAAGCGGGGGCGCCGACGACCGCGAATCGCTGCGGGTGGCGTAGCGAAAGCGCGACCATGTCGCTGGGCACGAGATCGAACTCCCGCACCCCCAGGTCGAAGCCGTCGGCGACGATGTCGACCAGCCGCGCCTCGGTGACGATATCGACATGCACCTGCGGATAGCGGCGGACGAATTCGACGACCAGCGGCGCCATGATCGCGCGCGCGGCGGTGGGGAATGCGTTGATCCGGATCGTGCCCGAGGGCACCGACTGTTGCGACCGGGCGTTCTCCATCGCGTCGTCGATATCCTGCAGGGCAGGGCTTACCTGCGCCACGAATTGCCGTCCGGCCTCGGTGAGCGATACGCTCCGCGTGGTGCGGTTGAACAGACGGACGCCGAGATTGGCTTCGAGCCTGCCGACGGCGTTGCTCAGCGCGGTCGTCGACATCCCCAGATCGAGCGCGGCGGCGCGGAACGAGCCGCGCTTTGCGATGGCGACGACCGCCGCGAGTTCCTTCAACCCCTCACGATACATGACGCTGTTTGTCAGGGCTTTGGCGTGCAGATCAACCCCTCGACGGCTTCGTCCAGTTTGCGGCGCGGATTATCCCGCCCTGCGTGACGTCTCGTCCACTTCTGTCCCGCTTATCGCAACGCCGGGCGGCGGCTATTTCCCACGGGCACGAACCCCCAGCGGAAAGGAAGCGCACATGATCTTGCCTGCACCCCTCCAGAGCTATTTCAATGCCAATGCGACGCTGGACCTCGAGGCGATGGTCGCGCCGTTCGCGGCGGCGGCAATCGCACGCGACGAAAGCCAGACGCATGCAGGCAAAGACGCGATCCGCGCCTGGATCCAGCAGTCGACGATTGCCGTCTCGGCGATCGCAACGCCGCAGGCGATCCTGTCGCACGGGGCGACCCACAAGGTGACGGCCGAGGTTTCGGGCGCGTTCCCCGGCAGCCCGGTCACGCTCACATTCCGCTTCGTCCTCGACGGCGACAGCATCACCGATCTGGAGATCAAATGATGGCTAGGATCGACCCCGAGGAGTTTCGCGGCAAGCGCGTGGTCCTCACCGCCGGAACCAAGGGCGCGGGCGCCGCGACCTTTCAACGCTTTGCCGCCGGTGGTGCGCGCGTCATCACCACCGCGCGCTCGGGGCCGCCCGACTTCATGGCAGCCGAAGCGTTTGTGGCAGCCGATCTGAGCACGGCGGAGGGCGCGTCGAGCTTTGCCGCCGCCGCGATCGATCGGCTCGGCGGCGTCGATATCCTGGTGCATGTCGTCGGCGGCTCGTCTTCGCCCGGGGGTGGCTTTGCGGCGCTCGAGGATCGGCATTGGCAGCAGGAACTCGACATCAACCTGATGAGCGCAGTGCGGCTCGATCGTCTCCTGATCCCGCACATGCTGGCCGGCGGATCGGGCGTGGTGGTGCATACCGGATCGATCCAGCGCAAGCTGCCGCTGCCCGACTCCACCACGGCCTATGCCGCGGCAAAGGCGGCATTGGTAACCTATAGCAAGGCGCTGTCGAAAGAGGTCGGGCCAAAGGGTGTGCGGGTCAACGTCGTTTCCCCCGGCTGGATCTACACCAGTGCGTCGGACGCGCTGGTAAAGCGGATCGCGGCGGCAGCGAGGATAGGGCGCGGCAGAGCATCGTCGATGCGCTGGGCGGCATCCCGCTGGGTCGCGCGGCGCAGCCTGAGGAAGTGGCCGAGCTTATCGTCTTTCTGGCATCGGACCGCGCCGCGGCGATCCATGGCGCCGAATTCACCATCGACGGGGGCACGGTGCCAACGGTGTAGGGTGCTGGCCAGACAAGCGGGCGCGCGCGTCAGGGGCCGAACCTATACCTGGGGATAGCGTGACGGGGATTTCGGGCTGTATCTACGCCCGTCCTCCTCCACCTATTGGGCTGTAACCCACACTCCCGCCACGATTGTTCGCCGGAGCGGCCCTCGTCAGATTCCACACGTCCCGAGGCCGCCGGTCTCCCAAGGAGTGTAGAGATGTCGAGCGTAACGGATCAGGCGGAGTTTCAGGAAAGGGCCAATGCCAACCAGGCGCGTCTGGCGGCTGCGTTGAAGCCCACTTATGACGTCATCGTCTGCGGCGCCGGCGCATCCGGCTCGGTCGTCGCCGCACGTCTGGCGGAAAATCCCGACGTCCAGGTCCTGCTGATTGAGGCCGGCGGCAGCGACGACGTCGAGGCCGTGCTCGATCCTGGGCAATGGCCGGTCAACCTCGCCAGCGAGCGGGTCTGGCCGTTTCAGGCGATCACCAACCCCCATCTGAACGGGCGCGCAATCCCCATGCCGATGGGCAAGGTGCTGGGCGGCGGATCGAGCGTCAACGTGATGCTATGGGCGCGCGGCCATCGCAGCGACTGGGATTTCTTCGCCGCCGAGGCCGGCGATGATGAATGGGGGTATGAGAATGTCCTCGGCATCTATCGCCGGATCGAAAACTGGCAGGGTGCGCCGAATACCCAGTATCGCGGCGATTCCGGCCCGGTCTGGGTCGAGCCGGCCTCTGATCCCAGCCCGGTCGCGCAGGCGATGCTGGGCGCCGCCGCGGAGCTTGGCATCCCGACCTTCGACAGCCCCAATGGACGCATGATGGAAGGGCCCGGCGGGGCCGCGATCACCGACCTGCTCATTCGCGACGGCCGCCGCCATTCGCTGTTCCGTGCCTATGTGCAACCGATCCTGGGCAAACCCAATCTGACGGTGCTGACCGACACAATGGTGCGACGGGTGATCCTGGACGGCAAACGCGCGACGGGGGTGGAGTTCGAACGGGGTGGCGAACGCCTGACGATCGGTGCGCGAATGGAAGTGGTGCTTTCGCTGGGCGCGATTCAGACTCCGAAGCTATTGATGCACTCTGGAATTGGCGACCAGGCCGAACTCAACCGCGTCGGGATTCCTGTCGTGCAGCACCTGCCGGGGGTGGGGCAGAATTTTCAGGACCATGTGTCGTTCGGCTGCACCTGGGAATATAACGAACCGATCGCGCCCCGGAACGGAGGAAGCGAAGCATCGCTATATTGGAAGAGCCGGCCCGATCTGGATGCTCCGGACATCCTGTTCTGCCAGGTCGAGTTTCCGGTTCCGAGCGAGCGTACCGCCGCGCTGGGCGTGCCGGAGCATGGCTGGACGATGTTCGCCGGTCTGGCGCAGCCGAAGAGCCGAGGCCGACTGCTGCTGCGTGATTCCGACGCTCTGGCGCCCCTGGAGATCGACGCGAACATGCTGTCCGACCCCGAGGACGTGCGCGCCGCCGCGCGCTGTGTCGAGTTGTGCCGCGAGCTGGGCAATGCGCAGGCGTTTCGACCTTTCGTGAAACGCGAAGCGATGCCCGGCGACCTCAAGGGGGAAGCGATGGCCGACTATATCCGAGATGCGGCGGTGACTTATTGGCATCAGACCTGCACGGCGAAGATGGGGCGCGATGCCATGTCCGTCGTCGATGGTTCGCTCAGAGTTTATGGTGTCGAGGGTCTGCGCATCGTAGACGGCTCGATCATGCCGCGTGTCACGACGGGTAACACGCAGGCACCGTGCGCGGTCATCGGCGAACGTGCTGCGGAAATGATCCGCGCGACCCACCGATTTTGAGGTCCGACCCATCGATCGTCCTTCCGCTTCGGGTTCAATGGATGGGAACTCCGGCATCGGCGGACAGACTCCGTACTTCAGAGAAGGAAACCGTCATGAAGTTTCGAAACGCCGTTCTCGCCGCTGTAGCGACGGTTGCAGTCAGCCTTCCGAATGTCGCGCAGGCGCAGACCGTCACGAATATCGTGCTCGTCCACGGCGCCTTCGCGGACGGATCGGGGTGGAAAGGGGTGTATGACGAGCTCACGTCTCGCGGCTACCGCGTCAGCATCGTGCAGAACCCGCTGACCTCGTTCGAGGACGACGTGGCGGCAACCAACCGGGTGCTCGCGCGACAGGACGGCCCGACAATTCTCGTCGGGCACAGCTATGGCGGCAGTGTCATTACCCAGGCCGGCGGCAACGAGAAGGTGGTCGGCCTTGTCTATGTGGCCGCCTTTGCGCCCGACGTCGGCAAATCCACGCTCGACCAATATGCCGAGGTCGCGCCCCCGCCCAATTTCCTGCCCGAGGAAACCGCCGACGGTTTCGCGACGCTCAGCAAGGAGAAATTCAAGGCAGGCTTCGCGGGCGACACCAGCGACGCGGTCGCGGCTTTCCTGCGCGATAGCCAGGTGCCGGTGGCGATGGCGGCGCTTGGCGCCAGGGTCACGGTTGCAGCGTGGAAGACCAAGCCCAGCTGGGCGGTGGTGGCGACCGAGGATGGAGCGATCGACCCAAAATTGTTGCGCAGCACGGCGCGTCGCATCGGCGCCATCGCCACCGAAGTGCGGGGAAGCCATGTCGTGTTCCTCACCCAGCCCAAGGCAGTGGCGGACGTCATCGAACAGGCGGCAAAGGGCGCACGGAGCGCGAAGGCGCCCGCACGCAACTGAATAGCACCGGAAGGCCCTGTCCGGCGATCGGTCGGGCAGGGCAATCGCTGGCGCGGCGCGATTTTGGAGTTCGTGATGTTCGGCAGACCCATTCTTTCGGCGATCCCCGTACTTATCGCCGGTGCTTTCAGTGCGCAGGCACAGGAAATCCAACGTCACGAGCGGCACGCCACGCTCCCGATCGTGGCAGCGGTCACAGTGCCGGCAACGGCTGAAACCCTGTATCTCAGCGGCGAAGTGGCGTCGCTGCCCAGCGGAGCCGCGCACGCCGACACGCCGCAAGCATATGGCGATACCGAGGCCCAGACCATGATCGTGCTCCGCAAGATCGAGCAGACGCTTGCCCGCCACGGCTATGGTCTCGGCGATGTGGTGAAGCTGCCCGTGTTCCTCGTCGGCGTGCCTGAACGGCAGGGCCGGCTTGATATGGCGGGGTTCACGCGCGGCTATCTCCGCTTCTTCGGGACGGCAGAACAGCCCAATCTGGTAGCTCGAACGACGGTGCAGGTCGCTGCATTGGGCAATCCGGGTTACCTGGTCGAGATCGAGGCGGTCGCGGCCAAGAGCCGCCGCAACGGGGAGCGCTCGCCCCCTAATTAGGCGAGGCCGCGCCGCTCAGGATACCGCGGCGCATCGCGGTAGTCACCGCGAGGGTGCGATCCGATACGCCCAGCTTGGCAAAGATGTTCTTGAGGTGCGTCTTGATCGTGTCCTCCGCCACGCCGAGTTCCCACGCGACTTCCTTGTTGGCGAGACCCTCGGCTACGAGCGCCAGCACCGCCTGCTCGCGCGCGCTCAGCGACTCGTCACCGGCATGGAGCGCGATTTGCTGGGCGATCGCCGCCGGGACGTGCCGGCGCCCGGCATGGATGACCCGGATCGTGTCGAGCAATTCCCGACGCAGCGTGGTCTTGAGCAGGAAGCCCGCCGCGCCCGCGCGCAGCGCCTCCGCCGCCTGGGCATCGCCGTCATAGGTGGTAAGCACCAGGATACGCGCGCGTGGATAGTCCTCGCGGATCGCGCGGATTGCGGCCACCCCGCCCATTCCGGGCATCTGCAGATCCATCAGCGTCACATCCGGACGCAGCGCGGCATAGCGGCGGACGGCATCGGCACCATCACTCGCTTCGCCGACGAGGAGCATGTCTGGCTGGCTCTCCAGCAACACTGCCACGCCATCTCGCAATATCGGATGATCATCGGCGATCATAATCCGGATCGGCTTCGTCGCCACCATTCTCCCAGTCCCATTCGATGCGATCGGCGCGGACGCGCCCGCGCCATAATGCGTGGCGCCGCAACCATCGTACACCCCCGAACGGGTGAGTGTTTGAAAGCAGGTTCGGGGGTTTGACAGGGGGGCGCCAGGCACCATGAATCGGCATGGATTCAGACCCTTCGTCCTTTCCCCCCGGGCGCGCCGGCCAAGGACTGCTTATTCTGCGGGGCGTCGTCGCTCTGCTCCTGCTGCTTTGCACTGCCAGCGGGGGCAATGGCGCGACGGTGCATGGCATTGCCATTGGCGCCGCGGCGCTGATCGTGGTCGGGTTTTGCACCCGGTGTTCGGCTTGGGCCGCGCTGGCGCTGATTATTGCGTCGGCCGAGTGGACACCGGGTCCTTTGCTGGTGGCCAGCCTGGCCCTCGCCTTGGCTTTGACCGGCCCCGGATCGCTGTCGCTGGACGCCCGGCTATACGGGCGGCGCACTATCCGACTGCTCCCGCGCGATCGGGACGATGCATGAGGGCAGGCATGGCGTCGCGTCACGATCACGCCGCCGCGATCGAAACAACGGCGATGCACGAGATGCTGGCCGATCGTCCGCCGCGCGTATATCCCGTTCGGCGTCGGTCATTCGAGGGTTGGAGCGGGATGCGTTCGTACGCGCGGATGGCGATGCTGGCGATCGTCGCATGGGCGTCGCTGACCGCTGCCGCGCCGAGCTTGCCCGTGATGCCTGGATATAAGCGCACCAGCTTCACCGTTGAGGAAGGCGCCCCGAGCAGCGTCACTTCGATCGCCCAGACGACCGATGGCTTCCTGTGGATCGGGACCGCCCAGGGCCTGTGGCGCTTCGACGGGGTCCGTTTCGAGCGGATGCCGGCGCTGGAGAAGACCGGCGGCTCGGGCGTACGCACGCTGCTCGACACCCGACGGGGCGAGCTGTGGATCGGTTATGGCTTTGGCGGCCTCGCCCGCAGCAGAGGCGGCCGTGTGCTTCCTGCCTCTCCGGGCGAGGCGCCCAGGCGCTGGACCGACAGCCTGTCTGAAGCGCCCGACGGCGCAATCTGGGCGGTGAGTTCGGGCTCCCTGTATCGCCATGCCGGCGAACGCTGGATCAGGCGCACCTATCCCGAACTTGGGCAGCCGATCCAGGCGCTTGCCGCGCGCGACGGCTCGGTCTGGGCTTGCCTTCGCAACGACGACACACACCGCCTGATACGCATTGATCCGGTCACCTTTGCGCCGACGCTTGTCGCCCAGCTGGACGAGGTCTGCGCGCTTAGCCGCGATAGCGGGGCCGGCGTCCTGGTCGGGGATCGGAAGCAAATCCGCCGGTTCGAGGCGGGCCGTCCTACGGGCCGCACGGTCGCGCTTCTCCCAGAGGGCCTGCCGGATCCTGCAATCGGCGTCGGGCGGAATGGCGATGCTTGGGTGGCAAGCCTTTCACGCCGGATCTTCAAATTTACCTTGCCCGGCAGCGCCCCGAGAGCCGCAAGTGAGGCGGCGGTTTTCGAGAGTGCGCCCGGCGATGCCCATTATGCCACTGCGCCGTTCCAGGACCGCGAGGGCAATTGGTGGGTAGGCACCGATCGCGGGATCGACCGCTTCCACCCGGTGGACGTGGTCCATAACAGCGCGGTCGACACGCAATTGCGGGCAGTCGGTCCTACAGAGTCGCGAGCGTACCAGGTCTTTGCCGATGGGCGCAAAACCATATTCCTGCGGGTCGATCGCCGCTTTTTCCGAATCGCTGGCGATGGCAAGGCTGTGCCGCTGGCGACCGCAAGCCTGGGTCCGGACGATATCGCCTGCGCGGCGCGGGACGCGGGGTTGTGGGTCCGCACGGCGCCCGATGGGGTGCGTCTTTTCGGCGGCGAGCGCCCCCGAAGCGTTCGGATACCGCCGGCAGACCGACCGCTCGCAACCTCGTCGCGGTGTTTCGAGGATCGCGACGGGCGGCTGTGGCTGGGGATGCCGTCGCACGGCCTTATTCGATACGATCGGAACGATCGAAACCCGCAGGCGATGGCGTTCGACGATCGTCCGAATGCCTTTCCCTATATGGTGGCGCAGGGCCGCAACGGCGTGATCACCTATATTGGCTATGGCTATACCGCGGCGTTCGACGGACGCCGGTTCCGCACGCTGATCGGGTATGAGCGCAACCCGTTCACCTTTATCGGCGCGATCCTGCAGCGTCCCGACGGATTGCTGATTGGCGGCGAAAGCGGGCTGGGCATTCTGCGCGACGGTCGTATCCGGATGGTGCCGGCGGGGGAGAACGGCGTCTTCGGCGACGTATCGGGGCTGGTGCAGAACGCGGCGGGCGAGACCTGGCTGCAATCGCAGGCCGGGCTGGTGCGGGTGCCCTCCGCCGACTTGTCCGCGCGGATCGAGGGGCGGTCGGGCGCGTTCAAACCGCGCATCTTCGACCAGGATGACGGAGTGATCGGCCTTAGCAGCGTCCGCGGTTTCACCGATCTGGTCGAGGCCGTCGATGGACGCCTGTGGTTCGCCAACCGGACCGGCATCTATTCGCTCGACCCACGCCGCATCGCGCGCAACGCGCTGCCGCCGCCGGTCCTGATACGGGCAATCGCGGTGGACGGCAGACCCATAACCCCGGCGCCGTCGCTGGACTTGCCCGCCGGCACCCGCAGCCTCCAGATCGATTTCACCGCGACCAGCCTCGGCGTGCCGCGGCGCGTATCGTTCCGCTACCGCCTGGCCGGGGTCGATGCCGGCTGGGTCGATCCGGGGGCTCGGCGGCAGGCAATCTATACCGGGCTTGGCCCCGGCCGCTATCGCTTTCAGGTTATCGCCAGCAACGATGACGGCGTCTGGAACCCGACGGGCGCAATCCTGGAGATCGTCATCCCGCCGACCTTCATCGAATCGCGCCGGTTCATTCTGCTGTGCGTGGTCGCTGCGCTCGCGATCGGCTGGCTGGTCTATGCGCTGCGCATTCGCCGCCTGAACCAGCGTTTCGACGCGCTGCTGCGCGAACGGCTCAACGAACGTGAACGGATCGCGCGCGATCTGCACGACACCTTGTTGCAGGGTCTTCAGGGGCTCATGCTGCGCTTTCAAGCGGTGGCCAATCGGTTGCCGGCCGATAACACGCTGCGCGGCGCGGTCGACGATGCACTCGATCGCGCCGAGGCCGTGATCGTGGAAGGCCGCAACAAGGTGCGCGATCTGCGCAGCGAGACCAGCGACCTCCCGCTGGAGCGCCGGATAAGCGAGATGCTTGAAGCCGCGGCGCAGGACAGCGCCGTGCGAACCACGCTCACGGTTGAGGGAACCACCCGACCGCTCTCCCGCCGCGCGGCGGGAGAGGCGTCTGCGATCGCCGCGGAGGCGCTGCGCAATGCCCATCGCCACGCTGCGGCACAGCATGTCGAAGTGGTCGTTACCTATGGCCTCGCCGCGCTGACCCTGACAATTCGCGACGATGGTCGCGGCATCGATCCGGACGAAGTGGCTGCGAAGCGACGCGACGGGCATTTTGGTCTTATCGGCATGGAAGAGCGCGCGGTGCGCGCCGGCGGGACGCTGCGCATCTCCACGCGCCGCGGACGGGGCACCGAGATCGTGCTGACGATACCTGCTCTGGCCGCATATGGGCGGGGGCGCACCGCCCGCACGGTTGCCACGCACGAAGCGGACTGAAATCCTAAGCCACGGGCAGATGCGCGGCGATCTCCCTCCAGGCGCTGATCAATTCCCCGATCGTGGTCACCGCCATCTTGCGCATCACATTGCCGCGATGAAGCTTGACCGTGACTTCGCTGATCGAAAGATCATAGGCTACCTGCTTGTTGAGCCTGCCCTGCGCGACCAACTCCATTACCTCGCGCTCGCGCGGCGTCAGCGATGCGTGGCGCTCGAGCAGGCGATCGGTGATGCGCATTTCGGCGCGGCGCGTGCGGTCGCGGGCGATCCCGACCGATACCGCGTCGAGCAGAGTCTGATCCCGCACCGGCTTGGTGAGAAAATCGACCGCCCCGGCCTTCATAGCATCCACCGACATCGGAATGTCGCCATATCCGGTAAGAAATATGATCGGCTTGGCATCGCGCTCCGTCAGCAGCCGATGCTGGAGTTCGAGACCGCTGCCTCCCGGCATCCGGACGTCGAGGATCAAACAACCCGGCCGGTCCTCGCGGTCTGCCGCCAGCAACTCGCGCGGCGAGGCATAGCTGACCGCGTCGATCCCGACCGATTCGAGTAGTTCCTGAAGCGCGGCGCGCACCGCGCCGTCGTCGTCGACGATCAGCACCAGCGGTTGCGGATGGGGCATGGCGGCTTCCTTCATGCGGGGAGGGGGAGCGAGAACAGCATGCGCGTACCCTGCGGCGCCGCTGGCTCGGCCTGGAGGTCGCCGCCATGGGCACGCGCGATCGAGCGGCAGATCGCCAGGCCCATGCCCATGCCCTGCGCCTTGGTGGTGACGAAGGGCTCGAAGGCAGCGTCGGCGTCGTCGAAGCCACTGCCGAAATCGCGGACCTCGAGGCACATATGCGTGTCGGTGCGGCGCGTCGCGAGCTCCAGGCGGCGGACCGCGCTTTCCTCCATGGCCTCCGCGCCGTTGCGCATCAGATTGACCAGCAGCTGCTGGATCTGGACCCGATCGACGGCAAGGGGCGGGAGGTCGGGATCCAGCGACATCGACACCTCCACCCCATGCGCACGCATCTCATCGTCGAGCAGCGCGTGCGCTTCGGCGACGATATGGTTGAGCTGGCCGGGTATACGCTGCTCGCCGGTCTGGCAGAACAGCGCGCGAATCCGATCGACCACCTGCGCGCCGGCAAAGCCGTCGCGGACGATACGGGCGATGATCTGGCGCGCCCGGTCGAGATTGGGCGGGTCTGCCGCCAGCCAGCGCTGGCACGCCTGGGCATTGGTGACGACCGCGGCGAGCGGCTGGCTGACCTCGTGCGCGATCGACGCCGAAAGCGCTGACAGGTTAGCCGCCTGCGAGGCACGCGCCAGCCGCTCGCGCGCGGTGCGTAGCGCCTCGCGATCACGAAGTTCGTCCTCGATGTCGCGTGATACGCCGTACCAGCGAACGATCCGCCCCACATCGTCGCAGAGCGGCTCAGCCTTGCCCTCCACCCAGCGATAGCTGCCATCCGCGCAACGATGGCGATAGCGCATCGCGAAGGGCGCGCCGGTGGCGAACGCATTGCCCAGCGCCGCGCCCACCGCAACTGCGTCCTCGGGATGCACGGTCTGCGCGACTGCCGCTGCAAGCCGCGACCGGTCGGGGTCGTCGAGATCGGCCAGTTCGATCCCGGCCCATTCGGACAGCCGGCGATTGATGAACACGGGCTCACCGGTGGCGGTGGTGCTCCAGATCAGCACCGGCACCGTGTCCGCCAGCCGAACGAGCTCGTGCTCGCGCTCGCGCAATATGGTCTCGAGGCGCTTGAATTCGTCGATATCGATGATCGTGCCATACCAGTCGGTGATCGCGCCGCTGGCATCGCGCACCGGAACGCCGTCGCATTGGCACCAGCGATAGGATCCGTCGGCGCCACGCATGCGCTGCTGCGAGAAATAGGGCTTTCCCGTGCGCAGGCTCTCGGCCCAGGCGCCCAGCGCAGCGACGGCGTCGTCGGGGTGCACCGCATCGACATAGTTGAAGCTGCCATCGGCATTGACGCGATGGTCCTCGATCCGCGCGCCCTGCCATTCGAGGAAGCGCGGATCGAGATGCAGGAAGTTGCCTGCAAAATCGGCGCGCCAGGCGAAGGCGGGCAGGTGCTCGGCGGAAGCGCGGGTGATGGGGCGTCCGGTTAGCATGTTCCGTCGCGATCAGCCCGCCATGCGGGGCCGCAGCGGTCTACTATCGGATCCATAATTTCCCTTCCTCCCATCGCTCGACAGCGCACATCATCGCACGCACTGCACAGCGCGACATACCGCACTCCGCTAGTTTGCGATCCCCCGTTCGGGGGATGCCAACGGCGATCCGCACGGCATCAGGCGCGGGAACGGGCGGGCCCGTCTGACGTGCCTCCCGCTTTTCCTCCAGTTGACGCCGGAGTCCTGCCCCGGAGAAGGGACGGACAGAGGAAGCGGGAGCGGTTTTCGGAAGAGCAGAGTATCCGCACCCGGAAGGGGGCTGAGGCTGGCGCGGCGGTGACCGATCCGTGCCGTCGGCACGGGATGTCGAGCGCGACCTATTGCGCGTGGAAGGCCAAGTTCGGCGCCATCGAGGTGTCCGACGCGAAGGGGCTGCGCGCGCTCTAGGAGGAGAACGCTCGGTCGCGCCCTGTCCGCGAGGATGCGATCCTCACGGGATGCGTCCCGCCGGCGCGCGGGGCTCGCCCATCGCGAACACCGCCTCGATCGGGCGCGTCTCCGGCAGGATATAGACGATGCCGACCGTTCCCTTGAAAAGGGGCATGATGACGCTGTCGTAGAATCGCGCGGGGACGTTGATGCAGCCATAGCTGATCCGATTGTCGAGCGGCGTCGGCGATGCGAGGCGGGCGTGGCGCCGATCCGATGGCTTCCCCGCAATGACGCGATGCATCGACAGCGCGGCGTCATAGTCGATCCAGAGAAGATCCTGTTTGAGATCGTGGCCAAGCGCCGCTTCGAACCGGCCCGCCGGCGTGGTGCGCTCTGCCGGCTTTATCGTCGCCAGCGCGCGCGCACCGATTCCCGCCACCTCGTCATCCGCGCGCGCCAGACCCAGCAGTGCGGGCGCGGCGCCCCGGATCTTGGCCTGCGCATCGAAGACGAACACCATTGCGCCGGCCTTGTCGATGATCACGAACGGCAGCCCGCGATGGTCCCCCGACGCGGCTACCCAGTTCGCCAGCCGCTGTGTGTCGTTCGACGCGACTTGCCCGGAAAACTCGACCTGTGCCCGTGGGGCGGCCTGCGTCTCGGGCGGCCACGGTTGCGCGACCGCAGGTTGGACGCAGGTAAGCGCTGCCATCCAACCCCATCGCAGACCGCAAAGCGCCCGCATTTTGGCCGTCACGGACCCCATCGCTCAGTTCCGTGAGGGTTTGCGCGGATAGACCGGAACAGGCGGCGGCGTGGGCACCGGCGGCGGTGCCGGCGGCGTCTCGTACAGGGGTGGGGTGACCGGAGGCGGCGGGGGCGGCGGGATCACGGTCAATGGCGGACCCGGGGGCGGGGGGACGACAATCACGAGACCAGGCGGCGGCGACGGGAATTCTTCAACCGGCGGCAGCCCGGTGAGAGGCTGCGGCGGCGTGGGTGGCGGGGGTATCGGCGTCGGGGTCGGTGTTGGGGTCGGAGTTGGAGTTGGGGTCGGAGTTGGGGTCGGGGTTGGGGTCGGAGTTGGGGTCGGGGTTGGGGTCGGAGTTGGGGTCGGGGTTGGGGTCGGAGTTGGGGTCGGGGTTGGGGTCGGAGTTGGGGTCGGGGTTGGGGTCGGAGTTGGGGTCGGGGTTGGGGTTGGAGTTGGCGTCGGAGTTGGGGTTGGGGTCGGAGTTGGGGTTGGGGTCGGAGTTGGGGTTGGGGTCGGAGTTGGAGTTGGGGTTGGGGTCGGAGTTGGGGTTGGAGTTGGGGTTGGGGTCGGCGTCGGGGTCGGGGTCGGCGTTGGAGTTGGAGTTGGGGTTGGGGTCGGCGTCGGGGTCGGGGTCGGCGTTGGGGTCGGAGTTGGGGTCGGCGTCGGCGTCGGCGTCGGGGTTGGCGTCGGAGTAGGGACCGCAGTGATGTTGCCCGTCGTCCTCGCGCCGGGCGTGCAGCAGGAGTCGGCGAGCGCGTATTGCTCGGCATTGGCACCAGCAAGCGTATATCCGGAATAGGTGATCCCCACGCCTTCGCCGACAGTCGATGTGTCGAACTCCGCACTGGCCGAAGGACCCGCCACCAGGGTAACGCCAGCCGGAAGACCGGACTCCGCCGTGGTGTTGAACCCGGACAGGATGGCGGTGTTCGTGCCGTCGAAAACCTTGTCGCCCTTGGGGAAGAGCAGCATCTTCTGCGTCACGGTCGCGCCCTCGGTCAGCACGAAATGGGTCGAGAAGTCGGTCGGGGCCGCATAGGAGGGCGGATTGTAATAGATGTTGACCGGCGCGACCGTGACGGTCGTCGGCGGTGCGGCCGCGGCGAACAGGATCGTTCCGCCGGCGGTTCCCGGTCCGCTGCCGTCGGCGCCGGCGATCAGCGTCAATCCGACCGGCAGGCCAAGGCTTTGCGCGGGGATGACCGTGCCGCGGGTCAGCGTGATCGCCGCGGCGATTTCGACGTCATGGCCTGCGCACAGCCGGATATTGCCGTCGGTGGTGGTGATGGGGTGAAAGACGCGGATCGTCTGCCCGGCGTTCAGCGAGATGCTGCCATTGACCGTGGTCAGCGGCGCGTTGACGATGACGTCGCGACCGCAGCAGGCCAGGATGTTGCCGTTGGTGGCGCTGATCGGCGCATTGATCAGGAGATCGCGAAAGGCATTCATCGTCAGCGTGGTCGGCGTCCCGGATGCGGTCCAGGCGATCGCGTCGTTGATGATGATGTCGCCATTGCCGGCGGTGGTGTCGCCCGCCGCCGGAATCGTGCTGATCACGACGTTGTTGGTCACCAACTGCACCGACAGCGTCGCGCCCGAGATGTTGCCGCCCGCACCGACGATGAAGTCCGCAGGATCGATCAGCCAGGTGCCGGTCGTGCCGAGTGTGGCAGCGGTGGTGATCCGGGCATCCGCCGCGACGGTCACGGTTGCCGCCGACGTTTCAATGAAGCCGCCGTCGCCGCCCCCGGGGGCGCTGGCGTCCAGCGTGCCGTCGACCGTCACCGTACCGCTCTGCATGTCGCCGAGCAGCACGATCCTGCCCTCCCGCGTACCCAGCGTGCGCGCCTCGATGATCCCGCTGTTGTTGACCACCGTGCCGAGCAGGTCGCCGGCCGCCTGCGCGGTCAGTGTCACTTGCCCGCCATCGGCCTGGAGCAGACCGCCATTCTGGACGAGCGCTTTGACCGCGCCCTTGTCGATCGTCACGTTGAGCAGTCCGTCGCCCGCCACGTCGAGTGTGATCGCCTCGCCCGCTGCGAGTGCGACGGTGCCCAGCGTGGCGCGGATCACGCCGCGGTTGTCGACGCGCGCGCCGAGCAAAGCGACATAGCCGCCATCGGCGGTGATCGTGCCCTCGTTCCGCACCACGCCGCCGCTTCCGGAAAAGGCATAATTTCCCGCCATGAAATCGGCGTCCGAAATATCGAGCGTCGACGCGACAAGACCGCCGACATTGACGCTGGCACCCTTGCCGAACACCACGCCATTGGGGTTGACCAGGAACACCTTGCCGTTCGCGCTGAGCGACCCGAGGATGCTCGACACATCGGGACCGAGCACGCGATTGAGCGCCACCGCGCTGCTATTGGGCTGGACGAACACGACCTTGCCGGTCTCGCCGATCGAGAAGTTCTGCCAGTTGAGCGCCGCGCTCTGGCTGGTCTGTTGCACAGTCACGGTGTCGGCGCCCGTCGTGACCGTGGCGGCGCCCGCGACGACCTCTCCGCCCGTGGGGAGGACCGGGGCCTGCTGGGCCCTGGCCGGCGCCATAAGCGCGATCGGCGTGACGAGTCCGATCGTCGCCAGGCCGGCGAGTCTTACGAGGGCGCTCGATCCGAAGAGAGCGCGCCTGGAGCGGCCGATGCTGTTCATGCTGTTATCCTTCACGCGGAATCGGAGACGATTGCCCCCGGGCACTGTCGTTGGTGGTCAGAACTGCTTCACGACCTGAAACCAGAAGCGTCCGTCCTTGTCGGGAGCGGAAGTGGCGGGGCCGGTGCCCAGTTTTCGCGCGTAGCTGGTGCGGATCAGCAGGCCCTGCGGTCCGGCCCAGTTGATGCCGGCACCATAGCCGCTGCGGCGCGCATGGTTCGATCCGGTGAACCAGGGGTCCTGCGCGTAGCGTACCTCGCCGGTGTCGATGAAGGCGGCCAGCTCGAACTGGCCGGGCAGCCGGTTCGAGTCTCCGCCAAGCTGGAGGCGTGCCTCGATCGTCGCGATATAGCCGGAATCGCCAAAGGCCTCGCCCTCGGGATAGGCGCGGACGCCGTAAGCGCCGCCCAGTTCCATCTTTTCCGAGCTGTCGAGATTGTCGAAGGCGATTTGCGCGCGCGCCGCTGCATAGAGCGAAAACGGGCCGACGACCGATTGCAGACGCGCGACGCTGGATTGCAGCTTGTTGAACGTGCCCGCGCTGCGGGCCGTGCTCGCATCGATCGCGCGTTCGGGCGCGCTGCGAATATCGAGGGTGCCGATCGTCCAGCCGAGCGAATAGACCGTCGATCCGCCACCGGCCCAATCGTCGCGCCAGTCACCAGCCAGGCCCAGCGTGACTTCGCCGATGTGCTTGTTGGAATCGGTCGACACGACCCTTATCCGGTCGCGCAGCACTTTATAATCGATAGCGGCCAGTGCGTAGAGGTTCGCGCGTCGCGATCGGATGACGGGATAACGACCATAAGCGCTGACGATGTCGGCGGTGCCGGTGCCGTCGAGCGCTTCGAATTCCCGGCCGAGCGAATAGCGCAGATGGGCATAGGACACCCCCAGCGTCAAATTGCCGACCGGCGCCTGGTAGAAAGCGCGACCATAGGCCAGTCCGGCATCGGATGCGAGCAGGCGGACGCCGAGCTGATCGCCGATCCCGAACGGATTATTGAGGTTGATCGATCCGCCGAAGCGATAGATGCCGGTGTAGCGGCTCCCGCCATTGTCGGCCTCTACCGTGCCGCTGATGAGCGGTCCCGGCGTGACATCGACGATCAGGTCGGACGTTCCGGCCGCCGTCCCGGGGCTCAGCGTCGCGCGTGTACGAATTCCGGGGATGTCGGAAAGCAGCAGCAGCCGCCGTTCGAGCGGAGCATTGGTGACCAGCGCGCCGGGCGAAAGGCCGCGCAGCACGGCATTCGGGACGCGATCGGCGATCCGGGCCTCGTTGCGCAGCTGGATCGACCCGTAGCGCCCTTCGATGATTTCGATCGTGACGGCACCGTCCTGCACGTCCTGCGCCGGCAGATAGGCCTGCGCCAGGATGAAGCCGCGCCGATGATAATAATCGGCGATCCGCGCCGCGAACCCACGAAGTTCGGGCAAGGTGAGGTCGGTCCCGGCCGCGAACCCGGTCGCGCCGCGCAGGTCTGTCTCGGCAAAGGCGGTGTTGCCGGTGATGTGGAGCGCGGTGACGCGAACCGACTGACCTGCCGGCGCGGAATCGGGCTGGGCCGCTAGCTTCCCGACGTCAAGGATGGGGGGCGATTTGGGCGGCGCCGGCGGCTGGGGGAGCTGCTGGAGTTGGGTCCCTGCGCTCGGTCGCTGCTGGGCATGCGCAACCATCGGCAGGAACACTGCCAGCGCAAGATATCGGGACTTTAGCATGATCATTTCGCCAGCTGACAGATACGCAGCCGTGAACCGCTCCACGCAGCAGGGAAGCAGTCACGTAACCAGAATTTCGGCTTAGAAACTCGCCAAATAATTCGAAAAACTGCGCGTATAACGGGAGTATACGAAAAATTTTTTCCATCAGGCGGGAGTGGAACCCTTTAATATTGCAAAGGTTCCAGAACAAAAGTTATCTTATGATTTCACAAAATTATAACGACTGGAAACGAGTATATTACCTGCATAGTCTTGAATAATTGAGAAAATGTCGGTGTAAACTCGCGTATTTCCAGATTTAATTTCAGAGACTCTTAAAATAGAATAATATGCTATTTATTCAAAATAACTGTCTATATTCAAAATGATAATGCAATATGTGGGGATAATGCGCCGCGTAAAACTACCTAGGTAAAAGTGGCGCAGATTGACGAAGATCTAGGCGTTATTTTTGTCTCTACGGTGGTGTCGGGTTCGCATAATTTATGCGCGCCGGGTCCTTCAACTCTGTCAGGGTGCGCCGGCGCCCGGACCCTGCGTGGCATCGCGCGCTGGGCGCATCGCTCGCGATACGCGGGCCCGTAAGGCCCAGGGCTGGCCTAACAAGGGAGAGATCGATGGAATTGTCATGCTTCCTGTATCCGGGCTGGGAACCTCGAATCCGCCCCGCCGTCGCGCAGCGCGGCTGGATGGACGACGCGCCGGAATCCTTCCCGTATCGCTGCCTCCCGCTGGGCATCGCCAACAGCCATGGCTGGGAAATCCTGAGCCCTTGCGGGTTTGAAGCGGTCTGGAACGGTGGCAATGCCGCGGATGACGTCGTGCTGTGCGTCGATGACGGCGCGCGGCCCGACAAGGTGCCCGTCGCGCTGTTCGGCCAGGGGATCGTCACCCTCCACATCGAAGGTCTGTTCCGGACCGCGCCGGGCTGGAACCTGTATGTGTCGGGGCCGCCGAACGTCTTCAAGGATGGCGCCGCGCCCTTGACCGCGATCATCGAGACCGATTGGTCGCCCTATAGCTTCACGATGAACTGGCGGCTGACGCGCCCGCATCAGCGGGTACGGTTTGAGGAGAACGAGCCGATCGCGCATGTTTTCCCGGTGCAGCGCGGGCTGGTCGAGAGCGTCATGCCATCGTTCGTCGCGATCGAAGACGACCCCGAACTCAAGGCGAGGTTCGAGCAATGGTCGACGGCGCGCGACGCATTTCACGCCGAGGTGCTGGCGAACCCACCCCAGCGACCCGCCGATCGGTGGCAGAAATTCTATTTTCGCGGGCACAATCCCGACGGTATTTGTCCGATCACAGACCATGGGACCAAGCTTCAGCCCCGCGCCTTCGCGCATCCCGAACTTACCGGGGGGGCGGTGGAGGCGATGCGTCCGCCGGTGCGCGAAAGTCCGCCTCCCGCCGCGGCGGCGGGTTCCGAAACAGAGGGTCCGTGCGCCAAATATGCGTGGCTGCTCGATACGCTTGAGCAACAACGCGCGCTATCCGCCGCGGCAAGCGGGATCGCCCGTCGTGCAAATCTGACCGGCGAGAATTTTCTCGACGCTTATTATGCGCCCGGACGGCCTGTCGTGATTTCCGGTGAAATCGAGGATTGGCCGGCGCGGCGGCTATGGAGCGCGGCATATTTGCGCAACCAGATCGGCGATGCACCGATCGAGTATCAAGGCGGGCGGTCGGCGAGCGGCGATTTCGAGCGCTATAAGGACGATCACAAGCGGCAGATGCCGTTCGGCCGCTTCATCGAGGCGATCGAGGCGGATCCGGGCAACGATGCCTATATCACTGCCTACAACTCGGCGAGCAACGCCGCTGCCCTATCCCCGCTGCATGCCGATATCGGCCGGCTGGACAAGTTTCTGGCGGAGAGCGTCGAGAATCCAGGCGGCATGCTGTGGATCGGCCCGCAAGGAACCTTCACGGCGCTCCATCACGATCTGACCAATAACCTGTTGGTCCAGGTGCTGGGACGCAAGCGCGTCATCCTCGCCGCCGCGACGGAGATTCCCAAACTTTACAACGACACCCACGTTTTCAGCAGGGTTCGGGACGTGACCGATCCCAACCTTGATCTTGTCGAGTTCGCCAGTTTGCGCGGCGTGCGCTTTCACGACGTGACGCTGATGCCGGGCGACGCACTGTTCATTCCCATTGGCTGGTGGCACCAGGTGCAATCGCTCGATTTTTCGGTATCCATCACCTTCACCAACTTTCATTGGCGCAATGATTTCTACAAGGACTATCCGGCGGAATCCTGAAGGCGTTCGCCGTGCTGCACTGAACCTTAGAGGCCGTTTGGAAATGCGCTGAGGCGCATTTCGCGGCACCGGCTCGCTACTTGTTTTGCGGCTTTCGGTCAGAGCGGACGCTCCGCTTTGCATGGACAGGTCGTCGATTGACCGAGCTAATGCCTGCTCCTGAGCAACATTGCCTACCAGGCGCACCGGGGACGCCGCCTCAAAGGGGCGGGACGACATAGTCGTGTGTTCCGATTTGGCGATGCAGCTTGAGCGCGCCATCGCCCTGGCGCTGCCACAGCCGGATGCCGCCGCCCTTGACGATGCCCGACTGGCCGCCCGCGGTCCAATCGACGCGGAATTTTGGATATTCGATCAGCCATGCACCGTGATTTTCGAACGCCAGGGTCCACACCCGCACGTCGCGGAAGGTCGCGCCGCTTCCTGCTGCGGTATAGGCGGTCAGATAGGGGCGGATCTCGGCCATGCCGCGTTTGGGCGTATCGGCGAAGGGCATGAAGATGGCGTCGTCGGTGTAATCCACGAGCTTTGCCTCGACATCCTTGGTCCGCACCGCCTCGGCGTCGCGGTCGTTTCGCGCTCGCAGAAATTCGCTAAGTGCCCGGTCGGCCACGGCTGGCGGGATAGCCGACGACTCCGGTATCGCAGTGTAGAAGCCCGCGGGGTCGGCCAGCGGGCGGAAATAGCCCCAAATGTCGGCCTTGAGCCTGAGGCTGCCGTCCCGCTCGACGCCCCAGACATAAGCGTATTTTCCCCGCTCCTCGTCGGCGCGGTCGGACCAGCGGATCGTGAAGGTTCCGATCTCGACCAATGTGTCGCCCAGGTCGAAGACTTCGCTTGCGACGGGCACATAATCGGTCACCTGCCGCCGTTCGCGCATGGCGCGGTGATAGGCGGCAATCTGGCGGGTGCCCTGCAGCACCGGCTGATATTCGGGCATGCTCAACGCGTCGGCGCGGTAGAGGCGGGCACGCGCATCGGCATCGTTGGAGAGCATCGTCTCGCGCAGCTTTGCATGTGCGGCGTTGATGCGTTCGCCAGGCGTTACGGGCGGCTCGAACAGCAGGGTTCGCGCGAAGAACGGGAGAAGATCGGTGTAGAAGCGACCCTGTTCGCCCCAATGCCGGTCGCGAAAGCCGCCGCCATGCTCCTCGGCTTCGTGCGGTACGCCATATTCGGCGAGGAGATTGGAGAAGGCCTGCGCGCCATAGACGTGATCGACCAGCGTGTCCTGACGCCCCCAGTCGAACTTGAGGCCCCGCAGCGATTTGAGATTGTCGGCATAAGCGGGGAGCAAGGCCGTGAGCGCGAACCCCTGTTGAAAGCGCGCCATTTTGTCGCTGTCGACCACGATGCGCCCGTCCACGCGCCGCGCCGGTGGATCGAAGAACAGCGGCGGCCGGTTCGGGTTGGGCGCGAAGGCCTGATAGATCGACGTGAAGATCAGCGAGAAGCCGTCGTCCTTCAGATCATCGAGCGACGTCGCGCGCGCCATGCGCTCGAAGTTCGGGCGGCTGTGCGTCGGCTGGATATTGGGGCCGGTCGCCACCGGCTGCATGCCATAGACCGCCCCGAACACTTCCGGATGGCGCATGCCGAAGCGGATCGCGCCATACGCCCCCGGGCCGTCCCCCGCGATCCCGCGCGAATCCCGGGTGGCGAGCGTGCGGTAGGTGGCATCCACGTGCGGCACCAGCTCGCGCACCATGAAGTCTTCCCAATTGCCCGTCGCGGGCGAGTTCACGTACCACGCGCTGCCCGCGGGGGTCGTGAAGTCGGCGGTCACGACGATGACGTCGCCGATCAAACCCTGCGCGATAGCCTTGTCCAGCAACGTCTTGGCACCGTGGCTGGCGAACGGCTCGCGCTGATCCTCGAAGAAATAGTTGAGGAAATAGACGACCGGGAAACGCTTGCCCGGCTCGGCGTAGCGCGGCGGCAGGTAGATCGTGATATTGCGTACCGGCGAGATGCCGATCTTGCTGCCGGCGAAGCTCGCGGACCGGATCTGCCCGGTCTCCAGCCTGCCTTGTGCCTGTGCTGGCGCGCCGAGCATGATGGCGAGCAACATCGCCATCAGCCTGTAACCCCATTTCATCGGCCAGCCCTCCCTCATGGTGCAGGGGAGAGAGGCCCGCCCCGCGGTGCGAGGCAACGGCGTTTCGCCGGGCGGGACCGGCGCGTCGCCGAACGGGATCAGCGCGCGAGGAACAGGCCGATCGGCTTGCGATATCGCCGGCTGAACCGCAGTTCCGCACCGCACGTCAGCCGCACCATGCCGTCGCCGTGCGTGCCGGGGACAATCTCGGCGAGCCGATCAAGCCGGACGATGACCGAGCGATGGATGCGCGCGAATTCCGTACCGGGCAGCCGCGCCCCCAGCGACGCCAGCGATTCATCGAGCAGCATCGCGCGTCCCCGGCTATGGACCTCGGCATAGTCGCCCGCTGCACCGATCCAGTCGATCTCATCCAGCCGGATCAGCCGGGCGGTGCCGTTGCCCCGCACCACCAGCCGGGGCTGCGCGCCGAGCAGGCGGCGATGCTGATCGCCCGTGCCGATCTGCCGCCGCACCCGCTCGATCACGCGGGCAAAGCGCTGGTCGTCGAACGGCTTGAGCAAATAGTCGAGCGCCTCCGCCTCGAACGCGCGCACCGCATAGGCATCGAACGCCGTCACGAACACGACCAGCGGCATCGCATCCACGCCGATGGCGTCGATCACGCCGAAGCCGTCCATCGCGGGCATCTGGACGTCGAGGAATAGCAGATCGGGTCGCAACGTGCCGATTGCAGCCACCGCTTCCGCCCCGTGCCCCGCCTCGCCGACCAGTTCGAAATCGCCGAACCCGGCCAGCGACTGGCGCACAGCGCGGCGTGCCAGCGGCTCGTCATCGACGATCAGTGTCCGGATCATCGCGGCACCAGTATGGTGACGCGAAACCCTTCGCCCGGCGCGGTGTCGATCGCAAGCGACTGGCGCTCGCCGTAGAGCTGGCGCAACCGCAGCCGTGCGTTGCCGAGCCCGACACCTTCACGGATCGCAGCCGCGCCAATGCCGTCGTCGGCGACGCTGATGCCCAGCATGTCGCCGACCGGCATCGCCTCGATCGTCAGCGTGCCGCCCGCGACGGAGGGTGCGATCCCGTGGCGCACCGCATTCTCCACCAACGGCTGGAGCAGCAGCGCGGGCACCTGGACGGTCAGCATTTCGGGCGCGATGGCGCGGACGATCCGCAGCCGCTCGCCCAACCGCGCTTCCTCGATCGCCAGATAGGTGTCGGTAAAGTCGAGCTCGTCGGCGAGCGCGCTCTGCTGCGACCTGCGCTGGTCGATCGACAGCCGCAGCAGATCGCCCAGCCGCGCGATCAACCGCTGGGCCACGATCGGATCGTCGGGCACCAGCGCAGAAATGGCGTTGAGCGTGTTGAACAGGAAGTGCGGCTGCACCTGCGCGCGCAGTGCCGCGGTTTCCGCTTCTGCGAGCTGCGCCTCCAACCGCGCCTCCGCGACTTCGCGATCGCGCATCGTCCGATAGGCACGCGCGCCGAGCACGATCGCGACAAGGATCGCGTAGATCATCAGATGGACATGGATGCTGGTCGCCAGCTTCGTGATGAGCAGCGCACTGCTCCACGGCGCCCAGGGCGCGCGGAAATAGAGCATCGCGTTTATCGCGCTGTAGAGCGCCGCGTGCAGTACCGCGAAGACCAGCCCGAAGGCCAGATGGATGGCAAGCAGCCTGCCCAGCCGCCGTTCGTCGGCGAACGCGCGCGCCACCGCCACGACACCGGGCGTCAGTGCTGCCCAGGCCGAATACCAGATCAGCCCATTGACCAATGCCTGCCCCAGCGCGAGCCTGGGGCCACCCGCGAAACCCGCAGCATAGGTCTGGAACGCCGTCACCACCGCGACCGCCAGCCACACGGCCCAGATGCCCAGAGTGCGTAGGACGCCTTTCCGATGCGCTGCGGTCATGGCCAATCATGCACAATCGCCCGACATTGAACAGTCGTGTGGTTATGTACGGCAAGTCCTGCAAATTGCGGCCGGGCACGCTGGCTAGGCGGCTTGTCGTAGATCAGCTTTCGTCATCAGCGACGGCGGCTGCGCACCGGCAGATGCCCAATTTGCATTGGAGCTGTGCCGGTTTCAGATTTGTCCTTCGCGGAACCTCTCCTACAACCCGTTCAAACTAAAAAAAACCGGGAGAGGGAATCTTGACCATGCGGAGCACGCGCGCGCCTGGACGGCGCCACGGCATAGTATTGCTTTCGTCGGCGGCCGTCGTCGGATTGGCGACGATGCCGGCCATGGCGCAGGAGCGGAGCGCCGCCGCGACGCAGCAGGCGGCTGATCCCGGACCCGATCTCGACCAGGGCCAGATCGAGGACATCATCGTCACGGCGCGGCGGCGTGCGGAAAGCGCGCAGGATACGCCGCTGTCGATCAGCGCGATCTCCAGCGATCAGCTTCAGCAGCTCAACATCGTTCGTATCGAAGGCATTACCCAGCTCGCCCCCAGCCTGCGCGTCACCCAGGCGAGCGGCAGCGGCAATGCGCCCGCAATCTATATCCGCGGCATCGGCACGCTATCGACGGCGCTCTATGTCGAGCCTGCAGTCGGGATCTATGTCGATGGCGTGTACACGCCGCGTCCCAGCGGCAATACCTTCGACCTTCCCGACATCTCCAGTGTCGAGGTGCTGCGCGGGCCGCAGGGCACGTTGTTCGGTCGCAATACGACGGGCGGCGCGATCCTGCTGTCGACGCGCAACCCGACGCCCGAATTCGGGATGAAGGCGGATTTCTCCTATGGTTCGTATAATGAGCTTATCGCTTCGTCGGTCGTTCAGCTTGGCCGCCTGGGCAACTCGCCGTTCATGGCGAAGGTGTCGGCCCAGGTCCATTCGCGCGACGGCTGGGTGGAAGCGCCGGGCTATTCTCCGGCGAAATGGGGCGGGGCGCTCGACAGCTTCGGCGTCGGCGGTGCAATCCGGGGCGAGATGGGCGATTTCACGCTCGACCTGCGCGGTCGCTACAATGACCTGATTTCCTATACCGGCTGGGAAGCACTGGCGGGTACGGCGGTCGGCAAGGCCTATTTCGGCAATGCGGGCGTCGCCAATAACCGGCCCTTCCCGATCGGCGTGGGACCGCGCGATTATAGCTATCGCGACCCTCGCAGCGACGCGAAGTCGCAGGTCAAGACCTGGGGCGGCGTGCTGACCGCGCAATATGATTTCAGCGCAGCGTTCCAGGTCAAATCGATCACCGGCTACAACAATATCGACCAGAATCTGCGCGGCAACATCGGCGGCGGATCGACGCTGGGCATTGTCGCAAATCCGGCGGTTCCGGGACAGTTCGTCGAATCGGTGACGCCGCACGTGACCCCGAACAACCCCGGCACGCAGAAGCAGTTTACCCAGGAGCTTCAGTTGCTCGGCGACGTCGGCGACTTCAACTATCTGCTTGGCCTGTATTATTATGACGAGAAGGTCGACGAGACGATCACCACGATCCTCAATTCGCCGCTCTCGGCCACTACGGCGATCCGGCTCAATCGCAGCACCAGCTATTCGATCGATTCGACCTCGCTCGCCGGCTTCGCCCAGATCGGATGGAAGCCATCCTTCGCCGGTGGCCGGCTCGAACTCGTCGGCGGGATCCGCTATACCGAGGACAAGAAGACGCTGAGTTCTCGCTCGGTATCGACCACCACCACCACCACGATCCTCACCCAGGCGCGCAAAGACAAATGGGACAATGTCGGCTGGATGGGGTCGATCAGCTACCAACTGGTGCCGGGGGTCCTGGTCTATGGCCGCGGCGCTTCTGCCTATCGATCGGGCGGATACAACGCACCGACAGTGGGTGCGCCGCCGTTCGGCCCGGAAACCGCGCGCAGCTACGAACTGGGCGTCAAGAGCGACTTGTTCGATCGCCACGTGCGCTTCAACGCCGCGGTCTATCAGACCGATTATGACGATCTCCAGGTCAACGGCTACAACATCGCGACCAACACCAACCAGCTCACCAATGCGGGCAAGGCGCGCTATCGCGGCTTCGAAGTAGAGGCGCAGGCCGGGCTCGGCGGGTTTCGGATCGACGGCAATGTCGGCTATGTCGATCCGCAGTATAGCGAATATATCATCGCCGTGGCGGGCAAGCCGACCAACGTCGCGGATCAGGCGGCGTTCGCGAACGTGCCCAACTGGACCTATCATGCCGGCGCGCAATATGCGTTGGAGACGGCGTCGGCCGGCAAGTTCACGCTGCGCGGCGATTTCACCGGAAAGGGCAATGCGCCGACCTATTCGCTGATCTCGCAGGCGCCCAATACTGCGCAGGTCCCGCTGTATGGCGTCGAATCCAACGTCAGCCTGCGCCTCCTCTGGAATGGCACGATCCAGGGCCGCAAGATGCGCGCCCAGATTTTCGCCGAGAACCTGACCGACAATCGCTTTCTGACCTTCGCAACCGATTTCGGCGCGATCATGTCGGGCGTGTACAACCGTCCGCGCTATTACGGCGCCTCGATCGGGATCGATTTCTGATCGAGTTGCCAAAGCCCAGGGGCGCTCCCGGCGATCAGTCGCTGGGCGCGCTCTGGCGTCTCGATGGCAAGGTGGCGGTGGTGACTGGCGCGGCGTCGGGGATCGGCCGTGCCGTGGCCCGGCACCTCGCCGATGCGGGCGCACGGACGATCCCGATCGATCGCCAGCCGATCGAGAGCGCGGGCGCGTTGGCGATAACCGCCGATGTTTCGGATTGGGAGGGACTGGAACGCGCAGTGGCCGCGACCTTCGCCAGCACGCCCCCTGATATTCTGGTCAATGCGGCGGGTCTGTTTCCCTCGCGCGGCGTGCTCGATCTGGACGAAGCGCATTGGGACCTGCTGCTCGATGTCAATCTGAAGGGCGCAGTGCGCATGTCGCAACTGGCCGCCCGGGCGATGGTCAAGGCGGGCAAGGGCGGCGCGATCGTCAACATCGGATCGGTCCAGGCCAGCCGCCCCACGGCGGGCAAGGCGGCCTATGCCGCGTCGAAGGCCGGGCTGGAGGCGATCACCCGCGTGCTGGCGCGTGAGCTGGCGGATGCGGCGATCCGCGTCAACGCGGTGGCGCCGGGGCCAGTGCTCACCGAAGCGGCGCTCGTGCGCATCGCCGAAATCGAAGCTTCGGGAGGTGCCTTTCCCCCGCGCGAGGGGCGTAGCCCGCCGGGACGCCCCGACGAAATTGCGCGCGTCGTTCATTTCCTCGCCAGCCCCGCCGCATCGTTCGTGACCGGCGCGGTGTGGGTGGCGGATGGCGGCTCGACGCTGGATTGAGCGTCCCATCCGACCCGCCGATGCAGCTTCGGCACCGGAGAAATGCCCGATTGGAAACGGCCATTGCACAAGGGTGATGCTAGCCTTCAGTATAGCCGAATAATAAAGATAGAGAGGATTGCACGCATGGCCACGATCTCGGTCCTCGCCCAGGATCCGCCGGTTACGTCGCCGGCTGCGGAACTGCCTGCGTGGCGCCGCATCCTGATCATCGTCATCCTGCTGACCGGCGGCATAAAATCGGCGCTGGCCTTCACCACGGTCGTTCCCGCGCTCCAGCTTATCGCGCAGGAATATAGCGGGACCGGCGATTCGGTGCTGAGCGCCCAGTTTGTCGTCACGCTCGCGCCGATCGGCATGGCGTTGGCCGGGCTGCTCGCCGGGGCCATCGTCTCCTCGTCCAATCTGCGCGGCATGATGTTCGGCAGCCTGGCCGTCTGCACGATGGCGGGCCTGCTGCAACTCGTGCCGATGAACTATTACGCACTGCTGGCCAGCCGCTTCGTGCTCGGCTTCAGCGCGGTGCTGGCCGATGTCGCGATGACCAGCATTCTCGCCGCGCAGTTCGGCGGGGCGTTCCGATCCAAGCTGATCGGCTATCGCCAGGCGATTTCGTCGATCGGCACCGTGTCCACCATGCTGCTGGCCGGCTGGCTGGCCCAAACCTATGGCTGGCGCGCGCCGGGCATCATGTTCCTGCTGCCGGGCGTGATGCTCGCGGCGGCGATTTTCGCGTTCAACAAGCCGATCACGCTGGAGCGCCAGGCCGCCGCTGCGGGCGAGCGTTTCTCGATCTGGCAGCTCTGGCCGCTGCTGCTGCTTTCGCTGGTCATGTCGATCGGTCACACCATGCCGTCGTTCCAGATGCCCTTCCTGCTGCGGGAGAATGGCATCACCAGCGCGGTGCTGGTGTCGCGCGTACCCGCGCTCAGTTCGGCGATCTCCATTCTGGCGGCATTCGCCTTCGGCTTCGTCTATGCCCGGCTCGGCGCCTGGACGCTGGTGATTTCCGCCACGCTGATGGGGATCGGCTTCATCGGCGCGGGGCTCGTGCCCAGCTATGAACTGGTGCTGCTCTGCGTGGTGATCGAGGGAGTCGGGGCGGGGTGGACGATGCCGTTCTTCCTCAACCGGGTTCTCGACAAGGCCAGTCCGGCCCAGCGCAATTACGGGATCGGCATCGTCCAGTCGTCGCTGTTCCTGGGCCATTTCCTCAACCCGATCCTGACCGCGCCGATCCGGCTCAACTTCGGCATCCATGGCACGTTCGTCGCGGTCGGCTCTGCGCTGGTGACCGTCGCGGTGTTGATCGCGGCATGGACGATGGCGACGCGCGGGGGGCGGCGCGGGATCTAGAATCGCCGGTTTTTTAGGGCGCTGCGGCACGTCCGCCGCATTGACCCTCGCTGGACCCAACGCTAACATATAAAAGATAGCAATGTAGGAGTTTGGATATGCCTTTGGGAAGTTCGCGGCTGATCTCTGCCGACAGCCATTTCAACGAGCCGGGTGACCTGTTCACCAAGCGCGTTGCCGAGAAGTTCAAGCGCCGTGCGCCCCGGATGGAGAGCTTTCCGGAAGGCGATGGCTGGATTTTCGAAGGGCTCGACGGTCCGCGCAATTTCGGCTGGAACGCCTGTGCCGGACTACCGCCCGAAGAGACCAAGGCATGGATGCGTTTCGACGATATGCGCAAAGGAGGCTGGGACCCCGCCGAGCGGCTGAAGGAGCAGGATCGCGACGGCGTCACCGCCGAAGTCATGTATCCCACACCGTCGATCCAGGCGGCGATCGCCCTGGTCGAGGATGAGGAGCTCCACCTCGCGCTGGTGCGGGCGTATAATGACTGGGTCTCGGAATATGTCGCTTACGACCCGGCGCGCTTCTGCGGCCTGGTGTTCCTCCCCAATCGCGGCGGCGTGAAGGTCGCGGTCGACGAGATGAACCGCGTGCTCGGCCGCCCCGGCATGCGCGCGGTGATGGCCCAGGCCTATCCGACCGGCACGACGGTGATGACCGACGAGCATGATTATCTGTGGGCGGCGATCCACGAGCGCGACGTCAGCTTCAACATCCACGTCGCGCTCGGCATCTACAAGCCGAGCCCGCACAAGGCGAAGCTCCCCGGCTATGGCCGGTTCTTCGACGCGCCCAACCGCTGCATCGAATTCATCTTCAACGGCGTGTTCGATCGCTATCCGAACCTGAAGGTCGCCTTTGCCGAAGTCGATTTCGGCTGGGTGCCCTATGTGAAGGAGCAGATCGACAACAATTATCAGCGGCTTGAGAAGGTCAACCAGTTCGGCCTTGAGCGGCTGCCGTCCGAATATATCGATGAGCATTTCTATTTCGGCTACATGACCGACAGCTTCGGGCTCAACAACCTCAACTATATGAACCCCGAACGGGTGCTGTGGTCGACCGACTATCCGCACATAAGCGCCGATTATCCCTATAGCTGGCGCACGATCCAGGCGTCGATGTCCGGCGTGCCCGGCCCGGTAAAGGCCGCGATCCTCCACGAGAATGCGGCGAAGCTCTATGGCTTCCCCGATGTCGCGGCCAAGGTGGAGAGCCGCCCGGCGCTCGCCGCCGAGTAAGCCAAGTCCCGTTCCTCCGTGCAGGCCGCGAGTCCGGCCTGCACGGATCGTTTTCGCGCGCCCGGCGTCGCTGAAGGAAAAGCATGTTTGACAAGAGGATGACGGTCGACGCGATCGTCGATCAGCTGTGCGATGGCATGACCATCGCCATTGGCGGCTGGGCGACGCGGCGAAAGCCGATGGCGCTGGTCCGGGCAATTGCCCGCTCCAATCTCAAGGACCTGACGGTGATCGCCTATGGCGGCCCCGATGTCGGCATCCTCGCCGCCTGTGGCAAGCTGCGCCTGCTCGTCTTCGCATTCGTCTCGATGGACCAGATTCCTATCGAGCCGCACTTCAGGGCCGCGCGCCAGGCGGGCCTGGAGGTGTGGGAAATGGACGAGGGGATGCTCCATTGGGGCCTGCGCGCGGCGGCGATGGGGCTGCCGTTCCTGCCGACCCGTGTGGGCATCGGGACCGCGATTGCTGACGACCCGCGGTTCAAGACGGTAACCAGCCCTTACGGCGATGGCGAGACGCTGATCGCGATGCCCGCGATCAAGCCCGACGTCGCGCTGCTCCACGTTCATCGCAGCGACGAGAAGGGCAATGTCCTGACGCTCTCGCCCGATCCGTTCTTCGACGAACTGATGGCGCGCGCTGCCGAACAGACCTTCGTGACGACCGAGCAGGTCGTCTCGACCGCAGAGCTGGATCTGCCGGCCAATGCGCGCTTCCATCTGGTCGAGCGGGCGTTGATCGCGGGCGTCGCGGAGGTGCCCTTCGGCGCTCACCCGACCAGCGCCGCGCCGGACTATCACCTCGATCTCGCCCATCTGCGCAGCTACGCCGCCGCCGAGGGGGAGGCGTGGGACGCCTATCGCGCGCGCTATATCGGCGTGGATGCCCCCTCCTATCTGGCGGCGGTCGGCGGGGCGGATGCGATCCGCGCCATTCCCGCACCGAACTATTGAGGAGCGGCGCATGACCGACACCCAAGCCACGCTCGCCGACCTGCTGATCGCCGCCTGCGCCGAAGTGTGGCGCGACGATCCCGAATGGCTGGCGACCGGCATCACCCCGATCCCACGCCTGGGGGCGAGCCTGGCCAAGCTGAGCTTCAACCCGCGGCTGATGATCACCGATGCGGAGAACATGTTCCTGGAGGAACCGGCGCCGATCGGCCCGCGCGATGCCTCGCCGACCGCCGAAGGATGGGCGCCCTATGCCCGCACCTTCGACAATCTGTGGGGCGGGCGGCGGCACGCATTGGTCGCGCCGGTGCAGATCGACCGTTTCGGCCAGACCAACATCAGCGTGATCGGCGATCATGCCGCACCCAAGGCGGCGCTGCTGGGCGCGCGGGGCTTTCCGGGCAACAGCATCTCGCACCCGAACAGCTTCTTCGTACCGCAGCATAGCCGCCGGTCGCTGGTCGCGGGCGAAGTCGATTATGTCTGTTCGGCGGGCTATAATCCGGCGCGCTGGCCCGATGGCCGCCCGCCGCATCGGCTGGAGCTTCGACGGATCGTCACCAATCTGTGCGTGATGGATTTTGGTGGGCCGGATCATGCCATCCGGCTGGTGTCGCTGCATCCCGGCGTCGGCGTCGAGGAGGTGCGCGACAATAGCGGGTTCGATGTGGTCGTGGAGGGCGATGTGCCCGCTACGCCGGTGCCCGACGCGGCGGCGCTGGCGATCATCCGGCGCCTCGATCCCCACGGCATTCGCGCCAGCTTGTTGAAGGGCAACCCGCCCGCCGTTCGCGCCACGTGATCGCCGGCGGGCTTGCGATGTTTTCAAAGCACCACTGACTTGCCGCGACGCTATCGAGCGGGCGGTTGACGGCCCCAACATTATAATGATTGATAGTCGAAAGAGCGGAGAGGGTCAGGAATGAGCGCGGGCACGCCCGGGGCGGCGGACATTGTCTATGAGACCGACGCGCCGGTCCTCTATGAGGTTCGCAGCGGCGTCGCCTGGGTGACCATGTCGCGCGAGCGCTACAACAACGCCCAGAACAGCCAGATGACCTATGCGCTGGACGACGCCTTCCGCCGCGCGGTCGACGATCCGGAGGTCAAGGCGATCGTGCTGGCCGGGGCGGGGAAGCATTTCTCCGCCGGGCACGACATCGGCACGCCGGGTCGCGATCTGGCGCGCAGCTTCCCCCGCGCGCACCTGCTGCCCGACCATGTCGGGCGGCCCGGCGCAGAACTGCTCTATACCCGCGAGCAGGAAGTCTATCTCGGTATGTGCCGCCGCTGGCGCGACATCCCCAAGCCGACGATCGCGATGGTGCATGGCGCCTGCATCGCGGGCGGGCTGATGCTGGCCTGGGTCTGCGATCTGATCATCGCGTCCGATGACGCGTTTTTCCAGGACCCCGTCTCGCGGATGATGGGGATTCCCGGCGTCGAATATTTCGCGCACGGCTTCGAACTGCCGCCGCGCGTGGCGAAGGAATTCCTGCTGCTCGGCGAACGGATGCCCGCCGAGCGCGCCTATGGCTTCGGGATGGTCAACAAGGTGGTCTCCCGCGCCGAACTGGCGGAGGCGACTGCGGAGATAGCGGCCAAGCTGGCGGCGCAAGCGTCGCTCGGCATGTGGCTGACCAAGCAGGCGATCCATCAGGTCGAGGAACTGCGCGGCAAGCGTAGCGCGATGGATGCCGTGTTCCACATGCACCATTTCGCCCATGCCCAGAACGACCTGACCACCGGCAATGCGCTGGGCGGCGTCACCGGCAAAAGCGCTGCCGCCGACAACAAACAGGCGGAGGGATGAGCGACGAGCTCGCCACGCCGCTGACCGCCATGCTGGGGTGCCGCCTGCCGGTGATCCAGACCGCAATGGGCTGGGTCGCCGAGCCGGTGCTGGTCGCGGCGACCGCAGAGGCGGGCGGTTTCGGGTTCCTCGGGGCGGCGGTGATGACTCCGGTCGAGGCGGCGGCGAAGATTGCCGAGGTGCGGCGGCGGACCCCGCTGCGCTTCGGCGTGAACTTCCACATGTTTCAGCCGGGGGCGGCGGAACTGGTCGATGTCATCCTCGCCAATCGCGAACAGGTGGCGGCGGTCAGCTTCGGGCGGGGGCCGGACGGGCGGATGATCGCGCGATTTCGCGACGCCGGCATCCGCTGCGTGCCGACCGTGGGCGCGGTCAAACATGCGCGGAAGATGGCGGCGCTGGGCGCCGACATGCTGGTGGTGCAGGGCGGCGAGGGCGGTGGGCATACCGGATCGGTGGCGACCACGGTGCTGCTGCCGCAGGTGCTCGATGCCGTCGATCTGCCGGTGGTTGCGGCGGGCGGCTTTGCCGACGGGCGCGGGCTCGCGGCGGCGCTGGCCTATGGGGCCGTTGGCATCGCGATGGGCACGCGCTTCCTGATGACGCGCGAGAGCCCGGTGCCGGCGCAGGTGAAGCACTATTATATCGGTGCGCGGACCGATGACATCCTCGTCACCGACAAGGTGGACGGAATCCCGCAGCGGATGATCCGCAACCCCGCGCTCACGCGGGTCACCGGAGGCGGGCGGATCGGTTCGTGGACATCGGCGCTGTCTGCCGGGCTGGCGATGAAGCGCGCCACGGGTGCGTCCTGGCCGCAGTTGTTGCGGATGGCGCAGGGAATGCGCCGCCATGGCGGGCTGAGCCTGTCGCAGGCGCTGCGCGCCGCCGCCGCGCCCGCGTTGCTTCAGCGTGCAGTGGTAGGCGGCGATGCCGAGGGCGGGCTGATGGCGACGGGCCAGGTCGCGGGCCGGATCGAGGACCTCCCCAGCGTCGCGGACTTGCTTGGCGGGATCGAGCGCGAGGCGCGGGCCCGGATCGCCGCGCTCACCGCCGCGCCGCCGCTAAAGAGAAAGCACGCCTGATGCCGATACGCACCCGCGTCGCCGACCGTATCGGCGAGATCATCCTCGATCATCCGCCGGTCAACGCGCTCGACAGCGCGGGCTGGAACGCGGTGCCCGGGATTGTCACGGCGATGGGTCGCGATCCCGAGGTCCGCTGCGTGCTGATCCGTGGCGAGGGACGCGGCTTTTGCGGCGGGGTCGACATCAAGGAGATGCAGGCCCATCCGGAGCGGATCGTCCAGCTCAATCGCGGCAATTACCGCAGCTTCCAGGCGGTGCGCGCCTGCGAAGTGCCGGTGGTAAGCGCGGTACACGGCTTCATCATCGGATCGGGCATCGGCATTTGCGGCGCCTCCGACGTGGTGATCGCGGCGGAGGATGCCTATTTTTCTCTGCCCGAGGTCGATCGCGGCGCGATGGGCGGGGCCAGCCACCTGATGCGGATGTTCCCGCTGCAAAAGGTTCGGGCGGCGTTCTTCACAGGCGGGCGGATCGACGCCGCCGAGGCCTATCGGCTCGGCGCGGTGGAGAAGGTGGTCCCGCGCGAACACCTCGTCGAGGAGGCGCGGGCGTTCTGCGCGGTGATCGCGTCGAAGAGCCGCAAGGCGCTGACCACCGCAAAGGAAGCGCTCAACGGCATCGAGCCGCGCGACGTCGATCATGGCTATCGCTTCGAACAGGGCTTCACGCTGGAGATGTACCTCCACGAGGACAGCCAGCGTGCCCGCGATGCCTTTGTCCAGACCGGCAAGACGGCGGATTATTGACCATGGACCTGCGCTACAGCCCCGCCGAACAGGTCTTCCGCGCCGAAGTGCGCCAATGGCTCGCCGAGCATGTGCCCGCCGCGCCGCTGCCCGACTTCGACTCCTCAGTCGAAGGGTTCGAGGCGCACCGTGCGTGGGAACGCACGCTCCATGCCGGGGGCTGGGGTATGGTCACCTGGCCGGTCGACTATGGCGGGCGGGGGCTCGACTTGATCCGCTGGCTGATCTTCGAGGAAGAATATTACCGCGCCGGTGCGCCGCTGCGCGTCAACCAGAACGGCATCTTCCTGCTCGGTCCCACCCTGATCGAATATGGAACGCCCGAGCAGAAAGCCCGCTTCCTGCCCGCAATGGCGGCGGGGGACGAGATCTGGGCGCAGGCATGGTCCGAACCGAGCGCCGGCAGCGACCTTGCCGGTGTGCGCTCGACTTTGGTGCGGGATGGCGACGAGTATGTGCTGTCGGGCCACAAGATCTGGTCCTCCCGCGCGGTCCATGCCGATTGGGCGTTCGGGCTGTTCCGCACGCCGGGCAGCGAGCGGCACAAGGGCCTGTCGCTCGTCTTCTTCCCGCTGGACGCGGCGGGGGTGACGGTGAAGCCGATCGCGCGGCTCGACGGCAAGCCGGTGTTCGCCGAGCTGTTCCTCGACGAGGTGCGCGTGCCCGCGTTCAATCGGCTGGGCGCGGAAGGCCAGGGTTGGTCGGTGTGCATGTCGACTGCCGGCTTCGAACGCGGGCTGATGCTGCGCAGCCCGGCGCGCTTCCAGATGGCGGCGGCAAGGCTGGTCGAACTCCATCGCGGTCGCGCCGACAGCGTCGAGCCCGAGGTACGGGCGCGGGTGCTACAGGCGTGGATGGACGCCGACGCCTATGCGCTGTCGATCTATTCCACCGCCAGCCGATTGATGGCGGGCGGCGCGATCGGGCCGGAAACGAGCACCAACAAGATTTTCTGGTCCGAGCTGGATCTCGATCTGCACAGGACCGCGCTGGCGCTTCTCGGTGCCGAGGCCGAGCTGACCGGCGCCGCGCCCGATGCCTCGGCGGATATAGGCGACTGGCTCGACGGCTACGTCTTTTCGCTGGCTGGCCCGATCTATGCGGGCGCGAACGAGATCCAGCGCAACATCATCGCCGAGCGTATGCTCGGACTGCCGAGGTAGCGCGCATGGATTTTCGCCTTACCGATGAGCAGCAGATGCTGGCCGACATGGTCGCCCAGCTTCTGGCCGAGACCTGCACCGGCGCGGATTTGCGGCGGCTGCTGGAAAGCGGCGAACCGCGCGATGCTGCGCGCTGGGAACAGATTGTGGGACTGGGCCTGCCGGGCACGATGGCGCCCGAAAGCGCTGGCGGCAGCGGGCTCGGGCGGGTGGAGATGGCGCTGATCGCCACCGCCTGCGGCTATGCCGTCCTGCCCGAGCCTTTGGTGGAGCACGCCGGGATCGCGGTGCCGCTGCTTGCCGCTGCGGGGGTGGAGCTTGGCGCGGCGCTGTCGGGCGGGACGATCGCGGTTGGCCATCCGATCAACCCCTTCGTCGCCGACGCCGATGCGGCGAAGTCGCTGTTGCTCGCCGAGGGCGACGCCGTGCATCTGGTGCCCCGCGACCGGGTGACGCTGGTGCGGCAGCCAAGCATCGATCCCTTCCGCCGCCTGTTCCGGGTCGATTGGCAACCTTCGGCCCAAACACGGATCGGGGGCGGGGCATTGTGGGCGGATGCGCTGGATCGTGGCGCCTTGCTCGCGGCGGCGCAGCTTCTCGGCCTTGCTCAGCGGGCCGTTGATCTCTCGGTCGCCTATGCGGCCGAGCGGCAGCAATTCGGCAAGCCGATCGGGGCGTTTCAGGCCATCAAGCACCACCTCGCCAACGCGCAGGTCAGGATCGAGTTCGCGCGGCCCGTGATCCTCGCCGCCGCCGCGATGCCGCCCTCGCCGCTGGCGCAGGCGCGGATCAGCCATGCCAAGCTTGCTGCCACCGCCGCTGCCGAGGCCGCAACCCATGCGGTGGTGCAGGTCCATGGCGCGATGGGCTATTCGTGGGAAGTCGACGTGCATTTCCTGCTAAAGCGCAGCCTTGCGCTCGGTCAGGCCTGGGGGACGCCGGGCTTCCACCGCTCCCGCGTCGCCGATCATGTGCTGTCCGCCCCGCTCGGTGCCGACCGCACCTTTGACACCGGCCAGATCGAGGAGATCCGCAGTGAAGCCGCTTGAGGTCGCACGCAGCCTGCGGGCCGACCCGGAGGTCGCCGCGCGCTATCACGCCGCTGGCTGGTGGAGCGAACGCACTTTGTCCGGTCGCGTGGCCGCGCTTGCCGCGACCCGTCCCGAGCAGACCGCCTGGATCACGCCACAGGGCCGCTTCAGCTGGGGCGCCTATGATCGCGCTGCGACCCGCATCGCCGCGCTGCTTTCCGCCAAGGGGCTATTGCCCGGCGCGCGGGTTGCGGTGCTGCTGCCCGATGGACCGGCGGTTCATGCCGCATTGCTGGGGATCGAGCGGGCGGGCATGGTCGCGGTGGGCATCGGCGCGCGCGCAGGCGTGGCGGAGGTCGCGCATCTGCTCAGGCGCACCGGCGCCACGATCATCCTTGCGCACGACAGGATGCGCGATGGTACGCTGCCCGAACTGGTCGAGGCGGCACGCGCGCAGGGCGCGCCGCTGGAGGACTGGCTGATCGTTCCCGACCTGATGGCGTTTCGCAACTGGAGCGCGGGGGAGACGCCGGACCATCCCCCGTTTCCGGCGGGCGATCCCGACACATTGTTTCTGATCAACTCGACTTCGGGCACCACGGGAATGCCCAAATGCGTGATGCACACGCAGAATCGCTGGTTCTATTTCCACCAGCTCGCCGCCGAGGCGGGCCGTTTCGGCGCGGACGAGATCTTCATGGGCGCGGTTCCGGCGCCGTTCGGCTTCGGGCTGTGGACCTCGCATTTCTCGCCGACGATCCTGGGCTGCCCGACCGTGGTGCTGCCCAAATTCGATGCGGGCACCGCATTGGACATGATCGAGCGCGAGCGGGTGACGGTGCTGTGCTGCGTCTCGACTCAGTTCATCATGCTGCTCAACGAACAGGCCGAGCGCCCGCGCGATCTCTCGTCGCTGCGGTCGATGTTCACCGGCGGCGAAGCCGTGCCCTATCGCCGCGCCGCCGAGTTCGAGGAAGTGACCGGCGCGGCGGTGCTGCAATTCTATGGCTCGAACGAAACCGGCGCGCTCAGCCGTACCACCGCCGCCGATACACGCGACCGGCGGCTGAACACGGCGGGGCGCGTCATCCCCGAAATGGAGGTCCGGCTGTTCGACCCCGTCAGCGGCGCCGAGGTCGCGGGCAGGGGACAGCCCGGCTGTCGGGGTCCTGCGACCTGCCTCGGCTATTGGGACGATGACGCGGCGAATGCGAAGCTCTTCACGCCCGATGGCTGGATGCTGATGGGCGACATCGTCGAGGTCGATGACGAAGCCTATCTGCGCGTCGTCGGTCGCACCTCCGAATTCATCATTCGTGGCGGCAAGAACCTCTCGGCGCCGGCGATCGAGGCCGAGGTCGCGACGCACCCGGCGGTGGCGCTGGTCGCGGCGGTCCCGGCGCCCGATGCGGTGTTCGGCGAGCGCGTCTGCATCTATGTCACGCCGCGCCCGCACCAGCAGGTGACGCTCGAAGGCATCACCGCCCATCTCCACGCGCGCGGTGTCTCGCGCGAATGGTTTCCCGAATATCTCGTCCTGATGGACGACCTGCCGCGCTCGTCGGGCGGCAAGGTCGCCAAGGGCGAACTCACTGCGGACGCGAAGAGGCGTTGGGCGGTGCCAGCATGACCTACCAGAACCTCAAGCTCGAACTCGACGGCCGCATTGCGCGCGTCACCCTGGCGCGCGGCGACAAGCTCAACCCGCTCGACTGGTCGACGGTCAAGGAACTGAAGGCCGTCGTCGCCCGGATCGAGGCCGCGCCCGGCATCGATTTCGTGCTGCTGACGGGGGAGGGGCGCAGCTTCTCCGCCGGGGGCGACCTCGATGGCTATATCCGGCTCTATCGCGATCCCGCCGCCTTCCAGGCCTTTCTCGACGATTTCTTCGCGATGCTGACCGGCATCGAAAAGGCGCGGGCGATCTGGATCGCGGCGGTGAACGGCGTGTGCGTGGCGGGCGGGATCGAATTGCTGCTCGCGTGCGACATGGGCGTAGCCGCCGAGAGCGCGAAGATCGGCGATGGCCATCTCAATTTCGGCCAGCTCCCCGGCGCGGGCGGATCGCAGCGTCTGCCACGGGCGATCGGGCTGCTGCGCGCCAAGCATCTGATGCTCACCGGCGAACTGCTCGATGCCCGGACGGCGGAACGCTGGGGGCTGGTGACAAAGGTCGTGCCCGATGCCGATCTGATGGCGGCTGCGGGCGCCTGGATCGCGGGCATGTCCGCCAAGAGCGCCGTCGGGCTGGCCGGGGCCAAGCGGCTCGCCAACCTGACGCTCGACACGCCCTACGAGGAGGGGCTCCGGCGGGAGATCGCCTTCGTCCACCGCTACGCCACCACCGAGCCCGACGCCACCGAGGGCCTTGTCGCCTTCAAGGAAAAGCGCGCCCCGCGTTTCGGCACGCCCAGGAAAGACTGACCATGTTCAAACTGCGTGACAAATATGCGATCGCCGGGATCGGCAACACCGATTACACCAAGGCATCGGGCCGGACGGTGCGGAGTCTCGCCACCGAAGCATGCCTGAAGGCGATCGAGGATGCGGGGCTGACCGTCGCCGATATCGACGGCATCGTCAGCTTCAATTTCAACGACAGCGCGCCGGCCATCGGCGTTGCGACCGAGATGGGCATCGAGAATGCCGGCTATGCGGTTGATTATGCCGCCGGGGGCAATGGCGCCAATCTGATCACGCTGGCGGCGACCGCCGCGATCGAGGCCGGGCTGGCGAAGAACGTCGTCTGCTTTCGCGCGATGAACGGACGCTCGGGCTTCCGCCTCGGCGGGGGGCGCGATCTGTCGGCCTATGGCGTCACCCAATACACCGCGCCGCTCGGCTGGATAACCTATCCGCAGGCGATGGCGATGTGGGCGCGGCGCCATATGATCGACTACGGCACCACCGAGGAACATTGGGCCGAGATCGCCACGACCTTCCGCGACAATGCCGTGATCAACGAACGCGCGATGCAGCGTACGCCGATGACCAGGGACGATTATTACAACTCGCGCTTCATCGTCGATCCGTTCCGCATGTACGACATCTGCCTGGAGAGCGACGGCGCCTGCGCAGTGGTCATCACCTCGGCCGAGCATGCCCGCGATCTAAAGCAGAAGCCGGTCTATATCATGGGTGGCGCCTATGGCGGCGGGCCCAGCCAGGGCGACGACCTGTTCGACGCGATCCGCTGGCCGAGCCATTCGCATAATTGCTTCAAATACCTGGCCGACGATCTGTGGGGCAGCGCGGGCATCGGTCCGCAGGATATCGACGTCGCCGAAATCTATGACTGCTTCACCTACAGCGTGCTGATGGCGCTGGAGGGGCTGGGCTTCTGCAAGGAGGGGGAGGGTGGCCCCTTCGTCATGGGCGGGCGGATTGCCCGCGACGGCGCACTGCCGCTCAACACCCATGGCGGGCTGTTGTCCGAGGCGTATATCCACGGCTTCAACCATGTGATCGAGGCGGTCGAGCAACTGCGCGGCACCTCTGGCGCGCGCCAGATTGAGGGCGCGGAGATCGCGCTTACCACCGCGGGCGCGATGACCTGCGGCAGCGCCATGATCCTGAGGAACTGACGTGCAACAGACCGCCTACACCAAGCCGCTGCCCGTTCCCGATTCGGAGAGCACGCCGTTCTGGGACGGGATGCGCGAGGGCAAATTGATGCTCCAGCGCTGTGCGTCGAGCGGGGCGTATCTCTTCCCGCCGGTGACCTTTTGCCCCGGTTCGCTCGAACGCCCCGAATGGGTGGAGGCGAGCGGCAAGGGGACGGTGTTTAGCTGGATCACGGTGCGCCACCCGGTGCCGCGCGACATCTATGCGGAGGACGTGCCCTATGTCGTCGCGATCGTCGCGCTCGACAATGGCTGCCGCATGACCGGCAACCTGGTCGGCTGCACGCCCGAGGAGGTGCGCGCCGGGATGCCGGTCGAGCTCGTGTTCAACCGCGTCACGCCGGAGATCACCCTGCCGGCCTTCCGCCCTGTCGGAGGCTGAGCGATGGCGTCGCCCCCGATCGCCGATCCCTTCGCCGCATCGCCGCTGCTGCGCCGATTCAGCGCGGCCACGCGCGAAGCGTTGGAGGCGCATCAGCTCCGCAAGGTGCAGGCGCTGTGCGGGCGGCTCTACGCCAGGAGCGATTATTACCGCGCCCGGATGGACGAAGGCGGACTGACGGACGGCGAGGTCGACAGCCTCGATCGCTTCGCCAAGGCCTTCGCCCCCTCGGCCAAGGCCGACTTTCTCACGGACCAGCAGGTCGCTCCGCCGTTCGGCACGCGACTGGGCGTCGATCGCGGGGAGGTTGTGCATATCAGCATGACCAGCGGCACTTCGGGGCAGGGCCAGGAGATTTACGGCCGCACCCAGCGCGACGTCCACATGCTCGGCTATCTCCACGCGCTGCCCTGGTACATGGCCGGGCTGCGCAAGGGCGATACCGCGATCAACTGCGTCCCCGCCGGGGGCATGACCACCGGTGGCTGGGGTCCGGGCGAGGCGATCCGCATCCTCGGCGCTACCGGCTTCCATGTCGGCGGCGCGACGTCGACCGAGTCCAAGATCGACCTGATGCTCAGGCTCGGCGGCATCCACTTCATCTATGCATCGACCAATTATCTCCACACGCTGACCGAGGCGCTGCTGGCGCGCGGCATCACCCCGCGTGAGGCGTTTCCGGACATGCACGGGCTGTTCATCGCGGCGGAAGGCTATCCGCTCGAATGGGCGGCCAAGATCGAGGAACATTGGGGCTGCAGGTTGCAGGAGGGCTATGGCAGCACCCAGCTCAACGGCTTCGGCGCCTCGACCGGCGCTTTGGGCGTCTTCGGCGAGAAGGGCGAACGCGGCCTGCTCCGGCTGTTCGAATGGGAGCATCTGGTCGAGATCGTCGATCCCGCGACCGGCGCCCCCGTGCTCCCCGGCGAGGTGGGGGAGATGGTGGTGACCAATCTCTCGGTCGAGGGCAGCCCGGCGGTGCGTTTCCGCACCGGCGACGCGGCGCGTTTCGTGCCGTGGCAGGAATGCGACGGCGGCGCGTGGAACGCGATCGAGTGCGGCACGATCGGTCGCTTCGACGACATGATGAAGATCCGCGGCAACAATATCTGGCCGTCGATGTTCGACGCCGCCGTCTTCGCCCACCCCCAGGTCGGCGAGTATAAGGGCCGCGTCTATACCCGCGACGGCAAGACCGAGGTCGAGGTGAAGATCGCGGTTGCCGAGCACCAGTCGGCGCTGTCGGCAGAAGAACGCGCGCGGCTGGTCCAGTCGGTACGCGCGGCGATCAAGGAGCGCAGCAATTTGTGGGTCGATGTGTGCGAAGTGCCGCGCGCCGAGTTCCAGGGCTTTGCCTATAAGGCGCGGCGCTGGAGCGACGAGCGGCAGGACGGGTACCGGCTGTGAGCGAACCCGATATGCCCCGCGACGAAGCCGCGATGCTGCGCGACATGCTGGCGATCGCCGATCGGCTGGCCGCTAGCGAGGACGCGCTGATGGCCGGGCAATATGCGCATCTGCGCGCGCGCGTCGCCGCTCTGGTCGAGTTGCGGTCGTTCGCCGATGGGGCGGAAGCGGCGTGAGCGGCATCCGGCGTTTCGCGCTCGACGGGCAGGTCGCGGTGGTCACCGGCGGTGGCGGGGGCTGGGCTCGGCAGGCGCGCGGGCGCTGGCCGAGGCGGGGGCGGACGTGGCGTTGATCGCGCGCAACCGCGCCAGGCTGGAAGAGGCTGCGCGCTCGGTCGAGGAGACGGGACGGCGCGCGCTGATCGTCGAGGCCGATGTCTCGGATGCCCCCGGCCTGGTCGCCGCCGCGGATCAGGTCGCGGCGGCGTTTGGCCGCGTGGATATCCTGTTCAACAACGCCGGGATCACCAATCCGCAAACCGTGCTCGACGTGGCGCCGGAGGCGTTCCTGCGCGTCCTCGAAGTCAACGTCGCGGGCGCCTTCCACGTCATTCGCGCCTTCGCGCCGAAGATGATCGAGCGCGGCTATGGCCGGATCATCAACATGGGATCGATCCTGTCGGGCCGCGGCATGGCGAACCGGGCCGCCTATTGCGCGTCCAAGGCCGGGCTCGCCAATCTGGGCGCCGCCTGCGCGTTCGAATTCGGCGCCGACGGCATCACCGTCAACACCTTGGGCGCCACCGTGATCGTCACCGATCTCAACCGCGAACTCGTCCGCACCCAGCCGCACCTTTATGAGCGGATCGTGCAGCGCACGCCGCTCGGCCGCCTGGGCGAGACCGAGGACCTGATGGGTGCCCTGTTGTTCCTCGCTTCCCCCGCGTCCGGTTTCATCACCGGACAGACCCTGTTCGTGGACGGCGGCTACACCGCCGGCTGAAGAAAGAGAGTCATGACGACCACCTCCCTCAAGACGCTGTTCGATCTCACCGGCCGCACCGCATTGATAACCGGCGGCTCGCGCGGGCTGGGCCTGACCATGGCCGAGGCGCTGGGCGAGTTCGGCGCGAAGATCATCGTTACCGCACGCAAACAGGCCGAGCTGGACGACGCCGTCGCGCATCTCCGGACCCTCGGCATCGAAGCCACCGCCATCGCCGCCGATGTCGGCAAGCAAGAGGAAGCCGCGCGCATCGTCGAGACGGTGAAGGCGGCGGGTGGCCGCATCGACATCCTGGTCAACAATGCCGGCACCTCCTGGGGCTCCAAGACCGAGGAGATGCCGCTCGACGGCTGGAACAAGCTGATGGCGGTCAATTTGACCGGCCCGTTCCTGATGGCCCAGGCGATTGCGCGCGAATTCATGATCCCCGCGGGCTGGGGGAAGATCATCAACATCGCCTCGGTCGAGGGGCTGCTGGGGCACCATCCCCGGATGGTCGGCACGATCGCCTATAACGCCAGCAAGGGCGGACTGATCAACTTCACTCGCGCGCTGGCGGCGGAATGGGGCGGGCTGGGGATCACCGTCAATGCGCTTGCGCCCGGCTATTTCCCGTCGAAATTGACCGGCTACGTCATCGACAAGCATGGCGACCAGCTCCGCGACGACACGCCGCGCGGGCAATTGGGCACCGACGATGACCTGAAGGGCGCGGTGCTGCTGCTCGCCTCCGACGCCGGCGCGCATATCACCGGACAGGTGCTGGCGGTCGACGGCGGCGCGTCGATCATCTGAACTCGTCGGCAGGCCGACCGTCAGCCGCCGGCGAGTTGGTCCGTCACCCGCTCGAACCGGGTGCGGGCAATGTCGGTAAAGCTCGGATGGGTCAGGATCTTTGACAGCCCGGCGGCGGCGCCGGCGAAGGCGATCTCGGCGGCGCGCTGCGGCAGGATCGAATCCGCCGGGGCAGCGCGATCAGGATCGGTCGCGGCGAAAATGCCGGTGGCGACCGCCCCGGGCATCAGCAAGGATGCGCCGACGGGGGTGCCGGCCAGTTCGGCCTCCAATGCTTCGACGATCGCCCATAAGGCATATTTGGTCGCGCAATAGGCGGCGAGACCCGGGGCGGTTGCCATTGATGCGGTGGAGCCGGTGACGACGGCGCGTGCGGGCTCGCCAAGCTCGACCATTGCCGGAACGAAGGCCCGGAGCGTGACCACCGAGCCGATCACGTTGACGTCGAACACGCTGTGCCACTGGTCGAGCGGCGTTGCCAGCACTGATCCCATGCGCAGCAGCCCGGCATTGGCAAAGAGCAGCGTCACGGGCGCAAGCTGCTGCGCCGCCTCGGCAAAGCCGGCCATCGCCGATGGGTCGGTCACATCCAGCAGGTGCAGCGCGTGCGGCACGCTCGCGGCGACCAAATCGCCGCGCAGCCGCTCCAGGCCGGCGGCGTCGCGGTCGCACGCCGCAACCGCCATGCCCTGGCGCGCGGCGTGACGCGCGAGCGCGGCGCCGATGCCAGAGGCTGCGCCTGTGATAACCGCCGTCCGCCCCGCGCGCACCGGGCTTGCCGCCGCGCTCACCGGAAGTGCGGGATCACATGCGTGCCGATCTTGCGCAGCGTCTCGAGCTGCGCCCATTGCGGCACCGTGCCCATATTGGTCATGAACAATATCTCGTCGGCCCCGGCGGCGGCGAGCTGTTCGACATAATCGATGCAGTCGGCGACGGTGCCATAGGCA
The DNA here is from genome assembly GCF_000935025.1 of Sphingomonas hengshuiensis. Lineage (NCBI taxonomy): Bacteria > Pseudomonadati > Pseudomonadota > Alphaproteobacteria > Sphingomonadales > Sphingomonadaceae > Sphingomonas > Sphingomonas hengshuiensis. The sequence goes on from NZ_CP010836.1 coordinate 1,028,985, forward strand.
TTCTTGGCACTTAATATGCCCGAGCTGGGGCGCCGCCCGCCTTCGTCCGGGCGGAGGTCCATCGTGATCGTCTCGGACGCCAGCTTGGTCGTGATGATGGTGTCGGTGCCTTCCTCGATCAGGTCCTCGCTCCAGGTCTCCGGGTCGGGGCGTGGCCCGCCGCCGTACCAATAATTGAGCGATTCGTAGAAATAGCGCTGCCCACGGATGCCAATCCGGCGGGCCTGCTCGACATCGTCGAGCACGATCGTCGGGCACAGCGCGGCGAGATGCTGGATCGGACGATAGCCGACCTGATCGGCAACGTCGCGCGTCGCCCAGGCGTCGCGATAGATCTTGTTCTTCTTGGCCACTTCCTCAGGGCCACCAAAGCCCAGCACCAACGCACCCAGCCCGCGCTGGCCGGCGCGCGCCAGCGTATCGAGATTGGTACACGCCATATACATTGGCGGATGCGGATCCTGATAGGGCTTGGGATGGATCGGCCGCAGCGGAACGGTGATGTGCGGGCCGTTATGCTCGACCTCGTCGTTCACGAACATCTTGGGGATCAGGTACATCGCCTCGTCGATGATCGGCTGCAACTCCTTCAGGTCATAGCCATAGGCGCCGGCCTCCTGCTGGCTGCCGCCCTTGCCGACGCCGAAATGGACGCGGCCCTTCGATAATATGTCCAGCGTCGCAACGCGCTCGGCCACTTTGATCGGATGGTTCATCGCCGGCATCAGGCAGACGACGCCATGGCCGATTCCGATCCGACTGGTCTTGCCCGCGATATAGGCGAGGAAGGTCTCGGGCGCGCTCATATGGGCATAATGAGTCAGCGAAGTGTGCTCGACGCTCCACACAACGTCGAAGCCGAGTTGCTCGGCGAGCAGCGCCTGCTCTACCAGTTCGTCGAATACCTGGCGTTCACCACGCGGCGACGCATCGACGATCTGGGCCTCGAAAATCAGGGAAAAACGCATTTTGGAGACTCTCTAGCCGGGGATCGTGTTCGCCACTGACCCTCGACGTGGGCACCTCCTGTTTCAAATGCCGTTTGGCGGCGCGACCGTTTGCCTACCGGCATCGCTGGGGCCGTTTGTTGCCTAAATGCGATCGCTGGCATCGGGAGCGGGCACTCGACCGTCGCGCCTCGCACGACCTAACCCGACGTCACAGATTGGACAGGAGTGGATCATGGGCGAGGCGATCAAGATCGTCGGCATCGGCGGAACGGCGCGGCTAAATTCGAGCAGCGAGCGCGTGGTGCGCTGCGCGCTTGCCGCCGCAGCGGCGGAAGGGGCCGAGATCGAGTTGTTCGACGGCCCGTTCCTGGCGAGCCTCCCGCTCTATATCCCCGACCGCGTCGAACGCACCGAAAACGAACGGCGCTTCGTCGAGGCGGTGCGGGGATGCGACGGCGTCATTGTCGGCTCGCCCGGCTATCACGGCAGCCTGTCCGGTCCGATCAAGAACGTGCTCGACCTGCTCGAAGACCTGGCCCGTGACGAGCGGCCCTATCTTGAGGGGCGCGCCTTCGGGTCGATCGTCACGGCCTATGGCTGGCAGGCATGTGGCACCACGCTGGTCGCGATGCGATCGATCGCCCATGCTCTGCGCGCCTGGCCGACGCCCTTTGGCGCGGCGGTGAACGCATCGGCGCCGCTGTTCGACGAAAAGGGCGATTGCCTGGACCCCAAGACCGCCGAGCAACTCGCCATCGTCGGCCGGCAGGTGACCGAATTCGCCCAGTGGCGCCGGGCCGGTCTCGCCGCCTGATGCTGCCCGGCGACGTGGCTGATCGCCCATCGGCAATAGAGGGCGCGCGGACACGCCGATAGACGATCGCAAACGGCGGCGCTCCCGCCGACAACCAGGAACAACCGATGCGCGAAGCCCTTATCGTTTCCACCGCCCGCACCCCGATCGGCAAGGCCTATCGCGGTGCCTATAACGATGCCGAGGCGCCCTTGCTCTCCGGCCACGCCGTCGCCGAAGCCGTGCGCCGCGCGGGCATCGACCCGGCGCGGGTCGAGGACGTCATCATCGGCTGCGCGGCGCAACAGGGGACGCAGGGCTATAATATCGGGCGGCTGACCGCCGCTGCGGCGGGGCTGCCGGCCAGCGTCGCGGGCATGTCGGTCGATCGGCAATGCGCATCGGGGCTGATGGCGATCGCGACCGCCGCCAGGCAGATCGTCCATGACGGGATGGAGGTCGCTATGGGCGGCGGCGTCGAATCGATCAGCCTCACCCAGAACGCCCATAAGAACGGCTATCGCGCCCAGTCGCGGGCGGTGACCGCGCACAGTCCGCATATGTATGTCGCGATGCTCGAGACCGCCGAGTTGGTCGCCGAGCGCTACGGCGTCAGCCGCGAGGCGCAGGACGCCTATGCGCTGCAGAGTCAGCAGCGCACCGCCGCCGCCTATGCCGCCGGCCGCTACGCCGCCGAGCTGGCGCCGCTGACCACCCGGATGCGCGTCACCGACAAGGCCACGGGCGAGACCAGCGAGCGCGAGGTTACGCTGGACCGCGACGAGGGCTTCCGCGCCGACACCACGATCGAGGGGCTGTCGAGCCTCAAGCCGGTCTGGCCCGGCGGCGATCTGGCCGGGCAGGGGCGCTATGTCACCGCCGGCAATGCCAGCCAGCTTTCGGACGGCGCCGCCGCCTGTCTGCTCGTCGAGGCCGGCGTCGCCGCGCGCGAAGGGCTGACGCCGCTCGGCGCCTATCGCGGCATCGCGGTCGTCGGCTGCCCGCCCGAGGAAATGGGCATCGGCCCGATCTACGCGGTACCGCGCCTGCTCGAGCGCCATGGCCTCACCGTCGATGACATTGGCCTGTGGGAGTTGAACGAAGCCTTTGCCGCGCAGGTGCTGCCGTGCCGCGACCGGCTGGGTATCCCCGACGATCGCCTCAACGTCGATGGCGGCGCCATCGCGATCGGGCATCCGTTCGGCATGTCGGGCGCGCGGATGGTCGGTCACGCGCTGATCGAGGGCAAAAGGCGCGGGGTGAAGCATGTCGTCGTCACGATGTGCGTCGGCGGCGGCATGGGCGCCGCCGGCCTGTTCGAGGTGCTGTGATGGCAAGTCTTCCCAAAATCCCACTGCAGCGTGCGTTTCTGTCCAGCCCTGAGGAGATTATCGACGAGGCGCGCAACGGCCGCATGTTCATCCTGGTCGACGACGAAGACCGGGAGAATGAAGGAGACCTGATCATCCCGGCGCAGATGGCGACGCCCGACGCGGTCAACTTCATGGCGCGGTTCGGCTGCGGTCTGATCTGCCTGGCATTGTCAAAGGCGCGAGTCGACGAATTGGGCCTCGCGCCGATGACCCCGAACAACGGCACCCAATTCGGAACCGCGTTCACCGTGTCGATCGAGGCGCGCGACGGCGTGACTACGGGGATCTCGGCCGCGGATCGGGCGCGGACGATTGCCGTGGCGATCGATTCGGGGAACGGTCCCGAGCATATCGTGACGCCGGGCCATGTATTTCCGCTGATCGCGCGCGAGGGCGGCGTGCTCGTTCGCGCCGGGCATACCGAGGCGGCGGTCGACGTGTCGCGACTGGCCGGGCTCAATCCATCGGCGGTCATCTGCGAAGTGTTGAACGACGATGGGACGATGGCGCGACTGGACGATCTCGTCGCGTTCTCCCAGCTTCACAACCTTAAGATCGGCACGATCCGCGATCTGATCGCCTATCGCCGTCGCTACGACCATCTGGTCGAGAAGCGCGCGGAGATGCAATTCCGCAGCCGTTGGGGCGCCGATTGGCGGATCATGAGCTATCGCAACAAGGTCACCGGCAGCGAAGTCGTCGCGCTGGTAAAGGGGGACATCGATCCTGCCGGGCCGGTGCTGGTGCGCATGCACGTCCATTCGCCGCTCGCCGACTTGTTCGCCGAAGAGGATAGTCGGTCGGGGATGCTCGACCGCGCGATGATGGCGATCGCCGAGGCGGGCAGCGGTGTCGTCGTGGTCCTCAGCTCGCCGGCGCCGGATCTGGTCGGCTGCGTCATCCGCGCGCGGCAGGAAGGGCGCGAGGAGAGCGGTGGACGCATGGTGGCGGTGCGCGAATATGGCATCGGGGCGCAGGTCCTGACCGATCTCGGCATTCATCGCATCACGCTGCTGAGCAACAGCAACACCAATTATGTCGGTCTCGACGGCCATGGAATTGAGATCGTCGGCCAGCAGCCCCTGGCGCGCGATAACTAACCTTGCAATCTTAGATATGATATGACGTAATCGCCAAAAGCAAAATCAAGGAGAGGCTATGAGCGACATTCTCATTCAGGGGGGCACCGTTGTCGATGGTACCGGCGCCGCTTCCTATCCTGCCGATGTCCGCGTCCGGGACGGCGTGATCGCCGAGATCGCGCCCGGGCTCAGCCCCGCCGCCGGCGAGCGGGTGGTGGATGCCGCCGGGTGCATCGTCTCGCCGGGCTTTATCGAGCCGCACACGCATATGGATGCCGTGATGTGGTGGCAGCCCAGCCTCGATCCGCTTCCCGGCTACGGGGTCAGCACGGTGGTCATCGGCAATTGCGGCTTCACCGCCGCGCCCGTCCACAAGGACCCGGAGGTGCGGATGGAGATGGTCAAGATCTTCTCCTTCTTCGAGGAAGTGGCCGAGACGCCGTTCCTCGAAATGCTGCCCTGGGACTGGGAGACCTGGTCAGAATATCGCGCGTCGATGGTGGCCAAGTGCAAGACCTCGACCAACATCGCGGGCTATGCCGGCCATATCGCGATCCGCCTCGCGGTGATGGGCATGGCCGCATGGGAGCGCGCCGCCACCCCTGACGAAATCCGCAAGATGTGTGCGTTGCTGGAGGATGCGATCGATGCCGGTGCGCTCGGCATGTCGTCCAACCTGATGGACCATGACAGCAAGGACCGCCCGGTCCCCAGCCTGGTCGCCGACGACGCCGAATGGTCGGCGCTGATCGGCGTGCTCGCCAGCCGTCCGGGCAGCCAGCTCCAGGTTATCCTGGATACTTTCTTCAAGCTCCGCGCGCCCGAACAGATGGAGCGTCTGGGCAACCTTTGTCACGATCGGGGCGTCCGCGTCCAGATGGCGGGAGCGGGCGGACTGCTGCGCTTCCAGGATTCGATCCGCGAAAAGATGTGGGAAATCACCGCCAGGCAGAAGGCAGAGGGCCTGGATTTCTGGCCGAGCTTCGCGCATGTGCCGCCGACGACGGCGCTGAACTTCTTCAGCAGCTCGTCTTTCGCCCAGGCCAATGAATATGTCTGGCACGAAGTCGTCCAGGCGCCGACCGAGGCGGAGAAGCTGGCTTTGCTGCGCGATCCCGACTTCCGCGCCCGTGCCCGCGATAGCTGGGACAACAAGGCGTTCAAGCAGTCGCTCGTCGCCAATCCGCACATGATGTTGCTGATGGATTCCGAAACCGGCGTCGGACCGCTCGACCTGAACCTCAAGGAACTGGCCGAGCAGCGCGGCGTGCATCCCTCGGATGCGCTGGCAGACTGGGTGATCGCCAACGGCGTGCAGTCGATCATCAGCCGCGTGCCGCACCCGATGGCCTATGAACAGACCATCGAGATGCTCAAGGACAGCCAGACCGTCGCCAATATCTCCGACGCGGGCGCGCACGGCCAGATGCTGTGCGGCGGTGGCGAAAACATCCTGTTGCTTACTCAGTTCGTCAAGAACAACGATCTCACGCTGGAAGAGGCGATCCACGTCCAGACTGGCAAGCAGGCCGAACATTTCAACTTCGGCGATCGCGGGGTGTTGAAGCCCGGCTATCGCGCCGACATCGCCGTGTTCAACCTCGACGAGATCGAACCGCGCCCGCTGCGGCGCTCGTTCGACGTGCCGGATGGCAAGGGCGGCTTCACCTGGCGCTTCACCCGCGACGCCGCGCCGATGCGGCTGACGCTCGTCAACGGCGTGCCGACGTTCGACAATGGCGCGTTCACCGGCGAACTGCCCGGCGAGTTCGTCAGTCCGGTGATCACCCGGGCCGAAGCCGTGGCAGCCTGAAGGAAGATGGTATGAACGAAGACGATCTGCCCTACCTTCAGCGTGGACGCCAGAAGGTCGAGACGACGAGCAGCGTGCTCATCAGCTCCTCCAAATATCTCAACGATTATCGCATCCGCGAATGGGTCACGACCCAGTCGCTAAAGCGCAACGGGCGGGATTATCCGCCGACCTATGGCATCCCGATGCTGATCGAGGCAGTGCGCGAGGTGCAGGATCACGAGCGCATCGAAACGCTGTTCAACGAAGCGCGCAAGGATTGGCCCGCATTCGATAAATGGCTGGACGATCGCTGGCTGGCCCGGCTCAGCCGCGAGGACATGAAGTCCTGCCCCGAAGGATCGGTCGGCGGCATCTGGTACAAGCAGCTTGTCGGTGCCGGGATGCAGGTCGACATCATCCCCACTTTCGAGCCACGATCGAGCTTCGAATATTTCTTCCTGCGCGGCGTGCAGATCCACGACATCATGCATATTTTGAGCGGCGGCGGGTTCGATGCACTGGGTGAGATCATGCCCGCGTTCCTGAAATACGGGAACTTGTTCCGGTACTTCACGCCGGAACTGGCCGGTCTGCTCAACGTGCAGAACACGCTGCTGACCATCCCGATGTTCATGCGCGGCCCGCTTCATTATCCTGAGCTGTTCGTGCGGATGTGGGATCTGGCGCATTATGCGATGAAGCTCGGCCAGGATTCGGACGCGCTGTTCCTGCCGCGCTATGAGGAATGGCTCGATCTGCCGCTGGAGGAGGCGCGCGCGAAGTTCGGCGTGCGCGGCGCGAGGACGATCGACACGTCGCGCGAATCCGATTTCTTCGACCAGCGGATCGCCTCGCTGGACCCGCAGCCAGAGGCGGTGGCTGCGGAATAGCCATACCCTCGGGCGCACCACCGGGAATGGGAAGGCGAGGGGGTTCGACTCCCTCGCCTTTTCCTTTCACCAGCCCTCGATCTCGGCGAGCCCGATTTCCTCGACTACCGCGAGCGCCTTGGCCAGCGAGTCCGGTTCCGCCGGCAGCCGCGGCGGGCGCGGAAAGCCGCCGGCTTGGCCGAAATGGTTCAGCAGCGCCTTGGTGACGCGGATGCCGCCATTGCCGTACAACGCCATGAACAGCCGCATCAGCTTGCCCCAGCGCTCCAGGAACAGCGCATTGTCACCCGTTCTGGCGGCTTCGATCACGCTGACGCATAGTCGCGGCGCGATATTGCCTTCGGAAGAGAGGAAGCCCTGCGCGCCGAACGCCAGCGCCATCGGCGCCTGGTGCGGACCGCCGACGCAGATATCGACTCGGTCGCCCAGCGCATCGGCGAGCGTGCGGAGATAGCCGGGGTCCTGATGGCTGACGTTCAGCCCGATCAACTGTTTGTGGCGTTCGAACAGTTCGATGATGACCTGCGGCGGGATGACATAGCCGACCGACTGGTGCGTCGAGAGCACCGAAGGCATGTCGGTGTTCGATAGAACCGCATCGAAATAGGCATCTAGCTCGCGCGGCGTGGGCGCATGGCCGTGGCCGACATCGAGCGAATAGACCTGTGCCGCATCGACGCCCGCCTGTGACGCTGCCTCGATGAATTCGATCATCTGCCTTGCGGTGCGCGGCTCGACACCCATTGCCCGCACCGGCACGCGCCCTTTCAGTTCCTCCACCGCGATCGCCAGCAACCGGGCGGTCTCCTCGCGCGTCAGCGTATAGCCTTCGCCGCTGCCGCCGCCGCCGACATAGACGCCAACCCCGGCCTCGCCCAGCTTGCGCAGATGGCGGCGCAATCCCGCCTCGTCGATCGCACCGTCTTCCGCGAAGGGCGTGATGCTGATGGTAAAGGTCTGGTAACGCGAAACATCGGGTTTCATCCGTCTCTCCTGGATATTTCTATTGGGGTGGCTGGACTTGCAAAGAGGTCGTGTGCGCTTATTGCAAAGGGGCGAGTGGCGATGATGCCGAGAGGATGATGTGAGCGAAGGCACCAAGAAACGGCGATTGCGCCAGCCCAGGGTTGCGGAAATCGTCGCCTCCAGCCTCCGCTCGCGCATCCTGTCGGGCGCGTTGGCCGATGGCGACTTGCTGCCCAAGCAGGAGGAACTGCTCGCCGAGTTTGGTGTCAGCCCGCCGTGCATCCGCGAGGCGTTCCGCATTCTTGAGACCGAGGGGCTGGTGACCGTGATCCGCGGCAATATCGGCGGCGCGGTGGTGCACGTGCCGCACCCGGGCACGGCGGCCTATATGCTTGGCCTGGTGCTGGAGGCGCGCGCGGTTTCGCTCTACGACCTGCTCAACGGGATGCGCCTGCTCGAACCTGCCTGCGCCGCCGAGGCCGCGCTCCGTCCGGACCGCGAAACGACAGTGCTGCCCAGGCTTCGCGCCAATATCGAGGCGAGCATGGCCGCGATCGACGATCCCAAGGCCTTTATTGGACTGGCGCGGGACTTTCACACCGAACTGGTCAGCAATTGCGGCAACCAGACGATGAGCCTGGTCGTCGGCGCGCTGGAGCGGCTGTGGTCGGCACAGGTCGAGGTACTGGCGATCGACCGATCGGAGCATGGCAGCTTCTCCGACCGCGCGGTGCGGATGTCGCTCCAGCGCGAACATGAGCGGATCTATCGCGCGATCGAGGAGGGCGATGCGCCCAGCGCCGAACGTGCGATCCGCGAGCATTTCTCCGGCGGCGTCGGCGAGCGGCGGCATGGCTTTGACACCGGCGTCACGATCAAGGCGGACATGCTCCGAGCCTGAGAGCGCACGATCCAGGCCGATCAGAGCGTCAGCCAGCGCACGACATCTTCGGCCCTGGCGCGCGGACGCGGCGGCGCCGCTTCCGCGACGCTTCCGATCAGCACGACGCCCGCGACCTTTTGCCCCTCCTCCAGTCCGAGCAGCGCGGTCGCTCGGGCATCATAAGCGTGCCAGCCGGTCAGCCAGTTGGCGCCATAGCCCAGGGCGTGCGCCCCATTGAGCAGGTTCATGCACACCGCGCCCGCCGACAGCGTTTGCTCCCATTCGGGCACCTTGTGACCCGGGATGGTCGCCGAAACCACGATAACCGCCAGCGGCGCCGACGCCAGTTTGCGCGTGCTGACCCGAACCTTGGCGGCATCCTCGCGCGTCTCCGCCAGCGCAAGGAGTTGTTCGACCCAACGGTGCTTGGCCTCGCCTGCGACCAGCACCAGCCGCCAGGGGCTTAGCCGGCCATGGTCCGGCACGCGCAGCGCGATTTCGACCAGACGGTCGACATCGGTACGATCAGGCCCCGGTGCCACCAGCGCGTCGGGCATCGGCGAACGGCGCGCCGCCAGGAGGTCCGCAGCCGATAGCTCGGGGAAATGGGTCGCTGTCGATGCCATCACTGTCTCTCCATGCTGTGCGGCCTGTCGCCGCATCGATTGTTTGACGCTCATAGCCGAATCGGCTATCCTTTAAAAGATAGCACATATAACAAGCGTGCAATCCACCGGAGAAACGTCCGGCCCGGTCTAGGAGAGGTTATGAAAGCTGCCATCCGGTTCACCGATGTCTCGCTGGGGCAACCCGTCGAACTTGACGAGCGCATGGAAAGCGACTCGCCGATAGCGGAGCGTGCCTGCGCGATGGTCCGCCAATGGGCCGGCGCTGCCACAGCGTCGCTGGTCTCGATGCACCTCTGGGACGACCGTCTGGCGCCGGAGCAAGTCGCGGGCAGGGTCATGGCGCGGCATCTGGACGGCAGCAATCGCGCCGATGTAGAAATACTGATGCGCGCGCAGGACCGTTGCGCAAGGGCCGTCGTCCGTGTGGCGCTCGGGTGACGCGGCCGCGCCGGGCAGCCGGCTCGCGGCCTCAGAACATAGCATAGCAACGGGCATGTCCGCCTCGCTTTCCCCCACGGTTCCGCGTGAAGTGGCGACGTTGCGCACGCTGCGCATCGCCAAGCACTTCCCCTTCTTCCTCGCGGTGGCGGAAGAGCAGAACCTCCATCGCGCCGCCGAGCGCCTGAACATCGCACAATCCGCATTGTCGCGCCGCATCGCCGATCTGGAGCGCGAACTGGGCGGCATCGAGCTGTTCGAGCGTCAGGCGCGCGGCGTGGCGATCACGCCCGCTGGAGAGACGCTGGCCTATGATGTGCGGCGCATCCTGTTGTCGATCGAGGAGGCGCGCCGCAACGTCCGGCGCATTGCCGAAGGCGATACCGGGACGCTGCGTGTGGCCTTTTCCGAGGCGATGTTGCGACGACCAGTGCTGCCGGCGGTGCTGCGCGAGTTCCGTTCGGTGCATCCCGAGGTTGAACTGCGCGCCTATCCGCTGACGTCAGATGCGCAGCGGAGCCGATTACTGGCCGACGAGATCGACGTCGCCTTCGTCATCGACGAGGTTACCGACCGCGATCAGTTCGAGACGCTGAATGTCGGTTGGGACAAGTTCGTGCTGGTATTGCCCGCCGACCATCCGCTCGCGGAGAAGCAGGTGGTGTCGCTTCAGGACATTTCGGGCGAGCCACTGTTATGGCCTGCGCGGCACACCTCGCCACGGCTGTTCGATCGCATGATCGCCGCGTTCGATGCGCAGGGGATTTCGCCCAATATCGCCGTGGAGGTGTCCGCTGTCGACATTGGCTATGAGCTGACGGCGGCGGGCATCGGACTGGGTATCGTGACGGCGGCGCGCGCGGATCGCACGCCGCCCGGCGTCGTCCTGCGCGACCTTGCCGATCTCGATCTGCCGCTGCCACTCAGCATGTTGTGGTCCAAAAACGGCACCTCGCCGCTGGTCCGGCGGTTCGTGGAACTTGTCCAGCAGCGTCTGGACGAGACCGAGGCCTAAATCCGCGCGAAGGCGGTTGCGATCAGGCCGCCGACCGCTTCGACTTCGCGATTGGCGGCACCAAGCAGGTCGACCAGAGTGAAAAAGCCGTGCGCCATCCCGGGATGGTCCCGAACCGTCACCGCCACCCCGGCGCGGCGTAGCGCGGCGGCATAAGCGAGACCCTCGTCATGCAGGGGGTCGCAGCCTGCGAGAACGACGAACGCCTCGGGCAGGCCCGCCAGATCGGCGGCGAGCGGAACCGCCTCCGGGTGGGCGCGGTCGGCGACAGAGACATAGTGATCCCAGAACCAGCGCATATCGTCAGCGGAGAGCAGATAGTCGCCCCGACCAAATTTGACATAGGAAGGCCGCTCGAAATCGGGCGAGACCACCGGATAGAGCAGCACCTGGAGATCGATATGCGGGCCGCCGCGATCGCGGGCGCGGATCGCCAGTGCGGCGGCGAGGTTCCCCCCGGCGCTGTCGCCCATCACTGCGACTGGGCCTGTGTCGGCAAGTGCTTGCAACGCCGCCCAGGCATCATCGAGCGGGCCGGGAAAGCGGTGTTCGGGGGCGAGGCGATAGTCGACGCTGACCACCGCCGCGCCGGTGACCTGCGCAAGCTGACGACAGACCGGATCGAAGCCGTCGAGCGTCCCGAACGTCCAGCCACCGCCATGCAGATAGAGGATCAGGCCATGCGACGTCGCCCCCGCTACGTATCGGCGCATTCGGACCGGGCCGTCGGGACCATCGATCGAGAAGTCCTCCATCGTCGCGACGGCTGCGCCCCTGTTCGGCGGCAGTGCAGCCTGCGATTCCGCGAAGATGCGGCGCACGTCCGCGACGGTGCCCGTGCTGAAGCCGGGAAGCCCCAGTGCGTTGCGGCGGTCGAGCATCGCTTGCATCTCGGGATCGAGCGGTCCCATTCGGCTCTCCTGAACTCGCCCGACGATGGTCGCAGCCACGCCCGGCACGCAATTGCCCAATTGCGATGCCTTTGATGAGGCTTCGGTATTCGACGGTTCGCAACCCCAGGGCCTATGGCCCCGGCTCTGGGAACGGAGCCGAATGAGCGAGTATCTGATTGCGCGTGAGGAACTGGATTTCCTCCTCTGGGATTGGCTGGACCTCGCCGGGGATTGCGGTGACGCAGTCGATCGCGAGAGCGCCGACGCGATTCTCGATCTGTCCGCGCGGCTCGCCGCCGACGCCTTCCTTCCGCATTACAAGACCGCTGATCGCGTCGAGCCTTTTCAGGACGGGACCGGAGTACATGCGCTGCCGGAGATCGGAGCGGCGCTGCGCGAATATGCTGAACTAGGCCTGTTCGCAGCGAGCTTTCCGCCCGAACTGGGCGGGCTTGGGTTGCCCAGCCTGCTGGCCAATGCCTCCTTTGCGCAGTTCCTGGCGGCCAATGTCTCGACCGCTGCCTATGTGATGTTGACCACTGCCAATGCACGGTTGCTCGCGACCTTCGGGAGCCCGGCGCAGATCACCCAATTCGCGCTGCCACAGATCGAGGGGCGATGGTTCGGCACCATGTGTCTTTCCGAACCGCAGGCGGGATCTAACCTGGGCGATGTCGCGACGCGCGCGGTTGCCGATGGCGCTGACGCCTTGGGGGATCGCTATCGTCTTACCGGCAACAAGATGTGGATTTCCGGCGGCGACCACGATCTGAGCGAGAATATCGTCCATCTGGTGCTCGCCAAGGTGGCGGAGCCGGGCCGCGCGACCGAGGAGGGGACAAAGGGCCTCTCGCTGTTCGTCGTCCCCAAATTCCTGCCCACGGGCGCGCGCAACGACGTGGCCGTGGCGGGGCTCAACCACAAGATGGGGTATCGGGGAACCACCAACTGCCTGCTCAACTTCGGCGAAGGCGAGGGCGCGCTCGGCTGGATCATCGGCACGCCGGGCCAGGGGCTGCCCCAGATGTTCAAGATGATGAACGAGGCGCGGATCGGCGTCGCGCTGGGAGCGGCGGCCCTGGGCTATCGCGGCTATCGCCACGCCTTGGCCTATGCGCGTGAGCGCAGGCAGGGGCGGCCATCCGGCGCGGGTGCGGGGCCGTCACGACCGATCCTCGCGCACCCCGACGTGCGCGACATGCTGTTGACGGCCAAATGCTATGCCGAGGGCGCGCTTGCGTTGGTGCTCTATTGCGCGAAGCTGGTCGATCGGGCCGAGCAGGACGCGGAAGCAGCGACGTTGCTGGCGCTGCTGACCCCGATCGCCAAGACCTGGGCCTCGGAATATGGCCTTGCGGTGAACGACATCGCGATCCAGGTCCATGGCGGCTATGGCTATACCCGCGACTTCGACGTGGAACAGCTATGGCGAGACAATCGCCTCAATCCGATCCACGAAGGCACTACGGGCATCCAGGCGCTCGACCTGGCCGGGCGCAAGCTGCGTGACGGCGCCGGGCTGGCGATCCTGCGCACGCGGATCGCGGAAACCATCGCCAGGGCAGAAGCGGGTGCGGCGCTGACCGGCCATGCGGAGGCGCTGGACCTATGCTGGCGGCGGATTGCGGATGCCGTCGGCACGCTTCGCGACGCCGGGTCGCAGGGCATGGCCTCCAACGCGACGGCGCTGCTTCGCGCCTTCGGGCACGGGGTGGTCGGGTGGCAATGGCTCGACCGTGCGTTGCTGTGCACCGACGCCCCCGAGGACCCGTTTCGCGGCGGCAAGCTATGGGCGTGTCGCTATTTCTTCGAGCGCGAGATGCCCAGGATCGACGCCTGGCTGCGCCCGATCGAGGCCGGCAGCGATATCGGTGCCGCCGTGCCGGCTGAATTTCTTTGAACAAACAGGGGGAGCAGAAGATGCGGATCGATCTGAGCGGTCGCGTGGCCATCGTGACCGGCGCGGGCGGAGGGCTGGGCCGTGCCCATGCGCTGCTGCTGGCAAAGCGGGGCGCCAAAGTGGTGGTCAACGATCTGGGCGGTGCGCGCGACGGCAGCGGCGGCAGCGCGACCATGGCCGAGCAGGTGGTCGAGGAGATTCGCCGGGCAGGCGGCGAGGCGATCGCCAATGGCGCGAGCGTCACCGATTTCGATCAGGTCGGCGCGATGGTCGATCAGGCGATGGCGATTTGGGGCCGGATCGACATATTGGTGAACAATGCGGGCATCCTGCGCGACCGCACCTTCGCCAAACAGGATCTGAGCGATTTCCGCACGGTGATCGACGTGCATCTGATGGGATCGGTCCATTGCACCAAGGCAGTGTGGGACATCATGATCGCGCAGCAATTCGGGCGAGTCCTGATGACCACCTCCTCCTCCGGGCTCTACGGCAATTTCGGCCAGTCGCAGTACGGCGCCGCCAAAATGGGCCTGGTGGGCCTGATGAAGACGCTGAGCCAGGAGGGACGGAAACACGACATTCGCGTCAATTGCCTGGCACCGTCGGCGGCGACGCGGATGACCGAGGACATCATGTCTGCGGACGAACTGATGGCGCTCGCGCCCGCGTCGGTATCGCCCGCCATGCTCGCGCTGGTCAGCGACGATGCGCCGACCGGCACGATATTGTGCGCGGGGGCGGGGAGCTTCGAATGCGCACACATCACGCTGACCAAGGGGCTGTATGTCGGCGTCGGCGAAGATGCGGCGGAGCAGGTGCTTGCCGGACTGGGGCAAATCGTGGACCGCAACGGGGAGGTGGTGCCTGCGACCGGGCTGGAGCAGCCGCGCTACGAACTGTCGCGCGTGCCGGGGCTGATGCCCGCCGCCGCGCATGGTTGAGGCTTTGGCGCCGGTCCGCGCTGCGCATCGTTTCGACGAGACGGGGTTGCTGCGCTGGATGGAGCAGCATGTCGCGGGCTTTGACGGTCCGCTGACGGTCGAGCAGTTTTCGGGCGGCCAGTCCAATCCGACCTATCGTCTGCGCACGTCGGGGCGAGACTATGTGCTGCGCCGCAAGCCACCCGGCATCCTGCTGAAGGGGGCCCATGCGGTGGACCGCGAGTTTCGCGTGATCTCGGCGCTCCATGCCGCCGGCTTCCCGGTGCCCCAGGCGTTTGGGCTATGCCTCGACGAGAGCGTGATCGGCACGGTCTTCTACGTCATGGAAATGGTGGCAGGGCGCAATTTCTGGAACACCGCCTTCCCGGAGGTGCCGCGCGAGGAGCGCCCTGCCTATCTGGACGCGATGAACGCTACGATCGCGCGACTGCATTCCATCGATCCAGCGGCGATCGGGCTCGAGGATTTCGGGCGGCCCGGCAATTACTTCGAACGTCAGGTGGGCCGTTGGTCACGGCAATATCTGGAGGACTCGGAGGCGGGTCGGGTGCCGGCGATGGATGCGCTGATCGAGTGGCTGCCGGCAAACATCCCGCCCGGCGACGAGACCAGCATCGTGCACGGCGATTTCCGCTGCGACAATATGCTGTTCCACCCGAGCCAACCGCGCGTGATCGCGGTTCTGGACTGGGAGCTGTCGACGCTGGGGCATCCGCTGGCGGACTTGGCCTATCATCTGATGATGTATCGGATGCCGCCGGGCTTTTCGACCGGGCTGGCGGGGCTCGATCTTCCGGCGCTGAACATCCCGAGCGAGGCCAGCTATATCGCGGACTATTGCCGAAGGACCGGGCGCGACGGGATCGAACGGCTCGATTTCCACCTGGCATTCAGCCTGTTTCGATTGGCGGCGATCATCCACGGTATCAAGGGGCGGATGCTGCGCGGCACGGCGTCGTCGCCCCAGGCCGCAGCGGCGGTCGAGCAGCTCGAACGGGTTGCCGAGCTGGCGCTCCAGCAGACGCATGCGAATTTCGGGGGCTGACGATGGACTTCACTTATTCCGAGCGCCAGACTCACTGGCTGGAGCGCGTGCGGGCGTTCATGGCGGCGCATGTGGCGCCAGCCGAGGCGCGCTATCATGCCGAAATCGACTCGGGGCCAACACGGTGGCGCGTGCTGCCGGTGATCGAGGAACTGAAGGCCAAGGCCAGGGCGGAGGGGCTGTGGAACCTGTTCCTGCCGCCCGCCGCGCATGATGCGGGGAGCTATCGCGGTGCGGGGCTCACCAACCTCGATTATGCGCCCTGCGCCGAGGAAATGGGGCGAATCCCCTGGGCTTCAGAGATATTCAACTGCTCCGCGCCCGATACCGGCAATATGGAGGTGCTCCACCGCTATGGCACTGCCGAGCAGAAGCAACGCTGGCTCAAACCGCTGATGGCGGGCGAGATCCGGTCCGCCTTCGCGATGACCGAGCCGGATGTGGCGAGCTCGGACGCGACCAACATCGCAACACGGATCGAGCGGCATGGCGACGACTATGTGCTGAACGGGCGCAAATGGTGGATATCCGGTGCCGGCGACCCGCGCTGCAAGCTGCTGATCGTGTTGGGGGTCAGCGATGCCGATGCCGAGCGCCATGCGCGGCACAGCCAGATCTTCGTGCCGGTGGATACGCCGGGCGTCACGATCGGGCGGGCGCTCCCGGTGTTCGGCTATGACGATGCGCCGCATGGCCATTGCGAGGTGACCTTCGACAATGCCCGCGTGCCCGCCGCGAATATCGTGCTGGGCGAGGGGCGCGGGTTCGAAGTCGCGCAGGGTCGGCTGGGGCCGGGGCGCATCCACCATTGTATGCGCGCGATCGGCCTGGCCGAAATGGCGCTGGACGCGATGGTCCAGCGCCTGCTGCGCCGCGAGGCATTCGGCAAGCGCATCGCCGACCAGTCGATCTGGGAGCAGCGCGTGGCCGAGGCACGGACCGAGATCGAGATGACCCGGCTGTTGTGCCTCAAGGCCGCCGACATGATGGACAAGGTCGGCAACAAGGTCGCGCAGCGCGAGATCGCCATGATCAAGGTCGCCGGGCCGAAACTGGCGCTGAAGGTTATCGACGACGCGATCCAGGCGCATGGCGGGGCGGGGGTGTGCAGCGACTTCCCGCTGGCGGCGGCCTATGCACTGGCGCGCACGCTCCGCCTGGCCGACGGGCCGGACGAGGTCCACAACCGGGCGATCGCACGGATCGAATATCGCCGCTTCAAGGAGACCGTGAATGGCTGAAATCCGGCGGCTCCAGAGCAATCCGCGGATGAGCGGCGCGGTCGTTCATAATGGCGTGGTTTCGCTGTCCGGGCAGGTCGCGATCGACCATCGCGGCGGCGTCGTGGCGGATCAGGTGCGCGAGGTGCTGGAGCGTATCGACCTGCTGCTGGCGGAGGCGGGGGCCGACAAATCGCGCCTGCTCACGGCCAATCTGTATTTGGCCGACATCGCTTCGCTGGGGGTGCTCAACGCCGCCTGGGATCGCTGGGTCGTGCCCGGTTGCACCCCGACGCGCACCACGATCCAGGCGGTGCTGGCCTCCCCCGATTATGCGGTGGAAATCGCCGTCACGGCGGCGCTCGACTGAAGCATCTCGCGGGTGAGTGCGCCCAGACGGTAGACGCCCTCTCGCGCGGGCTCGGTCGGGATCATCGAGAAGCTGAGGCGCAACGTGTTGCGTTCGGCGGCTATTCCGCGTGGGTAGAAGGCGGCGCCCGCGATCGCGGAGACCCCCTGTTCCTCCAATGCGCGCTGGGTCAGGACCGTGGCGTCGATCTGCTCGGGTAGTTCGATCCAGATGTAGAGCCCGCCCTCGGGCCGGCTCCAGCGAACGCCGTGCGGCATATGTTCGGCGAGCGCGGCCAGCATCGAATCGCGGCGTTCGCGATAGACGGCGCAGGCGGTTGCGATCGTCTCCTCCAAATGCGCCTCAACTACATCGAGCAGCAGCATCTGGCTCAGCGCGCTGGTGGCAAGGTCGCTCGCCTGCTTGATCAGCACCAGCTTGCGGATGACGGCGGCAGGCCCGGCGATCCAGCCGATGCGCAGCGATGGCGCCACCATCTTGGAGAAGGTGCCGGTGTACAGGACCGGCGCAGCCTCGACGCTGCCACGGCGGGCGCAGGCCAGCGCGATCAGCGAGGGTAGCGGCGCGCCATCATAGCGGAGCCGCTCGTAGCAGCCATCCTCCAGGATCGCCATGCCGCTGGCATCGGCCATGTCGAGCAACGCCTCGCGCTCCGCCAGCGTCATCGTGGTGCCGGTGGGGTTGCGGAAATCGGGACCGGCATAGCAGAACTTCACGTCCGTAGGGTTACCCCCCGGCAGCCCGACATAGGTGGGCTGATAGGCGTCAAACGCCCGGAGCGCTCCGATGAAGCTCGGTATCTCCACCATTGCCCGGTCGCCTGGCGACAGGAGCAGCTTGGCGACGAAATCCAGGCCCTGCTGCGATCCGTTGGTGATCAGGATATTGTCGACCGCGCAGGGCGCGCCCAGCCCGGTCATATACGCGGCAATCCACGCGCGCAGCGGCCCGTACCCTTCGCTCGGCGCATATTGCAGCGCGGTGCGCGCGACGGCGCGGTCGGCCCAGATGCGGTTCGACGCAGCGGCAATTGCTTCATAGGGAAAGATGTCGGGATCGGGCAGGCCGCCGCCGAGATGGATGAGCTGCTTTGCGGCGAGCAGCTTCATCCTTTCGCGGATGTCTGAAGCCACGACATCGCGCATCCGCGAGGCATAGAGTCTGTCCCAATCCATCCTTCCGAACCTCCCAAATCGTCTGTTTGCTGAACGCTCGGGGTCAGGGCGCCAGCACCACCGGCATATGCTTGATGCCGCCAACGAAGTTGGAGCGCAGCCGGTCGACCGGGCCGGCCAGTTCCATGCCGGGAAAGCGCGCGAGCAATTCGGTCAGCACCGCGCGCAGTTCGATGCGGGCAAGGTCGTTGCCGAGGCAGCTATGACGACCAAAGCCGAAGGTCAGATGGCGGTTGGGGCGCCGCGCCAGATCGAGCGTGCTGGGCGCCTCGAACACGCTCTCGTCGCGATTGGCGGAGGGGTAGAACAGCACGACCTTTTCTCCCGCGCGCACCGTCTGCCCGCCGATCTCGACATCGCGCGTGGCCGTGCGCGCCATATAGACGATCGGCGTCACCCAACGCAGCAATTCCTCCACCGCCGTCGGCATCAGCGCGGGATCGGCAGTGAGCGCAGCGCGCGCGGCGGGGTTCTCGATCAGCGCGAGCATCGCGCCGCTGGTGGCGTTGCGCGTCGTCTCGTTGCCGGCGATGGCGAGCAGGAAGCAGAAGCCGAGGATTTCGCGATCGTTGAGCGGCGCCCCGTCGATGCGAGCCTCGACCAGCAGGCTCACCAGATCCTCACGCGGGGAGGCCCGTCGCGCGGCGATGAAGCGGGCGAAGTAGGCGAACATCGCCTGCTGCGCCGCCACGATCGCCTCGCGCGGCAGGTCGACGCTGCCATATTCGGGGTCCTCGCTGCCGATCACCGCATTGCTCCACAGATACATCTGGTCGCGGTCCTCGCCGGGCACCCCCAGCAGCTCGAGGATCACGTCGAGCGGCAGGCGCATCGCGATTGCCTCGACGAAGTCGATCCGGCCATCGCCTTCGGCGGTGCGCACCCGCGCGGCGGCGACTTCGTCGGCGATCTCGCGGCAGCGGGCGATGATATGCTCCTCCAGCGCGCGCATCACGCTGGGCTTGAACCGCTCGCGCAGGACCATGCGGCTCTTGTGATGTTCGGGCGGGTCCATGGTGAGCAGGAGCGGCACGCGCGGCGCATCCGCAGCGATCATCTGATCCTTGCGCAGGATGGTGACGCCAGGCGCATTGATGAAGCTGTCACTGTCTTTGCCGACATCGGTGACGTGCCCGTAGCGGGTGATCGCCCAGAATGGCTGGCGAATGCCGTCGTCGTGCCAGGCGACCGGCGTGTCGCGCCGCATCCGGGCCCAGATGTCGTGCGGATAGCCATGGCTTGCGAAGCGATCGGGATCGAAACAGGCGTGGTCGGCCAGCGGACGCGCGGTTGCCATGCAAGGGCTCCTTAAGTGAACGATCGTTCACTAGCATCGCGACCCGTACTCTGCTAGCCGCAATTGCGATGAGCAAATCGCGAACGCGCATGGCGCCCGACGAGCGGCGAGCGGTGATCCTGTTGGCGGCTGCGGCGATGTTTCAGGAGCGCGGCTTTGCGGCGTCGAGCATCGATGCGATCGCCGCCGCCGCCGGGATCAGCGGCCCCGCGATCTACCGCTATTTCGCGCGCAAGACCGAATTGCTGGTGGCCTTGCTGGAGGGCGCGACTCGTACCGCGATGGTGGAGGTTGCGGATGCGGTGGCGCGGACCGGCGAGGGGGAGCGGTTGGCGGCAATGGCCGACGCGCTCGCCCGCCATGCGCAACGCGAAGGCGCGGTGATCGGGCTATTGCAGTCGACCGTGGCGGAGATGGAACCGGCCGATCGCGCGCGGCTGGACGAAATCCGCTCGCGACTTGTCGCCGAACTCGCCGGGCTGCTCCTTGCCGAGCGGTCTGACCTGGACACTGTGGAAGCGCATATTCATGTCGAAGCGGCGCTGGGCGTCATCGGGCAGCTGGCACGACGGCCTCAACCGCAGCATTCGGAACGGTTTCGTCGGTTGTTGCTGGCAATCCTTGAAGCGTGAAGCTGGTACCGACAGCCTTTTCATAGTGGAAACCGATTTTCACAGGCGCAGTCGGACGCTGGAGAGAGGTCGGCAAAGGCATTTGATTTGCTGCGTGCGCTTGCGGAGCTTTCCGCCATGATGCTGTCGATTGCCGGGGCGGGGGTGCTGCTTGCGAAGGATGTCCCCCGTTGCGGCAACCCCCGCCGGGCGAGCCCGCGATGGCTGGTATCGGAAAAGCTTCGTCACAGTTTCGCAGTTTGCTGTCGATCGGCAGATCGAACTGCCTCGGTCCTGCAGTCGGCGGCGTTGATTGCGGTAAAACCGATTCCCCAAATTTGCTTCGGCTTCAGCGTGCGCTGCGCGGGATCGATATTGCGCGCGGCGTTCCGCAGGATCGCGAGCCGTTCGTGGCGCGGGGTCGTTCAGAACGGGAAAAAATAGGGAATGACGAGCACGCCTGCGGCCCAGGTCAGGAAGTTGAGCGGCACGCCGACCCGCACGAAATCCATATATTTGTATTTGCCGAGC
This sequence comes from Sphingomonas hengshuiensis, assembly GCF_000935025.1. NCBI lineage: Bacteria > Pseudomonadati > Pseudomonadota > Alphaproteobacteria > Sphingomonadales > Sphingomonadaceae > Sphingomonas > Sphingomonas hengshuiensis. Next base: position 1,049,785 of record NZ_CP010836.1, read on the forward strand.
TGGAAGACGAGGACGTTGGTCTGATAGCCGAAGGGCGTTGCGAACGCCGCGCTGGCAGCCATCATCACCGCCACCAGGAATGGTCGCGGATCGACCCCCAGGCTCTCGGCCAGTGCCACCGCGACCGGCGTGATCAACACGGCCACAGCCGCGTTGGAAAGAAATTCGGTGGCGAACAGCGTCACGCCGTAGAGCATGGCGAGCGCGACCCAGGGTCCAAAGGGCCGGATGAAGTCGATCAGCAGCGCAGTCCCCGCTGAAGCCAGTCCGGTCACCTCGATCGAAAGCCCGACGACGACCATGCCGGCGATAAGCAGCAGCACTTCGGGCCGCAGCCCGGCATAGGCTTCCTCGGGGCTGATCACCCGCAGCAGGATCAGCGTGACCGCACCGGCAAAGGCAGTGGCCGCGATCGGCGCGAAGCCGGTCGCTGCCCCGGCAATCACCGCCACGAATACCGCCAGCGAGATCAATGCACGCTTCGGCTGAAACGGCCGGTCGACTGCGAACAGCTCGGCGTCGCCCATCGTGCCGTCGCCGGTCTGTTCGTGCGGCTCGCGCACGGGCTGGGTGCTGCCGTGGCTTCTGGCCAGTTGCGGGCCGCCGACGAAGAACAGGTAGAGCCCACCGACTGCCGCGATCACCAGAGCGACCGGCGTGATCTCGAATATGCCGAACACCGGCTGCCCGGCGTTTCGCGCCATGTCGTTGACCAGGAGGTTGGTCGAGGTGCCGATCAGGGTACAGGCGCCCCCCATGATGGTGATGTAGCTGAGCGGGATAAGGAAGCGCTTCGGCGACAGCCCGAGCGAATTGGCGACATCCTTGACGACCGGCGCGGCGAGCACGACGATCGGAGTATTGTTGAGGAAGGCCGACGCACCCCCGCACGCTGCCATCATCAGCCATATTCCAACCGCGCCGAGCCGCGCGCAGAGCTTCGTGGCCTGGCGGATCAGCAGCCCGAGCAGGCCGGAAAGCTCAATCGCATAGGCGATCACGAACAGGCAGGCGAGGGCGATGACCGCCGGGCTGGCGAACGCGCCCTGCACCTCGACCGGCCGGATCACGCCGAGGACGAGCAACGCTGCCGCCGCCGACAGCGCGGCAACGTCCGAACGCAGCCTGCCATCGATCAGCACGCCGACCACGGCGACCAGAACGACCAGCGCCGCGATCTGATTGAACTCCATCCGCCCTGCAGAGCCGCGCAGGACCGGTTCGTCAAGCGATCAGCGCGACCTCCCATTATCGTGAGGACCTGCTATCGTCGCTGCATGTCGTTACAGCCACATACGCCGGCACCAAGGCCGGGCCTGCATCTGGCGGCGCTGATATTGTTCGGTTTGATGCTGGCCGGTTGCGATCGCACAGCGCCCGAGCAAGCCGCCAATGCCCAGGCCGAGACGCCGGCCCCGACGATGCCGAAGCTGCCGGCGCCGGTCCCGGCGCTGTCGCGGGGCGATCTCATCGCTGCCGCCGCTCGGGCGGCATCGGCCTTCGCCGAGGGCAAGCCCTCCGAGGGGACGGATCCGCTGGTCGGGCGTACCTTCTCGGTGCGCATCGCCTTTGGCTGCACCGGCCCCGCGTCTGGCGGGCCGCAGGATGAGGATTTGCGGGGCGTGGCGAGCTGGACGCCGGGGCCCGACGGCAAGACTATCGAGCTCAGGATGACGCCGGGCGACTGGGCGGGTTCGGCGTTGATCGCCGCCGGCACCGACGCTCCGGCCTGGGAAGCCGTCGAGGGTTTCTGGATTCCGCGGCCGTGGCTCGACTCGGAATCGTGTCCCGTCGTAAAGGGCGATCCGCTCCAGACCGGAGAATTGGCCGCCGCGCCGCAGACTTTGGGGCTCGCCGCCATATTCGAAGAAGGCGGATCGCGGATCGGGCGCCGGAATGGACGGGCCTATACGTTCACGGTCCGCGCGACGGGGGACACGCCGCTGCCGGCGCCCAACCAGGGCTATCGGATGGTGCTCCAAGGCAGGATCGCCTCGTTCCCGGATGGCCGGGCGATCCGTTGCCGCGCGCCGGGCGTCGATCAGCGCCCGGTCTGCGTCGTCGCCACCAAACTCGACCGCGTCGCCTTCGAGGATTCGGACGGGGCGATGCTGAGCGAATGGCGGCCCGGCTGAGGCGCGCTTAGTACAGACTTGGGTTCGTCCGTCCGGCCATGGCGACAGCTACAGATACCTCGTCTCCCGGAATCCCGACTCCGCGCAGCGACTGACCGGCGGTCTCGGGCGTAAACCGCAAGGCGACGGCGCCGACCGCGCAGGCCGCCATCATCACGAAAGCGGGCATGAGCTCGTTTCCCGTCGCGCCGATCAGCCAGCTGTTGAAGGCGGGCGCGGTGCCGCCGAACAGCGAGGTCGAGACGTTATAGGCGATCGCGAACCCGGCGAAGCGGACATGGGTCGGGAACATCGCCGGGAAGGTGGCCGAGATCGTCGCGAGCTGCGGTACGTAGAGCAGGCCGAGAAGCGCGAACCCGACGATGGCGCCGACCAGTCCGGTGGCCATCAGCAGATAGAGCGGCACGACCAGCACGAAGAGGCCGGTGAGCGAGAACCACCACAGCGGCTTGCGCCCGACGCGGTCGGACAGGGCGCCGGCGAACGGCACCACCAGCGCCTCGTCGCCGCTGAGGCCCAGGCGCCGCTGGAGGTAGGTCGGCATATAGCTGAGTAGCGTATAGTTGACGACGTTGAGCGCGACGACGAGCCCACTCATCTCGAGCAATGGCCGCCAGTATCGCGTCAGGAGATGCCTGAGCTCGGTCGATGCCGCCGGCTCGCGCGCGCCCTGCGCCTCGATCTCGCGGAAGATCGGCGTGTCCTCCATCCGCGAGCGCAGATACATGCCGACCAGCCCCATCGGCCCGGCCACCAGGAACGGGATCCGCCACGCCCAGTCGTGCATCGCCGCCTCGCCGAGCAGCAGCGAGAAGCCGAGCATGAGCAGCGCGCCGAGCGAGAAGCCCGCCAGCGTGCCGAATTCGAGGAAGCTGCCGCACAGGCCGCGTTTATCGTCGGGCGCATATTCGGCCATGAAGGTCGCGGCGCCGCCATATTCGCCGCCGGTCGAGAAGCCCTGAATCATCCGCAGCGCGACCAGCAGCACTGGTGCCCAGACCCCGATCGTCGCGTAGGACGGGATCAGCCCGACGCCGACCGTCGCCGCCGACATCATCAGGATGGTGATCGCGAGCACCGACTTGCGGCCGTAACGGTCGCCGAGCGGGCCCCAGAACAGCCCGCCGAGCGGACGCACGAGGAACGAGATCGCGAACGTCGCCAGCGCGAACAGGGTTGCCTGTTCGGTCTCCCCGGGAAACAGCGCCGCGGCAATATAGGTGACGCCATAGGCATAGATGCCGTAATCGAACCATTCGGTGGCATTGCCCATCGCCGAAGCCGCGATCGCCTTGCGCAACACGCCGGGGGGCACTGCGTCGGTGTTGCCGAGCGGGACATTGGCGCCGATGTCCGGCGCTGCATCTAGATCGCTGATCATGTCTTATCCCTCCGGTCTGGTTCCTCGCCTGCGAGCGGATCGAGTGCAGCCGACATCGGCGTCGTGCGCGGCAGCACCTGATAGCTTCCCTGCCGCTCGGCCGGCACCGGCAGCGCGCGGAGCTGCCGCCAGACGCCGAAGGCAAGCGCGGTTCCGGCGCACAGGCCGATGAACAGGAACAGGCCCGGCGCGCCGAGCAGCGTCATCGCCGCGGCGCCGGCGAGCGGGCCCACCGCCGCGCCGATCGAATAGAGCAGCACCAGCCCACCGCTGGCGGCGACGCGCTGATCCGGGGCGAGATGGTCGTTGGTGTGCGCCACGCACAGCGGATAGAGCGCGAAGCTGAGCCCGCCGAACAGCGCGCCGAAGAGCAGCAGCGGCAGCCCGGGACCGTCGATCAGCGCGATGGCGAGACAGGCGGCGAGCGCGCCCCCGAACGCGGCGACGATGACTCGGCGGCGATCGAAGCGGTCGGACAGCCGGCCCAGCGGCCATTGCAGCGCGACGCCGCCGAGGATGACGATGCTCATGAACCACGCGGTTGCCGAGAGGTCCATGCCGAGCCGCCGCACATAGACGGCTCCGAGCGAATAGAATGCGCCGAGCATCACCCCGGTCGCGGTCGCGCCGACGATGCCGAGCGGGGAAATCGCATAAAGCTGGCGCACCGACAGCGGTGTGCCCTCGTCGGGCGGGGGCGCGGAGATGCGCGTCAGCACCACCGGGATCGCGGCGAGCGAGATGAGGATCGAGGCGACCAGGAATGGCATGGACGGCTTGGCCTCGCTCAGATTGAGCAGGAACTGGCCGATCGCCTGGCCGGCATAGAGCGCGATCATGTAGCTGGCGAGTATTGACCCGCGCGTCTCGGCCTCGGCGCGTTCGTTGAGCCAACTCTCGAGGCAGACGAAGACCCCGGCGACGCACAATCCGTCGATGAAGCGCAGCCCGGCCCAGAGCAAAGGGTCCTGGTGCACTGCATAGGTCAGCGTGCTGGCCGAGAATAGCGAGACGAACGCCGCGAAGGCGCGGATATGGCCGACGCGGCGGATGATCCGCGACACGCGCAGCGATCCGATCACCAGCCCTAGGAAATAGGCGGTGCCGACCGCGCCGATATACAGCGCGCTGCTCCCGGCGCGCTCAAGCCGGACGCTCGTGAGCGTCGCCAGGAAGCCGCTGCCCGCCATCAGCATGAAGATAGCGAGCAACAGGCTCCGCACCGGGAGCATCGCACTCAGCATGAGAGGATATCGCGGCGGAAGCTGAAAGGTTGCATGTGCCCGGCCGACCTAGGCGGCCACGCGCTTGCTCCGGGTTGCCCCGGCGTCGTCGATCAGCGCCGAATGCAGCGCACAGACCGCCGGTTCGAAGGCGTCGCATTCGACGATGAACTGGACATCGACGTTGCGGATCTGGTGCTGCATCGCGATCATCGTGATCCCGGCCTTGTCGAGCGCGAGCAGCGCCCGCGGCACCAGGCCGGGCTCGGAGATATCGCTTCCGATCACCGACACCATCGCCACCGGGCGCGACGAGACCGCCGCGCCGGGATGATCCCGTTCGAGATCGGCGATCACCCGTGCCACCGCCGCAGCGTCGCTCGACAGATAATGGGTGATCGTGTTGGCGTTCGACGACTTGCTCACGATCCAGATGCCGTGGCGGGTCAGCGCATCGAGGATAGCGGCGTCGAAACCCTTTTCGCCGACCATGTCCTGCTCGAAAAACTGGAGCGCTTGCACGGTGCGCAGCCCGGTGACGATCTCGACCCGCGGCTTGTGCGAGACATAGTCGCCGCTGATCAGCGTACCGGCATCGAGCCGGTCGAAGGTGTTGCGCACCCTGAGCGGGATTTTCGCCTGTCGCAGGCCGCGCCCGGCGCGCGGATGGATCGCCTCCATGCCGAGATTGGCGAGCTGGTCGGCGACGTCGTAGTTGGTGCGGCCGATCTTGCGCGCGCGATCCTCGCCGACCAGCCTGGGATCGGCGCTGGAGAGGTGGAATTCCTTGTGGATGATCGCCTCGCGCGCCCGCGTCAGCACGGCGATGCGCGAGAAGGTCATCTCCGAATAGCCGCGCGCATAGCGGCGGACCATGCCGCCCTCGCACCCGGCATAGCCGGTGACGATCGGCATCTGCGTGGCGAGATCGATCGGCGCCAGCGCATCGCGGATGCGCGTGTCGAGCGGATCGAGGCCGTCCTGCGTCCAGACGGTGAGGTCGACGAACACCGCATTCACCCCGCGATCGCGCAGCAGCAACGCCGTGCTGTGCGCGCTATGCGCCTCGCCCAGCCCGGCGAGCATCTCGCGGACAGTGGTCAACTGATTCTTGAGGCAGAAGCGGCCGTGCGCGCGCAGCCGATCGAGGTCGGCGAGGCATTCGCGCAAGCCTTCGATGCGTTGCTCGACGAAAGCGTCGCATTCGGCGCGGCTGCGTGCGCGGACGAACATCGCCGCGTTGCGCGCGAGCATCGCGGCCCGGACTTTCTCCAGCGCGTCGCGCCAGCAGGCGGCGCCATCGTTCAGCGCGAAGCAGGCATAGACGCCCGGCTCGCCGCTCTTCTTATGTTCGAGCAGCAGGTCGGTCATTCCGGCATAGGCCGAGACGACGAAGATCCGGTTGTAGAGAGCCGCGCCGCTGCGCCCGGCGATCAGCACGTTGTCGAACAAGGTGGCGGTGGCGGCCATCGACGTGCCGCCGATCTTTTCGACGCTATGCCCGCTCATGCCGCCTGCTCGGTCAGTGCGCCTGAGACAGGCGCCAGCGGCGTCGCATCGCGCGCCGCGATAAAATCGGGCCGCGGGGTCGCGGCGGCGAACGGCGCCTGCAGCCGGTTCGACACCGCGTTATAGACCAGGAAGGCGTTGGCGCGCGGGAAGGGGGTGATATTGCCGTTCGAGCCATGCATCATGTTGCAGTCGAACAGGATCACCGTCCCCGGCTGGCCGATCGGCGCGACGATGCCTTTGTCATGCGCCAGGTCGGCGAGGCTGATCTCGTCGGGAACCCCGACTTCCTGCTTCTTGAGCGACCTCTTGTAGTTATCGTCGGGCGTCTCGCCCACGCAGGTGACGAACACGCGGTGCGATCCGGGGATCAGCATCAGCGGCCCGTTATTGGGGGTATTCTCGGCGAGCAGCACCGACATCGATAGCGCGCGCATCCGGGGCATGCCGTCCTCGGCGTGCCAGGTCTCGAAATCGGAATGCCAGTAGAATTCCTTGCCCTCGAATCCCGGCTTATAGTTGAGCCGCGACTGGTGCAGGTAGACGTGGTCGCCGAGCAGGAAGCGGGCGACGCCGGCAAGCCGATCGTCGGCGGCGAGCCGTGCCATCATCGCGCTTTGCGCGTGGATTTCGAAGATCGAGCGGATCTCGCTCCCGCCCGGCTCGGTGATGATCGTATCGCGGTCGAGCGCGGAGGGATTGCCGAGCAGCCGGCCGGTTTCGCTCTGGAGCGCGGCGACTTCCGCGGCGGTGAAGACTTGCTCCAGCACCAGATAGCCCTGGCGGTCGAACTGCTCGACCTGTTCGCGGCTCAGCGGCGCGCCCGGGTGCCAATCGGCATGGACGACGGGATCGTGGCGCGGCAGCAGTTCGGGCTGCGCCGCGCGGCGGGATGGATAAATATCGCTCATGGTTTCCCCTGTTTAGGCTTCAGCTCGTGAGAGCGGGCTCGGCGGCGGGATAGGCGCCGTTCTCGTCATGCACCTCGCCGCCGGTGACGGGCGGGTTGAACACGCAGGCGGTCAGGAGGTCGGTTTCGGGCCGGACGATGTGACGGTCATTCTCGTTGAGCGCGTAGAGCACGCCGGCCTTGAGCTCGTGGGTCTGGCCGCTGTCGAGATCCTCGATCGTGCCGGTACCCTTCAGCACCAGCACTGCCTCGAGATGGTTCTGATAGTGCATCTTGAGTTCCGAGCCTGCGAACATCGTGGTCAGGTGGAACGAGAACCCCATCTTGTCGTCGTCGAGCAGCAGGCGCGCGCTGGCCCAGCCGTCGGACTTCACGTTGCGGTCGCTGGCGCGGATGTCTTTGAGATTGCGGATGATCATGTTGGTTTCTCCTGGTTCAGGCGGCGACGCCGAGGGCGGGGGTAAGCGCCGCGCGGACGCTGCGCTCGAGGATGTCGAGCCCGGCGCCGAGCACCGCATCGTCGATGACGAGCGGGGCGAGCACCTTGACGATCTCGTCATGCGGACCACTGGTCTCGATGATGAGGCCCTGCTCGAAACAGGCCCCGGTGATGGCGGAGGCGATCTCGCCCGATCCGACGTTGATCCCGCGCATCATGCCGCGACCGCGCGTGGCGAGCCCATGTTCGGCGGCGATACGATCGAGCCGCCGTTCGAGCAGGCGCCCGCGCCGGGTGATGTCGGCGGCGAACTCGCGGCCGCTCCAGAAATGGCGCAACGCCGCGGTCGCGGTGACGAAGGCGTGGTTGTTGCCCCGGAACGTGCCGTTGTGCTCGCCCGGCGACCAGATATCGAGTTCGGGTCGGAACAAAGTCAGCGCGAACGGCAGGCCCATGCCCGAAAGCGACTTGGCCAGCGTGACGATATCGGGCGTGAACCCCATCCCCTCAAAGCTGAAAAAGCCGCCGGTGCGGCCGCAGCCGGCCTGGATGTCGTCGACGATCAGCAGCGCGCCGTGCGCCTTGGCGATCTTCGCGACCCTGCGCAGCCATTCGGGCGACGCGGCGTTGAGCCCACCCTCGCCCTGCACCGTCTCGACCAGGATCGCGGCGGGCGCGTCGAGCCCGCTCGACGGATCGGCCAGTCGCTGTTCGAGCAAAGCGGCGGTATCGACGTCGGGCCCGTAATAGCCGTCATAGGGTTCGTGCGCGACATGGCTCAGCGGAACGCCCGCGCCGCTGCGCTTCCCGGCATTGCCGGTACAGGCGAGCGCGCCCAGCGTCATGCCGTGAAAGCCGTTGGTGAAGGCGATCACCATCTCGCGCCCGGTTACCTTGCGCGCCAGCTTGATCGCGGCCTCGACCGCGTTGGTGCCGGTCGGGCCGGTGAACATCGCGCGATAATCGAGCCCGCGGGGACGAAGGACCACGTCCTCGAGCGCGGTGAGGAAGTCGGCCTTGGCGTCGGTGTGGAGGTCGAGGCCGTGCGTGATCCCGTCGCCCGCGATATAGTCGAGCAGCGCCTGTTTCAGCACGGGATGGTTGTGGCCATAGTTGAGCGTCGAGCAGCCCGACAGGAAGTCGAGATACTTGCCGCCGTTGCTGTCGTGCATCCACACGCCCCGGGCGCGATTGAACTGGCGCGGGATCGCGCGCGAATAGCTACGCACGATCGATTCGCGGCGCTCGTAAATTTGCGTGTCGGGAGCCGTGTGGCTGGGTTCCGCGGTTGCGGTCATGATAGTCTTCCTGTCGCTATTTCAGTGGGTCGGAAGCGGCGCGATGCGTGCTTCCCATTCGGTGTCGTGGGCGCCGCCGAAATGCGCCTCGCGCTCGAAGCGCGGGGCCTTGGTCAGCTCGGCGTTGCAGCGGCGCGCAAAGGCTCCGAAGAGCCCCCAGGAGGCCGCATTGCCCTCGGTGATCGTCGTGGTCAGGCTCGTCGCCCCGGCCACAGCGGGGCGGGCGATTAGTGCGTCGAGCATGCGCAGCGCGAGACCCTCGCCGCGGGCCGATGCATCGACGGCGACTTGCCATACGAAGATCCGGTCCGGCGCCGAGGGCGGGCGATAGGCCGAGACCCAGCCGATGACGCGCCCCTGGCGCTCGGCGACGACGCAGGTTTCCGCAAAATCGGTGCACTGGAGCAGGTTGCAATAGGCCGAGTTGCGATCGAGCGGGGCCGAAGCGGCAACCAGCGCGGTGACTGCAGCGCCATCCTCCGCGTGCGGGCTTCGCAATTCGATCGCAGCCGGGTTGGTCTTGTCGCTGGCGGCCGGCGCCGGTCGTGCTGATTCAGCCCCAAAAATGCTTCATACTCCAAATTATATTGATCCTCGCCAATCGCCTTGGCGCCATCGATTGGACCAGGTATCTAAGGAGTTTACGGCGAAAGTTCAACCTTTTTGCTCCTATGGCGCGGTTCTGCCGCGCAAATGCTTCATTTAGTAAAGCATATTTTTGTTAGTGATCCAAAGGAATCTGCAATAAGGGGAGGCAATGGAAACAGAGTTGACCGCCCCGACACTCAAGGCGCTCCGACGCATCCTGCGTGCGGCGGATCTCGGCAGTCGCAACCTCGCCGCAGCGACCGGGCTGACCCCGTCGCAGTTGCTCGCCCTGCGCGAAATCGAGCAGCGCGTTGAAACCACCGCAAGCGTGCTGGCCGCGGCGCTGCAATTCAGCCAGGCGACCATCACCAACATCGTCGATCGCCTCGAGGCGGCGGGGCTCGTCACGCGTGAGCGGAGCGCGCGCGACAAGCGCCAGATCATCCTCCACGCCACCGACGCGGGCCGGGCCGCGATCGATCGGGCGCCCGATCTGCTTCAGACCCGTTTCAACGAACGCTTCGCCATATTGCCGGGCTGGGAGCAGGCGATGATATTGGCCGCGCTGGACCGGTTGGCCGGGATACTCGGCGCGGACGGAGTCGATGCAGCGCCGCTGTTGGATGCGGGGGTGATCGATCGACCGGAGCCGCTTTGACGCCGGCCTCGCCCTGGCGGATATACCACCGACGAGTCCGCCCGGTGCGTCAGGTTGCGCGACAGGTGAACGGGGGAGGGCCGATGCCCGCTCACTCGATCGACGCTTTTGCGATACTCCCGGCGATACCGCCGCTTCGCGCCCGGAAGCGCGCGAAGGCGCCAGCCAGTCCTGACGTGCAGGTGCGGCGCACCGCTCAGTTGCGCGTCCGGATCACCGCGCGAACCACATTCGCCATCAGTCGCTGGCGGACCGGGATGGAAACGCGCGTGCTCGCGATCATCACCGCAACGGCATAACGATGGCCATCGGGCGCGGTCAGTATCCCGACATCGTTATAGCCGGTGGTCATGTTCCCGAGATCCTGACCGGTTCCGGTCTTGTGCGCGAGCGCCCAGCCCGGTTTGAGGCCGGCCCGCATGCGCGCCGGTCCCGTTCTGCTCGCGCGCATCAGCCCGATCAGATGGGCGCTGGATGCCGGGCTCAGCAGCGTACCGCGTGCCAGCAGCGACAGGCCGAGCGTGACCCCCTGGGCGGAGGCGCCGTCATAGGGTGCGGCGAGATAGCGGCGCAACGCTTTGTCCCGCGCCTCGAAGCTGAGCTTCGCGCGCGCCTGGAGGAAGCCCCAGCCGCCGGCCCATTCCGGGCGCCAGGTCAGCCCGGCGGTCCTGGCCTGGAGCTCTCGCTCGCCCGGGCCAAAGGTAACGCCCTCTATGTGCTTTCGCGCGAGCATGGCACGGATCGCAGTGGGGCCACCGACCTTCCACAGCAGGACATCGTTGCAGGTGTTATCGCTGCGGGTCATCGCGCCCTCGAGCAATGCGCGGACATTGGTCTTGTAGCCGTCCGGCCCGACAAGCGCCCGGATCGGCTGATGGAAGACGGTGAGGTCCGATCGGCGGACGGTGACCGGGTCGGACAGCGACAGGGCTCCTCGGTCCACGGCGTCCATCACCGCGATCGCCACCCACAATTTGCTGACGCTCTGCTGCGGCAGCGCCGCGGCGCCGTTGAACGAGATCAACCAGCCTTCGTCAATGTCGCGCACCGCAATCCCGACCGATCCCGCAAATCCCCCGCCCAGACCCTGGACGGCGTTGAGCAACGCGGCGGGTGCCTCCGGTGCGGCCACCGCCGGGGGCGCTTCGATTTTGCGGGGGAGCGGTCGGGGCGGAGCTGCCATTGACGGGGCGGGGGGCTGCCTGGAAACCGATGGGACGCAGGCGCCGAGCAGCGCGCCGGCTGCGAGATACGCGACGGCGCCGCGCGCCCGATACAAACAAAACAAGCAACTATCCCAGGTACTTCGCAATTGGGCCTTCTATCGTCGGCGCGACTCGTTACCTACCGCCGGGCGCTCGGCCCGTCGTATTCTGGGCATCGTCGGTCCCACTGGCCAAGCGACACTGGTGCAGGAGCGGCTTGTGCTGGACGACAGGATGCGGGCGAACCTGGGGTAGTCCGCGGGTGCGGCGGGCCCAATTTTCGGACCGAATGCAGTGCGGTAAGGTCGCCCTCGCCCTGGCGCGCGATCACGCTCATGCTGCCGTCGGTCTCCAGAACGACTGCGGCAATGGTCTCGAGCCGCCCGTGGCCGGCATTGCGCACTGCCGCATCCACCTCCGCCGCGGTCACCCTTTCCTGTGCCATTGCGCCGCGCCGGTATCCGTCCAATGCGACCGATACGCCGCACGCACGCTTTCGAGGTCGGCTTTCGAGGCCATCGCCGCCTCGCAGCGGGCCAGCGCATCGGCGGCGCGAACCGCGATCAGGCCATGCGCCATCGGCGCCACCGCGGCGATTTCCGCGAGCGAACGCTGAAGCTTGATCGCGACTTCGACGATCGCCGCGCCGTCGCGCGCGATCGGGCGAAACAGGTCGTCGAGTAGGTCGCCAATGCTAAGGTCGGGAAGCCGGACGCGCCCGCTGCCCGAATCGCCCGGCCTGCCGTCGTCCAGCAAGGCGATCATCACCCTGACGCCGGATCCCAGCACGGCGATGCCGGTTCCCGGATCGTTGACCGCAGGCGACAATGCCCGAGACGCGATCTCGGAGAGCACGACCAGCCCAAGCCGCGGATCATGATCGAACTGGCGATGATGATCGAAGGTGAACGCACCGCGTATCTCGGCATCGCTCTCGGCGTCGCACCGGTCGAGCCATGCGATTTCGCGGCTCGTCGTCACGAACGCGCCGGGCATCACCCGCACGTCGATCGCGCAGCCAAGCCGGCAGGCGACCTCGTCGAGCGCCTGGAGGTCGATGTGCGTGATATAGCCGATCTTTTCGGCGAACACGGGGTGCCTGCCCGCGATGGGCATGTCGGCTTGTGGCGTTACGGCGACTGTGTAACCGGATCGCTCGATGGCGTCCGTCGCCACCTTTTCCACGCGGTCGATGGTGTTGCCGACCCGCCCGAAGTTCGACAGATGCCCGATCCAGCGCAGCAGCGTCACGACAATGATCGCGATGACCAGGATGGTGCCGACGAACAGGATGACACGGCCCGACTTGCCGTAGATGCCGGTCGACAGCGCGCAGATCCCGACGATCGAGAAAAGGAACGCGCCGAGAAAGGTCGATAGCGCGTTCTGCGCGGTCGAATCCTCAACGAGCAGCTGAGTTGCGCGCGGGGTGATTGCACCGCTGGCGGCGGAGAAAGCGGAGACCATCGCGGTGAGCGAGAAGGTCGTTACCGCCAGCATCGACGAAGCAAGAATCCCGAGGATGTTGTCGACCGCGTCCGAGCCGATCTTGGTACTGATGTCATAGGGGATGTACGGCGCCACGAACGCCGCGAGCAGCGCCAGCGCGACCGAAGACAATGAGAACAGCGCCGCGCGAAACCAGATGCGGCGGAACAGAAGGCGCACCACCCAGCGCCAGCGCGAGGTCATGCCCCGGCCTCGTTCCGCGGCGCCGCTCATGGACCGATATCGGCGTCTTCGCTGCGCAGTCGAGCCTTGCCGGGATACGAAAAGCCGAGCGCCTTGGCGATCGGGGTATTCCACCCATAAGGATCGGTGCGAAAGGCGACCTTGCCGTCCTGATCGACGAACACATTGCGGTAGAGCAGGCGGACCGGAATTGGCGTTTTCAAAGGGACGAACTGCTGCTCGCCACCGGCCTGCGCCGCTTGCCATGCTTCGGATATCTTTTGGTCGTCAGCCAAGAGTTGCGCAAAGCCAAGCGCGTCCTCCACACGCACGCAGCCATGGCTGCGATGACGATGGCTGCGCTCGAACAGCTCCGGCGCGGCGGTGTCGTGCAGATAGATGGCATGTTCATTCTGCATGTCGAACTTGACCAGCCCCAGCGCATTGTCCGGCCCCGATCGCTGGACGATCCAGCCGTCCCTCAGTTCCATGTTGTGGCGTTGCAGATAGTCCGCGCCGACATGGGCCAGCTCGCCGTTCTGGATCGATTTTGGGACCGTCCAGGTCGGGTTGGCGACGAGGCGATAGATCGGCGATTGGAGCGGCGGCGTCTCGGTGCCGGGCTTGCCGACGACCACGCGCCGCGTATCGACAAGGACGCCGTCGCGATAATAGGACAGCTGCGCTGCGGCAGTGTTGACGTCGATCCGTGTCGCCGGGGGCGTGCGCTCGAGCCACCGCCTGCGCTCCAGCGCGACCGCAACCGCCCGCGCACGGTCGCCGGCCCCGAGATTGAGGACACCCAGCGTATCCGGACCGATTATGCCATCGGCGGCGATCCCGTAGTCCCGCTGAAGCGCCTTGACCGCAGCGGCGATCTGCTGGGTATAGATCGGGAGTGCGCCTTCGGGGGAAGCGTTGTCCGCCAACGCGGCATCGGCTGGAAGATACTCGCCCATGATGAGCTGCTCGACGATGGCCGACACGCGCGCGTCGGCATCGCCGACAGTGAGCAACCCCGCGCCGATCTGCGCTGCGCCGCTGTCCTGCGGTTGCGCGCGAAGATCGAGATAGGCTTGGGAAAGCCGGGCATATTCGTCGTCCTGCGGCGCCAGACTTGCCAGCCATTCGCCCAGCTTGCCGCTGGCTAATGCTTCGGCCAATGCCGGCTCGAGATCGGGCTTGCCCTGCGGCAGCGTGAACGGATCATGCAATGTCGTCGGATCGACCATCCCTTGCGCCAGCGCCCGGGCATAGCGAAGCGCGGCCGCGCGAAGCACCTCGCCGGATGCTCCGTCCTGGATTTTCGCGAAGCTGACGCGATCGAGCCCGTGGCGCGCGCGATCGGCAAGCGCCGAGGCGAGGGCCGACCTTGACGCGCCGTCCCAACCACCTGCTTCCGCCCGCCCGCCTGTTTGCTGTGTCGTAGCGAGCGCCAGCGCTGCGGTAGGCCAGATGGCCGCCGGCGAAACCAGCGCCGCCAACTGAAGCGCCAGGATCGGAAAACGAAAGGCGGGGATAGATTTGCGCAAACCCTGAGCGATCGGCACCCGCGCTTACCGGACCGCCGGTGCTTCGTTCGCCACCACCGCGTCGCGGCGCTCTTCGGTCATCGTTGCCGCGACGTTGCGATCGGCGGCGGTGATCGCGTCGGCGCGTTCTTCGCCCGTTTCGCGAACCTGTTCGGCACCATCCTTGAGGGCTTCGGCCTGGTTCTCCATGGCGTCCGCGCGCGTATCGGCGGCATCCTCGACCCGATCGGCAAGATTTTCCGCAGGCGTCTGGTTGCAGCCAGCAAGCGCCAGCGCGCAGAATGCAGCGCCAAGGGTGAGGGTCGTCTTCATGGCAATTCCTTCTATTGGGCAGAACGGCGCTCGCCCGCCGCCGCATGAGCGGCGGCGGGCGCGCAGTGTTTGTTCGGCGCCTCAGATGGCGCCGTAATAGCCCGTCAGCTGACTCTCATACGCGCGATCCCAGCTCGGCTCCTCGTCGCGCCGGTAGCGCGGACCCTCTTTGAGCTGCGCGACGTCGCGATTGACGACATAGCCGCCGCGACTTTCGTCATAGGTGAGCTCGTTCCACGGCAGCGGGAAATAATCCTCGCCCATGCCGAGGAAACCACCATAGCTGACCACGGCGTGACGCACCTTGCCGTCGCGCTTGCCGATCATGAGATGGTGCACCGAGCCGATCTGCTCGCCGTCACGACCATAGACGGCGGTGCCGTCGACCTTTTCGGACGAGATCGTCTCACGGGTTTCGTTGCGGTCGATGGTTTGGGTGTTTTCCATTTGCTTGCTCCTTTGGCTTGCAATGTGCCCTGGCGCGGCCCGAATGGCCTTCCCGGCGCATGGCCGGTGCGTGACGTGCTCAGGCATCAGCAGCGCAGCGTCGCGATGCCAGCGATGAGGGCCCGGTACGGCGCTTTGATGAAACAGCGTCTAGGGCAGTATCAAATCAACGGACCGCCCTGAGGATGGTTCCGACCAAATTGATGTCCGACCGGAAACATCCGGGGTCTCGAATCGGTTTGCATTGGTATCTGATTGCCCAGGTTGGCGTGAGCGTGAGATACAGCGAACTGACGGCTAGAATGTACCCTCTGGCAATCGGTTCGGACGTACCGGCGCATTTCCACCTTCGCAGCATCCCCAATCAACAATGGGCGGGAATTGGCCGCGCTCGATCGAAGCGATCCGGTGCAGTCTGCTGGCTACGATAAACCCTTATAATCGAACCGCGCGCAACCGGCGTAGCCGGCGGTTGCTGATCGTCAACCCATTTACTTCGCCCGACGCCGTTCGAGTGAAGGTCACGGTGCCTCGGGGCCCGACGAACCGGTCACCGCCGACCGGCGCCAAAGCCAGATCATATGCCCGCGGCCAGGAGAGCCTCAGACGACCGTCAATGACGCGCACCGTGTAGGTCATGTCGGTCTCTTCGCTACGATATTGCCCAGTGAGCGCGTTCAGGGCGGCGAGGTCGGGCAACGGTGAGGTAACGCGGACGAACACGCGGTGCGTCGGCCATGCATCGCGGATATGCAGTTCGGTCGGCGCGCCCGCGGCCGATGGAACGAAGCGCCATTCGTGCGGCAAGTCGATGGGTCGGAACACCCCCGGGCCGATGGGGTCGAGAGAGGTTGGACTGCCGGCCTGCCGCAATACGCCATCAGTCCATTCGAGCTGCACCACTTCATCGGTGGTGGGGCTCCAATAGACGCCGGCCAGTGCCGATTGCTCGGCGTCCGAAACCTCGATGGATGGGACGAGCGCCGGCAACTGCATCTGATCGCCCAGATAGACATCCGCGACCCTGCGAGTGAGACTGGTCGGGTCGATCGCGGCACCGTTGCACAAGGCGATGATCGCCAGTTGCTGATCCGGGAAGAGAATCGCTTCGGCGCGGTAGCCAGCATCGGCACCGTCGTGGCGCACCATATGCAGGCCGCGATAGCGGCCCAGCGTCAATCCGCCGCCATAGCCGATGTCGGTGCCGTCGTTCAGCGTGCCCGAGGTCCGCATCCACGCCGCCAGCGCCGCGCCGCCGACGCGTCCGTCGAGCAGGTTCCGTTGCCATTTCAGCAGGTCGACGACGGTGGTGAGCAAGCCGGTCGAGCCATAGTGATTGACGTTGGGAACATTCTCGCTCCAACCGCCATCCGCGCGGGGGCTGTACGCCGAAGCGCGCCGCGGCACGACTTCGCTGCGGTCGTCGCGGAAATGGCTGTCGGTCATGCCGAGCGGCTTGAATATGCGGCTCTCGGCGAACGCCCTGAGCGATTGGCCGGAGACGCGGCGCACGATTAGGCCGAGCAAGGTATATGCGGCATTGCCGTAGACGATCTCGGAACCGGGCGCGAAGTTCAACTGGCGCTGGCGGCTCAATGCCCAGAGTATGTCTTCTTCGGTGTACATATCCTCGCCGCGCCAGCCCGCAAGGTTCAGCAACTGGCCCTGTTCGCGCAGGCCGTCGGTATGGTGGATTAGCTGGGCGATGGTGATCGGTCGGCCGTAATCGGGCATTTCCGGCACATATTTACGGATGTCGTCATCGAGCGACAGCTTGCCGTCCTGCGCCAACAAGCCGATCGAGAACGCAGTGAATTGCTTGGAAATCGAGGCGGCAAGGAAGATCGATTGCGGCGTGATGGGGATATCGTGCTCGAGGTTCGCCAAACCGTACCCCCGCGCATAGTCGAGAGAACCTGCTCGGGATATCGCGACGGCACATCCCGGAGTCTTGCCGTCCGTTTTGAAGATCGCATCGACCTGTTGATGCCGACCACCGGTTGCGTCGGCGGCGCGTGACCGGGCGGGGTGGAAGGCACACGTCACGGCGATTATCGCCGCCATCAGAGTATAGCGCTTCACACGGATCGAAAATCTCCCGCATCCAGCCAAAACGGATTTTGCAGAACCTCCCGCACTCTACCGGTCATCGATTTCGCGGTGGGGGCGCGGTGCTGCTCCGCACGACCAGTTCGTGGCCCAGCGTCACCTGCCGCACCGGGCTTTCGGCGCCGCGCAAGATCTGGGCGAGCAGTTCGACCGCGCGCCGCCCGATCAGCCCCTTTGGCTGGGCGATGGTGGTCAGGGCGGGGTGGAAATAGCGTGCGATCGGCAGGTCGTCGAAGCCGATGACCGATATGTCGCCCGGACAGGACAGTCCGGCTTCGCCGATCGCGCTGATCGCGCCGAGCGCCATTTCGTCGCTGAAGCAGAAGAGCGCGGTCACGTTGCCGTCGAGCAGGTGGCGCGCCTCTTCAAAGGCGGAGCGCGCCGAATAATCGCCGGCCCGCACGTGCAGCCGCCGCTCCAGCCCGCCGCGCTCCGCCGCGCGGATGGCGCCGGCCAGTCGATCGCGGCTGATCGGGCTGATCGGCGGCCCGGTGATGATCCCGATGTCGCGATGGCCGAGCGCGATCAGATGTTCCATCGCGTCGCTGCTCGCGGTCGCGTTGTCGATATGGACGCTCGGCACGCCGATGTCGGGGCTGTATTCGCATCCGTTGACGATCGGTGCGGCCGCGCCCAGGCGCGCTAACAATGGCGTCAGGCTGACGGGCAGCCGGTGGCCGAGAAAGACCAGCCCGTCCACTTCGCGGCGCGACAGCATCTCGGCATATTGTTCTTCGACTTGCGTATCGTGGCGGGTGTCGCCGACGACCACGGCATAACCCGCGTCGCGTGCCGCCTCCTCCGCGCCGCGAATCACGCTCGCGAAAAAGGGGTTGGAGATATCGGGCACGGTCAGCAGGATCTTGCCCGCGCGCGCCGTGCGCAGGCTCCGCGCCGCGACATTGGGGCGATAGCCCAGCGCCGCGACCACCTCCAGCACGCGGCGGCGCGTGCGCTCCGCCACCCGATCCGGCTGGCTCAGCACGCGCGAAACAGTGGCGGTGGACACCCCGGCTGCCGCCGCGACTTCGATGATCGTCGTCATGGCACTGTCATGTCGCTTGCGGTGAACCGTGTCGATAGGGGAGGATGTAATCCTTTACATCATCGTTTCCGCTGCATAGTCTGTGCACCAAGGGCGGGAAAACTGCGTCTGGGGAGGATTTGCGCATGGTCGCTGCGGATGGGGCGTTGTCGGGTAGCGCGCGCCCGGTTTCTGGAATGCTCACGGGGCGCCTGAGCGCGCTCATGTTCATGCAGTTCTTCGTGTGGGGCGCGTGGAACGTCACGCTCGGGCTGGTCATGCAGACCGTGGGCATCGGCAGCCTGATCGCCAATGCCTTTTCGGTCGGCCCGATCGCCTCGATCGTCGGCTCGTTCCTGCTCGGCATGGCGGCTGCGCGCTTCCTCAGCCCCAAGATGCTGATGGTCACGCTGCATCTGGTGGGCGGCGCGCTGCTGTTCGTGCTGCCCCGGTTTCTCACGCCCGAACAGGGCGGGACCTTCGTCTGGCTGCTGCTCGGCTACATGATCCTGTACATGCCCACGGTGGGCCTTGCGAACACGATCGCGCTCAAGAGCTTTGGCGAGCGCGTGGACCGGTTCCCGTTCGTGCGCGCGTTCGGCACGCTGGGGTGGATCGTCGCCGGGCTGATCGTCGGCTGGGCCGGGCTTTCCGCCAGCCCGCATATCTTTGAAGTCGCGGGCGTCGTCTCGCTCGCGCTGGGGCTCTACAGCATCACGCTGCCCAACGTCGAACCCGATGCGCCGCAAGGCAAGAGCCTGGTGGCCGACGTGTTCTGCACCGAGGCGTTCGGGCTGCTGCGCCAGCGGTCGTTCCTGGTCTTCATCGCCTGCGCCACGCTGATCTCGATCCCGCTGGCGATGTATTATGCCTATGCCTCGGCCTATGTCGGCGCGGCAGGCATCCAGAATGTCGGCGGCACGCTGGCGATCGGGCAGATGTCCGAACTGGTGTTCATGTTCTCGATGCCGTGGCTGTATCGCCGCTTTGGCGTGAAGCCGCTGCTGCTGGTCGGCATGGCCGCCTGGGCGCTGCGCTATGCGCTGTTCGCGATCGGCGATGGCGGCACGTCGCTCTGGGCGATCTATCTCGGCGTGGCGCTGCACGGTGTGTGCTATGACTTCTTCTTTGTCGCGGGCGCGATCTACACCGGCAACATCGCGACGCCAAAGGGCGTGAACGCACAGGCGCAGGGCATGCTCACGCTGTTCACCTACGGCGTGGGGATGCTGCTCGGGTCGCAGATCGGCGGGCTGCTCTATGCGCAATTGCCCGCGAACCCCTCGATCGCCGACTGGCAACAGATGTGGTGGTATCCGGCGATCGCGGCGGCGGTCATCGCACTGCTGTTCCAGCTCACGTTCAAGAACGATCGCAAGACGGAGGCGGTGGCATGACCGCGATGCAGGGCCCGGCCATTTTCCTCGCGCAGTTCCTGGGCGATGCTGCGCCGTTCGATACGCTGGACCATATGGCGGAATGGGCGGCGGGCCTCGGCTATGTCGGTGTGCAGATTCCGTGCGACTCGCGGCTGATCGACCTGACACAGGCTGCCGAGAGCCAGTCCTATTGCGACGATCTGCGCGCGCGGCTGGACAAGTTCGGGATTCAGCCGACCGAATTGTCGACGCATCTTCAGGGCCAGCTGGTCGCGGTGCACCCGGCGTATGACACGCTGTTCGACGGCTTCGCGCCGGCCGAACTCCATGGGAAACCCGCCGAGCGGCAGGCCTGGGCCGTCGAGCAAGTGAAGCTCGCCGCCCGCGCCAGCGCCCGGCTGGGCCTGAAGGCGCACGCTACCTTCTCCGGCGCGCTGGCTTGGCCCTATGTCTATCCCTGGCCGCAGCGTCCCGCCGGGCTGGTCGAAGAGGCCTTTGCCGAACTGGCGCGGCGCTGGACCCCGATCCTCGACGTGTTCGAGGAAGCGGGAGTCAATTGCGCGTTCGAAATCCATCCGGGCGAAGACATCCATGATGGCGCGACCTGGGAACGGTTCCTGGCCGCCGTGAACAACCATCCCCGCGCGCGCATCCTGTTCGATCCATCGCATTATGTGCTGCAACAGCTCGACTATCTCGACTTCATCGATCGCTATCACGACCGGATTTCGTGCTTCCATGTGAAGGACGCCGAGTTCAACCCGACCGGGCGCAGCGGCGTTTATGGCGGCTATGAAAGCTGGGCGAACCGGGCGGGGCGGTTCCGCTCCACCGGCGACGGGCAAGTCGATTTCGTCGGCATCTTCAGCAAGCTGGCGCAATATGGCTATCGCGGCTGGGCTGTGATCGAATGGGAATGCGCGCTCAAGAACAGCGAGGACGGCGCCCGCGAGGGCGCGCCGTTCATCCGCGACCATATCATCCGCGTCACGGGCCGCGCGTTCGACGACTTCGCCTCGAGCGGCGTCGACAAGGCTGCGATCCGCACGCTGCTCGGGCTGGACGGAGCGGCGAAATGATCCGGCACCCGCTCAAGCTCGGCATGGTGGGCGGCGGCGAGGGCGCGTTCATCGGCGCAGTGCACCGCATGGCGGCGGCGCTCGACGGCGAGTGGCGGCTGGCGGCGGGCGCGTTCAGCACCGATGCGGGCAGGAATGCGCGCACCGGCGACCTGCTCGGGCTCGATCCGGCGCGGGTCTATGCGACCTATGACGCGCTGCTTACCGGTGAAGCGGCGCTGCCGGCGAACGAGCGCATCGACGCGGTCGCGATCGTCACGCCCAACCATCTGCACGCGCCGGTCGCCATCGCCGCGCTGCATGCCGGCTTCCACGTCTTGTGCGAAAAGCCGATGGCGATGAACAGCGACGAGGCCCGCGCCATCGCTGCGGCGGCGGAGGCCAGCGGCAAGCAGTTCGGGCTCGCCTTCACCTATAGCGGCTATCCGCTGGTCGAGGAGGCGCGCGCCCGCGTCGCCCGTGGCGATTTCGGCGCGATCCGGCTGGTGCAGGTCGAATATATCCAGGGTTGGCTGAGCGCGCCGCTCGACACCGAGGGCAACAAGCAGGCCGAATGGCGTACCGACCCGGCGCGCGCCGGGCTGGGCGGGTGCCTGGGCGATATCGGCACCCATGCCTTTCAACTGGCCGAGCATGTATCGGGCGAGCGTGTGGACGCGGTCTCCGCCGATCTCACCATCCATGTGCCGGGGCGCCGCCTGGACGACGATGTCAGCGCGCTGCTGCGCTTCGCGGGCGGCGCACGCGGCACGTTGAAAGCGACTCAGGTCGCGGCGGGCGAGGAAAACGGGCTGCGGCTGCGCATCCATGGCGAGCGCGGCGGGCTGGAATGGGCGCAGATGGAGCCGAACACGCTGACGCTGCGCTGGCTCGATCGCCCGGCGGAAATCGTGCGCGCGGGTGGTCCGGGGCTGGTGCCGAGTACATCCATGTTGTTGCGCACGCCGGCCGGCCACCCCGAAGGGTATGTCGAGGCGTTCGGGAACCTGTACCGTGCTTTTGCCGCGTCGATTCGGGGTGAAGGCGACCGCTGGTTTCCGGGCGTGGCGGACGGATTGCGCACGATGCAGTTCGTCGAGGCGGCGATCGCGAATGCGGCGTCGGATGAAAAATGGACCAGCATCGAACCTGGAGAGACTGCATGAAGCTTTTGATGAGCGCGGGCGCGGGGATGGCCGCAATGGTTGCGGTTGTGGCGACGAGCGCGCCCACGGTCGCCCAGACGACGGCGGCACCGCCAGCCTTCGCCGCGTGCAAGGCCTGCCATACCGTCGAGAAGGGCGGCCCGAACCGTATCGGGCCTAACCTCTATGGCGTCGTCGGTCGGCTCGCCGCGTCGGTCCCCGGTTTCAGCTATTCCTCCGCGATGAAGGCGTCGAAGCTGCGCTGGGACGCGGCGACGCTGGACCAGTTCATCGCCGCCCCGACCAAGAAGGTGCCGGGCTCGCGGATGCCGATCGGCATGGCCGACCCGGCAAAGCGCGCCGCGATCATCGCCTATCTGAATGCGGAAAGCGCGAAGAAATGAGCGAAACGGGGGGGAAGGGGGTCTCGCGACGGACCATGCTGGCGGCAGGCGCTGCACTGCCCCTGGCCGCAGGCGTGGCGCGGGCGCAGGGGGGCGGCAGCAACGCCGCCCGCTTCTCGCTCGGCTATGCCCCGCATGAAGGGAGCTTTGCCAGCCGGGGCAACCGGATCGAACAGATCGCCTTCGCCGCCGACCAGGGCTTTACCGCCTGGGAAGACAATGAGGCTGCCGGCCGCACGATCGACGAGCAGGTGGCGATGGCCAAGGCGCTGTCCAGCCGGGGCATGACGATGGGCGTGTTCGTCGCCAGCATGCCCAAATGGGGCCAGTCGCGACCGATCCTCGGCGCGAACGACGGCGCCGAGCGCGAGGCGTTCCTGGCCGATGTCCGCGCTTCGATCGACGTCGCCAAGCGGCTGAACGCGAAGCACATGACGGTCGTGACCGGCTTTCTCGACTCCCGCGTGCCGCTCGATATCCAGACCGCGCGGGTGATCGACGTGATGCGCCGCGCGGGCGACATTGTCGCGCCGCACGGGCTGGTGCTGGTGATGGAGCCGCTGAACACGCGGACGAACCATCCTGGCGTGTACATGCAGAGCATCCCCCAGGGCTATGCCGTCGCGCGCGGCGTGAACAGTCCGGGCGTGAAGATCCTGGCCGACCTGTACCATGAGCAGATTCAGTCGGGGAACCTGATCCCGACGATGGAGCTGTGCTGGAGTGAGATCGGCTATCTCCAGTTCGGCGACAATCCGGGGCGCAACGAGCCCGGCACCGGCGAGATCAACTATGCCGGCGTCACGCGCTGGCTGCGGGCGCGGCGCTATGCCGGGGTGATCGGGATGGAACATGGAAATTCGGTGCGCGGCCGTGCGGGCGAAGATCGGCTGATCGCCGCCTATCGCGCGATCGACGCGCTGTGAGGAGAGGGGGGAACATGGTTTCGCGTACGATGGCAGTCGTGGTGGCCGGGCTTGCGGTGATGTCCGCGCTGCCGGCGGCGGCGCAGGAAAAGCCGGGTTTCAAGGACACGCCGGTCCTGCCGGGCGGCACGTGGCACGTGCATGATTCGGACCGGCCGGCTCCATCGGTTGTGGCTCCCTCCATGCAAGCCGGCGGCGCGCCGTCCGATGCGATCATCCTGTTCGACGGACGCTCCTTGGATGCCTGGCAGCCGGAACGGGCACCCTGGCCGATCAAGGATGGCGCCATGACCGTGCCGGCCCGCGTGGCTGGCGCGCGCGAGAGCAATCTCGTGTCGAAGCAGAGCTTCGGCGACGTGCAACTGCACCTTGAGTTCCGCTCGCCCAATCCGCCGACCAAGACGTCGCAGGATCGCGGCAACAGCGGCATCTGGTTCATGCAGCGCTATGAGTTGCAGATCCTCGATAGCCACCAGAACCCCACCTATGCCGACGGCACCGTTGGAGCGATCTATGGCTGGAAGCCGCCGCTCGCCAACGCCGCGCGGATTCCCGGCGAATGGCAGAGCTATGACGTGGTGTTCGAGCGGCCCCGCTTCGCGGCGGACGGCAAGCTGCTGCGTCCCGCCTACATCACCGCGTTCCTGAACGGTGTGCTGGTGCAGAACCATCAGGCGATGCTGGGCACGACGGTGTGGCGCCAGATCGCGAAGTATGAAGCGCATCCGGACGCGGCGCCGCTGCAACTGCAGGATCATGATTCGCCGGTGTCGTTCCGCAACATCTGGGTCCGTCCGCTACCGGAAGCGGCGATCGCGCAGAATATGGGAGGAGAAGCCCAGTGATCATCGATCGTAGAACTGCGCTGGCCGGCGTAGTGGCCATGTTCGGTGCAGGGGTGTTCGCGCCGATCGCCCGCGCCGCGCAGGCATCGGCCGCCCCGGCGATCAGCGAAGGGCCGCCCAGCGTGGCGGTGTTCACCCCGGCCCAGCGCGCCCTGGTGACTGCGCTCAGCGAGCGGGTGATCCCCACCACCGACACGCCGGGCGCGATCGCCGCCGGTGTCCCGGCCTATATCGAGAAGCTGCTGGCAGATTGGGCGACGCCCGGGGACCGCGTGCCGATCGTCGCGGGGCTCGACACGGTCGAGGCGCGCAGTGTCCTGGACTATAAGGTCCCCGGCGTGCAGGCCACGCCGGAGCAGCAGGATGCGCTGCTGACGCTGGCGATGAATGACGCGCTGCCAGGCGGAAAGATCTTCTTCGAAGCGTTTCGCCAGATGGTCATCACCGGCTATTACACGTCGGAAATCGGCATCACGCAGGAGCGCGAATACCTGCCGGTGCCCGGCGAATATAACGGTGCCTTTCCCTATTCTCAGGTCAACAAGGTCTATAGCGCATGATCAGCCGTCGCACTCTGCTCGCAGGCGCCAGCGGCGCCGCGGCTATCGCTCTTTCCGATCGCATCGTCGCGCCGGCGCACGCCGCGCGGATCCAGGCGATCGGCCTTCAACTCTACACCGTCCGGGACATCTTCCAGAAGGACCCGGTCGCCACGCTCGAGCAGGTCGCCAGGATCGGTTACCGCGAAGTCGAGTATGGCGGCGGCGGCTATGAGGGGATGGATCCCGCGCTGCTGCGCCGGACGATGGATCGGGTGGGGCTGCGCGCGCCGTCGATCCATGTCGGCTATGACGCGCTGCTGGGCGATTTCGACAAGTCGGTCGCGCGCGCCAAGGCGCTCGGCGCCGACATCGTCGTGCTGCCATACATGACGAACGAGCACCGCACCGAACAGGGCTGGCAGTTGGCGCTGCCCAACTTCAACCGCTTTGGCGCGGCGCTGAAAGAGGCCGGGCTCGGCTTTGCCTATCACAACCATGATTTCGAGTTCACCACGAAGCCCGGCGGCGTCAGCCTGTACGATCGCTTCCTGAAGGAAACCGATGCCGCGCTCGTGAAGATCGAACTCGACCTGTATTGGGCGGCATATGCGGGCGAGAGCGCGGCGGCGCTGATCGAGCGCCTGGGCAGCCGCATCTATTCCTATCACGTCAAGGATATGCGCGCCGATCGCAGCATGGCGGCGGTTGGCGCCGGCGTCACTGATTTCGCCGCGCTGTTCAAGCTGAAGGGCAGCGCGGGCGTGAAGCACTTCTATGTCGAGAACGACCAGGCGCCCGCGCCCTATCTTCCCGACATCACGACCAGCTTCACCACGCTCCGCGCGCTGCGTTTCTGAATCCGGATCGGGAGGGGATAGATCGTGGCACCGACCAACAGGTTCGACGCAATTGTCATCGGCTCGGGCGTGAGCGGCGGTTTTGCCGCCAAGGAACTCACCGAGAAGGGGCTGCGCGTCCTCATGCTCGACCGCGGCAAGATGGTGGAGCATGGCGAAGGCTATCCGTATGACGGCAAGCCCGCCTATGAGGTTCCCGCGCGGAACATCATGCCCAAGCCGCTGATGGACAGCGATTATTTCATCGCCAAGTACGGCTATGTCGCGCCCAGCAGCCAGGGCTTCTACAACAACGACCGTCTCAATCCCTATGCCCATGACGAAGGCAGCAAATTCTATTGGATCCGCCCCGGTGCGGTCGGCGGCAAGTCGCTGATCTGGGGGCGGTGGAGCTTCCGCTGGAGCCCGGAGGATTTCGAAGCGAACAAGCGCGACGGCATCGATGGCGTCTGGCCGATCGGCTATGACGACGTTGCGCCGTGGTACAGCTATGTCGAGAAATACATCGGCGTATCGGGCTCGCGCGAGAACCTGCCCTATCTGCCCGACAGCGAATTCCAGCCGCCGATGCCGATGAACATCGCGGAGAAATGGCTGAAGGAGCGGCTCGAAAACGAGTTTCCGGGCCGCAAGCTGATCAACAGCCGCCTGTCCAACATGACCGAGGACAAGCCCGACCAGAACCGCACCAAATGCCAGTTCCGCAACCAGTGCGGCAATGGCTGTTCGTTCGGCGCCTATTTCTCGACTCAGGCCGTGACGCTTCCCGCCGCGCGGGCGACCGGGCGGCTGACGCTGACGTCGGATGCGGTGGTCACCAACCTGGAATATGACCCCGCAAAAAAGCGCGTGACCGGCGTGCGCTATATCGATGCGAAGACGGGGCAGGCGCAGGTGGTGCATGCCGACCTGGTGTTCCTGTGCGCGTCGGCGATGGCATCGACTCAGATTCTGATGAACTCGCGCGCGCCCGGCAGCGACCGCAGCCATTTCGACGCGAGCGGCACGCTGGGCCGCTATGTCATGGATCACATCTTC
The DNA here is from genome assembly GCF_000935025.1 of Sphingomonas hengshuiensis. NCBI lineage: Bacteria > Pseudomonadati > Pseudomonadota > Alphaproteobacteria > Sphingomonadales > Sphingomonadaceae > Sphingomonas > Sphingomonas hengshuiensis. The sequence goes on from NZ_CP010836.1 coordinate 1,076,420, forward strand.
CGCGTCGGCGTGGAAGGGCAGATCCCCGGCATGAGCGAGTATATCGAATATGGCCGGCGCCCCGGCGGCGTCTATGTCCCCCGCTTCCGCAACATTGGCGGCGAGGAAGGCGTCGGGTTCAAGCGTGGCTATGGCTATCAGGGGAGCGCACGCCGCGATCCCGCCGGCCCGGTCGGCTTCGGCGCTTCGATGAAGCAGGGGATGCGCGGCTATGCGCCGTGGCGGTTCAGCATGGGCGCGTTCGGCGAATGCCTCCCGTACCGCGACAACCATGTCTCGCTCCACCCGAGCAAGGTCGATCGTTTCGGGGTGCCGCTGATGCGGTTCGACGTACAGTTCCGCGAGAACGAACTGCGGATGATGGCCGACGCCAAGGTGCAGGGCGAGGCGATGCTAAGGGCGGCGGGCCTCACCAATGTCACCAGCTATGAAGGCGAGCACGTCCCCGGCGACGCGATCCACGAAATGGGGGGGGCGCGCATGGGCGCCGATCCGCGCGCGTCGGTGCTCAATGGCTGGAGCCAGGCGCATGACGCGCCCAATCTGTACGTCACCGATGGCGCACAGATGGCCTCCGTCTCGTGCGTGAATCCGTCGCTGACCTTCATGGCGCTGACCGCGCGTGCGGCTGACCACGCCGTGCGCCAGTTGAAGCACGCCTGAATTCTAACCCCGGTCCTGCCCCGCGACGGGCGGGGCCGGGCTTCAGAACGCCATTTCGAACCCGATCCGGGCACTGCGCGGCTGGAGCGGCGTGATCTGGTTGCGATCGCGCACCAGAAAGGGCGAACCCAGCGCAAAGCGGTTGCCGCGGGCGTCCAGCAGATTGGTAAGCGACAGCGTCACTGCGCGTCGCTTGCTGCCCACCCGGAATTCGAGCCCCGTGTCGAGATAATCGCCCTGCAGCTGGCCGAGGATATCGCCGATGCCGAGCGTGGATTTGCCGACATATCGGGCAAAGCCGTTGATGCCCAGATCCAGTCGCGACGACAGCGGCGTCGCATAGTCGAACCCCAGCCGCCCGGTCGCATCGGCGACATTGGGCAGCCGATCGAAATTCGCCTGCGTCACGTCCGAAGACAGGGCGGCCAACGCCGTGCGCGACGTGACCTGGCTGTCGTTGAGATACAGCGCGGCGTCGAGCGACAGGCCGGGCGCGACGTGCCAGCGCGAGGACAGCCCGACCGACAGGACGCGGCCATCGCCGACATTTGCCGTGGTCGGAAACCCGAACCCGTCGATCAGATCTGCCTGGATGTCGCGCCACTCCGTCCATGATCCGCTGAGCGACAGGTTGAAATTGCGGCTGGTATAGCGCGCGCCGGCCTCGGTCGTGGCGACCCGATCGCCCTTGAAACGCTGGACGAAATCGAGCCGCACGGCAATCCCGCCGGGGCGGAACCCCTGTTGGTAGCGGCCGAACAGCGTCAGGCGATCGGTCGCGCGATAGGCGAGTGCGGCAGAGGGCAGCATCCGGGTTTCCGATCGCGTTGCGTTCGCGGTCGGGTCCTTGCGGAACGCCACCACGCGCAGAACGTCCTGCGAGTCCCCCGCAAGGCGCGAGTGCGTCAGGCGTCCTCCGAGCGTAAGCATCAGCCGGTCGAGCGGGGCGATCGATCCCTCGCCATACAGCGTCTGCTCGTCGACCTGGTTGCGCACGCCGGTCAACGCGATGCTGGCGTTGCGCGCGACGCCCAGCGGGCCGACGTCCATCCGCCGGTTCACGCGCGCCTGGTTGTGCAGCACGCTCAGCCCCACCACCCATCCACTCCCGTGCGGGCCCCGGCGGGCCAGCCGGGTTTCGGCGGTCAGCATCGATATCCGGTCGGTCTGCACGAACGCCGAAGACGCAGTGGCCGCGACTGGTATCGCATCCGGGGCGGCATTGGGCAGTTCCTTTCCCAGGAACTGCTCGAACACATATTGGCCGGTATAGCCCAGCGACGTCGCAAGCTCGAGCGTGCCCCAGCGCTTGCGTGCGACCAGATCGGCGAGCCAGTAATCGTTGCGGAAGGGCTGGGCGATGCTGCTCGCCCGGCTCAGCCCGTCGCCGCCATCGCGTTCGGCATATTGGCTGTCGTCGCCGTCGATGCGCTGGCCGACGCCGCTCAGGTCGATCGTCCAGTCGTTGCCCGGTGCATAGCGGAGTGCGGCGCGGCCTCCATAGGTGCGCACCGTGTTGACGTCCTTCAGCCCGCGCTCGGTATCGTCGATATAGCCGCCATCGCCGGAGCCGAAGGCGAGCGCGCGCAAGGCGAGCGTGCCCTCCACGATGGGCAGGTTGAGAATCCCGCCGCCGTCGACGCCGGGCCGGCCATGCTGCACCGCCTGCGCGCCGCCCCATGCCGCCCCCGCGACGCTATCGAGATCAGGCGCGTTGGGCACGACGCGGACGACCCCGCCCAGCGAGCCTGCGCCATATAGCGTCCCCTGCGGCCCTTCGAGGACTTCGATGCTGCGGATGTCGTACAGGCGCAGGCTGGGGTCGGGCGCGCTGTAGGTGATGCGGCTGCTGCCCCAATATTGGCCCACCGTGGCCTGGGTGGGGCCGACGAAGCTCGAATCGGCGATGCCGCGAATGAACAGCTTGTTGCGACCGGGGCCGAGATGCGTCGAGACGACACTGGCGGCGCGCGTGCTGATCGTGTCGCTGCCATGGCCGGCTGCTGCTGCGGAGAGGGTGCTGCCGTCGATCACCTGGACGCCCCCGGGATAGACGCTGAGCGGAACGTCGCGCTTGGTGCCTGTGACCACGATCTCGTCGGTGGCGAGCTCGGAGGGTGCAGGTTCCGTCGGGCGCGGGGCGCGAGCGGGCGCGGCTGCGCGGCGCGTTTGGGCGCGGGTTCGATCAGATAGGTGTTCGGCGCCACACGTCGCGCCTGCAGCCGGGTGCCGAGCAGCAGCCGCTCCAGCGCCTGCCCCGCCGTGAACCGGCCGCGCACCGCCGGCACGCGCTGTGCCGAGAGCCGGGCGTCGCGAAAGCCGATGCTCGCGCCGCTCTGCGCGCTGAGCAGGCGGATCGCCGCGTCGAGGCGCGACGGGGGGATATCGATCGGCGCCACGCGAGCGCGCCCTTCGCTCTGGGCATAGGCAGGGGCACCGATCAGCAGGGCTGCGGCGGAAAGGGAAGCGAGGGCGGTGAGTCTATCGCCGAGGGGCACTAGCCGGAACCATCGTCCAGTTATCGCCTTCCTCGATAAATCGCACGCCCAGCAAGGGGCCGGCACGCGCGAAGACCTGTTGGGGGGAGCCCTCCAGCATGAGGGTCCCGGTGAACCGCATCCGTTCCGCGCCGCGCCGGGCCTGGATCGTCTGGCCGGTGTTGCGGCCCAGATCGCCCGCGACCTGATCGAGCGGCGCGTCGTCATATTGGAGCTGGCCGGTCTGCCAGCTGCCGATCGTCTGCGGGCTTGCCTTGCGCAGCGCCGGTGGCGACACCGCGTCGGAACGCGAGAGGGCGTCGCCCGGATTTAGGCGGATGCGCTGGCGGCCGGCGCTGTAGTCGACTGCGCCCTCCGCTACCGCGACGTCGATCGCCGTGCCGTCATGCACGACATTGAACACCGTCCCGACATCGATCAGCCGCGTGCCATGGGCGGTGACGACGAACGGACGTTCGGCATCATGCCTAATCTGGAACAGCGCCTCGCCGCTGGCCAGCGCGACTTCGCGCGGCGCCTTGGGATCCAGGGTGATCCGCGTATTGCCGTTCAGGATCACGCGCGATCCGTCGCCAAGTTCGACGGTGCGGTGCTCGCCCGCCGCCGTCGCGATTTCGCGCGGGCCGCTCGCGGGTGCCAGCACCGTCCAGCCTCCGGCTGCGACGAGTGCGGCGGCCATCGCGCCACCTGCGGCAAACCAGCGCCTGCGCGATGGCGCGCGCGCGGGGGCGATCGGCCTCGGGGGACGCTTCTGCGTCAGAAGCTCTACGGCCCAGGCATCGACGTCCAGGGCGGTTTCATACGCGGCCAGATGCGCGGGATCGCTTTCGAGCCACGCGGTCAGGCCGTCCCAATCGTCGAACGCCGCGTCCTGGACGCGCAGCGCCCAGCGGCGCGCCGTCTCGTCGATCGTATCAGGGAAAGGTCGCGTCATGCCCATTTCCCTGACAGGACGGAGCCGGTGCCGCTATTCCGCATCGAAACGTGCTTTTAGTTCGGCGAGCGCGCGATACGCCTTTTGCAGGTCTTTTTCGACCGAGCTGAGGCTGACGCCCAGGTCGCGCGCGATCGCCGCCTGTCCCACGCCGTCCAGCCGATGGCGGCGGAACGCCTGGTCCACGCGCGGGCCCAGCGCCGCCAGCGTCGCCTCCGCCTCGCGCACGCGCTGGCGCGCGATCAGCGTGCGTTCGCCCTGCGGCGCCTCTTCGGTGCCCAGGCTGATATCGTGCCATTCGGACTGGCGGCGCTCACGGCTCAGCATCGAGCGGCGGCGGTCGCGCATCAGGTTCTCTGCGGCGTGGAACAGATAGGAGAGGGGGTCGGAAACGGGCTCGCCCGGCACCGATGCGACGCGCTGCCACAGGTCGTGCAGCACATCCTCGGCATCGTCGCCCGCACCGCGCGCGGCGAGGAAGCGCAGCAGCCGCGTCCGCTCGCTGAGGAGGACGCGCTGGAGCCCGTCGACGGCCTCAACCGGCATGACGTGCCGTGGCGGTTGCGCCGTGCGGTCCGGTTCGGTCCGCGCGGGCACTGCGACAGGGCTGCACGCCGGCATCACAGCCCCGCATCGGATGCGGACCTCGCGCCGTCGCGCGCCTTGGCGAATGCCGATATATGGGGTGCGGTTGGAGCATCGGAGGTGCGCGCAATCTCGGCATCGCCGGACAGATAGGCAAGGGGCTCCGTCGCGCGGCCGTGAAGGCGCACTTCGAAATGGAGGTGGCTTCCGGTCGAACGCCCGGTCGACCCCATCAGCGCGATCGTTTGCCCCGTGGTCACCGGCGTGCCGGCGGCGACCAGAAGCCGCGACAGATGCGCATAGCGTGTCGTCATTCCGCCGCCATGATCGATCTCGACCAGATTGCCATAGCCGCCCGCAGCGCCCGCGCGACGGACGATACCGTCGGCCGATGCCTGGACCGGGGTGCCCGGCGCGCCGGGTATGTCGATGCCCGCGTGCATGCGGTGCCCACCGCGCAGCGGATCGCGGCGATCGCCGAACCCGGAGGAGAGCGGGGGCAGCGCCGGTGCGGCCTGCCGCTGGCGCGCGACCGGCTGGGATCGTGTCGGCGCGGGGGCGGGCGTCATCCGTTCGCGAAACGCGGTGCTGTTGCCCCCCGGCAATGCCTCGGGCGCACCCGCGTTTGCCAGCAGCAGCGCGCAGGGAAGGTGAAGGGCGGACAGCAAGGGCATCGGCCCAAAGACGGAGACGTCGCGGCGATCCCGCAGGGCCGGGGCAAAAGATTTTTTCCCGTGCGATTTTCTTGCGGAAACGCCGCGTGCGCTCCGTCCCATCTTCCAGTCGCACAGGTCGATGACATCCGGGAGGTAAAGGTGAATTCCACGGAACGCCGCATGCTGGACATGCTCAAAAAGGGCCGCGACCGCTTTGGCGTGGTCGCCGTAAAGGCCGAGTTCGAAGCCGAGGGCACGCGCCCCGACGAGTTGCTGCGGCTGCTCGAACTGGCCTATCGCGCCGACTTGAAGGTCGCGCTCAAGATCGGCGGTTGCGAGGCGCTGTCGGACCTCCATGCCTCCAGGCTCTATGGCGCCGACTATATCATCGCGCCGATGGTCGAGACGCCATACGCGCTCTCGAAGTTCATCGAGGTGCGCGAAAAGGCCTATCGCGGCACGCACGACACGCAGTTCCTGTTCAACCTCGAAACCGAAACGACCCTCCGGAACCTGGACGCGATGCTGCCGCTCGCCAAGGCGGGGCTGGACGGCATCGTGTTCGGGCGGGTCGATTTCACGCTGTCGCGCGGGATGCCGCGCGGCGCGATCAACGAGCGGGTGATCACCGATGCGGTGCTCACCGTGGCCCAGGCCTGCGCGGCGCACGATCTGGAGCTGGTGGTCGGCGGATCGGTGGCGGTCGAGGCGGGGTCGGCGCTGCGCGAAATCCGCAGCGTGCGGCTGGATCGGTTCGAGACGCGCAAGGTGATCTTCGACGGTGCGGCGGCGGACTCCGCGCAGTTCGAGGCGGGGATCGCCAATGCGGTCGCGTTCGAGCTGGCCTGGCTGGAGAACAAGCGCGACTATTACCGCGAGATCGCCGACGAAGACGCGCCGCGCATCCGCATGATGCAGGAGCGCAGCGCCGCCGCCGTGCGGAGCCGGCTCGCGAGCGTGGCTGCCTGAACATATGCCGCTGCGCGAGGCCGTGACGACATTGATGCAGGGTATCGCCGCACGCGTGGTGATGCCGCGCTTCCGCATGCTTGCGGACGGGGACGTCGCGGAGAAAAGCCCCGGCGAAGTCGTCACGATCGCCGATCGCGAGGCGGAGCTGCGGCTGCACGAAGGGCTGGCGGCGCTGGGCCTGGGCGCGCGGATCGTGGGCGAGGAGGCGGCGGAGGTAGAGCCCGCGCTGCTCGACGATGTCGGGCAGGGGCTGGTGTGGCTGATCGACCCGCTGGACGGCACCGCCAATTTCGCGCGCGGCGACGCCCCGTTCGGGATGATGATCGCGCTGGTTGAGGATGGCGTGCCGATCGAGGGATGGCTGCTCGATCCGCTGACCGGGCGGCTGTGCCATGCGGCGCGGGGCAAGGGGGCTACGTGCGACGGCGTGCGGCTGCGCGCGCGGGGCACCGGACGGGCGGTGCCGGTCGCGGCGCTGGGCACGCAGTTTCTCGCCCCCCATCGCTGCGCGCGGGTGCATGCCCATGCCGAGCGCGAGCTGGACCTGCTCCCGATCCCGCGTTGCGCGGCGGAGAGCTACCCGCGCGTCGCGCTGGGCGTGAACGACCTGACGCTGTTCCAGCGCACCTTGCCCTGGGACCATGCCGCCGGGGTGCTGGTGCTGACCGAGGCGGGGGGCGTCGTCACTGACTGGCACCGCCAGCCCTATCGCGTCGGCAGCGGCACCGGCGTGCTCGCCGCTGCCGATGACCGCCTGTGGCGCATCGGCGCCGACCTGTTGCTCGGCCACGAGGCCGGGTTGATCGCATTAGAAGATTGCCTGTCATGAAAAACATTTGGACGTCGTTGCTCGCCGGGTCCGCGCTCGCGCTGGTGCCGGGGGGCGCGCAGGCGCAGCTCGCCGCGCCCGTATCGGGTGGCGGGCAGCAGCAGACCGATGGGACGGCGCGCAGCGCGGCGGCTGGGCAGGTCGCGGTTCCGCAGGCGACGCCGCGCCCCTTCGCCCCAGCCGTGCTGGAGGCGCCCGCGCCCGATATGCGGGCGGCCCCCGAGGACAAGCCGGTGCCGCCGTCCCGGCCCGCTCCCGCCGCGCCGAACGAGTTCGAAGCCTTTGTCTCCGGCGTGGTCGGCAAGCCGCTGCGCCGCTTTGGCGCCGACCTGCTCGTCCCCGGTGCGCGCGACTTCACGGCGCCGCCGACGACGACGGTGCCCCCCGATTACGCCCTCAACCCCGGCGACGAGCTGCTGCTCGACCTGACCGGATCGGTGCAGGCGACCAATTTGCGGCTGACGATCGACAGCGAAGGGCGGATCTTCGTGCCCCGCGTCGGCGCGGTCGCGGTGGGCGGGGTGCGCTATGGCGACGTCCGCGCCCTGATCGCGCGGCAGGTGTCGCGCCAGTATCGCGGGTTCGATCTTCAGGTCCGGCTGGGGCGGCTGCACGGCATCACCGTCTATGTCACCGGCTTCGCGCAGGCCCCCGGCTCGTACACGGTCAGCAGCCTGTCGACGCTGGTGAACGCAGTGCTGGCGGCGGGCGGCCCCGCCTCGGGCGGGAGCTTCCGCTCGATCCAGCTGCGCCGGGGTGGCCGGCTGATCTCGGACTTCGACCTGTATGACCTGCTGCTCAAGGGCGATAAGAGCGGCGACGCTGCGCTCCAGAACGGCGACGTGCTGTATATCGCCCCCGCCGGCGAGCAGGTGGCGGTGATCGGCAGCGTCAACCATGAGGCGGTTTTCGAAGTCGCGCCGGGCGAGACGCTGGAACAGGCGATCTTGTACGCGGGGGGCGTCAACACCGTGGCCGACAGCAGCCGGCTGATGGTGCTGGATTCGCTGGGCCGGGCCGATGCCGGGTGGCAGCAGTTCAGCGCCGCCGAGGCGGGGACGCGCAAGGCGATGCGCGGCGACATCATCCGGGTGCTGTCCAATGTCGGCATCGCGCGCCCGCTGGAGCAGCAATCGGTGCTGGTCACCGTCAGCGGCGAAGTGGCGAAGCCCGGACGCTATTATTTCCGCCCCGGCACGCGCATGGCCGACGTCATCGCCGCGGCGGGCGGCCTGACGCGCGATGCCTTTCCCTATGCCAGCGTCATCACGCGCGAGAGCGTGAAGGCGCAGCAGAAGATCAGTTTCGACCGCGCGGTAAGCGACATGGAGTTGCAGCTTACCGCCCAGCCGGTAACCTCGGTCAACCGCGCGCAGCTCGCGCAGGCGGGCAATGCAGCGCTCATCAAATCGGTGGTCGAGCAACTCCGCGCGCGGGAGCCGAGCGGGCGGCTGGTGTTCGACCTGCCGGTCTCGGCGCAGACGCTGCCCGGCGAACTGGTGGTCGAGAACAACGACACGGTGTTCGTCCCCTCGCGCCCCGTGACGGTGGGCGTGTTCGGCGCGGTGCCGAGCCCCGCCTCCTTCGCCTATCGTCAGGGCGACACGATCGGCGATTTCGTGCGCGTCGCGGGCGGCGTCCAGAAGCTGGGTGACAGGAAACAGATCTTCGTCGTGCGCGCCAACGGCACCGTGTTGACCGATGGCAAGCGCGTGCTGAAGGCGCCGGCCTTGCCGGGCGACCTGATCTATGTTCCGATCGACGCCAATCGCGGCGAATTCTGGGCGCGCTTCCGCGACATTTCGGGCAGCCTGTTCGGCGGGCTGGTCGGCGCCGCCTCGATCTCCAATCTGGTGAATTGAGCATGGTCGCGCACCTCGCCGCCGTGATCGGCAATCCGCGGCATCGGCGCCTTGGCTATGCGCTGGTGGCGCTGGTGCTGGCGCTGCTGTGCGTCGTTCCACGGCCCTATGTCGCGCGCGCCAAGCTGGTGCCGCAGGACAGCAGCAGCATCGGGCTCAGCTCGATGATGAACGCGCTGGGGGGGCAGCTTCAGGGGTTTGCCGCGCTGCTCGGCGGGGCCAAGCAGCCGATCGACATGTACCTCGCCATCGCGCGCGGCACCGAAGTCACCGACGCGGTCATCGCCCGGCTGAAGCTGGTCGGGCCGGGCGGCTATGGCGATGCGAACGCCGCGCGGGTCGCGCTGGCCAAGCGGGTGGACATCCATTCGCTGACCGGCGGGATCGTCGAGGTCGAGGTGCGCACGCACGATCCGGCACAGGCACAGGCGCTGACCGGCGCCTATGTTCAGGCGATCAGCGGCCGGATCAAGGCGCTGGGTCGCGACCGGGTGCTGCGCAAGCGGCAGGTGGTGCTCGATCGCTTCAAGGAAGCGGGTACGCGCGTCGCCACCGCCGAGGCCGCGCTCAATGCCTTTCGCCGTCGCAACAACCTGGCCGAGCCCGAGGCGCAGCTTGGGTCGGCGCTGTCGCTGCGCGCGGGGTTGCAGGCGCAGTTGCAGGCGAAGCAGGTCGAAGTGCAGACGCTGCTCCAGTTCCAGGGGCCGGAGAACCCGCAGCTCCAGTCGGTCCAGTCCGAGATCGCGTCGCTGCGCGCCCAGATCGATCGTACCGCCCAGCCGAGCGGCGGCGCCGCAGGGCCCAACGTTGCCGGGCTGTCCGAAGTGTCGGGCGAGTATCTGAACCTGTACCGCGACTATCGCTTCGCGCAGGCGCTGTACGAAGTCTATGCCCGCTCGTCGGAGGAAGTGGCGGTCGAGACGCTCGCTTCCGAAACCGCATCGGACGTGCAGTTGATCGAGGCGCCCCGGCTGGACGCGGATCGCAAGTTCAACGTATCGGCGGTCGCGCTGCTGCTGCTGGTGCTGCTGGCGGCGGCGTTCACCGAAATCTATGCGCCCGCGACCGGCATCGACCTGGGGCTGGGCCGGCGCCGGGATGCCGGACAGTGAGCTGGGACGACGTGGCGATCGAGCTGTCGATCGTCATCCCATGCTTCAACGAGGAAGCGAATGTCCGCGCGATCTGTATCGCGGTCAGCGCGGCGGCGAGCGCGCATGTGGGCAGCCATGAGATCATCCTGATCGACAATGGCTCCACCGACGGCACCCGCGCCGAAATGCGCGCGCTGTGCGCAGAGGACCCGCGCATCCGCGTGATCCTGAACAACCGCGACTATGGCCAGATGCGCTCACCCACTTATGGGATTTACCAGGCCGAGGGCGCGGCAGTGATCGGCATGTGCGCCGATTTCCAGGACCCGCCCGCGCTGATCGGCGAGTTCGTCCGGCAATGGCGCGCGGGGGCGCAGGTCGTGCTGGGCCAGCGGCGTTCGGAGCGGGCATCGCCGCTGCTGGGGGCGACGCGGCGGCTGGGCTATGCCTTTCTGCGGCGGTTCGGCGATTATCCGGTCATCCCGGGCGTCACCGGCTTCGGGCTTTTCGATCGCGTCGTGGTGGACACGCTGGCGGCATGGAACGAACCCGAGCCGTTCTTTCGCGGGATGGTGGTGGAAAGCGGCTTCCGGCTGGCGGTGGTCCCGTTCGATCGCCCGGAACGCGCGGCGGGCGAAACCAAGAATGGTTTCGCCTCGCTCTATTCCTTTGCGCTCTCCGGGCTGGCCGGGTCGGCGAAATCGCTGTTGCGGATGCCGATCGCGCTGGCGTTGCTCGCGGGCGCCGCCGTCGTACCGTTGGCGGGGGCGACCGTTGCGGCGATCATTCTGGGCGGCCCGCTGTCGCCGTTGCTCGAACTGACGATCGCCTTTGCGATGTTCGCGGTGCTGCTGCTGTTCCTCGGGCTGATCGGCGAACAGGTGCGGATGCTGTCGGAGCGCAGCCGTAACGTTCCGCTGGTGATCGAGGAGGAGCGGCTGAACTTCCCCGCCGGTCGCGCGCGCCCGGCGGCGCGGACGCTGGTGCAGCGCCCGTGAAGGCCCGGCTGGCGCGCCTGTCCGAGCTGCTGCTGATGTTCGCAGTGTTGGCGAGCGCGCTGTGGACGCTCGGCCAGTTCCGCGACACCGGATTCCTGCCCCAGCCCTTCGTGTTCGACACCAACGACACGTTCATGGACTGGTTCAACACCGCCTATTGGGCGAACCATCCCGGCGCGTTTTCGGTGTGGCGGACGGTGTATCCGCCGCTGTCCTTCGCGTTTCTCGATCTCGTCACGCTGCCGGGCTGTTATCTCCAGTCGCCGTTCCACGCGCGCGATTGCGATTGGCTGTCGCAGGCGATGATCCTGGGCTTTTACCTGCTCGACATGGGGCTGGTGTGGTGGAGCTTTCACCGCGCGGATCCGCGCACGGCGGCGATGCGCGGGCTGGCGTTCGGCTTCGGGCTGCCGCTGTTGTTCACGCTGGAGCGCGGCAATCTAATTTTGGTCGCGCTGCCGTGTTTCGTGCTCGCGCACGGGCCGCTGGTGCGGTCGCGGGCGTGGCGCGCGGCGGCCGCCGCCGCGACGATCAATTTCAAGCCCTATCTGCTGCTGCCCGTGCTCGCCCACATGGTGAAGCGCGACTGGCGCGCGCTGGAACTGGCCGGGATCGCCACGATCGCGCTGTACCTGGTGACGCTGGCGATCGTCGGCGGGGGGACGCCGGGCGAGATCGCGGCCAACACGGCCAATTGGGTCGTATTCCTGGGCGGGCAGGTGTGGAACGAGATCCATTATTCGACCAGCTATGCGCCGCTGCTCCAGGTCCGCAACGCGCAGATCCCGGTGCTGGATTTCGTGCCCTCGCGCACTGTCGAGGGGATTGAATGGCTGGTGCCGATCGTGATCCGCGCGAGCCAGGGGATCGCACTGGCCGCGCTCGCCGCCGCCTGGCTCCAGCCGCGCGCGCTGCCGACACACCGGGTGGCGGCGATCCTGCTGGGCGCGTTCCTCGTCACCCAGTCGCCGGGCGGCTATACCCAGACGTTCCTGCTGTTCCTCGTCCTGCTCGAACCGTGGCGCGGCGCCGGGCCAGTCACGGCGATCGTCTGCGCCTATCTGTTGTGCCTCGTGGCGGATTGGCCGCTGTCGACCGTGCTCGACCTGTCGCTCGAGAGTTGGCTGAGCGGACGGCCGGTCAGCCCCAGCTTCGGGCTTGCCGTGGGGCATTTCGTGCGGCCGGGGCTGGTCGTCGCGATCCTGTGGGCGCTGTCGCTGGACAGCATCGCGCGGGTGATCCGTGCCCATGTCCAGCACCGACCCACGCTGGGGCTCGTCGCCGCATGATCCTGGAGCAGGACCTGTGCGCGGTGCACGCCGCGCTGGCGGCGCATTGGCATCGGCTGGACGGCGCGCGCATCTTCATGACCGGCGGGACGGGGTTGATCGGGCGCTGGATGCTGGAGGCACTCGCGCGTGCCGATGTGGACGTCGCGGTGACGCTGCTCAGCCGCGATCCGGCGGGATTTGCCGCGCGGGCGCCGCATCTGGCGCAGCGATTCCACGTCGTGCGTGGCGATGTGACTGCGTTCGACCCGCCCGAGGGCCGTTTCACGCATGTCATCCACGCTGCGACCGACGCCAGCGCCGCGCTCAACGCCCATGATCCGCGCCGGATGTTCGACACGATCGTCACCGGCACGCGCAACGCGCTGGATGTCGCCGTCGCGTGCGGGGCGGCGCGGTTCTTCTTCCTCAGTTCGGGCGCAGTCTATGGCGTCCAACCGCCGGACACGGCGCACGTGCCCGAAAGCTGGCTGGGCGGTCCCGACCCGCGCGATCCGCGATCGGCCTATGGCGCGGGCAAGCGCGCCGCCGAGATGCTGTGCACGATATATGGCAGGCAATTCGGGCTGGACGTGGTCAACGCCCGCATCTTTGCGCTGCTCGGCCCGTTGCTGTCGCTCGACACCCATTTCGCGGCGGGGAATTTCATTCGCGACGCGATGGCGGGGCGGACGATCCGCGTCGAAGGGGCCGGGCAGGCCGTGCGCTCTTACCTGTACGCCGCCGACCTGACGGTGTGGCTGTGGACGCTGATGCTGCGCGGCGAGCCCGGCGCGGTGTTCAACGTCGGTTCCGAAGAGGCGGTGTCGATCGCCGATCTCGCGCGGCGCACCGCCACGGTGCTGAACGGCCCCGGCGTCGAGATACTCGGGCGGCCCGATCCCGGCTGGAATGCCGGGCGCTATGTGCCCGCGACCAACGCGATCCGCAGCGCGCTGGGCGTGTCTCCCACTATCGGCCTCGACGAGGCGATCCGGCGCACTGCGCTGTCGAACGGATGGAAATCATGACCAAGATCAAGCTTGCGGCCTGGGTGGCCGATCAACTCGCCGCGCGCGGCATCCGCGACGTGTTCATGCTCACCGGCGGCGGCGCGATGCACCTGAACCACGCGCTGGGCACGCATCCGGGGCTGCGCACGACGTTCACGCACCACGAACAGGCGCTGGCGATGGCGGCGGAGGCCTATTACCGCTTTTCCAACCGGCTGGCGGTGGTCAACGTCACCTCGGGGCCGGGGGGCACCAATGCGATCACCGGCGTCTATGGCGCCTGGGTGGATTCGGTGGGGATGCTGGTCCTGTCGGGCCAGGTGAAGCGCGAGACGACGGTGCGCGCCACCGGGCTGCCGCTGCGCCAGTTCGGCGACCAGGAACTCGACATCGAGGAACTGGTGCGCCCGATCACCAAATATGCCGTGATGGTCAACGATCCCCGGATGATCCGCCACCATCTGGAAAAGGCGCTGCACCTTGCCACCAGCGGGCGGCCGGGGCCGGTATGGGTCGACATCCCGCTCGACGTTCAGGCGGCGATGATCGACCCGGACGACCTGCCGGGCTTCGACCCCGCCGAGTTGAAAGAGCCCTGGCGCGCGACCGACCTGTCGGCGGCGGCAGCGGCGATCCTGGAGCGGTTGCAGGCGGCACAGCGCCCCGTGGTGTTCGCGGGCGGCGGCGTGCGGCTGTCGGGCGCGTATGACGATTTCCTGCGCCTGATCGAGAGGCTCGGCGTGCCGGTGGTGACCGGCTGGAACGCGCATGACGTGCTGTGGAACGATCACCCGCTCTATGCCGGGCGTCCGGGCACGGTGGGCGATCGCGGCGGCAACATGGTGACGCAGAGCGCGGACCTGTTGCTGGTGCTGGGCAGCCGGCTGAACATCCGCCAGGTCAGCTATAACTGGCAGAGCTTCGCGCGCGAGGCGTACAAGATCTGGGTCGATATCGACCCCGTCGAACTGCGCAAGCCGACAGTGGTGCCCGACATGCCCGTGGTCGCCGATCTGGCCGAGCTGATCCCCGCGCTGCTGGCACAGCCCTATGCCGGGCCGAGCGCGGCGCAGGGCGAGTGGCTGGATTGGGCGCGCGAACGCGTGCGGCGTTTCCCGGCGGTGCTGCCCGAATATCACGCGCATCCGACGCGAATACACCCCTATGTCGCGATGGACACGCTGTTCGATCAGCTGGGCGCGGACGATGTGGTCGTCACCGGCAATGGCAGCGCGTGCGTGGTCAGCTTCCAGGCGGCGGAGATCCAGCGCGGCCAGCGGCTGTGGACCAATTCGGGCAGCGCGACGATGGGCTATGACCTGCCCGCCGCGATCGGCGTCTGCGCCGCGACCGGCGGGCAGCGGCGCGTGATCGCCATCGCCGGCGACGGCAGCATCATGATGAACCTGCAGGAGATGCAGACCATCGCCGGCAACAAGCTGCCGGTGAAGGTCTTCCTGATCAACAACAGCGGCTATGTTTCCGTATTCCAGACGCAGCGCAACTTCTTCGACGGCGTCGAAGTGGGCGGGGGCCCCAAGAGCAACGTGACCTTCCCCGATTTCGGCAAAGTCGCGGCGGCATTCGGCTTCAGCTATTTCCGGGCCGCCAACCACGCCGACCTGCCCGGCGCGATCGCGGCGGCGCTGGCGGCGGACGGCCCGGTGCTGTGCGAACTGATGATCGACGACGCGGTCGGCTTTGCGCCCAAATTAGGGGCAAAGGCGCATCCCGATGGACGGATCACGTCGCCGGCGCTGGAGGACCTGTCGCCGTTCCTGCCGCGCGAAGTGCTGCGCGAGAATATGCGGATTGCGCTGTGGGAGGAGGAATGACCGCGATGGCCAAGGGGCGCCGCGCCCGGTCGCTGCGCTTCCTGATCGCGGGGGCGGCGAATACCGGGTTCGGCATCGCGATCTATCCGCTGCTGTTGTGGAGTTCGCAGACGCTGCACAGCCACTATCTGCTGGCGCTGGCTATCGCGCAGGCGCTGAGCCTGTGCTTCGCCTTTACGACGTACAAGCTGGGCGTGTTCCGCACGCATGGCAATCTGGCGCGCGAGTTCGGCAGCTTCTCCAGCTTCTATCTGCTCAACTATGCGGCGAACTGGGCCGCGCTGCCGCTGCTGGTCGAGCTGGGCGGGGTGCCGCCGGTGCTGGCCCAGCTTGCGTTCACTGCCGTCCTGATCGTCGGCAGCTATTTCTGGCACAGCCAAATCACCTTTCGGTCGAGTGGGGAACGGCGATGAAGACTAGTGAATTCCTGCACCGCGCCTGTCCGATGTGCGGCGCCACCGACGCGCGCGAAGAAGTCCATAGCCGGCGAAGGGCCGAGGGCATCACGCTGGAATCGCTGCGCCCCTATTGGTCGGGGCTGTTCAAGGAGAAGCTGTTCTTCTCCTATCATCGCTGTGCCGCGTGCGGGCTGTTGTACAATCCCGTGTTCTTTGGGCCCGGCCAGTTGGCGGATCTCTATTCGGATATGGCGCCCAACATGGATCTGGTGCCGAGCGCCGCGATCGCGGCCACCCAGCGCGGCTATTTCCAGGCGGCGGCGCGGCGCGGCGGGCTGGCGGGCGGCTATCTCGAGGTCGGCCCCGACATCGGCCATATCGTCTCGGCGGCGGCGGCGCAGGGGGCGTTCGACCATTTCTGGCTGTTCGAACCCAATCGCGCGATCCACGACCCGTTGCGCGCGGCAACCGGGGGCCGACCGGCCACGCTGTCGGCGGACATGGACGATTTCAGCGCGGTGCCCGACGGATCGGTCGGGCTGGCGGTGATGGTGCATGTGCTCGACCATTTGCTCGATCCGCGCGCGACGCTGGCCCAGATTCGGGCGAAGCTGCGCCCCGGCGGCACGCTGATGATCGTCACGCATGACGAAAGCTCGCTGCTGCGCCGGCTGATGGGCGAGCGGTGGCCGCCCTTCTGCCTGCAGCATCCCGAACTGTATAACCCGGCCACGATCCGCAGCCTGCTCACCCGCACCGGCTTTGGCGCCATCGCCGTGGAGCGTAGCCGCAACCATTTCCCGATCGATTTCCTCGCGCGGCAGACGGCGTGGAGCATCGGGTTGAAGGTCGATCGCGTGCCGTTGCCGAGTGTGTCGATCGGCCTGCGGCTGGGCAACATGCTGACGCTTGCCAGCGCCTCGCCTCAAGCGGCGGAGCGCGTGACCAGGCGGCTGGAAAGCGTGCGGTAGTCGGCGATCTGGGCGAGAGTGACGGCGCGGGCGTCGGCGCCGTCCCCGATCGCGCGGTGCCATGCCACGATCCAGTCCAGCGCCTGTTCCAGCGAGAGCGCAGCACGCCAGCCGAGCGCCGCGCGCACTTTCGAACAGTCGAGCCGCAACAGCCCGGCCTCATGCGGACGCGGGCCGGTATCCGCCACAGCGTCGGCAGCGTTGCCGCCCCAGGCCGCGCGCATCCGCGCGACGATCCACGAGACGGGGCGGGCATCCTCGTCCGAGGGGCCGAAATTCCACGCATCGGCGAAGCGCGCGTCGCCGGCCAGCATCTGCTCGGCAATCTGGATATAGCCGCCCAGCGCTTCCAGCACATGCTGCCACGGGCGCACCGCATCGGGCGCGCGGACCAGCGGGGCGACACCCGCTTCAAAGGCGCGGATCAGGTCGGGAAGCAGCCGGTCGCTCGCCCAGTCGCCGCCGCCGATCACGTTGCCGGCGCGCACCGACGCGAGCAGCGGGCCCCCGTCCGCGAAGAACGAACGCCGCCATGCGGAGACGACCAGTTCAGCCGCGCCCTTGCTGCTGCTGTACGGATCATGGCCGCCCATCGGATCGCCCTCGCGATAGGGCCACACCCATTCGCGGTTCTCATAGCATTTGTCGCTGGTGACACAGACAATCGCCCGCACGCCGGGCACGAGCCGCGCGGCGTCGAGCAGGTGCACCGTGCCCATCACATTGGTGGCATAGGTCTCGACCGGCTCGGCATAGGACAGGCGGACCAGCGGCTGTGCGGCGAGGTGGAAGATCACTTCGGGCCGGCTGGCCGCCACCACCGTGCGCACCGCGTCGAGATCGCGGACGTCACCCTGGACATGCGTGACAACGTCGCCGATCCGCGCCGCGTCGAACAGGCTCGGGTCGCTCGGCGGGGCGAGCGCGAAGCCGGTGACGTCGGCGCCCATCGCGTGCAGCCACAGGCTCATCCAGCTGCCCTTGAACCCGGTATGCCCAGTCACGAGCACCCGGCGCCCGGCCCAGCCGCCGCTCACCAGCGCTTCCACGGCGCGGCGCCCGATCGCCAGAGTTCGTCGAGGTGCACCTTGTCGCGCAGCGTATCCATCGGCTGCCAGAAGCCGTCATGGCGATAGCTCATCAGTTCGCCGCCGCGCGCCAGCTGTTCCAGCGGGCCGGTCTCCCACACGGTTTCCGGGCCGTCGACCAGGTCGAGCACGCTGGGATCGGCGACGAAGAACCCGCCATTGATCCGCCCGCCGTCCCCGGCGGGCTTTTCGCGGAAATCGGTCACCCGGTCGCCGTCGAACTCCAGCGCGCCGAAGCGGCCCGGCGGCGTGACCGATGTGATCGTGGCGCGCGCGCCATGGCTGTTGTGGAACCCGACCAGCGCGCCGACATCGATATCGGCAACACCGTCGCCATAGGTGAAGCAGAACGGCTTGTCGGGATCGAGATATTGCCGGATCGCCGCCAGCCGGCCGCCGGTCATCGTCTGCGCGCCGGTTTCGACCAGCGTGATCCGCCACGGCTCGCTGCGGGCGAAATGCACCTCCATCCCGTTGCCGCCGCGCAGGTCGATGGTCACGTCCGACGTGTGGAGGAAATAGTTCGCGAAGAACTCCTTGATCAGATAGCCCTTATAGCCGAGGCAGATCACGAAGTCGTTGAATTCGAACGACGAATAGATCTTCATGATATGCCACAGGATCGGCATGCCGCCGATCTCGACCATCGGCTTCGGTCGCACGTTCGTCTCTTCGCCGAGCCGCGTGCCCAATCCGCCAGCCAGGATTACGGTTTTCATCGTCGCTCCACGTCATGCATTCGACACCATGACGAAATCGATCACCCCTGCCCGTAATCGCGGCTTCGCCCGCTGGGGCGAGAGGCTGCTCCTGATGCTGATCCTGGCGGCTGCCACGGGTCTGCGGCTGGACGGCGTGGGCTTTGGGCTGCCCGCGCTCAACGATCCGGACGAGCCGCTGTTCATGATGACCGCGCTCGACATGCTGCGGAACCACAGCCTGAATCCGGGCTGGTTCGGGCATCCCGCAACGATCACTTTCTACAGCCTCGCGCTGGTGCTGCTGGCGGTGGGGGGCGGGGGCGTGCTGACCGGGCGGTTCGCCGATGCCGATGCGTTTGTCGCGGCAGTGTATCGCGATCCCGGCATCCTGTTCCTGCCGGCGCGGTGGTTGATCGTGGCGTGCGGCGTCGCCTGTGTGTGGCTGGTCTATCGGCTTGGCAAGCGGCTGGGCGGGACCCGGCTGGGGCTGGTCGGGGCGGGGTTCCTCGCGGTCAACGCCGTGCATATCCATTATTCGCAGATCATCCGCACCGATGTGCAGGCGAGCGTGTTCATGCTGTTGTGCACGCTGTCGGCGCTGGGCATCGTGCGCGAGGGGCGTGCGCGCGACTATTTGTTCGCGGGGATATGGGCGGGGCTTGCCTGCGCGACCAAGTGGCCGGCGGCGATCATCGTGCTCAACCCGCTGTGCGCCACGCTATACCGGAGCTGGTGGGATCGCGGCGCGGCGCGGCGCGCGGTGCTGATCCCGGTGGCGGCAGTAGCGGCGCTGTGCATCGCGTCGCCCTATCTGCTGCTCGATTACCCGACGGTGTTGCGCAACCTGGCGGGTGAGGCGCGGACGGCGCATCCGGGTGCTAATGGGGGCGGGTTTCTGGCCAATCTCGGCTGGTACGCGGCGAATCCGCTGTTGCAGTCGTTCGGGGCGGCGGGGCTGGCGCTGGCAGCGGTGGGGCTGGTCGGCGCGATTGCGCGCCGGCGCGCGGACGTCGTGGCGGTGGCGCCCGGCGCGCTGGCTTTCCTGATCGTCATCGGCGCGCAGGCGCTGCTGTGGGAGCGGTGGGTCGTGCCGCTGCTGCCCTTCGTCGCGCTGGCGGCGGCGGCGGGGCTGTGCGGAGTGGCGGACGCGGTCCGCGCCCGGCTGGGCCTTCGGCTGTCCGGGGTCGAGGCGCTTGCCGCGATCGCGCTGCTGCTACCGATGCTCACCGCCGCGCGGAGTGCCGCTGTCGAGCGGGCAGTGGATACGCGGCAGGTGGCCAGCGCCTGGGTGCGGGCGCATGTGCCGCCGGGGCGCAGCATCCTGGTGGAGCATGGAGCGTTCGACCTGCTCGGCGGGCCGTGGCGGTTCCGCTTCCCGCTGGGCGCGGCGGGGTGCGTCGATGCGCGCGATATCCTGTCGACGCAAATACGCTATTCGCGGGTGGAGACGCTGCGGTCGGGGCGGTCGGTGGTCGATGTCGCGCATGTCGATGCGGCGCAGTTGCCCGGGTGCCGCGCCGATTTCGCGGTCCTCACCCATATCGACGGCTATGCCGACGATCCGGCGCGCTTTCCGGGCGAGCTGGATCGCTACAGCGCGCTGATCGGCGCGGGGCGTCAGGTCGCCGTTATTCGCCCTGTGCCAGGCGCGCGGACCGGCCCCGTGGTGCGGATATTCCAGTTCACGCGATGAAGGCGCAGGTTCCGCATTGCGTATTCCGCGCCCAGCTGGTTCGCTGATCAGGTCCGGGCAGCCTCCACCGTTTGCATTGCGATGGAGCGCACTAGTGGAATCTCGGTCAGAGGGCGCTCCGAAATCATTTCGCGAGCGACGAGCGCCATTTCGATCCAGTCCGAATCGTGGCCGTCACCGCGCTGTGCGAATGCACTCCAGGCGATGACGCTGGCCCAATAGGCCCGGTTCGGTTCCAGTACCTTGTCGATAATCGCGGCGATCCGGTCTTCGATCTTGCGCCTGCCTTTGATCGCGGCGGCAACGTCGTCGCCATTCTCAAACCAGGAATCGAGCTGAGGGTTGGTCGCAAGCCACCGGCCCGAGGCGCGCACCGCCTTTTCCACCGCCTTGGCATCGGTTGCCGCAGCGTCGGCGTCCGAGAGCATCAAGGCAACGAGATCCTCCACCGACACAGACTTGGCCGCGACATCCGAGAGCCCGAGAAGCGTGATAGCCTGAACGAGGCCAAACGGCGGTGGCGAATTGGGCGAGCCATCCGCCAGGGCGCTGCTCAGGATAAAGGCCGTGTCTTCGGCCGTCGTTTCATGGACCGACATCTCGGACGCAATATGGTCCAGCATGTCTTCGATCTCGGGCCTGCTTAGCGAGGGCGCTACCCAGGCGTCCCGCACGCCATGGCCCTGTTTGATCAGGATCGATACCAGCCCGTTCTTTCTGCCCTGCTTGATCGATGCGAATATGCTTTGGGCTCCCGCCCCGTCGCGCTCGGATATCAGAAGTTCCCTGACCTGAATTGCGCGGCGCTTCTCCGGCACCGACCCGACAACGCGCGCGGCTCTGATGATCGCGTCGATCGCAGCGCGCCGATCCTCCGACACCCAGTTGCGGATCAGCATGAGGTTCGTAACCGACGCTGCGGATACAAGCCCTTGTCTGGCGGTCTCTTCGATCATGGACGCCAAGGGCGTAGCGATCGCGGGTTCTGCAAGAAGCCAACCGATAGCGGCCTCGCGCAGGCTGGAATCGTCGGCGAGGACGAGTCCTTCCAACAGGCTGAGTTGCAGCCCGACAGGCATGGCTGCCGTCAATTCGGCGAACTGGCTCTGGATCAGGAATGGGTCGCCCTCACAGGCTTTCACCAAGTCCTTCAGCATCTCGGCGGCATCTGGCGGCGGGAGATTCTGGTGATCAGCGCCGGTCTGGATCATCGCGTGATCCATTGCGCTGCGGATATCTTCGCCCACCTCAATCCCAGCCCGTGAAAATGCCGAGACAAGCGCCATCGCTGCCGTCGCCGCGAGCTTGCCCGACCGCATCTGCTGAGCGATCGCGGCCCTGACATTCTCCATGGCCCTGGTCGCGTGGCCGTTGCCGGATTCGCTTCGCTGACGCAGCCGGTCGAGAGCCTGGCCAAGCATGAACGAATATGCGTGATGCATCGCTGCGTCGGGCCGCTTCTTGCGCCCTTCGGCACCGGTGAGATCGACGATCAGCAACAAGGCTTCGGGTTGCGCCGCCAGCATCTCTCCGACGCTGTGGGCCCCAGGCGACAATTCGCCCGAGCGGATATCGTCCCGAACCATGCGTGCAATCTGCTGGATGGCGGCACGTGGCGTCACGATCGATGTCCCCTTTCTCGCACGGCGATTATGTGGCCGATACAACTGGCGGGCGCGCGTCGACAATCCCCCCAGCTAGCCGTCTCGGCTATTGGAACGCGCATTGCACGAACGCCAAAGACCACCGAGGCGGTCACCTTTCGCATAAGGCATCGTCAAACCTTCCGCGCGTTCACCAGACGATAGAAAATCCCGCTCTCGTCCTGGCCGGTCAACTGCAAGGTGCCCGCGATCACCAGCGGGTCGCGCTCATTGAGCGGCACCCCGGCGGGTGCGAGCACTTCGATGAACTGGTTGGGCATCGCATGGAAGTGGAAGGGGCATCCAGGGGGATAGGCAAGCAGGACGAAGCGCTTTTGGCGTGCTGCCTTGTCGAGTGGCATCATCCAGCCGGCGACTCTGATTTCCTTCCCCGCGAGCGCCTTCACCGCGACCGGAAATACGGGCTTTGAATAGATCACGCCTGCAGCTACGCGCTGGGTCTCGGTCGTGCTTTCCAGAAGGCGCCAGGGGGTGCCGCCCGTCGGGGTAGCGGCGGGCTTCCACACATCCTTCAGGCTCTGTTTGGGCCCGCCCCCGATCAGCTGGGCGTTCGCCGGCAGGGCGAGCATCGGGCCGAGAAGGAGAGCGGCAGCGACCATATGCTTCATGTTGCGCACCTCTTATTGCGCCCGTGCGAGCGTTCGGGCGAGATCGGCCCCGAATACGCGGAGCCCGGGAATCAGCGCCGCGACGACACCGATCGCCAGCACGCCGCCGGCAATCACGGCCTCCCCGGGATGGAGCAGCCAGGGATCGAGCCCGATCTCTGCCAGCGGCGGGAATAAGGCGCGTGCCGCAGCGAGAAGGGCATGCGCCGAAACCAGCCCGAGCACCGTGCCGGCCGCAGCTGTCAGCAGCCCTTCCAGCAAGATCGTGCCGAACACCGCCTGACGCGTGGCGCCCATGACACGAAGCAGCGCCAGATCGGCTTCGCGGGCCTGGGCGGCATTGAGGAGCGCGACGAAGATCGCAAGACCCCCGGTCGCCGCGAGCAGCCACGCGAACAGCCGTGCACCCTCGATCCCCGCGCCGAACAATTGAAGCAACCGCGCGGTCTCCTGCGCCGGCACTGCAGCCTGCATGTTGGTCTGACGGTTGACGAAACTGGGAACGCGCACGGCGCCAAGTGCCGAGCGATAGGTAACGAGGAGCGCGGTGACTTCCGGCTCGAGCGTCCCTGCAGCACCGATCAACTCGGGTTCCTGACCATGCTCGTCCCGGTCCGCCTCGTCCCCGTGATGCTCGGTGCCTTCCTCGCGCTGATCGTGGCCGATGCCATGAACATCCCAGACGCTTTCGATCGGCGTCAGAATGAGGCGATCGATCACGGTTCCTGTGGGGGCGAGGATCCCGACAGTGGTGAAGGGATGCTCGTCGTGGCCGGTGACGCCTTCGCCTTCGCCAAAGCCATGACTGCCGACGAATTTCTGACCGATCCCCGCGCCGAGCGCGCGCGCGACCGTGGCGCCGAGAACTGCGTCACCCGACGCCTCGAAGCTCCTGCCCTGTGTTAGCCTGGCGCCGTAGAGGTCGATATAGGACGGTTCGGTCCCGAGGATCCGATAGCCGCGAAAGCTGTCGCCCATCGCCAGCGGAACCACGCGCGCCACCGTGGGATCGCGGCGCAGAAGCGCGACGCTGTCGAGCGGGATGTTCCCGGTGGGCGCGTCGATCTGATAGATGCTCGACAGGATCAGCTGGAGCGGCGATCCCTTCGCACCCACCACCAGATCGATGCCTTGCGAATCGCGTTCCAGCCGATCGGTCAGCTGAGTGGAGAAGAGCAGCAGGATCGCAAGCGTCGCTACCGCAAGGCCGAGGAGCACGACGTTGAGCGTGGTCGTGAGCGCCCGGTCGCGCAGATAGGCAAGCGCCAGGCCGAACATCATGCCGCCTCAGCCGCCGGCGCGAGCGTCACCGCGCCGGGAATGAACGCCTTGATCCGCGCGTCGTGCGTCGCGACGAGCAGCGTCGAGCCCTGCGCGTTGGCGGTATCGATCAGCAGGCGGGCGACGCGCTCGGCATTGGCGTCATCGAGCGCGGACGTGGGCTCGTCGGCGATAAGGAGTTTGGGCCGGGTCACGAGACTGCGCGCGATCGCCGCGCGCTGGGCTTCGCCTTGGCTCAACTCGCGCGGCCGGGCGTGGGCGCGGTGCAAAAGACCGAGTTCGCCAAGCAGTGCCTTCACCTCGCCCTGATCCCGCCTCTGGCCGGCGAGGCGCTGGGCGAGCAGCAGGTTCTGCGTGACATCCAGCGCTGCGACGAGGCGCAATGTCTGGAACACCACGCCGATCGTGCGGCGGCGAAGCGCGTCGCGCTCGACGGGGGGCAGGTCGCTGATCATCTCGCCGTCGACGAGGATCGAACCGCGGCGAGGGCTCAGCAGCCCCGCGATCAGATGGATCAGCGTTGTCTTGCCGGATCCGGAGGGGCCCAGCAGGACGCGGTGCTCGCCGGCCCGCTGCGCGAAATCAAACCCGTCAAGGACAGATCGAGCATCGTAGCCGTATTCGAGCCCGCATATTTCCAGGACATATGCCATCAAATGACGTGCGGGTCTGGTCTCACAGGAACATCGGCTCCGCGACCGCGAACGTATTGAATCGCTGGAACCCGCCCAACAAATGGCGGTCGCAGGCCGATGCCGGCACCGACATACCCAAGCGTGCCGTCCCGGCGGGCAGAATGAGGTTCCGCATCGGTGTCTTTGCTGATGACATGGTACATCATATCCTGATCGTGCCACTTGAAGCAAGGGCCGGTAGCCGCAGCGGCCACACCCAGTGGCCGCTTGCCTTCGGCAGGCGATGGCGTCAATGGATATGGTATATCGTGTCGTGCGGCGGGGACTTTGTGGTCGCTGGATTTTTGTGGAGATGAAGATGGAGCAATCTCAGCCAGCTATCCTGCTCAAGGACGTCGCTTTGGCCTATGGCGCACAGCAGGTCCTGCGTGGGCTTAGCCTGTCGGTACCGGAAGGCAGCATCACGGCATTGCTGGGTGGTAACGGCGCAGGCAAGTCGACGACTTTGGCCGCGCTACTCGGATTCGTCAAACCGCAGTCTGGGACTGTCTCGGTTTGCGGGATTGATCCCGGCGCCGATCCCGATACAGTGCGTCGGCGGATCGCCTATCTCCCTGAAAACGTCGCGCTCTATGAGCATCTGAGCGCCGTAGAGAATGCCGAGTATCTCCTCGCACTTTCCGACGAAAGACAGGATCGCGGCGGCATCAGCGACGCTCTTGGCGCTGCCGGCCTGCAGGAGCGGGCCTGGAATCAACGCCTGAGCGGATTCTCGAAGGGCATGCGGCAGAAGGTAGCGATCGCAGTTGCTCTTCTACGCAAGGTGCCGGTGCTGCTGCTGGACGAGCCGACCTCGGGCCTTGATCCGCGTGCAACCGCGGATTTCAACGCACTGGTCGCGCAGGTTCGGGATCGCGGCACAGCGGTGCTGATGGTTACGCACGATCTTCTCTCTGCGGCCGACGTCGCTGACCGTATCGCCTTCCTTGAGGCCGGACGTGTGACCGATGACGTGGCGGCAAGCGGCCCTGAGCGGTTCGATGTTCGCGCGCTCCATGCCCGTTTCCAGGCCGAGAGCGGGGTGGTAGCGGCATGAGTGCCACCAGCCTGATCGCACGCGACGAGCTAAGGCTGATGATGCGCAACCGCGTCGCGGTGATCGCGTTCATCCTGCTCGTGCTGCTCACGCTCGTCGCGGTCGCGAGCTCCTGGTCGCACCAGCGCGGCATTGCCGAGTTGCGCGCCCGACACGCGCACGCGGCGGAGGCTGCGTTCAAGGCGCAGCCCGACCGGCACCCGCACCGGGTTGTCCATTATGGCCATTTCATCTTTCGCCCGCTGGGTCCGCTCGCTGCATTCGATCCAGGGGTCGATGCTTTCACCGGCAACAGCATGTTCCTTGAGGGCCACCGCCAGAATACCGCCAATTTTGGCGATGTACGCCAAAGCTCGCTGTTGGTGCGCTTCGGCCAGCTTACCCCAGCCTTTGTCCTGCAGATCGTGGCGCCATTGCTGCTGATCTTCCTCGGCTATGGCGCCCTGGCGCGCGAAACCGAGCGTGGCACGCTTCGCGTGTTGATGCTGCAGGGCGCGACCCGGGGGCAGGTGGTGCGCGGCAAGCTCATGGCACTCGGCATTGTGGCGATATTTGCCGGATTGCCGGCGATGATCGGCTTCCTTCTGATCGCAGGGCAGCCGGGCGCGCTCGCGCTACCGATGCTGACGATAGCGCTGGGCTATTTCGCCTATCTCGCCTTGTGGGTCGTCGTCATCCTGCTCGTGTCTGCAATGGTGGGACGCAGCCGCGACGCGCTGCTCGCACTCGTCGCGCTCTGGGCGGTGACAGTGATCCTGCTGCCACGTGTGGCGCCGGACGTCGCGAGCGCATCGGTGCCGCTGCGCAATCGCCTCCAGACCGATGTCGCGATCGCGCGCGACCTGCGCCAGCTTGGCGACAGCCATAATCCGGACGATCCGCACTTCGCCAAGTTCAAGCAGTCGGTGCTCGACCGCTATGGCGTGAAGACGATCGAGGCGCTGCCGGTCAACTATAAGGGCGTGCTGGCGCTGGAAGGGGAGCGGCTGAGCACGACCCTTTTCGACCGCTATACGGGCGAGAGCTATGCTGCGCAGGCGCGCCAGAACCGACTGGTCGACGCGGCGGGGGTTCTTAGTCCTGCCATTGCCATACGCTCGCTGTCGATGGCGGCCGCGGGCACGGACATGGCCGGACATCGCCGGTTTCTGGATCAGGCGGAAGCCTATCGCTACGCGCTCGTGCAGCGGCTGAATGCGCTGGAACAAGATGCCGTGAGCTATGCCGACGACACCGCCGAGGACGCAGACGCGGACCGGCGCTCGCGCGTAACCGCGGGGAACTGGAAGGCGATACCGGACTTCGCGTTCGAGCCGCCAAGTGGCGCAAGCCTTGCTCGAGGTGCGCTGCCCGGGCTGATAATGGTGATGGGGTGGCTTGCGATTGCCAGCCTGCTCCTGGCCTTCGCCACCCGCCGGCTGGGAGCGCGTCGATGAACCTCTTCGCACATGAGTTCCGCCTGCTGCTTCGCCAGCGGCTGACCGTTTTTGCCCTCGTCCTGTTAGGGCTTCTTACGATCGCCGCACTGACCGCCGGCATGGCGGAGGTCGGTCGTCAGCGCGCCGCCATCGCCGCGATTCCAGCGGCACAAGCGCAGGACATCGGCGCCATCGCTGCTTGGGTGGACAAGGAAAAGGACGCGGGCAGCGCCGCCTATTACAGCTTCCACCCGACCTGGGACGCGCCATCCCCGCTGGCCTTCGCAGCGCTCGGGATGCGCGACGTCGCGCCCTATATCCTGCGCGTCCGCGCCTTGGGGCTCGAGGCTCAGATTTACGACGGCGACACCTTCAACCCCGAACTGGCGCTGCCGGGACGGTTCGACTTCGCCTTCGTGCTGGTGTTTCTCGCACCGTTATTCGTCATCGCGCTCTTCCATGATCTGGTCGCCGGCGAACGCGAAGCAGGACGGCAGCGAATGCTTGAAGCGCTTCCGCAAGGTGGTCGGACGCTATGGCGCCGCCGTACCGGGGTGCGGCTGGGCCTGTTGTGGCTCGTGCTCGGCGTGCCGTTCCTTGTCGCGGCAGCGCTCGAGGGCGTTTCCGCCGGCGCGATCCTGATCATACTCGCGCTCATTGCTGCGTACCTGCTGTTCTGGATCGGGCTTGCCGCCCTTGTGGATCGCCTGCGCTGGAGCTCTGTCGCGAATGCGGCCAGCCTCGCAGCGGCATGGCTGGTGCTGGTGCTGATCGTGCCGACGCTGGCCAACGTCGCCATCAACACCGCCGTTCCCGTCAATCAGGGCGCGGAAATCGCGCTGGCGCAGCGCGAGGCGGTAAACCACGCATGGGATATCCCGCACGAGGATACGATGCGTCGCTTCTATGCCAACCATCCGGAATGGTCGGACTCGCCGCCACTGGGCTCCGAGTTCCACTATAAATGGTATCTCGCCTTTCATCAGAATGGCGACGACAGCGTGGCGCAGCGTGTCCGTGCCTATCGCACCGGTCTGGAACGCCGCGATGCCGCGGGGCGGGCGCTTGGCTGGGTGCTGCCATCGGTCGGCGCACAGGCGCTGTTGACCAGACTGGCGCGTACCGATCTAAGCGCACAACTCGCCTACCAGGACCGGATCCGTGCCTTCCACCAGCGGCTGCGTGTCTTCTACTATGGCTATCTCTTCCATGATCGTCCGTTCGGGAAAGCGGACTTCGCCCGGGCGCCCCGCTTTGAAGATGTCCCACACAAATGAGCAGGCCGGCGCGCTTCGACCGGCTGCGCGCCGGCATGGTCAACGTCGATGCGGGATCTCGCAGGTGGCCATCGGCCGGTCGCCAATCCCGGGCCCGCTGATGCGTAGCGGCGAGATCTCAGTCAACTGACCCGAGGGCGCCGGAATCTCGCTCCCCAATTGGCTCAAATTACGGGTCCTGTGCGAAGCGCCCCCGTTTCGAAATGCGCCCAACCGCGATGCGATCTCAAAGCGCCGTTGACTCGCGCCGCACTCGCAACATAATGAGTTGCATGAAACGAGACAGTAGATTGTCGGGTGTGCTGCATGTCATGCTCCACCTAGCCGAAGCCGACGGGCCGGTAACATCGGAGACGATGGCCAAGGCGATGCAGACCAACCCGGTCGTCATTCGCCGAATCATGGCAGGTTTGCGTGATGCCGGTTTTGTCCGGTCGGAAAAGGGCCATGGCGGTGGCTGGACGATCGCCTGCGACCTTGGCTCGGTCACGCTCTTCGACGTGTATTCGGCACTCGGGGAACCGGCATTGTTCGCGCTGGGCCACCGAACCGAGGCGCCGGGCTGTCTTGTCGAGCAGGCGGTCAACTGCGCGCTCGACGCCGCCTTCCGGGAGGCAGAGGCGCTGCTGATTGGCCGACTCAAGGCGGTGACGCTCGCCGAGCTCAGCGCTGACTTCCACGCTCGCATGGTGGCCACCGGGAAATCGGTTGATTTCAAAGCTGCCCATGCTGCGTGACGCGACCGACATCGCGTTTCGCCTTCACCCTCTCCGACGTCAAAGGTGACCGTCATGCCCGACAGCAACAAGATGTTCCTCGACATGTTCTCCGATCGCGAGCGCATCGCCCATTATGCGGACGGACCGCGGCGATTCACGCCCGGTCTCGACGCGGTGCATCGCATGACGATGCTCCTTCTGGCCGAGCACGCCCCGGCCGATGCCCATGTGCTGGTGCTTGGCGCCGGTGGGGGGCTCGAGCTGAAAGCACTTGCCCAAATGCAGGCCGGCTGGCGCTTCACCGGCGTTGATCCCGCCGGGCCGATGCTCGATCTGGCGCGTGAGACGATGGGTGAGGACGCTGATCGTGCCGAGCTGATCGAGGGGTATATCGATGCCGCGCCCGCTGGCCCTTTCGATGCCGCGACCTGCTTGCTCACGCTTCACTTCCTCGATCGCGATGAACGCGTCCGCACCTTGAGCGAAATGCACCGGCGCATGAAGCCGGGCGCCCCGCTGGTCGTCGTCCATTCGAGCTTTCCGCAGGACGAACCGGCTCGCGGGCGCTGGCTCGCACGCTACGCCGCCTATGCCGTTGCGTCCGGCGCAGATCCGGCCCAAACCGAGCAGGCGCGCGCTGCGGTAGCCGCCAGCCTGGCGCTGCTGACGCCCGAGCAAGACGAGGCCTGCTTGCGCGATGCAGGCTTTGTCGAGGTGGAGCAGTTCTACGCTGCCTTCACCTGGCGGGGCTGGGTGTCTCGCGCTTGACGCATCGCGCAGGGCGCAGGCGGCCGCTTATCTCCTGAGTTTCGTGACCGTGAGCATCCTGCCGGCCCCCTCATATGCGCGCCTTGTCATGACTGGCGCTGGTTGTTCGAACCCATTGCTGAAAGGCTGGATGCGCAGAAGCCGGCACATTCTTCTGCCCAGCGACCGGACGCGATGCCGGACTGGACGCCTCCCCACGCGGAGGGCCGGCGGGCTTCGTGCAGGTGCTGGGCGCGAAGATCCCCAGGACGGCCCTCGTCGCGGCGATCGGACTGAAAGCGATGATGTGGGTTCCCTTCGGTGCCGCCGACCGCTGCGATCTCGCACGTGCACAATGGCTTGCCTCGGCCAATATTCGGCAGTATTTGCGAATCGCTCGCAGGAGGCGCGGGCACGTACCCTCCCATGCAGGCGAGCGGGGGCAACACATGGCGGTAAGGCGTGTCCCAGCAGTCCGAGACCCTGCAGCTCTTTCTGTCCCACCGACCCGAACTTCTGCGGCAAGCGAATCGTATCACGCGCGATCGCGCGCAGGCAGAGGATGTGCTTCAGGAAGCATGGCTGCGTTTTCGCGCAGTGCTTGCCGAGCGCCAGATGGACGAACCGCTCGGCTATCTTTCCCGGATCGTGCGCAACCTCGCGCTCGACAGCGCACGCCGCAGCGGCCTGGAGAACCGGCTGTTCCAGAATGAAGGCGACGCGGATCTGCTGCAGGTGCCGAGCGAAGCCCCCTCGCAAGAGGCCGCCGTCATCTCCGAATCCGAGTTGCGCGTCGTGGAGCACGCGCTGGCGCTGATGCCCGAACGCATGCGGGTCGCGGTCCGGATGCATCGGATCGAGGGCTTCAAGCTCAAGGACATCGCCGAGCACCTCGCGATCTCGGTGACCAGCGCCCATGGCCTGGTCGCGGAGGGGGTTGCGCGTTGCCGCACAGCGCTCCGCGACAGGCTGTAGGCGGTCGCCCCTGTCACCGATTCGAAAAAAACTACATCCCGTTCGTCTAGCAGTTAAGGCCCCTTCGAACGTGCAACGGGGCGATCGGTCGCGGGCAATGAGGACGCATCCATGAGCAGCCGCGAGGGCGAACCAAGAGAGGGCGACGCCATCGCGCAGGCGCGCGCTGACCGCGAGGCGACCGATTGGCTGATCCGCCTCGAGGAGGAACCGGACGCGCCCGCGTTGCGGATCGCCTTCGCAGCGTGGCTCGCAGCCAGTCCCGCCAACGCGCACGCCTGGAGCGACACCGCGCACGCGTCGGATGCCATCGCGCTCGCCCTCGCGCCGCCTGCCACGGTCGTGCCATTCGAGCAGGCTCTCGCCCGGCGACGGCAGCGGCATAGTCTCGCCCGACGCCTGTTCGTGGGCAGCGCGGCTGCCGCCGCCGCGTGCGTCGCGCTCTGGGCCGGACCGAATCTCCTCGACGATTTGCGCGCCGACCATGTCGCGCCGACCGGCGAAGTCCGGGCATTCCACCTCGCCGACGGTACGCAGGTCAAGCTGGCGCCGGGCGGCGCGCTGGCGGTCGACTATTCGGACGGGCAGCGCCATGTGCGGCTGCTGCACGGCAATGCCTATTTCGACGTCGTGCATGACCCGTCGCGGCCTTTCCGGATCGGCGCGTCGGGAACCACCACCACGGTCCTCGGGACTGCCTTCGAGGTGCAGGCGCGAGGCGATGCGGTGGGCGTGGCGGTGCGGCGAGGACGGGTTCGTGTGGCGTGCGATACCGCGGCACCGGTCGCGATCCTGTCGGTCGGCCAAACGGTCGACCTGGCGTGCGCCGCGGGCACGGAACTACACGCCGCCACGCCGCCCGAGCGCATCGCAAGCTGGGTCGACGGCCAGTATGTGGCAACCGACCGTCCGATCCGCGACGTCGTCGACGCGCTGCGGCCCTGGTATCGCGGGATCATCGTCGCGCGGGGAGGGGGGCTGGAAACGCGGCGCGTCACCGGCGTCTATGATCTCCGCCATCCCCAGGATGCGCTCTCGGCGCTTGCTACCGCCCATAATGCGCGGGTGATGCGGGTCACGCCGTGGGTAACCATCATTAGCTCCGACTGAGCCGCCAGGGCCCCCGAAAAAATCTCCGAAAAAACGCGAAGCCTGTCCGTTGAGTCAGTAGAGGGAGTGCGAATGATTCGCATTCGCATTTTCTGGTAGGCGAGTGGAAAAGGGGGCAGCTTGGTGGTTTCGGGGGTTTCGCGGGCGCGGTCGAGGCGGCGGTCGATGTTGGGGAGCGTTCTTCTGGCTGGGGCGGCGACGACCCTGTCGCCGGCTGCGGCCATCGGCCAGACGCAGGCCGACGCGCAGTCGCGCAGCTTCGACATTCCGGCGAAGGCGTTGACCGAAGTGCTCGCCGATTTCGGGCGGCAGTCGGGTCTCCAGGTCAGTGTCGATGCCGCCATCGTGCGCGGCCTCAGCTCGCCTGGGGTGCGCGGCCGGCTTTCGATCGCCGAAGCGCTGCAGCGGCTGCTCGCGGGCACCGGGTTCACCTGGCATCTGTCGGGCAATCTCGTCACGCTCGAGCGCGTCCGGGCCGCGGACCGCGGCGATGGACAGCAGGCCCCGATCGTCACCGAAGCGCTCAGGATCGAAGGCGCCGCCGGCGCGCAGGAAACGGGCGCCGAGCGCGATGCCCGGCGGCACGACGCGGTGTTCGACCGCGACCTCTCTTCGACGTTCGCCGGCAAGGACGAAGTCGAGCGCTACAAGGGCGTCAATCCGGCCGACGTCCTCAAGGGCATGGTCAACGTGTTCAGCGGCGACTCCCGCAACAGCGGCGCGCTCGACCCGAGCATCCGCGGCATCCAGGGCCCCGGCCGCGTGCCGGTCATTATCGACGGTACCGAGCAGGCGCTGACGGTGTGGCGCGGCTATAACGGCGCCAGCAACCGCAACTATATCGATCCCAGCCTGATCGCCGGTGTCGAGGTGCTGAAGGGGCCGGTCTCGGCGCGCGGGGTGAACGCCTCGACCGGCGGTGCGGTGGTGATCAACACGCTCGACGTCAGCGACATCCTCAAGCCGGGGCAGAAATTCGGCGTCGAGCTGCATCTCGAAGGCGGCAATAATTCCGTGTCGCCGCAGTTGCCGACCCTGCTTACCGGACAGGACTATCGGACCATTGCGGGCTTCCCCGGCAGCCCGGGCACCCCCGGCCTGCCGAACTTTCCCTATGACGATCCCACCGTCCGCGTGTCCGTCCACAAGGCGGGCGACAACGATCTCTTCTCGATGGGGGACAAGGCGGTGCGGGTCGCGGCGGCCGGGCGTCTCGGCGACTTCGACCTGATCGCCGCTTATGCCTATCGCCAGCGCGGCAATTATTATTCGGGGGAAAACGGCGCCGGCTATTATCAGCAATCCGGGCTCACGCTCGCGCCGGACACCTATGTCCGGCTGCTGGGGCTGAACTACAAGCCCGGTGAAGAGGTGCCCAATACCTCCAGCGAGATGGAATCCTGGCTCGCCAAGGGCACCTGGCACATCGCCGACGACCAATATCTCCAGTTCGGCTTCCGCGACAGCAAGTCGACCTATGGCGAGATCATCCCCTCGCGGATCATGTCCACCTCGAGCGGGACCTTCGGCAACGTCCAATGGCCGCTGAGCAAGGTCCACGCCCAGGCCTATAATGCCGAGTATAAATGGCAGCCGGACAGTACATGGATCGACCTGAAGGCGAGCCTGTGGGGCACGCATACCGTCAGCGACACCTATAGCGCGGGCGGCTTCCCCAATGCCGCTTCCACGGTCGATCCCATCCTCATCAACACGGCGCTCGGCAACAGCCACAACGACCGCATCGGCTTCACCGCCAGCAATCAGGTGAAGCTCACCCGCCGGCTCGACCTGATGCTCGAGGGGAGCTGGCAGCACGAGAAGCTCAGCTCCGAGGACCAGTATAGCGACGCGATCGCCAATGGCTGGCGCCAATATCCGCGGGCCGGGCGGCGCGAGGAATATCGCATCAACCTGCGCGGCGAGTGGCGCCCGACCAGCTTCCTGAAACTCAATGCCGGCGTGACCTATTCGGGCTATTGGGCGCATGACGATTTCCTCGACGACCTGCTGCATATCCGCGGCGGGTCCATCGCGCAGTCGGTTGTTTCGAGCTACAACGAGACGTATCGGACGACCGAGACGGGTGCGGTGGCGTACGAGGCCTGGCTGCGGACCCAGTTTACCAACGAGAACATCATCCAGCGTCGCCTGGCGACCTATATCGCCAATCCGGTGCCGTTCACCGTCACCCACAACGCCGTCTGGTCGCCCGACGCGCAGGGCAGCTTCCGTCGTGCCGATAATCTGTGCGTCAACGGCTCGCTGACGGCGATGAGCAACTATGTCGCCGGTTCGTGCGGGATGACGGCCGTCACGACGAACGTCGCGGTGACGCAGTCCACCGACAAGCGCGCGCACGGCTGGGCGCCGAACGCCTCGGCCACCGTCTATTTCAGCGGCGCGAGCAGGGCCTATCTCCGCTACGCCGAGGCCTATCGGTTCCCCAGCATATTCGAGAGCACGATCGGCTTCTCGGCGTCGATCAACCCGACCCAGGCGCTGAAGCCCGAGCATATGTACGCGATCGAGGCGGCGTTCGTGCAGGACCTGAAGGGGCTCTTCGGCCTGAACGGCGCCGACCAGCACGCCGATATCAAGCTCACCTGGTACCGCAACCTTACCAAGGACGTGATCGAACGCTCGACGCAGCTCCAGTTCTTCAACCTCGACCGGCAGGAGATACAGGGTCTCGAACTGCAGGCCCGCTACGACAATGGCGGGTTCTTCACCGAGCTGGGCGCGGCCCATATGACGAAGAACAAGGTGTGCGACGAGAGCTTCGCCATCCAGCAGGACCCGGTGCAGGGCCGCGTCCCAAATTGCGTCAAATATGGTTTCGTCTCGAGCTACCTGCTCACCCAGGCGACGCCCGAAGACCAGATCAACTGGAGCGTAGGCGGGCGCTTCTTCGAGAAACGACTGGAGGTCGGCAGCCGGCTCACCTGGTATAGCGGCTATGATAATCCGCAGCTCGACGCGTTCATCAGCGGCCCGGTCGCCGATCGCATCAGCGGCTACGGTCTCAACGTGCCCTATACCTGGGGCGAGATCCTGACCGTCGACGCCTATGTGAAGGTCAAGCTCGGTGATGCCTACTCCGCCGAACTGGTCGCGACCAACCTCAACGATCGCTATTATCTCGACCCGCTGACGCGGTCGCTCATGCCGGCCCCTGGCCGGACGGTCCGGCTCAGCCTCACGGGCCGGTTCTGATGAGGGAGATTCAGGGGCGCCGCCATATGTCGACTGGCTCTACTCGTACAAGCGGACCATTGCCGCGATGAGGCTCGAATATGCCTTCTGACGCGCGCCTGTCCCGGCGTGGCGCCGTGCCGCTGTTGCCCGGCCTGCAGCGCCCCCGCCCACCACTGGCGACGGTCGGGGTGGCGTGGGAGCGGTCCCGCTACGAACCGCCTGCCGCCTGCCGCCGGCTCGGCATATCCGGCACGACTCTCCTCTTCGGCGGCGCGGTGGCGATCCTGGTCTGGGTGCCGCAATCGCCCCTGGTTCGGATCGCGCCATCGTCGCGGACGGCCATCACGTTCGAACTGGCCCAGACACCTGCTGCGCCACCTGCGCCGCCGGCCGAAGTACCTCCAGGCCCGCTCCAGCAGGAACAGGAAGCCGCCAGCACGAGCCAGTCGGTAACGCCGCCCGAGCCGCAGGTCGTGCCGCCACCGGTGCCCACCCAGCCGGCGGCGGCTGCGTCGGCCGCGGTCCAGGCAGAGGAAGCATCGACCGCGACCCGACGTATCGACCAGACCAGCGCCCCGCCCGCGATTGCGGCCCATGCGTCGACCGTCGCCGCGCGCACCAACAGCGCATCGACCGCACAGGCCGCGCTCGCCAATTGGGAGAGCGAATTGCTCGGGCATCTCAAGCGGTTCCTGCGCTATCCGCGCGCCTCGCAGAATACCCGTGAGGAAGGCATCGCGCAGGTGACGATCACCGTCGACCGCCAGGGCCATGTGCTCGGCGCCCGCCTCGCGCGCGGCAGCGGCTATCCAATGCTCGATGGCGAGGCCGTGGCGATGATGCGCCGCGGATCGCCGGTGCCGCCGCCCAGCGCCGACATCCCCGGCGATCCGGTGATCGCTACGATCCCCATCCTGTTCTCGCTCCGGCGCTGACATCCCCCCGACCAGAAAGGGCCTTGCATGACCACCACCATTCTCAACGACCCCGCAACCGCCGCGTTGAGCCGCGCCAGGCGGCTGAAGGCAGCGACTTATGCGGTCCATGACACGCTGGACCAGCGGATCATGGCGGCCGAGCCGTTTCGCGATCGCGACCGCTACGGACGCTTTCTGCAGATGCAGTATCGGTTCCACCGCGACGTCGATGCGCTCTACCGGCATCCGGCGCTGGATGCCGTGCTGCCCGATCTCGCGGGCCGCCGCCGGCTCGATGCCATCGCCAAGGACCTTGACGATCTGGCGCTGCCGATCCCCGATGACGGCGAAGCCCCGGCCTTTGAATCCGGGCCGATCGACCTGCCGACGGCGTTCGGCTGGCTCTACGTGGCCGAAGGGTCAAACCTGGGCGCGGCTTTTCTCTACAAGGCGGCAGCGGCATTGGGGCTGGACGCCAGCCACGGCGCACGGCACCTTGCCGGCCATCCGGACGGCCGCGCGCAGCATTGGCGGGAATTCACGTCCGCCCTCGACACGCTCGATCTTTCGGAAGAAGAGGATGCGCGCGTGATCGCTGGCGCCCGAGCCGCATTCTCTCGCGTCCACGCGCTTGCCGGAGCCACTCTTGACTGAACCACGTCATC
Source organism: Sphingomonas hengshuiensis (assembly GCF_000935025.1). Classification (NCBI taxonomy): domain Bacteria; kingdom Pseudomonadati; phylum Pseudomonadota; class Alphaproteobacteria; order Sphingomonadales; family Sphingomonadaceae; genus Sphingomonas; species Sphingomonas hengshuiensis. Next base: position 1,112,788 of record NZ_CP010836.1, read on the forward strand.
GCCGTGTTGCCGCCCATCTTTCGCGGGGGGCCTGGGCGGCGCTCGGCATCGTGTTCGTGGCGCTCGGCTTCCTCGGCGCGCTGCTGCCGCTGGTGCCGACCACCATTTTCCTGATCCTGGCGGCGGGCTGCTTCGCACGCTCCTCGCCACGGCTGGAGGCATGGTTGCTCGATCATCCGAAATTCGGGCCGACGCTGCGCGCGTGGCGCGAAGACGGCGCGATCGGTCCGCGGGCAAAGATGATGGCCTGCTCGGGCATGACGCTCGGCTATGCGCTGTTCTGGTGGTCCGCGCGGCCGACATTGCTGCTCGAACTCACCGTCGGGCTGATGATGGCGGGCTGTGCCGCCTTCATCCTCAGCCGACCGGCGCCGCGTTCGCAAAAGGGTCAATGAGTAGTCGGGGCGTGGGCCCGAGGGGCGCAGTTGACTTGCGAAATCGGCGACTTCCGTTTCTGCGCAATCCTGCGGTACTTTATCGTCGCGCCCATCCGATCAACGCAGTGGACGGGATCGGAAGCTGTGGCCGGTCGCCCGCCATCAGGCGCAACTCAGAGAGGATCAGGTGCTTTTCTGCAGGGAGCAGCTTCGTCCAGTCGGGCGATGCTCCGAACAGCGCGTCGAGGTCGCCCAGCAGCGCCATATCCAGGCCGAAATCACGGGTGACGTGCGCGATCCGCGGATCGCGGTAGCCTGCGGTGACCAATTCGTGGGTCAGGCCTTCGGCGGTGCTGAGTATCGTCATCGCCTCCGGCATCGCCGCAAGCGCACGATCGGGGAGCAGCCTTCGGATGAGCCGGCCGAGCAACATAAAGGCACCAGCCCCTCGATCCTCCCAGACCGCGACGACGCCATAGCCACCCGGGCGGGTGACTCGTGCCATCTCGCTCAATCCCTTGCGCCAGTCGGGGAACATGAAAACGCCGAAGATCGAGAACACCGCGTCGAACCCCGCATCGGGGAGGTCAAGCGCTTGGCCGTCCATCACGCATGTGTCGACGTTGGGCAGCGCCTTTGCGGCGATGCGTGCGACCATGCCGGGCGAGAAGTCGGTAGCGAGGACGTGCGCCCCCGTGGCCGCTGCCGCGAAGGTTAACGCCCCTGTCCCCGCCGCGACGTCAAGGACGCGGGAGGCCGGGGTCAGAGGCACGCCAGCGAGCGCAGCATCAACGTAGCGTGTGGTATAGGGATGCGCGGTCTTCTCGTACCGCTCGGCCGCACTGTCCCAATGATCTGCCTTGTTGAACGCTTGCACAGGCTACCTCCCAAATCATGCAACTTCATAGGTATCGTGATATCCATCGCTTGCCAAGTCGGTGCCGGGAACAAGGAGGGTATAGTTGCGCCACGTCTCGTGGCTGAACCGGCGCATCGTCATGTCGTCGATCAGCCGCTGGCGAAGCGGGCTGGCGGCATAACGGGTATCAGGTCGTTCATCGGTCGACTCCTCGTGTTGAACCCGCTTCGACCGTTCGACGCCACCCTTGTCGGGGTAGCTCGAGCGTTGGGTGACCCATGAGTCGCGGGATGCCGAGTTCGCGATCGCCCGCAGCCGGCGAGCCCTGAAAGGCCAGTTCCGCGCGACGCGCAGCGTGGTTTGATGGGCAAAATTGTATTCAAAGTCGTATAGCTATTGTGCCTTTGGATTATATCCAATAAGGGATGCGGAGAATTGCCGACAAACCGCAATCGATTACAGGGAGGATATACAATGCGCTTTAGTCCCAGGTCCCATGTCGCGCTCGGAATGGCTTCGTTCTTCGCGCTTGCCGTTGCCCAGCAGGCTGCGGCGCAGGAGTCGACCACCGTGCCGACGGATGCTGGCGCGACCGCTGCAGACGAGCAGAGAGACGCCGAGATCGTCGTCACGGGCACCAACCTGCGCGGTGTCGCACCGGTCGGGTCGTCTGTGATTACGATCGGACAGCAGGCGATGCAGCAGACGGGCCTGGCCACGACTTCCGATATTCTGAAGACCATACCGCAAGTCACTTCGCTCGGGCCGGGCGAAGCGACGATCGGGACGAACGTCAACAGCGCCTCGATCAACTCGACGCGCGCGAACGGCGTCAATCTGCGCGGGCTTGGCGTGCAGGCGACACTGACGTTGCTGGACGGCCGCCGCGTGCCGCCGGGAGGCATTTCAGGACAGTTGTTTGACGCGTCGGTGATTCCCGCGATCGCGCTGGAGCGCATCGATATCGTCGCCGACGGCGCCTCTGCGACCTATGGATCGGACGCCGTTGCCGGCGTCGCCAACCTGATCCTGCGGCGCAACTTCGACGGGCTCGAAACCAGCGGGCGCTATGCGACTGCGAACGGCTATAACGAGTGGCAGGTCAGCGGCGTGCTGGGCCGTAAATGGGCGACCGGCTCGATCACCGTGGCGGGCGAATATTATTATCACAGCCGCCTGCGCCAGGAAGATCGCGCATCGCTGTTTCCCTGCAACCAGACCTCGTTTGGCGGCACCAACAACTGTTCGTTCAACAACGCGCCGGGTAACGTCACCGACCCGGTGACGGGCATTCGCTACGGCCTGCCGGGCGGTTCGGGCGTGGGCTTGACGCCGGCGCAGCTTTCCACAACGCCGAATTATTCCGAAGCCTATGAGGGCCAGGACCTGTTGCCGGAGACCAGGCGATGGGGCGCGGTTGCGCGGCTTGACCAGGAACTTGCCCCGAACCTGAGGGCATGGGCCAGCGGCTTCTATTCCAAGCGGACGCTGGAGCAGCGGGGGGGGCGCATCGATGTGACGGCGTTCGTGCCGAGCAGCAATCCGTTTTATATTTCCTTCGCGCCCGGCCAGACCGCGCCGCAGCAGGTGGAATATTCCTTTATCGATGATGCCGGCCCGGCGCGGATCACCGGGCTGGAGAGCAGCTATCAGATCGCCGGCGGCCTGGATTGGGATGTGGGCGGCAGCTGGCGGGTGTCTGTACAGGCATCGCACAGCCGGACCGAGGGCGAGACGTTTACGAACCAGAACCCGAACTTTACCCTGCTCTATGCCGCGCTCGCCGATCCCAACCCGGCGACGTCGCTCAACCTTTATGGCTCGGGCGGGGTCAATACCGCCGAGCGCATCCGCAGCATCCTGGGCTCGTTCCGGCCAACCGGCAGCTATAACATGGATCTGGTGAACCTGAAGCTGGACGGCGAGCTGTTCCAGATCCCGGGCGGACCGGTCCGCGTCGCCGTGGGCGGCGAGTTCCATCGGGATTTCTATGTCAACGCGTCGTATGAAAGCATCTCCACGACGTCGTTATCGCAGGTGAACACGCTGGGATACGCCGCCAATGGCCGCGACGTGCGGTCTGCGTTTGCCGAAGTGAATTTCCCGCTTGTGGGGGCAGCGAATGGAGGCCCGGGTCTTGAGCGGCTCGAGTTCAACGCGGCGGCGCGCGTCGATGATTATAGCGATAGCGGCAGCACCACCAATCCCAAGTTCGGAATCCGGTACGATCCGTTCGAAGGCCTGTCGCTGCACGGCAGCTATGGCACGTCGTTTCGTGCCCCGCTGCTGTCGGACGTCAATCCGGCGAGTTCGGCGGTGGTGTTCTACATCCCCAATTTCGGTCCGTTCGGCAATGTGGTCCAATATGCGGGGGGCAACGCCAACCTGAAGCCGGAGACCGCGACGACCTGGTCGCTGGGCGCCAAGTTCACGCCAAAAGCCAGCGGGTTCTCCGCATCGCTCGATTATTTCAACATCCGCTACAATAATATCGTCGAGACGGCGCCGTTCTACAGCCCACAGGTGTTTTCCGACCCGGCTTATGCACCCTTCGTGATCCTGAATCCGACATTGGCGCAGGTGCAGGCGATCTACGCGCTGCCATGGGCGGGCACGCCGACGATCGCGGCGGCGGACGTCGATGCGCTGGTCGATGTCCGGCGCAACAACGCGGCCGGCATCAAGATGCAGGGCCTGGATTTCGTGGTGAACTATCAGTCCGCCTTGGGGGACGGTACGCTCGTGACGGGCGTGTCCGGCACCTATCTGCTGTCGTTCAAGAAGGCGCTGTCGCCGAACGCACCGTTCGTCGATCGGCTGAACGAAGCGAATTATCCGCTGCGCTTCCGCGCGCGCGGGAACATCGGCTGGGGTAACGAGGCCGTTAACGCGACGCTATTCGTCAACTATAGCAACGCGTATGACAATACGATCGGCACGATCCAGCCGGTCCAGCGGGTCTCGGCCTATACCACGGTCGATTTGACCTTGGGCTATGACCTGAGCAGGTTGGACGGCGTGTTCAACGGTCTCAGCGTGTCGGTGAGCGCAATCAACCTGTTCGACAAGGACCCGCCCTTCGCGGCGGTGGGCCTGACGCAGGTGTTCGATTCGACCGTCTCCAATCCGATCGGGCGGCTGGTCGCCTTCTCAGTGCGCAAGAGGTTCTGAACGTTGCCGGCGCGCGCGCTTGCTGCGCGCGCGCTTGGCGGAATCGACCGCAAAAAGGCCGCCGGTGCGTATCCACCGGCGGCCTTTTTGTCTCAGGTCAGGCGCAGCCGGGAGTCGCTCAGCGCCCCAGATTTTCGTCAAAGAAACGAATGACGGTTCGATAGAAGTCACGCGACTCCGGCATGTCGGGATTGTAGATGAAGCCGTGCGGCAGTCCCTCCCACATGTGCAGCTGTGCGTGGACGCCCGCGTTGACTAACTGCCGATGCAGAAACATGGCTGAACTATAGTCGAAGGCGCGCGAGCTTGTGGCCACCATGATCGGCGGAAACTTGGCCAGCACGTCGGGGTGCCACGCGGGCGCCGCCAATGGCCCCTTCATATCCGCGCCTTCGAAATAGGGCAGTACGGGGGGCGTTTGCCCCGGCTTCAATGGCGGCATCGGCATCGCCGCGTCACCCAGCAGGAAACCGACATAGCTTCCGTCGCCACCATAGACGGCATCGCCGAACGAGAGCCCCGAGCAATAGATTCCGACGGCGCCGGGGCGGGGCAGCCCTTCCTTCTGTATCCAGGCCAGGAACTGCCCGGCGAGCATGCCGCCAGCGGAACAGCCATATACACCGATCTGGTCGGGACGGTGCGTCTTCAGCAGTTCGCGATAGACCGCGGCGGCATCTTCGCTGGCCGCGGGAAAGCGGTGCTTGGGTCCTTGACGGTAATCGGGACTGACGACCTTGATCGCGCCAAGTGCGGCGATCGGGAGCGATTCGAGATCGGAGCAGCCGGGGAAGCACCCGCCGAAACCGCCACCGTGCAGGTTGATCAGCACTCGTCCGCGATTCCGCGGCGCCACCCCGCTGTGGGGCGTATAGACGAAGCTATGTACACCCCCGACGGTCGTGTCCTGCTTGTCGACCGCGAACTGCGCGTTGGCCGAAGCGAGATAGGTCTTCATCCACCGTGGGACACCCTGATCGTCGATCGCGCCGATGCCCTTGACGAAAGCCTGGAGATGCTCGGCAAGGAATGCCTTCGCCTCCGGGGAAAGATAGGGCGAAACCGGGACCGCCAAAGGAGGCGTGTACACCGTCCCGGCCTCGTCGACGCGCAACTGCTGCTGTTGCTGAGCGATCGCCGGCACACCTGCAAGCAGCGCGGCTCCAGCGATGAAGAACGACGTCAGTTGAACGCGATGGTCTACCGATCGTGAAGACATGGATTGGGTCATCAGGCGATACTTTCTGCAAAATAGCGACGCGATTGGCTTGAGAGCGACGTTGCAAACCACACTCGAACGATGTCTGCAACCGATTGCGTGACAATTTTGCATACAATCGGGAGGAGGGTGAAGTTTGACCCATTTTATCTCCGTTGGCATGGCAAGCCTGATCGCCAATTCGGCGCCGGCGCAGACTCAGGGGAAACGATCCGAGGGGGGCAATGACAGGGTGTCGCGCTTGTCGAATGAGCACCTCACCGTGGGATCCCCCCAGAGTCCGCTTTCAGGTCCTCCACGCAACGCGTTCCGACGTCCCAGCTGGGGGCGCATCTCCGCCGGTTCGATTTATGGCCGGCACCCCCACGCACAGAAAGCAAAATGGGCACGTCCCAGTTGCGGCCGTTCAGGCCTGCCCTCGACCATTTTGAAAAGCGGCCAGTCGTGGGACGTCCGTCGGTTGGCATTCATTTTATGGAAGGCTGAGGTAGCGGCCTTGATTGCGCTTCGCACTGGAAGCTGCTGGCGGTGCGCGTCGATCCACTCCCGCGATACACCGCTCGCTGCGGATAGGGACAGAGCGGCCGCTGCATGTCGATCCGACCGTGCTTTTCGCTGGAGAATTTGGTTGCGACGATGCGGTCGGGTGCCTTGCCCCGCTCGGACCAGGCGATCAGCGCAGAGAACAGGTCGTGTTGTGCGTCGTCCGAAGGGGGGCGCGGCGGAATTCCGAGCGTGGCGTTGAAGGCATCCGGGCCCGTGCCGCCGCCGCAATGCATCATGCCGGGAGCCATGAACAGCCGTGCGCTGTCCGCGAGTTTGTCGGCGCCGCCCATCTTCGCGGCATGCCGGTCAAAGAAGGCAACCGACTGGCCCGGCGCAACGAGGGTGTCGGCAAGCCCATGGAACATGATCAGCCTGCCGCCGCGCGCTGCGAACGCGGCCAGACTGCCGCGCGTCGCATCGTTGACGCTCGAATCCAGTCGCGCGTTGACGATCGGCATGTCGCGATCGAAATCGAAGCGCTGCCATCCCCAGTCCGCGCCGAACACCCATTTGAACAGCGCGCTGAAAGGTGGCTGTCCGCTGATCGGCTTTTGCAGGAAGGACCAGCCGAACGTGTCGGGCATCTCGCTGCCCGGCAGCCAGCCGTAATAGGTGGGCGTGCCGTTCCGATCGGTCGGCCCGGAATAAAAGGCACGCGCTGTCGCAACCTCGCCTTCAGTAAGGCAGCTGTCCGATGCCGCGCCCGTGCATTGCAGGCTGGCGGGATCGAATTTGCAGCGCATCGGGTCCGCGATGAACCGGTCGCCGGCCAGTCCATGGCCTTGTCGCCAACAACTGGCGATCGCGGCCGCGTTGAGCAGCTTCAGCTTCGCGTCGGAGAGGAGCCGGCCCGGTGTGCGGTTCGCCGCCGCATAGTCCCACAGCACTGCGGCATGGCCCCAGGTTCGATCGATTACCGGCGCGCCGACCAGGATGGCGTGATAATCTTCCGGATAATGCAGGGCTTCGATCAGGCCCATCTGGCCACCGGTGGAGCAGCCGGTATAATAAGATTGTCGGGCGTCCCGCCCGTAAAAGGCCTTGGTGATCGCCTTGCCGGTCATCGTCATGACATGCGTCGATAGGCGCCCCCAATCGCGCCACTTGCGCGGCTGGCCGATCAAGGCGTCGCCCTCCAGCGGCGAGGCCGGCGCAGTTCCCGCATCGGTCGTCGCGGTCGCGAAGCCGCGGCGCAGTCCTTCGACCATGCCCGAATAGCCAAGCGCGAACGTGCCTGCGAAGCCGCCGCTGCCATTGCCATGGAACACGCCGGTCCACCCCTGCGCAGGCAGCCAGACCTCAACACCGATGTCAGAGCCGGGTTCGGATCGCACCTGGGCGACAATGCGGCAGAAGCTGCGATAACCCGGAACATCGCCGGCGATCGTCTTCTCCGCGGGTTTGGCCGGGACCAGCACCGCGCTGGCGATCGTCGTATCCGGCAGCTTGAGGCCCGCAAGTGCCGTGCAGCGCGCGGCAGCTTCCTTGCCGGACATCCTGCCCTGTGCCAGCGCCAGGCCAGGCGCCGCCAAGCCGATCGCGATCGCCGCGAGAATGGCGACGTGGTGCTTGCGCTTCATGATGCTCTCCAACCGTTGCGCCACTATCATTTCAGTCGCGCGCCTGCGGCGCTGGAAGGCGACGATCGCCGGATCAGGCGGGCGAGCCACAGGAACAGCGATGCGGCGATGAGGTACATCGGCGCCAGCGCGTAGAATGCCATCTGCAGCGAATGCTCGTGATAATCGGGGCGGAAGAAATCGCTCGCGATGCCGACGAAGGTCGGGCCGAGGCCGAGACCGACGAGGTTCATGACCAGCAGCAGCAACGCGCCCGAAATCACCCGCACGCTTGGCGCCACCTCGCTCTGAATGAAGGTGACGGTCGCGGGGAGGAAGAAGGAATTGAGGAACAGCGGCACGAAGAGCAGTGCGAGCGCGACCTCCCATCGGTCGGCTGCGACGAAGGCGAGGAAAAAGGGCAGCGCGAGCACGAGCGACAACGCCGGTATCGTGGCATAGGCTGCCGTGCTCCGGACGGCGTAGCGATCGATCAGCTTGCCCGAGACGAAGATGCCGGTACCCATTCCCAGCCCGACGGCAAGCGCATACCAGATCGCCACCTCATCGAGCGTCATGCCCTTTTCGCGCATCAGGAAGAGAGTCGCGAAGTTGGCCATCCCATAGGTAATGAAATTGGCGGCGCCGCTCGCGAGCGCCGCGACCGCCAGCATTTTGTTGGTGAAGAAACCGATTATCGCCTGACCGAAGCTCGGTTCGGGCCGTGCGCCGGCGATCGGTGCGGGATCGAAACGCCCGCGGACCGGCTCTGGCACGAAGAAATAGACCAGAAGCGCTGTGAGCACGCCGATCGCGCCGACCGCATAGAAGGGCACGCGCCAGTCATAGGTGGCCGCCAGCGACGCGCCGAAAGCGACACCCAACGCGGAACCGAGCGGCGGGCCGAGATTGAAGATGCCCATGGCGGTGCCCCGCTGCTCGCGGGGGAAGGTATCGGAGATGATTGCATAGGAGGGCGGCACGCCGCCCGCTTCGCCGATACCGACCGCCATCCGGGCGCCGGCGAGTTGGCTGTAATTGCCCGCCATGCCGCACGCTATGGTGGCGCCACTCCACAAACCGCAGGCCAGCGACAGGATCTTCACGCGGTTCGAGCGGTCGGCCAGCCAGCCGACGGGGATCGCGATGAAGCAGTAGAACAGTGCGAAGTAGAAGCCGGTGACATAGCCGAGTTGGCTGTCCGTGATCTGCAGCCCGTCCTGGATCGGCTTGGCCAGGATCGAGACCAGCTGGCGATCGAGGAAGTTGAGCACATAGACGAAGCACAGCATGCCCAGCACCCAGCCGCGATTGCCGTGTCGGACAGCGACTGAATCCGCCTGGTGATGCGGCGCTTGGTGGATCGCCATCGGCTTCGCTACCTTCCTATCCATCTCGATTTGTCTCGATCCAGCCGGCGCGGCCCTTGCCGCCGCCCAGCCCGGCGGCGACGCGTTGCTTCAGCAGCGCCGGCGGGCGGAAGCGCTCGCCATAGGCATCGTGCAGGATATCCTGCACCTGCAGGCACAGATCCGACGTCACGATATCCATCATCGCGAACGGGCCGATCGGGTGGCCAAGGCCGAGCCGGCACGCCACATCGAGATCGGCGGGCGTCGCGACGCCTTCCTCGACCAGCTTGACCGCTTCGATCAGCAAGGCGTGCAGCATCCGGTTGACCGCGAAACCTGCCACGTCCTTGATGCGCACCGGCTGCTTGCCGATGCCGCCCAGCACGCCGATCATCTCGTCCACCACGGCATGGTCCGTCGCAAAGCCGGGGATCACTTCGACCAGCGTCATGCGCGAGACCGGCGAGAAATAGTGGGTGCCGAGGAAGCGTGCCCGGCGCTCTGGTCTCAGGGGCGCCGCGAGTGTCGAAATGGGCAGAGTCGATGTGTTCGAGGCAAGGATGCATGCGGGCTGACACACTCGGTCGAGCGCGCGCAACACGGCTCCTTTCGCGTCGATCGATTCATAGACCGCTTCGGTCACTAGCGCGCACTCGGCCATCGCGGCGAGCGCCGAGACTGGCTGGACGCGGGCCAGCGCCGCCTCTGCTGCTTCCGGTGCGTAGAATTGCCGTGCGATCCCCTTGTCCAGGATGCCGCGCAATCTCTCCATCGCCGCCGCCAGCGCGTCGTCGCTGCGGTCGTGCAGCAAGACCTCATGACCGCCCAGGGCGAAGACCAAAGCGATCTCCGCGCCCATCAGTCCGGCGCCTACAACCCCCGCCTTCATGGTGCCTCTCCCGCGCGCCGGTTTGATTCCGCCTGAGCCTCGCGCTGCCAGCGCTGTGCCTGCTCGATATACCAGGGCAAGGCTTCCGGCGTTGCCGTCGTATCCGCACTGACCACCTTCGCGACGGGCCATCCGGCGAACAGCCGCTTAATCGGCAATTCCTGCTTTTTCCCGGACAGGGTGCGCGGAATCACTGGCGCAGCGATCAGCCGATCCGGCACGAAACGGGGCGACAGGCTGGTGCGAATGGCCGCGGCTATCGCTGCTTCCAGCGCGGCATCCACGCCCTGGCCTTCGGCTGGCACGACGAACAGGATCAGATGGCTGTCGCCACCGTCGCTATCGACGTCGATGATCATCGTGTCGGCGATCTGCGGCAGCCGTTCGACGGCGGCATAGATTTCGGCGGTGCCCATGCGCACACCATGTCGGTTGATCGTCGCGTCGCTGCGACCGGCAATCGTGCAGCTGCCATCGCCGCCGATGGTCACCCAGTCGCCATGCCGCCAGACGCCTGGCCATTCGCCGAAATAGGAGTCGCGGTAGCGGCTGCCATCCGCATCGTTCCAGAAATAGAGCGGCATGCTGGGGAAGGGGCGCGTGCAGACCAATTCGCCGACCGTGTCGACCACCGGCTTGCCCTGCGCATCCCATGCCTCGATCGCGGCGCCCAAATGGCGGCATTGCAGCCGGCCCGGCGTATCGGGGAGTTCGGGATTGCCGGCCATGAAGGCGGCGGCGATCTCGGTCCCGCCGCTGACATTGCACCACCAGATAGCGGGCCGGCCCAGCGCGGCGAATTGCGCCGTGCCCCAGCGTTGCACATCGGGCGGCAGCGGCGATCCGGTGCTGCCGAGCGCGCGGATGCGTTCGGTCCCGGCAATTGCTCCGATCTCGATCCGCGCCTTGCGGCAACTGGCGAAGAACGCCGCGCCGGCCCCGAACCAGGTGACACCGGCGCGCCCCGCGAAATCCCATAGCCGGGTCCAATCCGGATCGGCTCTGGTGCCGCTCGGTGAGCCGTCGAACAGACAGATGGTTGTGCCGCTGAGCAGCCCGCCGACCTGGATGTTCCACATCACCCAGCCGCTGGCGCTATACCAATGGAAGCGATCGCCCCGATTGTTGGCGGAATAGCTGGGCCCGAGATCGAAATGGAGCCGCCCGGCCGCGGTGGCGAGGACGATGCCGCCATGGCCGTGGACGATCGCCTTGGGAAGCCCGGTGGTGCCGCTGGAATAGAGGATCCACAGCGGATGATCGAACGGTAGCCATTCGGGCTCGAACGCCGCGACTGCCGCGTCATCGCGGGCGATGGTTGCGGTAAAGTCTGTGCTGTCGACGATCTCCCCCTCGCCACAGCCACTTGTGATCAGAAACAGCGCTTCGATACAGGGCAGCTGTTGTCGGATTTCCCCAACGGCCACGCTCCGGTCCATCGCCTTGCCGGCATAGAAGATGCCGTCGACGGCGATCAGCGCCTTGGGCTCGGTCTGCCGCCAGCGGTCCAGCACGGCGTTCGTCCCCATATCCGGCGAGCAGAGCGTCCAGATCGCACCAAGGCTGGCGCAGGCAAGCAGGCCGACCACCGCCGCCGGGATGTTGGGCAGATAGGCGGCGACGCGATCGCCCCGTCCGATCCCGCGGTCGCGGAGCGCCAGCGCGAGCGCAGCCGTCTGGCGCCTCAGTTCGCCCCAGCCGAGTGTGACCTGCCCGCCGCGTTCGTCCATTGCGACGATCGCGGGCTGGCCGGCGGCATCCGCCGCCGATGCGTGCCGGAAAACATGGCGCGCGTAATTGACCTGCGCCCCGACGAACCAGCGTGTCCCGGGCATGGCCTCGTCGCCCAGCACCGTCGTGAACGGCGTGGGCGATTCGATCCCGTCATAGTCCCATATGCTGCGCCAGAAACCGTCCAGGTCCTCCACCGACCAGCGGCGCAGATCCTCATAGGTCGCGAAGTCGCGGCCGTGCACCGCTTTCAGCCACTCCGAATACAGGCGGATCTGCGGGACGGGAGTCGAGAGGTCCACGCTCGTACTGGCAGGGGTCATCGAAGGGCGAACCTCGCTCGTTTGTCTGTCATCATCGCAATCGCAGATGCCCGGTGGCGGCGGACCCTGTCGGGGCGCCGCCACCGGGGCTCAGAAGGACTTGCGCAGGCTCATGGCCGCGTAGCGACCGATCGGGTTATAGGCTCCGCCGATACCGTCGGTGCCAGGGAAGAAGGGCGGCGTCGCATCGAACAGGTCGTTCACCTGCAACCCGAGCTCGATCCCCTTGGCCCGGCCGATATCGGGCAGGCGCACCGACAGGCGCAGATCGACCGTGGTATAGCCTTTGGCGCCATAAAGGCTGCTTCCGGTCGGGGTCGCATAGGAGGCGGTGACACCGGTGCGATGGTTCACGAAGTTGACGAAGGTCACCGGGCCCGCCGTGAACCCCAGCGTCGTCCGCGCCGTTGCGCGCGGAATTCCCGCGTCGAGCGAATTGCTCTCGGCGGAGGTTGGGGACAGCCGGTTGCGGTAGTTCAGGATGTAATTGCCCGCGATGCCGCCAAAGAGCGAGCCAAAGCCCATGGGCTGCCGGTAGCGTATGTCGAAGTCGATCCCGTTGGTCTTGCGAACGCCGAAATTGCCCTGCCGGAGATCCAGTATGTTGCCGATCGTCGGCACGGCTGAGAAGGTGAAGTAGAACGGCACGGTATTGGCGATCGCCGCGCTCAACTGCGCCGCCGTCGGATTGCGGATGACGCGCGCGGCGAAGGTGGGATCGCTGAACAACAGCGCGCCGAGCCCGGATGGCGTGCCGATCACATTGTCGTACTTGATGTCGTAGAGCGTGACGCTCGCGCTCAGGTTCGGTGCGAATTTCGGCCGCAGATCCGCGCCGACCGACCAGGTGCGCGCCGTTTCGGGCGTCAGCGCCTGATTGCCGCCATAGAGCAGGATCGTGTTGACCTGTGCTGCCCCCCGCGACGGATCGCGGGCGCCAAAGGCATCGACGAGCGCGGCGGCGGAGTAATAGGAACCCACGGTCGAGCCTAGGTCACGAAGCCCCGGCGCGCGGAACGAATGCCCGTAGCTGCCGCGCAGATTGATGCCTTCGACCGGTTCCCAGGTGAGGCCGACCTTCGGGTTACTGGTCGAACCGAAGTCGCTATAGTGATCGTAGCGGCCCGACAGCGACAGCGCGAGGCTGTGGGCCATCGGCGCGGCATTGCCCTCGCCGAATATCGGCACGAACAATTCGCCATAGAGCGACTGCACGTTGCGCTCCAGGTCTTCGGGGAAGCCCACCCCGCCGCTCTGGCCGCGCTGCATATAGGTTTCGCGGCGATATTCGGCGCCTACCGCGATCTTCACCGCGCCACCCGGAAGACCGGCCAGCGGTCCATCCACCTTCAATGCGCCGATCCGGGTGCGCTGGCGATTGACGAAGTCGGTGGGGTTGTCGAGGATCGCCGCCACGACCGCCGGGCTGGTGCCGTAGCCGAATGGGTCGAGCGCGGTTGCCATGGTCGTTCCGGCAGCAGCAGCGGTCAGTGCGGTGGTGTTGATGCCCGGCTGGAAGGTGTCGTTGCGCGACCAGTTGAACGAGCCAAAGATGTTGGCCTTGAATGCGCCCGGCAGGCCGATATCGACCCCGGCCGTCGCGTTGCCGGTACGCACGCGGAAAGTCTGGTCGAAATGATCCGCGCCGACCAGCCGGTCGGGTCGGAAATCGAAATAGCCGAAGAGCGACCCTGTTCCCGGCGGCGCGCGGAAGAAGGGGTTGGCGGCGGTGATCAGGACGAATGTCTGGCCCGGCAGGGCCGCCTGAACGACGTCCCTGCGATCCGAATAGAGAATATCGGCCCACAACGTCACTGCGCCCGATACTTGCTGACGCGCCGACACGAGCGCACTGTGCGTGCGGTTCTCCGGCATGAGATCGACCGGGCCGCGCGGATCGCAGGTGTTGAGGCCCGGCGCCAGGCCCGGCGCCGCGTAGATCGTCCCGGCGAACAGGTTCACGTTCGCATCGGGGCAGACGGCGGAGCGGGTATCGATGCCGCCGACCGCGCGGAAATCGAGCGTGCGATAGCCGCGGTCTGCCCCGGTGATGTTGCTGTTTTCCTGATATTGATAGGCGGCGACGAACGATCCGCTGCCCCAGTCCTGGCCGAAGATGGCACCCGCATTGAACGCGTGAAAATCGTCCGCCATGCCATAGCGGACATTGGCCTCCAGCCCGGACACGCGCGTGCGGGTGATGAAGTTGACGACGCCGGCGACCGCCTCCGATCCATAGATCGCCGACGCGCCGTCGGCGACGATCTCGACGCGCTCTATCGCCAGCTCGGGAATGAACGGATAGTCGGGATTGGTCTGCTGGGTGCTGCCGGAAATCAGGCGATGGCCGTTCATCAGCGGCAGCGTGGCGGCAGTGGGCAGCCCGCGCAGGCCCGGCGCGAACGATCCGAGCCCGCCATTGCTGACGCGCGGGGCGGTGTTGAAGCTGTTGAGCTGCGGTACCGTGGCGAGCAATTCGGCCGTGCTCGCCGCGCCGATCAGCCTGGCGTCCTCGCGCGAAACGCTGATCAGCCCCGATCCCGTAGGCGGGATGCCGCGGATGCTGGTGCCGGTGACGACAATCTCAGGGTCGGCCTCTGCGCTGCCGCTCTCGGCTTGATCGGGTGTTGCGGCGCTTTGCGCATGCGCCGCTGCGGGAAGACCCAACGCCGCAACCGCGAGCGCGGTGCGGCACAGCAGGCGGGCACGATGCCCCATACGAACGGTTAGGATCGACATAGCTTCTCTCCCCTCCTTGATCTGTCTTGGTTGCGGACAGGGCCGCTGCCGCGCTTTTGGCGGCTTGATGCCCTGTCTATGGTCTGACAAACCTCCCCGTAAGCGCATTTGCGGACATCGCTGTGTCTTTACCGGACACTCGAGAACGGGAGGATGGCGGCATGGCCCTATTGACGGAGGACGGGAGCGGACTTGCGAGCCGAAACCCCCGCGCCGGGTTTCCGTCGCTCAACCAGCGGATATTCGCACCGTTCAAGATTGCTACGGTGATCGACACCGTCGCCAACCGCGGGATCCTGCCGGAGGCGGTATTGGACCGAACCGGGCTGACGCTGGCGGAGGTGCGCGATCCGCACACGCTGACCTCGATCGGGCAATATCTGATCGCATGCGAAAATATCGTCGCCGCCGGCGCCGAGTTCGCCGATGCCTTCGCGATCGGTTCGCATCTGCATCTCTCGGCTTATGGGATGTATGGCTATGCGCTGATGTGCTCACCGACGATGCGCGACTTTTTCGACTTCGCGGTGCGATACCAGCCGCTCGCGACGCCTACGGTGCGACTGGAATGGCGCATGGGGGGCGATGTCGCGATCTGGCAGTTTCGCGAAATCTACCGCGACATGATGAGCAGCGACGTCCGCACCTTCCTGGTGCGGCAACAGATGAAGATGACCTTCACCCACATCCGCGACACGGCCGGCGCCGACAATTTGCCGGTATGCGCGCTGTTCGCCTTGCCGGAAGACGCGCACGCGGCGGGGGACGCAGAGGCGCTGTCCTGCCCCTGCCTGTACGGTCAGCCGGCAAACGAACTCCATTATCCGATCGGCATCCTCGACCAGACGCCGGAATTGGGCAACCGGCTGACTCGGACGATGCTAGAGGAGACGTGCGAGCGCCTCATCGGCCAGTCGCGCATTTCATCAGGCTTGTCGGGCGAGGTGTATCAATTGCTGCTGAACGCACCCAGCGAGCTTCCATCGATGACGGCTGTCGCGGGACAGCTTGGCTTGCAAGAGCGCACGCTTCGCCGCCGCCTGGCCGCGGAAAACACTAGCTACGGGGCCATTGTCGACGATGTGCGACGCAAGCTGGCCATCGAGTATCTGCAGACTACGCGCATGAGCGTGGACGACGTGGCGTGGAAAGTCGGCTTCAGCGACAGTGCCAACCTGCGCCGGGCGATACGGCGCTGGACCGGCAAGACAATCAGCGAAATCCGCGCGAGCAAATAGGCATGCGGGAGGTGGCCGACCCGATGTCGACGGTCGGCCGCGCTTTTGCTAGGAGTCTCGCATCGAACGCTGCATTTGAACGACAATGCAAGCGCCGGCAGGCACAATATTGGCCGTCACCGTCGCGCCGGTCGCACTCGCCAATGAACGAGCGATAGCAAGGCCGAGCCCGGTCCCGCCACGGTCACGACGGCCCGTGAAGAAGGGCTCGAAAATCTTTTCGGTGTCGGCTGTCGGTATGCCGGGGCCGTCATCCTGGACGGCGATCTCGATGCGGTCCCCGATCATCCGCGCCGTCATCGTGACGGTGTCGGCACCCATCCGCGCGCTGTTGTCGATCAGCGTCTCCAATATGGTCGTCAATGTTCCGGGCGCGATATTGGCCGGCGCCAGGGGCAGGGGCGAGTCTATGCGGATCGCAAGCCGTTCGCCGGTCAGCCGGTCCGCGACATGGTGCAGGACCGCAAGCACATCGGCGACTGCGCTCGAGTCGCCGAGCGTCATGTCCGCTTTTGCCAGTTCGAGCAGGCGATCGGTCAGTTGCTGCAAGCGCTCGGTATCCGCCGCGGCATTGGCGATGAAACGCGTGCGATCGGTATCGTCCATCGTCGACCAATGTTCGCCCAGCAGTTCCAGCGCGCCGCGTATGCCGGAGATCGGGGTCTTGAATTCGTGGCTGACCGCGGTTGCGAAATCCCGCAGGTAGCGCGAGCGGGCGTCGATCCGCCCAGCCATGAGGCGGAAATTGTCGAATAGCTCGCGTATCTCGATCGCCGCGGTAGAGGGGGTCTCGGGTATGTCGGCGGAGCCTTGCGCGACGCGCTGCGACGCCTCGGTAAGCATGGTGATCGGTCGGGCAATGCCGCGCGACAACAGGCCGACGAGCACCACCAGCATGCCGAATATTACTGCGATCCCGAGCGCGATCTTGCCGCGATCCTGGTAGATGCCCAGCATCAGGCCGCGGGGGGAGCGCGACAGCATCACTACCCCGACGACCCGCCCATCGACGATCACGGGGCGGGCGTGGTGGACTCGTATCGTCGAAGCTCGGCTGATGGCTTCCCATATATGGCCATGGGGATATTCCTGGCGCCGCCGCAACACGGTATCGCTGCGTCCGGCAATTGCTTTGCGGACCTCCGGATGCGAGGCATAGCTGGCGCCCAGATCGTTTCGCCCCAGCACCACCGTGCCATTGCGATCGAGCAGCCGGACCGCGGCGAGTGTGACTGCTGCAGAATCACTAGCAATCGACGCCAGCTGGCGGGCAACGGCGACCGCTTCAGAATCCGCGGGCAAGCGCGCCGGTGCCGCGGTGCTGGGCGGGAGAACCGTCATCGTGCGCAGGTCGATCTGCGGCGGTTCTGGAGCGATTGCCTGCCCGCGGCCACCGGCGCGACCGCCGGTCCAGGCCGATTTGTAGGCGGCAGACAACACCGCGCCCTGCGCGATCAACTCGGCCTCGGTCTGCTGGACGATAGTGTTCTCGTACACCCGCAGGAACACCGCACCGAACCCCGGCAGCGCCGCCACGAACAACAAGGTGCCGAACAGGATCGTGCGCAGCGACAGCGCCGGCCAATGGCGTTTCGCCCAGTCCTTCGCCGCGCGGATCAGGCGCAGGCACCAATGCGGTAGCCGATGCCCGCACGGGTCTCGATCAGATCGTCTCCGCCAAGGGGCGCGAACTTGGCCCGCAGATTACGCACATGGCTGTCGATCGTGCGGTCGGTCACGGCAAAGCCGGGCCCGTGCAGCCGATCGATGATGGCGTCGCGCGAGAATACCTTGGAGGGCATCGACGCAAGCAGCAGCAGCAATTGGAACTCGGTCGCGGTCGTCGCCACCGACGTCCCATCCCACCGCGCCTCCCATGCTTCCGGATCGAGCGACAGGCGGTGGTGCGCCAGCGGCGCGCGCTGGCTGGGCGCGGCCATGCCGCTGCCCTGGCGTTTGAGGATCGCGCCGACGCGGGCGACGACTTCGCGCGGGGAGAAGGGCTTCACGACATAATCGTCGCCGCCCACCTCGATGCCGACGATGCGATCGATCTCGTCGTCGCGCGACGACAGGAACAGGATCGGCAGATCGGCATGCGGCAGCGCCGAGCCGCGCAGTTTTCGGCACAGATCGAGGCCGTTGAGGCGCGGCATGTTGATGTCGAGCACCATCAGATCGGGGGCCTGCAAGCTGATTGCCGCCAGTGCAGCCTCTCCATCTGCGGCTTCCGACACCTGCATGCCCGCCTTCGCCAGCGCGAAGGTGAGGAGGTCGCGGATATGCGGGTCATCGTCGACGACTAGGATGTGGTGGCTCATCGCGTACATACCTGTCACCCCCTCGCGGCGCCGGTCAACGGGCTTCCTCCGCCATCAGCGCCGCGGTCCACGGGCCCTGCGACGGTCCGAGCAGCGCCGACCAATACCAGGACGAGATATCGGGCCAGCTTTGGCCGCCGGTGTCGCGTACCTGTTCGCACGCCGTCAGCGTCCGCCCGTCGCGCGTGGCGGTGAAGCATGAGGCCGGCTTTCCATCGGGGGCGAGCCGCATCGGCGCGGGCGTGACGGTGTAGCCGATCGCGCGGAAGCAGTCGCTGGCCGGGTGCAGCGCGCGGGTGGCGGCGACGACGCGGCGGAGCACGATCTGGCGGCGGCCATCGCTGAACCGCGCGACTTGTCCGGGAAACTGGCGGGCGAGGAAGCGATCCTCGGGAGCAGGGGCGATGCGCGTCAACGGTCGGCCCTCATAGCTATCGGACCAGGCTGAGGCGGCGGCGGGTGGAGGAGAGGCGCCATCGGGCAGAAACGGCACTGCCGCCGCTGCCAGCGATAACCCGACGGCAACCTTTGACCAGATCATGCGAACCGCGCCTTTTTGCTTGGCATCACCATCGCCGCCAGCGCTGCCGCGACCATCGCGAAGGCGGCGATACCCACCGCTTCGTGCGCAACCATGCCGCTGAGGCGCGGCACGAAGCCGTTCTCGAGATAGAAGAGGCTGGCGGCGCGCAGGGCGTTGGCGAAGATCGTGAGGGCGACGGCCAGCATCAGCGCGCGGGCATAGTGGAGCGGAGCCAATCGCGCGGCGAGCGCGATGGCGCTGACCAGCAGCAGCGCTGCCCATAGCATCTTCACCCCGGCGCAGGCGGCGTCGAACAGCAGGCGCTCGCCATTCCACGCCAGCGCAACACCGTCGACGCCGACATTGATCCCGTTCATCCGCAGCAGCCCGGCGGTGAGCGTGGCCGACACCAGCCGCAGCGGGTAAGCGAGGAAGAATTCGAGGCTGGGGAGCACCGGCAGCGCCAGCAGGCCGAGGCCGATCGCGGGTGCGGCAGGCAAATCATCCCGTGCCGCCGCGCGCAGGATCAGCACCAGTCCCGCCACTGCCACCGCCATCCGCACCAGCGGCGGTGTAGCCAGCGCCACGAGCAGATAGGCGGCGAGGATCGCGCACAGCAATTTGGGCGAAACCGGCACGGCGGTGCCGCGGCGAAGCCGGCGCAGCGCCGGCCAGGCGAGCGCCGCCAGCACTGCGGCGAGGGGCACGGCTGCCATCCCGTCGCCCAGCCGCCCGGCAAGCAGCCGCACCGCATCCCAGAAAGCGAGAGCCGCCAGCGCAACGGCGATGCCGGGATGCATCAGGCGAACGCCAGGCCCGAGGCTGTAGCCGGTGCGTCGCGACGGCGGCGGCGCCACAGCCACAGCAGCATGCCCGCGACGATCGCCAGCAGTGCCCATTCGTGCGGCTCGGGGATCGTCGGCACCTCGTCCGCGCCGGGCGCGACCAGGCCGTTCTCCTTATACTCGCGATCGGTCGCCAGGACGACGGCGCCGCTCACCGGCGTGACCACGTTCAGGCGCCGCGCCAGCGTGATCGCGGCAGTGCGATCGGCGGGCTTGCCGCGGAGTGCTCCCACTGCTCCGCCGGCGGCCCATAGCCGGGCGATGTGGATCGACCCCCGGTCCGCACCCTGCACCGGCGCGGTGCTCCGCTCGATGCGCCAGACGGGGCCGGCCTGCGTCAGGTCGCGCAGCAACAGGGGCAAGTCGGTCGCCGGGGATGCGCCCGGAGCGACGAAGCGCGCGGTTTCGAACCAGGGCTGGCCGCTGCCGCTGAGCGCCGGGCCGGGCTGGGCCTGATAGCGCACCAGCCGCGGCAGCATGGCCGAGCGGTCGAGCATTTGATGGAGCTGCGCATGACTGCCGGCGGAGACGACCGGCTGGGCACCATGGACCCACAGCAACACCGCATCGCTACGCGCGGCATCGCCTGCCGCATCGGCGACGGCGGGCACATTGTCCTGCCCGCCGACGAACCTGGCATCGGCCAGCGCCCGCTCGACGCGCGCGCGCTGCTCAGAACTCCACGGCGCCAGCGCGACGACGACCGGCGTCTCCGCCGCAATGCGCAGCGACACGGGCAGCCCCGCCGGCAGCGCGTCGAGGGCCTTGACCAGTGCGCCTGCGACGGCTTCGTTGCCCTTCGAGCCATCGACGACGATCGCCAGCGCCGCGGGCCGGGCGGCGTCTTCACGAAGGATGCGCTGGATGACGGTCAGCGCCGGCTGCTCGCCCTGGCGCGGCACCACGGCGCTGCGGTTGGTTGCCGCCAAGATCGGGGCGACGCCCAGTTGCGGATGGAGGCTGGCATAGGTCGCGTCGGGGATCGTGCCGCGGACGCCCACCTTGCCGTTCGCGCGGGTCGCCGCCAGCCCGGCTGGCCCGCTAATCCCGGTGTCGCTTTCGATCCAGACATGGTGCGGCTGTTCACGCGCAATATCGAAATTGCGGTCGGCGATCATCGGCAGCGCCAGGCTGCGCGTGCCGTCGCGTGCGATCCTGAGCGGCGCCGTGATACCGACGCGGAACTGGATCGACGACCCCGCCTCGATCGGAAAGGCCTGGACCAGCAGGCGGTTGGCGCCGTCGGTCGTGACCAGCAGCGGATCGCGCTGGCGGCGGACCACCGATTCATACGCCGCACGCACTTCGCCGCGCCCGCCGATGCTCGCCTCGCGCGGCTCGCCATTGACCCACAATGTCGCGCGCGACGCCACCGCGCCCTCGGGCAACGCCAGCGTCAGCCGCGCCTCGCCTTGCTGGGCGCCGGCATTGGCCACGACCGCGGTCCATTCGAGATAGGCCAGATTGTCTTCGCCGCTGACCGATCCGTCGATGCGCGACTGCGTCAGTGCCAGCCCGTGGACCCGCCCGCCGACCGCCGCGCCGCCCTGGTCCTCGTCCCAGTCGAATTGCCAGCGCCGTGCGCCGCGTCCGGCGTCGGCGCGCGCGACGGCGTTGAAGGGCGTGCCGGTGACGCGGTAATAGAGTTCGCGCGCGGCGGTGGGCGAAATGCGCTCGGGTCGGAAGAAACCACTTTCCCAGCCAGTCGCGAGGAAGCTGAACAGCCCGGTCGCACGCCCGTCATCGCCATAGCTGAGGCGCAGCAGGATGTCCGGGTCGCCGACCGTGCGCATCGTCGTCACCGCGCGGCGTGCGCTGGCGGCGTCGCCTTGCCACCAGCCGATCGCCAGATAGGTGGCAGTCGCCGGCACGTCGAATGCAATCAAGGCGGTGAGGCCGAGGGTAACGCCCAGCGCGATCTTGCGACCGGCGCGCTGCACCCATGCCGACAATTCGGCGGTCAACCGCACCGACTGCCACAATGCCCCGACCGGCGCGAAGGGCAGCAGGCCCAGCCCCATGAACAGGATGCCGACCAAAGCGACGGGGAGCAAAGGCAGGAATACCAGCGCATAGCCTGCGCCGATCGCGATCGCCACGCCGCCCAGCACCATCAGTATCGGCGCTGGCGCGTTCTCGCGCTGCGCGGCGCGCCAGAGGAGAAAGTTGATAACCGGCACCGCGGCGACCAGCACGACATGCCCCCAGGTCGGCAGCGGATCGAAGAAGGTGCCGGCACACATGCCAGTCACGAGTTCAAGGATCAGCACCCCCGCCGGAAAGACGCTCCCGATCAACAACGCCAATCTGCCGCTGGACGGCTTGTATCGATCTGCCATGCGAACGCTCCCCTGATTGCGCCGCCGGTTTGGCAGGCGGCAATGGCGAAGCGATGCGCGCGCTGTCGGGATTGCTAGCGTTTAGTGTGCAGAAACTGTGCAGGGCGGGGCCGCGGGGTCGACCATTGCAGGGGCGCAGGAGGGCGCGTTTCGGGGCTCCGACGGAGCATCCCGGACCGGTAAACCGCGAAGATCGCGGCGCGGCGCTCAACCGCGGATCATCCTTCCGGTGCGCTCGACGCCTCCACGGCGCCGTCGCATCCGCCGGAGGTTCAGGGCGTCTCGGGCGGCGGCCTCTTCTCGAGGACGATCGAATAGGTGATCCGGTCCGGAAGCGCCTCGCGGATCGTGATGGCAAGGTCGCCAATCCTGGCCTTGGCCTCGCCGACGCGCACCGTCTCGATCTGGCCCGAGCCGGGGTGGGCCAGGTCGTCTATCGAATAGCCGCGAATCTCGAACCGTATCTCGCCGTCCTTTATCCCCTGATAGGCGACGTCGTAGATGCGTCCGACCTCATTGGCGGGATAGTCCCTGGGATCGGGCACCTGCGCGCCCTTGCCATAGTCGCGCGGGGGGACAAGCGGCTGGCCGAGCGCGACGGTCTGCACCGTCCCGAACGTCGCGGGGGAGGGGGCGGTCGAGCGGATCACCGCGGTCGCCGGCGAGGCCGCCAGGCGATCGTGAAGCGCGCGGGGCGAAAGGCCGTCGGCATCCTCGCCCAGCAGGGCTTCGGTAAAGGTCGCGTCGTCGATGCCCAGCGGGAAAAAGCCCGCCGCCTCGCGCTCGCGCGTATCGGCGCACACGAAATCCAGTTGGGCGCGGTCGATCGGAGTCGATGCCGGCGCCATCTCCGCTTTGGGGCGAGTCGAGGTATCGATCACTGCGTCGTCCGCGCCAAAGCGCTGGATGCCGCCCCATCCGATCAGCGCCCGCGCGCAATCCGCCTGCAGGAAGCTGACCGTCATCGCGACCGGATCGCCGGCGCGGCGGATGACCTGTTTGGCGGAGAAGCGGACGATCGCGTGGTCGCGCTCGATCGAGCCGACATCGACGAACACCGCCCGATCGACGTCGTGCCCGGCATACCACCACGGCGCGGCGGCAGCCGGCGCGCTCACCGCCAGTCCGGCGAGTGCCAGGGGGAGCCGCCATCCGGTGCGCGGCTGGATCATTGCTCCGACCGGAAAAGCGTGGGCCAGTCGCCAGGCTCGATCCCGCCACAGGCTTGTTGCAGCGCCATCTCCGACAGGCGAAACGCCCTGCCGTCCCAGATCCAGCTCGCGGACACGCCGCAATCGGCATGCGCGCGTCCGCGTGCGGCCATGCTCAGGGTGCCGCTCTCGGGATCGAAGCTGCCCTCGGTGAAATAGTCGGCGTCGGCGCGGTCCGGATCGTTGCCGCGATAGGGCATCGGCGCGACCAGCCGCTGCGCCCGCCCGCTTCCTCGCTGGGCGATGAACGCGAGCGAGGATCCCTGATAGGCGCCCATGATGCAGGGGATCAGGACGAGCGCCTGCGCCCCGTCGAGCGCGTGCGCTTCGGGCTGCTGCGGCGTGTCCTGACATTCCTCCTTGGCGAACAACGCCTTCTGGTCCGCGCGGACCAGCGCGATCAGCCGCGCTTCCTCCCCGGGGTCTAGGCGCGCCACGACGGGATGGCGCGCGATGCGGGGCAGCGGCGGGGCAGGGGGAACGACCGAGGCCGGCCGCGAGCCGCGGTTGAGCAGTGCAGTCACGCCGCCGATCCGCCCCTGCCGATCGTCGAGGCGCAGCATCGCCGCGCTGAACCCGGCGAGCGGGATCGCCGCGTCGTCCTCCGCAATCCCTCCCAAGGTAACCCTTTTCGCGCCGCGCAGCTTCTGGACCAATGCGTGGATCGCGGCGAGGTCGCTGCTGGTGACCGAGCTTCCGTCCTCTGACCGTGTGTATGCCCAGGCCGCGCCGGTCAGGCCCGCCGGCGCGCCGTCGATCCGGATATCGGAGGGCGCAAAGACAGTGGCGCTGCTGATCGTCGCCACAACCGCGCCCGACCCACCGGCATCGCGCTCGATGCGAATCTCCGCGCCATCGCTCGCGTCGGCGAACCCCTTGGCGACACAGCGCAGCGTGTTGTCACAGGCGACGAGCCAGCTTTGATAGCTGTCATAGGACTGGACAGGATCGGATTGCGCCACGGCAGCGGAGGCGCCCGTTACCGCGAGGGCAAGCGCCGCGGCCCTTGCGAAATTCGACACGCTCACTTCTGCCATTGGTCCTGCCGTTGAATCCCGCGTCAGATAACAAGCGCTTGTAATCCCTTCCCGTTCCTACGCAACGTCGCGGCGCGAGGACGCCGTCGCCCTCTTCGATGCCGGCAGTACGGGCGCCAGCGTGCGTCCCGCGAAAAGCAATTCGGCACGTGTCGGCAAGTCGTTCGCGGACTCGCGTGATAGGCAAGGTGACACAATGGATTGGACGGAGACGAATATGGCGACCCTCATCAGCGTGCCCGAGGTGGTCGGGGCTGCGGCCTGGCGCGGGGATCGGCTGGGGGCGGGGGACGCGTGGATCTATCGCCTGTCGGACGCCCAGGTGGCGGAGCTGGAGGCGCTGGGCACGCGTTTCGTCGCCGAAAGCCCCGATCTGCGGACGGTGCAGGCCGACGACTACCCGCTGGTCGCCTGTGCGGATGCGGTTGCCGCATGGCGGCAGGACGTGGATTTCGGGCGCGGCTTCGTGCTGGTGCGCGGGCTGCGCACCCAGCTCTATTCCGACATATTGTCGTCCGCGATCTATTATGTGCTCGGGCTGCACATGGGCGATCCCATCCGCCAGAACGAGATGGGCGACCTGATCGACCATGTCTATGCCACGTCGGACAAGACGATGGACGATCCGACCGCCTTGTCGTCCAAGGTGCGCGACA
Source organism: Sphingomonas hengshuiensis (assembly GCF_000935025.1). Taxonomy (NCBI): domain Bacteria; kingdom Pseudomonadati; phylum Pseudomonadota; class Alphaproteobacteria; order Sphingomonadales; family Sphingomonadaceae; genus Sphingomonas; species Sphingomonas hengshuiensis. The sequence goes on from NZ_CP010836.1 coordinate 1,137,723, forward strand.
AGCTGGTCTATCATTCCGACAGTTCGGACATCGTCGCGCTGATGTGTCTGCGCCCGGCCAAGAGCGGGGGCGCATCGTGCCTCGTCTCGGGCGCGGAAATCTATAACGAGATCCTGCGCCGCCGCCCCGATCTGGCGCCGCTGCTGCTCGAACCGTTTCACTGGGACTGGCGGCGGCAGGATCACAGCGCGCCGGCGGATACCTATACCTCGCCCGTCATCTCGATGGTGGACGGCGTGTTCAGCATGTATGCGGGCTCGCTGTATATCCTGACTGCACAGGACTATCCGGGCGTTCCCAAGCTGACCGAAGACCAGATCGAAGTGCTGCGGCTGTTCGACGAGATCACCTATGAGCCGGGCATGGCGATCGAGATGGATTTCCGCCCCGGCGACATCCAGTGGCTGTCCAACTATGCCGCGCTCCATGCGCGCACGTCGTTCGACGACTGGCCCGAGGCGCAGCGGCGGCGCCATCTGCTGCGGCTGTGGCTGAGCAGCAAGACCGATCGCCCGGTGGTGCCCGATTTCGGCAAGAACGGCGTGGTCCAGGTCCGCGCCGCGCCGCGCGACGGCAAGCCCGAGCATCCCGACGCGCATTTCGATATCGCATCGGTATCGGTGCCGCGCCTGATTTCCTGAAGCTTCCCCCCGTGGGGGCGGCCAGTCCTAAAAAGGACGGTCGCCCTTCACGGTGACGCGGTAGCCCGACCGCGTTTGCGGGAAATAGTCCCAGATCGCCGAGTGCTGGACCGAGCGATTGTCCCAGAACGCGATCGAGTGCGGGCGCCAGCGAAAGCGGCACTGGAATTCGGGGCGCTGGACATGCTGCGCCAGGAACGCGAGCAGCGCCGCGCTTTCATCCTTGGGAACACCATCGATCTTCGCCGTGAACTGCTTGTTCACGAACAGGGCCTTGCGGCCGGAGACGGGATGCGTGCGCACCACCGGATGCGACGACATGTTGAACCGGGTGCCGGCGGGCGCGATCGCGCCGAACACGCGGGCGGCGTCGTGCGTGGCGGTCAGCCCGTCCAGATACGCCTTCATCCGGTCCGACAGCGCGGCATAGGCGGCGAACATGTTCGAAAAGGCGGTGTCGCCGCCGGTTTCGGGCACGGTGTGCAGGTACAGGATCGATCCCAGCGGCGGCTCGGGATCGCAGGTCATGTCCGAATGCCAGTCCTCGCCCGGGACATAGGTGGAGCCGGCGTCGGTGTGCATCCGCGTCACTTCGGGGTGGCCCGGCACGGCCCAGGCCGCGGTGGCGGCGGCGACGTGGATGTCGCCAAACACGCGGGCCAGCGCCTTGTGCTGGTCGTGGCCGATCGGCTGGTCGCGGAAGAACAGCACCAGATGCTCGGCCAGCGCCGCGCGCAACGCAGCGCCCTGCGCTTCGGACAGGGGCGCGGTAAGGTCGATCCCGTCGATCTCGGCGCCCATATGCGGGGTGAGGGGGTGGATCGCGATCACAGCGCGTAGGCCGTCGACAGCGACAGCGCCTCCCAGCGCTGCATTTCGCCCTCCAGCATTTCGAAATGTTCGCGGGCGTGGCGCAGCGCGTCCTCGCCCAGGAACAGGTGGCGCGGGGGGGCGGGTTCGTCGAGCGCGGCGAGGATCGCCTGCGCCGCCTTGGCCGGATCGCCATGTTCGTTGCCGCGCCCGGCGAGCAGGCTCAACTTCGACTGGCGGGCGCCGTCGTCATAATCGGGGATATGGCGTTCCGCCTCGACCAGCGCGGTGCCGGCAAAGCCGGTGCGGAAGCCGCCGGGGGCGACATTGGTGACGGCGATACCCAGCGGTTGCAGTTCCTGCGCCAGCGTCTGGCCGATGCACTCGAACGCATATTTGCTCGCGCCATAGATGCCGGTGCCCCACCAGGGCGCAAAGCCGCTCAGCGACGTGATGTTGACGATATGCCCCGCGCGGCGGGCGCGCATTGCGGGCAGCACCGCCTGGATCATCGCCATCGGGCCGAACACATTGACGTCGAACAGCGCGCGGGCCTGGTCGATCGCCGTCTCCTCGATCGCGCCGACCATGCCGTACCCGGCATTGTTGACCAGCCGATCGATCTGCGGAACCATCGCCTCCGCCCGCGCAACGGCAGCCGCTGCGGAGCCCGGCACCGCCAGGTCGAGCTGAATCCCCAACGCGCGGCCCGGGGCCTGCGATTCGAACGCCACAAGGTCGGCGTCGCGCCGTGCCGTGCCGATCACCATATCCCCGCGCGCCAGCGCCGCAGCGGCAAGCGCCTTGCCCAGTCCGCTGCTCACGCCCGTTATCAGCCACGTCGTCACCGGCACACTCCCCCAAATTCGAGCCGCAGCTTAGGGGCGTTGCGTCGTGCCGCTCTTTGCGTGCGTCGCCGCAAAACTTGGCGACCGGCGCATCGCGCCGAAAGGCAGTTGCCACCGGCGGAGCGGCCATGCTCCGTGTCGGCCAAGGACGAGCGGAGCGGATGACATGGCGGTGTGCGTAGTGGGGTCGATCAACGTCGATGTGATCGCGCGGGTCGAGCAGTTGCCGCTGCCGGGCGAGACGGTGATGGCGCATCAGACGCTGCGACTGCCGGGCGGCAAGGGCGCGAACCAGGCGGTGGCGGCGGCGCGGATGGGCGCGGCGGTGCGGATGGTCGGCGCGGTCGGCGACGATGAGGCAGGGCGCTGGATGCTCGAGGCGCTGGGCGCGGCGGGGGTGGACGTGGGTGCGGTCGCGCGGCTGGCGGAGGTATCGACCGGCACGGCCTATATCGCCGTCGATGCGCGCGCGGAGAACCAGATCATCGTCGCGTCGGGCGCCAATGCCCGGCTGACGCCGGGGATGGCGCCGCCGGGCGAGGCGGGCGATGTTGTGCTGGCGCAGATGGAGGTGCCGGCGGAGACGCTCGCCGCCGCCTTTTCCGCGCCCGCCCGGCTGCGCATCCTGAACGCCGCTCCCGCGCTGGCCAGTGCAGTGGCTTTGTTCCCGCTGGTGGATGTGCTGATCGTCAACGAACACGAACTGGCCTGGTATGCCGGGTGCGCCGCCGCCGAAACGCTGGCGGCGACGGTGGAAACCGCGCGGATGCTGCGCGCGCGGGCGGACCAGGTGGTGATCGTGACGCTGGGCGCGGCGGGCGCCGTGGCAGTGTGGGCGGATCGGCATTTCCATGCCCCCGCATTGCCGGTGCGGCCTGTCGATACGGTGGGCGCCGGCGATTGCTTCTGCGGCGCGCTGGCGGCGTTGCTGGAGGAGGGGCACGCGATCGATGCCGCGCTGGGCATCGCCAACGCCGCTGCCGGATTGTGCACGCTGGCGTCCGGTGCAGTGCCCGCGATGCCGCTCCGCGCGGCCGTGCTGGCGGCGTGCGGGGCTGCTGCAACTTAATATGCGCGGCGGATCAAGAACCCGGCGGCAGCCGCTCTAAGCTGGGGCCACATTCCTGGGGGTGGCGATATGACGACCGACTTTGAGCCGACACCGTTCGGCATTCCCTCCGACAGCGGCGGCAAGGATCTGGGCGTGTTCATGCCCATGGCCAATGGCGGGTGGATCCTGTCGAAGAACGCGCCGCCGCTCGACGGTTCGTACGCATATAACCGCAAGGTTGCGGTGCTCGCCGAGCAGGCGGGGCTGGATTTCATCATGTCGATGTCGAAGTTCCGCGGCTATGGCGGCGAGACCGGGCATTGGAACCGCACGCTCGATCCGGTCGTGCTGATGGCGGCACTGGCGGAAGTCACCTCCAAGGTGAAGGTGTGGACGACGATCCACACGATCCTCCAGAACCCTGCGGTTGCCGCCAAGATGATCGCGACGCTCGACCAGGTCAGCGGCGGGCGTGCGGGGCTCAACGTCGTGACCGGCGCGTACAAGGGCGAGTTCTCGCAAATGGGTGCCTGGCCCGAAGGGGTCGACCATGACGGGCGCTACGATCTGGCCAAGGAGTGGATCACGGCGATCAAGCGGCTGTGGACCGAGGATTCGGTGACCATGGACGGCAAATATTTCCAGCTCGACGATTGCCAGTCCTGGCCCAAGCCCGAAAAGCGCCCGTTCCTGGTATGCGCGGGCTCGTCGAAAAAGGGGATGCGCTTCACGTCCGAAGAAATGGATGCGATCTTCCTGACCGGCGGCAATGCGCAGGAACTGGCCGTCGCGAGCCGGTTGGCGAAGGAGGACGCTGCCGAACTGGGCCGCTATGTCCGCACCTATTCGATGATGACGGTGGTGTTCGCCGACAGCGACGCCGACGCCGAAAAGACCGCCGCCCGGTATCGCGAAGGGCTGGACGAGGAAGCGCTGTGGGGGATGATGCGCGCCTATGGCTTCCTCGATGCCGAGATCGGCAAGGAAAACGCCTTTGTCGCCAAGAGCCGCTCGACATTCATGACCCCGCATGTGCTGGGGACGCCGGAGACGGTGATCGAGCGGCTGAGCGAGATTTTCGAAGTGTCCGACACCGACGGGCTGATGCTGATCTTCCCCGATTACCTGACCGGGATTCCGACCTTCGGCACCCATGTCCTGCCTGCGCTGCGCGAACGCTTTCCCGGCAAGATCAAGGTGCCGGTGCATGGTTGAGCCAGTCGGGTTGCCGCATCTCGACGCGGCGGCGGTAAAGGATATGCTGCCCCCGGCGCGCACCGCGCTGGTGGTGGTGGACATCCAGACCGATTTCGCCGCGCCCCATGGCCTGATCGCGCGCTATGGCGTGGACATGGCGCCGGCGGAGGCGGCGATCGACCGGATCGAGGCGCTGATCGCCGCCGCGCGCGCCGCGGGCGCGACCGTGGCGTTCATGCGCGTGGTGACGCGGCCGGAGACCGATTCGGACGCGCTCAGGACGCTGTACGCGCGCCGGGGAACGCCCGGGGGGCAGGCGATCTGCCGCGTGGCGGATGGCGGCGCCGATTATTACCGCGTCGCGCCGCAACCGGGCGATATCGAGATCGAAAAGCTGATGTTCGACAGCTTTCACGGCACCGATCTGGACGCGCAGTTGCGCGCGCGCGGGATCGAGACGGTGGTGATGACCGGGCTCAGCACCGATTGCTGCGTCGATCAGACTGCGCGCGCGGCGTTCCACCATGGCTATCATGTCTTCGTCGCGTCGGATGCCTGTGCGGCGTACGAGCCCGATCTGCACAGTGGCACGCTCAACGTGCTGCAAAAGAACTGCGCGCTGCTGACCACCAGCGACGCCGTGATCGCGGCATGGGCAGCATGACGCCCCCCGATCCGGTTCCCACGCCGGTCGACCTGCTGATCCGCAATGCGTGGATCGTGACGATGGACGCCGAACGGCGAATCTATCGCGACGGCGCGATTGCGATCGCCGGGGACCGGATCGTCGCGGTCGGGCCTTCGGCAGCGGTCGAGCGCCAGGTTGCGCCGCGCGAGACGATCGACGCGCGCGACCGCTTCGTCGTCACGCCGGGGCTGGTCAATTGCCATATCCATATCACCGGCGAGCCGATCACCCGCGGCAGCGTGCCCGACGATGCCGATTGGCGCACCAACGTCTTCGAATGGCTGGTCCCCACCTATATGGCGCAGACGCCCGCCGACGAGCAGCTTTCCGCCACGCTCGCCGCGCTGGAGATGCTGCGCACCGGCACGACGTGTTTCGTCGAGGCGGGGACGATCCTGAACCTCGACCCAGTGATGGAGGCGCTGGCCGGCACCGGCATTCGCGGGCGGCTGGGCCAATGGGTGCAGGACCGCGCCTTTGCGCCCGAGGACGACCAGGCCGCGCTGACCGCGCGCGCCGTGGCGGCGATGGAGGCGCAGGCGGCACGCTATCCGCTGCGCGGCGATCCGTTGCTCGCGACATGGCCGTGCCTGGTGGGGCACAATACCGCGACCGACGATCTGTGGCGCGAGGCGACCGCGCTGGCGGCGGAAACCGGCGCGGGCATCACGGCGCATATGAGCGCGGACCCGGCGGACCCCGAATTCTATCTGGAAACCGCCGGCTGCCGCGCGATCACCCATCTGGCGCGGATCGGCGCGCTCGGGCCGCATCTGTCGCTGACCCACGCCATCCATCTGGACGACGAGGAAGTCGCGCTGCTCGCGGCGAGCGGCACCAACGTCACGCACTGCCCGATGACGGCAATGAAGGGCGCCTATGGCGCGACCGCGATGGGCAAGTTCCCGGAAATGGCGGCGCTGGGCGTCAACCTCCAGCTCGGCACCGATGGCAACAACAATGGCAATGCGGCGGACCTGATGCGCGCGATGTTCGTGACGGCGGGGCTGTTCAAGGATTCGCGGCGCGATGGAACGCTGTTTTCTGCCTATCGTGTGCTGGAAATGGGCACGATCAACGGCGCGCGCGGGGCGCAGATGGCGAACAGCATCGGATCGCTGGAGCCGGGCAAAAAGGCCGATTTCGTGCTGCACGACCGCGACCGGCCCGAATGGCGGCCGCTGCTGAACGTCGTGAACCAGCTGATCTACTCCGCCGACGGGCGCGGGGTGCACAGCGTGTGGGTGGAGGGGCGCCGCGTGGTGGACAGCTATCGATCGACGCTGATCGACGAGGAAAAACTCTATGCCGAGGTCGAGGTGGCGGGGCCGGCGGTGCTGGCCCGTGCGGGCATGACCGTACCCAGCGCATGGCCCGTGCTGTGAGCGGGGATGCCGCCCGCTACCGGGTGCTCGCGGCCTGTACGCTGGGCACGATCGTCAGCATGACGCCCGCAGTGCATTCGGTGTTCGGGCTGTTCCTGCTGCCCTTGTCCGAGACGTTTCAATGGCCCCGCGCGCAGATTTCGGTGGTGCTGGGGATGATGGCTGTGGTGGGGGCAGTGGTCTATCCGCTCGCCGGGCGCTTTGCCGACGGGCACGGGGCGCGGCGGATGCTGATCGTCGCCAACCTGGTGTTCGGCGTAGCGATCGCCGCACTCGCGCTGACGACGCGGCATATCGGGCAATTCTACCTCACCTTCTTCATCGTCAGCCTTGCGGGCAGCGTGGCGGGCACGCCGCTATTCTCCAAGGTGATCGCAGAATGGTTCGACAAGGGCCGCGGCATGGCGCTGGGCATCAGCGCGGGGATGGGCAGCGGCGTCGGCTCGATTGCAATTCCGGTGATCGCGGCGATGGTGGTCGGCCAATATGGCTGGCGTGCGGGCTATCTGGCGATCGGTGCGATCGTGTTGATCGTCGGGTTTCCCGCGCTGTTCCTGATGCTCCGCGATGCCCCGCGCAGTGTCGTCGCCGCCGACGCTGATACCGCCCCGTCGACCGAGGGTCTCTCGCTGGCCGAGGCGGCGCGGATGCCGCGCTTCTGGGTGCTGCTGGTGTCGATCGCAGTGGGGGCCGGGACCACCACCGCGATCTTCAGCCATGTCGTGCCGATCGTCGTCGATCGCGGCTTCAGCATCAGCGCCGGCACCGCCGCTGTGAGCATGTTCGCGCTGGTCGGCTCGACCTGGCAGATCGCGACGGGGCGCGTGCTGGACCGCAGCCGCAGCCCCAAGGTGGTGATCCCGATGTATGCGATGGCGGTGGTCGGGCTGGCGCTTCTCGAACTGGGCATGGGCACGCCCGCGCTGATGCTGGGCGGGGCGTTGCTGGGCGTGGGGCTGGGCGCGCAATATGGCACCATGCCCTATCTGATCGCGCGCTATTTCGGGCTGCGCGCGTTCGGGACGATCATCGGCGTGATGTATTCGGCAGTGATCGTGGCGCAGGGCGTCACCCCGGTGCTGCTCGACGCCGCCTATGATGCGCAGGGCAATTACCGGATGGGCGTGCTGGTGTGCGCGCTGTGCCTGTCGGCCGGCGCTGCGCTGATGCTGCTGTTGCCGCGCTATCAGGCGGACGAGGCTGCGTCGCCGTCGCCGCTCGCGCTTGCCTGATCGGACATAGATAGGGCGCGCAGGATCAAGACAGCGGCGGCGGGACGCGGGACGAGGGGGCATGAACACAGCATCCTCGCGCGCCCGTGGCTGACGGACCGGAACCCGCCGGCGCCTTTGCGGATCCGGCGCATGCGCCCTATGCGGTCACCCCTGCCGAGCGCGACGCGATTGCTGCCGCGATCGATACCGATGAACTGGTCGAACTCGCGCTGACGCTGGGCAATATCCCGGCCCCGTCGCGCAGCGAGGCGGCGGCGGCGGACTATGTCTACCAGTGGATGCAGCGCGAGGGGTTCTGCCCACGCAAGGTGGGGGCCACCCCCGATCGCCCCAATGTGATCGGCGAGACCGGCGGCACCGGCACCGGCGCGAATCTGCTCTTCACTGCGCATCTGGATACCGAAAGCCCCAGCGGCATCCGCGAACAGGACAAGTTCCGCTATCGCGAATCGACGCTGGCCGACCCCGAATGGCAGCAATGCTGGATCGAGGACGGCGCGCTGCGCGGCTATCCGATCTCGAACGATCGCGGGCCGATGGCGTGCTTCCTGATCGCCGCCAAGGCGCTCCGCAAGGCGGGGATCACGCTGGCGGGCAAGACCTGGCTCACCGCCTGTCCCGGCGAGATCGGGCCCGAGCCGATCGAGGAATTTTCGGGCATCGACTATATGGGCAAGGATATCGGCGCCCATTACCTGTTCCACCATGGCGGCGTCGCGCCCGATTACGCGATCGCGGCGGAGGGCACCGATTTCGGGGCGACCTGGGTCGGGTGCGGCTATGCGCTGTTTCGCATCCGAATCTTCGGCAGCGGGGTGTTCACGCCGATCCTCGACGCACCCGCCGATCCGGCGCAGCATCCCAACCCCATCTACCGGCTGGGCCCGGTGATCGACGCGCTCCACCGCTGGAGCCAGCAATGGGAGCGCGACTCGGTACTCGATCTGCCCGGCGGGCGCGTGGTGCCCAAGGTGCAGTTTTCGTCGGTGCGCGGCGGAATGCCGTTCGATTTCGGCGCCGGTACGGAAGTGTGCGCGCTGTACCTCGATGTGACGCTCAACCCCCGGCAAAAGGCGGCGGACGCGATGCATGGCATCGTTGCGGCGATGCGGGGCGTGGATGTCGCGGGCTTCGATGTCGAGCCGATGGTGGTGCGGCACGGATTCGAGGCACCCGACGCCGCCGTCGCGCCGCTGGCGGGGGCCGTGGATGCCGCTACCCGACTGGCCCGCACCGCCCCGCTCGAACGCGCGCACCCGGTCTATTCGAGCATGTGGCGCGACCACAATGTCTTCAACATGCACCGAGTCCCAGCCCTCACCACGGGCATGCCGCGCTGGCGTCCCCGGCCCGAAGATATGGCGTCGAGCGCGCTGGTCTATGCGCTTACGATGCTCGCGATATGCGGGCGGGGGCCGGACAGCGCCGGCCCGTCGGGTCCCACATCGGTGTACGGGTCCGGGACCTCGCCCTTCTGATCGCGACCGTAACGGGATTGACGTGATACTGCGCTGCACCATAGGCTGCCCTCATGGTCGGCAATCCCCGACCGAGAGGAGCCGGATGATCTCCGAAGGCGCTGGTTGCTGTCGTGCGATTTACCACTAACGCCTATCCCAAGGAGCAGCGCCGCGAAGCGTGGCGTTTTGCGTTGCAGCGCGTGTCGCTCCAGCTCGATGCGGCAGAGGAGGGGCTGTACGGCGAGATTATCCATTTCCGGGGCAGCCTGGGCATCGATTTCTTCCGGCTGACCGGCACCGCCCAGGCCTGGACGATCGACTTCAGCGACCAGCAGGGCAGCTTCTGGCTGTCGCTGCTGCTCGACGGCACCGCGCATCTGGTGAGCGGCCCGGAACGATTGTTGCTGAGCGACGGCGACATCGTGTGCGGGCGCGGCGACTCCGTGGGGCGGCATGTGTTCAGCAGCGACAATCGCACGCTGATCGTTCGCGTGCCCCAATCGCTGCTGACTTCCCGGCTGAAAGCGCCGCTGCCCGAAGTGCCGCGCCGGATCGGGACCGATGCGGGCACCGCGCGCGTCTTTTCCGGGATGCTCCGCGCGCTGGCCGATGCGATCGGCGAGATTACGACCGATCAGGCGCGTCCGGTGGAGATGGCGCTGCCCGAATTCCTCCTCGCCAGCCTGCTCGACAATGCCCCGCCCAAGGCGCTGGGCGGCGCGGCGGGGATGCGCGCGGCGCTGCTCGAGCGCATTTTCCAGACGATCGAGATCCGGCTGGGCGACCCCGACCTCAATTACCAGCAGGTCGCCGCCGAACACGGCATCTCGCCGCGCTATCTGCAAAAACTGTTCGAATCGATCGAGGACAGCTTCGGCCATTATGTGAAGGTGCGCCGGCTGGAACGGTGTCGGCTGGACCTGCGCAGCCCGCTGCACGTCCAGAAATCGATTTCCGACATCCTGTTCCAATGGGGCTTCAACGATTCCGCGTCCTTCAGCCGGGCGTTCCGCGAGCAATATGGCATCTCGCCGCGCGAATATCGCAAGGCGCCCGTGGCGGACGAGGAAGCCTTTGCCAAGCTGCATCGCGGCCGTCCGGCGCGGCGCGAGCGATTGGCCGCCGAAGTCGATGTCGAGGACTTGTCCGAAGACGACGTCGCGCCGACCGCACCGACGCTCGACGCGGTGCCCCGCGGCGACACGGTGCGCCACCATCACCTGCCGGTCAGCCCCAGGACCATTCACTGGGGGTTCCTCAGCCGCGCGCTCAAGCCGGTACTCCACGTCCGCTCGGGCGATTTCGTGACGATCGAAACGCTGACGCATCACGCCAATGACGATCCGGAGCGGATGGTGCAGGGCGATCCGGGCGCAGAGAGCGTCTATCACTGGGACCATCACCACAAAGCAGTCGACAGGCGCGGGGCAGGCCCAATGGACGCCAGTGCGCTGGGGCGCGGGCCGGGCGAGGGGTTCGGCGTCCACATCTGCACCGGTCCCATCGCGGTGCAGGATGCGATGCCGGGCGACCTGATCGAAGTGCGCATCCTGGACCTGAAGCCGCGCCCCAGCGGCAACCCGCGCTTCGCCGGCAAGGCATTCGGCAGCAACGCCGCGACCTATTGGGGCTTTCACTATCAGGACCTGCTGACCGAGCCCAAGCAGCGTGAAGTCATCACCATCTACGAAGTCGAGGCCGAAAGCGGGCGTCCGGCCAGTGCGCACGCGGTGTACAGCTATCGCTGGACCCCGCAGACCGATCCGTCAGGCCATCTCCACCCGCGCTACGACTATCCCGGCGTGCCGGTCGATCCCGCGACGATCGAGCGCAATTACGATGTGCTGCGCAACGTCGAAATCCCGATCCGCCCGCATTTTGGCTTCATCGCAGTGGCGCCGGCCTATTCGGGGCTGGTCGATTCGGTGCCGCCGAACAGCTTTGGCGGCAATCTGGACAATTGGCGCACCGGGCCGGGGGCGCGGGTGTTCCTGCCGGTGCAGGTGCCGGGCGCGCTGTTGTCGCTGGGCGATCCGCACGCGTCGCAGGGCGATTCGGAGCTGTGCGGCACGGCGATCGAATGTTCGATGACCGCGCTGATCCAGGTGATCCGCCACCCGGCGGGCGAGTTGCGCGACCAGTTGCGCGACCTGGACTATCCGCTGATCGAAACCGAGCAGGAATGGGTGATCGTCGGCTTCAGCCACCCCGATTACCTGAAGGAACTGGGGGAGGATGCGCAGAGCGAAGTGTACAAGAAATCCTCGATCGACGCGGCGATGCGCGACGCCTTTCGCAAGGCGCGTCGGTTCCTGATGACGACCAAGGGGCTGACCGAGGATGAGGCGATCTCGCTGCTGTCGGTCGGCGTCGATTTCGGGGTGTCGCAGGTCGTGAACGGCAATTGGGGCGTCCATGCGGTGATCCGCAAGGCGCTGTTCACCGGGTAAGGCGCCACGCCTTATCCGCCGCCCTGCGGTTCAAAACGGCTTGTCGCCCGCGATCGTCACGCGGAAGCCCGAGCGGACGTCGGGGAAATAGTCCCAGGTCGCGAAATGCTGGGTGCAGCGATTGTCCCAGAACGCCACCGAATCCTTCTGCCAGCGGAAGCGGACCTGGAAATTGGGGTCCTTCACATGCTCGAACAGGAATTCGAGGATTGCGGTGCTTTCGGGCTTCGACAATTCGTTGATGCGGATCGTCTTCGACTGGCTGACGAACAGGCATTTGCGCTTGGTCACCGGATGGGTGCGGACCACCGGATGGGTGTTGCGCGGGTATTTCTTGTCCACGTCGGGAAAGAGCTCGCGGTAGATGTGATTGGAATCATGCACTGCGGTGAGCGGCTCCAGGAACGCCTTCATCGCCGGGGATAGTGCGTCGTACGCGGCGTACATGCTCGACCACAAAGTATCGCCGCCATCGGCGGGCAGCGTGTGCATGTGCAGGATGCTGCCCATCGGCGGCTCGGCATCTTCGCTCAGGTCCGAATGCCAGTTTTCGCCGGCGATGAACGTGCTGTTCGCATCGGCATGGATCGCGACGATTTCAGGGTGATCGGCGAGCCCCGACACCCCGCTGTGATACGCCAGGTCGCCGAAATAACGGCCCAGCCGCTTGTGGCTCTCATGCGTGAGCGGCTGATCGCGAAAGAAGATCACCTGATGCGCCATCAGCGCGTCGTGCAACTCGCTCACTTCCTGGTTGCCCAGCGGCTGGTTCAGGTCGACGCCGAACACTTCGGCGCCGATGCGCCGCGTCATCGGCCGGACGTCCAGCACCTGATAGGTCACGATCTTTCCTCCATCCTGAAGCGGCGCGCAGGCCGGCACGATGCGCGGCCCGCGCGCGGCTGTCATCCCACGTCCTTGACGATGCCCTTGCCGCCGAAGATCTGGCGATCGATCCGGCAATGGATGCCCTGGGTGCCGTCCACCACCTGGGTCACACCGAAATCGGCCGCGACGCTCATCAGCGAATAGGCATCGACCTTCGACAGCCCCTGATGCTCGTGGAGCAAATGGAGCATGTCCATCGATGCGCTCTTCATCGCCTGGTCCAGATCGTCGCCAAAGCCGTGGACGATCCAGCAATCGGGCGTCTCGAGCAGCGGCGAGGGGAATTTGAAATCCTTGCGCAGGATGATCTGGAACAGCACGTCGAGCGAGGCCTCGATCGCAGTGCCGCTGATCTCGCCGTCACCCTGGCTGACATGGGGGTCGCCGATCGAAAACAGCCCGCCCTTGACCTGGACGGGGTAGAACATCGTCGCCCCCGCGCCGATCCGCCAATTGTCGATATTGCCGCCGTGCAGCCCCGGCGGGATCGTGCTGACCGGATCGTTGACCGCCGGCGCCACGCCCGCGGTGCCCAGATGCGGGCGCGCGGGGATGGTGATGCCGGGCAGCGCGGGCTGGCGATCGCACACCGGGCAATTGGTGATCCGCCCCGGTGTCACATATTTGTCCGGCACGTCATAGGCATAGAGCGCGCTGGCGGTGTTGGCGTTGGGATCGAGGCGATAGATGGTCACGCGCTCGGTCTCGCCGAATTCCTGGTAGAGATGGCCCCAGTTCGCCTGAAGGTTCGATCCATAGGCGAAGCGTGGCGTCATCTGGAAATAGCGGACCTCGAGCATGTCGCCCGGCTCCGCGCCCTCGACATAGATCGGGCCGGTCATGATGTGGCAGCCCGGCGCGCGCGTCTCGGGCTCGATCTCGGTGAAGATCCGGCGGATTTCGTCGTCGAACATCAGCACGGGATCGTCGCCGGCGTGATGCGTGACTGCCTGCGCCTGGATCAGGTCGCCGCTCTTCACCGTGAGCGCCGGCGGTATCTCGGGCGAGAAATAGCCCCAGTGCACCGTATCGGGCGTGGCGCGCAGGAAATGCAGCGCGCCGGGCCGAACCTGTTCGCGAACGGCTTGATTCTCGCCGACCAAAGACATCAACATTTCCCCCGTGGTGAAAGCGTACCGGGCGCGTCGTTCATGCGCCGATCACGATGCTCGTCATGCCGAGCGACTTGTGGTGGATGAAATCCGGCCCGAACGCCGCGGGCTCGCCGGGATGGCGCGCGCCGAGGACATAGAGCAGCGGCAGGAAATGGTCGGGCGACGGCACCGACAGCGCGGCATCCTCGCCCAGAGCCGCATATTCCATCACGCGCTGCGGCTGGTCGGTCGCGACGGCGTCCAACATCGCGGCGTTGAAGCGCGCGGCCCAGGGGTAGGGCGGGGCGTCGGGATTGCCCCAGTCCATCGCCGGCAGGTTGTGGACGATGTTGCCGGTGCCCATGATGAGCACCCCTTCGTCGCGCAGGGGGCGCAGCGCCTGGCCGACCGCCCAATGCTGTTCCGGCGTTTTGGCCAGGTCCATGCCGAGCTGGACGACGGGGATGTCCGCGTCGGGATAGGCATGGACCAGCACCGTCCAGGTGCCATGATCCAGCCCCCAGCCGGTATCGAGCGACACCGGCATCGGCGCCAGCAGGTCGCGGACGCGGTGGGCCAGTTCGGGATCGCCCGGCGCGGGATATTGCATGGCGAACAGCGCGGGCGGGAAGGCGCCGAAATCGTGGATCGTGCGCGGCTGGGGCATCGCGGTGACGGCGGTGCCGCGCGTCTGCCAATGCGCGGAAATGCACAGGATCGCTTTTGGCCGGGGCATTTGGTCGGCGATGCCGCGCCATGCGCGCGTGGTATCGCTGATCTCCAGCGCGACCATCGGGCTGCCATGACCGAAAAAGACGAGCGGCAGGCGGGGCATTATCAGTTGCTCCTGCGGGCGTGGGGGGATGCGGTCATGGTTCTCGTCATCTTGCGGGCGGTGCCCGTGCTGGCTTGGGTAAAGGCTAGGGATGCGGGCGGGGGCGGGTCTTGTGCCGATGCGCACAAGTTGTTGGCCCAGCCCCCGCAGCGGCGGCTATTCGCGGGTATAGTCCGCTGGGATCTGGGGGTTTTCACCCGCCTTGCCCCACAGCAGGATCTCGTTGCCCCACGGATCGGCAAAGGCGTGGTTGTACCCGTTGAACTCCGCCCAATAGTGATTGCGCCACAGGATCGTCGCGCCGCGTTCTTCGGCGGCGGAGAGGATGCGTTCGGCGCTGTCGTCATCGCCGATCAGGATCCAGATGCGCGGCTTGCGCCCCGGCGCGGCGATGGTGCGCGGCTCGACGCCCGCCGGATCGGGATGCGGGCGGGCGTTGGCGGCGTCGAAAATGCCCAGGTGCAGATTGCCGATCTGGCTGTCGCTGCCGTCCTTGTGCTGGAAGAAGCCGCCGGGGACCATGCGGTGGTAAATGCCCTCCGGCCGGGCGTCGTTCTCCCAGCCGAACACCTCGGCATAGAAGCGGCCGGCGGCGGCGGGATCGTCGGAAGCCAGGTCGACGAAGATCAGCGTGTTGGTCATGCAGGGGGCCTTTTCGAGTGGGCGCAGTGCTCCTGCGGCCAGCATGGGCTGGCCGTGGGGAGCGCGGCGGGGGTGGGATTTCGGGGTTGGGAGGGGAGCACCCCCACCGTTTGCCCTGAGCTTGTCGAAGGGCTGTGAGACTCACCGTGCTTCGACAAGCTCAGCACGAACGGGGAGGGGCCTATGCCATCCTACGACGCGCGCTTGATCTGGCTGACCGGTGCCGAGGGGCCCCGGCGGCGGTCCCATTCGCTCCAATAGCGGTCGACCAGCCACTGGTTGAACTGGCGCTGCGCATCCTCCTGCCAGCTATAGCGGCCGCGCGGCGCGAATTTCGAGCCGAGCCCCTGCTGGACCAGCAGATCGACATGCAGGTCCTGCGCGACGATGTGCGCGGTATATTCGTCGTTGATCGCGCGCTTTTCCTCGAACGCCGGATCGGCCATCGCCTCGGGCAGATAGAGGCTGCCGAAGGTGAGCCCGTGCGTGCCGGCGGACCGCGCATCCATGATGAGGTAGATCACCACGTCGTTGAGCACGACCAGCGACAGCGACGGCGGCAGGTTTACGAACAATAGGCGGTTCTGCTCCTCGTCGGTCAGCTTCGGAAAGACCGGGAACAGCGCCTTTTCGGTCGGGTTGAAGCTGGCATTGGGATGCAGCGACCCGTTGAGCCGGTAATAGCCCGCAGTCTCGCGCGGGACTTCGGGGAAGCTGGCGAGCGCACTCGGTATATAATCGTGCAGCCCGTGGTGCAGGCGGTTGGCGTGATAGCCGTCGTTATTGTTCTCGAACTGGACTTTCCAGTTCCACGCGAATTCGTGCTTTGCAGGCGCGGGGCCGCGCAGCCGGGCGAATTCGTAATTGGCGACCACCGGCTCGATCGCGGCGAGGCGTGGCGCCAGCGGCGCGGCTTCGGCATCGAAATTGACGAAGACGAAACCGTGCCACAGCTCGACCTTGAGCTTGGGCAGGCCGTTGGCCTTGCGATCGAAATTGCACGTCTTGCCCATTGCCGGGGCGTTCACCAGCGCGCCGTCGAGGTCATAGGTCCAGTGGTGATAGGGGCAGACGAACGCGCGGGTGTTGCCCTGACCCTCGGCCACCAGCATCGCGCGGTGCTGGCACACCGACGACATCGCCTGGATCGCCCCGGCGCGGTCGCGCGCGATCACCAGCGGTTCGTTGGCGTGGGTGCAGGTGAAATAATCGCCCGGCTTCTCGATCCATTCCTCGCGCCCGACGCACAGCCACTCGCGGTAGAACAGCGCTTCCTTTTCAAAGCGGTAAAAGGCTTCGTCGGTGTAGCATTCGGGCGGCAGCGTCTCTGCCTCCTCGGTGGCCTTCACCGACGTGGCGAAACTGTCGAAGAACTGGTCGGTCAGGATCGTCATCGCATTTCCTCTTGGCCTGCGCGCCCTGTTGGGGTTCGGCGGGCGATCTTCGGGGGGCGTGCGTGCCCGCTTATTCGGCGGGGACGGCAGCGCCTTCGGGGATGGCGTCGTCGAGGTCGGCATCTGCCGCGCCCGGCGCGCGTAGCGCCATGGTGGAGACGACGCCCGCCAGCGCCAGCATCCCGGCGAAGACAATGAACATCGGCGCATAGCTGCCCGTCTGGTCCGCCACCCAGCCCGCGGTCAGCGGCCCGAGCACGGCGAAGGTCGTCGCGGCAGTCGCCATCGCGGTCAGGTCCGCCGCCAGGCTCGCCCCGAAATAGCGCAGCAGCAGGATGTGGGCGCTAAGCCAGCTCAGCCCCCAGCCGATGCCAAAGATCAGCGCCGCGCCGATCGCGAGCATCGGCGTGCCGACCACCGCCAGCAGCGTCATCGACACGAACTGGAACGCCAGCCCGGCGATCAGCAGCATGCGCGGCGATATCTTTTCGGTGAGGGCGCCGGTCGCGCCCTTGGCCAGCGTGCCGGCAAAGGCGAGCACGCTCATCGCGATCGCCCCGGGTGCGCTGCCCGCACCCATGCTGGCGACGTGCATCACCAATACCGAATGCATCGTCGTCACCACGGTCTGCACGACGATCATCGCAAAGGCGATCAGCAGGAAGGCGGGGCTGGCCAGTGCGGCGCGCACGGTCCAGGGCGACGGGGCAACCACGGGGTCCGGGGCGATGCCGGCGTGCTTGATCTGATCGACCGATTCGACCTTCACCGCGTCGCGGATCGTGACGAGCATCAGCACGGCCAGCGCGGCGGCGGCGGCGGCCATGACCATCCAGTGCACCCGCCAGCTTCCGCTAAGCCCGACGACCGTGCCGACGATCAGCGGCCCGGCGACACCGCCCAGCGCGCCCGCCATGAAATAGAATCCGATCATCCGCGCCGAGGTTTTGGGAAACCAGGTGGCGATCAGGAACACCGCCGGCGACGGCGCGATCAGCGAGAAACCGGCACCCATCAGCGACGTCGCGACGAAGAAGGCGCCGATGCCATGGACCATCGATGCGAGCGCGAAGCCCGCCGCCAGCACCATGCCGCCCGCGAACATCGTCATCCGCGTGCCGATCCGCTTCATCAGGACCGGCGGCAAGGGGCTGCTCAATCCGCACGCGAGGCCGAGGAACGAGAAGCTCAACCCCGCCGCCGCCTGTGACCAGCCCAGTTCCGCGACCATCGTGTAGAGGACATAGCCCAGCGAGGTGAACGTCGTCGCCGTTACGAAGAAGAAGCCTAGCGAGGCGGCGATCATGATTTGGAGGTTGCGCGGCATGGCTGGACCTGTTCCTTCACGCGAATAATGCGGCAGAGCCTATCCCGCGCCAGTGGGCGCGGCTTGACCCGTAGCGCCCGAAGAGTTGCGCGCCTCGGCATGTCGTTCGAAACCGCACACAAAAAGGGGGGCAGCGTGTCGCCACGCCGCCCCCTGGAGTTGCCGCAGAACGTCGAGATGGCGTTTTAGAATCGGTAGCCGATGGTCCCGAACACCTGGCGCGGCGGGATATAGGTGTCGTAGGTCTGGGCGCTGCCATAGGGGTCCGAGAAGCGCGAGTTGACGCCCGCCTTGTCGAACAGGTTCGTGACCGTCAGCGAACCCCACAAATTGGTGCTGTCGGGCGCGTATTTCAGGAACAGGTTGACCTGCGCATAGCTGGGCGTCTTGTCGAACCCGGGGTCGTTGAACAGGCGATATTGATATTCGCCGCGATAGATGATCTGCGCCTTGGCGGTCAGCTTGCCGGGGCCGACCTGGTTGGCATAGGTGATCGCCGCCGTGCCCTGGAACTTGGGCAGCTTGGGCACGTCGTTGCCGTTGATATTGGCGCGCGCGCCCTCGCGGGCGACCGACGCGGCGTAGAAGTTCGTCCAGAACAGATAGTCGGGATAGCCCGCCGCATTCTGGGCCCGGCTCGCATTGACCGGATCGAGCGCGTAATAATCCTTGTTGAACGTTCCGCGCAGCAGCGAGAACGACCCGTCCAGCGTCACGGTCGGCGTGGCCAGCCAGCTGCCTTCCACTTCGGCGCCATAGATGCGTGCGCTGGGGGCGTTGCTGATCCCTTCGCCGAACAGGATCGGGTCTTCCTCGAGGAACTGCATGTTCTTGTAATTGTAGATGAAGGCCGACAGGTTGAGCTGGGCGCGGTTGTTCAGGAACCGGTTCTTGAGGCCGACTTCGAACGAATCGAGCTGTTCGGGCTGGTAGGTCGGCTTGACGCCGTTCTCCCATCCGAGCGCGAGGTACGAACTGTTGCCGCCCGCCGCGGACGAGTTGATCCCGCCGGGCTTGAACCCGCGCGTGAAGCTGAAATACGCCATGTTGGCGGGGGTCAGCTTGTACTGGATCGCCGCCTTGCCGGTCCAGCGTCCGGTCGACAGCCCCTCGGTCGCCGCAGGTTGCAGATACGCGCCGGAAGTCTGCTCGCTGGCGCCGCCGGACATGCTGTCCGATGTGCCGCTGAACCGATCGTCGTTATAGCGCACTCCGCCAGTCACCTTCAGGGCATCGGTGAAGTCATAGGACGCCTCGACATATCCCGCCCATGCCTTGCGCGTGATCGACGAGAGTTCCGCATAGGTGACATTGTCCACCGCCGGGCTGTCATACGGAGTATTCTCGGATATTGCAGGCTGGAGGATGTCCTGGTTGGCGCCGCTGCGGTACTCGACGATGTATTGCGAGTTTTTCGAATGCAGATACACGCCGCCGACGATCCACTTGAACGGACCGGAACTGTTGGACGAAAGGTTGAACTCCTGCGTCCAGCTTTTGGTGTTGGTGCGCCACAACGGGGTGTGATCGTAATAGACGCCCGTGAAGCTTTTCGGGTTATAGGTGGCGTCGTAGAAAAGATCGGTGGTGAGGCCGTCCGAATCCCACGCCTGGGTGCTGAACAGGGTCTGATAGCTCGTGATCGATTTCAGCGTGGCGAACCCGGCGTCGTATTTGACTACGCCATAATATAGCTCGGTATTGACGATCGATTTCCCCGCATAGTCCTGCGTCAGGATGCGCGGATCGGTGCTGGGGTCGAGCACGTTTTTCTGGGCGGGGCCATTATTGTTGCTGCGGTACTGCACCGTATTGAGCGTGATCGAGAAATTGCTGGCCGGTTCCCACAGCAATGCGGCCTTCCACCCGGTCTCGTCCTGGTTGTCGAGCTGGTATTTGGAGAAGCCGGGCACACCGGTGGCATAGGCATAGCCGTCGTGCGAATTGTGCTGGACCGCGCCGCGCACCGCGAGGGTCGAACTGATCGGCACGTTGAGCGCCGCGCCCGCCTTGATGAAATCATAATTGCCCGCGCTCAGGTCCATCGATCCGGTGAGCGCGTCCAGCGATGGCCGGTTGGTCACGACGTTGATCGTGCCCCCGGTCGATCCCTGGCCGAAGGTGGTGCCCTGCGGCCCGCGCAGCACTTCGACCTGGGCGACGTCGATAAAGGCCGCATTCGCCGCAATCGAGTTGAAGATATAGACGCCGTCGATGTGATAGGACACGCCCGGCTGGGTATTGGTGTTCTCTGGCGTCTCCGAGCCGACGCCGCGGATCGAGATCATCCGCTCGCCGCCGCCGCTGCGCGCGACGACCAGGCCGGGGACCAGCCCGTTCAGCCCGGTGATTTCGGTTACGTTCGCCTCGGTCAGCGCCTGCGCGGGCACTGCCGATACCGATAGCGAGGCGTCCTGGAGCGAAACGTCGCGCTTTTCTGCCGTGACCACGATCTCGGCGAGCTGCGCTTCCGCCTCGGTCGGCGTTGGAGTTGCCTGGGCCGCCGTCACGCCTGCGGCGGCGGCAGCGGTCCCGGCGGTCTGCGCAAACGCGCCAGCCGGGAGCATCGCGCCGACGGCGGATGTCGCCGCCAGAAGGACCGTCTTTGTACGAAGCCTGTTCATCGTTTCTTCCCCCGACCCGGTTGTTCGCCTCTCCAAAGGCTTGCGTCCCACTTGCGGAGACTTTTGCGTGGCGGAGTGAACCATCCCGGGGGCAGGGGGGTCTTGTTGTCCGGCGAATAACTAATTGACAGACTCGTTACGGTGCAGCGCGCGGCGCGGGCGACACAGGCGCCGCCGGCCTGACGCTTGGTGCAGGAAAATCGCCACTTGCCCGGACCATAGCGGCGCCAGCGCGCTCCAAGGGCGGAAACGACGCTGGAAAAAGGGGCGCGAAAGCCGCGGGCAGCGCGGCGCATCCTGCAACGGATCGGGACGACGCTCGCGACGTAGGGCATCGCCGCTGACACCGCGGCGTAATGTTCGCCGTGCCGGGTGCATCCTTTATCTTGCAGGCTGAAGCGCCGGACGAAGCCTCGCCAAACCTCGAACGGCATAGTCGTTGGCCGGATCGAGCGTCAGCGAATGTTCGAAATAGTCGATTGCCGCGCCCCGGTCGTCACGCGCAGCGGCGCTGTCGGCCAGTCCGTCCCAGGCATAGGTGAGATCGGGGAACCGTTGCAGGCCGAAGCGGAAGATCGCGTCCGCCTCCGTCAGCTTGCGCGCATCGATCAGGTCGTAGCCAAGCTCCAGCAACGTTTCGCCATTGGCATCCGCGCGCGGCGGCGTGGCCTTTCGCGCCAGATCGAACTGCTGCGTGGCGGCGGCGACGCCGCCCTGCGCCACGGCGTCCCACAACGCGTTGCGGAGTTGCGGCACCGGCATCTTGTAGGGCGCGTCGAACAGGATTGCGGAGAGGTCGATTGCCGCCCTTGCGGCAGACATGCGGTCGCCGTTGCCAAGGATGATGACGGTCAGCCGATCATCGGGGAAGCGCAGGATGTAGGAGGAGAAGCCGCCGTCGCTGCCCGAATGGGCGACGGTCTTCCGCCCGAACCGTGTGCCAATTTCCCAGCCATAGCCATAGCCGTTCCGGTGGGGCGTGAACATCTCGTCGAGCGTCCGGCGCGACACCAGCCGATCGGTGTAGAGCGCCTGATCCCACTTCAGCAGGTCGCCGGTGGTCGAGACGATGCCGGTGTCGCCGAGCCGCGTCGAGGGATCGACATAGGTCGCGGTGATGAATGCCGAACCCCGCGAGTAATAGCCCGATGCCGCGCCGGGCACGACCGCCCGATTGTCATCATAGCCGCTGCTGTTCATGCCCAGCGGCGAGAAGATGTTGGCCTTAAGGTACGCGCCGAAGCTGGAACCTGAGGCGCGTTCGACGATGAGGCCGAGGAGAAAATAGCCGGAGTTGGAATATTCGTATTTCTCGCCCGGAACGAACCGCAGCGGAAGGGCGCGAAACAGATCGACAAAGGCCCCCCGGCTATAGTGTTTGAGGCTCAGCTCCTCATCCCAGGCGGGCAGGCTCGACACGTTCGCGATGCCCGAGCTGTGGGTCAGTAGCTGGCGGATCGTGATCGGCTGCCAAGCCGGCGGGCAGTTTGCGAGATACGTGCAGATCGGATCGCCGACATTGAGCTTTCCGCGATCGCGCAACTGCAGGATCGCCATCGCCGTGAACTGCTTGGTGATGGAAGCGATGTGGAACACGGTGCGGGGCGTGTTCGGCACGCCTAGCTCGTAGCTTGCCATGCCATAGGCCGTATCGATCAGCGGCACGCCATCGCGCGCGACGAGGACTGCGCCGGTGAACTGGCCATTGGCGACGGCGGCCCGCATATATGCATCCACCTGCGCCCGCAGATCCTTCTGTGCCGGTACGCTTTTCGGGACGGAGTCGGTCCTCTTCGCCTGCACGGGCAGGGCGGTGCAGGTCAGCAAAGCTGCAGCCATTGCGGCGACAGAGTGTGACCAAGGTTTCGGTACCCGCAAGAATGTCATGCCGCCGCCTCCTTGATCGCGCGCGCCGCATCGGTGCCGCGTACCCGCACGCCGCTGAAATGCGCCAGCGTATCCGGGCCGATCCATAGGGCCACGGCGCCCTTTGCCTCGGCGCCGTGCTTGAGGTCGCCGACGATCAGGGTCGGCTGTTCGGCGCCATCGACATGCAGCCGGGCTTGGGAGCCTGCCACCACAATGCGTACGTGGGTCCATCGACCGGATTCGAGATCGACATAGGTCTCGTACTTGCCGGGGGTCTCGGCGCGTAGGCGCTCCCAGGGGTGGTCGGGGTGGGAGACGTACTGGACCGCATGATTACGGCGCAGCTGGTCATCGGCTCGGCCGTTGGTCGGGCGCAGATAGATGGCCTCCAGCCTGGTTTCGTCCTCCACCCGGAAGGCCACGCCCACAAAGCCCCGCGCCGTAGCGCTTGCCGTTGCGGTTGGGGCGCCGCTGATCCAGCCTTCGATGACGCCGTCGCCAAAGGCAGGCGTGTTCAGCAGTACCAGCCGGTCAGGCCCCGGGACATTTTCCAAGGCTGTGGCTTGCAGGGCGGGGCGGCCCCGATAGTCCGTCCGCGCCGTTGCGACGCCGATGGCCCGGATCGCTCCACGCTCCAATCCCGTCCCACCAGCGATGCGAGGTGCGGCGCGCGCCGCCCGGGGGCTGGCAGCGACCAGCGTCATTGCGGCGCCTCCGATCACTGCCCGACGGGTTTGAGGATTGTCGTACATCATCGCCCCTTGGTGGTCGGAATATGGCACTTGCACAATATCGCTCGGCCGGGAGAAGCCCAGGCTTGGTGCGCTTCGGCCTTACGTGTATTAGTATCATAACGCACGTCGAATGGGAGACATGGGTCGGGGCACATGCGTTGCAACATTTCGCGCTGCTCATCGATCAGCGATCCAGGCGGATAGCGTTGTGTCCGTGGCGATGCGGTCGGATCAATTTATCCGCTTCCGCATTCCATGAAACGCTCGGACGCGAACGCCGAGAAGGCATATCGAACAGGACGGGGAGTATTTCAGGCCATGAGGAAGTTTTCGTATATTTTGGCAGTCGCATCCTGTGCTGTGAGCAGCCCGCTGCTTGCGCAAGACAGCGACGGGGAGGATCATCCCCTCCTTCCGCGCTACCCGCAATCCGTCATCGACGGGTATCGCGCGCCCTCGCTGGACGAGGTCGTCATCCCGACCGGCCCGATCGCCAACGCCGAGGCGCAAACCAACCGCGTGGTGGTCGAAGGCAAAGTCACCCATATCGATTATCGCGTGAAGCCGGCGATGTCGCCGTTGCAGATCGAACGCTATTATGACGATCTGCTGAAGAAGGCCGGCTTTTCGATCGCCTATTCCTGCGTAGGTCCGGCATGTGGACGCGATATGGGCGCGCTGGTCCTCAATTCGGGCAAGGTTGCTCCGGTGGGGCTCGCGGATGGCTTGTTCAACGACAGGATACGGGTGGTGGTCGCACGGCGCGGGGATAGCTGGGTCGTGCTGCATATCGCCGAAGGTCCGGATCGGTCGCAGATATTCCAGGCCGTCGTCGAGGACGCGTCGGCCCGATAGTCGTCGACGCCTCGTGATGAACGAGGCGACCCCACAGAATATGCTTCGGCACAAGATGATCAGTCGATACGCGAAAGGCTGATCTAAAATCGTCGCAGCTGCCAATCCATCAGCAGTCCTGCGTCGAATGCTGGCTCAGGCCTTTTCCGTCAAACTCAACATCGCTTATAACGAGGTTATTCCCCATGAAGCCCACGCGACGCGTTTTTTCGCTCGGTTTGCCTGCGCTGGCTTGCTGGCCTGGGCTCGCGCGATCGGCTGTCTCCGACCCGATCGCACACTATGAACGGGTGACGGGCGGCCGGATTGGCGTCTATGCTGTCAACGTAAAGACGGGCGCGACGCTGGCATGGCGCGCCGACGAACGCTTCATCATGTGCAGCTCCTACAAAGCCTCCCTGGCGGCCTTCGTGCTGTCGCGCGTTGATCGTGGAGAGGAGACGCTGGACGCCGCGATACGCTATGGGGTTCAAGATACGAGGGATCTGTGGGGCCCCGTCTCCAAGGCCAACCTGACAATGGGAGTGTAAGCCTATTCGCCGGCATTCGCCCTCATTCGAAAATTCATTGATGTCATATAGGTTACGACGCGACGGTGTTCGCGTCGGAGCTTGATTGTTCGTATCCTGTTCGCCTGCGGTCGGGAGATGCCGGCCGATGCGCCGGAGGCTTGGGCAAGGATGACAGGTGGCCACAAAAAGCCCGGCCGTGCGAACACGACCGGGCCGGAAAGGTGCGGGCGGCGACGCTCAGAATTTCAAGCGAACCGATCCACCAAAACGATAGCTGGCGTTGGCGCCCGCACCGGCATTCAGATTGACCTGCACTTGCTGAGACACACTCAGCTTCATGCCGCCACCCACGCTGAAGCGATCGCGCGAGAGCCCGGTGTTGGCCACCGTGAAGCTGGTGTCCTCCACACTGACACGCGCGGTGATGTCGGTCAGCTGGCGACCGAACTCGTGGTCATAGGTACCAGCGGCATAGATTTCGACCACGGGCGAGAGCGTATAGCCCACCGTCGTGGCCAAACGACCGACATAGGCGTCCTGTGTCATGCGCTCGACGGTCATCAGGTCAAGCATCTCCGCCCGACCGCCGCCGGCACCATATTCGGCAAAGCCGCTCATGCGTTCATGCATGCCCAGCAGCTCGACGCTGGTGTTCCAGCGCAGCGGGCCGCTTTGCTTCCTGTATTCCACCCCCGCGCCATAGGTGAAGATATTGCTCTTCACGCCGGAGAAGCTGGCCGCGCCGCTGTTGGTGCCGCGCGTGCCCTTCGAGGTGTAGCCGCCGTATATCACCCGGCCCGTCAGGCGCAGCGCCTGATCGAACGCCACCGGTGCGGAAACGCCCAAGCCGACCTGATCGCCGCGCGTCCGCGCCGACATGTTGGTGCCATAGAAGCTTCCGTCCGAATGGCCGTAGGACAGAGTCGCCTGGGCAAAGCTGAACTGATGCGCGACGCCGAGGTTGAACCCATTGTCACGGAACGTGTTCTGGGCATAGCCGGGCTGGTCAGCCCCGTCGATCTGGCTGCGATTGAAGGCGCCCGTGGCAAAGGTGCGACCTGGTGTCAGTGTGTCATACCCGCCGAGTTCGGGCAGGTTGTCGAGCACCGAGAGCTTCATCTGGTCCGTGATCCCGGCATACGCTTCCGGCGACCAGCGGGCGAAGACCGCACCCACCTTGGCCGGATTGCTGGCCAACGCGCTGGTGACAACGGGCATCAGATTGCCGCCATAATATTGCGGAACCCCGCCCGCATCACTGACCATCAGCGCCTTGACGATCGCAGCCTGATTGGCCGACGTGGAGATGGCGGCGGTGAAGCTGCTGGGCGTATAGCTGCCAAGGCCGATCAACGTCCCGGTCGCCAGGTTGAAAATGCCGCTCTGCGTATAACCGGTCATCGACACCGCGCCGAAGTGGCCCGACACCTGGCCGGGGGCAAAGCTGAACAGCTGTACCTGCTGGCCTAGCGCCAGAGTGAAGTCGGTGGCAACCGACTTGGTAATCGCCAGCGTGGCGCTCCCCGAGAGGGCCAGTGCACCGGTCACCACGATCAGGTCGTTACCGCCGGTGTTGCCGGCACCCGCGGATCCATCGATCTGCATCGCGACGGTCGCGTTGTTCTCCAGCACGAGGTTGGTGAAGGATAGGATACCCGGCGAATTGCCGGGGGCGATGGTGCCCGCGCTGGCCCCGCCCACATAGACCGTCCCGGAAACCGCGCCGTTGCCGGTGATCGAGGAACCGCCGGTGACGTAAGTGTTGGTGCTGGTCAGCGTGCCGGTGTCGGCGCCCGTCGTGCCCAGATCGGTGCCATTGCCCAGATGCAGCGTCGCGCCGTTTGACACCGTGGTGGTGGTGGCCGTCGCCGTGCCCAACAGGTTCAGTGTGCCACCGGTGATTTCTAGATCGGTGGTGGTCAGGCTGCCGCTGTCGCCCACGGTCACGACGCTGCCGCTGCCGGCCGTGAAGGTCCCGCCGGTGTTGTTGACCGCACTGTTCAGCGTCAACGCGCCAGCGCTGACGCCGATGGTGCCGGTGCCGGCGATCGTTCCGTCGAACGCACCGCCATCGGCCAGCGTCAGATTCGACGTGCCGATATCGAGTGTGCCGGTACCGGTCAGGTTACGGATTGCCTGGTCAGCGGCCAGCGTCAGCGTGCCGGCACTCCCGATCTCCACTTCGAGCGCCGCATCGAGCAGGTCTTCCGTGGTGACGGTGACGCCGCCAGCATAGATGGTCAGGCTGGACGCGGCAAAGCTGTCTGCCGCGCCGTTCAGGGTCAAGGTGCCGGTGCCGTATTTGGTAACCGCGCCGCCCCCCACGACGCTGCCCGAATAGGTG
Source organism: Sphingomonas hengshuiensis (assembly GCF_000935025.1). NCBI lineage: Bacteria > Pseudomonadati > Pseudomonadota > Alphaproteobacteria > Sphingomonadales > Sphingomonadaceae > Sphingomonas > Sphingomonas hengshuiensis. Next base: position 1,164,606 of record NZ_CP010836.1, read on the forward strand.
CCGTTGGCGGTCTGGTTCAGGGTGTAGGTGCTGCCTGCCAGATTGATCTCGCCCCCCGTGCCCGACAGCGTTCCGGTGGCCAGACCACCGCTCGCCGTCACGGTCCCGGCATTTTGCGTGTAGCTGCCGACCACGGTCAGCAGATCGCTGGCGGTGACGGTGCCGCTGTTGATCAGGCTGCCCAGCACCGGCGTGCTGCCCGTGTCGAGGGTCATCGTGCCGCTATTGTCGACCGCGCCCACCACCGTCAGGCTGCCCCGTGCGGTCAAGGAACCACTGTTGGTGAGGCTGGCCAGCGTCGTGCTGCTCCCGCTCGACAGGGTCACGGTTCCGGTGTTGGCGGTGGCGCCGGCTGCGGACAGTTCGCCCGCGTTGGTCAGCGTGCCGCCATTGGTCAGGCTACCGGCGATCCGCGTGGTGGCGGTCGGCGCCAGGGTAATGGTCGCGTCGGCGGTATTGGTCACATCGCCCGAAACGGCCAGCAGTTGGTTGATCGCTGCCGTGCCGGAATTGACCAGCGTGGTCAGCCCCAGATCCGCCGTTGCGGTCAAGGTGCCGGCATTGGCGATGGATCCCACCAGATCGTTCGTGCCCATGACGAGGGACGCGCCCTGGGCAACCGTGATGGCCAGCGTGTCGGCCAGCGTGCCGCCCCCCGTCGTATCGACCGTACCCGCCGTAACGCTGAGCCCGCCGGCAAAGGTGCTGGCACCGGTCAGCGACAGCGTGCCTGCGCCGGCCTTGACCAGCGAACCGGCCCCGGTGAAGATGCCGGCATACATGCTGTCGCCCGACTGATCGATCGTCAATGTGTTGGCGACGGTGCCGTCGAGCCCGCCCAGCGCCACCACGCCGGTGCCGGCCCCACCAAAGCCGGCGGTGGTGATGGTGTGCGCGGCCGCCGACGAACCATCGCCCACAACGACCAGCGTGCCATCATTGGTCACCACGCCAGCACTCGTCAGGTCCGCGCCCAAATTCCACTGCGCGCCGCTGGTGTTCGCAACGGTATCGCTGCTGGTGAGCGCGGCAGCCTGCACCAACAGGCCGCTGTTGACGACCCTGGCCGAGCTGGTCGTGCCATTGAGATAGGCGGTGCCGGCATTGGTCAGCGTGCCGATCTGTGCCGTGCTGGCAAGGGTCAGCGTACCGGTGTTGGCGATGGCGCCGGTGCTGGCATTGCCGCCGACCGACATCGTTCCGGCGTTGGTCACCGAATTGCCGGCGGTCGCCAGCGTGCTATCGATTGCCAGCATGGCGCCGGTGGCATTGGCAATGGCCGCCGTGGTGGCATTGCCGGTGACGCCCAGCGTGCCGCTGTTGGTTATTGTCCCCGCCGTTACATCGGCACCGAACGCCAATGTTCCCGTGTTGACGATCGCGCCGGTCGTCGCTGCCTTTTGGACCGACATCTGTCCGGAATTGGTCACGATATCGGTGGCCGCGGTGCCCGCCACAGTCAGCGTCCCCTGGTTGGACACGGTTCCCGAAAGCAGATTGCCGCCGACCGACATCGTTCCGGCGTTGGTCACCGAATTGCCGGCGGTGGCCAGCGTGCCATCGATTGCCAGCATGGCGCCGGTGGCATTGGCAATCGCCGCCGTGGTGGCATTGCCGGTGACGCCCAGCGTGCCGCTGTTGGTTATTGTCCCCGCCGTTACATCGGCACCGAACGCCAATGTTCCCGTGTTGACGATCGCGCCGGTCGTCGCTGCCTTTTGAACCGACATCTGTCCGGAATTGGTCACGATATCGGTGGCCGCGGTGCCAGCCACCGTCAGCGTCCCCTGGTTGGACACGGTTCCCGAAAGCAGATTGCCGCCGATCGCCAACAGGGCAGTGCTGCTGTTGTCGATCGCCGCGCCGGCGGTGGACAGCGTTCCCGTAACAGCAAAGCTGCCACTGTTGGTGATCGCGCCGGTGGTCGCGTCGCTACCCAAAGCGATCGTTCCGAGATTGTCGATGGTGCCGCTGGTCACCGCACCGGTCACGCTCAGGCTGCCACTGTTGCGGATTGCACCAGCGTTCAGCGTGCTCTTGGCGAGGATCGTTCCGGCATTGGTAATGTCGTTTGTGGTCAGCGCGCCATAGGCCGTCAACCCGGTGCCCGAGAAGAGGTTGACGCTGGTCAGTTTTTCCGCGCCGCCCAGAATGACCTGGCCGCCGGTCACGGTCAGAAAGCCACCCTCGGCGCTGTTCATCATCTGCCCGACCGTGCCGCCCAGCAGCGTCGAGACGGTGCCGTTCTGCACGGTAAGGCCGGTCAGTGTGTTCTGGCCGGTCAGGTAGAGCGTACCCGAATAGTCCGTGTCGCCGACCAGCAGCGTGCCATTGGTGACGTTGCCCGAAATATTGGCGTAATCGCCCGCGGCGACATTGTCATAGACCGCGATCTGACCCTGATTGCCGTTCAGGTTGATCGTGTTCTTGAACGTCACCACGCCGGTCGCATCCACAGCGTCCGACCCGAAGATCAGCGTGCTGCCCACCGGAACGAAGCTGCCCGAACCCCAGGTCAGGTTCTGCCCCAGGCCGCCGTTGATCGATCCGAAGTTGAGCGTCAGCCCGCTTTCGGTCGCGGCAAAGCCGCCGCTGCCGCCCCAGGAAATCTGGGTGTCTAGCGTGCCGATGCGGCGCGTCAGCGTGCCGCTGGTCAGCCACACGCCCGCGTTCAGCGTGGAAAGGGCGTTGTTGATGCTGCCCGTGCCGTCGAAGGCGACGTGGCTTGCGGTGTTGACGCCCACGCCGTGATCGGCCTGAAGCGTAGCGCCGTTGATATAGGTCGTGCCGCTATAGGTGTTGGCGCCGAAGAACTGCACCGTGCCGCCGCCGGTGACGACGAGGCTCGCCCCATCGCCTGCCGCATAGGCGGCGTCGGCGATGCTCGACGCGCTGTCGTCGGCAATCGTGCCGAAGAAGGTGATCGTGTTGCCCACGCCCGGCGCCAGCGTGACGGTCGAGCCCTTCATCATGAAGATGTCGCTGCCGGCCGTATCGCCCGCCACGCCGCCATTCTCGCTGCTGCCCGCCAGGGTGGCATTGTCGACGAAAGTCGAATTGCCGGTAATGCTCAGCGAGGCACCGGTATTGACGAAGATCGCGCCACCATAGCCCGAGCCGCCGCCGCCGCCCGCACCATATGTACCGTCGCCATTGTCCTGGGTGCCGCTAGACCCGACGCCGCCGCCGAAGCCGCCGGTGCCACCCTCGCCATCGGCACCGTCAGCGCCGGAGCGATTGCTGCCCGAGGCCGAGGTTCCACCCTCGGCACCCGTGCCGCCAGAGCCGCCCCCCGCGCCAAAGCCGCCCGCACCACCCGCGCCGCCATCGCCGCCATCGCCGCCGACCGCGCCGCCGCTGCCAGCGGCATCGCCGCCCAGGCCGCCAGCCCCGCCGGTGCCGCCGCCAAAGAAGTCGGTGCCTTCAGCGCCGTCGCCGCCGCTGCCGCCACCACCGCCATTGCCCGCGCTGCCAACAACATAGGCGTCGATGGTGACCGCCAAGGTCCAGGCGGTCTGGGCGGCAAGCCATGAGGCGTCGATCAGTTCCTTCGCGCCTTCGGCGGCCGCCATTTCGGTAAACAACGCGGCCAGGGCCGTGAACTGCGTCGCCAATCCGGCCGTTATCGGGTTTGGGGCGGCCGCGGCGGCCAGCGCCGTGAAGGAGGCCGCTGCTACGGTGTAATCGCTGGCGTCGTGAATGTCCTTGGCAACCCAGGCCGCATCCCACACCGTCTGTGCAGCGGCCATGACCGTATCGTTGGTGACGGTCGAGCCATCCGACCCGTTGCCGCCTTTGCCGCCGTTGCCGCCCACCGCATTGGTGGTGGCGCCCCCGTCATGGCCGGTGTAGCCGTCGCCACCATCGCCGCCGCTCAGATAGGCAAAGGTGGAGTCGGCATCCGCGCCAGCGTTGCCAGGCGAGGCGAGCGAGGTGGCGACCAGACCGTTCAGCGATCCGCCCGTTGTGGTTACGCCGCCGGTGCCGCCCGTGGTGGTGTTGCTGCTGAACGAGACGTTGTTGAGCACGAGGTTCATGCCCGTATCGACATAGAATACGCCGCCCAGGCCGGCGCCGCCGCCGCTGCCTGCGCCGCCGACGGTGCTGAAATTCGTCAGGAGCGTGTCGGTCGCGCTCGACCCCACGGTTACGGTCGTGCCGCTGACGCTGATGCCCGGATTGGAAGAGGAGGTGTTGACCACATCGGGATTTGCCGGCGATTGAGCAATCTGCGTGGTCAGAACATAACCACCGCCGCCATTGCCATCAACGATCGTCGGACCATCTGCCGTCTGGGCAGCCGCTCCCAATGGGATCAAGCCGATGGCAAAAATTGATGCTGACTGTAGAAATGTTATGTATTTCTTCATAATATAACCCCCAATTTTCTTTGAAAATGGAATAGTTTTCAGATTTATCTCATGGTCATGGAGATGATCATGAGCGCTGCGGGGAGCGGTATTTCGCAATTGCGAAGACCAAGGACGTCGATCGACACGCCTTGACGATCCCGCAGCCCTCAAACCTGCTGGGCGGCGGCATGTGACAACCGCGCTATTAAGCGACCAGACGTTTCTCTCCTTGCCAGGAGTGAAACGCCCGTCACGTCAGACCATGATGGTTTGCACAAAGGCGGCCTGCCTCATGTCATCCGGTACCCCCTCCACCACCAGCCGCATGAAATTTTCGATTGACGGGGCGATACCCGTGGGTAGTTCGCCCGGGCCAGATCGGGTTGGCTCATTTTGGAAAAATGCGTGCGATATAGCTTTTGATTACCGAACCTGCGTTTGCTAACGCGCGCGCGAACTGCGTTAACGACTCAGTGAAATGGATATTAAGATATTGAATTCATTAATCTTTCCATTGTCGTTGGCAGGGATATCCAATCTGCCCCATTCACATATCGGGCTGATCGCCGACGAATTCCTCAATCAGCACTATGATCCCGACAAGCGAGCTGCGAAGGATGAAATCCTGACGCGAAATAAGACGCTGGAAACATATCGATTAGTAATACGGCTTCTGACGGAAATTCAGTTGAGTTACGCTGTCGCGTTATCACGATTGTTCGATCGCGATTATTTGGCCGCCAGTGCCTTCGTCGCGCTGTTAGCGGAAACGGAGCGTATGTTCCCACATTCACTATTGCCGGGATCGCGCCAAGTGGGAAGGCCCATCACGATTCGGGCCATGGCGCGCTCATTCCATCGGCCTTACGAAACAATGCGCCGCGCACTTCATCGCCTGTCTCAACTCGAACTGGTTGATCTGCGCGATGACGGGGTGGTTCTCAGGGGTGGGGTTGTCGACCGACCGGAGGTGCGCAAATTGCTGATCGAAATGCATGACATTACGATCACCCTGCTTGAGGATATTTTCGTATTCGCAAAAATATCCCGACCGATTTCCGTAAAAGAGAATTATAGCGAGGATCTAGTTTTTCTCGCATCTCTTGATCTTCATTTGCTTTCCGTAGAAGGTATGCAAGGTATATTCAGCGACTGGACCGGACTCATGCTGGTCTCCGCAATAAGCGCAGGAAACATTCGCGGCGTCACGTACGATGATGAACTGGCCTTCGCTTATGCCGCGGTCGATCAGGTTCCGCCGATGAGCTTACGCAAGCCGGTCTATTTTAAAGTGCTATGCGAGACGCTTCCCATTTGCCCGACCACCGCATGGCGACGAATCATAGCCATGAAGATATTTGGCTCCGTTACCAGTTCAGAGGGCGGCTTGATCATAGACAGCAAATGGTTTCAAAATGCTACGCTTATTGCCAATGGGTGCAAGCGCATTGCGCGCATGCACTCGATCATCAACAAAATGGTGTCTAGCGGGGTATCGCTTTCGAATATCGAGAAGCTGTACATCAACGGAAAGGTCGATCGTCTGGTTCTATAATGATTCCATTTCAGCGTCTCCGGGGCGCGATGCGGCTCTCGGCATAAACGGTGCGCGCGGCATCCAGCCTGTCGAGATAGAACACCGCTGAGTAATGAGACCTGTGCGTGTGTGGGTGTAGAGTTTTGAAACGCACGGTATTACTAAGTCGCGGAGGCGATTGCCGTATTTTGCGATCGCGCTGATCAAAGCGGTTGCAGGCTTCGTGCCTGAGCCGTGAGAATGTTCATGGTGCGCTTGAGGTTGTAGGCGATGGCGGTGAGGTGGACCTGGACGGCGGCTTTGGCGAGACCTCGCCATCGCATTCGGCGCAGGTCATAGCAGCGTTTCCATGTTCCGAAGATTTTCTCGATCCGGCCGCGCACCCGGTGGATCGGCTGGTTCCATGCATGGAGCTTGTGCAGCGCCTCCTGCTCATCGCGGCCCCACATGCCGGTAGCGACGATCCGGGGTATGCGGCCCTTTGCCCGCACGGCATCGCGAAAATGATTGCCGCGATAGGCGCTGTCGGCAAACACCTCGCCGGGATTGTCGGGTAATGCTTCGGGGCCTGCCTTGCTATAAGTCGTTGGCCCGATAAAACATGGGGTTAGCGAGCCATGCGGCGATGGCTGACGCTCGCCAGCCGATGCAGCGGGTGCTGATCCGGGTGTTTGGAGGAAAGGTGCCTTCGCCCATCTTCCGATAAAGCGTGGAGCGGCTGAGGCCAGTGCGTTCGAGGACGGTCCTGATGCGGAGTATGCGGTCGGGGGTGTCGGGTTGCATAGCTATCACCTTGAACTGAGTACGCGTGGGTGGTGCGCCCTCGGCGACGTTGAGACCGAAATTGGCGTGTGAAAAGACCCCCTTCGGGCACGTCGGAGCATCGGCGGTATTTGGCTGCACAAAGATATTCTGGCGTAGATTGAACTTTTTAGACGCGAGGTCTCAAGGCGTCTCACGCCTCCGGCATGACTGCGCTCTCACGCCGCGAATCGCGGCGCCGAGTCGCTCTGCGGCGTCTCGGCCCGTCGGGTTTTGATCGCTGACGCGGGCCGATCCTGCGGATCGTTGGCCGGCGGATGCCGGCAGCGGAACGCGGGGGCGGTGCGCGCACTGGCGCACGCCTGCGGCGACACCAGGGCACGCGTTTTGTTGGTGCCCGCGTGGCACACTTGCCCGGGCGGGAGGCACGGGCAGCGGCTGGCGCACGGACTGGCGCGCGCACGCCGCCCGCGCAGGCCCGCATGGCTGCAAGGGTGCGGTTTTGGTCCGGCCGCTGGCGGCGCCCGGCAGCGCGGTTGCGCTGACAGGATGGTCGCCGCGCTGAGGCGCGGCGGCGTTGGTGCGCCGGCACGCGGAAAGGGCGGGGGAAGCGTCGCTCGCCTCTAGTCCTGCCGCGGCATGCCGCAAGCCGGGCGCTGCCCGGCTCCTTCACTCCGTTACGGCCCTGCGGGTGCGGCCTGCCTCCGACGGCAGGACTGCCGGTTCGCTCCTGCCGCTCCCCCCGCCCTTCCGGCGCCGGTTGCGGTGTTTTGGAAGGAGGGTGGACTATGGGTGTCAGGAGTGAGAATCGTGCAAGCCTCTATGCCGAGGTGACGGGGCGCGTGATTGCCGAGCTGGAGCAGGGGCGGCTGCCCTGGGTGCAGCCTTGGGATGCTGCGGCGTGCGGCTGCAAAATGCCGGCGAATGCCGTGACTGGGCGGCGCTATTCGGGGATTAATGTGCTGATTCTCTGGGCTGCGGTGATCGAGGGGCGGTATGCCTCGCAGCGCTGGCTGACCTTTCGGCAGGCGCAGGCGGTCGGGGGCAGCGTGCGACGCGGCGAGCGGGGGGACGACGATTTGCTATGCCGATCGCTTCACGCCGAGGGATGCCTGATGGCCTGATGGCCGCCCCCTCGACGGCCTTCACAGCTCGCTACGCGGCCGATTATCTCGGCGTCGACATCGAGGTCGTCGAGGAACTTGCCACGCAAATGGAGCCCGAGGACGGCTGCCTCAGCGTCATCGACAGCCTCGATGAAGCCGCAGACCCCATCACCGCGTTCACCTCAAGCGGGCTACACTGCCTCGAAGAGCTTCTCGACGATCGCCGCTCAGCATTCATGAAGGATCTCTGACCTCGTCGCGGCCTTCACCGGATGGATACTCCTTCGCAACATCAGCAGCAGTTCCTGCGCCGAGATCGAGGCGACGGGGCGCTTTCCGATCGAGGCATTGATGAAGGTTAGCAGCCAGCGCAGCTTTTTCATCGTGACTGCCGAGCGGCCTTCCTTTTCGACCTTGAGCAGCCATTCGTCCGCCACTGCTTTGAAGCTGTTCGACGCGGCTACCGTCGCCGCGATCCGGTCGAGCTTGGTTCGTTCGGCAGGGTCATCACCAAGTGCCAGCACTTTGCGCGCGGTGTCACGGGCAGCGCGAGCCTCGGCCAACCCGGTGTCCGGCCATACGCCGAAGGCCAGGGTCTTTTGTTTGCCAAGATGACGGTAATTCATCCGCCAGTAGCGAGCGCCAGACGGTGCCACGAGGAGGTAGAGCCCGTCGCTATCGCTCAGCTTGTACGTCTTCTCGCGACTCTTGGCCGCTTTGATCGCCACGACCGACAACGCCATGATGGTGTCTCCATCCAAGCGACCGGCGTGATGCCATCAAAAATACCATCAGATTGCTGGTATGGAGTGGTATTTCGCCGATCCGACTGGGATGCTTATACCACAAAAAAATCGCAGAAAACAGCCACTTATGGCACATTCTCGGACGCCCTGGGATGGCGTTTTGGTGACCCCTACGGGTACCTCTCTGAAATCTCAGTAACCTTCATTTCGTCTCAACCTATTGATCTGAAAGCGGATTAGCGGAAATGTCGGGATCAGTAGGTCCCACAGGTTATCGCCAAATGTCGCTCGAAGTGTGGGACGAAATGTGGGACTTCAGAACGAGGTCACAATGCCGCTTACGACCCTCAAGGTCCGACATGCCGGACCAGGCAGACATGCCGATATGCATGGACTTTACCTCCTTGTCCGCGACAGCGGCACCCGCTCTTGGGTGCTGCGCATTCAACACGCAGGCACGCGTCGAGACTTTGGCTTGGGAGCCGCGCACGATGTACCACTGTCGGATGCGCGCATCCTTGCTGCCAATCTTCGACAGGCAGTGCGCTCCGGCGCTGATCCGTCTGCCGAGCGGCGTGCGGGGCGCAAGTCGGCGCCGAACTTCGAGCGCGTGACGCGGGAGTGCTACGACGCGATGAAGGGGGGCTGGAAGGATCAGCGCCACGCCTCCTGGATCTCAAGCTTCGAGCGACATGTGTTCCCTACGATTGGTGCGAAGCCTGTGACGGCTGTCGACAGTGTGGCAGTTCTCGCCGTGTTGGAGCCGATCTGGCTCACCGTCCCCGATACCGCCAAGCGGGTGCTCCAGCGGATTGGCACGGTGATGGACTATGCTCACATCAAGGGACTGGTGCCGGAGGAGGTTTCGCTACGCTCGGTAACGCGCGGGTTACCGCGCCAAACTCGACAGGTAACCCACCGCGCTGCGATGCCGTATGCCGATGCGCCGGCCTTCATGAAGATGCTTTTGGGTCTACCTTCAACCTTGGGACGCGATGCGCTCAAGCTGACGATGCTGACAGCGGTCCGGTCGAATGAGATGCGATGCGCAACCTGGGGCGAGTTCGACTTGGAAAAGGCGGTCTGGTCGATCCCAGCCTCGCGGATGAAGATGAAGGAAGCGCATGTCGTGCCGCTCGCGCCGGCGGCTGTCAGCATTTTGAAGACCTTGCGGGCTCGGCATTTCGAACTGCGTGGAGAGGTAGGGCAGGGGTCCTTGTTGTTCAGCAGCTACCGCGCAAAGGCGATCAGCGACATGACGATGCTCAAGGTGCTGCGCGATTTGAAGATCGACAATGCAACGGTGCACGGTTTCCGGAGCACTTTTGCCGATTGGGCGGCCGAGAGCACGAATGTGCCCAAGGAAGTGGTTGAGAAGGCGCTGGCCCATCAGATTCCAAACGCCGTGGAGGCAGCGTATCGCCGAACCGACTTCTTCGACAAAAGGCGCGATCTGATGAACGCGTGGGCGCGCTTTCTAATTGCTGAATCAGCCAAATGAATGACGGCAGCTGGGCCGTCACCAGCCTGTCTGCTTTCGGGAGCGGCGGTGGGCCAAGCCGACGCACGTCAACCGATCGCCCCAGAAGTTCGTCATTTTCTGAACACGACCGTCTGCCGCCCGTTCTCTACCACGCGGTGCGCCACATGCCATCGGACCGCATGGCCGAGCACGTGGTTCTCGATCTCGCGCCGCTTGTAGACCAGGTCATTGGCGAATCCTTGCGCGTCACGCCCTCGACCGCCCGTGTCCGCCCATCATACGCCAAGCCTGGTTCCCCACAACCGCCACTACCGAGAAACTTCATGTCATAACGATATAAAGATATCTTTATATTAGTATTGACATCGCTGTTTCGATGGTGTTGAAGCGATGCGTCGAGGTTCCTCGCCTCAGGCATGACGGCGGGGCTAAGACGGGAAGTCGGTGGTGTCCTTCGGGACAGAATCCGGCGCTGCCCCCGCAACTGTAAGCGGCGAGTGGCGGTTCCATTTTGTGTCACTGAGCGTCCGCAAGACGCTCGGGAAGGCCGGAGCCACTGCGATGACCCGTGAGCCAGGAGACCTGCCTCCGACGCGATAACGTTCCTCGGACGGGGGTTCCTCCGGTGGATCGCGCTTGACGCAGGGCTGACGGCGATCCGCCGTCTCCCGTCCATCGTGCGCGTTCTTCCTTCGGCCCCTGCACGACACATGCAGTTAGGGTACCGACGATGACCGACAGCGCTTTCACGTTCACGCTCAAGAGCATCCCGTTCGATGAGGATTATCGACCGGCCGATAACACCCGGATTACGACCAACTTCGCCAATCTGGCGCGCGGCGAGAGCCGCCAGGAGAATCTGCGCAACACACTGCGCATGATCGACAACCGCTTCAATTCCCTGGCGCATTGGGACAATCCGGCTGGCGACCGCTATTCGCTCGAGCTCACCATCGTCACCGCCGAGATGCATGTCGCCGCCAACGGCGCTCAGGACGCGTTCCCGCTGATCGAGATCCTCAAGACCACGATCATCGACAAAAGGACGGGTGCCCGGATCGATGGCATCGTCGGGAACAACTTCTCCTCCTACATCCGCGATTATGACTTCAGCGTGGTGCTGCCCGAGCATAGCAAGGCGCACCCCGATTCAAGTACGCCGGACGGGTTTGGCGACCTTCACGGCAATCTGTTCAAGCAGTTCGTGAAGTCGGACGCATATCGTGCGGAGTTCACCAAGCCGCCGGTGATCTGCCTCAGCGTGTCGAGCAGCAAGACCTATTGCCGCACGGGCAACGAGCACCCGATCCTGGGCTTCGAATATGAGAATGACGAATTCTCGGCGACCGACGACTATTTCGCGAAGATGGGGATGAAGGTTCGCTACTTCATGCCGCGCAACAGCGCTGCGCCCTTCGCCTTCTACCATATCGGCGACCTGCTGGGCGACTATACCAATCTCGAGCTGGTCAGCACGATCGCGACGATGGACACGTTCCAGCGCATCTATCGCCCCGAGATCTACAACGCCAATTCGGTAGCGGCGGAACAGTATAGCCCGAGCCTCAAATATCAGGACTATTCGCTGACCCGCATCGTCTACGACCGCGAGGAGCGCAGCCGGCTGGCGTTCGAACAGGGCCGGTTCGCCGAGGAGCGGTTCATCAGGCCGTATCGCGCAGTGCTTGAACAATGGTCGGCCAATTTCGCCGCCTGATCCCCCTGATTTCAAAGGTATGTCCGAACATGACGATGTTGTTGCCCACCTCGACCGCCGGCAGCCTACCCAAACCCGCCTGGCTTGCGCAGCCCGAGACTCTGTGGTCGCCGTGGAAGCTGGAAGGCGATGAACTGGCCACCGGTAAGCAGGACGCGTTGCGTCTGGCGCTGGATGACCAGCGGCGCGCGGGGATCACGATCGTCGGCGATGGCGAGCAGACCCGGCAGCATTTCGTGACAACCTTTGTCGAGCATCTGAGCGGCGTCGATTTCGAGAAGCGCGAGACGGTCCGCATCCGCAACCGCTATGACGCCAGCGTGCCGACGGTGGTGGGTGCCGTTTCGCGTCCGAAGCCGGTGTTCGTCGAGGACGCCGCCTATCTGCGCGCGCAGACCGATCAGCCGATCAAATGGACGCTGCCCGGGCCGATGACGATGATCGATACGCTGTACGACGCGCACTATAAGAGCCGGGAGAAGCTGGCCTGGGAGTTTGCGTGCATCCTCAACGAGGAGGCGAAGGAGCTGGAGGCGGCGGGTGTAGACATTATCCAGTTCGACGAACCGGCATTCAACGTGTTCTTCGACGAGGCGAACGACTGGGGGATCGCCACGCTGGAGCGCGCGGCCGAAGGGCTCAAGGCGGAGACGGCGGTCCACATCTGCTATGGATATGGCATCAAGGCGAACACCGACTGGAAGAAGACTCTGGGTTCCGAATGGCGGCAATATGAGCAGACCTTCCCCAATCTGCAGAAGTCGAAGATCGATATCGTCAGCCTCGAATGTCACCACTCGCACGTGCCGATGGACCTGATCGAGTTGATCCGCGGCAAGAAGGTGATGATCGGCGCGATCGACGTGGCGAGCGACGCGATCGAGACGCCCGAAGAAGTCGCCGATACGCTGCGCAAGGCGCTAGCCTTCGTTGATGCCGACAAACTCTATCCGTCGACCAATTGCGGCATGGCCCCGCTCTCGCGCCGCGTGGCGCAGGGCAAGCTGCATGCGCTGGGTACGGGGGCAGAGATCGTCCGCAAGGAACTGACGGCGTAGGCGAAAGTCGCCCGGCGATGCGTCCATCGGGTCGCCGGGTGGCGCATCCGGTCGCGGTGGCGCGGCCAATACAGGAAATAGCCGATGAATGCTGTTCTGCGCCGCCTGCGGCTCGATCCCTATATCTTCGCGATCATGGCAATGGTCCTAGTGGCCGCGATCATCCCGGTGCGGGGCGTCGGGAAAGAGGTGCTCGATCAGGTCGTGCATGCCGTGATCGCGCTGCTGTTCTTTATCTATGGCGCGAAGATTTCGCGGCAGGCGATCTGGCAAGGCATCACCCATTGGCGGCTGCAGAGCCTGGTCTTCGCCACCACCTTCATCGTCTTCCCGGTCATCGGGTTCGCACTGATTGCAATGACGGGCGGCTTTCTGGACAGCGGCCTCGTCACGGGACTCATGTTCCTCTGCCTATTGCCCTCCACGGTGCAATCGTCGATCGCGCTGACCTCGATCGCGCGCGGCAATGTTCCCGCCGCGCTGTGCTGCGCGTCGCTGTCGAACTTGGCCGGGGTGGCGATCACGCCGGTGCTCGCAGCGCTGCTGCTGACCACCAGCAGTGGCGGCATCTCGCCGGACGCGGTGCGCGATATCGCGCTGCAGATTTTGTTGCCTTTCGTCATCGGCCAGCTTGCCCGGCCGCTGGTCGGGGCCTGGCTGAGCCGCCAGAAGACACTGACGATGATGGTCGATCGCGGGTCGATCCTGCTGGTCGTCTATTCGGCGTTCAGCGCCGGCGTCGTTGCCGGCATCTGGAGCAAAGTGACGCCGCAGAGCTTTGCGCTGGTCATCCTTCTCGATCTCGTGCTGCTGGTGGTGGCGCTCAGCTTCACCACCTTGGTCAGCCGTCTGGTGCGCCTGCCGGTGGAGGACGAGATCACCATCGCCTTTTGCGGTTCGCAAAAGAGCATGGCGAGCGGCCTGCCGATGGCGAACATCGTCTTTCCGGCCAGCACGGTGGGCCTGATCGTCCTCCCGTTGATGCTGTATCACCAGATGCAACTGATGGTCTGCGCGGCGCTCGCCCGACGCTATGCTCTGCGGCCAGAGCCTCGCGCCGCGATGGCGACCGTGCCGGCATGACTTCCCTCCAGTCAGTCGCCATTCAAGGATCGAACCCTATGACCATCCTCCGCGATATCGACGACGACAGCGATCTGCGGCAGCTGTTCGGCCGGTTCCCGACCGGTGTCACGGCATTGTGCGCGATGAATGGGGACCAGCCGATCGGCATGACCGCAAGCGCCTTCGTGGCGATCTCGCTCAACCCCGCTTTGGTCTCGGTGTGCATCAAGCACGAGTCGTGGACCTGGCAGCAATTGCGCGGGTGCGACCGGATCGGAATCTCATTTCTGGGCCACGGGCACGCCGCAGTCGCGCGTCAGTTAGCGCAGCGCAGCGACGACCGGTTTCGGGGGCTGGATTATGACGTGACCACCAACGGCGCGCTGTTCCTCGCCGGTGCAACAGCCTGGCTCGAGTGCGCGCTCGAGCAGGAGATACCTGCCGGAGACCACGACATCGTCCTGTTTCGCCTTCATCGCGCATCGTTGGCCAACTCGGTCATGCCGCTCGTCTTCCACTGCAGCGACTTTCACACTCTGACGCCCGTCAATCAGATGCGCTGTCCAGCGCCATCTTCAGGGCTCAAGGTCGGAACCCATGTTTCGGTAGCGTGCGCAGATCGATGAGCAGCGACTTCGCCGCCGTTGCGCCCGGTACCGTCCAGTTGATCGACATGATCTTCCCTGGCGATGCTAACCATCACGGCACGCTGTTCGGCGGTGTGGCGCTCGCGCATATGGACAAAGTGGCGTTCATCTCCGCCACACGTCATGGCCGCGCACCGTTCGTTACCGCAGCATCGGACAAGATCGATTTCAGGGCACCGGTACGCATCGGCGAAATGGTCGAGGCCACCGGTCGCGTCGTTCGCGTCGGCAAGAGTTCGCTCGATGTGGAGGTCGAACTCGTTGCCGAAGCCCTGGTTACCGGTCAGCGACGCATCTGCGCGAGCGGGCGCTTTGCGATGGTCGCGGTGAAGGCGGCCGAAACGGTCCTGCCGCTCCCGCCGCTCGACCTGACGGCTTCCGCGCCAAACGACGATTTCCTGCGGATGATCGAGATCGTATTCCCACCACAGACCAACCATTATGGTACGCTCTACGGCGGCGACGCGCTCAAGATGATGGGCAAGGCGGCGTTTATCGCCGCGACCCGACACGCGCGCGCGGTGATGGTGATGGTGATGGTGATGGTGATGGTGATGGTGGCGTCGGACAAGATCGAATTCAAGTCCGCGATCCGTGAAGGTGAGTTGGTCGAACTTGCAGCCAGGCCGGTTGGTACCGGCCGAACGTCGGTGCAGATCGCTGTCGACCTTTGGGCGGAAGGACTTGTGACAGGCGAACGCCGCCTGGCCGGGTCTGCGCGCTTTACGATGGTTGCAGTCGACCGCGAAGGACGGCCCACCGCCTTTGGGTGACACGTGCCGCTCACTGCCGTTCTTCTACGCGGCCTGCGTCTCATATCCAAGCGAACCAAAAAAGCAAAAGAACGACGACCGCTTTCGGGAATTCGAGCGGGGATGCTGAACGGCTTATATTGGGGCGCTTTGCAGTCGCGCAGCTTCCGACCCAAAGTCGGCCGTTCCTGGATTGGCGCTTGAATGTCTGCAACTGACAGAAGCTGCCATATGCTGGGCATCAATCGGCCAGTCGGAAATGCGGGTGATTGAGGCGGAGTATGGCATCCTCGCCTACGACGATGGCCAGAATCACCGACAACGCCAACTCGCCCCGCGCAAACACAGGGCGCGCCGTCCCCGAGCACGAAGATCCTCAAACGACGGTGTGGACGCCCTTGATGGCGCGAAGTGTCGCGCGCAACCTCATAGAAAAGCCGGCCATCACGTCTCGATCACGGCGGCGGCGGGCCGGCGCGGCGACCAGGGCAGCGACAGCCCATAGCCGAAGCGCATGACGATGTCGGGACGTCGGCCCTTTAAACCGACAAGTGCTGCCAGATCGGGACGCAGGCTGGCGACTTCTACAGGCTGATTGATAAAGGCGTGCTTGAGCCCAAGCGCCGTCGCCTGCAACGCAAAGCGTTGGCAGGCCTGGCCGACCGCCACCCAGTTCGCCGGCGATTCCCCGGCACCCACGAAGATTGCGATGCCCGCGGACGAACGGATCTGGCGCGCATAGGCGTCGTTCTGCGATGCCGCCGTCGACAGCCAGTCGAACGCTGGTGGTCCCAGCCAGTCCGGAAGCGCAGGGTTGCCGCTCGCCACGCTATAAAGGCCGTCGCCCGTTCGCAGCGCCTGACGCGGGTTGAAGCGCAGCCAGGACTTCAATTCGCGCACGAAAGCCGCATCGGCCATCTGCGCAGTGTTGCCCGTCACCACCAGATCGCGCAAACGGTCGATCCGCGCGCGATCCGTAAGCAGCGCCAGATCGACGCCGGGAACGGTCGCCGCCTTAGCGAGCAGATCGAGATCGATCGAACTGACCGTGCGACCGTCATAGTCGGCACGCGTGGACTGGCGCTTCGGGATCGCGTCGAAGAGGGCCGACGTTCGCACCGGCCCATTCGCAAAATCGAGAGCGACCGATCCAGCGGCGGATGGATCGAAGCGGACGCTTCCGGGGCGACCACGCGCTGCGGATGCCAATGACAGGTTTTCGGCGGCGCAGCCGAGACTGACGAACAGATGGTGATCGTCATGATCGACGACCGGTGTTCGGCGAGAAAAATCCGGTAAGATTTGGATCCGCTTCTCTCTGAGCCCAAACCGCCAAGGCTGCGTGTTGTGACCATTGGGCGCGAGCGTGGCGTAGCGGATGAGATCGCGGAACGACGCAGGATCGTCCAGCGGCTTGCGGAGCGGGGCAATGTCGGCCGCATAGTCCACAGAGGACCCCATGCCCGACAGGGTGAGCAGAGTCGCGCTTCCGCCAAGCGCGACAGTCGTGCCGGCGCCGATAAGCAGTTGCCGCCTGTTCATGGACTTTTCCTCACCGGTGGCGTCGGGAGGATCGCCAAGGCAGGCGGTTGCGTGCTTCCGAAGATTTCCCAGACGGCCATGAACAGTGCCGCAATCACCGGCCCTACGACGAAGCCGTTGAACCCCATGAGTTCGAACCCGCCGAGCGTGGCGATGAGCACGACGTAATCGGGCATGCGCGCGTCGCGCCCGACCAGGATCGGGCGGACGATATTGTCGACGCTGCTAATGATGAAAAAGCCGCACGCGCCCAGCACGGCCGCCTGCCAGATCGCGCCGGTCGCCAGCAGGTAGAGCGTCACCGGCACCCAGACGAGCCCGGTGCCGACGGCGGGGAACAGCGAGAAAGCGCCCATTGCGACACCCCAGAGCAACGCACCCGGGATGCCGATCGCCCAGAACACGAGGCCGCCGGTCGCCCCCTGCAGGACAGCGACGATCAGGCTGCCTTTGATGGTCGCGCGGATCACCGCGACGAACTTCGCGATGAGGACCACGCGCTGGTCGGGGGGCAGCGGAATGGCGCGCTCGATCCGCGCAGCCAGCGCGTGCCCGTCGCGCAGCAGGAAGAAGGTCAGGTACAGCATCACGCCGAGGGCGAGGAAGAAGGCGAATGTCCCCTGGCCAATATTGAGAAGCTGTCCGGCCACACTTTGGAAGCTGCTGGCAAAGCCCTGGCCGAGTTTGGTGCGTACGCCGCCCATGTCGCCGAGGCCGATATCGGCGAGCCAACTTCGGGCCCAACTGGGCAGGTGTCCCTGCGTATCCACGAACAAGCGCCCGAGATCGATGTCTCCACTGCGGATGCGCGCGTAAAAGGCGGTGGCCTCGCGTAGAAGGGCCGCCGCCAACAGCATCGCCGGCACCACCACCACGATGACGATGACAAGCAGCGTGATGATCGCAGCGCTGCCCCGCCGCCGTGGCATCCCGCGAAGCACGCGCGTGTTGAAGGGTTCGAAGAGCACGGCTGCGATCACGGCCCAGAGAATCGCGCCCGAGAAGGGCGCGATCAGCCAAAGGAAGGCGAGCGTGGCAACGGCGACCAGCGCCACGAGCGTGATACGTGCGAGTCCCGTGGTGGCGGGTACGCCCTCGCTCACGGTGCCACCATGCGTTTGCGGACGGAGACCCGCGCCGCCAGCCGCCGGACCAGCGGCTTGCAGCTTTCGAGCAGCACCAGCAGGACAATGCCCAGGCCGACCGCGAGCGCCATATCGCTCCAGGCGATGGCCCCGAACTTCAGCAACAGCTGCGCCTGCGGCAGGAACAGGATCAGCGCGGTCACGCCGCTGATCGCAACCGCGACATAGCGCAGCGCCGCATTGTGCCGGACCAGCGCTTGCCCAAGCGACGCGCTGAACGAGCGGTTGACCAGGATCAGCGCGACGATCTCGGCGATTAAGGCGAAGAATATCAGCGCACGCAGTTCGATCTCCGGCATTCCGCCCCAGGTCTCGACCAGAAAGACCGTCGCCAGCATCGCGAAAGCGAGGCCCCCCTGGAACACGCTCCAGACGATCATCGGCAGCGAGAACAGCGGCTCAGAGGGATCGCGTGGCGAACGTGCTATGATATCGTCTTCGTCGCGCTCGGCCTCGAACACGAGGGCACAGACGGGGTCGATCACCATTTCGAGCAGCGCGATATGGATAGGACCGAACAGGATCGGCAGGCCGAAGAACAAGGGCAGCAATGCCAGGCCAGCGATCGGGACATGGACCGCGAAGATGAATGCCATCGCCTTGCGGATATTGTCGTAGATTCGCCGCCCGAGCCGGACCGATTGGACGATCGATCCGAAATCATCCTCGAGCAGCACCATGGCGGAGGCTTCGCGCGCGACGTCGGTGCCGCGCTTGCCCATCGCGATGCCGATATGTGCCGCTTTCAGTGACGGCGCGTCATTGACGCCGTCCCCGGTCATCGCGACGATCTCGCCATCGGCCTTGAACGCTTGCACGATCCGCAGCTTCTGTTCGGGCATGATCCGGGCGAAGACCGTGACGGTCTTCAGGCGCTCGGCGAGTTGTGCGTCGTCGAGCGCTTCGAGGTCGGAACCGGTCAGCACCTCGCCGTCGGCGATCCCCGCCTGCGTCGCGATCGAGCGGGCGGTTGCGGCATAGTCGCCGGTGATCATGACGACGCGGATGCCGGCGCTGCGGCATTCGGCGACCGCAGCCGGCACGCTCGCGCGGATCGGATCGGCGAGGCCGACAAGACCGGTCAGCGTGTAGGTATAGGCGCGCTGGGTTTCGGCCCAGTCGCGATTTGGTGGCGTGGCTGTCGCGACGGCAAGCACGCGGATTCCGCGGATCGCCATCGCTTCGACGGCGGCTGTCATGGCTGCGAGCGCGTCCCCGGTAAGGTGGCAAAGGCCGGCGATCGCTTCCGGGGCGCCCTTGGCCGCGATCGACAGCGTATCGGCATCCTCCCAGATATTCGACATCGCCAGCAGGTCGGGGCGCAGCGCATAGGCGTGCACCGGTCCCCGGTTCGGCAACGCGATCGACGGGATTGCGGCGCGAGCGCCATGCAGGGCGATATCCATCGGATCGGTCGGATCGGCCGCGCTCGCCAGCGCCGCGGTCGCGATCAGGGCGTGATAGGCGTCCGGGACCGTAACCTCAGGCCCGACCATGAAGGCGTTGCCCGTTGGCAGCCACAATTCCGCGAGCGACATGCGGTTTTCGGTCAATGTGCCGGTCTTGTCGGTGCACAGCACGGTCGCCGACCCCAGCGTTTCGATCGCCGCCGCACGGCGCGTGAGCACCCCGACCTTGCCGATCCGCCAGGCGCCCATCGCGAGAAACACCGTCAGGACGACGGGAAACTCCTCGGGCAGCATCGACATGCCAATGGCGATGCCCGCCAGCACCGCCTCGATCCAGCCGCCGCGCAGCAGGCCGTAGAGCGCTACCACCAGTAATGCGACCGTGCCGCCGCCGATGGCGCACCACGTGACGATTCGCGTCGTCTCGCGGCGCAGGCGAGGGGCTTCCGTATCGAGGGTTGCCAGCGACTGCCCGATCCGGCCGATCTCGCTGCGGGGTCCGGTGGCCAGCACGCGCGCGGTGCCGCTGCCGCGCGCTACCAGCGAGCCGGAATAGACATAGGGCTGCCCGTCGCCACCGGGGCGGCGCGTTTCGTGCTCGGCCTCTTCGGTCGCGACGACCTTGCCGACCGGAAGGGATTCGCCGGTCAGCAGCGACTCGTCGGTTTGGAGATCGCTCGCCTCGATAAGCACCGCATCTGCGGCGATGCGATCGCCCTGTTCCAGCACGATCAGGTCGTCTCGAACCACCTCGCGCCCCGCGATGTGCACGCGCACGCCGTCGCGGATGACGCGCGCGCGCGGCGCGGACAGGTCACGCAATGCCTCCAGCACATGCTCGGTGCGGGTTTCCTGGATGACGGTCACGCCGACCGAAAAGGTCGCAAAGCCGAGCAGGATCAACGCCTCCGTCAGATCACCGAGCAACAGATAGGCGACACCGCCCGCCAGCAGGAGCGCCAGCATCGGTTCGCGCAGGACCTCGAACGCGATCCGCAGGACCGATCGCCGCCTCGCCCGGGCAAGCTCATTCGGGCCGTCCGCTGCAAGCCGCGCAGTCGCTTCTGCCGAGGACAGTCCGTTGGCGCGGAGGCCGGTCACCACGCAAGCTGGAGCGGCAGGCGGGCTTTGTCCAACAGGTTGCGGGTGACGGCGCCAAATATCACCTCGCGTAGCCGCTCCGCCATCATGTCGGCGGAGCGAATGACCGGATGGGCGGGCGGCGAATTTTCGACGACAAGCAGAATGTCCTGGATCATGATGGCGTTCCTTTTGGCGTTCGGTTGATCTCTGAAGGGGGGGCGGGTTCAGTCATCGCCCCCGCCGCCGCGGTGCTCTTCACCTTCGCGACCTTCGCCGGAGGCGCTGCGATGGCAGCGCGCACAGTTCTCGATGTTCCGGATCCCTTCCTCGGCGTGCTTGGCACGGATCTGGTCGGGCTGGTGCTCGTGGCAGCTGAAACAGGTGTAGCGGCGGGTATCGCCACCGGTGTGGCAGGTCGCGCAGGACGCTTTGTGCGGGCCCGTCAGCGCAAAGAAGCGGGCATGGTCGAAGGTCGCGGGCTTCCACCCGGATTGGGTGTGACACGCCGCACAGTTTTTCCCGGCCTGCGCATGCAGCGGCGTTTGCGGTGCGCGGTGGCAGGTCGCGCACTGGCCACGCACGTCGGGCCGCAGCAGGACGTGGGCGAAGCTTTTCCGCGACGCCTTCACCAGATGGGGCGCGCTATGGTCGGTGTGGCAGGCCATGCAGTTGGGCGTCGTCAGCGACTGATGGAAGGCGACCGCATTGCCGCGCGCTTTGACCGCCGCGCCCGTCGTGGTCCGGATGCCGATCTCGGCGACCTTGTGGCAATTGGTGCAGCGATCGACCGACGCGCCCTTGAACGGCGCATGGCACGCGAAGCAGTTCGTCGTGATGCTCGCGTGCGCCGGGATCAGCGGCTCCGGCGCAACCATCAGGTGCGGCAGAGCGAAGACAAGCGCGATCAGCCCGCACAGGTTGATGACGATCAGCCAGAGACCCCAACGGCGCATCATCTCCACCCCCAGAACAGGCAGATCGCGATGATATGCGCCAGCGCCAGCACGCCGAACGCCAGCGTGATCGGCAGGTGGACGACGCGCCATGCCTTGACGACATCGAAGGTGAGGCTGTCCCAATAGGTCTGCTCTTCAAGCGCTTCCGCCGACAGCCCCTGCGCGCGCAACCGCGTGCGGGTCGCTTCCAGTCGTTTGCGCGATCGTCCCAGCAGATATTTGCCGGTCAGGCCGCTGGCGATGTTGATGAGCATCGCCCAAGCCGCGAGCCAGGCGAGGATCGCGTTGAAATGGATGCCGGCATGGACGAGGACCAGCAGCGATCCTGCCCAGGCGAGCCGCTCATGCCAGCGGAGCAGGTTGGCCGGCTTGCCCGACTTGATCAGCTTGCGCTTGCGCATCGAATAGCCTGACGACGCAAGAATCAGCAGGACCCCGGGAATGCCGAGATAGCGACCGATCCAGACGGCATTGGCAAGGTGCAATGCCGCGTCGAGTGCCAGTGCAGCACCCCCGAGCGCGGCGAGCGACAGGTAGAACGGGATGACCTCGCGGCTCAACAGGCTGGTGCGCAGGCCGCTCATGCCTGGAGCACCAGATCGCCGGTCGGCACAGCGACACAGAGCAGGCAATGGCCCTTGGCAACCTCGAAGGACGACGGTTGCGCGTAGCCGACTTCACCCGCCGTCAGCGCCGTCTCGCAGGTGCCGCAGCTTCCCGATCGGCAGCCGGAGTCGACCGCGATGCCGTGGCGTTCGGCGAAGTCGAGCAGGTTCGTGTCAGCGCCTGTCCAACTCAGCGTCCGGGCCGAGGTCACGAACTGTATCTCGATCGGCGTTTCGAGCGGGGCTGCGATCCCCTGTTCGGGGGACTCGATCGAGGCCGGACCGAACGCTTCATAATGGACAGCGTCGCCTGCCACGCCCCATTCGCGCAAAGCGGGAACGAGGCTCGCCATCATCGGTGGTGGCCCGCACACATAAAAGCTGTGCCGACCGTGCGGCAGAACGCGGCGCAGCAGCGCGACATCGATGAAGCCTGTGGCGTGAAAGCTGTCCCCTTCGGCCTTCCCCGGAAGCGGGCAACTTTGGACGATCGTCACGTGGAAATTAGGATGCTGCTGCTGCATCGCCAGCAGGTCGGCCTCGAACACCAGTTCGCGACGGTCTTGGACGCCGTAGAACAGATGGAGCGCGCGGTCAGGCTGCGTCGCGAGCGCAGCGCGCGCCATTGCGAATAGCGGCGTGATGCCGATACCGCCCGCGATCAGGACTGCGGGGACGCTGGGATCGTCTCCAAGCACAAATGCCCCGGCAGGCGCGCGTAGCTGAAGGATGGCACCCGGTGCGACCCTGTCGAGGAAGTGATTCGAAACGAGCCCAGGCGACAGATCGGGCCGATCGCGCGGCGCTGGGACCCGCTTCACCGTGATCCGAAACGCTTGCGGGTCATGCCGGTCGGACAGCGAATAGCAGCGGGTGACCCGTCTAACCTGGCCCTGGGCATCGGGCAGCTCGAGCTGGAACGTCAGGAACTGGCCGGCGCGATATGGGGCAAGCGGCTGCTGATCGACGGGCTCAAGGTAGAAGGAAGTCTGGCTGGTCGCGTCATCTTCATCCTCGCGCGATCGGACGCGAAAGGCGCGTAAGCCCGTCCAGGCCGCGTTTGGGAGCGAGCGGCCCTGGACAGGGTCCACCAAGGACGGTCGGGGGCGAAGTGCCGTGACGAGGATCGCAACGATGACCTGGGCCAGCAGCGCGGCGGAAATATAGCCGAGGAGCGCGAGCGCCGTCACCCGTACCAGCATTTGGGCGAAGTGGGGGCGCGGTGTTTCATACCGCGGTTCCTACCAGCAAGCCGATCCCGGCTGTCAGCGCCATTGCCAGCGCGCCCCAGAAGGTGACGCGGATTGTCGCGACCCAGACCGGCGCGCCACCCGCCCGCGCTCCAACAGCACCCAGCACCGCGAGGAATAAAAGCGATGCGATGGCTTCGATGACGACCAGCCAGGGCGCTGGCGCAAAGATGACGATCGCCAATGGCAGCGCGGCACCGGCGGTGAAGGTCGCCGCGGAAGTGAGCGCAGCCTGGATCGGCCGGGCCGTCGTCATCTCGGAGATGCCGAGTTCGTCATGGGCATGGGCGGCGAGCGCGTCCTTGGCCATCAACTGCCGCGCTACGATGTCGGCGGTTGTCGAATCGACGCCGCGCTTCACGTAAATGCCGGCGAGTTCCCGGATTTCGGCATCGACGTCGCCGGACAGTTCGGCGCGCTCGCGCGCAAGATCGGCCTGTTCGGTGTCGGACTGCGAGCTGACCGAGACATATTCGCCGGCCGCCATCGACATGGCCCCAGCGACCAGTCCCGCGACACCAGCGATGAGGATATCGCCCGGCTTCGCTGCGGCGGCTGCTACGCCGATGATCAGGCTGGCGGTCGAGACGATGCCATCATTGGCCCCAAGCACTGCGGCACGCAGCCAGCCGATGCGCGACACCAGATGGCGTTCAGGGTGAAGGCGCAGCCTAGTCATCGCCGTGTTCGCCTTTTTCGGGACCGCCGCCGCGTTCGCCCGCCTCGGCATGAGCACCGGGGGTGAACGCTAGGGGGTCGATCACCGTCGCTCCATACGTAGTTCCCGCGAACACGATCGCCGCGACGGGCAGCGCCAGGGGCGCCGGAGGATGGGTAGCGCGCTGATCGAAGTCCTGGGCCCGTTGCTCGGCACCGACATGGCGCAGGTCTGGACCGGCGACGACACGCTGCTCGACATGATCCGGGACCGCGAGGTGCTGGGGGCGGTGCTGCGCGACGTGGCGGGCGACACGGTGGCGAAGGCGAACGAGGGTGCGACCGGCAAGGTCATGCGCCGGATTATGCGCGACTGCCTGACCGGCAATGGCCGCGCCAAGGTCGAGGGCTGGGTGCCCCGGTGGATGGCATTCCCGCCCGCCGCCTACACCGAGCGGGGAGGCGTGCCGACCGTCACCCGGGCCGCGCAGGTCGCTGGCCTTTCCGCCACCTCGGAACCGCTGCGTCAGGCGGCCTGAGCCTCATGCTGGCGGCATCGCCAAGGTGATGGGGTGGCAGCGGCACGGGGTGCACGGCAGCGAGATGGCAGGGCCGGGCTCTGCGTCTGCTACCCGGTACGCTATGCCGACGACTTTGTGGTGATGGTGTCAGGCACAAGAGAGGATGCCATCGCGGAGAAATCCGCGCTGGCCGAATATCTCCGCCGAACCACCGGCCTCGAATTGTCACCGGAAAAGACAAGGGTCACGGCGGTGACGGAGGGGTTCGAGTTCCTCGGCTTCCACGTCACCATGCGATGGGACAAGCGCTACGGCTACGGCCCGCGCGTCGAAATCCCCAAAGCCAAAGCCGCCGACCTGCGTCGAAAGGTCAAACTGCGTACCACGCTCAATACGGCGCGCAGTCTTGGCGAAACGCTTCAGGAGATCAACCCTATCCTGCGCGGATGGGCGAACTACTACCGCTACTGCGCCCGGGCCGGACGCGTGTTTACCGGTCTCGACTGGTATATCGGCAAAAGGCTCTGGCTATGGTTGCGGAGGAAACGCCCAAAGGCGCACGGGCGCGACATTTTGCGGGATCACCATCTCCGCAGTCTTCGTCGCCCGACGCGGCGGCTCTGGCGCGAGGGCCATGTCGAGCAGCACCTGCTCGCGTGGACCCCGGTCTGCCGGTACCGCTATAGTTGGATGGGCACGCCTGACTTTGCCATGTCTTCTGGAGAGCCGGATGCGTAACGAAAGGCGCACGTCCGGTTCGGAAAGAGGCGATCAGAGACCGACCGCCGAAATGCGGCACGGCGCTGGTCGCCTATTTTACCGCGCGGCGGCTGGGTCGATGAGCCGCACACCGCCAAGGGCTATCAGTCGGATTTCGACCTGTTGGTCATCGTCAACAACGACAAGCTGACCGACCGCATCGAGTTCTGGGCGACGGCCGAGGATCGGCTCAACCGCGAATTGGCGATCACCAAGACGCTGCGCACACCGGTAAACTTCATCGTGCACACGATGCATGAGGTGAACGATGGGCTAGCGCACGGTCGCTACTTCTTCATGGACATCGCGCGGGACGGGATCGCCCTTTATCAAAGCGAGGACACCGAATTTCATCAGCCCAAAGCGCGAGGTGCACGCTCTCTTCGCGGATGGCTGCGAGAATGGATTGGCAACTGGTGATGGCGGCCGGATTGCTGTCCCCCTCCGGAATGCCCTTTGCCGACTTCAACACAGCATTCCCGATCATCAATAGAGATTCCTTGGAAGGGGCGTCCTGTTCAAGGAAGCTCCGGGTTGACGACCGCAGTAACCGCCGCCATGGCAGGATACAAGATATCATATCATTGAATCAAAGCGGGGAGCTATTTGTGAAGCATGTGATTTGGGGATTGGGTCTGGCAGTCATCAGCGGAACGCCGGTATCGGCACAGAGCGCCGCGGACGGCGTTCCGGGCGCGCAACCGGAAGATGCGCTCGTCGTTACCGCGAACCGCACGCGCGAGAAGCGCGAGAATGTCGCGTCCTCGATGGAGGTGGTGACCGAGGCCCAACTCGATCAGACGGTCGGCGTCACCTTCCTCGACCAGCTCAAGAAGAATGCCGGGCTGGACGTGATCCAGTATCCGAACGGGCTGGCGGGTATCGGTCTGCGCGGTCTGCGGCCCGATTTCGAATTCACCATTAACCCCCGCACGCTCGTCCTGGTCGATGGCCGCCCGGCAGGTTCTACCAGCTTCACCACGATCGCGCCCGAGAGCATTGCGCGGGTGGAAGTGCTGAAGGGGCCGGCCTCGGCGCTCTATGGCGCATCGGCGGTCGGCGGCGTGGTCAACATCATCACCCGTCGCTCGTCCGGGCCGCTTGCCGGCTCCTTCAATGTCGGCGGTGGCAGCTTCGAGACGATCCGTTCGGGCATGCGCCTGGGCGGCGCTCTGCTTGGCGGCACCGATTTCGATCTCGAACTCGGCTACGTCAACCAGATGGGCAATTTCCGCCTGGGCGGCGGCGAGAAGCGCCCGAACAGCGACTTCCGCCGCGCCTCGGGACGCCTGCGCGTCGGCAGCGACCTGAGCCGGATCGTGCGGATCGACGGCAGCATCGACTTTGCGGACCTCGATAACAATGCGCCGGGACCGCGCTCCTTCAACCCGCAGAGCCGCTCGGCGACGGGCACAAATCGGGTCAGCGGCGATGTCCGCGTGGAAATCACGCCGCAGGATCACGCCATCCGCCTGGTCGCTTATGCCTCGCGCGAGGATTACAATTATTTCGAGGTGCCGGCGGCTGCCACAGGCTACCAGTCGAACAGCACCGTCACCACCTATCGCGGTGCCCAGCTGCAGGACAGCTGGCAGGTCTTCGCGCCGCTGCGCCTGACCTATGGCTTCGACTGGCAGAAGGTCTGGGCAGACCGGCTGTCCTACAATGCCAATGGCACCGGCAAGGCGCCGTCCTCCCCGAACGAAAGCCGCGAGACCAAGGCGGTGTTCGCCGAGGCCGGGCTCAACCTGTTCGGCGAGCGGGTGATCCTGACGGCCGGCGGCCGCTATGACTGGCTCACCGTGATGACCCGGGCGACGCCGTTCCGGACCAACTTCACCCCGGGCAAGGCCGATTTCGGCGTGTTCAATCCGCGCGGTGGCGCCGTAGTCAAGCTGGGCGCGGGCTTCCGCGCGCACGGCACGATCGGTCGCGCTTTCGTCCCCGCCCAGGCGATCCAGCTTGCCGGCGAGAGCGAGGAGTTCGCCGGCGTCCAGCGGCGCGTGACCTTCGGCAATCCCGATCTCCAGCCCGAACGCAACACCACCTGGGATGCCGGTCTTGGCTTCGCGCGCGGTCTGCTGAGCGCGGACGTCACTTATTTCGACGCCCGTACGCGCAACCGCATCACCACGGCGATCGTCTCCGAAACCCCGACGCTGCGCCAGACCAGCTATATCAATTCGGACAAGTCGCGCATGCGCGGCATCGAGGGCCAGTTCGCGCTTGATGCCGGCGCGGCGATCGGCCTGGCGCCGAGACTGTTTAGCTTGAATGGCAGTGTCACCCGCATCCTCAAGGCCGAGGACGTGCTGCCCTCCGGCGCCGTTACCCCGATCCGCAACGTCGCGGACTGGAAGGCCATGGGCTCGGCTACGGTCAATGCCGGGCCGGTCTCGGGCACGGTGACCGTGCGCTACAATGGCGATCGGCTCGATACCGACAACAGCCAGGGCAAGATCTTCACCAACGGGGTGGGCGGGCTGTTCACCTATGACCGGTTCACCACGGTCGATTTCAGCAGCCGCTGGCGGGTGACACCCAAGGACACGCTACGCCTCGAAGTCGCGAACGCCTTCGACATCAACTATTATGAGAAGGCGGACTACGCCATGCCTGGGCGCACGATCTATGCCCGCTATGTGCGGAGCCTCTGAGCATGTGGGCGAAGGACGCGCTGGCGGCGATCTCCGATCTGCTGTTCCTCCCGGTCGTTATCGGCCTGCTCGGCGTCGTCGCCTGGACGGCGCTGGCGACCGGCCTGTTCGTGCGCAGTTATGTCGGGCGATTGCGCGGGCGGCGGCCGGCGCGGGATCGCTATCGCGCGGCGATCGATTCCGGGCTGACGGGCAATGCCCATGACGACGAGCTCGCGATCGAGGAAGTCGTCGCACGGGCCGAAAGTGATGCCGCCCGCTCGCTCAACACGGTCCGCTTCGCCATCCGGGTGGGGCCGTCGCTGGGTCTGATGGGCACGTTGATCCCGATGGCGACGGCATTGTCGGGGCTGGCCAAGGGTGATCTCCAGATGCTTGCCTCGAACATGGTGATCGCCTTTTCGAGCACCGTCGTCGGCCTGGCGGTGGGCGTGGTGGCCTATCTGATCGCGATGGTGCGCGAGGGCTGGGCACGCAGCGATCTCGATGCGGTGCGTTTCCATGCCGAGCGGGCACTGCGCCGCGAGGAGGACAAGGCGTGACCCGCCGGCGCGCCCTGCGCTTCGCCCGCCGCCGCGACGAGGGTAGCTGGCAGGAAGACCCGCTGTCCGGCGTCGCCAACCTGTTCGACATCAGCCTGGCTTTCATCGTGGCGATGGTGGTCGCGCTCTATTCGATGATGGGCACGCCCTCGATGCTTGATCCGCAATCGTCCTGGACGATGACGCGGACGACTGCGGACGGACGGATGGAGATCGTCCGCAAGGACGGCAAGACGATCAAGGTCGAGCGGGTGAGCGACAAGAAGCTCTCCGGCGATGGCGACCGGCTGGGCGTCGCCTATCAGCTGCCCGACGGCAAGGTCGTCTATGTCCCCGAAAGCAAGGCTGGAGCCACGAAGTGAGAGCAATCGCCGCACTGCTGCTGTTGCTGTCGGGGCTGATCCTGCCGGCCTCTGTGCAGGCACAGGCCACGCGGTCGCGTATCGCCTTTGTATCGATCCATATTGCCGAGATGCCGACGATCGCCCGCGCCGCGGCGAAGCGGGTGGAAGGCAGTATGGCGATCGACTTCTTCGGTCTTGGCGGCGGGCTGCTGCCGAGCATCGAAGGCGTCGATCTCGGCACCTATGACCTTGTCCTGATCGACGCCGCCGGGCCGCGCCTGCTCAACTTCTCCGCGCAGATCGAAGCGGCCAAGAAACGGACCAAAGTGCTGGTTGTTGGCGCAGGCACGCCGATCACCGGCACCGTCGATCCCGCTTCGCATCCCGATGTCGCTCGCTATTGGGACAATGCGACCGAGGACAATTATGGGGGTCTCTTCGCCTATGCCGGCTCGCGCCTGCTGGGCCTTCCGATTCCGGTCCCCGCACCAAAGGTCTTCCCTGAACTCGCCCTGTGGCATCCAGAAGCCAAAGCGCCGTTCGCGAGGCTTTCCGATTATCTGGCGTGGGAAACCGGCCGCCTGCCTGATGCCGCCACTCGGCCGCGCGTCGGCATCCTGTTCTATCGTAGCCTGGTATTGGCGAACAACGCGGCGGTGGTCTCGGCGCTGATCCTCGAGATCGAGAAGCAGGGCGGCATGCCGGTGCCGATCTGGCGCGAAGGCGGACGCGACCTGGCATCCTCGCTGCTCGGTGGCGAGCGTCTCGATGCGCTCATCCTGTGCGCGAACCGGATAGACTATGCCGATGCCAGGGCAGGGGTGGCGGAGGCTGCGCGGCTCGGTGTCCCGCCGCTGATGTGTGCCACCGACTATCGCCGCACGCCCGAGGCGTGGCGCGATAGCCTGGGCGGGTTCGCGCCCGAACAGACCGGCGAACTCGCGCTGAGCGAGCTGGAGGGCATTGTCGAGCCGATGGTGGTGGGTGCCCGCGCGGTCGCGCCCGATGGCGCGGTCGGCTATGCCGCGCTGCCGGATCAGGTGCGCTGGCGCGTCGCCCGCGCAATGGCCTGGGCCCGGCTCCACCGCTTGCCTAACGCCGAAAAGCGCATCGTCATCCCCTATCACAATGAAGAGCCGGGTGAGGCCGATGTCGGCAGCGATCCCGACAGCTATATGGACGCGCAGGGGAGCATCGCCGCGCTGCTCACCCGCCTGCGTGCCGAGGGCTATGATGTTGGGCCCGATCCGATCCCCGATGTCGCGACCCTGTCGAAGCGGATGGCGGAGACGGGGTCGAGCACCCGGACGGGCGACAGGACGGCGCTGCGCGCACGGATCGCGCAGGGTGCGATCACGATCCCGCTTGCAACCTATCTCGACTGGTATGCCACGCTGCCAGATGAGGTCCGCCGCGCGACCGAGGCGCGCTGGGGGCTGCCGCCAGGCAGGATCATGACCGTGGATGGCCAAATCGTCATTCCGGCGCTGCGCTTCGGCAAGGTGACGCTGGTCGCGCATCCGATCTGGGGCATTCAGGCCGATGCCGGTGCGCTTGCGGCCAAGGGCGCACTGCCGCCGCATCACCAATATCTCGCCTTCCATCTCTGGATGCAGAAGGGCGAGCATGCCGATGCCTATCTGCCGATGTTCACCCAGCTCTCGCTGATGCCGGGCAAGCAGGAAGGCCCGGCGGCTGACGATGCGGTTGCTGTGCTGATCGGCGCGCTGCCGCATATCCAGCCGCTGCCGCTCCAGGCCAATGGCGGGGTGGGCAACAAGCGGCGCACCCATGCGGTCACCATCGGCTTCATGCCGGAGATCGTCCGTGCCGGGCTCAATCCGGATCTGGCGGCGATTGCGAAACTGCTCGGTGGCCAGCCTCTAGACCAACAGGCCATTCGCGATGCCGCCAACCGCGCGGGGATAGGGGAGGCGCTCGACTTCGATCCGGCAAGCGCGCCCTGGACGGCGATCGAGCCGGCGCTTCGCCGCTATCTCCGGGAAGCTGCCGCTGCGCCGATGCCGGTGGGTGGCCATATCCTGGGTCAGGCGCCTGATCCGGTAACCACAGCAAGGCTCGTCCAGGCGATGCTGGCCGGGAACGGAGGCGCCGCGCCCGACCTCGTCGCGGTGACCCGCTTGCTCGCCGGTGACGACGCGGCGCTCGCCCCGGCGCGGGCAACGCAGGCGCGCGACTATGCCGCACGCCTCGCCCAGGCACCGCGCGAGATAGATGCGATCATCGCGGCCCTGTCCGGCGGTTATGTCGCGCCGGGGCCGATGCAGGACGCGATCCGCAATCCCGATGCGCTGCCTGCCGGGCGCAATCCCTATACGCTCGATGTCCGCGCGATCCCGACACCGGCGGCTTGGCAGGCGGGGGCAAGGCTCGCCGACGACATGATCGCCCAGCACCGCGCCCGAACCGGCAAGCCGCCGCGCAAGGTCGCTTTTGTGCTGTGGTCGGGCGAGACCGCGCAGAATGGTGGCACCAGCGAAGCCCAGATCTTCCGCCTGCTGGGCGTGCGCCCTGTCTGGAATTCGCGCGGCCAGGTAGTGGATGTCGCACTCGAACCGCGCGCGGCGCTTGGCCGTTCGCGCGTCGATGTGCTGGTCACCACTTCGGGCACCTATCGCGATCATTTCGGCGACAAGCTTGGTCTGATTGCGCGCGCGATCGCGCTGGTCTCCGCCGCCGAAGAGCCGGACAATCCCATTCGCGCCGAGACCCGGGCGCGGATCGCCGCGCTACGCCGGGCCGGGGTGCCGGCAGATGTCGCCGAGCGCCGCGCCCTGCGCCGGATTTTCTCGACCGCGCCGGGTGCCTATTCTCCCTCGACCCAGTTCGCCAACCGCGAGGGCTGGAGCCCCGAGCGGCTGAACCGGCTCTACGAGGCGCGGCTGGGCCATGCTTATGGGGACGGGATTGACGGGGAAGCGGACAGCACCGCCTTCGCGGCCAATCTGGAGCGGGTCGATGCCGCGATATTCAGCCGCTCCTCCAGCGCCTATGGCCTGCTCGATACACCGATGCCCGCCGCTTATCTTGGTGGCCTGGCGATGGCGGTGCGCCAGCGCACCGGGCGCAACATCGAAACCTATGTCGCCAATGGCCAGGTCGCCGGCGACGTGCGGATCGAGACGCTCAGCCGTTTCTATGCGCGGGAGCGCGACAGCCGCTATCTCAACCCGGAATGGATCAAGGGCATGCAGGCGAGCGGTTATAACGGCGCGCGCTACATGGCGGACCTGACCGATTCCATGTCGCTCTGGGAAGCGACGAAGCCCGATCTGGTGACCGATCGCGACTGGGAGGCCGTGCGCGACGTCTATTTGCGCGATCGCTATAATCTCGGGCTGGACCGCTTCTTTGCGGAGGCTAATCCGGCGGCGCGCGCGAAGCTCGTTGCCGCGATGCGTGACGCTGTCGAACGGGGCGACTGGCATGCCGATACCGCCACACGCCTCGAACTGGGGATGGGCACGGTGGCTGCTGCGCCTGTGCCGGGGACCGCCTCGGTTGCCCGGGCGTCGCGTATGAGTGGTGCCAACGCGGGCAGTCGCAAGGCGCGGGCGCGGGCAGGCCGCGCCTCGCCGTCGAAATCGGTGTCCGGTTTCGAGCTGGTCCCGCAGCCGCGCGTCTCCACTCAACAGCCCGTCAGAGGTTCCTCGACGGGGTTGTGGATGGCATTGGCCGGGTTGCTGGTTCTTTGCTGCATGGGCCTCTCTACGAGGCCTCGATGGTAGACTTGGTTAGTAATCTTGCCCTCAGCGCCCGAAGTCCTCCCGCTACGATAGTAGCGCTCGAGGAAGCGCGATCTCAAACTCAGACCTTGAAGTCGATCACGTCTGCATTCGGGTTGGCTGGCTGGCCAGGTTGAGCGGCTGGAAAGGGGTCGGTGCTGCGTTTGGCATGGACCTGCGGCGAATGCCAGCTATCGAGATTATCGGGCCAAGAGCGGACTGGCCGCTAGCGTTCAGAGTTTCGGACGCCGTGAGGCGTCGGAAAGTCGGCGGTGCCCGAACCCGCGGGCGCCCGGCGGTGCGCTATGGGGATTTCGACTTTCGGCGGGTCTGGGCGCTGGTGGGCGCTGCCGATATGCGGACGTATTTGAGAGCGGATCGTCCGCTTTTTGGACGGCGATGAGGGTGCGTAAATGCAGACCGTCCGATTTTGGCGGGTCTGCGTCTGCTTTTGGGCGGGGTCGGTGCAGGCGCTCTCGTTCCCCGAAGCATGGTTGCTGCGGGAGCGATCCGTGGTGGGCCGTGCCGGGTCACGACGCCGATCTCCCGGTTGCGGTTACGAAGGGCGGCGGCGCGCGCGGTTGATATCTACGTTCGAGGATCTCGATGATGATCATCTGGCCGCCGCAGCACGGGCATGGCGGTCGGACGTCGGGCGGCTCCTCCATTGCATCGTCGGTCGGCGGCGCGACGTTCAGCAGGGCACGGGCGCGTTCGAGGTTGCCCTTGCGCGTGCCGCTGGCGAGCAGACCATAATGGCGGATGCGGTGGAACCCGCGCGGCAGAGCATGCAGCAAGAAGCGGCGGATGAACTCGTCGTGGCTGAGCGTCATGACCTGCTGGCGGTCGGTGCCGCTGCGGCGATAATCCTTGTAGCGGAACGTGACGCCCGCCTCGTCGAAGCCGATGAGGCGGCTGCTCGAGATGGCGACGCGGTGGGTGTAGCGCGACAGATAGGCGAGCACCGCTTCGGGGCCGGCGAACGGGGGCTTAGCATAGACCACCCATCGCTTTTTGCGGACGGGCGACAGGTGGCGCAGGAATGCGCGGCGTTCGGCGAGAGGTGCCATGCTGCCATAAAAACGGAGCCGACCGTCCTGGTGGAGCGCGATCAGCCGCGTCAGGAAAAGGCGGCGGAACAGCGCGCCCAGCACCCGCACGGGTAGGAGGAACGCCGGTCGCGCGGAGACCCAGCGCTCTCCGCCCTGCGAGATGCCCCCACCCGGCACGATCATGTGGATATGCGGGTGATGCGTCAGCGCCGATCCCCATGTGTGCAGCACGGCGGTGATGCCGATCCTGGCACCGAGATGCTTGGGATCGGCGGCGA
Organism: Sphingomonas hengshuiensis; assembly: GCF_000935025.1. Taxonomy (NCBI): domain Bacteria; kingdom Pseudomonadati; phylum Pseudomonadota; class Alphaproteobacteria; order Sphingomonadales; family Sphingomonadaceae; genus Sphingomonas; species Sphingomonas hengshuiensis. Next base: position 1,198,377 of record NZ_CP010836.1, read on the forward strand.
TGATCTGCATCGTGTCGGCCGCCGCGCGGAACAGCAGGTCGTACACCAGCGCCTTGTTGTGAAAGGCGATGGCGCCGACCTCGGCCGGAAGCGTGAACACGACATGGAAGTAGCCGACCGGCAACAGGTCGGCCTCGCGCTCGGCCAGCCAGGTGCGCGCGGCAGCGCCCTGGCACTTGGGACAGTGCCGGTTGCGACAGCTATTATAGGAGATCCGCCAATGGCCGCAGTCGGTGCAGGCCTCGACATGACCACCCATCGCAGCGGTGCGGCAATGCTCGACCGCCGACATGATCTTGAGCTGGTGCAGGCTCAGGTGCCCGGCATGGGTCGCGCGATACGCAGGCCCTGCCGCCCGGAAGATGTCGGCGACCTCGATGGAGGCGCGCATCGGGCCTAAACCGTCAGGCGGTCCCCCGGGAAGCAGCAGCCGGTCGAGCGGACTGGTCACCGCGCGCATCGTCTTGGTCGCCACCTGGGTATAGAAAGCGGTGGTGTTGAGCTTGGCGTGACCGAGCAGCGCCTGAATGACGCGGATATCGACCCCGTCCTCAAGCAGGTGGGTGGCGAAGCTGTGCCGCAAGGTGTGTGGCCCGACGCGCTTGGCGATGTCGGCCGCTTCGGCTGCCTCGACGACGACCCGGTACAGCTGGCGCGTGCTGATCGGCACCATCGCTCTCCGTCCCGGAAAGAGCCAGCCATCGGCGTATAACACGCCCTGCTGTCGCCCGGCGCGCCACCAGTCCCGCAGCAGCACGAGCAGGCCTTCGGGCAGCATGGCGTTGCGGTATCGTCCGCCCTTGCCCTGCTCGATACGGAGCAGCATGCGCTCGCTGTCGATATCGCGTACCTTGAGATGCGAGACTTCGGCGACGCGCAAGCCTGCGCCATAGGCGACCGACAGTGCGGCCTGGTGCTTGAGGCAAGTGGTCGCCTCGAGCAGCCGCGTCATCTCCTCAAGGGTCAGCACCACCGGGATCTTGCGGGCATGCGCGGTGCGGATCAGCTTGCGCGCGAGGTCGGGCCGGTCGAGCGTGTGCGTGAAGAAGAACCGCAGCGCCGCGACGATACTGTTCATCGTCGGCGCGGGCACGCCGGCATCCTGCTGCTCGATCTGGAACCGGCGAAGATCCTCCGCCGTCGCGGTATGCGGCGAGCGCCCCAGCCACGTCGCGAACCGCCCGACGTCGCGGATATAGTTGCGCTGCGTCTCGTGGCTGAACCGGCGCATGGTCATGTCGTCGATCAGCCGCTGGCGAAGCGGGCTGGCGGCAATAACGGGTATCAGGTCGTTCATCGGTCGACTCCTCGTGTTGAAGGAGTCGAAATGTTCTGCCCGGGGCGGGCACCGCTCAATCCAGGTGAAGCGCTCGGAGTCCTGGGCTTACCTCACCGCAAGCGCCAATCCCGCGCAGCGGGTCGTCTAATCGCTCGCGCGTCAAGGGTTGTGCATGTCGCTCATACGTCCTGACCGATGTGGTTTGCCGGGTACAGGGTCGTCTACGCGGTCGATGCGAAACTGATCGCCGCAGGATGGGTTCCGTCGGCGAGACCTTCCTATGTTCGTGACGCAATCTGCCAGTGGGCAGTTGCTTCCCGCTACGCGGAATGATCTCAGCCGCGT